>NZ_JBCNGR010000036.1:0-352192 GCF_050481745.1 Paenibacillus algorifonticola | reverse complement strand
TTCTGTTCCGCCGTATTACCATTAGCAGTAATCGTAAATCTGCTTCCATTAAGCAGCATCATCATATATTTCGTTGGCGTCGCGGCAGCTGCCGGCCCGGCCGTAAATAAGCTGGTTGCATCGGCCGTATTGCTGGACTTCACCCAGGCGGCAAATGTCATACTATTCAAACGATCTACAATATGGCTTGGCAATGCTACATAAGCTGCTGTCGTATTCGTTCCTCCAAAGTTAATCGCATTACCGTATTTGCCTGCTGTCCATGTTGCATTGCTTCCGCCAATAACCGTGCCGTTATTTCCGTAGCCGGACGAGTCCACGGCCGTAGTACCGCTCGTTTCGTCAAATTTATACCAGGTATTTAAGTTAGTATCCATGACTACTTTTACGGCGGCATTGTAACTCTGTCCATTGTAGGCAGCTGTAATCGTAGCTGTACCTAAACTTACACCCGTAACTACGCCTCCTGCATTCACTGTTGCCACGGCCGGGTTAGATGATGAATAACTCGCTTGAGCTGTAAGATCCTCAACGCTCCTGTCCGAATCCATGACCGTTAATACCGTCATATGTGTATCATTCCGCATAATGGTATAACTGCTTGCATCCAAAACCGGAACCCCGGTTCCTCCCGTTGCCGCGGATACGACAGCTGACGTCGATCCCCCAGCTACGCTTACCTGATAATAGTAAATCATATTCGATTCTAACCCGGTATTGGTATAAGAGGCTGCTGTAAATGGTGCACTATTAATCTTTGTATAAGTTCCCTCTGCTGTTAGTGATCTATATAAGTTATATCCCAGTGCTCCCGGTACAGCCGTCCAACTTAAGTTGATCGTAGCCGGGCCTGCTGCCGTTGCTGTCAAGCCCGATATTGAGCCTAAAGTGATCTGGTTGCTCAGGCCCACTGTTTGTGCTGCATCAGGTGTGTACAACAAAGTAGCAAGCGGATAATCCTTCGCAGCAACTTCTGGCATTCCCGTTTCATAGGCATAGGCCAGGTATTTATATTTTTCTTGGGTCATATCCCTTTGTTCCATATATTTATAATAGTTATATAAAACACTTAAGTAAGGATCGATTCTGCCCCTGCCGTCCGAGTTGATTTTGTCATAATATGCGGCTCCAGCTGTGTATCCGTCCGAGTACGCAGGGGTCCATAAAACATCATGACCAAGATGATACTTCAGAGTGTATGTCACTCCTGCCAATAACCGATCATCTAGGAAATTGAATACATTGACCGCATTCGAAGCAGTAGAAATCGTTCCATTCATCGGGTCAACTTTCGTACCTTGGGCATCGATGGTTTTCACCAATGTAGACAGTCCACCTACATTGCCATAAGTATGTCCCGCATCGCGCCCCATTTCCATTAACTGCACGTGGTAATCCAATGGAGCCAACGGTTCTCCTGTTATTTCATTTGCCGTCATCCACCGCATCTGATGCTTGATCGAACCGTTTCTACCTCCCGGGTTACCTGCTGAGTTAACTGTCGTTGCTTCCACGGCCTCCGCATAGAGCTGCAGGTCATTGTTAAAGATAGCTCGGGCAATCATCCCCATGATGGCAAACTGATGCTGATTCATGAAGAAATTATGGGCTTGATTAGGATCCTCAGGTTGATCATAAGTGTTTCTAAGAAGCTCCATCATATTTGTGAAATTTTGAGTATCGGTATCCGACCATTTCAGACTCTGCGTCGGCGTATCGGAATAGCGCAAAATTTCTGCCGCTGCCGCAAGCAAATAAGTCGACGTTGCAAAACGGAAGTTCGTATGTTTAACAACAGACTGTATTGCTGCGTAATTTCTGATGATCGTCATGGCATTCGAGCGATACGTTTCATTACCGGTAACATACCACATAATCGCCTGTATGAAAGCGGTTTCGGAATCCGTATTGGCCCGAGTACCTACATAATCGCTGGGATTGGACCGATATACACCGTTTGCGTCCGTAAAGGCCCATGGCCCCGGAATATTGACGAATAAATCATACCCGGATTCATAATAAATTCTTGGATTTTCACTGGATTGGGGTTTGCTGGAAAAGGTATTAAATGCCGTGTTCCAAGGCTCGTCGCCCGCTCTTACATGATCGCGCATATTGTCCAAATCTGTCTGTCTCATTGCAATGCCCGGATGGTGGATGATTGCCGATATCGTGTTCCCGGAAGAATCAATATAAGAAGCATTGACATCGGCATTTACGACCTGAGGCTTGTAAGAAGTAATAAGCGGCGAAATAGCCGCTTTCGCTGTCTGGCCGCCAACGAAGATAACGCCCGAAACGACCAACATAGCGCAAAGAATGCAGGAAACAAATTGTCGAAAACGCTTTCTACTCATTATTTTATTACCCTCCTTTTATTCTCTTTCCATGAAAATATAGCAATTCCGCCCACGGTTTATAAAAGGAGGAAGGCATTAAGGCCTTCCTCCCGAAACTAGTACGATTATGAACGATATCCTAATTGACCATTGTTGCCTGAATGACCGGACCGACACCTTACTTGGTCACAGTAACAGTCATCGTATCGCTGGAGATTGCACCAGCATAGTTGATGAGTTCTGCGCGATATTCATATATGCCAATCGTCCGATCCGTAATAGCGGTTACTGCCGATTGGGCAGAAGGTGTATTGCTCGTCAACTCTTGCGTATGGATGAGAACGCCATTTTCGAACAAATTGTACGTTGTAGCATTGGTGCCCCACCACATATTCATGCTGACATTGAAATCCCCGTCGCCGTCCCAGTTCTTTACAGATAATACCGGTTTGGCCGGCGCCGCATGCGTTACGTTTACCGTGTGCGTACTGCTTGTTGTTGTCCCATACGCATTGGTCAGCTCCACGCGATATGCATAGGTCCCATTCAGCTTATTTGCAATGGAAGTTATCGCTTTCTGAGCGCTCGGGGAATCATCCTTTAAAATTTCGGTATCGATTAATACGTCATTCTCGTAAAGCTTGTAGATCCTGCCATTATTTCCGTACCACATATTCATGATAATATTGTAATTGCCGTCCTGCTGACCTGTATCATACCCATTGTCGTCAGACAGAACTGGTTTGCCTGGTACACCTGTGCTCTTTGCTGGGATATTGTTTACTGTCGCGGCAACCGAACCTTGGTTTCCGGCGGCATCAACAAACTCGAATGTGAAGCTGCCATTCCTAATGAACGTATAGTTTTCTGAACTGCCATTGTTTGTAATGGATACCGACTCGCTTGGCGTAATCGTTGCTATCACAGTATGATCTATCGTGGACGGTCCATTGTAAGCCACGGTTGCCGTTGGAGAGATCTTGTCGATATTGCCGACCGCATAGCTGCTGACATTCGAAACATTGCCCACAGCATCCGTTCCCCGTGCAAACACCGTAACGTTTTCGGACATAACCACCGGACCACTGTACGCGATCCATTCGCCACTGTCGCCTACTTTGTATTCCTTCACCGCAGTGTCATCCGGATAGCTGATCGTTAAGGTGACGTCGCCGTTGGTCGGGTCCGTAACGTCTGCAACGAAAGTTGCATCAGCAGGAGCTGATATATTTCTGAATACCGCCTTCAAATGCCAGTCTCTGACTACATTGTACGTTTTTCCGCCGCCCAAATAACCGCCTGAATAGGTTGTCAGGTTGAACACGGGGTATTCCGACCATAAATAATCTGCCGTCATCCCATAGGTGATCGTCGGCTCCACCCATTTGACGAATTCATAGCCTTCAGCCGGCTTCGCCACCACGGTAACGGACGTTTGATCGCCATGCACCGTCAGCGAGGTTCCCTCATTCCCTGTCGGTGCTGGAGCAGGCGGAAGGCCGTTCGAATTGACATAAACCAAGGTCGTTCCTGCCGCCGGATCACTCGACGATGTCGTGATCGTATACGTAGGATCGTAGCGCTTCAGATCCTCGCCGACTTTCCCAAACATACGCAGTTCCGATATATTCCCATACCAGGCTCCTCCATAAATACGAAAATATCGGAAGGCGTAATCCTTAAATTGATCCTTCGCTTTAATCGGCTGCCAGATATCATAGCTATAGCCTTTGGATGTTTCGGAAATTGTTCGCCAGTTTACTCCATCATCAGAAGCACTTACATTCACAGCTGCTGCCCTGCCAGGAAAGCCGCTACGGTTCAAAATTTCGATTCGGTCAAGCTGCATCAGCTTGTTATTGTTGCTCGCGCCGAAATCAATGTCGTAGTAACCGTAAGCGTTACCATTATATCTTACGTCGGCGAAGGTTGATATTTTGCCATCGAACAAGTAAGTAGCTTCAGTCGCGTCCAACGTATTGCTTGAACCGCTTAATTGTGCTTCATCTCTCACATTAATCTCATTGGAAGTATTGGAAATCAACACTTTCTGGGACACTTGTGTGTTATTCACATTCGTAATGTATTTCTCCGGGTAGCTGTATACGGTATAGGCCGGTGTACCGTCTGCAAAGGTATAATCAATAGAAAGCTCAGCATAGCCTGACTTTGATCCGGCATGAACAACATACTCAGCGGTATAGAAACCATCCCCGTTATTTGTCACGCCAACCGTCTCACCCTGAATGGTGGCCCGAACATTACCGATCAGTTCATCTGCTTTGAATGTGAGAATCACCTTATCGCCTATGACGGCACTAGGCGGAATATCGAGCGTATCCTGGACAGGCGAAACGGCTTCCAGTTTCAAGCTTATATCTTTCAACACATTGCCCGTTTCAAAGCGTTCGCCAAAAATATGGAGATCAGAGATATAGAACGGCTGGTCCTCCGTATAATCATCCTTGTTTAATACGCCGGCGGTAAGATCCTTCATTCTAAAATAACGGAATCCGGTATTTTTGTACTCGTCTTTTACCGTATAAGTGAACCAATCTGTGGTATATTCCGATATATCGTCGGATATTCGCATCCAGTTCGTATAGTCATTGGATGCCAGAATGATTGCTCCCTCTGACCGTGCCGGGAAGCCAAAGTCGGGCAACATCAGGAGCTTGCTGGGCTTTACCTTAAAATCCTCACCGAAATCCAATGTAAACTGCTTCTCGTCAACTATCCATCTGATAGGAATACCTGAGCCATCATAGTCTACTAAAAATGCCGGATTGACATTGGGGCTGTCCGGCGCCCCGACTGCGATTCCCGTTAAATCAAGGGCTCCATCCGCTATCAACGGATTTAACAGGCGCAACCCGCTAACAGCCACCTTCAAATCAAGCAATGCCTGATTCATGGCAGCCGCGTCGCCGGATTCGACAAGAGTCAGCGCAGCTTCATACTTCGTCCGGAATACGGTATAGCTAGCTGTTTCATACGATTGAGCAGGATCATAGGCTTGGATTACATTTTCAATCGCTTCGCTATAGCTGCCTGTGACCGAGACGGTGACCGCCAAAATATTCATGGCTGTGTCATTAGATGCCGACACATAGAATGAATAATCACCCATTGGCATGGATGCCGGAATGTTCCCCGACAGTACGCCGTTGCTATCTACGGTCATATTTGCATGGCTAACAAATCCGGCGCTATCTTCAAGTATGCTATAAGTTATGGTTTGACCTGCATTGCTTGCGGAATTGGACAAATCATATTGCAGCCGCGCCGACGTATAAGAGTCCAGATGCAGCTCGTTTACGGCTCCCTTGAAGAGAGGGGCTTTCACCGTTGTGCTGTTGAGCAATAGATGATCAAACTCGACATATTCCCCCGTCTTGCCGGATACATTGAAATAGATCATGGAGTCTGCTTGGAAAGCGGTGCTAGGCACAGTTGCCAAGTTGACGATCACATACTTCCATTCCCCTCCGGTATCGGGCAGGTTAACCGTGGCGAACGGCTCTTTGTCAATGTCGCCATGGAACTTCAGCGTCGTAATCGCACTGCTCTTGATTCGGAACGCCAAGTCACCATTACGCCAGATGCCCACACTAGGGACAGCGAATAGGGAGCCGGATTCTTCGGCCTCGATACGAATTGAATCGTTTGTCCTCGTAATGCCGCTGTCTAATGCGGTAAAATGTGTTTCAAACTGGTACGGAATCGTGCTCCCATTCTCATGGGCAATAACTGCAGGTACGGGTGTGCCTAAAGCGCCATCAGGAATATAGAGCCACAAATCGCTGGTTCTCAAACCATAAATTTCCCAATACTTATTCATCGCTTCGGCTACATACTTAAAGTCGGGATTGTTATCCGTATAGCCCTTGCCATACTTATAGATGTAGTAGTAGTCCTCGCTGGCGCCAAGGCGTCCCCGTCTGTCTGCGCTAACTGAATTATTCAAGCCGTCATTGAATGGAATAGCGTATCCCAGATTGTATTTATAATAGGTATTGATGCCTTTGATAAGCCGGTCGTTCAAGAAGGAATAGACGTCCACTCCATCACTGGCCACAGTAGCTGTCCCGTTGACTGGGTCGAGTGAAGTGCCTTGTGCCGAAATGATTTGAGCCAGAATGGACAAGTTCATCACGTTATCGAACGAATGCGGTTGATCCCTTACCATTTCCTTGATCGCCACGACAGGCTCGTCCAGCACATTCCCTTTGCTGTCCGTGGAGTATTCAAACATGGCGTTGGCTATCGCACCGTTATGGTATGCGTGCCCAGATGGAGTGCTGGCGTTTATTGTCGCCCACTCTAACACACGCTCGTAATCCACCTTGCTATCCATGAAAATATAGGAGGATAATGTTGCCATGACAGAAGTTTGGTGTTGATTCATCCAGTTGGTATTTCGCTCCATCCAGAGACTGAGCGCCGGTTTCTGAAAGTTATCGCTATATTTTTGTGAATACTCATCCTTCCATTTCAGCTCTTCGTGACCAGTACTCGTATAACGCAGCAATTCCGCAGCAGCATTCATATAGTACAAGGGTCGTCCCTGATGAATATGCGCATCCGTCACATACTTCGCTTTAGACGGATCTAGGCTGCCCCACAGCAGGACGATCCGCATCGCTTTTTCCCGATAGTCGGGATCTCCTGTCATGAAATACATGATCGCCTGATAGTACGCTGCAAGGGCATCCTGCGTCATTGCCCCATTAAAGAGGCTGGTGCTATAGCTGTCGTAGGTGTAGTTCGCCTCAAGCGCGTCAAAACCGGCGGATGGATTTTTATCGATTCTGATTCCGTACGATTTGGACGCGAACGAACTGGCCGCAAAATTTTCAAAATAACCGTACCACGGCTGTTCTTTGTTGCGGATATGCTCCCGTATGCGAAACAGATCCGCTGGCGCCACACTGACGGCAGGATGAACAAGCTCTGTACCCGTGTTGTTGACGAAGGTCGGCAAAGGGTCGGCGAGACCCTGAATCGCAGCAAGCAATTCTGCCGCCATGGCGTCTATCTGATCTTGACTGGCTTCACGATCTGCTTTCAACGCCAGTGCGCGACTGTTTGCTTCCAGCAGTATAGCCCAGGTTTCGTCCGAGTAGTATTGCTGTCCGGCCGCAATCATATTGGCGGCTTTATGAAGCACGGAATAGAACTGAGTCCCCTTGTATACCCTTTCAATCTCGGCCGCGCTTAGGGCATAGTCGTAGATACTGAATTCATCAATCAAGCCGTTAAACAACGGATCACTAGCGAACTGGCTTTTCCCGATATAGTTCAAATTCGGCGCAAAATCACTTGGCTTAATCGCAACATTGCTATTCGTTGCTTTTGCTTCCCCGTTTACATAAAGTGTAGCTCCTCCACCGCCCAGAGTCAGGGCCACATGAGTCCACTGTCCTACTGGGAGCTGCGGCGTATCCAAAACTTGCTCGGAGCCACCGTTTATAATGGCGAACCGCATAAGTGTCCCTCTTTTCGGTGTCAGGAACATATAATTGCTTGTGCCTTTGCCGAAGTCGAAAATCCTCTGCCAGTTGCTTCCTCCATTCCATTTCACCCATGTAGATATGGTAATGGCTTCATAGTCAGACATCGGATGCTCAGCCGGCAGCGTCACGTAAGAGGATGTTCCATTCAGCTGGATGGCTTGCCCGACTACCCCGTCCACGTATGCGGGAGTGCCTGTGACCGTACCATTAGCCGATCCGACAGAGCTATTGGCATTCCCTTCAAACTCGTAAACGATCGGCTTCGGGGTACTTTCGTAAGTTGACTCCGTGACAGTCTGCCCGTAAGTTGCTTCCGTAACCGTCACGCCTGAACCTGCGGATTCTTCGCCTTGCACAGGCAATGCAAGAGAGAACAGCATGATCAGGGATAGAATCAGGGCTATCAGCCTGCGCGATTGCATAATAACATTTACGATTTTCATTTCGTTCCTCCAATTTTAAAATTCTTTTAATTTACTCTCTTCCCCTAAACCATTACAATTAAGAAAACGCTTACAATCCCAATCATAAAAATCACCCCCTATCAATGGTTCTTATAACCAAAAATGTAGAGACAATTTATCGAAATGTTTATATGTTGGCTTCTTCTACAAAATAATAATACTTCGAATCACTTGACTAACCATCATGACAGTTGTTTTCATATCTTTCACCATTTGTCCATTACCCGGGTTGTAGTCTCACATCACGAGAATGATGCCGTATTGAACAGCATCATTCTCTGAATTGTTATTCAATCGAAATCCTAAGT
The DNA here is from genome assembly GCF_050481745.1 of Paenibacillus algorifonticola. GTDB lineage: Bacteria > Bacillota > Bacilli > Paenibacillales > Paenibacillaceae > Pristimantibacillus > Pristimantibacillus algorifonticola_A. Next base: position 343,565 of record NZ_JBCNGR010000036.1, on the reverse strand, counting down.
GGATTCTTTCGAAAAATAAAGAGCGATCATCCTTTCCTAACGCGGAACACAGTAACTGAATGCTTAGGGAAATCGTAGCTTACTTGATTGCCTGGCGTTTGCATCCTCTTATACTTGGGTACAATTTTAGCCGGCGCCTCCAAGCTGTTCATCTCATCCAGTCCGTAACCAGACATATCATATACATCCATCAAAAGGCTGTCCGAATGCAAGTCGGCAAATTGGAGCTGCGCTTGAACGTCGACATCCTGTACGTTCACGGCTTTGACAATAACATCTCCGGTTGACTCTTCAATACTAGCAGAACAGTATAGGGGTTCAATGACTGGTGCAATGTGTTCCGTATCATTGATCAAAGCGCCGTCGACATAGGTGCGTATCCTCCGTCCATCTACTCGCACTTCCAGGTGATATTCCACGCCAGTCTCCGGCGAGAACAGGCTTTGCGTCAGACAACCTCTGTACCCTTTCGAGCCGGCATGAACCATCGATTCCTGATTGGAGTGGCTGCCCGCTTCCCACACTACATAATTGGCTTCATCCTGAAACCCGAAAAATATGATAAACCCTCTCGAGCCATTTTTCCTTATCGCCTTCATGCTCAGCGAATAGCTCTTCAAGCCAGTTTCGCCGACTACCGCATTGCGGCCAAATTCAGAACGGTGGCGTCGATCTTCTTCCGTCTCGCCTATTTCGACCTTGCCCGTCAGCGTCTTCACTTCACCAGTCTCGTGGTTAATCAAGCGAATATCGCGGTAAACAACTTCATTGAGATTCGCCCCCACGAGCAGCTTACCTTCAATTCGTTCTTTATTGCCGGCAGGCTGGGCTGGAACAGCGAACCCGTCGGTAACCATGCGCAGCAAATGGTCTCCTTGATGGTGCATGAACATTTGCTGAACATAATAGTTGGCTGTACCGAAAACTTGATGATTATTGAACCAAATCAAATCCGGTTTCCAGTTCACATAATCGATGTTGCAAAGAAGCGGCGCATAACACGCCAATCCGACGGCATGAGCATTCTTCTCGAGTCCGGTCATAAACGCGGCTTCCGCAAGCGCGTTGTAGTATGTATTGCCCCATGAAGCGTATTCCCCGAGGAACACCTTAGGATCGTCGGTGCTGAATGAATCATATCGGTGATAATGAGCCAGCAACCAGTCCGGAGATTGATAATAATGTTCGTCCACAAAATCCGAGCCGTTGTCCCGCGCGGAACGCCATCCGCGTTCATATTCGCCCCCGGCAGCGAACGGCCCACTTGAATTGATAATCTGAATGTCGGGATATTTCGTTTTAATCGCCTGATGGAAATAAGTATACCGTTCGAAGAACTGCTCCCCGATCTCTTCATTGCCAATACCGATATACTCCAGGTTGAAAGGCTCTGGATGCCCGAGCAGCGCGCGCAAGCTGCCCCACTCGGTCGAAGCGTCGCCGTTCGCGAATTCGATCAGATCGAGTGCATCGTCAATCCATGGTCCCAGCTCATCAATCGGAACAAAGCGTTGGCTATGCGGATCAGAGCCCGCAGGCAAAATTGGAATGGGCTTTGCTCCAATATCTTCGCAAAATTGAAAATACTCGAAATAACCGAGCCCCAGCGTCTGATGATATCGCCAGTTGTTCTTGCGCGGCGGTCTTTGTTCGACAGGCCCGATCGTGTTTTTCCATCTGTACATGGAGTCACGGTCCTCGGCGTTTAAAGAGCCGTCATGAATAAGGCAACCGCCAGGGAAACGCATAAATTTCGGCTTCAGATCGGCCAACATTGTCGCGATGTCCTCTCGCAGTCCCCCCGGTCTGTTCCGAAACGTCTTGGTCGGGAAGAGCGAGATCATGTCCAAATATAGGGTGCCGTTTCCCTTAGTCACAACTGCCAGCCTGCCGCTGAAGTCGGTAGCCGATGATGCAACGACAACCTCGTATTTCGTCCACTCCGATGTAACCATTACCTTCGCTTCGCCGTATACCGTACCGTCAATCCCTTCCAGCCTTACGGCTACAGGCTCATCGAAGCTTGCGCTCCGACTGGCGTACATGGAGAACGTATATGTTTCACCTTGGCGATATGGCAATCCTGAATTGAAGCCCAGATTTTTAATGCCTACGCCTTCTCCAGCCTCTATGATCTCAACCGCAACGTAATGAGGGTTGCGTGGATGGATGGGGTGCTCCTGCTCCACTTGTATGCTGCTTTTCCCTTCTCCAAGCTCTACCTTCTCCCACGCTGTTAAGCCATTATAATCTTGCCGGTCAATCGGATCGAATTCGAAAGAACGGTTTCGAACCATCTCGGCGTATAGACCACCATCCGCGGCATGATTGATATCCTCGAAAAAAATGCCGAATAGATCGCCCAAAGCAGCCCCCTGGTCTTTTGTATAAATCGAAATTTTTCCCGTATTGCCCATTGTCCTTCTTCCCCTCATTTACATTGTCTGTTTATTCCTTGACGAATACGATATTGCGGACATAACCGTTTATATCAAGAGCTCGGTGGCCGTTTCCTTCCACGCGTTCATCTCCGAACCGTAAGTTATGGAACAGGACGCCATCTACAATGCGTTCATTATCGAACCCATGTATTCGGGACGGATGCGGCGTTTTACCAGCGTAATAAATGTCTCGAAATACAACATTTTCGATTCGATTGCCAGGCACGGGATTATAATCCTCGTTATGAACGACGCGGATATCGAGCAATTGCCCCTGCTCGATCGCTTCCACGCGAATGTTCTCGAATACAACATTCCGAACTGTATTCCGGTCCCCCGCGTTAATAGCCATGGCTCCCCAATAGTTGGGTTGAGGCTCATGGTGTTCAAGAATGTCAATATTTTCGAATCGAAGCTCTTCGATAACATCGCCATTGCGATGATGATCTCCATGTGTGCCAATCATGATGGGATGAGCAACATCGGCCCAAAGAATGGAATTCCGCACCGTTACCCCTCTGGTGTCCCCGTAGAAATCCCAGCGCGAACCGTAGACGGCTATGCAATCGTCTGAATTCCGCATAAAAATATCGTCAATGTGAATCCGCTCACTTGACATGATATCGATGCCATCCGACCAGCCTCTCGTACTAAACGACTTGAAATTCCAGATCGAGATTCCTTGCGATTTGCCAATAAAAACGCTGTAATGCGGCGGGTCGATGACCGTAATCCCTTCTATCGCAATGTTCTCGGAGAAGATGACCCGAACACCCCGAAATGCCGAAAAACGAGGGAAATCGGCTAGGTAGATAAACCCGCGCCCCCGAATGACAACGTCCCTCACATGATCGCATACGATCGAGCCGACGAGAATAGCGCCGCCTGCGATATAGACCGTCTTGCCCGATGAAACGGGGAGCACCGTCTCTTCGATATAGTGCATGCCCGGTTCAAAATACAAAATATCAGGAGCTTGATGTTCGTTCTTACTATTATTGAACTGTTGTAAAATATCCGGTAAGCGATGAATTCCCGGCTGAATCGCGAGCACATGCGAATCGTCGGGATTCGGGGCATCCGTCTCCATAGGGTTCGCAAATAGATGCAAATTGCCGAATCGTTCGCCATTGCATTCGATAACTAGCTTTCTTGGTTGATTAAGCGTCAATCGAATGGTGTCCTCTTCGACTGCGTAATGAATAGAATGCGACAAAGGTCGAATAGCAACATCTTTCAGTTCACCTCGACGGTACGTAATCTCCGCTTCGATAGTTCCCTCCATATCGAAACTAGACATGGATGCTTCCCGCACATCGTGCATATCTACCTTGACCTTATAGACAGGCATATGCTGCCAAGCCTCGCCGGGAACCCGTACCTTTACTTTAAATTCATCTAGCAAAACCGCCCCCATCGGGGCAGCATAGGTCACTACGCTGCTCACTCGCCATACACCTCGCTAATCCCATTTATTGAAAGCGCTTTACAAGTTATCATATATAAAATCTTTCCGCATGAGTATTTAGCTCAATTAGGGAAATATGGACAATTTATTGTTTAATTGCGTTGCTTGTCTAACGGTGCTAATAATCGTCCATGTTCTTCTAATCTTTATCAATAGTAAAGAAAAAATCCCGTCGATGACGGGATTTGAAAGTCAGTATAGAGTTGATGCCCGATAGCTGCTTGGGGTCGTACCCTTCGCACGCTTAAAGATTCGGGTAAAATAAAAATAGTCGCTGTATCCCGACTGCTCCGCAACCTCATTGATTGGCAAATCCGTTTCCGACAAAAGGCGGCAAGCATAATCCATTCGCAGCGCGGTTATATATTGCGTAAAGGTCATACCCATTTCTTTCCTAAACAATTGACTAATATAATTGGCGTTGACATTAAAATGCTCCGATAAAAATGAAATCGTAAGGTCTTCGCGATAATGCTCGTCAACATATTGCAATATGCCTTTGAATGACCTGTTCCTTACTTGCTGAGCTCCCGGCCGCGATTTGCTTGACATCGTACCATCGCAAACGAGGACGGAGGAGCCCAATCCAGCCGTAAAGTTCCGATCCACCTCTTCACTCTTCTGAATGATTCCCGCGGCAAGCAGCATTTTCTTTAGCTGCTCCGCATATTCCGGAGATCCCGTTTCCAAGTTTTCAAAGATATTTACGTCTTTGGTCATTTCTTTATCTTTTATGAGTTTTGCGGCATTCTTGAGAAAACCTGAAATTTCGATTTCGTCAAACGGCTTTAAGCAATAGCCGAAAGCTCCGTAATTGATCGCTTTTTGGGCAAGCGCAAATTCGGCATATCCACTGAGCACGATGACCAGCGCCCTAGAAGATGTATCCTTTAACTGCTTGATAAGCTCCAATCCACTAATCCCGGGCATACGAATATCAGTAAAAACAAGGTGCGGTTCGATTGCCTGAATCGCATCGAATGCCTCCGACCCGCTTAATGCGTAACCGGTTATTTCGAATCCGTACGCCCCCCATTCGACGCTTGCGATCAAGCTTTTAATGACCAGCTCCTCATCATCAACAAGAAACACTTTATACATCGTTATCCCTCCGAAGCGGCAGATTAATGACCGCCATCGTTCCAGTGTCATATTTGCTTGTAATGGTAATACCAAATGCTTCGCCATAGTTCAGTTTGATCCGGTTATTGACGTTAACGAGACCGATATTCGTCCTCTGATCGTCCGTCATATCCTGTATAACCGACAATTTGGACTTCAGCGCTCGAAGCTGCTCCTCGTCCATGCCTATCCCATTGTCTGAAATGGACAGAACAAGGTTTTCCTCAAGTTGTTTGACAGTAATCTCGAGAAGCCCGTTCCCAGTCCGTTGCTCGATACCGTGAAATATGGCGTTCTCAACCAGCGGCTGAAGAATCATCTTCGGAACTTTGTGGGACAACAAGTCATCGGGAATACAATAGGTGACGCGAAACCGGTTGCCGAACCGGATTTGCTGGATGTGTACATGGCTTTTGACCAACGTCAATTCTTCCTGCAGCGTTACGAAATCCGTGCCTTTGATGCTGTATCGAAAAACAAAAGCAAGCGCTTTCACCATATGGAAAATTTTATCCGAACCTTCTTCTACGGCTAATCCTTTGATTGACTCAAATGTATTATATAAAAAATGCGGATTGATCTGGCTTTGCAGGAACGCCAATTCAGACTGCTTCTTTACAAGCTCAGCGCGATAAAGCTTCGTATTGCTATCGAGCAGTTGCTTGGTTAACGTATCAATCTCGTCCAGCATGCGATTGAAATCGCTTGCCATGCTGGTGATCTCGGCATATCCATGAAGGCTGATCCGGTTATTTAGATTACGAAGATGCCCCAGCTTAAAATCGTTCATGAATCGCATCAACTTTTTTAGTGGACGCAAAATATTGTTGATGACAAGTAAAAACGGAATAGACAGCACCAGCAAGGAAGCAAGCAGGATCAACAACGATTGCTTGCGGATATCTTCCAGCCCGCGCAGCAATTCGCTTTTCGGTAGCTTGAACACAAGCTCTCCCTCAATATCGGGAATTTCCCCCCTCTGAATAAAAAAGCTGGAGTCCGAATCGGCAGAACTGATCTGTGAATAAGGCGTGCCTGTCTTTACGTCTTTATCATTGGTATAGAACACATTCCCGTTGCGGTCCAATGCATAAAGCTTGCTCCCTCCCATATTAACCATACTAGGCGGCGACCCTAATATAGTCTTGGCATCTAGCACGATCAATATAACGCCGTATCTCTTGTTATCATCGAAATCTATCGTTGGATTAATGGGACTGCCTACTATTAAAACATCCCGGTTGATGTTATGAATTTGCAGCTTTTGCACACCTGTAAAATTAAAAAATTGATTTTTAGGTATTTCATCTATAAACGGAGTCAGAATATTGACATCTCCATTTAAAATAAACGTTGTTCCGTCGCCGCCGATCAAGGCAATATCCAGTATTCCGTCCTTCATGTTCCTCATGTCTGCCATATAGCTCATTAATTGCGTATACTGGGTATATTTTTTGACAGGATCCTTCTCGTTCAAATATGGTTGCACAATTTTTGGATTGTAAGCGATGCTTAGTAGGATTCGTTTAATTGCATCGGTGTTGGAAGCGATGGTCTGATTAATTTGAGCAATCATCTCCATATGATATTCGCTGTTTTTCTTCTCCACAACTTGAGCTGCTTTCAAATAATTGGTATATACAATGACCAAGACAATGACGAATATAATGGCTACAAGAACGGAAAGCTGAATCCCAATCGGCAAGCTCTTCAAAGCCTTCCTGCTCCTCGCGAACTTTAAACTGAACATCTCAACACAACCTCTTGTCAATTTAGCCTATCCTGTACTTGGAAGTAGTATCTATTTATGATTGCATGATGAAGCGCCAATTGTAAAGGAAAAAGCTTCGTGCTGCTCTGAGAATAACCGACAAAAACAGGAATAGGCAGCATCGCTGTTCATCCCTGCTCGGTTACTCATGTATGGCTAGTATTCCGAAGGAATCTTTTGGTAAGATTTTAATATTTCGTATTCCTCCATCGTAATGGTCAGAATTGTACCGTGCTTGAAGCCATATGGGAATGTAAAGGATTTGTCCGATCTTACGAACTTCCCGCTTGCCAAACGGTTTGCAATAAACGGCACATAGCCTTGTTCCTCTGCCGAACAACCGTAGAAATCCAGGAACAAGCACCATTTTCCATCTTCCAATTTTACCGCCGTTGGCGCTTCATATAATCCAGCCTCTACATCTTCCATACTTTTATCAAACGTATCCACCCTCTTGAATGGACCGGTTATATCCTCCGACTTCATTAGAATATTTTTGCCGGGGTTTTGTTCGCTCTTTAAGAACATATAATAGCTTCCGTCTTCCTCGTACATTGCGGAGTCGATGACGCCGCTGTCTTCTTTTTGATACAACAATTGAGCTTTGGTAAAATTTTTGAAATCTTTGGTACGGGAATAGAAAATTCCCTTGAATCCATAATTGTTGCGAGCATGAGCCGATGACCAATGAATAACGTAGTCATCTTGTTTGTTGTCATATATAATGTCAGGTGCCCATAAACAGCCGAAATCTTCATCTCCGAGCTTGATCATCCTCTGCTCCGACCAATGAATCAAGTCTTCCGACTCCCAAAGTGACAGACATTTGCTCCCGTTACGGGCGGCTTCGCCCCATGAATGGTTATATTGATTCAGCATACCGTATGACAAACTTAGATCTGTGGCCAGAATAACAAACTTGCCTTCCTTTGTTCTCGTTATTGTAAAATCTCTGACGCCTTTGTCGCCGTAATAACTCCACAACACTGGATTTCCATCATTCACTTTCTCCCAGTTAAAGCCATCCGTGCTGACACCGAAGTAAACCTGCTCACCATCCGGCGTTCTCTTTTCTTTAAAATGCACAAATAAATAAGCCTGCATATTCATTAAACCCTCCTATTATTCTGGTAATAGCTTCAGATCGAACGGTTTATCTCGATTGCAAATGAGGACGCCATCCACGACTTCTAGCTCGGCTGCTTGTATCGATGATCGCCTTGTTCCGTAGGTTGACTCTTCGTTACCTTTCGTTCTCTCGGGATGCGTGAAATAAAAGATGTACGCACGCTCACCTTGAACGACAACATCCGCATGAAGGCCGTTCGTGCCGTCATCCTCCCGGGAACCCGGTTGATCGAGAATAAGCCCGTTGCGTTCCCAATGAAGCAAATCATCGGAGCGGTATACGCCCTGTCCTCTCCACTCGTCCACGATCATCCAATAAAACCCTTCGAATCGGAATACGTTAGGCCCTTCATGCCAACGTCCCTCGATAACCGGTCCAATCCGTCTCCATTCGTACAAATCGCTGCTTTCGGCGGCATATGTGTGATTGCTTTCCTTAAACCACATTCTGAACATGCCGTCCGGCATTTGATAAATGCAAGCGTCTATGATATTGGTGTCGCTAATCTTCAATTTGGATTGAAATGTCCACTTCATAAGATTCGAGCTTGTATAATGAAGCATATCTGCTTGATGCCCCCAACGATCGGGCACGCCTCTTATATAAGAAACATACATATGGTAAGTACCCTCGTGCCAATAGATTTCCGGAGCCCAAAACGTATTTCTTCCCCATTCAATGTCTAACCCTTCTATCGTGCCTCTGTATACCCACTCTTTGCCGTCGACGGATGAAGCTACTCCTATATCCGTTCCATACACCCAGGCAACATTACGATCCTCCGCCGTCGCCCTGCGATTCGTATATAACATCCACCATTCCTTGGCCTCTCTATTCCAGATAACGACAGGATCTGCCGCACCGTCATAAAAGGGATCCCTGTACAAGGGAGCCTTCGTCACGTTGTCCATGTTTAGTTGCCCTCCTCTTGCCGTACGTTCCCATCAAGACCGTTGTAAATGAAATGACTAAATGAAGCCCTACCGCTTCCAACGGCATCCAAAGCGATTCTTAAACTTAAAAACTTCCCTAACACATTATTATGAAACCCAGACATTTCAAAGCCATGGTCCAGCTTCTTCCAATTAGACCCGTCTGAACCGTAATATAAATCGACGTCATGGGAATCGTTTACAATACGTAGCATGATGACATTTTCGAAAACTTCCGTATTCTCCGACCGATATTGATCGCGGAATGAAAATACATGCGTGCCGTTAAAGCCGACACCGCATTGGAAGCCAGGCTTGTAGAACAGGCTTAAGCGCCCTTCCGTATTTGCGTCCAATTGAAGGGAAACGATAGCTTCATAGGCGTGATGGTATGGAATACATAACAAAGGCTCGACGATTTCAGCGGAAAGACCTTGCAACTCTAGTTTCCCTTTTCCGACATTGTAGCCGGTCACGGTTGAACGACCATAGAAATGCCAATGCGGCTTCAAGCGGTCTGACTCGAACCGGTCGGATAAAGCGATTTCTCCGGTCGATGGCAAATCGCTTACGCCAAGTTGCTCCGACGTTCGGAACCAGCCATCATCTTCCCATTGCACAGGCTCCATAAGCGTCTGTCTTCCAAGCGTCGCATAGTTATTTTCATAAGCATGATATATGACGTGCCATTCTCCCTCGGGCGTATCCACAAGGGTTCCGTGACCTTTCGACCACCAGCGCTCCATGCGGTTCTCGGTTCGTACGATTGGATTATAGGGCGAGTTCTCCCAAGGCCCATCAATCGATTCCGATCTGGCCGATATAATCATATGGCTGGTTGCCGGACCAGCCGTTCCTCCTTGCGCGCACGTCATGTAGTAATATCCATTCTGATACGTAATCTTGGGCGACTCCAGATAAAAGCCTTCGGTCCGCCATTCATTAGGATAGCGCCAGCCTTCATATACCTTCTCGAGCTCGCCGATCGTCGAGAGCCCATCGGCCGCCAACCGGATTCTGTATCCGTCAGACAGAAAGAGATAACGGCTTCCTTTCGAGTCCACGGCATGCCCGGGATCAATCAGACCGACGTGCAAATTAATCGGTTCGCTCCATGGGCCTGAGGGAGATTCCGCGGTTACGACCCAATTCGTACGCGCTGCCGGAAAATATATATAGAACTGGCCGTCATGCCAGATGATTTCCGGTGCCATAATACAACCCACATGCTGATGAACGGCGTGTCCGATAGGCTCCCATACCGTTAAATTGCGGGAATGCCATACGAGCAGTCCCGGCATATAATCGAATGAAGAGTGGGTCATGTAATAGTCGTCCCCTACACGTACAATGGACGGATCGGGATAATCGCCAGGAAGAATTACAATGGGAAACCCAGTATTGGATGGGGGCATGAGAAAGATCCTTTCTTTTTATCTCGAAGTATAAACGTTTCGTGCCAAGACCAAGGGACTGCTCTGACCAATTGTCATCCCGAAGGCTAACAACCATCTCGGCAGTCCGATCCTATTACTGTTACATCACAATGTTACCAATCCTTATTTCGCAGTTAGACGTTCTTGATACACTTTAGTCGCTTCTTCCAGCAGCTCTTTTCCGCCGGATTTCAACCAATTTTGTTTGAACTCTTCAAATGTTTTATCAATATGATCAGTTCCGATAATCGCTTTTACATAATATTCGTCTTGAAGCGGATTGAGCGTTGCGGAATATTTGGACTTTGCTTCCAATGGCGTCGGTCCTAGCAGATCCGAAATCGTTTCAATGCCTTCATTTAATGTTTCTCTGAATTCCAGCTTTGCAGGGGAGAAATGGTATTTCCACATTGACAGACTACGCTCAACAAGCGGATTGTAGTAGCCGCCGTAGCCCAATTCGAGCACCTTGTCGTTATTGCTCTTATAAGGCTCCAACGCCTCCGCCGCACCGTCCTTAAGTTCATAGGAAACGCCTTCGAGACCAAACGCCGTCTTTAGATAAGCATCATCGCTACTCACCAAGTCTTCAAGAATTTGCAAAATTTTAATTCTTTTCTTCTCATCTTTCTCAACTTGCGCGCCGAACAGAAGCGGCACTTGCAATGCGCCGTTGGACATAGCTAGCGACTTGCCGGCAGGTCCAATCAAACCTTTGCCATAAACGGGCTCTATGCCGTTTGCCTTATTCGTCTCGATTTGGTTGAACAGATGATGGTACATGTTGTGGTCGAGTATGCCGATTTTTTTGTTGTTCCACTTTTGCGTAATGGTATCGTTATTGTCCGTTAAGAACTCCGGATCAAGAACGCCGTCTTTATACCACTTCTGCAGAAGCTTCAACGCTTCTTTGGCCTGTTCGGAGAGACCTCCCCACGTTACGGTCCCGTCATCGGCTAACATGAATTGATAAGGATTTACGCCGTAAGCCGCATAGATCTCGTTGAATTGCTGATTGCCTGTCCCGCGGGTTGTAAAAGCGTACGTATCCTTTTGACCGTTGCGGTCCGGATCGTTGTTCCGGAACTTGTACACGACATCCTCGTATTCTTCAAGCGTCTTCGGGGCTTCGTTATAGCCGATTGCTTTCAACCATGCGCCGTTGTAAGTCGGAATGAATCCGTAGGAGCCGTTCAGCCATACGCGCGGAACGCCCCAGTTCTTCCCGTCATAAAATCCGATATCCCACGCATTCGGATCGACAGCTTCCACGTCCGCCGTGTATATCGGCATATATTGCTTGATTTCGTCTACCGAAATGCTGGCGATTACGCCTTGCCTTGCGTAATTCACCATATCTCCTTCGCTAATATTGTGAGGAAAAATGTCGGGAATTTCGCCCGCCGACACTTTGACCTTGAAGTTCTCGTCGGTCGCTCTCATATTCACGATTTTGACGTTATACTTTTCCTCGACATACTTCTGAATTTCGTTGTCATCATTTGTCGGAATGCTCCATGTGCTTGGGTTGATTGTAAGTACAATCGTTTCTTCTTTGTCCGGCGTATTGCTCTGCGAAGGCGCGTTCGTTTCGCTGCCCGTCCCGTTCGAACAAGCCGTTGCAACCAATGTCATAGACAACATAGCCGCAAAAATCAATCGTTTTTTGTTTTTCATTTCTTTTCCTCCCTTTTATGTGCCAATAAAATTTATTAAAACAAGGAATGATTGTATTTGTCATTCCCTGGATAAATCGCGCTAACCTTTAAGTGAGCCGATCATCGTCCCTTTAACGAAATATTTTTGCAGGAACGGATACACGATTAGAATCGGCAGTACGGCGAACATCACGGTAGCCGCTTTGATCGAAGTTTCATACTTGTAGTTCCCGACAACCGTGCTGCCGAATGTCTCTTTGTCCGCATTAAGAATAACGATTTCTCTTAAAAAAAATTGGAGCACTTGCTTGGATTGATCGGAAATGTACAAGACCGCGTCGAACCAAGCGTTCCAATGCCCGACGGCAGTCCATAACGCCAGCGTTGCCAATACGGGCTTCGACAACGGCAATACGATCGTTACCAGAACGCGAATATCGTTCGCTCCGTCAATTCTTGCCGATTCCTCGACTTCCTGCGGAATAGACATGAAAAAGTTGCGCAATACGAGCATGGAGAAAGTCGGCACCAATCCCGGAATGATGTACACCCATCTGCTATCCATCAAGTGCAGCTCTTTGATAAGCAAATAGCTTGGAATGAGGCCCCCGCTAAAAAACATCGTAAATAAAATGATCATCGTGTAGAAGGAGCGATGAGGCAACGTTTTGCGCGATAACGGATACGCGACCATGGACATCGCGACGAGCGTCAACAAGGTGCCGACCACGGTCCGAAAAGCCGAATTGCCGAAGCCCCACCATATTTTTTGCTGGCTCACAACCTGCTTCCAACTGAACAAGTCGATGTCTTTCGGATATAAGTGAAATCCCATACGCGTCGATTCCGCCGGCCCACTTAACGATACGGACGCAATATGAATAAACGGATAGATCATAGCAGTGCACAAGCCACATATAAATGCAATAAGTATAAACTGGAAAATATTTTCTCCAACTGACGATTTCATGATGTTCGCTCTCCTCCTGACGGCTCTTTACAGAACCCCTTCTTGTCCCATTTTTTTCACAACATAATTCGTGCCGAGCACCAACGTGATGCCAATAATGTTCTTGAACAAGCCGACCGCTGTCGTTAATCCGAATTGACCGTTAACGATACCGGCTCGATATACGTAGGTGTCGATGATGTCGGAAACGTTGTATACAGTAGGGGAATACAAATTAAATATTTGATCGAAGCCTGCATTGAGAATGCCTCCCAGCGATAAGATAAACATGATGGTAACCACTGGCAAAATAGATGGGATCGAAATATGCCTTATTTGCTTGAACCGATTGGCTCCGTCGATCTTGGCCGCTTCGAACAAGGTTGGATCGACCCCCGTTAATGCAGCCAAATAAATGATCGTGCCCCAGCCTATTTCTTTCCATATATTCGTTACAACCAGCGTTGATCGGAAGTAGTTGGAATCGGCTAAAAAGTAGATCGGTTCGATGTTCACGAGCGACAATAAATAGTTAATCGGTCCATGGGTTGGCGAAAGCATCATCATGATGATGCCGGACAGGACGACCCAGGAAAAGAAATGCGGGATATACGAGATCGACTGGGCTACTCTCTTGAATAAGCCAAACCGTATCTCGTTCAGCAATAACGCCAGAATAATCGGCGCCGGAAATCCAAAAATAATATTATAACAGCTAATGATGACCGTGTTTTTCAGAATTCTTAGAAAGTCTGGCGATTGGAAAAACAAAAATTTGAAATATTCAAATCCGACCCATTCGCTTCCCCAAATTCCGCGTATCGGACTAAAATCTTTAAACGCCAACTGGACACCGTATAACGGTCCGTAATGAAAAATCCCGTACCACACCAATATGGGGAAAAGCATAAAAAACATATATTTATTTTTTTTGTATTCTCTCCAGGTATGGGTCCATTTTGACCTTTTAGGCCTAGGCGCTTTAAGGACGCTCTCCACATTTCCACTTTTCAAATCCAACAATCCTTTCCACAATCAAATTGACGTTATATTCGCCTATCGCAAATACGCTACCCGCTGTCTACCATTTGTTACCTCTCTCATATAATGTTGTTTTATTGGTTACTCAGTTGCGATTTCCTCCGGCTGCTGCAAATGCTCTGTCGGCGCTGCCAGGCTTCGGAGCTTGCATTCCAAATTCCGGATAATCGGCTGCGCTATCTCTTCCATATCCTTACCTGCTCTTTGGCTTCTCAACAAATGGTAGTTATCGTAATTACGCTCAATCGCCTCGTTCCATAAGTAGAGATCGAATGCTTAGTCTTATTTTGATCGCACCATAACACTTGAATAAGGCATACCGCTAGGAAAACGCCGAACATGATAGGCTCGAACAGTCATTTCATAAAAACCTCCTCATAAGCTGCAAAAAGGATGTCCTTCTTCTGCATACAAAAAAGAAAGCGCTTTACTAATTCCATCATAATGAATTCTGGAGTTTGTGAGTATTCCACACAGTTAGGGAAATATGGACGATTCAGTGTCCTATCTAGCAACAAAATTTAATAATACTATTATTTGTCCATATTGGTATAAGTTTTATCCATATGAAAAGAAACGGACGTAGCAAACGAATCCCCTCAAACTCCTTGAAAGAGCTTGAGGGGATTCGTTCGTTCGTTCTATTTATCTTGATTAACTTTTGTTGGAATAAGGACTTGGTTCCTTTATAAGTAGCAATTTTAGCGGATTTGTATGGTACTATGTTCTCGTCCCTCGACAAATTTGGCAAAATTATCTTTTGAGTTTTAATTTTCCGGTAAGTACAAATCCATCCTTCATGTTTATACTCATTAGGAATAGGTTGACACCACCGCCTATGAGTTCAATCAGCTGAACCAACAAAAATTTTGTACCAAATTGACCTGTTGATGCCCACATATTAAGTAATATTGCGGACGGTATCATAATTAATATACCGATCAAGGCAATATAAGGCATTCTTTTCTTTTTCTTTTCAATAATCATTCCTTTCCTTCCTTTAGATATTTTGAAGCCCGTTGCCCCAGTTATTGCCATGGCCGGAATCAAAACGAGCAATCCTGGTAGAACAATCAAACTTTTTAATTTAGCGATCGTTTCATGACTACAGAACAAATCAACTATAATAGTAGAACTAAAAAAACTGGCGATACATAGAAAAGATATAATGCTAGCAAACGCATGTAGTTTCTTCATATATAAATCCCCCCATCTTTATCACAGACGTAAGATGCTATACCTGCCGCAGATAGTCTAATGATACAAATGGGTGCTTCCTCGATTGATCCATCCACGTGCCGTATAGAACATCTACTCGTATGCAAGGTTGTTTTTCAAGAGGTAAATATTCAGTAAATTCATACCCCAGCTTACTTCTTTGAGCTGCCAGTGCTTTTTTAAATTCCTCTTCGTCATTGATAATTTCGGCGATTCCTATAAATTGAAATGCCTTTGCCTGCTTTTTATTTTCATATCCCAGTAAATTATATACCGACAATCCAACCTGTGGATTTACAGTGATATTATGCAACTTTCTGGTGCCTGGAACAGAAAATAGGTAGAAGACCGGTCTGTTTTCTTTATCTGCAACTGTGGCAAAATGCATAGCATGAATAAGTGGCCAATTTGTCGGAGTTGCTGTCGCTAGATTAGCAACCTCTTGTACTTTTAAAAAGTCCAAAATGTCTTGCCTAATTTCCTTTTCAAATTCTTGTTTAACTAACTTAGGCATAAGATCTTTCTGTTCCAATCTGTTTTCAATCCACATTGATTTAGTATCCCTCATAATCTAACCTCCAATAATTAAACTGTACAGTACAGTTTAATTATAATGAAGGAATTACTAACCGTCAATATTCTCTTTCTGCTTGCGAGCTAGCACTTTCTTATTTGACGATAATGGTTTCAAATTTTATAATGAATTTAGAAATTTGCAGATTGTACAGGGAGCGGTTTTTTTGAGAACCAAAAGTGAAAGCAAGAGGAAAGCAATAATCGATGTAGCCTTACAATTGCTAAAGGAAAGTGCTTCATATGACGTATCCATGTCCGAAATCGCTGCACGTGTAGGCGGTTCCAAAGCAACTTTATATAACTACTTTTCATCAAAACAAGAAGTATTTGTAGAAATGGTCAAACAGTCTGTTCAACCCGAATTAATCACAATAAAATCCATATTGACAGAAAATGATGATCTTAAGACTGTGCTACAGAATTTCGGGGAACATTATTTGCATCAACGATGTAGTCCGGATACGATTGCCATTAACCGCATGCTAATTGCTGAGTCCACGCGCTCTGACATTGGGATTTTATTCTTTGAGGAGGGTCAGAGGAAAATTCTCGATATGTTATCCTCGCACTTTGAGAAAGAAATGGATGCTCAAAAGGTAAAAAAGAGGGATATAGGAATGGTTGTATCACACTATATAGCCTTGATCGAATCAGAGCTAGTGGAAAAATGTCTATTCGGTATTATTGAAGATCCATCCGATGCTCAAATCAGAATGTTTGTTGAACGCGGTGTTAGTGTTTTTTTGGATGCGTATATATTAAACTAAGTTGTTCGTTCGTTAGGAGGATCTACAGAATTAATTGCCCCCACCTCTCAATGAGGCGGGGGCAATTGCTTCAAGACTTTCCCTATAAGGAATCGTTAATTACATCGGCTGTACCCGCAATTGCTGCACTGCTTGCAGCCTTCTATATTAATCAACGACGCTGAACCACAAGAAGGACAAAGGTCGAGCGAGCTTGCGCTGCTGCGGCTTTTTGCTGAGTCTGGAATGATGTTAGTTGCCGCTATTGATGCAGCTGTTACGGATGAGCCTATCTTCAAGTCCACACTTGCTTCAGATGCTTCTCCGCTTTCCTCCCGCTCTTCCACAACTGGCTGCTGCAAGTCAGCTGCCGCTATATGCTGCTCCAACGCCTTCGCCACGGCATCAGCAATCGATTCCACGCGGTTTGCGCCAAACCCAATCGCCCCTGTGCCACCGATTCCTTTCAAGTGCTTAATTAACAGCTCTACCTTATGACCATGATCGCCATAACGGAGAAATAGCGAGCAGACGCGGCCCAGCGCTTCCGCCATGGCGAATACATCGGAGCCTGCCTTGCCGACATTCAGAAAAATTTCGCCCGGCGAGCCGGAGAGATCATTGATCGTAATGTACGCCATGCCGAACGGCGTATTTACCTTGTAGGTGGCACCGCGCAGTACCTGCGGGCGGCTTTTGTACGCTTTGTCCAGTGTTTTCTTACTCACAGCGGTTGTAGCTGTAGTCGTTGTTGGGCCTGCTGCGTCATGTGCACTCTCAACACTTGGAGCAACCTTGGACTCCGCTCTCTCAGCAGTAATAGCCCCACTATCTAGTGCTTGAACTTCTTTCTCATCGCTATCTGCTCCCGTTGGCAGCTTAAGCGCCTCTTCCGTCTCCTGCTTCTTCTCCTTCTCATCCGTCGTCGAAAGCACCTGCACATCCCTGCTACCGTCGCGGTAAATGGTCACGCCCTTGCAGCCTAGATCAAACGCCAGCTCATACAGCTCCTTCGTCTCTTCCACCGTAAAATCATTCGGGCAGTTCGCTGTCTTCGAAATCGAGCTGTCCACCCAGCGCTGAATCGCTGCCTGGACCCGGATATGATCCTTCGCAGACAGATCCATTGCTGCTACAAAATAATCCGGCAGCTCCTCGTCAGGATGCGCATCCTTCCATTGCTGGGCAATCGGAACAAGCTGCTTGTCATAGCCCAGCCTGCTTTGACGGAAATATTCAAAGGCAAAATACGGCTCAATGCCTGTCGAGGTGCCGACCATCGTTCCGGTACTGCCCGTCGGCGCTTGCGTCAGCACCGTGACGTTGCGAATACCATGCTGTTCTACCGCCGCCCCAACCTCGGGATAATGCGACGTCAAGCTTCGCATAAATCCGCTTTGCAAAAATTTATCCGCTTCAAAGGCAGCAAAGGCGCCTTTCTCCGCTGCAATTTCCGCCGAAGCAAGATACGCCTCTCGGGCCATAAACCCATACAGCTTGTCGAGAAAATCGAGCGATTCCGCGCTGCCATAACGGATTTGCAGCTTAATCAGCAGCTCCGCAAGCCCCATCGTGCCGAGCCCAACGCGGCGCTCGCGCTTCTGGTTCGCTTCATTTTCAGGAAAATGATACGGTGTGGTGTCAATGACGTTATCGAGAAACCGCACCGACCAACGCGTCACCTTCGCCAGCTCCTCCCAGTCCACGTCATGCCGCTGCTCATTATAGAAACGCGACAAATTGACCGCTGAAAGATTGCAGACGCCCCAGCCGGGAAGACCCTGTTCGCCGCAGTTGTGTGCAACCATTCCACCTGCCAGAAGCGAATGGGTAATAGGCTCCGTAATATCGTAAACGGTGACGGTTTCTCCCGCCTTTACCGAAGTGACTCTGGACAGAAATTTTTCCGTTTTACGGGACCTCCGAGCTATTCGCTCAAGTGCCTCTTGTTTTCTCGTCACATAATGAAATCCGATTTGTTCTTTAAAGGCAAGAATATTGTTTCCAGTCATAATGAGCTCATAAAAGCCGCTGCTTTCATACGTACGGTGCTCGCCAGCTTTTGTCGTATATTGAAATTGCGTTTGTGCTTTTTTGGGACGGGCATAAATCGAGCTGTGAATACCATAATTAAGCAGCAAAAACTGAACGCCCTGCAGCAGTTTTCTTGAAGCCGAAGTTAGACGAACAGTGCGCCGCATTTCATCCCGTTCATAAACCGTTCCATCTGCACTAAAAAGCCCTTGCAGAAATGCCGTTACGGTAGCTTCTGACGATGTGAATAATGCCTCAGCTACTTCCTTCTCTGGGGCCTTGACAGCTTTAACGCCCAGCTCATTCAGCTTTTGAAGCAGCTCTTTACGCCACCAATATACCTGTTTTGTTCCGTTTGTTCGAGCATACACCTTCGCCTTTACTCCAGTGATCCTCTCACCCGCTTCTACAAGCAGGTTTACGACCTCCTCATCCCCGCCACCAAAAACCATGCCGATATCCCCGCGTTTCGATACCCACCCGTCGCCCGCGAGCCAACCGAGAAACAATCCCCAATGTTCGCCTAGCTCATCTTTCGCTGCAAAATGACCTTTACCGGATTGGACATAAACGCAATCTTCTTGGGTGAGGTGCTGCGCTTCCTTCCAGCCCACGTTCGTATATAAGCGATGGTCTTTTGTCACGCTGATATCCATTCCATTTTGCAAGGATACGACGACCGTCTCCTTCTTTCCTGTAGGAAACACCCTTGCTTGCCGCATCTTCACACCGGGAACCTCATAAGAACGCCCACCGACAACTTTTGCTTGTTCGACCAAACGCGCATCGGTGCCGACAAGAAAGCTTCCTCCTGCTGTTTTTTTATACAATTCCTCTATCGTCATCAGCCCGTATTCCGTCGTAATTCTGGTGCCCGGATGAAAGCAGGGATTCGTACTAATAATGGGGTTGAAATACCAGCTATTCGACATCTGATTATAATACTCCATAAAAACGACGCCGGGCTCTGCCGATTTCCAGGCTGATTCAATGATCATGTGCCAGACCTCACGGGCGCGTACCGTTTTGTACAAAATCACCTTTTTGCCGAGTGCCCGCCAAGCATCCAGATCTCCTGTCCAAAGCTCGTTGTACTGTGCATCCTTCGTATCCGGGAATACCAGCTCCCACTGTAAATCCTCCTTCACCGCTTTCATAAAAGCGTTGCTCACGCATACCGATAAATTCGCGTTCGTCACCTGTCCCATCGTCTGCTTCACTGTAATGAAATCCAGCACATCGGGATGCCAGTCGTTGATCATCAGCATTAAGGCGCCGCGGCGGCTGCCGCCCTGCTCGATCAGCCCCGTCGTATAGCTGAACAGCCCGCCCCATGACACCGCCCCGCTCGATGCGCCATTTACCCCTGCCACAATGGCGCGGCGCGGACGCAGCGATGACAGATTAATGCCAACTCCGCCCCCGCGTGCCATAATTTCCGTCATTTCCGTCAACGTCTGCATAATGCCGCCACGGCTATCTGCCGGAGAAGGCAGCACATAACAGTTAAACAGCGTAAGCTCCTCACTAGCCCCTGCCCCCGCTGCAATTCTGCCGCCCGGCACGAGCTTCCAGTCGTCTAAAATATAGCGAAAGCGCTCAGCCCATTCCCCCCGCTTCTGCTCGCTGCCCTCGACTCCAGCAACCGCCTTCGCCAAGCGATCCCACATCTCCTCCGGCGTCTGCTCAATGGTCAGCGTCAGCTTCTCAACCGCAGTCGTTATACGTCCACCGCTTCTAAGCTGCACCTCTACCTGCTCACCCTCACGGGCCACTATCTCTCCTACTTCCTTCGTTGGAAACTTTGGATCATCTTTGGTCAGCACGAGCACAAGATCTCCAGGCTTAGCGCTGCTGGAATCAGCATTTTTCCAAGCATAACGATCGAGAAAAATTTTCTCGCTGAGCCCCTCCAGCCTGCTGGTGCCCTTCCTATTTTCATTTGAGGTTTGTTTCTTCTCCATAAGTAACGCCGCCTCTCCTTGCATTCGCTAAAAACGCATATTTTTGCCCGCTAACAAGGCCTTTCACATCATGCTTAACCCGATATATTGTGTCTGAAAATCATTATAACATACTACATATTGGGTTTCTTCATCATTCACAGCCAAAAACGCCCAATTTCCTCGCCTGCCAAAGGCTGTGCTTTCCGTTGCTAGTCCTCACGCTTTTTTTAGCCTTTTCTTATGAATAGGCGACGAAAGGGCCATACTAGAAACAAAGATTTCAACCTACTCATTTTGCTTGATTGGACGATGAATGTTGGCTTAAACGATGAAAGGAGCTGCTCCCTTGTCTTTAGATAATAAACAATCGCTATCCGGATCTTCCGCCGCTCCAGTTGCTGCACTCGTCACCCGCAAGCTTCATCCGCTCGTAGATTTGCAATATGACCGTTCCACCTTAGACGAGCTGCAAAACCGCATCGCCAAAAACGGACCTTGGGATGACTGGACGTTATATCAACTATCGATGGAGGCGGAGCAAGCGAAACGAATTGAAAGCTTCGAGCAGCTGCAATGCCTGCGCAGCCTGCCGATGCTCGAGCCGATGCCCCATCAAATTTCGACTGCGCGCAAGGTGCTGCATGAAATGGGCGGACGCGCCATTCTCGCCGATGAGGTTGGGCTTGGCAAAACGATTGAAGCGGGCCTCGTGCTGAAGGAATATATCGTCCGCGGGCTCGTGCGCCGTACGCTCATTCTCGTTCCCGCCTCCCTCGTTCTGCAATGGGTGCGCGAGCTGAATCAGAAATTCGGCATTTCCGCCGTTGCCCAGAAAAAAGCCCATACCTGGCATTATGACGTCGTCGTCGCATCGATAGATACAGCCAAACGTGATCCCCACCGCGACGTCATTCTGGGCACCGACTACGATATGGTCATCATCGACGAGGCGCATAAGCTCAAAAACAAAAAAACGACCAACTACCAGTTCGTCACCGAGCTGCGCAAAAAATATTGCCTGCTGCTCACCGCAACGCCCGTACAAAACAATTTGGACGAGCTGTACAATTTGATCACTTTGCTCAAGCCCGGCCAGCTCGGCCGCCAAAGCGAGTTTGCCGCCAATTTCGTCGTGGATAAGCGTCTTCCAAAAAATGAAGAACAGCTGCAAACGGCGCTGTCCAGCATTATGATCCGCAATCGACGCGGCGAAGGCGGCATTTCGTTTACGAAACGTTTTGTGAAAAATATTCCGCTTCAGCTGTCAGAGGGCGAGCAGGCGCTTTACGACGCAGTGACCGCCTTCGTGCATGAACGCTACGATGAAAGCGGCACCGACCTGAGCAGCATGCTGTCGCTCGTCACGCTCCAGCGTGAGGTATGCAGCAGCCGCGATGCCGTCTTCCTGACTCTCGTCAATATGTTCAAAAAGACGGCCGAGGATTCGCCCGTCCGCGCAAAAATCTGGGAGCTAGTCGAGTTTATCAAAAAAATCGAGGCCAATACAAAGGCCGAAAAAGCGCTGGAGCTCGTTAAGGGGATGAACGATAAAGTCATTATTTTCACCGAATATCGGGCAACGCAGGAGTATTTGCTGCAATATTTCCGCTCCCACGACATGATTGCCGTCCCTTACCGAGGCGGAATGAACCGCGGCAAAAAGGATTGGATGATGGACCTCTTCCGCGGCCGGGCACAAGTATTGATTGCAACAGAGGCAGGCGGCGAAGGCATCAATTTGCAGTTTTGCCACCATATGATCAATTTCGATTTGCCGTGGAACCCGATGCGCGTAGAGCAGCGAATAGGCCGCGTTCACCGGCTAGGACAAACCGAGGACGTAAAAATTTACAACCTATGCACCCTTGGCACGATAGAGGAGCATATTGTGCATTTGCTGCATGAAAAAATTAATATGTTTGAGCTTGTTATTGGCGAGCTGGATCATATATTGGAGCGCTTCGAGAAAAAAGACGGCTCGCTGGAGCAGCAGCTTGCCCGCATGCTGCTCGAATCAGGCGGCAGCGAAACGGAGCTGCGTGAGAAGATCAGCGATCTCGCCTCCTCGATTACGCAAATCCGCGAAGAGGTGCAGCTTGAACCTGAACTGCAGGCAGGCGCGAATATGGTGTCACAAATGACAGCCCTCGGGCAGACGGTGGAGATAAGACATGAATGAGAAGCAGGTACACAAGTTTGTGCAGCGATATTTGGAGGCGACCCAGTGCCAGGTTTTGGAGAAATCACCCTGTCATTTCACGGTTAAGCTGTCACCTGATGCGGACCGGGAGCTGACGAACCGCCCCTACTACTGGAGCTTTGTCGACCGCACGAACGCTGCTCCCGAGACGATGACCTACCTGCTCGTAACTGACCGTGAAAAGTATGACGCCGCTCAGACCGCGGCACTGCCCACGCAGCAGCGCTTGCCGGGCGGCGCCGTTGGGGCGGCGGACATAGTAGCGGGCGCACAAGGAAACGCAGGTGCAGCAGCGTTTCCCGGTGCCGCAAGCAGCGTGAGGCCTGTTGCGGGCATAGGCAGCGCCCCCGCAAATACAAATGCAAGTCCAGCTGCAATCGGAAATGTGGCTGACTCGGCATCGACGGCGCCAGCGGGTTCTGGTGCTCCAACTGGCGCTGCCGAAAGTGCCGATAGCAGCGCAAATACAACAGCAGCTGGAACGGGCCAAGCGGCAGCAGCTGATGCTGCGCTTGGCCGCTCGCTCGGCTTTGTGCACGGCAATATCAATCAGACGGGTCTGCGCATTCCGCGCGAGGAAATGTATTTCGGCTCGCGCAAGCTCGATCAGCTGTTTGGTGCGGCAAAATCGAAGGGCAGCTACGTCTTTCTATTTCAAGAACCGGAGCGCGGTGCCGCCTCGCCCTACAGCTCGACCCCTTACACCGCCTGGCTCGGCATCAATATGCGCGTGGAGTTCGCCTGCGACCGCAAGCGCGAGGAAATACACAGCTACGGCATATCGCTGGCAACGGGGCATTGCACCGAGCAGTTCCATGATCGGCTTCAGCGCCTCAGGCTCACGCCGCGCCTGCCCGCAAATATTCATTTGGCGAAAAATGGCCTTTCCTTTAACAAGGCGCTATCTATTATGGAGCAGGCGCTCGAACGCAAGCTGAAGGGCTACGATTATGAATGGGCAGGCGCCGCAACCGAGCGGCTGGAAGAAGAATTGGAGCGCATTCGGCTGTATTATGAGCCATTAATCGAGCATGCGGCTGACGACGAGCAAAAGCAAAGCATGCGCGAGCAGTATGAACAGCGCCAATCGGAAATCCGCTGGCAATATGAGCCACGTGTGACGGCTTCCGCCATTAACTGCGGTATTTTCCACCTGGAAGGTATCGAATAGACGAAGAACAGACCCGATCCGCATCATTGTGGCAAAAAAAGAACGGGACAGGCTGCACAATGCCTGACACATTCCAACAGCCTTCTCCCGCTCTGCCTTTTATAATAAAGCTGCGAGTTAATAATAGGCAGCATTCGCCGCTTTAGCGATCTGCCTCATGAAGAAAAGGGTGAATTTATTGCTAAGCCAAATTCGGAAGCTAATGATCAGCGCATTATTATTAAGCGCTTTATTATGGACAAGCAGCCTCCAGCTCCTGCAAGCTGCCGCCATGCCGGAAACCGAAAATGCTGTTGATACTGCCCTCCTCGCCCATGTCGAAGCATGGACAGCGCAGCTCTCCACTCAGCCTGCTTTCAAGAGCTGGCAAGGCGCAACGCTCAGCATATCCGCACTTGGCCCTGGCACACACAGCTGGATGGCCAGCGTTATCCAGCACAAAAAAACCGTCGGCTACCTCGTTGTCCATGCAACGGAGAGCGGCGGGTTTGTTTTAGGCGAATATGGGCTTGGCGACTATCTGTATAACTTAACGACGCTGCAGCAATCGCTTCAGCGGCTCGAACTAATTCCCTCTACTATTACGAGTACGCCGCTATATATCCATCCACTGCTGTCCGTGTGGAAAATTTCCGGCAAGTCCACTGCATTAACCGATGCTATGAGCGGTGAAGCACTGCCGCTGACTGCTTCACTCTGGAGCATCGAAGCAAGTCAGGAGCTTAAGCTTATTCAAGTCGAATCGCCTATGGCCGTCACTGCGGGCATTGCCAAAGCGGTGTCCAATGCTTCATTCAGTCCTTACGAGAAGCTGCAATGGCTGACAGATGCTCCTGTAGACAAGGTTGATTCCATGCGCATTTTGGACAAAAAGAAACACCTTACCTATACAGCGGCAAGGTTTAATGGCGACATGCTGTATGTGTGGTCGGCAACTGGCTATCACAGCTGGAATAACGGCGCAGTATACGTTGCCCTTGAAACGGACGAGCTGGGCGAAAGCAAGCGTTATGTGCCGCTGACACTGCTTGTTGAGCTAGGCGAATTTTATCGCTGACGCTCGCTTTTTCCCCGCCACCACATCATTAGACTAACAGGCCCCCATCCGAACCAGCGCGTCAGCCATGGCTCCCTTATCGCCTTCGCTGACGCTTTCATTTGCTTGCGTTCCCCTTTTGGCTTCTCCATATACTCCACAACCTGTACGGTTACATATTTAATTAAATCATCCCCGCTGGCCATTTCTGTCGCTCCCCTCTTTGCTTGAGTATCAAGACAGCTGCTTCTATAGACAGTCATTTCTCAGAACCATTGATGATATCAGTTTGCCCTGTCATCTCCAAACATAAACATGCATGAGATTTCCTCCATTGAGCCACGATATAGCTAAGACAAAAACCTTTCAAAAGGAGGATGGCATGTGCTTGCTTGCTTTCGATGTTTGATCATTACACTGCTCTTCTGCCTTCCTGCCCATTCCGCATCAATGGCAGCAGGAGAAGATAACGCTTCACAAGATGAAGCAGCTCCACCCTCTCAACAATTCGCCCCACATGCTGGGCATTGGACCATGCCCTCTTCCGTCGTACTCATTGATGCAGGACATGGCGGCATAGATGGCGGGGCAACAGCTGGTGGCGTAGTGGAAAAAGACATTAACCTGGCTGTAGCCAAAAAGCTTTACTTGCTTCTGAACAGCCAAGGCATTACCGCTGTGCTGAATCGCACAGACGATTATGCGCTCAGCGATGATAATCGCTGGCATATTAGCGGCTCCCGGCATCGGCGCGATTTGTCGCAAAGGAGGCAGCTGACCGAGGAAATTCCTACGCAGCTGCTCGTCAGCCTGCATGTTAATTCGGCACCCGACCGCTCGGAACGCGGGCCGCTGGTGCTGCATCAGAGCAGCGGGGAAAGCGCCCTGCTTGCTTTCTGCATTCAGGATACGCTTAATCGCCAGCAGCGCACACGCTTTCTCCCAAGGGAAGGCAAGCCGTTTTATTTACTTAGACGCGTATACCAGCCAGCCGTTATTGTCGAAATGGGCTTTGTCAGCAATAGCGATGATCGAACGATGCTGACCGACCCCCGCGAGCAGCTTCATATCGCATCAGCAATCGCTTCAGGGATTCGGCAATACAAGCTGATCACCAAATGATTGCAGCACCATATCCGATAGCTTGACGAAGGAAACAGCGGCGTTCATGGCAGGTATTGACTGTCTTAGAACAGCCGCTGTTTTTTTGCCTGGAGGCCCCACATGACCGATTACGACGCAGGTAACATGCGTAGCAAGATGCTTTTGCACTACATTCATCTGCTTGCTGATATGCTGCATCGTATACACATCATCGAGAAAAACATCGTTGGACAGCAGCGGTACGCCAGCCTCCTTAGATACCTTCGGTACAACCGTCTTATAGGTCGTCCGGCTATCGAGGAAAAACAACCCGCGCTGCTTGCAAACGTCAAGCACGATACGCATAATCCGCTCATCCGCAGTCACCTTGGACCCCATATGATTATTCATGCCAATCGCATGAGGAACATTGTCAATGGCCGCATTGATCCGCTTGCGGACTTCGTCGTCGCTTAAATCTGCCGTAATGGCTCCGGGACCGAGCCATTTTTTCAGACCCTTATTTGGCTCCATTGGCATATGCACAATGACATCATGCCCAAGTCGGTGCGCCTCCTCTGCATCTTTTTGTGTAGAGGGCATAAACGGCATCACCGCCACAGTAAACTTGATTGGCAGCTTCAGCATTTCCTCCGTCCCATCCATATTATTGCCGAAATCGTCAATGACGATGGCAAGGTGCCGCTGCTCCTGTGCAGGGGACTGTGCTTCATTCGATGGTTTTTGCGGAACGGACAGCGTCTCCGAGACCAGTTGGTGCTGTATTTGCTGTTGTTGCTGGAATGCATGCGAATGCTGCTCTGCAGCAACAACAGCAGCGGTCCCTGTCTCATTGCTCATAGACAATACCAGCATCGTTAGTCCGAGCAGCCTAACCGCCCTCTTTTTCCATAAATAGCTTCTCTTCATGTTCACAACTCCACACTCCTCATTCGCTATCTACGCGTCATCATTCATTCCCTTTCATTGTTTGTGAACTTGCGCCAAAATATGCTGAATGCTGGAAATTAATTCGCCGTTATTCTGCTTCCTTTGTCACATATCGCCAAAATCACCAATTCCATAGTAAAATAGCAAGGAAGGATGCTGGATATTCATTAATGAGGAGGCGATTCGTTATGCTCGCTTTAAATAGCTTGATTTGGTCGGAACTGGAAGGCCCTTACGGCTTCGCCGATTCCGTACCGGAAATGCTGCAGCAGCTGGCGCAAAATTATGACTCACAGGTCAAAGACAAGCTATACTGGGAACAGCTTTATCATCAAAATACGATTTATCCGAGCACCTACGCCGCGGTCCCTTATTTGGTGGAAATCGCCCGTCTCTCGAACGATCCGGAAGTGAAGCTGGATATTTACATCACCTGCGGCTTATTTGAAGCAAACAATAGTTGTGAGTTTACCTCGGAAATGCCGGTAGAATTTGAGCAATTAGTACCCTCTATTGATGCAAAGGCACGGGCTGATATTTATCTTTCTTATTATGATGCCATCAATAAGCTTGGTGAAATGTCCGAGCAGCTTGCCGACTATGCGCGACCTAATAAAGATGACTCAGAGAAGCGTTATATCGCAATCGCAGATGCTGCTTTTCAAGGGGAGCAAGCCGCTGCCAATATGCTGCAAACCCACAGCATCGGTGATGAATATGTCGCTGCATGCCCTTCTTGCGAGCATGAAACATTCATTTGGCCGGATGAAAGCGGGGAGAAGCTTGTCGCGTACAAGGCAGATCCCGTTTTTAACGACAAGGATGCGCCAGTACCCATTACCCCTGCTGATCCTGCAAGCTCAGCGGAAGCCAGCCTTCGTTATGTACACAGCCGAGCTGAGCGTTTGGGAGACGAGCAGCTTAAGGCACAGCTGCCCTATATGGCCGGACACACGAATTGCCCTGCCTGCGGCGAGAAATTTCATATTTGGAAACAACTGCTTGCCCTCTATAACTAAAAATAAAGCTTTTTCTATTTCATTTTTCTACCTCATTTTATTTAAAGGCAGCGTGATCATTTGCATAAATCATTTTATATTATTTGGACGGTATTGCTTTTATTAATCGGCTCCATTACGCTAGGCTATTTCATCAATAAGACGCTCAACCCGAGCCGGGCTTTTTCGGTTGGGCTAACCGCAAATACGGCAGCAATTCCTACGATTGTGGAGGAAGAGCCTGCTTTTACAATGGAAGAGGAAGTTCCTAAATGGTATGACGCAACCGATTAATCTGAAAATTTCAACTTCTTAAAGCCAACTTGACTTCCCCCATGACAACATGCTAAATTAAAAATGTAAATTTTGCATGTGCGGTCGTGGCGGAATTGGCAGACGCGCTAGATTCAGGTTCTAGTGGTGTAACAGCCGTGGAGGTTCGAGTCCTCTCGACCGCATTTAATCTTTAACTAACAGGTTCGTGAAATGGCTCTTAGAGCGATTCACGAACCTGTTTTTATATGCTTTAGAAATTCAAGCTGTTACACACTCATCCCAAATGCATCCGCAATCAGCTTGTAGGAATGGATTCGTGCTTTCTCATCATAAATCGGGCTATTGATGAGAATCTCCCCAACATTGTATTCCTTGCTCATCAGAAGCAGTTGTTTCTTTACCTGGTCCGGCGTACCGATAACCCGCCGCTGGCGAGTTTGCAGAATATGAAGCCGATCCTGCTCCGTATACGGATAATCGGCTGCAGTCTGCACAGAGGGCAGAAATGGCACCTCCAGACCTGTTTGAATACCGAGGAATAACAAATCGCTGCTCATCGCCAATCGATTCGCTTCTTCTTCCGTTTCAGCGCAAATCACAATGGTTGCAATTATAGAACGTGGATGATTTTTTAAAATGTTGTTAGATTTAAAATGCTCGTTATAATGCTGCATCGCCTCTTCTCCGCCAGGCGTGCCGAAGAACTCCGCGAATGCATAAGAAGTGCCTAGCCTTGCCGCTATTCTTGCACTCTCTCCACTGGAACCAAGCAGCCATATTTCAGGTGCTGTCGAAATAGCTGGTGCAGCGAGCAGCTTCTCAAACGGATGCCCAGCAGGCATTGAACCATGCAAATAGCCGATAATATCCTGCACCTGCTGAGGGTATTTATTCACATCAACGTATTTATCCTGTTGTAGCGCTCTGGTTGCAAGCGGCATACCGCCCGGTGCCCGACCCAAACCTAGGTCGATGCGGCTTGGATGAAGCGCCTCCAGCAGCCGAAAATTTTCAGCAACTTTGTAGGCACTGTAGTGAGGAAGCATGATACCGCCAGAACCGACACGAATACGGGAAGTTGCAGCTGCCAAATGGGCGATCAGCACCTCCGGACTTGAGAAAGCAAGCGCAGGCATAGAATGATGCTCGGACACCCAAAAACGGGAGTAGCCCAGTTCCTCCGCCGCTTGTATGAGACGAGTCGATTGCTGCAGTCCTTCTGTGGCTGTCTGGCCTTCAGGGACAAGTACTTGGTCAAGCACACCTAATTTAATCATATTGAACATTCCTCCTTTTCCCTGTGGGCTTATGGGTAAGATCCAAGACAGAAACGGGTATATTTATATTTCCATTACTATCCACTTGACGATTCGCCACTATCACAGAAAAATAAATGCATTCGCACGCATATATTATTGCATGCGAAATATTACATGTCAATATCATGTAACTCTCTTGGAAAGACTACCTATTACAGGTTGTACACTAACTATACTTAATCGATATCGAGGATAGATGAAATTACATGTTTGCATACTCGCCCTAACTGAGCTTATTTTGTCGAAGAACCAAAATCAGTAATCTTCAGTTTGATCTCAAAGGTTACGGGAACCCGGCTGAACACTTCATCCCAGTTATCCTTTACCATTTTCCATTTCTGCGGATATTTAATAGAGAGTACTTTCCCAAATCCAGCTACATCCACTTTGTATTTCGACTGCATTTTCCGCATAACCTGATCAATCATAGTTGTTAATCTTTTTTCAAAAACCTTCTCTGCTCCTTCTAAATAAGCTAGCTCGGATGGATTTTCTTTCGTATCCCAATTTTCAATTAGTCTCCCATTTGATTCAATAGCAACGTGAAAGGAAATCGCATCTCCCTGTAATTTTGCAGTCATTTTACTTTTCATGGATTTAATCTCATAGGTAATGATCTCATTTCTCCAATTATAACTTTTGATTACTCCTCCTTGACCTGTTCCTTGAATCCAGGATAGGCTTTCCACATTTTCCTGATTCAAATCGCCTATCCACTTGCTTGTACTCCCCTTAATGATGCCGGCCCCTGAAAATTCTATTTCCCCCTTTGAACTAACGATATTTTGCAGCAAGAAGCTTTGCTTGGAATGAAGCAATCCATCGATCTTAGTTAGATTGACCTCGTTCATTATCTTATTGGTTCTGAAACTATTATTGATCATCGAGTTTATCCGAAAAGCGGGAACTTCTTCCGGTTGATTACTAATAAAGGTATCATAGGCCTTCCTCTTGCTAAAAAATACCCGGCAGCTTGGACGTATATCATTATCACGCAGCACGAAATCCATTAGTTGGTCCATCTTATGCTGCTGTGCCACTTTTGTAGATACTACTATGACTTTAAGATGATGCCCGATGACTGGACGTTCCCTTCTTGTTGAGTATTGGCGCATAATTTCAAAGACAGAATCCCCTGTTAGGCGCAAATTTGAATACTTCAACAGCTGCTTCTCTTTTGACTTTTCTTGCCGTTCGAACGATTTTATTGGAACAATTTGTATGGTAGCTGTAATCAGATTTTTTTTCTCATATTTGGCGCCTTCTCTTTCCAGATTGCGTTCAACTTCAGGCCGTTCACCTACATCCAGAGCCAGACCTGCATAAACACTTAAATCCTCAATTTCTTTACTGCTCCAGCAGCCTTGAGTGACAACAAGTGACGATAAAAGAAGTAAAGTAAGCAAATTTTTAAATCTATACATGATGATTCAAAACCTTCTTTCTAAAGAGTAATATGACAGTAAGCAGGACAGGCACGAGAAAAAACAAAAAGATTCCCATCTTTCCTATCGTATCACCTAGCTTAAAAACTTCATTTATTCGCCCAGGAAGCATCGTTGTGATGAATATTACGGGGATTAATCCAAATATCACCGGGTGAATTTTTAGGTTAAAAACCTGAGAAATTCCTAACGAAGCATTAAAGTAAAAACTGGTGAAATTGCAAAATAACTGCATCATCCAAATGACTAGAAACGGAAACTCAAAACGCTCAAAAATTAATCCGGCAATTTCAAAGCTACGCAGAAGGTCGATTGTAGGCCAAGTGCTATTCAGCACCGAATCAATTGACATTCCCCCTATGACGACGACTACAGTCAGAAGATATAGCACAAAAGGAACGCCTATTCCTGCAACAGTCGCTCTGACTGCCCGCTCGGGATGCTGCATATGGGCAACGAGAGTCATAATTACTTCACATCCTGTAAATATAAGTACTGTTGATTTCAATCCCTTAAATACGGGGAGGACGCCTTCGCTTAAAACAGGACGCAAATTATCGATATTAAATAATCGTATACTGAGGAAATAAGAAAGCACTAGTATCAGAATGCTAATCGGAAAAATAATTTGAAAAACACGTGCAATGGAATTAATCCCTCCAAAGCAAATATAGGTGCCCACCCAAATAAAGGGAATGACAATGGCCCAGATCGGAGTTCCTTCCAGCAAATAATACAAGGTTATCTCTGCAAATACCCTTACCTCGAAACCGGCAATAATAATGTAATAACAAATCAAGCAAACACCTAAAACTCCGCCAGGGATAGTGCCTACAATTCGTTTAGAGTATTGATATACCGTGTTATTAGGAAAATGCTGGCTTAATTTCACCATAACCATCATTAACAAAATGACGATAAAGCCGCCTAATAGCACAGATAGCCAGACATCTGGTGTTTGTGCAGCTTCAATCACACTTCGAGGCAAGGTCAAGATACCGGCCCCCAGTACTGTATCTGTTAAAAAGATCGAGGTTTGCGTTGTCGTGATTTTATCATCGCTGCGTATAAACACATTTGCGCCTCCTCTCTAAGCCGTTACTATCTTCGTTTCTTGTCTTGCGTCTTCATCATATCCGGTCGTTTATTCATAAAAGGCAGCGGGGAACGCAGAAATAAATCCTTCCAGTCGTTGAAGCGAAACGGCGAGATCGGAGTAACATAAGGAACTCCAAAGCTTTTCAGCTTGCTTAAATGACCGCAAATTAACAATATGAACAATATGGTTCCAAACATCCCTAGCACTGCCGCACACAACATGCCAGCGAAACGCAAAATACGCAATGTAATGCCTGCGCTATATACGGGTATCGAGAAAGAAGATATAGCCGTCACAGCGACTACGATCACCAAAAATGGACTGACAATTCCGGCCTGGACCGCGGCTTCACCAATGATCAAACCGCCCACAATACCCATTGCCGGTCCAATAGGCTTAGGCAATCGAATGCCAGCCTCACGCAATATTTCAATCGATATTTCCAGAATCATCACTTCTATCAATGAAGGAAAGGGGACACCCTGCCTGGTTTCAATGATCGTAACGGCAAGCTCTGTCGGGATTAAGCCCGGATGGAAGGAAATAAACGAAATATACAAAGCTGGTGCCATAAGGGCCAAGAACGCTGCAAAAAATCGCAGCATACGCAACAGGGTCCCCGGCAGCCACCGATCATAATAATCCTCAGGCGATTGCAGCAGCATGCTAAACGTTACTGGAACAATTAGAGCAAAAGGAGTACCGTCCAATAGAATCGCAATCCTTCCTTCTAACAATCCGCTAATGACCCGATCCGGGCGTTCAGTATTTTGAGCTTGCTGAAATGGGCTTAGGTAATCATCTTCAATGAGCTGTTCCACATAACCGGATTCAGCGATGAAATCCATATTGATTTTTCCAACTCGATCTTTTACCTCCTGAAGCAGGTCTGGATTAACAATTTCCTTCATGTAAGCAATAACCAGCTTCTTTTTAATTCGAGTTCCTACCTCGTACATATTTATTTCCAGATCTTCACTGTAGCCTTGTCTGCGCAGCATCGATGTATTCTCACTTAATACCTCGGTAAAACCGATACGAGGACCTCGAAGCAAAGCTTCAGAGCTTGGTTCATTGATGGCCCTGGTCTTCATACCTGATGAGCCAATAAGCAGGGCATGGGGCATGCCTTCAATGAACAAGGCTGTAAAACCCATCAAAATGGATTGATTTAAGCCATGAAGCTCTGCAACTTCATAGGCTTCGCAAACAGGCAATACTTTATCTTTAAGATACGAGGAGAACTCCAATGGATTAACGAAATGGCTTCCGTCCGTCATATCCTGCTTAACATCTTTCATTAAAATTTTCATGATCTGCTTGCTGATCAGCTCTTCATTTTGCATCCCATCTACAAAAACGAGCACAGCCCGAGCATGAAATTCTGTTATTTGAAATTCACGAAAATGGACATCACTGTTACTGCCAATGGCTTGTTTAATTGCATTCAAATTTTCTTCATAATCTTCGGACAAATTTGAAGGAGCGGCATGGTGTTTACTCTTCCATTCTTTTTGAATAGGAGCATTCTTTTTTGTAACTAATGTCCGCAAATATTTATTTAGATAATAAAGAGTAATAGCAATGATCAGGCTTAAAATAGCCTGCGCACAAACTTTCCAATCAGGGAGGTGCGATATTATAACAGACCACACGCTAGTCCATCCTTTCCTAAATAAAGCTCAATTTTAACTTGTCCCTTTATTTTCTTTTCATGCACCATTTTTCAAAAAATCAAAAAGCCCGATTTAGATCGAAGTTGACGATCTAAATCGGGCTAGAGTTCCGTTTTTACAAATTCAGACTAGTGGTTGATATCACATTTGTTCAATATGAACGAAATTTGATTTTCAAGTCGATTGATCGCTTCTTGTGCTTCTTTGTCTTCCGCTTGCTGTTGACGAAGCGATTCGAGCTCCTGCTTGAGTTGATGCAAATCATCTCCCGCATTTGCACAATCATAATTACTCTCGAGGCTATCGAGCATGTTATATCCCCCAATCCATAGGTAAGTGTACTTGAGTATTATGATGAATTTCCATTCATTTATTCATTTCCCTCAGATTTCACTAACGCCTATGCCTCGACCTTTTTCCACACCCCTCTATTCCTAAATTTCAATTGTTAGTTCAGTCACACTTTTTACGGCTTCCTTTGTAGGTTGCTGTTCTGAAGCTCGCGCCGCAGCCGCAGGAGGCTTTCGCATTAGGGTTGTCGATCGTAAATCCGCCAGTCATGCCTTGATTCTGGTAGTCAATTTTGATCCCTTCCAAAAATTCGATGCTCCGTTTATCCCATACGATGTTGAAGGTTTCAGTCGGCAATACCTCATCTTCTTCCGTCAACAGGTCGTCTAGTTTAATATTGTAAGATAATCCGCTGCATCCGCCGTCTTCAATACCTACTCGAAGAAACAGATCAGCAATATTTTTGTCCAAGATCATTTGATAGATAGCCGATTTGGCCTTTTCACTGATTTCTATCATCTCAGTCACTCCTCACTAAGTATCGGGATAACGAAGCCTGAATGGCTTGTGCTCGTTCATAGATCAGCATACCGGGGAGGTTAGGAGGAGAATTCCCGCCTTCCAACAATAAAGCCCGAGCAGCTGCGATATATTTCTTGGCCAGATTAATTTCAGCCATTCCACCAATTGAAGTGTCGGCTTCATCTGATTGCTTGCTGATGTTTTTTTCCATTTGCTCGATTTTTCTTTCAAAATCTCTTATAGCTCGCATATTGTTTTTCAGTCGCTTTTTTAGTTTGCGATCAGCAACCGCTATTGGTGTAGAGATATAGCGGTAATGGCAGTATTGGTAAGGTAAACCGGGAAGCAAGCCTTCAAAGGCCAAGCGCAAACTATACTGGCCATCAAACACGATACCTACAATCGGAAATCCTAGTTTAATGACTGGCAAAATGAGAGCTTGAAGTTCCGCAACCGTTCCACTTTCCATATTTTTTGCAGCAATTACCGTGCCGCTAAATACTTCATATAAGATGTGGAGCGTTTCGTTCCCCTTTTTTTGCTGCACACCGTGCATCGACAAAAGGATGCCGCCATTGAGCTCAGTCGTCACATGAAGTGCTGCCGTGAGTTCGCTTACCGTCATATGTGGCGTAAAGCACACCTCTCCTGCAAGGCTTAGCACATCCCCACCATAGGATGACTGTTTCATACCGAGCATTTCGGCTTCCGCTGATTTGTAGAAGATGCCTTTGTGCGAGCAAATCATATTTTTGCATGTGTAGGCTATACTCCAAGCTTCAATGACACCGTTTAACGTCGTAATTTCTTTGTGCCAAGCCGTATGGGCACGCTGTAATTTCTTCTCACAATGCGGGCAAAAAGTAAATTCGGATCGAAAATATATTTTACGATTTTCCTCATGCCGGTTTTTCGAAAGCAAGGCGAACACTCCTCAAAAGGTCTACCCCCATCGCTCAGCAGTATTAATCCTGCAAAAAGAAAACTAAATTTGCGGGTCAATATTATGATTTTTGCGGAAAAAGTTTGTCGGATCGTATTGCTTCTTGATGGCGAGCAGCCTCTCGTAATTAGCTGCATAGGCATCTTTCGTTATTTGCTCATCGGCTCGAACGGTATTCAGATAAGATGACTTGCGAAGCGAATAGGGCAACAACGCCTCGTAAACGGATTCTATCCAATCTTTACACTTCCCCGCTTCCTCCATGGGAAAGTCGACATCCAAACTGAGAAGAAACGATGCATCACGAACAGCAAATGCGGTAGCATCGGAAGGTATGCGATTCATCCGGCCGTGACAGCTCCAGAATTGTACCAGTAAAGACGGTCTTGGAGGGTTTTCCAGTTTGCTGAGCAGCGTATCAATGATTTCATCGTTCAATTCTTTAACAAAAAGTGACGTTCCATAAACGGGAACATTTTTCGGAGCTGCCAGGTCGAATCTACTCTGTAATTCAGTATAAAAGACGATACCCGTTTGATCGGTAATTGGGCTAGCCAATTCACGCAGCGGTTGAATGGCCTTTTCCCCCTCAGCCTTATCACCTGCATATAGCCCGGCAATTACAATAACGCGTTTGTTATGCAGTGCTTCAGGCACACTAGGCAGCGAAGGCAGCTGGAAGGTCATCATATTAAAGGACACTTCATCCGGCGCCTGCTGCAGGAAAGCCTGCGCTTTTTGCAAAATCTGCTTCGCATC
The DNA here is from genome assembly GCF_050481745.1 of Paenibacillus algorifonticola. Lineage (GTDB taxonomy): Bacteria > Bacillota > Bacilli > Paenibacillales > Paenibacillaceae > Pristimantibacillus > Pristimantibacillus algorifonticola_A. The sequence goes on along the minus strand of NZ_JBCNGR010000036.1, from coordinate 307,329 downwards.
TTTATAGTCATACATGACATCGACAGCCAAAACTTCAGGACCTATAGGGTAAAGCTGAAATTCGAAAGAAGTGACGACTCCGAAGTTGCCCCCGCCACCACGAATGGCCCAATACAAATCGGGATTTTCCTGTTCGCTTACTTGAATCTCTTCCCCGTTAGCAGTAACGATACGCGCCGAAATCAAATTGTCGCTTGTTATGCCGTACATCCCTTTTAGATAACCGAGTCCACCGCATAAAGCGAGTCCCGCAATGCCCGTTTCTGAAACCGTTCCTGTCGGAGTAGCTAGACCGTATTTCTGCGTCTGTGCATCGACATCCCCTAAAGTTGCACCTGGTTCTACAACAGCTATACGCCTTACAGTGTCTACGGTAACCTTACGCATATCGGATAAATCAATCATGATACCTTTATCGCAAACGGCTGTTCCAGCAACATGATGACCACCACCCCGAATGGAAACGGGGATGTCTTTCTCTTTGGCAAATTGAACGGCAGCGACAACATCGGTTGCAGTCTTGCAAACTAAGATGGCTGCCGGATATTTATCAATGGCCAAATTCCACACTTTTCTTCTTTCGTCGTACCCTTGCTCTCCTGGTAAAATGAGATTTCCATCAATATTAGCTTTTAAGGTGTTAAACATTGTACATCTCTCCTTTCGTTTATTTGTTTTTCAAGCCTGAAGTTTGAAGACTTGCTCTATTTGATTCAGTTGCTGGTGTAATCCGCGTGCTAGCCAATAAACTCATAACGATTAACAAGAGATGAAAGCCCATCGTTACCGTTAATGCAGCTTGCATCGACATCCCAGCAGCTTGACAAACAACTAGGATGGAACCGCCTATCCCAATAACGACGCCCGGTGTAAAAGAATCCGCAAATTGCAGATTTGCCGAGGTTTTGCCAACCCCTTCTTCGCCTGTTTGGGAAAAGGCCACAACGCCGCTAATCGGATGCGCCAATCCAATTCCGATTCCCGCTATAATTTGGCCAATAACCGCCACAGCAACGGTTACAACAGGTACCCAAAATACAAAGGCTATCCCAATTGCAAGCAGCAGCACACCAAGAATAATTCTTGTATGACGTCCACGTCCCTGGTCTGCCGAATCCCAACGTCCTTGCAGATAAGCAATGACGCACCAACTCAGTGCGGCGCTAGCTACAATTAATCCGGCCTGAGAAGGCGTAATTCCTTTCACATCTATTAAAGCCAATACCAGAAAATTTTGTGTGCTCGTATAAGCGGCGAAGAATAGCCCACGTGTCGCGAGAATAGCCGGCATGCCTCTTCTCATAGCAAGCGTTCCCTTAGGGAGCAGTTTGCGCAGCGGATATACCATTAGCACTAAGCCGATAATGGCTAATACAAACCCTGTAATGGTCGGCAGCTTGCTGAGACCAACTAATAAAATCCCCGTACCGACCGTCAATAGCAACGCCATCCATGTAGCGGCAGCTCCCTTTTCCCCTTGTGTCCCCTGCGTTTTCAGCTTCCTAAAAGCAGGCAGGCTAAGCAGTGCTGAAACGATCAGGATCGGTAATATTCCCCAGAAAACAAACCGCCATGACCACTGGTCTGCGATAAGGCCTGCAACGTATGGACCTAGCATAGATGGAAGCACATAGGCAGTACCGAATGCTCCGAGTATTTTTGCGCGTAATTCATCGGGGTAGCTTAAAGATATTGCCGTGTAAACACAGGTCATCATGGCACCGGCACCTAGGCCCTGCATGGCTCGGGCCAAAATCATCATATACATATCACTTGCTGTCGCCGCAGCGATCAGTCCAACGATGAATAATAACAGGGCGTAAGTGAACGGTGCTGCTGGCCCTTTTCGATCAATGATACGACCGACGACCAAGGTGCCAATAATCTGCGCAAGCAGATACGTGCTGAATATCCAGCCAAATAGGTCAATGCCGTTCAAGTCGCCAGCGATGGAAGGAGCAATCGTCGTTACCGAAAGGCCCTCGAATCCAACCGCCATCACGGACAGGATAATTCCTATAGACAATGCAAAGTAACGCGGGCTGAAAATGCTTTGATGATTAGACATTAAAATTGACCTCCAAACAAGATTGTTATGTATACATCGTATCCGGATACTTAGTAAACATTTTTCTTTACAAAGTATACGGTACCGTTCGCCTTTGACTTTGTCAACATTTTTATTTAAAATGTAAGGAGAGATGTAGTAGATCCAGTTACTTAATAAGGAGGGCACCATGAGCCGAAATCAAACCAATAAAGATTCCTCAACCAGAACCCGAAGAGCGATCATTGATCTGCTAAAGCAGCAGGGCGGGATGGATGTGATGGCACTAGCCTCCGAATTTTTGCTATCTGGAATGGCGATTCGCCAGCATTTAAATGCCCTGAAAGAAGAAGGATTAGTTACACATGAAGAAGAAGCCCGCCCCATGGGCCGGCCGGCAAAGCTATGGAGATTAACTCCCGAAGCTAATCGTTTTTTTCCAAGCGGTTATTCGGAATTGTCCGTCAGTTTGATCCATTCGATGAGAGAGGCTTTCGGAAACGAGGGGTTAGACAAGCTGCTCGCTGTCCGGGATAAAAATATGCAAGCGCAATATCTTCAGCACCTTGGTGACGCATCGGACCTAAGGGACAAGCTTGAGAAGCTGGCCAAGATTCGAACAAATGAAGGTTATATGGCCGAGATTAAAGAGCAAGACGATGGGACCTATCTATTTATTGAGAAGCATTGTCCGATTTGCGAGGCTGCCGTAGTCTGTACCGGGTTATGTAAAAATGAGCTGCATTTATTCCGAGCTGTTCTCGGAGAGCAGGCGCTTATCGAACGAGTGGAGCATATTTTGGTGGGAGGCCGAAACTGTGTCTACAGGGTTAGCATAGGCAAGCAAGCCTAATTCTGCTTAAATAAAGACCCGCAAGACGGTCGCTTGGCTCACCAAGCAGCTGTTCCTACGGGTCTTAGTTTACTATTCAGCCTATTTTTTTGAACGTTTATTAGCAGATGCTTTAGCCCGCTTCGCGCGTTTCATACTCGAAACCATAACATTTTTCTCCGTATGCGTGAAATGCTGCTTATAAACAGGACAACAATGATGCTGCTTCACTGTTTCAATATTTTGAACGACATTCACAAGCTGTGGGTGGTAGTAGTTCTCGTATTGTACGATCGGAGGATCATAGATCGTCTGCGTTGGACAATCGGGACAAAAGTTCATGTCATTCATACCGCCTACATTACCCATATTCATATCCATATTATAGTAATTATTTCGTTTCAAAATAATTATCCCCTTTCGGTTTTGGAATACACGTTATTGTATTCGCAGAAAGGTGTTGTGGCCTGTACGTTTGACATGGAAGGCTATGGCCTCCCCTACTTCTGCAGCTTGGAGTGCGTGATACTAGCCCAAGCCTTGATTTCACGCAGCTGCTTTATTTTAACCCAAGCGTAAACGGCTGCCCCCGTCCTCTGGCAGCAAAGCTACCATTTCGCATTGAAATATAAGCCCATTATAAGGATCGTGCTTATAATCCCCTGAATTCAACAAAAATTTTACGTCGCTCATAAGAAAAAACAATCATCGACATGCCTAAAATCGCGCAAATCATATACATAAAGGAATATGAAAAAATATCCGCTACCGGCCCCATAATGACACCGCCAAGCGAAACGCCCAAATCCGCCATCGCAATAAATAAACCAATTAATACATTACGATTCAATTGCGGCAATACGAAAGTTAAATAAGTCGTTAACGTAGGATAAAGCAGCGCCTGAGCGATCCCCATTAAAGCAGCACCGACATAGAAAACCACGGCTCCGCCCGTTGCTGAAAAGCTGACGCATAACGCTGCCGCAGCTAATATCAGCATAATGACCATGACAAAAGAAGAATGCCATTTTCCGTCTGATGGGATTTTCTTTCGTAATACAAAGCGGGCCACTACTACCGCTCCTGCCTGCAGCATGAGATAAATAGCCGCATTGCCACCTTCGACTTGTGCAGCGTAAAGCGGTATGAAGGTGGTCACCGCTCCAAATACAAGGGAAGCGATCAGCATCAGCACACTGCATTTGAACAAATGCGGGTTTTTGAATAACTGGCCAAAGGAAGCGGACATTTTTGCCCCCTGCTCTGACTTGTCGGGAAGAGGCCTGGCCTCTTGATTGTCCATTTTGGCGCTATACCCTACTACGCCTGTAAGGACAGCAATGGCAATCATGGCCACTGTAAAATCATTCATCTGCCCGGTTTGCCAAATGCCTAAAGCCAGCAATGGGCCAATAATACCCGGCATCGAAGCACATAAGGAATACATGGAAATCCCCTGTGAACGATCCTTTTCTGGCAGCGCATCAATAATGCCCAGTTGCAAAGCCATGGAGAAAAAAGCCGTACATACGCCTTGCAGCATGCGAGCGACGAAATAGCCCTCTAATCCTGTAAACGTATATAGGATTAAAGCAAAGCCATTCACAATAAGAATGGTCCTCAGCACGCGGATGGGCCCGTACCTTTGAATCATTTTGCCCGCCCATGGCCGAAAAAACATCGTTGTAAATAAATACGCCCCCATAATGATACCGATCGTTGTATTGGTAGCGCCAAGCGATTCACCCTTCAAGGGGATAATGACATTAAGTATGGAGTTTGCACTAAAATACAAGAGGGTCAAAATATATAATCGCACAAAAGGCCATGATAGAGCTCCTCTCACCACTTCTGCTCCTTCCTCTATTCTCCTTGTGACTGACTCTGGAACTCTCTTTGCTGCTAGCGTCAGGTAATGATCATCTGCAGCAATTTCCTGGCATACGCTGACTGGACATCTTTTAATTGTTCGACTTTGACCATTTCTTCGATTCGGCCGTTTCTAATCATCATAACTCTATCGCAAATATAAGCGGCAGCCTGAATATCATGGGTGATGAAAATGTAGGCCATGTTGTAAATTTTCCTCAAGCTTTTCAGCAATTCCAGTACCTGCATTTGCACGGAGCCGTCCAAAGAGCTGATCGCTTCATCTAATAAAATACATTTCGGCTTTGTTGCAACGGCTCTTGCGATGCACACGCGTTGTGCTTCCCCACCCGAAAGCTCATGCGGGTATTTTTTTCGATAGGACGGATTTAAGCCCACCTGCTGCAGGAGCAAATCCATTTTGTCCTGAGCTTCAAGGCGACCTCTGCTTTGCTGCTTCAAAGGCTCCATCAGTGCCTGTTCTACTGTATAAAAGGGGTTAATGGAAGAGGAATAGTCCTGAAATACAGCGCTAATCTGTCCCCTTCTCGCTCGTCGATCCTCTACGTTGTTCCCCTCAAATAAAATCGTTCCGCTATCAGGCTTTTCAAGCCCCAATAGTAATCGTCCCAATGTCGATTTGCCGCTTCCGCTTTCCCCGATAATGCCCAAGCATTCACCCTGCCCGCATTCGAAGCTAATGTCTGTCAGCACCTGCTGTATTTCTTTTGAGAATAATCCGCCTTTTATATAGGTTTTATGAACACGATCAACGCTGAGCAAGACTAACGCCTCCCATTAATCGCTTGAAATGATCATTCAGCGCTTGCTTTGAGGATACTAAATATCGGGTATAGGCATGCGCAGACTCCGAGAAAATAAAAGCCCTCGTCCCGCGATCCACAATTTCCCCTTCTTTCATAACCAGAACGTCATCCGCTATTTTTCGGACGATGCCCAAATCATGAGAAATAAAAATCATTGAGCAGCCCATTTTCTCCCGCAATTGAATAAATTGTTCAACGACCTCGAACTGCGAGATCGTATCAAGAGCCGTCGTCGGCTCATCCGCGATAACGATAGCAGGCTCTAGCACCAGGGTGAGCGCAATCATGATCCGCTGCAGCATGCCGCCGGACAACTGATGCGGATACATATTCATCACCGCGATCGGATCTTTCAGCATCACGCTTTCCATAGCGTGTTTCATTTTAGCCGTTATTTCTTCACGGCCCCAACCGAAATGGCAGGCTAGCGTTTCCCGCAAATGAACGCCGACCACGCAAGAAGGATCAAAGGCACGCATCCCATTTTGCAAAATCATACACAGCTGCTTGCCTCGCTTTTTCCTCATTTCCTTTTCTGGAAGCTCGCTGAGATTGACCCCGTTAAACAAAATGTCCCCAGATTGGCGGATGCCAGGCTTGTTTAGTCTCATGATGGCTCTGCATGTGAGGGATTTGCCGCTTCCGCTTTCGCCAACAATGGCAAGGCAGCTGCCTTGCTTGAGATGAAAGGAGCTGCCCGGAACAATGACCTGCCCCGTCTGGCTGTCCCAAATTTTCAAATTCGCCACTTCCAAAATCGCCATAAAATTAAGCCACCTCCTTGCCTTGAAGCCTGGCAATGGAAGCAAGTCCCCGTGCTTGCTGCTTATATTTGGAGGCCAACAATTTAGGATCTAAAGCAATCTGAAGCGCATCTGACAAAAAGTTGATCGCCGATACGATCATAATAATCGTTAAACCGGGCGCGAGCATAAATTCCGGCTTTGAGAACATCACTTCCCTCGCCTCATTCAACATCATGCCCCACTCCGCGTTCGGAGCCTGAATGCCTAAACCAAGAAAAGAAAAGCCTGACAACTGCAATATCATGGAACCGAAGGAGCTGCTTGCAATGACCGCAATTTCTGGAAGCGATACTGGAACAATATGCTTGGCTATTATTTTGAGGTTGCTGACACCGAGCACTTTGGAAAATTTCACATAGTCGGATTCGGCATATTGCATCACAGATGTTCTAATGATTCGCGCAAACCATGCCCATTTCATCAAGACAAAAGCGAGCAAAATATTTTCAAGGCCTACTCCCAAAATACCGATCACGGCCAAGGTCATGACATAGCCCGGGAAAGAAAGCATCACATCACAAATTCTCATCACAATGGCATCTACGATCCCTCTAAAGTAACCTGCTATTAAGCCTAAAACCGCTCCAATTCCGACTGATACAGCCAATGCAGCAAGCACCCAAAGCACACTAGGTCGGATGCCAAAAATTAATCTCGATAAAATGCAGCGCCCCAGGTGATCGTTGCCTAACAAATACTCCCACGATGACGCAGCATATCGAAGCTCCATATGCACTTCTTCAGGATCATGCGGGGCAAATAAAGGAGCGAATATCCCGGCAACCAGGGTCAAAGCAAGAACCGCTAAAGAGGCAGCGGCCAGCTTATCTTTCAACAGAAATCGCAATTGTTTCATTTAGTGTCCCTTCCTTAATTTAGGGTTCATCGCCGCATTCATAATGTCAGAAACGGTGTTGAACAGCACAAAAGCCATGGCGAGTACAAGGACATACGCCTGAATGATCGGGAAATCCCTGCTAAGAATGGCTTTAACACTCAGCGTTCCTAACCCCGGCCATGCAAAAATATTTTCCACAACGACCGTGCTGCCTAAAATAATCGGGATCGCCATACAAAACACAGATACAGCAACTTGCAATGAATTTCTCAATATATGCATCGTTATTTTCTTCTCGGGCAAACCGCTTGCCCTGCCATACAGCACGTAGTCTTCATTCATATTACTTAACATGGAGCTTCGAACGATTCGAAAATAAATGCCTGTATAACTGATCGTGATGACAAGGACCGGTAAAATATAGCTTTCGTACGAGTCCATTCCGCTTGTCGGCAGCAAATCCAATTGTACGGAAAAATACCAAACCATAAGCGCTGCAAGCCAATAAGGCGGCATGGAGGTGAGAAAAAAAGAAACGCCTCTAATCGATTTATCGGTCATTTTCCCTTCCCTGAGTGCACTAACTACACCTAATCCAATGGACAGCGCAATAATGGCAGCCGCCGACACCAACGTCAGCTTTAATGTATTAAGAAAAGCAGGAGCCAGCAAAGACCATACGGTTTTGCCGGTCACATAAGAGTTCCCGAAATCGAGCTGCAGGCATGATACGAGCCAGTTCAAATAGCGGATTAGAAAGGGCCGATCCATCCCAAGCGCTGCCTTCGTTTCTGCTATCAATTCATCTGTTATGGTCGGTACGCCTTGCGCGTGCAATATGACTTCGGCCGGATCTAAAGGAGACAGATGGTTCAAGCCAAACGTCAAAAAGGATATGATTACAAGCAAAGGAATCGAAAGGAGTGACCGTTTAATAATATAGCTGACCATAGCAAGCTCCTTGTTTTGGTTATCTATTCAAAAAACATTTGCTCAAAGGGCAGTTCAAATTGCGTTTGCTTAAATGAAATACCCTGCAAATCTTTGGGAGCTACAATCGTAACGCTGCCATTGGTAAGGGGAATAAAGACGGCTTCATCATGAACGATCGTTAAAATATCTGCATACAATGATTTCCGTTTTTCCTCATCCAGCGTGACCATTACTTCATCAATTTTCTTGTAAAGCTCATCAGCTTGTGAGATGCCGCTTGTCGTGTGGTAATAAGAAGACTCAGAAGTAAAAGCAGAGATTGTGCTTTGCGGATCATAGGCGAGCCCCCATGTTTGATTGAACAGCAAATCATAGTCTCCCGTTGCTCTTCTGTTTGCCACTGAAGAAGATTCTTCTCCGAAAAGCTCCAATTGAGCCCCTATCTTTTTTAATGTGCTTTGAATAAATTCAGCCTCTGTTTTTTGAGAGGAGGAGCTGACGTCATAATATAGCTTCATCGCGAGTGGCTTGCCGTCTTTCGTTCTGATCTCGCTGCCACTCTCCAGCACCCAGCCTGCTTTCTCCAAAAGCTGCTTCGCTGTATCCAAATCAAAGCCACGTTTCTTCAACTCGACATTGGCGTAATTGACGTTGGAGGAAAATAGCGTATTGGCTGCTGTTTCCGTACCGTTAAAAATTTGCTTGCTGATCGTTTCTCTGTCAATCGAATACCAAATCGCTTCGCGAACAGCCGTTTCATGGGCAGGACTATCCGATTTACTGCTATTGGCAACGATCATTTTCGTATTCATCGCTTTGCTTCTGACAAGCTGGAAGTCGCCCGAGTCTATGAGCTGATTCATGGCATCGACATCAATGCTGTCTGAACCGCGATCATCTGTAAATATAAAGTTGACCTCTCCCTTCTGCAGCGCCAAAAATGTCGTCTCTCCTGCCGGAAGCACCTTCGCTGTAATCTTACTTACCTTTGGTGCGCCGCCCCAATAGTTTTCATTTGCCTCAAAGGTCGCATACTGATCGGTTTTCTGCTCCGTTAGCTTATACGGTCCCGTACCATGATGGCCGCTTACGCCATCTTTCGTCTCCCCATTAACAAAATCTTTGGGCGAGAGGAATACATAGGGTCTAGTCATCGATAATTCAAGCAATGCCGGATAATACGGCTCTGACAGCACCAATTCAAACGTATACTCATCGAGTACGCTTACGCTCACAATTTTCGTCGAAAGCTTGATCCAGGCATGCTTGCTTGCATTTCTTTGCACCGCTTCTATATTCTGCTTTACAGCATCGGCGTTAAATGGCTCGCCATCATGGAATTTCACATCTTTTCTTAGATGAAAGGTGTATACTTTGCCATCGTCAGACACTGTCCATGATTCGGCTAGCAATGGCTTAATACCATCCTCCGTGTTTTCAACTAATGATTCATACACCATCCCTTGTGCTGGCAATGAGCCGGGATACAGATGGGGGTTCATATCATTAATATCCTTTGCCGTCGCGTATACCAGCTCCTTGCCTTGATTCGCTGCTTCTTTTTTTGCAGCATTACCAGTATTTCCAGCATTACGATCATTACCGCCACTGCAGCCTGCCAATAATACAATTGAAACGAGTAATGCAGATAATAAAAAAACGATTTTTCTTGTCATGTCATATCCTCCTGTATAAGTGCTTACACCATTACCTATGTCCTATGCTGCTGCCGATTTCACTGCAGATCATCTTCAATTCTTCTTCAAAGCTTTGGACAACGAATGCATCCGATATTTTTTCGCCCTTAAGCGCCTGTGCGGCTTCCTCGATTTTATGCTCATAGGCTGCAACGAATTTATCAAGGGTTGGGCAGCTAGAACCTACGAATTTTGCAATGCCCTGAATGATTTTTATCCGATAATAATCCTCCTTGGGCATTCGTGGAATATCCCAGTGTTGTTCCTGGTTAATAAAGATTTGACGAATGGGGACGGCGGAAAAATCAAAATATTTCCCGTCCTGATCCGGCTCCGAGAATGGGTCGATTAACAGCGACGTATAGCGTATGTACAATAAATACTCTTGATGAATCGTCTCCAACTGAGCAAAATTGTCGATATCATGACGTGATAAGCTCTCTAATCTAACCGGATAATTGTCATCGGTCATGAACTTCAGCAGATTTACACCCTTTAAATTCAGCTTTTCGATGACACTCGTCATCTCTTTCCACCCGGCCAGCATATCGCGAATTAAATATTGCGTTATAGGTCCTTCGGGAAACATCTTATAGACATATTTCTGAACAGCAGAATATTCAAATATGGCATTTAGTGAAAATGAATTCATAAACAACGGCGGATGGACATAGAGAGAGATGTTTCTCGTCTCCGCCTCTATGGGACTGCTCATGACTTCCAGCCTAATGCCCAATCTTTCAAATAATGCACAGAGCCTTTCTACATGGGGTGAAGCATTGTTCGAGGAGCCAATGAAAACCTTTTTCTTAACCCCTGTTGTCAAAACATGATTTGTTGGCTCGCCGCTCTTCCAGCGTGTATCGCCGAGGTAAGTAGAAAAGCTGATGATGTCCACATTTACATTTGGCAAAATCGTATTCATATAATGGCGTACTAAGCTGTTGGAGCCGAAGGTGGGCGAAATTAATACGATGCACCTTACTTGTTGGAGCAGTTGATTACCAAGCTGCTTCAAAACCTCCATATATGCATCGGTTGTGACAGAAAAGATCAGCGTATCCCAATCCCCCGTAAGACTCCCATAACCTTGATAAACATGATCGATAATACTGCTGCCTTCCATCTGCTGATGCTTTTTATTTTGAACGTCTACCCTTACTTGATTTCGGCTTTGCTTAAGTGCCGTAAAAAAACGTTCCGAACGAGCCGACGTTCTGCCAACTATGCCAATACAGCTGTTCAAATCGTTTTTTAGCGTGACCGCAAGCTGAATAGCAGCGGGCCCCGTGCCTACGATTAATACGCGTTGGAATTCACTCATATAAACCTCCTTTTGGATGATGATGAAACCTATGCTTTTTTAAAAATATAAACATTTATAAGTTTCACACTTATAATCGCTTATATTTCAGCGCGAAACGGTAGTGTACAAAGCAATATCAAACACATGATCAGGACGCAATACCGTATCCACCAGCCTCCACTTTCCTTCATTCACCACTTGCATAGGGTAATTAAATAAGGATTTCAGCTGATCGCCGTATCTCATCGCCACGACCACCTGCTCGTTCGTTAATTCATATAATTGGTCCAGCAGCTCATATTTATTGGAAACGGTTGAGCTGAAAATGATATGGGTCACATCCTTGATAACATCAAGCTGCTCTACGAACGCTTTTTCTAACCGAATGTTTAATTCGCTGCCTAATTTATGTATCACTTTTCGCCCTAGCTCGATAGCTTCCTCATCGATATCAATGCCAATTACTTGTGCGCCCGTCCGCTTTGCGATAAATAATGGCGTCATAGGGAACGAGCCTGAGCCAACCAACAATACGGTGGAATCCGCCGTGACTTGAAAGCTGCCAAACTCTTGCTCAATGCAGGACTCTATATTTTTAAAATAATCGGTATTGTCCACTTTTCCATCCAGCAGCTTCAAGGCGCGATATTTTTCCATAATAGCGACGCATAGGGAAGACATCTTCCTTAGATCGGCGAGAAGCAGAGGAAGTTCGTTACCGGCTTGCCGCTCCAGGGCTTCCCATGATGCTTTGTTCCCCTCGTCTAGGATGAAAGTTGAATAGTCATCTATGACCCGTTCTAGCTCCGAGCTATTATGAGACGTGCCGTCATATCGCTTTACTAAATCCGTAAACCGTTCTCGAAACAAGGTCAAGCTTTGTTCAAATGTTGTTAACTGATTCATTCCCTTCTCCCCCATACCCATTAATCGTTATACAGAAATAAATGCTTTGCCCTGTGCTACGATTCCAACAGATCCCTCAATTTTCAAGCTTGTTACTTCATCTTTATAGCAATCAGCCGTTACATGAATCGTGCCGCCGGGCTGCTTAACTGGTGCAGCAATAGCCCCTTTGTTTTTCCAAGACAGGTATGCGCCAAGTGAAGCCGTCCCTGATCCGCAGCCTCTCTCCCATATCATGCTGTCTAACGAAGGAACGTAGATGAGCGGAGCCATTTCATTAGAGTCAGATTTAAACAATAATATGCCGATCAAGTTGGCTCCCAACGTTATGCCAAGCAGCTTGGCTAATGATTGTGCTCTCGCCTTCTCGGCGCTATCGAATTGCTCTACTTCAATGACAATATGAAAAAAATCATCGTATCTTACAATGACAATATTCAATTCGTCACCTTCATACATAATGGTCTTCTGCTCGATTTTTCGAGGCATTGGCATCGCCACTTGGCAGAAAAACTCTTCTTGCCTTTTTTTCACTTGGCAGGTCACTAATTGATCGGTTCCCGACGCTTCTAATACGATTTCCATTAAATCGTTCTGATTGATTCCCTTCTCAGAAGCGATAAAAGCGGCCAGCGCCATACACGCATTTCCGCAAAACTCACCTCCCGCCATCTGCAAATACGCAGCAGCACCGTGTTTATTCGGTTGTTCGATGAAGCCTACTTGTTCAGCATAAACACTGTCATAAGACATCATTTTTGAAGCAATGTGCTTGTGCTCGGAAGCGGCATGATTGGTTTTCACAAGAATGGTCATATTTTGCGTGGGGTTGAACTTTACAAAATCGATTTCTCGTTTCATCACAACGACCCTCTACTTCAATTTTTTTGATTCAGCGCTCCTCTTGCTTTGTTATCGATTAATAGTAATGATTACTATTAGCATTTGAGATCATCATAACCATAATTTGGAGCACTGTCAATAATGAAAATGGGCAGATTGCTTCGAACTAGCAGACTTTAAAATGGAACAATCAAAAAACCCGTCAAGAGCCTTGATCTCACAAGGCTCTTGACGGGTTCTAACTTCTATCGCTATGACGTATTTTACGCTGAAGTATATCGTCTATTAACGACTGCTTCGCAATGCTGCGGAAATTTGCGAAACTATGAGCTCTTTTCGCGTCCGATTGACCATGTAAATGCCAAGAGACACGAACAGAAGGGCCACTAGATTTTTATACTCCATAATCTGTTCGCCGAGAAATAATGCCGACAGCAAGGTCCCGAACACAGGAATCAGGAAGTTATAAACAGACACTTGCCCGACTTTGTTATATTTAAGCAGCAAATTCCACAGGCAGAACGCGGCCGAGGACAGCAGCGCCAAATAAATAAGGTTGAATGTCGACTCCGGTGTAAAATGCGTCACACGACCCCCAAGTCCAAGACCCAGCAAGGTTAGGGCCAAGCCGCCAATGAGCAAGCTGTAGCCTGTCACTAGCAAAACATCAATGGTGGCTGTCAGCTTTTTGGCATAAATGGCCGTGATGGAGAAGATGAGGGCTGCCACAATGACGAACCCCTCCCCTTTAAAGGAAAAGGAAAACTCCAGCAAATCCGCATGGAAATTCACAACAATAACGCCGACAAACCCGAGCAGGCAGCCGAGAATTTTATTTTTGCCCAGCTTGTCATTTTTATAAAGGTAATGGGCTAAAATGACGCTGAAAAAGGTTGTCGTCGCATTCATAATCGAGCCCTTGACGCCTGTTGTATTGCCTACTCCCACATAAAAAAATATATATTGGAGACCTGTCTGCAGCAGGCCAAGAACGAGCAAGCTTGACAGCTGGCTTTTGGATAAGGAAAGCACCTTCTTGCCCGTTGCCCGGAATAACACCAGCAGCAAAAGCCCTGCCAGCATAAAGCGATAGCCGGCAAAAACATATTTTGAAGCGATGTCCTCTGGCATAATGTCGAATGCAAGGTAGCCCAGCTTAATAGTCGGATAGGCACTCCCCCACAATAAGCAGCACAAAGTAGCAATTAAAGCTACAAATTTCGGATCGCTAAACCTGCTTCGATTGTTTTGTTCCATTTCATTTCGTTGTTTCTGTTGTTTCTGTTGATTCTTTTGTTTCTTTTGCTCCTTCACAGCCAACCTTCTCCTCATCCTTTATATCTCAAGCGGCAGCTCCAGTGGCACGCCTCCAACGACCATATCATAATTCGGCACGGCTTGTAAGGAGAAAAATCGAATAAGCCCGGAAAAACCTTTTAGAATCAAGGTCCTCCGGGCTTATTGAACAATTAAGAAAACGCTTTCAATATAGATCTCCGTACCTTAGCTTTCGAAAGAGCATCACTCAATTACTTGGATGGCCAGTTGCCATACCAGGCGTAGCCTGTCCTTCTCTCCTGGTCGATATCGCTGAGCTTGTACTTCACTACACCGTCACGGCCCACAAAGATTGGCTTGTTGGTACCAATCTCATAGAACCGCGCCCAGATTGGGGTAGTGACGCTCGGATCGCTGATGACAACAACATCATTGCTCGTTTTCTCGACCCGGATCCCCTTAATTTGTACCGCTTTGAACCAATCTTCAGCCCCTTTAATCGCAGCGGCGATTTTTGTAGTGGACGTTCTCGTTTTCAAAAACTTCACAATGTTTACGCTCTCCTGAGCGGTGAGTGACGGCACTTCATAAATTCTAGCGCTTGCTGGCTTCAGCGTACTGGAATCATGCTGCTGTCCCCATGCCGTCAATTTGCCGCTAACTATAACTTGTGTGTTCAAAATGCAGTCTACCCCTTTTTCTACCGCCTGCTTGCTTTTAGCAGCGAGCGTGCTGTCGATAAAGGAAAAATCCCCTTTTTTAGACGCAATTTCATCCAATAAAATCAGGACATTAACCATTGCATTATCATTATAGGTAATATGTTTATGATAGCCAGAGCTTTGATACACTTGCGGAAACCCGCCATTGGCATATTGCATATTGATCAGAAAGTTAATGCCCTTGATCGCCGCTGTGGAATATTTGCTGTCCTTCGTTTTCTGATATTCGGTCGCCAATCTGCGAATTTCTGAATAAGTTGCCTTATTGTCGATTGTTGACTTGGACCACTCGCCACTAGTTTCTGAGTAATCCTTTCTCCAGCCCCCATCCGCTTGCTGGTTTTTCAAAACATCAGAGAGGCTTGCTGTCGTGCCCGAAGCATCTGCCGCCATCACCGTTGTAAGCGGTTGCATGATTACGGCTGGAACAGAGAGAAGCATGCTAAGAGCTAAAGCTGCGGAAACTGTACTTCTTTTCATTGAACAAAATCCCCTTTCGCTTTTTTCAAATAGTTGTAAAATATGATACATATTTACCTCTTCATTTTACTCATCGTCCAGTAGTTTGTCAATAATATCCTTGTAAAAAAATGTATCTTTATGTAGAAAGCTGTCTAACGTTGACATTTCCCAGAACCTCTATAAGTCAAAAAAAATAAATTGAAGCACACACTTGACCTTAGGTCTGACCTAAGGTATATAGTGAAGCTATTGAAGCTGTTCTCCATCACAAATCTTAGGAGCGACATGATGAAAAATGACATTACCATTAGCAGTCTGGCTAAAATCATGCAGGTATCCGTGCATCAAATTCGTTATTTTGAAGAAAAAGGAATCCTTCAGCCAGCTTATATCGATAACAACAACCAGTATAGAATGTACGGCATGGATCAAATCTATCGGTTGTCTCATATTTTGCTGCTGCGGAGGCTTGGTGTGCCTGTCTCGTCCATAAAAGACTGCTTCGACACCTTTTCTTCCGAGCAATATGAGCAACTGCTGCATACCTCTTTGCTGGAAACCAATCAAGAGATTGCCCGACTTCAGGCACTCCAGCGTTTAATTTCCAAAGTGCTGCATGAACAGCAAGACTTTCATGCACATAGCAAGCCATATCAACTTAAACGGCAAATGCCTGTTCATTTGAAATGCTGGCTCGCCAAGGAAGAACAGACTAAGCTTCATGCGAGGCTGCTGGCTGAACAGGCTGCCCCTATTCCAGACTTGTTCGAGTCGGATATTTATTATTTGTATGACCAAACGTCTACCCTAAGGCTGTGCACCAAAATGGCAGAGCCTGGCGACCTTGCCTTGTCTTCGGGAGACTATCTTTCCTCCCAAATCCAGGTTCTTGAGGAAGATGAGCTTGATCAATGCATCGAACAGTTTTATGGCTATGCGGCAGCCCAAGCCTATGTTATAGACGGACCGTTAATTCTTATTGAAAAATCCTATCTGTCTCTGTTTAGCCATAACAAACTCCATTATGAGCTGCTCATCCGGGTTGAAGCAGGCTTGCCTGCCGAACAAGGAGGTGAATAAATGAAGGCTTCTCCTATTGCAATTGAGCTGATGCGGGCCGAATATAATGGGCAAGTCGGCCAATTACTTGCGCTTGGCTTTCACAGAAAATTTCATACACTCGCAAAGTTGAATGAGCGTATTCTCGCTCTCTTTTTCGAAAGGCTGCTTCGGCACTTTCCGAATGAACCCGCAGCACTTAGAGTTGTAGCGGTGCAAGCTGGAAAAGTCGTAGGAACGCTGTCCATCAAATGGAAGCCTGAGACTGAGCTTTACAGCAGCACAGCGCAGTCAGAGCTCCTCCCATGGCGGGAATTCCGCATGTTTGGCAAATGGGCTGTATTCAAGCTGCTGCTAGGTTTGTATTTACTGTCGTATAAGCCGCAGGCGGGAGAGTGTTATATCGCAGACATATCGGTTCATCCTAATCATCAAGGCAAAGGCATCGGCAAACTGCTGCTGGGGTGGGCGGAGCATTATGCCCGGACCCAACCATTTTTTAAAGTGCTAAGTCTGCACGTTTCGAGCCAGAACCCGGGAGCAAAACGTTTATATGAACAGCTTTCCTTCCAAACCAATCGGAAAGAGCGCAGCCTGCTAAATCATGTCTTATTCCGCGAATTCGAATGGGAATATATGAAAAATAAGTTGCACAACAATGAATTCCCCACTAAGGAGACGCTATGAAAAAGAGAATAGGTATTGCCCTTATCGTTATTTTATTGCTTACAGGCAGCTCGGCCCTCTATGTATTGCAGCAAAATAGCTTTGATATGATAGAGCGAACGATACAGATTCACAGCCCGCAAGGCCAATTAACCGGCACTCTAGCATTGCCTACACACGCTTCCGGAAAGCTGGGGCTTGTGCTGTTCATACACGGCGACGGCCCCATTAATGCCTCTCATCAGGACGGATACAAGCCGCTTTGGGAGCAGCTTGCTGCCCAAGGCTACGCCTCCTTGTCCCTCAATAAGCGGGGAATTGACGGTTCTGCTGGCAATTGGCTCGATCAGAGCATCGATGACCGGGTAGAGGAAGCAGCCCAAGCTTTAGCCTGGGCGAGAACGCAGCCTATGATTGATCATACAAAAATCGGTGTATGGGGCGCCAGTCAGGCTGGCTGGGTCATTCCAAAGCTTGCGGAAAAAGAACAGCTTGCTTTCAGCATTCTAGTATCCCCCGCCATTAATTGGATGTCTCAGGGTCAATACAACACGCGCGAACAAATGAAAAAGGATGGGTATTCAGAGGATGAAATTACAGCCCGCATAGCGTATGAGCAGCAAGTATATGAGCTTCTAAAACGCAACGCTCCTTATGAGGATTACGTAAACATGACTCATCAAGGCAATAGGATGACAAAGGATCGATGGACATTTGTGAGCAAAAACTTTTTATCCGACGCCACGAGCGATCTGGCTCATTTGCGTTCTCCAGTGCTTCTGCTGCTCGGAGAGGACGATATTAACGTGAACGTAAAAGAGACTGAACAGGTGTATCGCGATAGCGTGGACCCGTCGCTGCTCACTGTCGCTGTCTTTCCTAATACAGAGCATTCCATGCTAAGCACGAGCACCGCTAATTCGGATCTAAAAGCAGCCTTCATGAGTTTTTTTGCGCCAAGAAAGCTAACCGTCACCGAATATATGGACCGGATCGAGCTTTTTGTAAAAAAAGCTTACTTGACTGGAGCTAAATTCGAGCTACTCTCTTAAGGCTATGCCTTGAACTCTCACGTTTACAGCATGGATGGATAGCCCGGTTAACGTTTCAATGGCTCTTCTTACATTTTGCTGCAAATCGCTGCATACATCCTGCATTTTGACACCGTAATGAACAATGATTTTTAAGTCGATTTCCAGCTTTGCTTCTACCATTTTTAGCTCAATGCCATTTTGCAGGCTTTTCCCGCTTAACTTTTTGGTGATGCCTTCTACCACACCTGTCGCCATGGCAGCGATACCGCTGGTGGCGCTTGCTGCTCTGCCAACTATTTTTGATATGGCGTCATGGGATATATTAATTTTTCCTAGCACATTTTGTTGAGCTTGAGCCTTGAGCCTTGCGCCTTGAGCAAACATCAGCCAAAGGGTGCTCCCATAAAAATAGGAAACAGCTGCGTAATATCGCGTCTGCTTCCTATTTTCATTCTATTACTTCGCTGGCCAATTACCGTACCAGGCGTAGCCTGTTCTTCTTTCCTTCTCAATGTCACTGAGCTTGTATTTCACGATACCGTCACGGCCTACAAAAATTGGCTTATTGCTGCCTATTTCGTAGAAACGTGCCCAGATTGGCGTCTTCACACTCGGATCGCTGATGACTACGACATCTCCGCTCTTCTTCTCAACGCGTATCCCCGTAATCTGCACCGCTTTGAACCAATCTTCAGCACCCTTAATGGAAGCTGCAATTTTCGAGTTGGAAGCTCTCGTCTTCAGAAACTTCACAATGTTTACGCTCTCCTGAGCAGTCAGCGACGGCACTTCATATATTCTTGCCCCTGCCGGCTTCAAGGTGCTGGAATCATGCTGCTGGCCCCATGCTGTCAATTTGCCGCTAACGGTAACTTGCGTGTTCAAAATGCAGTCTACCCCTTTATCTACCGCTTGCTTGCTTTTGCTAGCCAGAGTGCTGTCGATAAAGGAGAAATCGCCTTTCTTGTTCGCAACCTCATCCAGCAAAATCAGCACATTAATCATCGCATTGTCATTATAAGTAATATGTTTATGATAGCCGGAGCTTTGATACACTTGCGGAAACCCGCCATTGGCATATTGCATATTGATCAGGAAGTTAATGCCCTTGATCGCCGCTGCCGAATATTTGCTGTCCTTCGTTTTCTTATACTCACTTGCTAATCTGCGAATCTCCGAATAAGTTGCCTTATTATCAATCGTAGACTTAGCCCACTCTCCACTGCTTTCTGAGTAATCTTTTCTCCAGCCTCCATCACTTTGCTGGTTCTTCAGAACATTCGAGATGCTTGCTGTCGTACCCGACGCATCTGCCGCCATAACGGTTGCAGCTGGCTGCAGCAGCACTGCTGGAGCCGAGAGCAGCATAGTAAAAGCTAGAGCTACGGATACCGTACTTTTTTTCATCGAACAATTCACTCTCCTGATTTTCAAATAGTTGTAATTTTTGTATCATAATTACCTTTCGAATTATACTTAGACTCTATAAATTTGTCAATAATATCCTTGTAAAAAATTGTCGTCCAATGTAGAAGAATGTCTAAATATGGCGTTATATGACTTTCGCTTTACACCTGTAAAGCATGCAGCTCTTCCTCTATGCTTTCCCCTAGCATTTTTATAGCAATCGTCAAAAAATCCGCCTCGCTAATTTTAATTTGTCCGAAGCGAAAGCAGTAGCCCCAGTTGCGCTTGCCACTCGTAAACGTCAAGTCGTCCAACAGACCCGCGATTTTCACGGTCCGGCAAGGCAGAAAGCGAACGTCCCGCCGAAAGGGTATGAACGATTCCGTCATTTGGTGCGGATAAATCCGGTCATCAATTATCTGCCCAATAGCGGTAAACGCCTGCACCGTTTCTCCTCCGTTCATCTCCGTCCGCGGCGAATAATAAATGAGCCAATCGCCCGCCCGCATCCGCCTCAGCGCAGCTTCCTTGCCGTTGCAAAGCTGGGCAACGCCCTCCTCCACACCGATCCGCACATGCGCTTCCGAGACGACGCCTATCCAATAGCGGCGCTGCTCCAGCGAATCACTTGCTACTACGGCTAAACCATCCTGCTCGATGGACAATGCAAGCTGCGCCGGCTGCTGGGTATGGCCAATTTCCGTCAATTGTTCTAGCTTCCTCATAATAGCCTTCGCATCATATGCTTCATTCCGTGACATGTTTGCTCTCTCCTCGGCCTTTTATTAAGCTAACTATACAAAAACACTACTGACAACAGGTTGTCAGTAGTGTTGATCACCTTCTCAAGCTCATCCGTGTCTACTTCAAATTAATTGATAATGGCTCCATAGGATCGCAAGAAAATAACGGCCTGTTCGCTATCCATACGTACCCCCTTCAAATCAAGACCCTTTAAATCAATCCCATCCAGCTTGGCCCCTCTTAAATCCGCTCCTTTAAGTCTAGCTTTGCTTAAAGAAATTCGGGTCAGATCGGCATCTCTTAAATCCGCCTTCTCCAAATTAGCATCCGTAAAGTCCGCCTCGAAAAAACGAACGCCTCTTAAATCCTGTTTTGAAAAACGGGCATGCCTTAAGTTCGTGTAAGCCCAATCTCCTTGCGCAATCGTAATTCCGTCCATTTGGGCACTCGAAAAGTCGGAGCCTGTCATTTTGCAAGCGTTGAATATGGAGACAAATAGGTTTGCATCGTTAAAATTACAATTTTCGAAGGCTGTTCCCGTATGAACGGAGCCGTTTAAGGACGTTCCGCGAAAGCTGCATTCGACAAAACGACAATTAGTCGTAACTACTTCCTCCATGGAAGTATTCGTAAATGTGCATTTAGTAAACGTACAGCGATATAATTCGCCATAACGCAAATCACGTCCATCAAATCGAACCTCATGATAGGATTGTTCCTTATATTGGTACAAAAATAACCCTCCTGGCCTATTTACATATTGTTCGTCATTCGACAATTGATGATGAAGCAGCCCATATCCCTTATAAACTGGGATTTATTCGTTTATGTCCATCGACATATTTAAAGTTATCATATAGAATTATGACAACTGTATGTCATAGTTTTTTTCGCAAAAAAAATAAAAAATAAGGATGAATCCCTTGAAGATTGATCGATTATTATCCATCGTTATGCTGCTGCTTGAGCGTAATAAGGTCAGTACTTCTACCCTTGCGAAAATGTTTGAAGTCACCCCTCGCACGATTTTTCGAGATATAGAAGCGATAAACCGCGCCGGCATTCCCATTATTTCTTATCCGGGTGTTCATGGCGGCATTGGCATTATGGAAGCCTACAAAATAGAAAAAAAGCTATTTACCGTTTCGGATATAACAGCCTTATTAATTGGGCTTAACAGCATTCAATCTTCGATGTCCAGTGAAGAAATTCTAACTACGATTGCGAAAGTAAAGGGGCTCGTTTCCGAAGAGCAAATGAAGGATTTTGAAAGCCAAATTTCTATTGACCATACGCCTTGGCTAGGCAATCGAAACGTAAAGCCGAACTTCGAGGAAATGAAAAATGCGATTCATGAGAAGAGGCTATTGTCATTTAAATATTCTGACCAAAACAGCAGGCGGACGCTTAGAAAAATCGAGCCCTACCGTTTGGTACTGAAAAATTCAAACTGGTATTTACAGGGCTATTGTATGGCCAAGCAGGATTTTCGCACCTTTAAATTATCTCGCATTTCAGCTCTTAAGCCTCTTAATGAAAGCTTTGCGCCTAGGGAAATTGGGCCAGAGCTGTTCGAAATGGCCGAAAAACATACGATTACCATTAAGCTTCTAATTGATGAATCGCTTCACGACTTTATGGTGGAGTACTGCGGGGAGCAAAACGTCGAGCCTCATGGAGGAAATAAATTTGTCGTTTCCTTTCCATTCAATGAAAATGACCTTGGATACGGTTATTTGCTTGGCTTTGGCGATAAATGCGAGTGCTTGGAGCCTGAACATGTGCGTTTGGAGCTTATTAAGAGAATTAATCATTTAATGGATACTTACAAGCTGCGTACATTCAAAACCTAATAAACCTAAAACAAAAAAAAGCGTGAAGCTTGGACGAGATGCGAATGTCCAAGCATCACGCTAAAATTGAAATCTCGCATGCCCACCGTCTGCTATGCCTTCAATGCGCTCCAGCTTCAGCAGCTTGCGTTTCATCTCCAGACCTCCGCGAAAGCCAGTCAGCTTGCGGTCCGCCCCAACAATTCGGTGGCAGGGCAGCAAAATCGGAATCGGGTTGGCGCCATTCGCAGCACCGACAGCCCGTACTGCCGTAGGCCGTCCGATCGCAGCCGCAATATCGCCATAGGTTCGGGTTTCACCATAAGGCACCTGACCGAGCGCGGTCCACACTTGCTGCTGAAAGGACGTCCCGATTAAGTCGAGCGGTATTTCATCAAACGAGCTGCGTTCCCCGGCAAAATAACGCTCCAGCCATTCCACAATGCCTGTGCGTCTAATCGCCTCTGCATCCTCCCGCGGCTCCTTGCCGGGCGCTGCTTTGTTCATCCAATTGCGCCAGCCTTCCAGCTCCTCATGTGGAAATATTACACGGCACAGCCCGCGCTCGGTCGCAAGCAATAACCACCTTTGCTTGGCAAGCTCCAGCTCCATCCACATCATATCCGTTCTCATTAGCCCTCGTCCTTTCCTAGCGAATGTTATGAAAAAGAAACCCATAGACTGGACGCCTCTACACCGAGCGTCCAGTCTATGGGTTTCCGTCTATGCTAAATGTACCGGCATTTTTTGAGCAAGCTCAAATATCGTTTGATTTCTTAGATGCTCCTCCATCTTCCCCTCAGCTGACACCATCACTTGTTGAATTAAACAAGTGGAACTATGATTCAACGAGCAATCAAACAAGGAGGCCGTGCCTTCGATGGCATGAATAATATCCAGAAACGATATTTGTTCCCAATTGCGCTTTAGCTTGTAGCCTCCGTTGGCGCCTGAAGCGGATTCAATCATGCCCGCCTTAACGAGCTTGGTCAATATTTTGGACAAATAGGTAGGCGATACTTGCTGCCTCTCTGCCAACTGCTGAACCCCAACTGGCTTATCCGGGCTGGTCGCCACAAGAAACAACATCGTATGAAGAGCATAGTTAGTAGCTTTTGAATATTTCATGCGGGTCATTCCCTTCAATACAAGACTTCATTTATCTATATTAGCGGTTATTAGCTTAGCTAGTCAAGCTTGCCGGGTGACTACAAAGCGGGCATCAGCCTTTAAAAATGACCGTGAATTTCACGCCCTTCTCGGTATTTTGAACCTGGTACTCGCTTTCATGAAGCTCCAAGATCCGTTTCACAATGGAGAGGCCCAGTCCCGTGCCTCCTGTTCGCCGATTGCGCGAGCTTTCGACGCGGTAAAAACGCTGCCATATTTGCTTCAGCTTTTCCTCGGGAATCGTATCGCCAACATTTTCAATGGAAAAGGTCACCCTGCTCCCTCTGCCCTCAATCTGAATCGTAATGGTGCTGTTTTCCTGCGCGTGCTGAATCGCATTGCCTATAAAATTCGATAGCACATGCTTCATCCACCTCGCGTCGGCATGCAGCGGGAGCTCATTGCTCGTCATAACAGTCGCCTCAAGCTGCTTGGCTTGCAGCATATGGACATAGTTTCCCGTCACTTCCTCAAGCAGCTCGCTAAGCATAAAGGTGCTTTTTCGCAGCTTGAACGTATCGGATTGCAGCGTGGCCAAATTGAGCATGTCCTCCACAAGCATTTCCATGTTCTGCGCTTCCTCCACAATCACCTTTAAATAGTGATCCTGCTTTCCGGCTCCTACGCCATCCTGCAGCCCTTCGCTGAAGCTTTTAACAATACTAAGCGGCGTCTTCAGCTCATGAGAGGCATTTGCGAAAAACTCCTGCTGAGCCTGTTCCATCCTTTGCTTCTCCGCAATATCCTTTACGAGCTGCTGATTGGCCTTCTTCAAATCTCCTAGCGCAGTATCCAAGCTGCGTGAAAGCGTATGGAGGCTGCTTGATAAGCTTCCCAGCTCATCATTTTGCCGAATTGGCTCATGCACGCTGAAATCGAGCTGCACCATCCTTTTGGCCGCATTGTTCATCGAAATGAGCGGACGGGTAACCATTTTTGAAAAAAAGAACGATAAAATGATGATGAGGATAAATCCCCCTACACCTAAATAGACGTAAAACCAACGCAAAGCTTCATTCGTTTCGCCGATTTCCTGCAGAGAGGTGACCGAAAACAGCAAATCCACTTCCCCTGATTGCTGCTCAACGGGATAAATCATGATCGAATTGCGAACACCTGACCATGTTTGCGTCCACTTTTCCTCTACAACCTCCATGTTTTCGAGCTTTTCCTTTCGTTCCTCACTGAGTGGGAACCACTCGCTGATCGCATCCAGCAAAATGCCTTGCCGCGTCGTATACGTCCTCGAAACGGGCTGTATCAATTCGGTGACGACGCCAGAAACCTTCTTATGCTCGCCTCCGATCGTCCCATTGGAGGTGTGGCCTACACTTGGGTGGCCCGTTTTGTGAATACTTAACGGATATAGCACCTGATTCATCGATTCTGCCCCAGGTTCCATCTCCCCTTCCACCGTTACAACATTCCCCGACTGAATGCCGGCTGCCCGGAATTCCGTTTCGTAGCTATTCAAGAACAAGGACAAGGGAACGACATACAAATTTTGATCATCCGTTTTTAACGTAATATGATAAGGATCATCCATTCTCACTTTACCATCCAGCGTTAAAATAGCGAGCTGGATTTTATTTTGAAGCATAAAACGGGCAGCCTCATTAGACGTTTTGCTGGAGCTCCAGCCGGTCTGGGCATAGTTTTGGGCAAATTTCGCCAGCTGCTTTTCATTGCCGCTTATTTTCTGATTTTCATAAAATTGATCAAACAGCAGCAGCTGACAGAGGATGACCATGCCGTAAAAGCAAAGAAAAAAGACAACGGTCATAATGAACAGCTTAAAAGTAACTCCCCGCTTCTTCATGGCTCCTCCTCAAATTTATAGCCCGTACCAATAACGGTGCGAATATGCCGAGCCTCAAAGCCGAGCTTGCTCCGGAGCTTCTTAATATGGGAATCAACGACACGGGAATCCCCTTCAAAATCCATCCCCCAAATTTGGTTTAAAATGATGTCCCTGCGCAAAACAATGCCTTTATTTTTGATTAAAAACAACAGCAAATCGTATTCTTTGGGCGCAAGCACCACCTCAGCACCGTTCACATCCAAACGGTGAGCCGTCAAATTAAGCCTCGCATCGCCAAATTTCAAAATATTCGGCTGCAGCACGATGCTGCCCTCCACCCGTTTCATTAAGGCGGCTGCTCGCGCCAGCAGCACCTTAGGACTGAAGGGCTTCGTCACATAATCGTCGGCCCCTAGCTCAAACCCCATAATTTTATCTTCATCGCTTGATTTAGCCGTCAATAAAATAATCGGAATAGCCAAGCTGCTCCGTACCTGCCGGCATACCTCGAAGCCATCCAATTGCGGCATCATAATGTCGAGAATGATCAGATCGGGCTGCACAGTGCCCAGCCAAAGCAGTGCTTCCTTGCCATTTTCCGCCTCAAATACGCGCCAGCCGCTCATCTTGAAATAATCGGCTATCACTTCCCGAATCAAGCTTTCATCCTCAACCAGCAATAACGTTTTATTTATCATTTGAATTCCTCTTCTATCCATATTGATCCTTACTTTAACAATCGGCTATGGCTTTTATGTGCCCTTGCCACTCCGAGCAAATCGATCATGTCTATTATACCCAATCTAGTTTGAGGAGATAGGGAAGGCTGCATAACCTTATAGCAAAAAGAACGAAGCCCAGCTGCTCTCCCAAAGGGAAGAAGCGCCTTCGCTTCGTTCTTTTTGTTCACCCTTAACCTTCTCGCTGGTCAACTGGCTTTCTCATTAGCTGCTTTGGCCTTTCTTGGCCAGATCGTATAGCTGAAGCTGATCACAAAATCAATGCCGAGCACCCATGTCCACCATTCCATGACTTGCTTTAAAGCCACTGTCTGGGGCGGCTCATTAACCATTATTATCATGCCATACAGCGCTGCACATCCAATAGCCCAAGCAACGAGATGGCGAAGCCAGCCTAACCGCTCATTGCGGGCATGCTCTTCACCCGTTTTCGCTTTCTTCTGTGGTGCCGGGCCTCCGGCAAAGCGATAGGCAAACCACGCATCTGCCCAACGGATCATGGAATGCCCATATGCGATCGAACAGCCGATATATATAGCAGCAAGCCCGTGAACGAAGCTCGCCTCCGCCCCGCCGCGAAGGTGAATAACTGTAGCGGCAAGCAGCACCAGATCGATGACAGGCGTGCAGAACAGCAGAAACGCTCCCAGCTTAGGGGCGCGCAGCATATAGCGGCTAATTAGACCGGCCAGCACAAATACCCAGAAAGCAATCTCACAGCCAATAATAAATACGGCCATTGTATCCTCCGCCTTTTTAGTACAAATGTATTATTTAAAAGCCGTTGTTATTATAGCTCAATTGTATTAAAAAAACAACTGCGCTATAATACACTCATGCCAAAAATAGTCGATCACAACAAACGAAAAGAACAAATCGCCGAAGCCGTGTGGCGCATTATCGTCAAGGAAGGGCTGGACAGCGTCTCCGTACGCCGCGTTGCCGATGAGATGGCCATGTCGCTTGGATCCATTAGACATTATTTTGTTTCGCAGGACGAGCTGCTGGTCTTTTCCATGCAGCTTGTTTCGCAGAGGGTAAATGAGCGTATACAAGCGCTGCCCTTTACCGGAATGGTTCGCCACGATATGGAGCTGATCATCTGGGAGCTGATGCCGCTCGAGGAAGTGAGTATGCAAGAAGCGCAAATTTGGCTCGCCTTCGCAGGAAGAGCGTCCGTAAGCGAAGCGATACGAGCGATCAGCCTAAGCACCTATGAGGAAATATATAGCGGCCTAAGAAGGTCGTTAGAGCGTCTTATCCAGCAAGGCGTAACGATAGCAAATATAGATGCCGAATTCGAAACGGCAAGGCTCCATGCCCTGGTGGACGGGCTTGTCGTGCATAGCATTACCTATCCACAGCGATTCAGCAAGGAGTTAATGAAGAGCATCGTTACACGGCATCTCGATACACTGATGAAAATCCCCTGAACATCTGGATGTTTTCAAAAAATAGGAGCTGGTCAGTTGGAAGCCATTAAATAAGCTATGCCGTTGATCCGGCATAGCTTATTTAATAGCTTCCATATGTATCATTTACTATCGAGTTAATGATTCACGCTTTATATTATATTTTTTCCATTTCCTTATTTTCGCACGGAATGATTTAAATGGGGCCGCCGAATTAATATGAATCCACCGGGCCATCGGCCAGTTTTCCTTACTACCCGTCCAATGGCGAGCGCCTTGTATAAAAAGCTCGTCCTCGGTTAATGTGTCAATCCATTCCAGCCAGCGTTGCTCCTCTTTCCGGAATAAGTCTCTAAGCTCAGACAGGGAAAATGCACCGTACCTCTCGTAAAAAGATTGGTACAGGCCACCGAGCTGGTTCCATTTATGATCTGGAGTTGGCATAATGACACGGCGCCCTGCTTCCTCATCCCTATCCCAGCCCATAACTAGACCAAGCCAGCCCAGTTGGTAAGCGATTATTTCAGCAGGCGTTTTATCCACATCCGGTATCCTGTCATCTCTTTGATCATTACTGATTTCATCAAACTCCTTGTCGAGCAGTAAATAATTGGAGTGGATAACTTCCAACAATTCTTTTTTGGATGTATATTCATAGCTCGCCATAATAACACCCCTCTTTATCATTTTGGTTATATCAAATCCGTGTGCAATGATGAATTAAAATTCATACCCTTTAACCTTCGCATAAACACAGGTATTAGCAAGCTCGCCTGTCTGCTCACGGGCGGACTTTCGCAAAATGCCCTCCAGCGTAAAACCGGCCCGCTCCGCTACACGCGCACTGGCGTGGTTCATCTCATTACAGTGAATTTCTATTCGGCTGGCATTCAGCTCCTGAATGGCAAAGGCGGTAATTCCATTTACCGCCTCCGTCATCAAACCTTGGCCCAAGCGCGACGTTCTTAGCCAATAGCCGATTTCAAACCTCCGTACATCCCAGTCAAATCGGTGCAATCCGCTGCTGCCGACAAATTCACCTGTCTGCTTATCAAACAAATGCAGGGGCAAATCGGTACGTTCCAGAAAATTCAACCGGGCTTTCCGTACATAAGCTTCCGATTGCTCGGCAGTAGGCATCGTTTGCGCAAATGGCATCCACGGCTTCAACTGCTCCAGGCTTTCACCAATCGCTTCATTGCTAAAAACACCGTCCCCCCACTGCGGAGCCCGAATGAGCAAGCGCTCGGTTTCAAACGATTCAGGGAAAGAAATTAAAATTGGTATTTCGCTCATTTCATACAGCACCTCCTGAAGGATAACGAAATAAATTTTTTATAGTATAACGGCGATTCCATTATTTTACCAGCCTATTCTCGCCAGCTTTCCCCTCTATTCCTTGAAAAGCCTATTCATCTATAAAACAATCAATTGTCTCGTTACAAACGCTAGATTCGCTTCATATAGTATCTTATGAAGTGGAAAGGGGAAATTCATATGTCTAACATCGAAAGTTCACACCGCTCTGGAGGTAACCGTTCTGGAGATAACCGTACTGGTGGCAACCGCACTGGCGGCAACCGTACTGGTGGCAACCGCACTGGCGGCAACCGTACTGGCGGCAACCGTACTGGCGGCAACCGTACTGGCGGCAACCGTACTGGTGGCAACCGTTCCGGAGGCCGTTCCCGCGGCAAACATTAATCGCTAAGCGCATTTGCTCCCTTGAGCAAAGCAAAAAAAGACAAGGAGAGCTGGACTATTAAGGCCCAGCTCTTCTTGTCTTTTAAATTTTACTCGCAATACTCTGTGTTACCTGCGACAGCCGTATGGATGCAAGCTTATCTTCCATCGCCTGCTGTGCTTCAGCAAACACCTCTTCCAGCGACGACTGGATGTTTCGTCCAGTCGGACAAGCCGGATTCGGCTTGTCATGTATCGCAAACAATTCCTCCTGCGTATGCGATTGAACAGCCCGATAAATATCGAGCAGCGAAATTTCGTCCAGCGGACGGGTAATACTCGCTCCAGCCACTCCTGGACTAGTCTGTACAAGACCCGCTTTCGCCAGCATGCCGATGATGCGGCGAATGACAACCGGGTTTGTATTCACACTGCCTGCAATATGGTCGGACGTCAAACGCTCATCCTTATCCAAATCCAGCAGGCTCATGATGTGTATGGCTACTGCAAACCGATTGCTAGTCACGATGACCACCCTGCTTTCTATTCGACAAATGCAACCTGTCCGTTCGAAAGTGAAGCAATTCTTGCCAGCGACTCCACCCGGTATCCCAGCTCAATCAATCGTTCTCTGCCCGGCTGGAAAGACTTTTCAATGACGATGCCGATTCCTGCAACTTTGGCTCCAGCTTGCTCTACGATGCGCGCCATGCCAAGTGCCGCCTCCCCATTTGCCAGGAAATCATCAATGACGAGAAACACATCGTCCGCCTGTACAAACTTGCGGGCAACGCTAACCTCGCTCTCCTCCTGCTTCGTAAAGGAATATACCTTATGCGTGTATAAATTATCTTGCAGCGTTAATGACTTGCGTTTCCGGGCAAAAATCAGCGGAACGTCCAGCTTCATTGCCGCCATGACGGCAGGCGCAATTCCTGATGATTCAATCGTTAACACCTTCGTCACGCCCGCAGCAGCAAACAGCTCTGCAAGATGCTCCCCAATGGCATACATCAATTTCGGATCAATCTGGTGATTCAAAAACGAATCTACTTTAAGCACCTGCTCGCCTAGCACGATGCCCTCTTCTCTAATCTTCTGCTTCAAAAGCTCCATCTGTCATACTTCCCCTTCCAAAATGCTGCCACGTTCCTGAGAGGCCGGTTCATACAAATACGTCCTGCTCAGCTTGACGACCCGCCTGTTTGCTCTGCGAATGACGACTGAAGCATCATCCCAAGCTACGACGATGCCAATGACGTCATTCAACTCCAGCCCATCGCGGACAACGCGCACTTTCTCGCCGCTTATTCGGAACTGATCCAGCAATTCCTCACTAACCATGCACGAACACCCTCCCCTCAAGCCGCACTCCCCGTATATGGTGAAAAAAAACCTCAATAAACTGTAGAACCGTTTATTGAGGCTGATATATGCTATTGATCTGCGTATGCCTTAGCCAACATGTTCCTTGGAATCATTCGTCTCATACCACTCATCCAATACGCGCGAGGACATGACACGCTTGCCAATGTACTCGGCTTGACGCTCGCTAAACGGCTCACGCCATTCCAGATCCAGCTCTTCAAACAGCTTCACGATCGTAAGCAGCTCTGACCATGCTACATATCTTTTGTACCAGAAAAATTGCGGATGCTCAATCATATAAGGGTACAAATCATCAAATTCCGTATGTTTGCAATCTAATGCACGCTCAAAATGATTTTTTGCATCGGATAATTTGACATCCATGAATTCTGCTGACCAATTTCCCATTATTTCTGCCTCCCCTCGATCACTTACTTTTTATTATAAGCCAATTTCACTTACGGGGAAAGAGCAATTGTTCTGGAACATCTTACTCAAATGTAATTTGGCCGCCTTCAAGCGAAGAGATGCTGACGAGCGACTCCACTCGAACCCCTTGCTCCCGCAGCGTGCGTGAGCCCGCCTGAAACGATTTTTCAACGACAACACCCATGCCCACAAGCTTTGCGCCAGAGCGCTCAATAATTTTGAGAAGTCCTCGTGCTGCATCGCCATTGGCAATAATATCATCAATAAACAGCACCCGGTCTTCACTTGTCAAATATTGCTTAGATACCATAATATCGGTAACCATCCCTTTCGTAAACGAAGGGACACGCTCACAATAAGCGTCATTATCAGCGATTAACGTCTTTTTGCGCCTTGCAAAAACTAGCGGTACACCAAGCACATAAGCAGCTGCAAAAGCAGACGGGATGCCTGAAGACTCTATTGTGATGACCTTCGTAATTTGCTCCCCAGCGAAGCGGTTTGCAAACTCATGGCCCATTTCCATCGTTAATGCAGGATCGACCTGGTGGTTGATAATAGAATCCAGCCTAAGTACATCCGTTGACAGTACCGAAGCCTGTTCCAAAATTCGTTGTTTTAAAATATCCATCGTATGCCATTCCCCCCACCAAAAATTCCTTTTGGATAACTTACCATAGGTATAGCCAGCAGCGCAATAAGAAACGCATAACTTGCCTCCCCGTTTCCGCCCATAGGAATTAATGGGTCGTTTCCCCAACTTTTTTTGCCCCTTAACAGAAACTTTTTCCCAATATCATCCGTTTTATCTTATAGTAGAATAAAAGCATCATCCAATGATGAGAAGCGAGGAGCGCTGCCAAGTGACGAACATGAAGAAATCACCTTATCAACTTGCAAAATATGCCGCAGTTGTAGCTATTGCCGTTGCAACAGCTGGCTGTCAAAGCATGGCTGGGCCAAGCGAGACGGCTCAAAGCGCAAGTACTCCCTTAACGGCTGAACAGATGCTCACTCAGTCGGATAGCCCGCAAAAAACCTATTTGGAAAACGTTCTGGAGCAAAAGCAAAGCCCTGTGCAAAATCAGGCGATTGAAGATCATGTAGACGCCAGTACCGAAGTGAATGCTGCAAACGGCTTGTCGAGCAATAAAACAACACCAGCCAAAACAACGGAAGAAGGAAAATGGAATGCCGCCAAGCCGGCACTTCTCGGCCTTGCAATCGGCGATTCCAAAACAGCCATGACGAAGCTTTTTGGCACCGCTCTCGATTCCTACACGCTGGAGGAAGAAAATCAGGTTAAAATTGAAGTCCACGAATATGATGGCTTCGCTATTGGCCTCAGTGACAAAAATACGATTCAATACATCGAAGTGTATGATAAAAAAGTAAAAACCGGACTGAGCGGTGTTAAAATCGGCGACCATTCCAAAACGGCCGTTAAGGCGCTTGGCAGCCCAACGTCACAAAGCGGCTTTATTATCGCATACGAGGGAACAAAGACGCTGCTCAAGCTCGATCTTGATCCCGAATTAAGCGAGATCGTGTCCATCAAGCTGCTTGCTCATAGCTGACTTTAATAATCCCCGGTCAGCCACAGCACGAGTAAAGCAACGAGCAAAATCGGAAACGTAAACAGCAGCCCATATTTCGTATATTCCCGCCATGAAACCTTTACGCCGCCCTGACTCAGCAGTTGCAGCCACAGCAGCGTAGCAAGCGAACCGATAGGCGTGAGCTTCGCCCCGATCGCCGTTCCAAGCAGGCTGGCGTAAGGTAAATAATCAGCCCCATTCACCTGAGTAATCGCAAGCGACGAAATGAGAACCGCGGGCAGGTTGTTAATAGCTGCCGCCAGCAGCGCAAACAACAGTCCCGAACCAAATATGCCGGCCATTGGCGAGCCGCTGGAAGCCGCAGCAATATAGTTCGGAAACCACGCTACAGCCCCATGCACATGCAAACTGTACACAACCAAATTCATCGCCAGCGCAAATACGATGATGAGCCACGGTGCCCGCAGCACCGTCTGTTTGGCATCCACTTGTTTAAAAATAGCCGAAGCCATCCAATGGAGCCCCGCACAACCAAGCGCAATCACACAAGCTGGAAGCCCGAAATGCTCAGATGTCAAATAACCGGCCATCATGATGACGATAATGACCCAGGAAAGCCGGAACAGCGCAGCATGGCCCAGCACGGTCGCAGGCTGCGGAAATACCTTTGGCATGTCGCCCCTGCTCTTGTCATTTTTAATGATCCGACCGAAATAAGTTAACGTAACTGCAATGGTGGCACCAATTGCCGCAAGTCCAGGGAGCAGCATTTGCGAGGCATATTGATCAAAAGGGATATGAAAAAAATCGGCCGTCAAAATATTCGTCAAGTTGCTCATCATCAGAGGAGCGCTTGCTGTATCTGCCATCAGCCCGATTCCGAGCAAGTAGGCGAGCCTTCCTTTACGGGACAGCTTCAGCAGCGCTGTTACTTCGAGCACTATCGGCACCATTATCAAAATCGTTCCATCGTTGTTGAAGAAAATCGTAATCACCGCAGCAAGCAGCGACAGCATCGTGAACAGCAGAAGCGGCCGATGGAAAAACCGATGCACAATATGCAGCGCCGCCCAGCGGAAAAAGCCATTTTGATCCAGCAAAGACGTAAAGATCATAATGCCAATCAAAGAAAACGTCGCATTCCACACAAATCCCCATATGTAAACAACATCCTCCAGCTTTAACAGCTGTAAAACAAATAAAATAATGGCCCCGGCAAGCGCAATGAAAGCCTCATTCATCCCTTTTGGCTTCACCAGTATAAGCGTCAATGTGATAATAAATACGATAATGGAAATAATCATAGTCATAGCCTGTGTGTCAACCTGCCTTCGCTCAGATGAACTTGCAGTCATGCCCGTCCCGTTTTGGACATACCTTCTATAAAGCATGTGCAGAAGAGTTCGGAAACGGGGGAAGGGCTAATCATGATAATGAAACGAACAGGTAAGGTGCTGCAAATAGCATCTACCTATATGGGTACTGTTGTTGGAGCCGGGTTTGCGACAGGGCAGGAAATATTACAATTTTTCACCCGTTTCGGCTATTGGGGGACGCTGACGATCGCTTTAGCGACCTTCCTCTTCATATGGCTTGGTACGAAAATGATGCTGATTGCCAGCGATATTCGCGCCAAATCGTATGAAGATCTGAATAAAGCGCTGTTTGGCGAGAAATATGGCCGTTGGATCAGCCACTTTATGTTTGTTATTTTGCTCGGCGTTACCGCCGTTATGCTTGCGGGAGCCGGAACGATTTTTTATGAAAACTGGAATATCTCCTATCAAACTGGCCTGCTCATTACGATTGTCGGCTGTTATTTCCTGCTGCGCAAAGGGATGAAATCCATTTTGATGGTCAATGCCATCGTCGTTCCCGTCATGCTGCTGTTTACCGTACTCATCATTATTGATACCTTCAATACGCCAGGCGCCGGGCGCTTCATCTCGCTTGCCAGCGATCATTCCATATGGGCAGCTTGGGCTGCGCCTTTCCTATATACTGCCTTCAACCTATCTATGTCACAGGCAGTGCTTGTCCCACTCGGAGCAGAAATAAGGGACCGTAAAGTGATCATCATCGGATCTTGGCTCGGCGGTCTCGGCATTGGCTTCATGCTGCTTGCCGGCCATATTGCCTTGTCGGTACATATGCCAGGCATTCAGCAATATGCCATTCCGATGGGAGGCATCGCCAAGCAGCTTGGGCAAGGCGTGCAATTTATTTATGTATTCCTGATTTTCGCCGAGATCTTCACCACCCTGATCGCCGACATTTACGGCCTTACCCTTCAGCTGCAGGAGCGGCTAAAATGGTCGCGTTCGATCATCACAACGATTATCCTGCTGTTCTGCTATATGGCAAGCCAGATCGGATTTGGGCCGCTTCTATCCACTCTTTACCCGATATTCGGGCTGATCAGTCTCGGCTGGCTTTATTTAATTATCCGCAAGCGAATGGGCCGGAGCGAGGCTTAAGACAGCTTCTGCCCTTCACCTTCTGCTCCAGCCCCATTCGATCATGCAGCGTTAGATCATTCCGTTTGACGCAGCGTATTGACGTACACTTTTTTCAACTGCGCAATAACCCGGGTCAGCGAATAAACCTGCTTTGCTTTATCCCAGCCTGAACGCGCCAAGTTGTATCGATAAGAGGAATCCGTAACCAGCTTCTCCAGCGCCTCAGCAAGGGCAATCGGGTCCTCTGGCGGTACGAGCAATCCATTGACGCCATCATCAATTTGCTCCGAAATGCCCCCCACATTCGTTCCGACAAGCGCCAGCCAGCAGAGCGCGGCCTCGGCAAATACGGAACCGAATGCCTCCGCCCGCGAAGGCAGCACGAAAATATCAAAAAACGGCATAAATTCCTCGGGATGCAGCATGTAACCGTAAAAAATAATATCGTCATATAAATCCAGCTCGACTGCTAGCTGCTCCAGCTCAAGGCGAATCGGCCCATCTCCAATAATATGCAGCACGAATGGGTGTCCTCTGCGCTTTAGCTCCGCACAGCCATGAAGAAGAATGTCAATGCCTTTAGCCGGCACAAGGCGGCATACCGTAATGAGCTGGGGAACTTCATTCTCATGGGCAATCGGCTTAAAGCGCTTCTCATCAAATCCGTTTGGAATGACCTTAATCGCCGCTGCGTCCAACACATAAGGAGAAATATACGTGCGAAATGATTCCGACACCGTCAGCAGCTTATCAACACGCGCTTCCAGCTCACCGTAAATAGCAGTCAAAAATTGATGCACCTTGCCATTCTCTTCGATTTTGCCATTCAATATGAGCTCGCGTTCATAGCTGGAGTGAATCGTCATCATGACTGGCGTGTCTGGATAAAGCTGCTTCATAACCAGCGCCGCAATCGGATGATGCGCATGAATAATATCATAGGACTTCTTCAGCCGCAGCTTCGTCCACCAGACGTAATCGCGGTACGTTTGAATATATTTATCGACAAGCGGATCCCCTTCAAAAGCATGGTAATCGAAAGTTTCGAATACCACTTCCTCCTGCCCTTTGCCTCTTACCCGCTTCGGAATCGAGAATAGCTCCATTTCCCATCCCATTTGCTGAAAGCGGTCCTGAATATAGGGAATCATAGAAGAAACACCACCCGGCTGCTCCGGCGGGAAAAATAAAGCTTGTAAGATGTTCATAACTTCAATCTCCTCCAAATTTGCGCTCAAAGCCTCAATTACCCATACCCGATTGCTTGCAACGGATTACACATTTTGGGCAACGATGCCGATACTACTTATATTGGCGTTGTTCATCTGCCATCAAACATGATATAGTAGAACGTATGTTTCTGTAAAGAAGACGAATGTTGACAATCGCAGTTGTTTTTTTAATT
Organism: Paenibacillus algorifonticola; assembly: GCF_050481745.1. Lineage (GTDB taxonomy): Bacteria > Bacillota > Bacilli > Paenibacillales > Paenibacillaceae > Pristimantibacillus > Pristimantibacillus algorifonticola_A. The sequence goes on along the minus strand of NZ_JBCNGR010000036.1, from coordinate 271,195 downwards.
TTTATATTTTGAGCATATGGTGGTCTTACAATGACAATCCTTTCCTGGTTAGCAGGACCTAATGGTCAACTGCTCGCATCTTCATGCGTGATTCTCATCCTTATTCTTATGTTATTCATGTCTGTGCGCCTTAGCGCCAGCTACAAGAACAATCGAACGTATGGGCTGCTCAATGCAACGCTGCCCTTCTTCATGATTCAACAGGCGCTGCTGGCCATGCTTGCTTATGCAGGCACCGCTATTCCGCCGTGGATTCATCTGCTGGCTACAACATTGCAAATCATTTCTTTTATCATTATAAACCTTGTTTTCATGAAATTATATACTCATCGGGGAACCCGCCTGAAAGTGACGCCTTTTGTTGTCATGCTCGTTCTCACTTTTGTGATCGCCGGGCTGCATATTACATATATGTCCTTCGCAGGGGCAGATGCCGCCTCGGGCAGAGCAGGCAACTTTATCGGCCTTGATTTTTACGCCCTAATCGTTACCTTTCTGATTTTGCTCGATACGAAGGGTATCGATATGAATACGAAATATTTCGCCAGCCTCGTCACCTATTTCGTCTACGAGCTCGCTCATTTGGCTGATGCGTACGCTTTTCACGGCACGATGTCAGGGATGCAGATTTTCACCTACTTGCTGTCGGTCGTCTATTTTGTCCAGCTGTTTCTGCTGTTGTTTGATTGGGTGATTGAGCGGCTTATTGCAACCTATCAATCGTCGATTACCGATGGTTTGACGGGGCTGTATAATCGCCGTACTTTCAATATGAAGGCGGCCCAGCTAATGAAGCGCGGCAAAGGCGTGGCCGTTATTTTCTGCGACATTGACAACTTCAAGCAGCTTAATGATACGCAGGGCCATCATAAGGCGGATATTGTGCTGAAGCAGGTTTCGGAAATTTTGAAAGAGGAATCGGCGGGAATTGGAACGGCGGGCAGATATGGCGGTGAAGAGCTGCTCGCCTGCATTACCCTCGAAAAGGTAAAGCCGGAGCGGGTAGCTGAATCGATCCGCAAGCGCGTTGAGCTGGAGACGATTGTCACGATCAGCGTCGGCGTATGCATCGCGAAGAAGAACGCCGACATTCAGGAGCTGGTGAAAGCCGCTGATGAAGCGATGTATACCTCCAAAAAAAGCGGTAAAAACCGCGTCACATTAGCTCCCGCCTCTGCGGCTATGAAGCAGTCGCTTTAGCAGCCATCCCTTTTGGATCATAACGGTAATTAATATAGACGCATTTAGCGAAAGGTTAATCTTTTCGCTAATGCGTCTTTTTGTGTGCAACTGTACAATCCATAAAAAATCATTACAATTGAACCTATGTGATGCAAAGACGAAATAAGCGAAGAAAAGAGTGTGCCTTGATGACAGAAAGTGCAATGAATGCTAAGGTTGATGCATTTTTAAGCAAATCCAAAAAGTGGAAGGAAGAATACGAGAAGCTGAGAGCGATCGTTCTTGACTGTGAGCTAACCGAAGATTTTAAGTGGATGCATCCTTGTTACACGCTAGATAATAAAAACATCGTTCTAATACACGGATTTAAAGAATATTGTGCGCTACTGTTTCACAAAGGTGCCTTGTTGCGGGATACCCACGGCATGCTAATTCAACAAACGGAAAATGTACAGGCGGCGCGCCAAATTCGGTTCACTAGTGTTCAACAAATCGTTGAAATGGAAACCATTTTGAAGGCTTATATTTTTGAAGCTATTGAAGTTGAAAAGGCCGGTCTGGAAGTGGCATTTAAAAAGAATTCAGAATACGCCATTCCAGAAGAGCTTCAAAATAAGCTCGATGAAATTCCTGCCTTGAAGACGGCTTTTGAAGCATTGACGCCCGGGCGGCAAAGAGCGTACATTTTTTATTTTTCTGAACCTAAGCAATCCAAAACGCGGCAGTCACGGGTTGAAAAATATATGCAGCAAATTTTGAATGGTAAAGGATTAAAGGATTAAAAAATAAACAGCCTTCACGAAAACAATCGTTATCGTGTACAGCACAACAATACGCCGCTAGAAACCTATTAAAAAGAAGGAACTTCTAAGTAGTAGAAGCTCCTTCTCTCTTAAGGTGCAGTAAAATCTTGAGTGAAGTGTGAATCAAAGAAAAGGAATAATGGCTATGATTGAATAGCAACCTCTCCGCCGGGATACAGCGTCGAGCTATACAGCCGTTTAGGCTGTGCAAGCGCTCCGCCTTGTCTCGGTGCCGGGTCAAGCTCCTTCAGCTTGCTTGCATAGATCGTCGCCAGCTCATCGTTATAAATAACCACCTGCTCCGTCCCGCTTCCTAGCAAATCCGCGTGCACCGCGTAGCCTTCCATAGGAAACTCTGCAACGACAGCTCCATAACCGTCATACAGGGCAGGGAATACGCCGCCACCACGGCGGTAGCCAAGAATATAGTCCGGCGCTTGCTCGCGCCAGCCGCTCACTGTCTCAATGATCGTCAGCCAGCCATCCGTACTGCGATCCTCCTTCCACAGCTCTTGTCCTTTGGCATCAAGCAAGAACAGCGCGTCTTTCCCTTTCAGGCCTTTGCCGTCATCCTCGCGCACAAGCCGGTCGAGACCGGCCACTTGCAGACCTGGCGAATCGCTGCGAAATCGTCCCAGTGCGATGTGCTGCGATTCAATGGAGCCTTCATAACGCCATAACTCCTCGCCGCTGCTACTGTACATGACCGTAACGCTGCCGCCAATCACGAGCTCCGGCTCACCGTCGCCATTCACATCGCCGACCCAGATGCAGTCGGCATGGTCATCCAGATCCGCGCAGCTCCAGCGGAGCTTGCCCGCCGCATCCAGCAAATCATAGCCCGCCATTACCTCATCCTTGCCATCGCCGTCCAAATCGTACACCCATGGATAATGTCCCGGGTTGCCCTCATGCGTCCATAACAGCTCAAAATGCCGATTAAGCGCCCATAGCTTATGATAGCGGTCTTTCAAAATAATGTCAGAGGCGTGCTCGCCGCCTGATAAGTTCGCAATGATGATGCAGTCATGGGCATGCGGATCCGGCAGGTCATAGCTTTCCTTAACCGTTCCACTCGCGCCATCCAGCAGCAAAAAACGGTCCTCCATAATGCATAGCACCTCCAGCCTCCCGTCCCCATCCAAATCATAAATTTGTACGGGATAATCCGAGCCCTGTTTGCCTGCCTCTGGATCTGGCTTGCCATGCTGCCACAGCAGCTTGCCCTGCAAATCATAGGCGGTCAAGCACTGCACCTGATGGGGAATGTGGCGAACATCCTGCCGATTGTCCGGCTGCACGAGCAGCAGCTCCATGCGGCCATCACCATCCAAATCGCCGATCAGCATTTTACAGCGCGGCCCTGCCTCCCTAATGTCGATGCTTCCGAGCGTATATACCGATTCCGTTCCTGACATTATCGTTATTCCTCCTTGCTGCCTATAAGGGATGTGCGGCTGCCGCCTGCAACTTCGAGCTTCACGCCGTCTACGCTAAGCCAGACACTTTGCGCATTCGGATTTTCCACAAACGTTAAAGCAGCTGAAAATTGCAGCCGCTCATACGCTTTTATATAATCGACAATCTGTTTATTCGTTGCATACCAAATATCGTCCCGGCCTCCGATGTACTGGCAAAACTGCTCCATCAGCTCCCAATTGCCTCGATCATCAAACTCGTAGCTGTGACCCCATACGTACATAAGATACAAATATTGCGTTTTGTCCAGCCCCGCAAACGTCTCCGCATGCTCCATCAGACGATCATTATGGTGGCAGGTCGCCTTCCATTCATGCCAATCGTCAGGCAGGCCAAAGCCTCCTGTCGTCTGTACAACCCGCGCATATTCAATGCCGAGCGAGGGCAGCATCGTCTTAATCGCTGGACTGAACGAACCATTCGGATAAGACATCCCTCTAACGGCATACCCGAACAATTGCTCCAGCCGTTTGCGATCCTCCATCACCTCATGCACAATCTGCTCAGCCGGGCACCGGGCAATCGTCGGATGCGTCAGCGTATGAGCGGAAACCTCGTGCCCGTCGTAAAGCTTCACAGCCTCCTGCTCCGTCAGCCTGCGCCCCGTGCCGAACAGCCCGCCATTGATATGAAACGTGCCTTTAATGCCATGCTGGTTAAAAATATTGACGAGGCGCTTATCTGCGCTCACGCCATCGTCATAGCTCATTGTCAATGCTTTATGCTTGCCCTGTGGAAAACAAAGCAGTATAGACGTCATCGTTATTCCTCCCCATATACTTTCAAATTGGCGTATTCCGCCACGAGCGGCGCCATCTGCCGAAATCCGATTTTGCCAGTCCCGAGCAGCGGGCCATAAGCTTCGCCGTCATCCTTCCATGCCAGAATAGGCAGCTCATTAATGGAAAAATAAATGCTGCCGCCCTGCTTCACAAGCAGCATGCGATAGCTTTCAGCGCAGTCTGCCGTCCCCGGCAGTGGATCGGCGCCTTGCGCCACGAGGTGAAAGCCATAGCTTTTGCGCAAATTGCAAGTATGGAACTGCCGTTCCTCCGGCCAGCGTCTGCGAAAATAAGCTAAATGCAGCGCATTTATATCGCCGTGATGATATTGCTCATAGGGGCCGTTTCGCTTAGCAAGCGCACAATCGAACAAATCCTCCCCGCTGCGCCCCGCCGCCGCAAAAAACAAAATCGCCAGCCCCGGCTCCGCTATCGGGCGAAAATCCCAAGTAATCGCCACATCCGCCGGAAAATGATGCGGGCACCATAATACAAAGTTCGCCTGCTGGCCTTCTGCCTCATCCCGGGCACTGGCTAGACGCAGCCGCTGCTGCGGAAAGGAGAGAACAGCATCCCCTTCCGCGCGGAAACCGTTCATATCCTCTGCGCAGCGCAGCGGATTGTCATAGATCAGCTTCCAGTGCGCTGGAATCATCGCCCGCTCAGCTCCTGCTGCCCCTGCGCTTCGCCGATCCGATCGGTCTGGCCATCGCCGCCTGTTCCTGAAGGTGCCAACTCCATAGCAGGCAGCGCCTCTGGGATCAGCTCCAGGCTAATGATCGTATTCAGCGACCACTGCGACGCCTCATTCGTATTGATCCAATCGATTTCCTTCATGCTGCGGAGGTTTTGAACTAAGGCAGCCTCGCCCAGCAAGTCCGTGCGGGCAAAAGCATTGCCCAGCAGCGTCTTCCAGGCAAAGGCCGCCGTTGCCGCATCTTGGCGGCGGAAAGCGCCGTAGGCGGTAATGGCAATGCTGAGAACCGGATGCTCAAAACGGCTGTCGCTGATTTCCCCGCCCGTCAGCTCATCCTTTTGCTCCTGCGTCCAGTTGTAATAAACGCCTAATTCCCCCATCATATCTTCCCATTCCGGGTCCTTCAGCATCATGGCCAGCTCAAACCACACCTGCGGCGCACCCATGCATATGGCCAAATGGCGGCCATAATTGTCCTCGCCAAACGGCGTAAGCACATTGGTCGTCGGGTCATAGCCATATGTCGGCCCGGAGATGAGCCGGTATTTCGCCTGCTTGACGCTGTTAATGCCAGTGACTATTTTATCCCGGTACACCGTATCCTCGAAGCGCTCCCAGCGCGTCATCCAATTTGAGCTGAACGCGGCCCAATCCGGCCCGACACGAATATGGGCCGGATGCTCATCTTTCGGAAAATAAGCGCGCATCGGGTCCAGCACCACCGTGCTGAAATCGGCATCCTTCACCTCATCAAGCATATCGCCAATGCGCTCATCGGCGGTCAAATAATAGTAATAGCGGTGCAGCCCTGCCATCGCAATGCGCGCCTCCTTGCAGCCGCAGCCCCAATGGACCACGTTATGCCGCGAGCCAAGCCCGGCATATTCGCCAAAATGATACACATCCACCTCGCTCGTATGCCGCGTCATCGCCTCAGCCAAACGGAAAATATCCTCGCGCCCGCTGCGCATGAACATAAGCCACAGCCACATATTCGGCACCAGCTCTGAATTTTGCCAAGCACAGCCGCCAAGATCATAGTTCCACACATGACGGACCGGATCATAGCTGTGCATGAAATCGCCAAAATCCCAAAAGCCGTACCAACGGCGCTGCTCCACCTCAGCCTGATAAAAGGCGACAATGCCATCCAGCCGCTCCTCTAGCTGCTCCTTTGCAGCGGTGCTGCGATCCGGCAAGCTCCAAATGCCGAAGGCGCGTGCCTCATACAAATGCTCCGGCTCGCATACAAGCTGGGAGGGCGACTGAATTTCCGCCAGCATATGGGCCAGCTTCTCTTCATCCGGCGTTGCCGCTGTGCACCAAAGCATCAGCTCGCTCGTATTGGCAATGCCGTACGGCGTTGCCCGCAGCTCCTCCGAGCCCTCATAAGCCGACTCCACATACGTTTGGGTATCGTAATGCCGCAAATCCATCGCCGGCGCATCCGGCGACCAGAACCACACATACAGCTTGGCCGAAGACGAAGCTGTATGACGAAGCTCCAGCGAGGCCGGATGCTTTTTCCAAAAATTCCGCATACCTGCAGCTAGGCCGCCGCCCTCGCTTCCGATATAGGCAAGCCCTTCCGCACGGCTCCCCTCACCTGCCTTCAGCCAGCTGCACTCCGCCTTTGTACGCTTCGTCGCCACATAGTGATCCGCTGAATGCTGCACCAGCTTGAAATCATCCCAGACCGCTGAATTTTCCAGCAGCCCGAGAAAATAAGCATCCTCGTCCGCATCAAAAGCAACGGCTTCCCCCGCTGCTTGTCGTTCAAACAGCTCGCGGTATTTGCCTTTCGTCCGCCGCGTATGCAGCGATTTCGGCGATTCCCGCAAAAAACCGCCGGCATTGCCCGCCAACCGGGCATGCCGATTGTAAAGCGGCCCCTGCATCGGTACAGCAAGCGACAGCCCCAGCCCTTTTATGTAGTCCGCATGCGGATTGCCGTCATAGAAAAACGTGTGGACGAGGCGAACAGCATCCAGCCCCGCATACAAATAAAAGCGCAGCGTAAACGGTATCCATTCTCTGCTTGGACTGACTCTGACTACGTTTTGCTGATTGGGCTTGTTCGGGTCAGCCGTTTGGCTTAAATTGTAGCTCGCGCGATGCTTGCCCGTCAGCTTAATGACCGCCCTGACCGGGCCATCCTGCTCGACAGCCGCCGTATGAACAAAGCCGTAAAACGGCTCCTCGCGCAGCGTTAAAGCGCCGTGCAGCTGGTTGCGGCTTTCCTTCAAGCACACCAGATCGCCGCCGCTGCACAGCTCCTGCTCCCCGCGCTTAATGCTGCGGATGACTCCCCTGCCGCTTCGCGCGAACGTACAAACGATAACACCTGTATCTACGATGATCGACTCATCGGTTGTCACGATTTTAAGGACAGGCTGCTCCTCTTCCACAGCCGCATTAGCAGCCCTATCAAGCTCCTTCCTCGCTGCCGCTGCCTGCTTTGTCAGCTGAAAGCTGCCTTCCGCGCCGAAGCTGACCGCCGCATGGGCGGACCATTTGATGCTGCCATCCGGCCAAAAGGCGGTAGCCCAGCTTTGCATCGGCAGCGCGGAAACGTTTTCCATATTTCCCCCCCCTACTGCCTCGCTATGCAGAACAAGTGAATCGCCACGCAGCAATTCGCCTTCCTTCCAAGGAACACCCCATGTTAAACCAACAGGCGCAGCCGCCTGTTTACCTAGCCATTTTAGCTTGACACTCATTGCCAGCACCTCTTTCTTCTAAGCTGCTTTCTATACTAGAAGGATGATAGTTTGCGGGCAATGACACTTTTTTGCTCCCAGATCCTTTTGCAGTAAACGCCACTTAAGCGACCCAGATCAGGTATCAAAAGCGGCCCTTTCAAGGCTTGCACTTTCTTGCAAAGGCTTGAACTTTATTGCTTTAGCAATAGGCAGCCGTTGATGCCCGTTCCAGCATTACGGCTGCTACCCAGCTACTTTTCTTGCTAATTCTCTTGCTACTTCTCTTGCTGCTTTTCTTGCAGAGCTCCTACCTGACTACTCCGCTTGGCTCAGCTCGCGATAGCGGCTTGGCGTCATGCCCTCCAGCTTTTTGAAGATGCGATTGAAATAGCTGTGCTGATAGCCGACGCGCTCAGCGACGTCATTAATTTTCAGCACGGACTCGCGCAGCAGCTCCTTCGCTTTGTCCATGCGCAGCCCAGTCAAATAATCGATGAAATTTTTTCCCGTCACCTGTTTAAACGACTTGCTCAGGAAAAAAGGATTCATGCCGATATGCTCGGCGCAGCTGTCGAGCGATATATCGCTCATATAATGCTGCTGCAAATACAGCATCGCATGCTCGATCTGCCGCTTCACCCCAGCATTCGTCCGCTCGCCCAGCTCCTTAAGAAACGGAGCGGCAATCATGCCGCGAAACCAGTCCAAAAGCAGCTCCGGCTCGCGAATTTGCGACAGCTGCTCGTAGCGGTTCGCCCCCTTGAACAAGCGGTTCGGGGCGATACCCGACACCATAATCGCATGCTGGACGGCGCCGAGCAAATGCAGCATGCCCTGCTGCACATCCATTTCCTTCGCCTCGGCGCTGGACAACGCTTGCAGAAACTGCTCCAGCAGCTCGTAAGCCTCCGCTTCACGCCCCGTGCGGAGCGCCTGTATAAACTCCCGCTCCAGTGTAAACGGATATGCGGGCTCCGACGCTGCGCTGCCCTGCTCCTCCAGCTGCTCCATATCAATAATTTGATTTTCCTGATCGTAGCGGCGGAAGCTGACTGCATGCTTCGTTTCTTCGAACAAATGCGGAATCTCTGTTATGCTCGCTGTATCCGGACTGATCGCAATCGTCGCCTGCATATTCAGAATTTGATTGAACGCCTGCATCGCCGCTTCGCTGAATGCATGCAGCTCCTCGCGATATGAGCGCCCTTCCGGCACAATAATGAGCAAGCCCGCTGCTAAATTATGAAAGTTGATCGTATTGCTCTGCTCAAAATAGGTTGCCGCCAGCTCCTCCATCATATTGACCGCCGCAAACGTCGCCAGCCCCTCATCGCCGTATTTGAATTTGCCCTCCAAATTAGCGATGCCGGTCAGCTTCATATACAGCACCATATAATGTGTGCCCGGCTCTATCTGCCATTTGTAACGCTCCATTCGGCGAAGCAGCTCCCCCTCGGAGTAATCGGCTAAATAGCCTTGCAGCAGCTGATGCAGAAAGCTTTCCTTCACATGAGGCAGCTGCTCCGAAAGCTTCGCATGCAGCTCCTCGCTTTCCCGGTGCAAATGCTGCCACTGCCGCTCGATCCACGTAAACTCGCATTCCGGCTTGCCTGCTGGTGCGCTTCGCTCCCGTAGTACCGTCATCAGGCGATTGACTGGGGAATATATGCTGCGCGAGGCAAGCCACGCTAGAATGGCCGCAAGCAGCAGTGCGCCAAGGCTGACCGCTACAATGCTTTTCGAGACGACCATAACCGGCTCGGTAATGCCCGTAATCGGCGAAGCAGATACATAAGTCCAATTGTGTGCAATTCGGGACAGCTTGCCATAGGAAACCGCATACGTTATGCCGCTCTCGCTGAACCGAAACAAAAATGAACCTTTATGCGAGCTCTCAGCAGCAACCGCCTCATTTAAAGCGCTTACAAATTTAGAATTCCTATCATTCCCGCTCGTGGATGCGTACAGCTCCCCATTATCCTGCATCAAATACGTTTCTCCGCCTTCACCGGGCGTCATCGTCCGCAGCATCTCGCTAACCTTGTCGTTATCCAGCCTAATAAGCAGCGCTCCGAAAGGGTGCAGGCTGCCTCCAGGAACGTAATGCACAAGTGTCAGCTCCTTATCGGATGGACGGCTCGCGTCAAAGGCAACCTGCGTCCAGTAAGCTACTTTATCCGATCGGAGCAGCCCTTCATAGGCTTCTGCCTGCCCATCTCCTTGCAGCACGCCATATTCCGGCCCGAACAGCACATGCTGATCCCCGCCAAGATACAGCCCGACCTGCTTGTTCATCGTATTGGAGCCTTGCATGACCAGCAGCGTCTTCGTAATGTCACGCGCCTTCTCGAATTGCTGCACATAGTCCCGATTGCCGAGCGTATAATCGAACTTGGAATCGAATGCCCAGTGCGACAGCATCAGCTCCAAATTCGTCAGCTGCTCGTCGATGCTCTGTGCCCGCTGCTCAATTTGCTCATTATGCTGCTCCAGCAAGCGGTCCTCCAGTATGCCCCCAGCCAAAAAATAAACGAGCGCCCCGGTAATCAGTCCCGGAATGCTGCAAACGACGAGCAGCAGGATAAGATTTTTGCGATAAAATCTTCCTTTCGGACCCGCTGCCTTCCCCGCCCCCGGCATAAGCCTGGCTTTCATTCTTTTGATCATGAGCTCACCCACTAGCTGTAAATTAGGCGATTGCAACGAATCTCCTTTGTAAACGCATTCGCTAAGCAGGCTAAATTTCCTGCCAATCACGCTTCATTTTATTTATTTATCACATATATTGGAACCAATCCGAACAGGAATAGACAGAAGACCGCTGCTATATGCGGTTCCTCTGCCTATCGCCCTGCCCTTATCGGACATTAGCCTTGTCAGGCAAGCGTAAACGGCTGTCGCTGTACTCTGGCGGCAAAGCTAGCGTTTCGAGGGTGAAATATAAACCCGTTATACGGCTGTAACCTATACATGCTTATATTTCACAAAAGCTCTTATTTACTTGCTGCATACAGCTCGTTCATTTCCTTGCTCAGATCATCGCCGCCACTCGTTTTCCACAGCTGGATCGCGTCTTTAAAACCAGCCTCGTCGATTTGACCGACGATAAATTTGATCCGGGCATCATTCATGATATTGTCCAGCTGTGCGCCTTTTTGCGTATAAACGTCCGAGATGAAAGGCTCTGCCGGATTCGTCACGATAAGCTGTTCATTTTCCTTCTGCACCTCGGTCTGCTTAATGCGCAGCGGCGTCTGCTTCACTTTCGTCGACTTGTCCTCTGGAATAAAGCTGAGCATCTGATTGAGCCCCTCGACCTCGGATTCCAGCAGCGCTGCATCCTTGCTCGGCTCAAGCGCACCATCCACGATCGTATGATGCTTGTTTTCAATGCCATACCCTAGCAGCGTCTGCATTTCGGGTTCGCTCAGTTGATCCATAAACTTGAGGATTTGCTTCAGCTCCTCCTCGGTTTTAACGGAAGATTTAGGGAAGGCCAGCAAGCCGGCAAAGCCGGACGTTGGCAGCGTATGAACCTGTCCATCCGTTCCTTTCACCCCGCCAAATACATCCATATAATGCACATCCGGCTGGTCTTTGCCCGCTGCCGCAAGCGCAGCATGAATTTTATCATCGGCCCGCGCCGCGCCGTCCACGACGTCCACTATGACGCCAGCCTGATTATTAACAAGCGGATCATTCCATTTCGCCGAATCCATAATGGCAAAATCCTGATTAATCAGCTTTTCATCGTACAGCTTTTTCATGAATTTAAGCGCTTCCAAATACTCGGGCGTTTCATAATCGACAACGAGCTTGCCGTCCCGCTCTCCCCATTTGTTCGGTGACCCAAACCACAGCTTGATCGTATCGAAGCCGCTCGCCCACTGGCCCGTCCACTTGACCATGACCATGCCGTACGTATCGTCCTTGCCGTTTTTGTCCGGGTCCTTCTCCTTGAACGCCTTCAGCATATTGTAAAAATCATCAATCGTTTGCGGCGTTTGAAGGCCGACAGCATCGAGCCAATCCTTGCGGTAAAATACCCCATTGCGACCAAGGGCGCGGCCGCGGTACAGACCGTAATTTTTCCCATCAACCGAGGAGTTGTTTAAAATGACCGGGTTCGCCTGGCTCAAATTTTTGTAATCCTTCAAATAAGGCCCGATTTCCCAAAACGCGCCGGATTTCGCGGCATTAACGAAGCTCGGCGACTTCACATCCGGCACATACATAATATCCGGCAGCTTGCCCGAAGCGAGCGTAATATTAAATTTATCCGTGTAGGAGGCATTCGGCACCCACTCAAAATGAATGTCGGTATTCGTCCGCTTCTCGATCTCTGCTGCTACCGGACTGTCATCCTTCGGGAAATTCGTCTTAAAAATCGGCAGCATAATATTGAGCTGCAGCGCCTTCTCTGCTGCCGGACTTTCCCCTGCTGTACCTGGTGCAGCAGGCGAACCTCCCGTACTGCCTTCCGCATTTCCTCCCTGCTGCGAGCAGCCTGCAATTACGGCTCCCGCCATTGAACCAACGAGCAGCATAGGCAGCAAACGCTTTCTCTTTCCTTCTTTCTTTCTCATCGCTGACGCCTCCCTTAATCATTTATCATATATGGTAAAATACCAAACCGCCAGCTACTTGCACGCTAAATCGGCTTGTTTGTGTTGCCTCATGGAGACGGCCCTAAGCCGTGCATTCGCCATTACCCTTTGATTGAGCCAATGAGCACGCCCTTGGCAAAATGCTTTTGCAAAAACGGATAGACGAGCAAAATCGGCACGGTGCCGACGACGATAACTGCCATCTTGATCGATTGGTCCGGCGGCTTGACGAAGGACGGGTCCATCGCATTAACGTCGCCTGCCGCTGCCTGTGACAGCAGAACAATTTGACGCAGCAGCACTTGAAGCGGCCATTTTTGTGGATCATTTATATACAGCAGCGCCGCGAAAAAATCATTCCAATGCCCTACCGCATAAAACAGCGTGAAGGTCGCAAGCACTGGCTTTGACAGCGGCAAAACGATACGCCACAACAGCCCCAGCTCCGTACAGCCGTCAATGCGGGCCGCTTCCTCCAGCCCAGGCGGCAGCTCCTGGAAAAAGTTTTTAATAATGATCAGGTTGAAGGCGCTAATCGCCCCCGGTATAATAAGTGCCCAATAGGAATCGAGCATCCCCAGCTCGCGAATGACCAAATACGTCGGAATCATGCCACCGCTGAACAACATCGAGAAAATGACGAGATTCAGCACGACATTGCGGCCCATCAAATTGCGTCTTGCCAGCGGGTAAGCCATCGTAACTGTGAAAAACAGGTTGACCAGCGTTCCGAATGAGGCAATAAACAGGGAAACGCCAATGCTTTTCATAATCGTATTCGTTGAAAAAATAAATTCATAGGCCGCCAGCGAAAACGTCCTCGGTATGAGAAACACCGTACGCTGGGTCAGCTCCGCATCCGTTGCGAACGAGCCCGATATGACGAAAATAAACGGCAGCACCGCCGCCAGTGCACAGACGCTGAGCACGATATAATTCGCGGTATCAAACACTCGGCTGGATACCGTATTGTAATGCTTAGCCATTTTTTCAAGCCTCCTTCTTCCTAGCTAGTACAGCCCCGACTGTCCAAAGCGCTTCGCCAAATAGTTCGCCCCGACGACAAGCACGACGCCGATGAGCGATTTGAACAGACCAACTGCGGTACTGTAGCTGAATGCGCCTTGAGTGATTCCCATCATGTAAACATACGTATCGAACACTTCTGCCGCTTGCCTGTTGAGCGGGTTCAGCATGAGATAAATTTGTTCAAAGCCATTTTCGAGAATGTTGCCCATTCGTAAAATAAGCAAAATCACGATCGTGCTGCGTACTGCCGGCAGCGTAATATGCCAAATTTGACGCCAGCGATTCGCACCATCCATCGTGGCGGCCTCGTATTGTTCCATATCTACGCCTGCAAGCGCAGCGAGAAAAATAATCGTTCCCCAGCCGCATTCCTTCCAAATGGTTTGCATAATGATCAGCGGCTTGAACCATTCAGGTGTGGCGAGAAATTCGATTTTGTGCCCGGTATACTGCTCCAGCACTTCGTTGACAGGGCCCCCGGCCGTCGTCAAAAATACATACGTCATACTCGCCACAATAACCATGGAGATGAAATGCGGTACATAAATCATCGTCTGCACCGTGCGTTTGAAGAGCGCGAAGCGTATTTCATTCATCAATATCGCCAGCACGATTGGTGCCGGGAAGAAAAATACTAAATTGTATAAGGAAAGCAGCAGCGTGTTGCGCAGCAGCATAAAAAACTCGGGATTGGCAAAAAACAGCTGAAAATGCTCCACTCCCACCCACTCGCTTTTCAAAAATCCGGTAAACGGCTGGAAATTTTTGAATGCCAGCAGTACGCCCCACATGGGCACATATTTAAATACGATAAAATAAAGCAAGCCTGGCAGCAGCAATATGTACAGCCATTTGTCTTTCTTAAGCCGCCCCAGCACGCTTGGACGATAGTCTCGGGACGGCTGCTTGCCAGCTTCCGGCATAACCGCTATTTGTTTCATCCTCGCTCACCTCCAGCTTTCATTCGTTTACTTTTGTCCTACCGCGACGTTAGCCTCACTTCTCACACTAATCTCACTCGGCCTCACTCATTTGCGGTGTAGCCTTAGTATGCGGTCTGCTCGCATTTTCCCGCAATTAGACATTCTTGAACCGCGCTGCTGCGGGGTTTTTGGCCGTTCCGACAAGAAAGTGCAAAGCTGTGCAAAAGGTTTCAAGCCCTAAAAATGCCCCTGTTAAAAAGTCCGATTGCCAGCCCAGAGCAGCGCCTATTAAAGTACAAAGTAAAGATTAACGGAAAGGCGTGAGCTTAGATGAAGGGACCACTGGAAGGAAAGCTGTATCATGGGGCGGCACTGTATCCTGAGCTTTGGGATGCTGATGTGCTTGCGGAGGATATTGCGCTAATGAAGGAAGCCGGCATTAATGTCGTGCGAATGGGCGAATTTATTTGGTCGAGGCTGGAGCCAGAGGAAAATCGGATTGACATCAGGTTTTTAGCTGAAATTATCCAGACGCTGCACGAGAATGATATCGAGACGATCATGTGCACACCGACGGCGACGCCACCGATTTGGCTGTCACATGGACATCCGGAGCGGCTGTTCGTCAATGAGAAGGGCGAGACGCTGGGACATGGTTCGCGGCAGCATGCGTGTACGAACAACGCCTACTTTCGCGGGCGCTCGGCGGTCATTATTGATCGGCTCGCTCAAGAGCTTGGCGGGCTGCCGGGCTTGATTGGCTGGCAGCTCGACAATGAGTTCAAGGCGCATGTAGCCGAATGCATGTGCGCAGCATGCTTGCAGCTGTGGCATAGCTGGCTGGAGCAGCGGTATGGAACGATCGAGCAGTTGAATGAAGCGTGGGGCACCCATATTTGGAGCGAATATTATAATCGCTTTGATCAAATTCCACAGCCATGCGCAACGCCGTTTCTGCATCATGCGTCGCTGCAAACGATGTATCGGCTGTTCTCGATGGAGAAGCTAGCGGAATTTGCCGAGGAGCAGATCGCCGTCATCCGGCGCCACTCGGCGCTGCCGATTACTCACAATAGCAGCATCGCCTTCCATGTGGACATTGAACGACTGTTCCAGCAGCTGGATTTCGGCGCTTATGATACGTATGCGTCCAGCACCAATTGGCCCGCCTACATGATCAATTGCGACTTATGGCGCAACGTCAAGCGCGGCAAGCCGTTCTGGGTCATGGAGACGAGCGCCAGCTACAGCGGCTCGCTGGAGAGCTATGCAGCGCCTCACCCGAATGGTTATGTGAAGGTTGAAGCAGTCGCCGCTTATGCACTGGGTGCGGGAGGGTTCTGCTATTGGCCGTGGCGGCAGCAGCGCGCGGGCAGCGAGCAGCCGCATGGCTCAGTCGTAAGCGCTTGGGGCAAAAAGACGATTGGCTACGCCAATGTCGTGCAGGTCGAGCAGGCGCGGCGCGAGCTGGAGGACATTCTGCTCGCAACCTCGCCCATGCAGGCTGAGCTGGCCATGACCTATTCGGATCGTGCCAAAGCCTATATGCGTACCGAGCCGCTGCGCAAGCTGAACCATCGCGGGCTCATCACCGATTTTTATGCCCGGCTGGTCGCGCTCGGCATTCATCGCGACTTAATTACGGAAGGCAGCGAGCTCGGCGGCTACAAGCTGCTGCTTACGCCATTCGTGCCCTATTTGCCGCCGGACTACATCGACCGTGCCCTCGCCTTCGTTCGGGAAGGCGGGATCTGGATCGTCGGTCCGCTTACGGGAGGGCGGACGGAGCATCACACTTGGCATACCGATGCCGCTTTAGGGAAGCTGGAGGAACTGGCTGGCGTGGAGGCTACATTCGTTTATCCGATGGACGGGACAGATGCCTACGGACAAGCATTCGGCCTCCAGGCCTCGCTGGGCATGTGGAGCTCGGTGTTTGGGCCGCTAGGCGGCAACGACCTCTCTGGCGGCGCATCCGCTTCTGACAGCGATGGCCGGGCAAACGCAATCGGCTGCGTTCAGCGTGGGCTGACGCCAGGCGCCGCTTTTATAACCGAGCGCCGCATCGGTCAAGGCAAGCTTGTCATGCTCGGCTCCATGCCGCAGGGCGATGAAGGGGATGAGATGCTGCGGCGCATGCTGCGGCATTACGCCGATGAAGCGGGTGTCACGCTGCGGTTTGAAGCAACTGAGGGTACCATTGTTGCGCCAAGGCAGGGGGATGGTTATATCGTCTGGGTCATTATTAATATGGATGGAGCTGGCGGCCATGTGACGCTGCCGCAAGCTGGCGTTGATGCCCTGTCTGGAGCTAATGTTCCAGCTGGCCCGCTTGCGGTTGGAAGATATGAATATAGAATCGTTCGTTTTTAATAAAATCAAGCTATCTCTGATAAATCTTCACAATATAATGGATATAAATGCACAAAAAACAGCAGCGGGAGTAGGGCAGAAACTTGTGCCCTACCCCGCTGCTGCAATTAAATAGGGGCCTCTACCGAAAGGCAGCTTCTTGCCTAGTCTTGGCGGACACAGCAGCAGCTATTTCAACCGAATTAAGGGTTATCGCAGGGGCTGCGGACTCAGGAGACGCAAATGCGCTGCCAATGACCATTTTGACGGGATAATGAGGGCTATAACGGCTTTCCTGCCCGCTTACAGCCTCAAATCATCTCAACAATCAGAATAGCGGAGCCTCAGTCCTCTGAAAATCTATCGTTTGATTCATCCATTTACAATTGAAAGCAGCTCAGACAGCTGCTGAATTTCAAAATCCGGTTTAACCGCGGTCGCATTGCTCTTCTGGTGCGGATTAAACCAGCACGTAGCAATGCCGCTGTTGATGCCTCCCTGCATATCGGAGGTCAAGGAATCGCCGATGATGATGATTTTGGACGGATCAGTTGCACCCAGCTTCGCAAACGCATAGTCAAATATGCCTTTATGCGGCTTCTGATACCCCGTCTCCTCCGATACGATAATATGCTCAAAAAAATGATTCAGCCCCGCTTTGCCAATACGCGACAGCTGCACCTCGAGAATGCCGTTCGTAATAACCGCCATTCGGCAATGCCCATGCAGACTGCTGCACAGCTCTACCGCACCTTCAATCAGAAAGCTGCCCTCGCCTAAATAGCCCAAATAGCAGGCGCTGAATTCATCTGCTGCGATGTGAGGATTATTTTCAGCAAAAAGCTGTCTAAACCGCTCCTGTTTCAGCGCCTCCAGCGTCACCTTGCCCTCCTCAAAATCCAGCCAAAGCTGCTTGTTAATCATGCGATAGCGTTCTACGTAGTCGCTGCCTTCCAGAGTTATGGCATAGTCCCGGCAGGAGCTTGTGAAGGCATGAGCCTCCGCCTGCCCGTAATCGAGCAGTGTATCGTCGATATCAAACAAAATAATGTCGTATTTCATATTCGCTTTGCTTATTTCCACCTGCATAAACACTCCTTCGGCTTGTTAGCGGGAGCCGCCGCGGGGAGCAGAAACATTTTTTTCCAGCGCATACAGCTCGTCTTCCATCGCTTGCATTCGTTCGACAACCGTCTTTCTCGCATCCTGAATCGCCTGATTATAAACATGCGGACCGAGCAGTGCAACCATATGGTCAAGCAGCTGTTCCGCTGCTATAGAGCCGATTTCCTCCGAACGCTCCAGCTCAAAATAGTGCTGTACCTGCTCAATCAGCTGCTGCTTCTGCTCTCTTGGCCATTTTAGCTTCATCATCGCTTATATCTCCTCCAGCTCACCGCGCATCATTAGAACGGCTTGTCCGCTCAATTGAACGCGATCCATTGTATTTTTCACCTTTACAAAACCGCCGCGAGCCGACGCTTGATAACCGACCAGCTCGTCCTTGCGCAGCCGCTTCGCCCAGTAAGGCGCCAGCGCGCAATGCGCCGAACCTGTCACCGGGTCCTCCAGCACGCCCACATTCGGATAAAAAGCCCGCGATATAAAGTCGTATGCTGCCTGGCCTTCAGCGCGAGCCGTCACAACAACACCACGCCCATCCAGTAGGCGCAGCTGTGAGAAATCCGGCTTCAGTGCCCGCACGGTCTGCTCGCTGTCCACTTCAACGACATAATCCATACGGTTGCGTCCCGTATAACGCGGAATGAGCCCCAGCCCCTCAATGAGCGCCTCGGGCGCTTTCGCCGGAGCTGGCGGCTCCGAAGGGAAGTCCATCGTCATTTCCGCCTCATCTTTCCCTAGCTTTACAGTCAGCACGCCGCTTCTCGTCCAAAAGGCTGCCGCCTCATCCGGCCTCAGCCGCTCCGTCTTCCACAATACGAAAGCAGCAGCTAGCGTAGCATGCCCGCATAAATCGACCTCGCTCGCCGGCGTAAACCATCGCAGCTCATAACCGCCCTCGCGCGGTGCCACAAAAGCAGTCTCGGACAAATGCATCTCCGCCGCCACTTTTTGCATCCAACCTTCATCACTCAGCGCCTCCAGCAAGCAAACCGCTGCCGGATTGCCGCCAAATGCTTCTCTCGTAAACGCATCTACTATATAAATCGGCAACATTTGCGCTTCTTTCTCCTTTCTGCCCGTGTTTATCAATAAATAAAAAGGAGGCGTCCCGCTGAGGACTCCTCTCCTATTATAACACCTCGAATTTGTGCGGCACAGCTTGTTCTAATCAGCAAGCGGAATAAGGAGTTCAACCGCTTCCTCCTCCAAATGCTGCTCCTGAATATAAAAAACTTCAAGCGCGACAGCGCTCTGATGCTTCTCAAGCTCCTGCTCGTTCATCCAGGCGAATAGCTGCTCGTAGGCTTCCCCAATTCTCTTGTTCGTGGATGCAACCATCGCATAACGATGGGTTGGGATGGTGAACTGCACCATGCCAGCGGGCACGTCCTCTGACGGCGGCATTTCGTAGCAGGCCCAATAAGTGGCAAATACTTCGTTGCCAAAATACGGGCTGTACAGCAGCGGCGCCTTCGACGTGGTATTCAGCTCATGCTTGCGGGCTAGAAACTCGCTTTGCAGGCGAATCGCCTCATCTGGAAAAGTAGAATACGGACCGCAATAACTAATCCCTACTAAATGAAGCGTTGGCTTCGTAATAATTGAGCAGTTGTCCACGCGAATTCCCCCTTTTCATCGGTCAGAACAGTTGCCTTAGGATGAGCTTTCACCCGCCAATAGTGTAACATGATTGCCCTAGAGAGCGGTAGCCCTTTATCCAGAATGGGCAGCATGGCTCAGCCGAAGCACAGGCAGCAGCTCTATCCGTTCATGGGTATGCTCGTGCACCAGCCATCGCTCCTTCATATGGTCGATGAACAACACGCCGTCCAAATGGTCCATTTCATGCTGCATGCAGCGGGCGAGAAAGCCTTCACCGTGAAAAATAACACTTTCGCCCGCTCGGTTTAGGCTGCGCACCGCAACCTTCTCCGCTCGGTTCACCCGCCCGTAGTAGCCTGGAAATGACAAGCAGCTCTCCACTCCCGTCTGCTCGCCCTCCATCGCTATAACTTCAGGATTAATGAGCTCGATCAGTCCTTCCCCGCAA
Source organism: Paenibacillus algorifonticola (assembly GCF_050481745.1). Taxonomy (GTDB): domain Bacteria; phylum Bacillota; class Bacilli; order Paenibacillales; family Paenibacillaceae; genus Pristimantibacillus; species Pristimantibacillus algorifonticola_A. Next base: position 251,464 of record NZ_JBCNGR010000036.1, on the reverse strand, counting down.
TCCATGACAACGACTCTTCTTAAAATGCCGATCTGGGGAGCAGCTAATCCCGCCCGTCCTTCACTTTCATATAACGTATCTGCCATATCACTAAGCAGCTTTAGTATTCTCGCATCTACCGCTTCAACAGGGCGCGCTTTTTTTCGCAATATCGGGTCACCGAACGGCAAAATAGCTTTAATGGTCATTTGGTCAAGCTCCTTTCGTTTTGGCAGGCGGCGTATGCACCCATAGCACACTCGGCGAGCAATCCAGCGCCGTGCAAAGCGCATCCAGCGTATCCGCCTTCATTTGTTTCGGCTGCCCGGTAAGCAGCGCACTAATCGAAGGGGCAGACAGGCGATAGTCCGCTTTCTCCTCCAGCAGTCGCGCCAATGCCGCACCAGACCAAATGCCTCGCTCTGCCATGACCTGCCGAAGCATCCACTCTAGCATATGATTCTCCTCCTTTTATAGGTACATAAATGTAGGCAACAGCTTATTTTATTAGGTATTGCCTAATATATCATAAAAGCAATCTGGCGCAGCTGCTTTTTCATTTTCGTTTAAGCAAGCTAGTATATGATAGGCACGCTCCCCTACCTACTAAGAAAAGGCGTGTGAACCGCATGGGCTTCGACGATTTGTTTTCCTCATTCCCTTTTCTACATACGAAACGATTAACGCTGCGCCAAATGGCTGTGCAGGACGCCGAGGATTTGCATGTTTTTTATTCCGATACGAAGGTGACGCGGCATTTGGACTGGCTCGGGCCAGACTCCATTGAAGCCTCCAAAATGCTAATAGACTCCTGGAACGAAGCCTACGCAGAGCGCAAGCTTATTCCATGGGGCATTACGCTGCAAGACAGCTCCCTAATTTTGGGAACGGTGATGCTGATGCCGACAAGAGGGACGTTTGAGGAAGCGCCCCGTTATCCGCTCACACTAGGCTATGACCTTAATCCCGCCTATTGGAATCAGGGCATTATGTCCGAAGCGCTTCAGGCTGTTATGCATTTCAATAACAAGCATATTCACGCACGCCGCATTCAAGCCGAGGTCCATCCTGAAAATGCCGCTTCGCTGAACGTGTTGAAAAAGCTTGGTTTTCAGCAGGAGGGCGTGCTGCGGCAGTATTTAATGCATGAGGCTACCAAAAATTTTCTCGATGTCATTGTTCTGGCCATGCTATTTAGTTAAATAATCAATGAAAAAAGCATTCGGTCACAATGACCGAATGCTTGATAAATGATAGGAATAGGATTAAAAATTGAAGACAAAATCATCATCATTGAGCTGCTCAACGTGAATCGTCCGTACGTAGCCATTGCCTTTTTTGGAGAAGAAATCATGCTGCTTCGTGTGTGTGCTGATGCCGTTGAATACGATTGGATTGACCGGCTCATCCGGGAACACACCGTCAAAGCCAAGATTCATCAGCGCCTTATTCGCGTTATAACGCACATAAGTTTTTACTTCTTCCTCCAGACCAAGCGGTGAATACAGCGAATCGGTATAAATAACCTCGTTCTCGTACAGGTCGTTAAGCAATTGGTCCAGCTCAGCCTTAAGCGAAGTCTGCTCCTCTGGCGTAAAGGTGTTGAACAGCTCCTGTGCCAGCACGCCAACGTACAAGCCGTGGATGCTCTCGTCACGCAAAATAAGATCGATAATTTCGCCGCTGCTCGTCATTTTGCCTTGACCTGCCAAATAAAGCGGATAGAAGAAGCCGCTGTAGAACAAGTAGCTTTCCAGAAATACGGAAGCCGCCATTGCTTTATACAGGTCCTGCTTTGTGCTAATGCCTTCATACCACGAGGAAATAAGCTCCGCTTTTCGTTGCAGCTGCTCATTTTTCTCTACCCATTGGAAAATCTCGTCGATCTCCTCAGTAGACGCGAGCGTCGTGAAAATGCTGCTGTATGATTTCGCATGAATTTGCTCCATCATCGACATAAAGGACAGCACCGCTTTGCGCTGCAAGCCATCCACATGCTCCAAAATCTTCGGCATGCCAATACCGCCCTGAATCGTATCCAGCAGCGTCAATCCGCCAAGCACGTTTTTATATAAGCTGCGCTCGGCATCGCTCATTTCCATCCAGTCCATTTTATCATCGGATAGAGGAATCTCTTCGTCCGTCCAGAATTGCATAACATTCTGCTGCCAGAACGTCAGCGTAAAATCATCATCCGGGCGGTTCCAGTTAACTGCCTTCATTATATATTAGGCTCCTTTGTAAAAGGCTGCGTGACGGCACCTGGAGCGGCCGCCCCGCAACCTTATCTTTTTGCGCAAATCTATATAAGTTGAACTGATGAACGGTATAGACGCTAGAGTAGCCACTGCGAGAAAGGTTGGACTTCCGGCCGCTGTTGTTTTCTGATTTCTTTGATGAATCCTCGTTGAGGATGAAATCTGAAAACAAAGGCTAATGCTTACGAAGCTGCTTTCCTTCGGAAAGCTGTAGCTCTCTCCAGTTCCAACCTTTCTCTCCGCCGCTCCAAGCTCTATTACCGATTTTTATTCAACTATATCTATTTTCTTGTTTTAAACCGCGCAGCTTGTGCACTCTTCTACGGATAGACGTTTCGTTCTTGTGTAATAGAGCGACTTCAGTCCTTTATGCGCTGCATAAATGTAGAAGCGGGCAAGCTCCCGAGTCGTCACGTTGCTGTTTACGTGCAGGACAGTGGAAATGCCTTGATCCACATGCTGCTGAATTTCGGCAATCAGGTCAATGAGCTTGAACTGATCGATATTGTAAGCCGATTTGTAATAGAAGAAATTGTCCTGCGACAAAAACGGCATAGGATAATAAGTTGTCGAGTTCGCGTACGTCCGCGTCTCAATATGCTCAACGATCGGCATAACGCTCGATGTCGCATTTTGAATGTACGAAATGCTTTGCGTTGGCGCGATAGCCAGACGGTAAGCATGGTACAGGCCGTGCTGCTGTACTTTCGCCTTTAGCGCAGTCCAGTCCTCAGGGGATGGAATTTCCATGCCTTCGAACAAAGCTTTCACCGCAGCGCTGACCGGACGGAAATCGGTCTCTTCATAACGCGAGAAGTATGTGCCCTTCGCATATTCGGAACGGTCAAAATCCTTGAACGTTTCGCCGCGTTCTTTGGCAATTTCCATACTTTGCTCCAGCGAATAGTAGTTCATCATCATGAAGAACGTGCTGGCGAACTCCTTCGCCTCATCGCTTTCGTAAGCGATGTGGTTTTTGGCCAAATAGCCGTTCAAGTTCATTGCGCCGAGGCCGACGGAATGAAGCTCTTCATTTGCTTTGCGTACGCCTGGAGCGTTGTCGATTTTCGAAAGATCGCTGACTGTCGTAAGCGCCTCGATCCCAACATGAACCGATTCCTTGATCTTCTTAAGCTCCATGACGTTTACGATGTTCAGCGATGCCAAGTTGCAGCTAATATCGCGCTGAATCAGGTCATCCGTGCCGTAGTCGTTAATAACCGAAGTCTCCTGCAGTTGGAAAATTTCCGTGCAAAGGTTCGACATCTTGACGCCGCCCACATCTTTAAGCGCATGAACGCGGTTCGCATTCGATTTGTTCATAATGTAAGGATAGCCGGATTCCAGCTGGATCGAAGCGATCTTGGTCATCATGTCGCGTGCGTTCATGACGATTTTCTTTTTCACTAAATCGTTCGCAAGCAGCTCCTCGTACATTTCGTCCATGTCCATATCGTCCAAATATTTGCCATAAGCTTTGTGGACGGAATGGGGTCCGAAGACGTACAATGGCTTGTTTTGCGCAGCAAGCTCATAAAATTTGTTCGGTATAATGAGGCCGATCGACAGCGTTTTGATCCGCGTTTTCTCATCGGCGTTAATTTTTTTGCAATCGAGGAACTCAATAACGTCCCAGCCAAAAATATTATAATAGCCTGCGCCAGAACCTTTGCGCTGTCCCATTTGATCGGCATAGGAGAATGCATCCTCCATCAGCTTAAGCACAGGCATGATGCCTTTCGCCGCACCCTCGACGCCTTTGATCGGCTCGCCGCGTCCGCGCAGCTTCGAGAGGTTGACCGCTACGCCGCCGCCGATTTTGGACAGCTGCATGCACGTGCCAATGACATAGTTGATGGAATTGAGCGAATCGTCCATTTCCAGCAGGAAGCAGGATACCATCTCGCCGCGGCGGCTTTTGCCCGCATTAAGGAAGGTTGGCGTTGCCGGCTGCAGCCGCTGCTCAATCATCGCTTCAGCAATGCGCAGCGCTCTCGCTGCGTCGCCTTCGCCCAAATGAAGCGCAACAATCGCAACGCGGTCTGGATATTGCTCCAAATATTGCAGCTTGTCGTTCGTTTTCATGGCATAGTCTTTGTAGAATTTGGAAATTGCCATATACGACTGAAACTGGAAGCTGCTGTTTGCCGTTAAATCAAATACAGCCTCAACTTGCTCATATGTATAATGGTCAAAAACGTTGTCGTAGTAGTCATTGCCGATCAAGTAGTCAAGCTTCTCCTGGAGCGAGGCGAACTTCACGCTCTTCTGCTCAACTTCCTCCATAAATGCTGCTACTGCCTCTTTATCCTTGTCCAACTGGTAAAAGCCGTCAGCTCCGCGCTGCATCAGCTCATTATTCAACTCAATATGCTTCAATGGTTCGCACCCTTTCAACAAAGTTTTCCGTATCGTATTTCGTTCCGGACAACTCAAATTTAGAAATAACAGGGACATTGTATAGCTCGGCAATCGTATCTGCGCTTTTGGCAAAGCCCGTTCCCCAATTGCGGTTGCCGCTGGCGGATACGCCGCGAAGATGTTTGCTGTTGCGCTTCAGGAATGACATGACCCGTTCTGGCACCTGTCCGAAACCTGTCGTATACGTGATGAGAACGAACGGCTCCTGGACCGCTTCCTGCTCTTCAATCGGCATAACGCGCATATTCAATTTGTTGATAAATCTTTTGACGTTGCCCGTCTTGGAATCATAGACAACCAGCATATATTTCTCTCTCCCCTACCGGATATCAGCAATAGAAAAGCGCTTCTGACCCTGAAAAAGCGTCAAATGCGCTAGTAGACTTAAAGTGTCGATTTCCGTGCTACACAACAAGATGTAGTTGCTGAATTTGATTCTACATCAATATATAGGTGGAGTCAAATGAAAAAATACGCCTATCTATGAGACCCGGTTTTAGGCCACTCGACTATTTTAACAGATACGGATATGATGTGGTAGAGTCATTTTTAATTGATACGGAGGTTAATATGAACGAAATTTTAACGCCTGAACAGCTCCGCGAGGCGGTGCATAAGCTATTTAAGGATGCCGGATATACGAATCCCGAGCTGCTGGAAAGCATCGAATTATTAGCGGCAGAGAACGATCGCTTGAAGCAGGAAGTTAAAAAATGGCGGCTCGCAGCTGCACGTCGGGCAGCTGCTGGCACTTCCATGAACAGCCGCTTGAAGGACGCGCTACGAGAATAATTTTTAATAAAGTAATTCAAAAAGCATACATCCTTCACATTGCATCGCAGGGTAATCCTGCTAAAATGATACAGGCACACATGGACTCAAGGTGAAACGGCTATCGCCGTCCTTTGGCCGCGCAGCACGTTTCAATCCGAGAAATATAAGCCTAATGATAAGTGCAAAACTTATAAATGCTTATATTTCAAGTGTAAGGGAGAATTAGGCCATATGGATAGAGGTTGGATTACGGTCATTATCGGCCCAATGTTTTCGGAAAAATCCGGCGAGCTCATACGGCGCTGTCATAAATTGCTGCAATATGGCCGCAAAAAAGTAAGGGCGTATAAGCCCGCGGAAGATAATCGGTTCGGCAGCGAGGAAATTGTTAGCCGCATGGGCTACCGCCTGCCGGCCTTCAACATTCCGAAGGAGCTTACGCCCGAGATGGCGGAGCGCATTTTGCAGGATACGAAGCATGCCGACGTCGTCGCTTTCGACGAGGTGCAGTTTTTCTCCAAAACGATCATCCCTCTTGTAGAGGAGCTTGCCTATAACGGCAAACAGGTCATTGTAGACGGCCTTAACATGGATTACCGCGGCAAAGCCTTCGGCTATATCGGCGGACTGCTTGCCATTGCAGACGAAATCGTAAAGCTGACTTCCTTCTGCGCCGTATGCGGCGATGCGAACGCAGCGTTCACGCAGCGCGTCATTAACGGCCAGCCGGCGACGCTGGGGCCTGTCATTTTAATCGGCGATACGGAGAGCTACGAGCCCCGCTGCCGCCGCCATTTCGTCCCTCCCCATAAAGCGGTGGAGGAAGCAGAGGAAGAGCATACAGACGCTGCTGCGCAGCTCTGATTGCAGGGAAACATACTGTAGCGAAATTGCGACAGCATCTCCCGGCAACTGTAATACGAGCACAAAAAAGGCTTGTACGGCCGCTCTGCTCCTGTTGAGCATGACGGCCGCGCAAGCCTTTTGGCGTTCCAGCAGAACGCCGTATTATCATTTTACCGCTGCAAAAAAAAGCCGCTCGGAGTGCGCGCCTTGGGGCTGCAGCTTGAAATCGGCAAAACGCTCGACCTTGCTGAATCCGGCTGCGTGCAATTGCTCCGCTATCCAGTCCGCCTCATAAGCCCGCTGCACATGTATTTCTTCAAAGCGGCGAAACCGCTCGCCGCCTTCATGCGCAAAAATCGTCAAATGATGCTCAATTTCGCAGCGCTCCTCATCCAGCTCGCACGTCCAAATGTAGGCCGCCTCGTCCTCGTCCAGCACGAATGGCTGCTCCTCCGCATAACGAATGAGCTGTGCCTTCGGGTGCACATCGAATAGAAATACGCCGCCAAGGCGAAGCGCCGCGTACACCGCCTCGAGGGCGGCGATCACATCTGCTTCCTCCGTCAAGTAATTGACGCAGTCGCAGAACGATATAACCGCGTCCACAGGCGCGCCCAGATCAAATTCCCTCATATCCTGCTGCAGCCAGATGGCTGAGCCTGCACGTGCGCCATGGGCGGCAGAAAGCGCATCATCCCATTTGCTGCGTGCCACGCTCAGCATATCCTCAGATAAATCAATGCCGTACACCTGCATGCCGGCCAAAGCAAGCGGTATCGCGATAGAGCCTGTCCCACAGCCAAGATCGGCAATAACAGAAGGCTTGCCATAACGCTCCCAGCATTGCTCTGTGAACCAAAGCCAATCCTCATAAGGCATGTCGCTCATTAGCTCATCGTATACCGCAGCGAACTCGCCGTATGAATCCACCTAGAAAGCCCTCCTTAATCCTCAGATGAGCCTTCGGAAGCAGAGACTTCGCCATTGTTCGACTGGGCAGCATCGCCTGCTGCTTCGCTGCCCTCAGCCGCTTCCACTAGATAGGTCCAGCTGCCCTTCTGGGTAATCAGACGCTCGCGCATCAGCTTGCCAATCGCACGTTTAAATGCCGATTTGCTGATGCCGAATTTTTGCTTAATGATGCCCGCTTCCGTCTCATCGGAATAAGGCATGCCGCCGCCCGGACGCTCCTTCAAAAAAGCAAGCAGACGGTCGGCATCCTCTAGACGGCCCACTTCCTTCTGCTGGCCCATCGACAGATTCACCCGTCCATCCTCGCGGATAAAGGTAATGCGCGCAGATACCCGCTCGCCAAGCCGAAGCGGGCGCAGGCGATCCGGTGCCGGAATAAGACCGTAGGCGCCGAAGCCGACAACACCGCCATCAATGAGGACAAAAGAACCCATTTGCAGCGATTTCGTTACCCAGCCTTCGATCCATTGGTTGCGCCAGGAATCTGGTGCCGCAAATACGAGCGGCCCAAGCTCATCCTCGCCTGCAAGCCGGGCGATAAGTCTGCCGCTTTTGTCATGGCCCAGCACAATATGAACCTCATCGCCCGGCAGCGGACGATAATCGATATTTTCCGGAAGCTCCGATAGCGGCAGCAGCAGCTGGCGGCCAAGCCCGATTTCGAGAAAACAGCCCAGCCGCGGATGAACATCCGCTACCTTAAGGCGTGCCATCTCGCCGAGCTTCACCAGCGGACGCTTCATCGTCGCCGCCAGCCGATCCTCGGTATCAAAAAATATAAATACTTCAACCTCATTGTTAACTTTAGGCTTGCTGCCGACCAGCTCCGTATAATGCATCAGCACCTCGGATTCGCCATCGGTCAAAAAATAGCCGTAGGGCGACACTTCGCGTGCCACCCTTAGCGTTATTGTCGTACCGGCGATCAAACTCATGCGAACTCCACAACTTTGGCGTCAGACCACAGCTTTTCAATGTTATAATACTCACGCTCATCACGGTGGAATACGTGAACAACTACATCGCCAAGGTCAATCAGCACCCAGCGTGCGGAATCCATCCCTTCAATGCCGCGTACGCGTACGCCGCGCAGCTCTGCCGATTTGCGGATTTCCGTCACAATCGCCTGTACCTGTGTATCCGAATTACCCGAGCAGATTACGAAATAATCCGCTACCAGGGAAATTTCCTGCAAATTCAAAGCTACAATACGCATAGCCTTCTTATCTTCCGCTGCAGCAACCGTTGCTTGCAGAAGCTCCTCCGAATGTACCGTCATAACTCAGCCTCCTGTTTTCAACTCTTCTATTAAACCATTACGTGCTTCTATCGTCAGTGGAAAAATGGCCTTGCCTTTTTTGAGCAGCAGCTGGATGGTCGAATCAAACCCCGCAAGCAGCGCTTGCTCCAAGCTATCCTTGCTCAGCCTGCGAATGTCGTCAACACCTGGAAAATCGCGCCCAGGCTCCATATAATCCGCGAGGCATACGACCTTGTCCAGCCGCGTCATCGCAAGGCGGCCTGAAGTATGGAAACGAATCGCATCCAGCACCAGCGTATCTGTCACACCATATTCATGCTCCGCCACCCAGGCTCCCACTTCGGCATGCCATAAATTTTTATCCTGTGAAAGCAATTCAGGAGCCAGCTTCTGGTCGCGCAGCACCTTCTCCATGCGGTCCACTGGCCAATATTTCGCCACATCATGCAAAATCGCCGCCAGCTCAGCCTGCTCCGGGTTTTCCCCGAATCTTACTGCCAGCTGAACCGCCGTTGCCATCACGCCTTCGGTATGCTTCCAGCGTTTTTCGGGCATTTGCGCCTTCACCGATTCAATCATTTGATCGCGCTCCATAAAGGCCCCTCCTCGTAATGAATTGAAACACAGCCTCCGGTACGAGATAGCGGAAGCTGCTGCCAGCCTGAATCGCTTCGCGAATCGCTGTAGATGAAATGCCGATTGGCGGCATATCCACAAACGTCAGCCGCTGCTGCAACGAATCCGGCAGGGCGCCAGCCTCCGCCTCCGTGCCTTCCCGATTGAGCCCGATGAAAGCAACCCGCTCCGCCAGCTCCTCAATCCGGTGCCAGCCAGGCAAATCATTGACCCGGTCGGCTCCAATAATATAAGAGAAGGAATCGTGCGGATGCAGCCGCCTCAGCTCCAGAACCGTATCAATCGAATAGCTAAGCCCGCCTCTTGCAAGCTCTATATCCAATGCCCGAAAATGCGGGTTGCCTTTTATAGCTTCCTGCACCATCTGCAGCCGCAGCTCGCTGTGCTCGCCAGGCTCATGGCTTTTAAGCGGAGGCAAAAACGAGGGAATAAACCACACCTCATCCAGCCCGCAGCTTGTGCGCGCTGTTTCTGCGGCAATGAGATGTCCGAGATGGATCGGGTCGAACGTTCCGCCCATAATGCCGATTTTACGCATAGCCGCAGTCCTCCTTATCCGTAGACTTCACACTTAGTCTTTGCGGCGAAATAAGTTCTGCCAAATCCTTTGCCAGCAAAAGCGGCAAGGTGAAACGGCTTCCACCGTCCTCTGGCGGCGCGTTCATTCCGAGAAATATAGAGAAAGGATGGCGAAATCATATACTTTCCTATATTTGAACAAATTTCGGGAACTCATTTCCTCGCAAGCCTTAGCGGCTCGCTTTGACAGCTGGCAATTCGATTTTGCGGTTTTTCTCTTCCGATGCGCGTTTGTAAAGCACAATCGTTTTGCCGATAACCTGTACCAGCTCGGCTTTAGCCGCTGCTGCTACTTCAACCCCGATTTCCTTCGGATCATCCATGCAGTTGTTCAGCACAGATAGCTTGATCAGCTCGCGAAGCTCAATCGACTCATTAATATGACGAACAAGATGGTCATTCGTTCCACCTTTGCCGACTTGAAAAATCGGCTGTAAATGATGCGCCATCGCGCGCAAATAACGTTTTTGTTTCCCTGTAAGCATCGCTCTATGTTCCTTCTTTCAAATAGTAATAAGAAAATGCTGCTAGCCCTGGAGGGCAGCGAGTACCGTTTCGCGCATTGCTTGAACAGGAGCGGGCTGCCCTGTCCAATATTCGAAAGCATACGCACCTTGATAAATAAACATACCCAGACCGCCATGCGTCCGGCACCCATGAAGCGCCGCTTCCTGCAAAAACTTCGTTTGCAGCGGATTGTATATTAAATCGCTGGCCACACAGCCCGCTTTCAGCCATGAAGCGTCAAGCGGACTTTCGCCCACATTCGGATACATGCCTAAAGATGTCGTATTGATTACGACATCGGCGTCCGCGCATACCGTGCGCAGCTCATCATTCGTGACCGCTGCAATGTCGGCACGGTGGCGCAGTGCTGCTGCAAGCTCCTCAGCCTTGCCGAGTGAGCGGTTAGCGATTGTGATGCGCTCCGGCTGCTCGCCTGTGAGCGCATAAACAATGCCGCGCGCAGCTCCGCCTGCGCCGATCACGACGATCTTCTTCCCGGCAAGCTCCGGCTCCGCCTCTTCCTTAAGGGAACGGACGTAGCCAATGCCGTCTGTATTGTAGCCAATCAGGCGTCCGTTATCGTTGACAATGGTATTCATCGCCCCTACCGCTCGCGCGCTTTCGTCGATTTCATCCATTTCCTTCATCATATCCAATTTATGAGGAATCGTCACATTCACTCCCCGAATGCCCATCGCCCGAACGCCGCTAACGAAAGAGGACAGCTTGCCTGCCGTAATGTGGAAAGCCAAATAAACGCCGTTAATGCCCGTTTCCTGAAAAGCGCGATTCAGCATAATGGGTGACTTGGAATGATGAATGGGGTCACCAATTACACCGTAAAGCACCGTATGGCTGTCTATGCGCTGCATAGCATGATGGATTTCTCCCGCACTCATTTCCGCCAATGCCCCCTCTCAGCTGCTATGAAATGTATAACGCCATGACGAGCTTCTCCCATCATAGCCGTTAAATCAATGAATCCCTAAGCAGCACCTTGATGCCTTTCGGCGCATATAGATCGAGCAAGGCGCCTGCATCGCCGTTCACCTGAATCCACCCTAGTCCAGAGATGAATACATCCTTCTTCGCTCCCCGCGGGACGCGCAGCGAGTGGCGCGTCCATGTCGGCATCTCCGCAAGCTCTTCACGAGACGGTCCGCCGAGCAGCTCGCCCTTATGGTCCTCATAAAGCGCATCCGCACGCTCCATCTTCGTCCGGTGCACATTGAGCGCATTAGAAATGTACAGCGTAAACGATTGGCGCTCGCCCTCTACAAAATCAAACCGGACCAAGCTGCCGATAAACAGCGTCTGCTGGTCATTGAGCTGATACACGAGCGGCTTGATCGGCTTGTCCGGCAGCAGCGACTGCAGAAATCCGCGCGGCACAATTTCCGTCATCCGCGTCGGATAGACGATTCCTGGCGTATCGATGATGAACTTGTCATCATCCAGCGGAATGTGAACCGCATCAAGCGTCGTTCCCGGATAGCGGGACGTCGTCAGCTCGCGCTCCAAATCGCTGTAATCTTTAATCAGGCGATTAATGAGTGTAGATTTGCCCACGTTGGTGGCGCCGACTACATACACATCGCGCCCTTTACGGTGACGATCAAGCGCCTCAATGACATGCTCGAAACCAATATTGCGCTTCGCGCTGCACAGCACGATATCCAGCGTACGCAGCCCTTCGCTCTTCGCCTGCTGCTGCACCCAGTTACGCAGTCGGTTCAGGTTCATGGATTTTGGCAGCAAATCGACTTTGTTGACGACGAGCAGCACGGGGTTGTTGCCAACAAAACGCTGCAAGCCCGAAATCAGGCTGCCCTCAAAATCATACAAATCGACAATATGCACGACGAGGCTGTCGGTTGTAGCTACGCTGCTCAGCAGCTTCAGAAACTCATTTTGGTCCACCGTCACGGACGATGCTTCATTATAATTGCGAATACGGAAACAACGCTGGCATATCGCCAGCTCCCTTACTACTGCCTGCTCTGGCACAAAGCCAGGAAGCTCTGCATTTTCCGTTTGCAGTTTTACGCCACAGCCCGCACAAGACTGTGCGGCCAGACTAAGCTGCTCTTCCTTCACTTCTTCTCCCCCTCATTCCACAACCCGCTTTTGCCAAGGCTCGATTTGGCGATACGTTCAATTCGGCGGTTGACCCGGGTCATGATTCCTTCATCAGCAGGAGCAATTGGCGCTACAAGAATCGTATATAATCCCATTCGATTGCCGCCCAGCACATCCGTCAGCATCTGATCGCCAATGACTACCGTCTGTTCCGCTTTCAGCTCCAATACCTTCAGCCCTTTGCGAAACGACGTGTTAGCCGGCTTGCGCGCAGCATGAATAAACGGAATGTTCAAAGGCATTGCAAATTTGGACACTCTGGTTACATTATTATTCGATACGATAACGACTTTAAAGCCGCGCTCACGGACATCGTCCAGCCATTTGACCAGTTCGGGCGTTGCAAGCGGCACCCGCGCTCCCACAAGCGTATTATCCAGATCCGTAATAATGCCGCGAATTCCCTTCTTATGCAGCTCATCTAATTGAATATCATAAACCGTATCCACACGCATATGTGGCAACAGTTTCTTGAACATAAGCGTTAAACCCCTTTGCTTTTCTCCTGCTATCTTACGAAACTATAACATAAAAAACGATTTTGTTGCAAAAAAATACCGCCGTCCATTACTTGGACAGCGGCAGGCTGAATTTTTCCTTCTATATATAGTCGAATAAAAGCTATTCATTATAATAGCGAAATAACATGCTTTACTTTGTTTACAAACTGCTCAGCCTCTTCTGGCGCTGCATCGGCGCCACTGTATTTGGCTCGTTCAAAATCGTTCAGCACCTGAGTCAGCTCACTGCGAATATCTGTGCGATGCTGGGCAAACCGCTGCATCGCTTCCCGCAGCGTCTCATGCTCAGAGCGCTTTAGCCCCTTTCTCCGGCACACACGGAGCAGGCGCTCTGTTTCCCATACGATGCGGTCATTCGCCGTATAGGAGCGGAACCGAAAACGCAGCCACGCAGCCTTCAGCGCTTGACGGCGTACAATTAAGCTAACCGCGAGCAATAATGCAAGCAGGGAAATACCTGCTATATAGAAGCCTTTGTACGATACGTCGGCCTTCTCGGCAGCTGCCGCCTTAACCGCCTCGTCTGTGTCCTCTTCTACTTGCGGTGTAGGCGCCGCTGCATCTTCTCCGGCAATCGTATAAGGGAATGAAAATCCTGCTGTCGGCTCAAAGGAAACCCAGCCATAACCTTCAAAATAAATTTCTACCCAAGAGTGGGCATCGGAATTGCGCACGGTATACGTGCCTTCCCCCTGCAAAAAAGTATCAATATCAAAGCGGTCTGCCGCTTCGACGCCGAGGGCAGGCAATGCGCCTGGCGCGAACCCCTTCACCCAGCGGGTAGGCAGGTCCACGGAACGAGCCAGCACCGCCATAGCCGTAGAGAAATAATCGCAATAGCCTTCCTGAATTTCAAACAGAAACTGGGCAACAAAATCATCGGACTCTCCCGTCAGCTTGCCCAGATCAGGCTCATTCGTATAGACAAAATTCAATCGCAGATACGATTCCAGCATTTTCGCCCGGTCATAGTCATTGGTCGCATTTTTGGTCAACTCCTCAGCAAGCTGCTTGATCTCGCCAGGCAAATGATCAGGGAGCTGTGTGTAATGATCATTTTCATTCGAGCTGTACAAGCGCGCATTCGTACTGCGAAGCTTCGCTTCATCCAGCACGGGAACGGTGGACACAACAGAGTATGATTCCGGATAGGGCTGTCTTCCCCTTCCTTGCAAAGGAAAACGCAGCTCCTGGTCGTCTGGCGCCCAGGTGAGCCGATAGGATAAATTCGCTTCTGGATCATTAATCCAGTGAATACGGTTAATCGGAGCGGCAGCAAATAAAACGGGATACTGGTCCTTCCGAATCATCGTCACCGTCTGCTCCACTTCAATCGTGTCTGCCAAATTGCGATCATACGGCAGGGAAAGCTCCTGCTCCTTCTTCAGCTGATTGACGTTGTTCGGCTCCGTTCCTTCATCCAGCTCCAGCCAGCCGCTGCCGGTATAAAACGATTTCGTTTCCCCTCTCCAATAGCTTCGATGGGAGCTTGCAACCGTCATGACTGGCGAATAATCAAAGTTAAAGCCGCCGCCAAGCTGGTCATCATCACGCCCATAGCCGGAGCTTGTGTCCAGCGTTACACTACCAGAATCCGAGCCTTTTTCCCCTAAGAAAACATTGACCTTCTCGCCCTTCGATTCTTTCCAAATCGTATACGGGTCACGAAGCACAGGCGAAATCGATGGCATGAACAGGCCTGCCGCCATCAGCAGCGCAAGCACTGCCGCAATAGGCATAAATAATTGCAAAGGATAATGCAGCAGCTCCTTCCAGCTTCCTGGATGGTGACGCTGAAATTGGTGCAAATGCCCCGCTGCCAGCCATATGAGCCCTAGCAATACGACCCACGCCACATTGTCCCACAGCCAGATCGGCGTGAATGAATCGGCAACCGTCAAAACGAGCAAATTCGCCCCAATAAATCCGAATAGGCGAACGCGCGACGTCGTCCATGCACTAAACAGCCAGTACATAGCAAGCATAGCCAAGCTAAACCAAATATATGGGTTGAACTGGATCAGCAGGAGCCATAGAATAGCGGCGAATTTCCGCAAGCCTTCCTCTGAGCCGGATAAGCTGGGAGATGTACCTACGGCAATCCATGTTGAAACTACGACGAGCAGCAATTGGAGCGGCAGCCGCAGCCTGCGCCTCATTCCAGGAAGCAAGACGTCAACTGCCCCCGCAAGCAGCAGCGCCATATAAATAGAGGTAAATGTAGCTTGCCACCAGTAGTTTTCAAAAACCGCAATCGAATTAAGCAGCGAAAAAATAATTATGATACACGATATTCGGCTGTACCACTCAAACGCGGCATATTCTTTCCATCTTTTTAATGTATTTTTCATGCTCCGCCGCCTCCTTCCAGCACAGCCGGCAGCTCAGGCAGCTGCGTGAGCGTAAATACCGGCCAGCCTCGGGCGCGCAGCAGCTTCTGCCAGTCCTGATTCATCGCAGCGGCCCGCCCGTCTACATTCACAATATGGAGCAGGCAAGGCTGCAGCCCTTTGCGTGCGAGCCATTCCAAGCTGGCGCTCGCCTCCTTGCCCGAAGCTGTAGAAATAACAAGCGCGATGGAGCCCGAATCAAGCAGCGACTCCGATGCAAGCAGCGTCTGATATAAAGGCTGCTCCGCATCGGCATTCACCGCCGTTAAATGCTGCATAATCGCCCCCCGTTGTTCGGCACCCGTCTTGGGAGGGAAGATGACCCGCTGCGATCCGGCCGACAGCAGCCCCATAGCCGTCTCGCCTCGCCCGCCGCTCTCAATGAGCGAAGCGGCCGCTGATACCGCGAGTTCAAAGCGGTCTGCCTGCGCCCCGCTGTAAGCCTTGGCATCGCGATCGATAATAATAAGCGTTCGAGGCAGCGACTCCCGTTCAAACTCCTTGGACTTCCAATGTCCCGTACGCGCCGTCGCATGCCAGTGAATCCGCGACAAGCGGTCGCCAGGCACATATTCGCGCACGCCATTGATTTGTGTCGTCTCCTTCGCCGAGCGTGAAGCGATAGCGTGCGAGTATGGCCCGCGTGCGCCAAGCTGCAAACCGCGCTGCTGGCGAAGGGGGACGATTTGAGGCATGACGCTGAACACCGACTCCTCGGTAAAGCTGCCCGAATGCTCAAACAGCCCAAACACATCATGGGAGGAGCAGGCGGTAGCCCCGAAGCGATATTCACCACGCTGCAGCGGAGGTGTCGTATACAGCACTTCGCCGGAACGCTTCAAATTCGGCACAAAGGACGATTCGAATTGCAGCGCTTGTCCATTGTTGCGCAGCAATTGATCGCGGACAAGGACAAACGGTATCGGATAATAGCCGGGCACCTTCACCGAAAGCTTGACCGTTAGCGAGCTCCCGGCCGCCAGCGCATAATCGCCATGGCCGCCATCCGATTTGCGCAAGCTTCGGCTGCCGCTTACTTTGCTAATGCCGCTAAAGCGCCCTAGCAGCAAATAAAGCAGCAGCGCATTCATTATGACGAACAGCATGACGGCCGTTTTGCCGCCTTGAAATAATAAGTAAAGCAGCGCTCCTCCATACAGAAACGCGCTAATGAGCAGTCGTCTGCCCTGCAAGCTGAGCGTCCGCATTCCCATATCAGCGCTCCAATCTCACCGGCACTCTTACCTGTTCCATGATTTGATCGACCAGCTCGCTCGCTTTAAGGCCATTCATTCTGGCCTCCGTATGCAGGGAGAGCCGGTGAGACAATACATGCGAAGCCAGCTTCTTCACATCATCAGGGGTAACAAAACTCCGCTGCTCCAAATAAGCGGCTGCTTTGGCCGCCCGGGCAAACGAAAGGGCAGCACGCGGGCTGGCGCCAAGCTGGATACCGGGATGCTCGCGTGTAGCTCTGACAATGCTGACCAAATATTTGGCCACTGCCTCATCCATATGTACAGCCTGCACCTGCTGCTGAATGCGGATCATATCGTCCACATCGGCGATTTGGGCAATTTGGCTCTCCGGCTGCAGCCGCACCTCGCTGCCCATAATCATCTTTTGCTCATCTTCCTCGCTAGGATAGCCGAGCGAAAGCTTCATCATAAAACGGTCAAGCTGCGCTTCCGGCAGCAAATAAGTACCTTCAAATTCGATTGGATTTTGCGTGGCAAGCAGCATAAACGGATGAGGCAGCGCGTAAGTGTCGCCGTCTACCGTCACATGGCCCTCCTCCATCGCCTCCAGCAGCGCAGATTGGGTTTTGGTCGTCGCCCGATTGATTTCGTCAGCCAGCAGCAAATTGGTCATGACCGGACCCGGCCTGAACAAGAACTCCTCCTGCTTCGGATGATAAATGGACACGCCTGTTATATCAGTAGGCAGCAAATCCGGATTGCACTGAATGCGCCTGAACTGGCCGCCGATTGATCGAGCCAGCGCCTTTACGAGCTGCGTCTTCCCCGTGCCGGGAACGTCCTCTAACAGTACATGCCCGCCGCCGATCACTGCTATCATCAGTCTTTCGATTTGCTCTTGTTTTCCTAAAATACTATGATTTAGATTAGTAAGAATAGATGCGCATAATTGCATGTCAACCTGTCGCGTTTCCAAATAAATAACCTCCCGCAGCGTATCAAGATGGATAAAGGCATATAGTTCCATTTTACAGTAGTCTAGCAAGTAAGTACAAATGCATCAATTTCCAAAAAAAACTGGAGGATCCCACAGGACCCTCCAGTTTTCCAATCTATTCCTCTACATTACCCCTTAGGCCGAATAATCAATGCTGCCAGGAACGAAAAGATGATCGCAGCCGAGATGCCCGAGCTCGTCACTTTAAAGATTCCGGAAATAACGCCAATCCAGCCTTGGTCATGCAGCTCGGTCAAAGCCCCATGCACGAGCGAATTGCCGAAGCTCGTAATCGGGACTGAAGCTCCTGCTCCGGCGAAGGCAACAAGCGGCTCGTATAAGCCGATGCCATCCACCACCGCCCCAATGACGACCAGCGTTGCCATCGTATGCGCTGGGGTCAGCTTGAACACATCAAACATAATTTGCCCTAAGACGCAAATAGCGCCACCGACTAGAAATGCCCATAAAAAAATCATCGCCTTACCCTTCCTTTCCGCAAATCGCGACAGCATGCGCAATGCCGGGAATGCTCTCGCCTTGCTGGAATGACAGCGGCGACATCAGCGCTCCCGTCGCAACGACCAATATCCGCTTAAGCTCTCCCCTTGCGAGCCGCTTCAGCAAATGCCCATAGGTGACAACCGCCGAGCAGCCGCAGCCGCTGCCGCCCGCCTGCACCTTCTGGCGGTTCACATCGTATACCATTAGGCCGCAATCGCCAAATACCGTGTCATTCATCGGCACACCATTTTGCAGCAGCAGCTCATTGGCGAGCGGATGCCCGACACCAGCAAGGTCGCCTGTTACGATTAAATCATAATCTTTTGGGGAACGGCCTGTATCGTTAAAATGCGCTTGAATCGTATCGACGGCCGCAGGTGCCATCGCAGCGCCCATATTAAAGGGATCGGTGATGCCGAGATCGACGATTTTCCCGATCGTGGCGCATTCAATGGTCGGACCGTCCCCCGAAGCCGCTATGAGTCCGGCTCCAGCGCCAGTAACGGTATATTGCGCCGTCGGCGGCTTCTGCGAGCCGTATTCGGTCGGGTATCTGAACTGCTTCTCCGCCGTGCAGTTATGGCTGCACGTACCCGCCAGCACATAATCGGCCGAGCCGGAGTTTACGAGCATAGCGGCAATCGACAGCGACTCCATCGACGTGGAGCAGGCGCCGAAGACGCCAAGATAAGGCACGCCCAGCGACCGCGCTGCAAAGCTGCTGCTTATGATTTGATTCATTAAATCGCCACCCACAAAAAACTGCACCATTTCCTTGTCGATCCGGGCATGCTGAAGCGCGAAGTCCGCTGCCTGCTCCAGCAGCAGCCGCTCAGCCTTCTCCCAGCTCTTCTGCTGCATATCCAGCTCGGGATGCACCAGATCAAAATCCTCGGCCAGCGGGCCGTCACCCTCGTCTGGCCCTACTACCGTTGCCGCGCCGATAATGACGGGGCGCTTCTCGAACCACCAGGTCTGTTTGCCGCGCAGCATATTATTGCCCTCCTGTGCCGAGAATGAGATGGGCGATGCCGACGAAGAAAGCTGCCACTACGCCGAAAACAATAACCGAGCCGGCAAGCTTGAACATATTGGCGCCGACGCCCAGTACGAGCCCTTCGGCGCGGTGCTCCAGCGCCGCCGAGCACATTGAATTGGCAAAGCCAGTGACCGGTACAGCCGAGCCGGCTCCCGCCCACTGGGCGATTTTATCGTACACCCCAATGCTCGTCAAAATCACTGAAATAATAATGAGCACAGCAACCGTCGGATTGCTCGCATCCTCCGCTTTCATATGAAGCAAATGCATAAACAGCTCCTGAATCACTTGCCCAAGCACACAAATTCCGCCGCCAATAATGAAGGCTTTCAAACAGTTCGTTCCTATGGAACGGGCAGGCTCCCGCGTTTTGGCAAAGTTCTGGTATTCCTTTGACGACATCGCCATCTTCTTGTATTTCCCTTTGTCTGAGCTGTTTGCTGTCATAGCTTGCCCCCTTTCCGTTATTACGCTGCTGCAAAATGCTAAATACGAGTGCGCGGACGCACCAGTTCTTGATCATTATTTGCCACCTAAGGATCTATTATGTATGCAGCATATCGTTTTCCTTTTGAAAAAGGCAGCTGATACTCTAGACAACAGTAGCGAGCTGAAACTTTTCAATTAAAAAGTATAACACCATTCTAATTTTTATACTTATTTTGTATTTACCTCCACCAATTCCTGGCGCAATAATCGGCTTCCTTAGTCCTCCTTCAGATACCATTTTGATATGTCGCTCAATTTGTTCTCTTAGTTCTCGCGAAGCTATTTCTATTTTTACATTTCTTGTATTGTTTTCCAATTTTTCTTTTGAACTATTTTTATTATGCTGAGATGGATCGAAAAGGCTTAGGATCAGGACTATCATAAAGTTTAAAATTGAGAAAGCGAACATAACAAAAAACAGGTTAATCATGGAAGTATCTGACCATAATCAAGCTGTTCACGCTTGGCTTGCTACCGCCGCCGTTCCTGCGATTGCCGCTCCGGCCAACACCGCTCCGATGACGACTCCGCCCGCTCCTAAGGTCACTACCGTAACAGCTGCTACTACGGCCACTACGGCTACGACCGCAAGGCCCGCCAGCACATTTTTCGCTAGTTTCCCCCAGTTAAACTTCTTCTTTTTTCCTTTTTCTCCTACTCTTGCGCCTGCTCTTGCTTCTTTTTCTTTTCTATTGCTGGGTCTACACCGATTTGGGGATCATCCGTATACCTCGCATAGCTCGTCCGATCCGTTCCTTTGCTCAAAATCTTCGTGCCTAGCAGGTTATAGTCGCCTTCCAGCGTGATCCCACTTGGCGCACTCGTCTTCTTCACGACAGCAGCGCTTGTACACCTATCACGACCTTCTTCGGTGTAAAAAACGAAATTTCATCCTTTGCCGTCAGTGTCAGCTTTCTGGGACATGTCAAAATGATGCCCACCGCATCATCCAGCTTTAACACGTACGTAACCCGTGATGTCGGTTATTGGTTGAATGGTGGATTCATTCGACAATGGGTAGAGGGCTTTTAAGAAGCCACCGCGCTAGTCTACAGACTGAAAAAACCACAACACGACGGTTAGCTCGCATTGTGGCGTTGTTCGTACTACTATACAAACATTCCAAGAATAGTTGCAACAAATGGATAAATATTCTTTTTATGTTTTCTACAAACCTGTTTCATAGTCTTCTATTAAATGTGACCAGAATCCTTCAACGTCTTTCATTGCTACGGGATCAATTTGGTCAAACATCTTTTGGAGTTCATGTGCATATTTTTGTGTACTATATTCATTTTCTTGTTTCATTTTCATTGCCAATTCATTTCTTATTAAATGGAACAAAAAAAATGTCCTCATGTCTTTATTTAACATATATAAATGAGGTTCATGAAGGGATGAAGTAGTAAAAAATTCACTACTATTTTCTTTAAAATACAATCCATATGAGTTACGCATACCAAAACTTGCAAAATGACCAATTTTAATATACTGTACGCCTTCAATTAATATTTTTTGAAATGTATCCGATCCATAGAACACAAAATCATTATATTCCTCTGGCACTCCGATATTGACCATAAACTCAGCGTTATCATGACTTACACCGAGTCTAACTAATTCATTATAATCATAGTCTCTTATTTCAGAGTCATAGTAGTCACGAATCTCACAAATATCAATATCCACACTTTCACTTCTCCTTTAACTTTTCAAGCTCATTAAATAGTTCAGCATTTCCTCGATCCCTTGAAGCCTTATCTCCCCCATACTCAACGCTATAGGTTACTTCTGCATCAGGAAGTTCATTAGCAAGTAGCTCTTTACAATTATGACCACCAAGAACACAAGGTTCTCTCTCAGTATAAACACGTTTGACAATATATGTTTGCCCATTTTTTTCTGCAGCAATTTTATTCTCAATCAAAACCATTTCGGAATGCACATTTTTATCTTCTATTTTTCCACTCGGTCTTACTACTGATCGCCTTGTGCTTTCAAAAACTTTCAGAGTAGTAACACCATCTATTTCAATTTCCGCCACAACAAGATTTCTCAAATCGAAAGCATTATTTTCAATTCGATATTTTTTCGCCATGGAACTTAAGTCTGTTTCACCGTACCCTACTTGTTTTGGGATTTTAGCATCAGGTTTACCCGTCCCCTCAGCCTCATTCTTCAAACGATCCGCCAATTCCTTCTTACTCGCTTCGGATTCCTTAAAGTAATCCTTATGATGTTGAGACGGACTGGAAGGCTTAGGATCAGGACTATCATGAAGTTTAACATTTCCTCCAGGACCTACCGGAACAAGATTATCACCCATTTTCTTATTCGTCAAAGCGTTCTGAAGCTTTTTCCAGCCTGTAGTTGCTGCATCCTTGATATCCAATGCATCACGTATCAGCTTCGCTTTAACTGCATCTGCCGCATTCCCAATCCAGCCCGTCATTTTATTCAGCGAATCGCCAAATGCATTGCTCAAAGACTTCACGATTTTCGAATCTGCAATCTTGTTGCCTATTGCTTTCGTCAACCGTGAATCCATCACACCGCCGGTTACAGCACCAATTCCCATATCAAGAGCCATCTCACTGAAGCTAAATCCGTCGCCTTCCATCGTCTGGCGAATGACACTCTCAAACCCATTCTGCACCGCACCAAATGCCATACGTCCACCTAGATTCGCCATCGGACCAAACGGGCCAAACACCGCCCCAGATATCGCCCCGATAACTGATTCTCGAAAGGCTGTTGACACATACGTCCCCATATCGCTGACCTCGCCGCGCGCTATATCCGACACCGCTTGGCTCACAACCGCAGCAGTTCCCGCAATGGCTGCTCCTGCCAGCACGGCACCAACAACGACCGCTCCCGCTCCTAGTGTCGCTACCGTGAAGGCTGCTGCTACCGCGACTACTGCGACGACAGCCAATCCTGCCAGCACATTCCTCGCTAGTTTTCCCCAACTGAATGGTGGCTTTTCCGGCGGTGGCGGTGGCTCGCCTTCTACGGGCGCATCGTCATACGGCGCATAGCTCGTCCGATCCTTCCCTTCCGTTCGGATCTGCGCCCCCATCAGGTTGTACTCACCTTCCAGCGTGATTCCGCTTGGTACACTCGTCTTCTTCGCTACCAGTAACGCTTGCGCGACAATAACCACACGCTTCGGCGTTAACAGTGAAATCTCTTCCTTCGCCGTCAACGTCAGTTTTCGTGGACTGCTCAAGATAATACCTACCGCATCATCCAGCTTCAAAAACAGCGGCTCCTTGCTTCCGCCTGTGAACTCGACTCCCGTCGG
The DNA here is from genome assembly GCF_050481745.1 of Paenibacillus algorifonticola. Lineage (GTDB taxonomy): Bacteria > Bacillota > Bacilli > Paenibacillales > Paenibacillaceae > Pristimantibacillus > Pristimantibacillus algorifonticola_A. Next base: position 228,646 of record NZ_JBCNGR010000036.1, on the reverse strand, counting down.
AGACAGCTTCATTTCACTGCCATGCTCCGTGCCAAAATAGCGGTTGTTCGGATCAGCCGTCTTCTCCGCACTCGCTCCGTTTGTTCGCACGCCGCCTGTAACGATCGCTTCTTGACCACCTGCATCGGCTAGATACAGATTCGCTTTCGTCCCTACCTGCGGCATACTGTACATCGCGCTTCCCGTCTCCGGGGCATAGCGGTACCAGTGCACCGTTCCCTTGTCCTGCTTGTCATCGATGGCCAGATGCACCTGCACCTGTTCCCCTTTCACTGCCAGGATTTCTCCTTGCAGTGTCAGACCAGACAGCCTGCTATTCATCATGGGTAGCTCTCGTATACCTGCTTCCCGCGACAGCCGGTAGTGATAGATCAACTGACCTTTTTCCAAACGCGCCGTCATTGACGATACGATCAGCTCAATATAGCCCCGAATCTTGAAGCGATCACCCAAACGATAGAACGTCCTGGACTCTATTTCGTAGCCGAAAAAATCCGTATCATGCAGGCCTGCTTCCTGTCCGCCTGCCTTCTGAAACGCTGCTAAATCCTTGCTCACCGTATACGATGCGCCATCAGGCAGCTTATGCTCTTTCCCCTTCGGCATCCCAATAAACAGCTTCGGCGTTTCTTCCAATATATCACAGACCACCACCGACTGGAACTGGCTAGCTAGACGCTTTGTAAGCTCCCAATCCGTTTCCTCATATTGAATGACAGGTTCAGATGGTTTTTCTTTTTCTCCTTGTTGAAGCAACACATCCCCACTTGGATACGCTCGCAGTACAGTAGTTATGATCTTCTCATACGTCTGGCTCGTATCCTGAAAAGATCGCCTGCGCTTCTTCAGATCGCTATAGATACTTCCCGATACTGCTTCGATCTCGACTGTGTACACCCCGTTGCGGTGCACCGTCTGCACAGAAGTGACGACTCCCTTAAACAGGGGTTTTCGCTTACCTTCTTCTTCGTCGTACAAGGCGATTTTATCCTGCCATACCGCTTCCAGCGTGGCATTCGTCCGCAGCTCTTCCTCGACGATCCCGCTAATTCGCAGCGTCCCATGCTCACCCGGCTTCCAGCTCATCGCCACATCCGTGATATGCTTCAGCTTGCAGGGGCCTTCCACCCGCAATCGATCATATCCGATCATCCGTGTCCCTCCATCCCGATTTATTTCTTCGCTTTATGCTTACTCTTCCATGTTGTGGTTAAATTAAGGTCATATGCACTTTAATTCCAAACACAAATTACGAATGAACTGCCAGCATCCTGTAGAAGCATGCAACGATTCTTGACCACAAAACAGGATATTCGACAAAATACAACATTTTCCTTCTTATGTTAATATTTCTTTTTTTATATAAATCCTACATCTGTGAGCATTCCAAAGTCTATGTGGGTAAAATCTTTGTTCAATTTAGCCTAAATTACCTTTTTACTAAAGCTACCATACGTTCCCAAACACAAAAAAACTGCCGCTTTGACCCGATCGGTCATAGCGGCAGTTTACCGTAGTCTAGCTTTTTGATTAGCACAAAGTAATAACTAATGAAATGCTCCTTCTTATTTCTATCCCGCCAGCTAGCACAGTCATCCAGCTTAAAATAATAGCAAAATCAACAGCAGAACGAGCAGCACATACAGCGCCAGCACGAGTAAAATCAGCTCCAATTGCTTGCGGCTGCTTAATGCATTTGCTTTCCTCACAGGCGGCCCTCCCTTTAACTATGCTTCTATACGTTCAGCATATGCGGGCAGGGGCAAATGCGGAGCTTGTCCGCAGCGGTTCTGTTGCTGCTAATCTGTTAGCTTCTGCTGCTGCAAGCTTCATTTGCTTTCCAGCCTAGCTTTCCAAAATCGCTACGCCTTTCGCTGCAATGGCAAGCGATCCGTCTACAGCTTCTCCGCTCAGCAGCTCTTTCGTGAACGAGCTAGGTAGCCCCGAAAGCTGTACCGCTTCCGCATTGTGATTCAATAGGAATGTAAAGGTGCTGCCGTTAATGGCCCGCTGCGACACTTCAACGCCGTCTGGAGTCGCAAGCAGCGGTTTAATGCCAGCAGAACAGCATAAATGGGCCATGAGGCCCTGCAGGAAAGTTTTGTCCGGGCTGGTCGCCACATACCAGGCTTTGCCTTCGCCAAACGAATTAACCGTTACCGCGGGCATGCCTTTATAGAAGTCAGAGCCATATTCGGCAACCACTTCAGCGCCCTCCGTATGAATCAGATCGCATAAAATACTACCGGAGTATGTCCCGCTATCAAGCGCGCCAAGCGGTTTATTAAGGATAATGTCATTATGCTTGCCTGGCAGCAGAGCATCGATTTCCTCCGCCCAAATGCCCAGCACCTTGCGCAGCTTGCCCGGATATCCGCCCAGCGTCACGATATCATTTTCATTGACGATGCCGCTGAAAAACGTCGTGACGAAAGTGCCTCCGCGCGCAACGAAGGCTTCAACCTTCTCCGCAAAGCCTGGCTTCACCATATACAGCACAGGAGCGATGACGAGATCGTAACGATCGAGCTGCTCCTCCACGCTGATCATATCCGTCTGAACGTTCATTTGGAACAAGGCGTCATAATATTTATGAACCTCATCGAGATATTTAAGCGCGACGGTCGGACCGCTCGACAGCTCAACCGCCCAGCGATTTTCCCAATCGTAGATGATCGCTGCCTTGGAATGAACGCGCGAATCGAGGATGCGGCCAGAAAGCTGCTGCAGCTCCGCGCCCAGCTCGGCGCATTCGCGGAATACGCGGGTATGTTCATGGCCGACATGCTCAATAACGGCGCCATGGTATTTTTCACAAGCACCGACAGAGCGGCGAAGCTGGAAAAACAGCACCGTATCCGCGCCTCGCGCCACCGCCTGATAGCTCCATAGCTTCATAACGCCAGGTCGTTTAAGCGAGTTGTACGGCTGCCAGTTTTGTTGGCTCGGCGTTTGCTCCATCAGCATAAACGGCTGGCCGCTTTTGAGGCCGCGCATCAGATCATGCGTCATTGCCGTCAAGCTGAACGGTGTATCCATAGCAGGGTAGTTGTCCCAGGAGACGACATCCATATATTTTGCCCATTCGAAATAATCCAGCTCGGAGTATGTACCCATTAAATTCGTTGTCACCTGCAGCTTAGGCGAATGCTGCTTTATTGCTTCATATTCCAGCTTATAGCAAGCAAGCATGCTGGCCGACTGAAAACGGCGGTAGTCGATGGAAATGCCTTGGAAATTGGTCCGGTTATGGCCCCACTCCTCGCTGAGGGCATTAGGTGCAACGATCTCATCCCAATCGTAAAAGGTATGGCCCCAAAATGCGGTATTCCACGCCTTGTTGAGCTTTTCAAGCGTGCCATATCGCTGCTCCAGCCAAACGCGGAATGACGCCTCGCAGTTGTCACAGTAGCAATAGCCGCCGTATTCATTCGATACATGCCAAACGAGTACAGCAGGGTGATCTTTATAGCGCTGTGCAATCGTGCCAGCCAAGCGCTCAGACAGCTTGCGGTATGCCGGGCTGTTCGGACAGGAGTTATGGCGTCCGCCAAATTTGCGTTTGCGTCCGTCGTAATCGACACGCAGCACGTCGGGGTGCTTTTTCGCCAGCCATGCCGGGTGTGCACCTGTGCTTGTCGCCAGACAGACATAAATGCCGTCCTTGTACAGTCGGTCAATGATGCGATCCAGCCATCCGAGATCATAGGTGTCCTCATCTGGCTGAATGCGTGCCCACGAAAATACGTTGACGGTCGCTACATCAATGCCCGCCAGCTTGAACATCCGAATATCCTCTTCCATAACAGACTCATCCCACTGCTCCGGATTATAGTCGCCACCGTACCAAATTTTCGGCAATTTTTCATTAATCACTGTAAAACAGCTCCTTTTCCATTTCGACTAGTCTTTGATTACCATAACATGCCTATTGACAGAAATGAAGGAGAGAACTCATTTAAGAGTTCTCCCCTCCCTCCATAACATCCCCTTACTTTTGCGACCAGAACTCCACGCGGTCTTTAACCATTTGCGTAAACTGTTCATTCAGCTTGCTAGCGCCTGCTTTGTCCAGATCCGCCATGAAGTCATCCCATACTTTATCGAAGTTTTCCGGCTTCGCCAAAATCGCTTCAGGAACACGTTTCTTCATAATATCTTGTGTTTTTTGGAAAATGACGTCGGCTTCCGAGCCTGTTTCAAAATTCAAGTTCCATGCTGCGCCGTAAGGACGCTCAGGGAATGCATCGTCCGCAGGCCAGAATTCTTTATACATCTCCACTTTGTAAGCGGCAAGCGTTTTTTTGTCCGCTTCCGAATATTCAGCTTTGAACTGCTCCGGGAATTTCGTCGTAAAATAGTTGCCTGTGGAATCTTTAACGCCATCGCCGTAACGAGCCGATATGAAGTAATTTTCAATACCTGTCGTTTTCTTGAATTTGTTGCCATCGTTTGTTTTGAGATTCTGAATTTCTTGTTTGAATACGCGTTTGCCGTCCACAACATCATAATGCTTGCCTTCAATTCCCCAGTTAACGAGAATTTGACCTTCTTCAGAAGCCAGGTAATCCAGGAACTTGATTAGACGGACAGGATCTTTGGCCGATTTTGTAATCGCAAGACCGTGGCCTGCCATGTAGCCTGTACCTTGATACGAATGATCTTGGAAGCTTTCATCCAGCGTTACCGGGAAGCGCGCATACGTCGCATCAAACTTGCCTTCCGCTTTCAGGGAATTTTCCGCTTGCATGTAGTCCCACTTCTGATCAATAATGCCGACTACACGGCCTGTTGCAATTTTAGCTTTGTACTGATCATATTTTTGAACGAAGCTTTCTTTGTCCAGAAGGCCGATATCGTTCATATGGTTCAGCCAGCGGAAATATTCTCTTTCTTCCTCACGTTGATAGTGAAGCTTCGTTTCAAATGTTTTCTCGTCGATAGCGAACTCGCCATTATCCGGCAAGCCTGTTGCATAAAATGCAGGGTTTGTTACGGAAATCAGAATTTGCCATTCGCCGCCGTTAAGCGACAAGCCGATTCTTTTTTGTCCATCCTCAGTCGTCGGATTTTTCTCAATGTACGATTTAATGGCATTTTCGTAATCTTTAACGGTTTTGATTTCAGGGTAGCCCAGCGCCTCAAGCGCCTGATGCTGAATTTCGAAGCCGCCTTCGGCATCAAAATAAGTTTGGCCTACACCGGAAGAAGGAAGCTCATAAATAGCTGGATCATCTTTGCTGTAACGAAGGCGGGTTAAATAATCGCCATACACTTTTTTAATATTAGGGGCATGTTCTTCAATAAGATCCGTCAGGTCAAGAAGCGCACCAGCGTCAACCAAGCTTTTTACGCTGCCCTTCGCCATAACCATATCCGGATACTCTCCGCTTGCTGCCATCAGAGCGAACATGTCCGTATCTGATCCGCCAACCGGGAACTCCTGCTGCATCGTAATGCCTGTTTTTTCTTGGAGGAATTTACCGATGTCGCTTTGCATGTTGTCCCAATCCGGGTTGAGGTCGCCTGATACCAGTCTTACCGTAATAGGCTCAGTGGAATCCCCTTCCCCTGAATTGCCCGAATTGCCAGTACCTGCTTCGTTATTGCTGCCAGAGCCGCATGCTGTGAAAGTTAAAGCCGTTGCAAGCAGCAAGCCCATTAGAGCGGTTTTCTTTTTCTTCATCTTCGTGTTGCCTCCCTTTTAATCGGTATTAAATATGAAGCGATAAACTTGTATATAACAGGAAACCTGCTATTACCATATGGAAGCCTTAAGGCCCGTCGGCTAGCTCTTGACGGAGCCAAGCGTCATCCCTTTGACAAAATATTTTTGCAGGAAAGGATAGACGACTAAAATCGGTACCGTAACGACCATCGTAATGGCCATCCGAATGGATTCGGGCGATACCGCAGCCAAGTTTTGCTGTACGCTCGCATCACGGTAATTAGAGCCGGACTGCGTCGATTGCAGCACCTTCATCAGTTCATATTGCAGCGTTGTAAACTGCGGGGCCTGAGGATTGTACAAATACGTATCTAACCAAGCATTCCAGTGTTGTACCGCAATGAACAGCGCAATGGTCGCCAACACAGGCTGGCAAAGCGGCAGGATGACCCGCCAGAAAATCGTAAAATCGTTGGCTCCATCGATTTTAGCAGACTCTTGTAGAGCGTAAGGCAGTCCATCAATGTAGGAGCGGACAACGAAAATGTTCCAAACGCTCAAAATAAGCGGAATAATATATACCCAGAAGTTGCTCATCAAATTAAGATTTTTAATCAGCAAATAAATGGGGATCATCCCGCCGGAGAAATACATCGTCATCGCGAAAAGCGGTGAAATCAGCTTGCGTGCCTGAAATTCGCGGCGGCTAAGCACAAACGCCATCATCGAAGCCGACAGCACCCCGATAATCGTACCGATAAGGGTACGCAGCACCGAGTTTTGGAAACCGGTCAGCAAGGTCTTATACTGAAAAATCGTAATATAGTTTTCCAAGGTGAATTTTCTAGGCAGCACCGTAATGCCGCCTTTCACCGTATCCATGGATTCATTGAATGAAATAGCGAGTACGTTCAAAAACGGATAAATCGTAATTAATCCAGCAAGCCCCATCACAATATATATGATAACGTCTGTAATGATTTCTGACTTCGGTCTAATCGTTCCCTGCATGCTTTTCTCCTCCTAAATAACCGATTCTTTCGTAATGCGTTTGTAGATGGCGTTAGCGCTAAACACGAGTATAATGCTGACGACGGAGTTGAATATGCCGATCGCCGTACCGTAAGAGAAGCGGCTCATTTGAATGCCATACTTCAGCGCATATAAATCGAGTACCTCGGAATAATCGACAACGAGCGGGTTGCCGAGAAGGAATTGCTTTTCAAAGCCAATGCTGATCAAATGACCGATGGACAAAATAAACAATACCATAAAGGTGGTACGAATACCGGGTAGTGTAATATTCCACATTTTACGGAATCTTCCTGCTCCGTCAACGGTTGCTGCTTCATATTGCTCGGGATCAATGCCCGCCATAGCCGCCAGGAATATGATTGAGTTCCAGCCGGTTTCCTTCCACATATCGGACATCGTTACAACGCCCCAGAACCAGCTGCCTTTTGCCATAAATTGAATCGGCTCGTCTATAATATTCAGCCACATGAGCAGGTCGTTGACACCTCCGCCATCCGTGGACAACATTTTGGTTACAAGGCCAGCGACGACAACCCATGAAACAAAGTGGGGCAAATACGAAATCGTCTGGATGGAGCGTTTGAAAAATTGGCCTCTGATCTCATTGAGCATTAGGGCGAAAATAACAGGTACGGTAAAGGAGACGATCAGTCCCATAATACTCATGCCCAGCGTATTGCGCAGGACGAGGTAAAAGCGTTCATCTCCAAACAACATAATGAAGTTGTCGAAGCCGACCCATTTTTGCTCAAAAAATCCTTTGGCCGGTTTATAGTTCTGAAATGCCATCACCCAGCCCCAAAGCGGTACGTAGCTGAATACGAAAACCCAGATGACGAACGGAACGGACATAAAATACAAGTATTTTTGCTGCTTCATCCGGTCCCAGAAACGATTGGCTTTGCTTTTGTTCACATGAAGCGGGTGTTCTGCGGTTGGTAACGATTTCATCTCTGCTCCTCCTAAAAACTTCACTTTCACTCAACATATCCGTGAATTTCTCTTTTTATTATGTTCTCATCATAACCGATAGCGTTTTCGGCTCGGCACCCGACAAATTCCACCTAAAATCATATAAAAATACGTACAGGCTGCTTTTTATGTGATTTTGATATGATTTTTCTGCAAAAAATGAGGTATTCCGGCCAAAGCATTAGCTAAAAATGACGGATTTCGCAAAAAAATGCCCTCCGCTTGAAAACAAGCCGAGGGCATTTTTGGAAAATGAATTATGTAATTGGAAGTTTATATATCCACTTCGTTATGATTCCACGATGGCAATCGCACGCACCGGCGCTCCATCGGCATTCCGAAATTTGAGCGGTAAAGCGCAAAAGGTAAATACGCCGCCGCCAATTTGATCCAAATGAATTAAATTTTCAACGATAACCATCTGTGATTGTGAAAATATTTTTTTGTGGATGGTCAAATTCGCATCCGTAATCGGGTCAACTCCAATAACGTCAAGGCCAACCCCTTTTTTACCGCTGTTGATTAAATAGTCGGCTACTTCCTCCGTCATATAGGGATAATCGCCAAAATATGAATCCGTTCCCCAATGCTTCGACCAGCCTGTGTAAAAAAGCAGAAAATCAACCGAATCCGCAAGAGCGCGCACCCGTTCAATATCGTCCATCGTAATTTGCTCGCCAGCCTGCAAACCACTGCATGAAATGACGAGCGCCGTCCCGACGAACTGCTGCGCTGGAATATGCTCCAGCGTCGTTCCACCCGCAAATATATGTGCAGGCGCATCCATATGTGTGCCGGTGTGAGAAGCAAGCGTCAGCAGCGTTTCTCTAAAGCCGTCATTTTCATACGTGCTCAGCGATTCCAGCGTCGGCTGCGGCGTGCCGGGATAAACGGGCGTCTGTTCAAAAATGGTATGCGTCAAATCGATGACTTTCAATCCACGTTCCCCTTTCGCTTCAAGACTACTGCCGCTCGGCATCTGATTTTACCATGCCTTTAAACGACGATGGCGACATGCCTTTATATTTTTTAAATTTAGCGTGAAAATAATCGACGTTCGCATAGCCGACCAGCTCGGATACTTGATGGACCTTAAGCCCTTGCTGAAGCAGCTCTACCGCATGGCGCAGCCGCACTTGATCGAGATAGGTGTTGAAATGCTCGCCGGTGAAATTTTTAAACATTTTGCCCAAATAGCCGCTATTATAATTAAACAGCTCGGCCAGCGTTTCCAGCTTTAAATTTTCCGCATAATGGCGCTCAATAAAACCGGTAATTTGCTTAATGACCGATACATTGCTGGAATTTCCGAGACGGAATGCGAGCTGCGACAGACGATCCTCCAGCAGCGCCATCATCTCGTCATAGTTGGTCTGTTTGTATAAGCCCGTTACAATGCGCAGCTCGTCCTGAATCGCCAGCTGTACATGAACCGCCGTCAGCTTGTTCAGCACAATCGTCAGCATTTGCGCAAAGCTGGTTTTAATGCGCTGCTCGGAAAGGAGGCTTGTGCTCGCCAGCTCCCCTGCTTCCTGCAGCATCAGCCGCACGCCATCCTGGCTGCCGATGTCGAGCATATAATACAGCTTCTGGGCCAGCTCCTGGAGCCGTAACTGGAGCTGCTCCTCATCAGGCTCTGCATGCAGAGCCTGCTCTTCGCCTCTGACGAGATGAAGCTCGCCGCTTGACAGCCGGAAGCTGCTCTTAATCGCCGCAAGTATGGCTTCATAGCTGCTTGGCAGCTGTACAAGCGCAGGCACCGCCTCGCCAACGACAGCGATATAACGCTGCTCCTGCGCCGCCTGCTGAACCCACTGCCGCAGCAGTTCGCCCGTGCCCTCCTGCACGACGTAATCTTTCAGCAGCACAGCCGTATATGCACCTGAGCTAAATGTCCAGCCTGCCCGGTTGCTCTGTACGACACTTGTCAATCTGCGCCTCGCCGCAATGCTTGCCGCCGACGTATGCTCCTCCGTTCGTGACCACTCGATAAGCAGCAGTTGGTAGCTTTTGGCCGAATCGCCAGTAAGCTGCTCCAGCTCCTTCCATATTTCCGGATAGCTGGCGGCATCTCCCGATACAGCGAGCTGCAGCAGTTCCTCCCGGCGTAGCGTCTCCCGGTGACCAAGACTTGCCGCATGCTCGGATCGCTTGTCCAAAATCCCCGCGATGCGCACAACGTTCTCATAGAGCTCGTCGTCGTCAACCGGTTTTAATATATAAGCATCAATGCCGAACTGGATCGCCCGCTGCGCGTAGCTGAAATCAGCATGTCCACTCAAAACAAGAAAATGGCAGGAGGTGTCAATTTTGCGAATTTCCTCTATCACCTGCAAGCCATCCATTCTCGGCATGCGTATATCCATTAAAATTAAATCGGGCGCCAGCTGGCCGTGCTTAATAAGGGCTTCTGGGCCGCTGGCCGCTTCCCCTACCCAAACAAACCCAAGACTTTCCCAATCAATAATTGTACGCAGCCCTGCGCGAATCATCGGCTCATCATCAACGATAAGCAGCTTATGCATCTTCTTGCCCTCCTTGAGCTTGCGGAATTTGAAACGTAATGGTCGTTCCGCCGTCTTCCCCGCCGCTCATAATCTGCAATCCGGAAGCCTGTCCATAGAGCAGCACCAGTCGCTGATGAACATTGCGCAGTCCAATACGATATTCCTGCTCATCGTCCATATCCCCCAGCGCCAGCATAATTTCATCCATTCTAGCCTCTTCAATGCCAATGCCGTTATCCGACACTTTCACATGCAGCACCCGATCCCGAAGCAGCGTCATCACGGTCACGCAGCCGCCTTCATCAATGTTTTCCAAACCATGAATGACCGCATTTTCAATCAACGGCTGAATAATCAGTGGCGGAATGTCCAATGACTGTGCATGCGGGTCCAGCTCCAAATTAAAGGTGAGGCGGTCATTGCCGTAGCGAAATTTCTGAATTTCCAAATAACAGCGGACTATTTCCAGCTCATCCTTCAGACGTATTTTACCAGCGCCAACTTCCAAATTGCGGCGAATGAGCTTGCCCAGCATATGAACAATCGAGGAAATTTCCGTCTCGCCGTTTACATGCGCTTTCATGCGAATCGACTCCAGCGCATTAAACAAAAAATGGGGATTGATTTGGCTCGCCATCATTTTAAGCTTAATATCCTTCTGCCTCAGCTCCAGCTGGTCCTGCTGCCGCTGCGACTCGGACACCTCGTCCATCAGCCCGCGAATGCTGACCACCATATTGTTGAACTGCCGCGAAAGCAGCCCGATCTCATCATTGCCGTCCACCGTAGCCACCGTCGTCAAATCGCCCATTGCTACTTTGTTGAGGTTTTTATTCAGCAGCAGCATGCGCGTTGCGAGCAGTCCCGAGAAAAAATAAATGAGCAAAAACGCAATTGCCAAACTAATGCCCATAATCGTCAGCCCCAAAATACTAATGCGATTCGCTTCACTGACGATGCTGTCGATCGAAAAGACGGATACGATGCGCAAACCATTGCGGCTCGACTGCGGGATGAGCTCCTCCATGACAAGCCGCGAACGCTTGCCTTCATACAAAATTTCAAAGGTACCCGGCCCTTTCCCGGATAATTGATTGGAAAAATCGAGATTGGTTAAATTCAGCCCCACCTGCTTTGGATTGCTGGCCGCCACAATATAGCCGGAATCATCAAAGATCATCGTATCGAAAGGCTCCTGGCTAAGCAGCGCATTCAGCTTCCCTTGATTAATACCAATGACCAGCACGCCGCTTGAGCGAAAGGTAGGAAACGGTATTTTTCGTACAAGGCTGAGATAATTGTTATTTTTCTTCGTCTCATCCTTCATGTACATCCAGTGGATGCCGTCTTCCCCCAACGCAGTTTGGTACCAGGATGCCTCTTCAGTGGCTTTGCTTGTTTTGATGAATTCCCAGTTATCGAGAATGGTTTGGTTTGTCGTATAGAAGCGAATATTGTTGATTTCCGAATACAGCTGCATATAATCTTTAAACGCCCGGAACTCCCACAAAGCGCTAACCGCATCATACGTCGACTCATAATTGGTGTTAACCGTGCTGCGCAGAGAGGTATCAAACAGCATCTTATCCGAAATCGTAATAGGCATGCGAATGATGTCATCCGTCTGCTTCTTGATTTTCTCAACGTTGTTCAGCGTCTGCTGCGTCGCCTGACTCAGCACATTTTGGCGAAAGGCAGCCGTTAATATAATACCGACTAGCAGCACCGGAATGCAGACAACGAGCAAAAATGAAATCATCAGCTTATGCTTAATGCGAACATCGTTCATCTTCCTGACGAAGGCAGATTGTTTCTCCACTCGGTAAATGCCCCTTCTACTATTACTTCTACTATTACTTCTTATATTTCTAGCGTAAATTCGTGGAAAAAATGTAAGAAAGCGTTCTCGAAAGCCCCGCTTCTATTATAAAATGCAGCAACCCGGATGTACACCCTGCTCCTCCCACCCGGGTAACGAGCAAAATCAGCCTGCCCTTCGGCAGCAAACTGATTGCTTGACCTGCATATGCTTATGCCGCTACTGGCAAGGTGAAACGGCTTCCGCCGTCCTCTGGCGGCGCGGCGCGTTTCATTCCGGGAAATATAGAGAAAGTATAGCGAAATCATATACTTTCCTATATTTAAAAAAGACCGCAAGTTCATAAAGAGCCTGCGGCCTGACGATCCTTGATATGCTTTTAGGAAAAAATAAAGCTGCTCAACCGCACGCTGCCGCTCAGCGCAATATAAACGTCCGCCTGCGGGGAAATGCCCGCTGCAAGCGATGCGCAAACGGTCTGCCACTGCTGCTCGCCGCCAGCGGGCACCGTCAGAACGGCTGCTTGCTCAGCTTCAGCCGAGCCAAAGCGAACCGTCAGCGTGCCGCCAGCCGGGCCTCCGCTAACCCGCGCCTCGAAGGCTGCTGGAGCATCGCTCCATTGCACATCTGCAAAGCTTATCCAGCCAGTGGTAAATGCGTCAGCCAGCCGCACGCAAGCACCGCTTTCCTTGCTTTCATCAAGCAGCACGCCGGAATAATCATCATAGTTTTCCGCACGCGTCAGCTGCGTCAGCGCTCTTGGCGGAATGCTCTCGCCTTCGATGGAAAGCTCGGCTGTCAAGCGGATGTCGCTTGACGAGCTGCCGGCCATCAGGCTGTAAACGCCTGACTCCAGACAGAACCGGTCCCGCGTCACATCCCACATGGCAAGCTCAGCTGCGCTAATCGCGATCTGAACCGTAATACTTTCCTGCGGCTGCAAGTAAACGCGCTCAAAGCCGACGAGCTGCTTCACCGGACGTTTAACTCGCGAAGTATTCGCGTGGGCATACAGCTGCACGACTTCGCCGGCCTCCACACTGCCCGTATTCGTTACTCGAAGGCTGGCTATCCAGCCTTCGCCCGCTTCAGCCGGGGAAATTCGCAGGCTCTCAAAGGAGAAAGGTGCATATGTCAGCCCATGGCCGAATGGATATAACGGCGTATCCTCAAAATACAAATAGGTCCGTTTTCCTTTAATAATATCATAATCCAAAATATCGGTAAGCTGCTGCTCGATTTGGCTGTACCAGGTCATATTCAGCTTGCCAGCCGGCGCAAAATCGCCGAACAGCACATCAGCGACCGCATTGCCGAGCTCTTGCCCAGCATGGGCCAAATACACAACCGCTGGAAGATGCTCCTGTGCCCAATTAAGCTCAAACGGATAGCTGCCGATGACGACGGCGATGACGTTCGGATTAACCGCATGTACTTCCCTCAGCAGCTGCTCTTGCGCTGCTGCAAGCGTATAGCCCGGACGGTCCGTTTCTTCCTTGCCGTTAATAAGCGGATTGTTGCCGACGAATACAATCGCCGTTTCTGCTTCGCGGGCTGCTGCTACTGCTGCAGCAATTCCATCAACGGTAATGTCCAGCCTAAAGGCACCTTTGTGCTCTTTGTCACCATAGTTGCCGCTTCCGCTGTTAGCTGAACTGTCCGCATTGTCTCCAGCTGCTTCTGTCGTACGATCTTCCTCGGTTACTTCCTCGTTTATAGTCAGCAGCTGCTTGCCATCCTGCTCCTTCAGCACAACTGGCTTATCATCCCATGTAACAATGTCCGTCGTGCCATCCGCTTTCGCATCCAGGCGCAGCACTTCCTTCACATACCAGCCATAGGCCTCATCCGCTGCAGCCGCAATGTGGACATCATCCGCGCTCGTCGCGAATTTGCCAGTCGATTGGCTTTGCAGCGTCAAGCTGTTCCAGCCCCAATCGCAAACCTCAAACGTCTCCGCTGCACTTTCAGCAGCGACCTGCAGCACACCGTTGTCACCGAGCGATATCGGCGATCCATCTGCTGCAGATCTAAGCACCACCTGATTGCTGCCGCTCGTAAACGTAACCTTTTTGCCAGCCATCTTCTGCTGGATCGCGGCGAATGGCGTAACCGTATAAGGGAAAGTGCCGGAGTACCAATCACGATACACGACATCGCCTAGCGGCCCAATAACCGCAACGCTGCCCAGCTTGCTGCTGTTTAGGGGAAGCGTGGCCTGTTCATTTTTGAGCAATACGATCGACTCGCGGGCCGCCTGCAGCGAAAGGTCGCCGTGGGCTGGAGCGCATAAGACGGAATCCGGCACATTCGAATACGGATTATCCGCATCAAATTCGCCAAGACGGAAACGCACGCGGAACGTATTGGTTAGCGCTTGGTTGAGATCCGCTTCCGCAAGCAAGCCTTCGGACAATGCTTCATGGATTGCCCCGCAGCTGATTTCCTTATCGTCGGTAATGCTGTCGATTCCCGCTTTAATCGAATGGGCGACCGCTTCCTTGTACGTATCATAATAATGATGATCCTTCACCAGGCCGATTAAATCGCCAGCATCGCTGACGATAAACCCATTCATCCCCCATTCGCCCTTAACGACCTTGTTCACATCCTCATGCAAAATCGTCGGGATGCCGTTTACCGAGTTGTACGACGTCATCATGGATTGCGCGCCGCCCTTGACGAACGCAGGCTGAAAAGCACGCTGGTAATACTCCTTCATATTGCGTGGATCAATGCTCGCCGAGCAGCTGCCGCGATCCACTTCATTGTTGTTGGCAATAAAATGCTTCAGCGTCGCAACCGCTTTGAAAAATACCGGGTCGTCGCCTTGAATGCCTTGTACGAGTGCCGCAGTCAGCTCGCCTGTCAGCTTAGGGTCTTCGCCATAAGCTTCTTCTGTCCGTCCCCAACGCGGATCGCGTTCCATATCGACGGTAGGCGCCCACAGCGTGAGGCCATTTACTTCTGGGTCGCGCTGATAATAGACGCGGGCTTCATCACCGATGACAGAACCAATAGCCTTCAGCAGCTCCGGGTTCCAGGTGCAGCCAAGACCGAGGGGCTGTGGGAACGAGGTCGCTTCGCCGAGCCAAGCCAGACCATGCGCCGCTTCCGTTCCATGCTTGTATGGTTTTACCCCGAGCCGCTCAACGGCAGGCTGGTATTGCACCATTAGCTCTACTTTTTCCTCCAGCGTCAGCCGCGATACGAGATCGCGCACACGCTCCTCTATGTCCAGCTTGCCGTCTAAAAATGGATACTGCTGTTCTGTCATGGTTTTTCCACTTCTCCCTTATGCTATATCTTCTATATAGGTGTATGTTTTAAGCTTACAGTAATTCCGACGGCAAGACGGTGTATACCGCGCCTGCCGACGTTTCAAACCGCTCGCCCTGCTTTGCGACAAGCGTGCCTTCGCCTTCTGTCCGTACCGCCAGCTCCAGATCGGCGCTGCGCAGCGTGCATGGCGAGCCTGAGAGCGACTCGATGCGGGCCGACGCCAGTCGTCCATTTTTCCATTCCATATCGATCATGAAGCCGCCGCGTGCCCGCAGCCCTTGCACGGAACCGTTCGGCCATGCTTTTGGCAGTGCAGGCAGCAGTGAAAGCTCCTGCGTATGGCTTTGGAGCAGCAGCTCAGCGATGCCTGCTGTCCCGCCGAAATTCCCATCAATTTGGAACGGCGGATGATCGTCGAATAAATTCGGATGCGTCGAGCGGGAAAGCAGCGTCTCAATAAAATGATGCGCCTGCTCCGGCTCGCCCAGCCTTGCATACAAGTTAATGAGCCATGCGCAGCTCCAGCCCGTATGGCCGCCGCCGCTTGCAATCCGCTGTCTCAGCGATTCCCGTCCAGCCTCCAGCAATTCTGGCTCCTTCTCCGCATTAATCAGAAAACCCGGATACAGGCTAATTAAATGCGATACATGGCGATGTCCGGGCTCATGATCCTCATATTCCTCAACCCATTCCATCAGCCTGCCATCCGAACCAATCTGGAATGGCGGCAGCTTCGCCAGCGCTCCCTGCCAGTCGCTGCGCAGCGCCTCATCCTCGCCTAGCAAATCGGCCGCATGCAGGCAAAGCGTGAATAGCTCTTTAATCAGTGAAATATCCATAGTCGTTGCCAAAGATACGCTGCTTGTTCCGCCGCTGCCATCTGGCAGCTTGTACATATTTTCCGGCGAAGTGGCCGGAATCGTGACGAGCACGCCATCTTCCGTCTCCTGCAGCCAATCCAGACAAAACAGAGCGGCTTGCTTCATAACGGGATACGCCCGTTCTCGCAAATAAGCCAGATCCGGATTAAACGCATAATGCTCCCATAGATGCAGACAAAGCCAAATGCCGCCGAATGGCCAGAAGGCCCAGCTCGGATGCCCGCCCGAAGGAGTGGAAGCCCGCCACAAATCGACATTATGGTGGGCGACCCAGCCACGCGCATTATAATGAATAGCTGCTGTGCGGCTGCCCGTCTGGCTAAGCTCGCCAATCATATCTATAAGCGGCTCATGGCATTCGCCCAGCCCGCAAATTTCGGCATGCCAATAGTTCATTTGCGTATTGATGTTCGTCGTATAATTGCTGTTCCATGGCGGCTGTACCCGGTCATTCCATATGCCCTGCAAGTTGGCTGGCTGCGTGCCTGGCCTTGAGCTTTGCATCAGCAAATAGCGTCCATATTGAAAATATAGGGCCTCCAGCTGCGGATCTGCCTCGCCCCTCTTGTAGCCTGCAAGCCGCTCATCTGTTGGAAGCAGTGCATTCGGGCTAGTTCCAAGATCGATTGCTACCCGGCGAAAAAGCCGCTGATGCTCGGTAATATGCTGGCTGCGCAGCTCCTCATAGCCGAGCGCCGATGCAATCGCCAGCGGCTGCTCATTTTTAAGCGCCAATGCCGCGGAATCATTAACCGGCATCACCTGATAGCCGGCAAAGCTTGAAGCAGCCGCAAGCAGCAGCGTAACCGTTCCGAGTCCGCTTACAGTAAGCGAGCTGCTTGAGCCATCTGCTCCATTGACGATGTCAGTCGCGCCTGCACCTAGCAATTGCAGCCTTGCCTCGAAGGAAACACCCCGGCCCTGCTCATAAAGCACCGACCTCGGATGATCTTGACGATAGTTGTCGGCAATATGGGATGGGCATGTCCCGCTTAGTACAAGCGCGCCGCCGCTACCTTCCGCGAGCTGTACCGGATGCGGCGACTCCAGCCCTGCCGTTAGAGAAATCTCCCCGCCGTCCAGCACCTCATAGCGAATGCACATCACTTGATGGACGGCGCTTACGAATATTTCGTGGCGAAACGATCGGCCATCTACTGTGTAGGCAGACGAAGCAATTCCTGTATCGAGGTCAAGCTCACGGCGGTAAGCAGACATTCCGCTATCGCTTCCTAGCTGGCGATGCTCTATATAAAGATCGCCCAGCGGCTGGTAAGCCTCCGTGTTCATGCCTAGCATTTTATCCTGCACAAGCGTCTCGGCCTCGCCGTATTGCCCAGCGAAAATAAGCTCGCGCGATTTTTTCAAATACCTCAAGGCTTCATAATTGTTCGTATCGCGTGGAAATCCAGACCATAACGTATCCTCATTAAGCTGCACTCTCTCCTTGCATGCGTCTCCAAATACCATGCCGCCCAATCGGCCATTGCCGATCGGCAGCGCTTCCTCCCAACGGCTCGCTGGCTGCATGTACCATAGCTTCCATGGCTGAATATTTTGCTGTTGCTGCGTTGTCACTGCGATGGTCACTCCTTAAAGTTTTTATGGTTCGTCGCTTTTGCAGCGCCGTGGCTCAAATCCGTCGCCAAGCTTATATATTCATCATAAGCCAGACCTCTTCCTTTGCAGTACCCTCAATATTAAGGACAAAGTCATATATAAATTAGTACCTTTTCCGTCAAAAAAAGCTTAAAAACGACAGCAAACACGCCTGTTTCCCAGCGCTTGCTGCCTGCTGGGGCACTGGCGTGCCTGCTTGCCGCCCTCCATTAGCGGCTTATTTGAACACTTGAGACAACGCCGTCACATAATGCGGCACCGCCTTAATCTCATGAAACGCTGCGATTTCCACGCCTTCAAAGCGCTCCACGAACGCCTGATTCACAAACGTATGCGTTGTACCTTTTCGAATGGGAGTAATGGCGAGCTGCAGCTCATTATCCAGCAGTTCATTTTGGAAGCCCTTCAGCCCAATTGGCCATGCTTGACCATAATGGATATGGTCTGTCAGCAGCTCATTATTCAAATACGCAGCGGCTACATCGCCATCATATTCAATATGAAGAAACAAATCAGCTACCTGGTCTGGCCAAGCAGCATCGATTTGCACAGCCGCATGACGATTTGACGTCTTGTTGATGAGAAGCTGCGGTTCATAAGCTGCTACCTTCACCGTATAAAGCTGGAGCAAGCCTCCAGCTGCTGGAGAAAGGCTGCCTTGGCTTGACTTAATATCCGCTGTGGCTGCCGGGTACATGGCAACTTGCCATTCCGCCTTGCCTGGCGAGGTGCAAATGAGCTGCTCACCCGCTACATAAAGATGGCTTTCGCTGATCAGCAGGCGTTCCTCTCCCCACAAGCGGAGACGATACGTGCTCAGCGCCTCTTCTCTAGAGAGAATAAGGATACGGACGACATTTCCGTCTTTACGCCTTACTTCAGTTAAATGCTGCTTGCCTGCTGCCGGATGCACCCTATAAACTCCGCTTTGCTGCTCCACTATACCGCCACCATCGCTAGTTACGCCCGCGACCATTTCCTCGGAAATAACAAGCTCTGGGATCAGGCCCTCATGCGCATAAAAGACAAGCAGCGGGTGCTCTGTATCCGTAAGCTTCGTCAGTGGCTGAACGGTAGCAGAAACGATATGAATGCCTGCTTCTTCCAAGTGGAACGGCAGCACCGCGCTAATTCCTTGCTTCAATCGCAAGCTGCCCGTATGCGGAAATCTCGCCTGTCCTTTGGACGTATCCAGCGTCACACTTACTTCTTCCCGGTCAGGCATGTCCACATGATCCTGAAAATTGTTCAGGAACAAGAAGCCCGAGCCATCCTTTTGCCTCAGGCAATAACGCAGTGCCTCCGTATTTTCAGGCTGCAGCTCCGCCTGGCCTTCCGGCAGTACTGTTCCCATTGGCGCCAAGCTTGCGCCGTAAGCTTCCATAAACAGGCTAAGCGTGCGGATACGGTCATACGATTCGCCAATGCGTCCAAACTCGCCTAGCGGGGACTGATAGTCATACGTTATTTTCGGCAAACCATATTCATTGAGAAATCCATTTTCTCCCCGTGGATTTGAGCCGCCATGATACATGTAATAACCCAGCAGGTTGCTGCCGCTAGCCAGCTTCACAAGCGTCATCGCTTCCACACTGTCCGGGCTCACATGCGGCCTTGCCGTATAGCTGACCTGCATGCCCCCTGCCATCTCGCAATATGCGACGGGATATTGTGCAGAAGGATAATTGACCTGCTCCATCGGCGATCCATGCAGATCACGGAAAATATATTCCCCACTCGGCGGCTGATTTGGAATCCATGGCGTATACGCATAGCCTGCAAGCATCGGGAGCGTGTCCGTCTCAGGCACCGCTGCTCCTCCCCATGCAGTAGCTGTAAAGAACAGCGGGCGAATGCCTGCTTCTGCCGCAATCGCTTTGAGCTTGTCCAAATGCGCATTGCCGCCCGTGCCTGCGGACATGAATACGCCGTTTTTATAGCCCCATGAGTCTAGCGGAGCGCCGCAGTGCATAAATTCATTTTCGAGCTGAATCGCAATAACGGGGCCGCCGTCTTGAAACAGCGCGCCTTTCATCTGCCTGGCAATTTCGCGGTACAGCCGCGCTGCGTATTTCAAATACAGCTCATCATTCGAGCGAATGACGAGCGGCTTGTCGAACACCCAATCCGGAATGCCGCCATTACGCACCTCGCCGTGGCAGAAAGGGCCGATCCGAAGCACCAGCGGAAGCTCAAGCTTTGCGCAAAGATCAATAAAATGTCGGAGATTGCGATTGCCATTCCAATTAAAGCGACCTTCCTTTTCCTCATGGTAATTCCAAAATATATAGGTTGCGATTATGTGCACACCGCCCGCCTTCATCTTGAGCAGCTCTTCCTCCCAATATAAATAAGAAAATCTGGAAAAATGAAACTCACCGACAACCGGAATAAACGGCTCACCATTGCGCGTCATATAAAAATTCGTAAAACCGAAGCTTTCCCCTTTCGGATTGCTTCCTTTATTGCTCGACAATATGCCCGTCGTAATTTCCTTATTGCACTCATTCAATTTTACAGCTGCATGATGCATGCTCATTACGCAATTACCTCCTTTATATCCCCCCACTGTACCGTACCTGCGCTCACCTTGCCATTGACAATTGTCTGTTCCTAATGGAGCATATTCTGATTTTGCCCGAATGCAGCGCTTGCGGCTGGAAGCTCCCTCCGCTTACAATATAACCATTAGAAACGAGGAGGCTTGCTTCACCATGCTCAACAAAAAAACACAAGGCTTCGAGACGGAGAAGCTGATTGTTTTGCCCCCCTACCAGCTGGAGGAGATGACCAGCCACCCGATTATTCGCCAAGCCTTTGTAACGGATATTGGCTATTTTCACCGTGCCAAGCACCATTACCGGGAGCGGCCTAAAGGCTGCGATTCTTATATTTTCATCTATTGCACGAATGGAGAGGGCTGGATTAAACTCGGCAGCGAGGAGACGATTCATGTAACGGAAAAAACCGTCTCCATCATTCCCGCCTTCACCCCTCATAGCTACGGAGCCAAGACGACGAACCCATGGAGCATCTACTGGTTTCACTTTCGCGGCGAGGAACTGGTGCAGCTGCTGGAAAGCCTCAGCCTTGAGGCAGCGCTGCTCCACGTGTCGCTGCCGGAGGCGGAGAAAATCGTCGAGCTATTCAACCAATGCTACGAGCTGCTGTCAGCCAAATCCTATTCGGTTATTCATCAGCTGCATATTTCACAAACGATTCGTTATTTGCTGAGCTACATTTCGCTTATTCCAAGGCGCAAGCAGGATGAGAAAATGCTCGCCTATATTGAACAGGCTATACAATATATGAAGGATCAGTTGGAGGGCCATTTAACCTTAGAGGATTTGGTTACGCGAACGCGCATTTCCAAGCAGCATCTTAATCATCTATTTAAGCAATCTACCGGCTATGCTCCAATCGACTATTATTTGCGGCTGAAGATGCAGCGGGCCGGCCAGCTTTTTGACCTTACCGACCAAAGCGTGAAGGCGGTCAGCCTGTCGCTTGGCTTTAAGGACCCGTATTATTTTTCACGGCTGTTTAAGAAGATTATTGGCGTGTCGCCTACGGATTACCGCAGGCAGCTGAAAGGCTAGATTGCTCTAGACCATTAACCGTAGCCGATATATTCATCAACTTTCGCCTGATAGATTAGGAGACTAGCACATCTCTGTGCCATTTTAATAGAATGTATAATCCGAAGTAGAAGGGGGAGTGCATTTATGGAGCTTAACCGGGAGCTATTGCTTGCACATACCGCTGCTTTGCTCTCGCAAGCATCCAATCGGGTAACAAAGAGGTTATTGCGGGAATCAGGGCAAAACCGTTAGGCTGAATGGGAGACACCAGCGGGAAAAGCGTCTTGCCCTGCTCTATGCAGGCAAGGCGCTTTTGGTATGGCTATTTGCTAACGCTTCACTCCTTGTTAAATTCCTTTCAAAGTAAAATTCCGTTCAAATTTCTATTTTTTCAAGCTTCTCAAAAACACCATCAACCCATACTTGGTCATCCCATAGTTTTGGATCATGAAGCTTTCTATCAGCGGGATGTCCTGTTGCAATCGAATCTATACCATCTTTGTTTCCAAAATACAAATCAACGATTTTTAATGCCTTGTTTTCAGCTTGAACCAACACCTGAAGATTCATTCCAGACCCTTGGTTTGAAAATGGTAAACTTACGTAGTAGAGATTTCCATCAAGTTTCTTGAACTCTGCTTCCTTGAATTCATTTTCCAAACCGAAATGGACACTGACTGCTCCCTTTAATTCTTTTCTTTGTTCTAGCTCTAACATTTTATTTGTGTATTTAAGAAGATTTTCATTAGATATGTAATTTCTAAAGGATACTGTTTCTTGTTCTGCAACAGCACCGGTATATAAATTCACAAAAGCTTGTCCAAATGCGACAACGGTTTCTTGATCGTCATCACTCATTTGATTCCCATTCACTGAAAATGGTTGATCGGCTAGGTCTTTTAATATTTCTGCTGCTGATTTCTCTGGTATTTCCAAAGAAATTTCTTCACCTGGTGCATCTCTCCCCTTTGTTACAGAATTTACTATCAGTCCAATCCCAACTGCTAGCATAATAACAATCGAGACACCAAGCAGCCAGAATCTTCGTTTACGATAATTTAACACGCTTTTAATCCTCCCTTTTACATTCCCCCACCAAAAGCAAACAGATTTCCATTCAAATTGTCTCAGTATTTATCAATCTTGTACCAGAATATCGGTAGTGGAAACCACCCTGCGGGCGCGGGAACTGCCATATAACGACTGTGCTGTGTAAGAAGAAGCGCCTGAGCCTGCTGCTTAGTAAGGACAACTGCATCTTGCTTAGCAGAACGCTCAACAGTCACGCCACTCGCATCCACTCGCGCAGTAATCGGTTGACCGTCCATGACTGCGGAGAATTCCCCCTGGATAATCCCTGTGGTCTTATGCTTAAGCGTTAGATAAGCCTTCAACACATTGGCAAAATCCAGAATATGATACATATCAGATGTCTCGATGACATAGTCTTCAGCCATGCTGCCCAGCATTGTATTTAGAGGAATATCATATTCTGGCGTATAAATAGAAATCCGCTCTGCTTTGCTATATCCCATATAAGCCTTGATGGTCCGCGAAATATCGTCCGTATTTTTCATCGCGAGTTCAGACATTTCATCGCCTGCTTCGTTTACGATCACATACCCGATCAACTTGCCTTTATCCAGTACGCCCAGCGCATTTTGATGGAGGGTGTTGAAAATAAGCGGCAATTGCTGTGTGCTGCGTTCAACATAAGCAAGCCGCGAGGTGTTCATGCTATGAGCAAAGGCTTCTGCTCCTTCAACCTCGAATAACGGGCAGAAGGATATTCCGGTGTCGCTGACCTGTCTTAAGGCATGGCGTACGTTGGCCTCTCCTACGAAATACTTGAACTTTACGCCGCCAAGGGTGAAGCCAAAATACTCATATCTTTGCCGCTGGCCATATAATACGACCATATCATGCGTATCGCGCAGTTTTTCAAGCCACATGTTCATTAGTACCTTCATATGCCCCTCGCCACGCGCTCGAGGATGGACCGATACGGTACCCAAATAGCAGGCTCGCAGCGTATAGTCGCATACCGTCATAGGCTCTGGAAAAACGGCCACCTGTGCGCGCAGTCTGCCTTTCTCATCCGCAGCAACCATATGCATCGCTGAAGAATCTACGCTCTTTTCATACGCTTTGGGCATCAGGGTTTCAAAATCTAAGCGAAAAGCAAAGTTGGCTAAATCTATGTATTCATCGCGCTCATTCGGAGCTGCCATTCTGTATTCAACCATTTTCCCCCTACCCTTTCAGTCTAAAAATTGAACTAACTTCCTACAACTATAATTCTAGAAGCATATTCAATATCCTGCCGGGCAGCTCAGGTAGCTATAGTAGAGATCGACAAAGAACTGATGACTTTGAAGCCACCTTCAAACCTTGCGAAAATAGATTTTCTTGGGTACAATTACCATAAAAAATTGTAGGAGGAAATCAAATGCATCCAAAAATAGTCCCCCGTTAAGCCCGAGGTCCTCCATCCATGTGTTAGTGAATATTCGCCCAAATAAATCAAAGGGAGAGACACGCTAATGCACATGAATGGACCTGTAAATATTTCTCGAAACGAAAGACTGGAAACCTGCCACGAAATTGCTTCGAGATTACACGAGGTGTACGGAGAAAAAATCGTTGCCATTGGAGTCTACGGTTCTGTTTCCAGGGGCACAGACGGCCCTTTCTCAGACATTGAGATGTTTTGCGTACTAAGTGAATCAAGTGATCCCGTAGATTTCAGCTATGAATGGTCGGCGGGGCCTTGGAAAGCAGAAGTCGGCATTTGTAGGGAGGACGATCTCCTTAAAACCGCCTCTACTGTTGAAGGAAGTTGGCCATTGACGCATGGGCCATTCTTTTCTCAACTTAGCCTATATGATCCCAAAGGATTTTTCCCAAGATTGAAGGAAGCTGCCCAATCACCAACAAGGGAAGATTTCCGCTGTTCAATTAACGAATTCCTTGTAGGGGAAATGTACGAATTTGTTGGGAAACTTAGAAATGTCAGTGTAAATGGTCCCTACACCTACTTGCCATACTTGGCAGTGGAGTTTGCCCATTACGGAGCTATGTTAGTCGGGTTACACAATCAAAAACTCTTCTCGACTGGCTCAATGGTTCTACCAGAGGCATTAGAACTTCCTAGTCGTCCAGAAGGATTTGACAATGTTGTGCGAATGGTTATGTCTGGTGAGTTAGCAGAGCCTTCAAGAATCATTTCAGCTTGTGAAAATTTCTGGAATGGCCTTGTGAAGTGGGCAGCGGAACATGACTACGTAATAAGTACAAAACGTATCCCATTTTGACCCGCTAATGCAACATTTGCAATAACATAATATGATTTTGATAGGCTAAAGTCCCCTTTCACGAGGGGGCTTTTACTTTTCTTCTGGAGGGATAGAATAAACATGCAATTCCCTCTGTGTGAGAATCCCCCTTATTCGCAGGCTGTTCAACTGAACAATAAAAAAATACGCCAGACCGCCGCTGGCGAACCAGGCGTCTGACGTAAGCTCGATTGAATTGATTTAGATTAATGCAGTCCCTCAAGCCCCAATTCCTGCTTGCCCTTCTGCTCTTCCGCCCCCGCCTGCACTTTGCCTCTGCGCAGAAACAAGCCGAGGAAAATGCCGGCGATGGCAATAACGAGCATAATGCCGAACGTATAGCCGAAAGCTTCTGGAGCAACGGCAAGCGTCGCTTTCTGCACTTCGGCAGGCGTCGTAAGCGGCAGCTGCTGATCCACAATGAGCGTCTTCACTCGTGACGAGAGCACCGTAACTAAAGTCGCAACCGCGAAGGAGCTAACTACCTGCTGCAAAGCGCTGGTCAGTGACGTTACTCGGCTGACGAGATCACGCGGCGCTTTTTGCAGCAAATGCGAGTTGAGCGGCATCATCATGAGGCCAGAGCCCATGCCCGCCATAATGAGCGGAAGCAGCAAATCGCTGCCCTCTGTCGTCAAATCGACCTGCGTATATTGAAAAATCGCACCGGATACAAGGCTGAGGCCAATAACGACAAGCCATCTCACCCCGATTTTATCGAACAAATAGCCGCCAATCGGCATCATAAATGCGGAAGCTAGCGCTTGTGGGAACAACGTGAGCCCCGTATCAAAGGCGCCGTAGCCGCGTGCCTGCTGCAAAAATTGCGGAAGCAGGAAAATCGCGCCGAAAAGCGAAAATTGCAGCAGCCACTGCACAAAAATGCTGAACGAGAAGTCCACCGAGCGGAACACGCGAAGCTCCAGCAGCGGCGTTTTTGACCGCAGCTCTACGATAATAAATGCGATGAGCGCGATGCCGCCGATAACGAGCCCGCCAATCGTCTTATCGGACGACCAGCTTTCTGCGCCTTGCGTTACCCCGTAGGATAAGGCAGCAAAGGCAAGCGGCCCTAAAATCATGCCCGGAATATCAATGCCGGTCACCTGCTTGCGCTCCGTCTTCGGCAGCTTCCAAAGGCCGAATATAATGCTGAAAATGCCGACCGGAATATTAATCAGGAAAATCCAGTGCCAGGAATGATATTCCACGAGCCAGCCGGCCAAAATCGGGCCAACCGCAGGCGCGAGCAGAATCGGCACGCCCATCATCCCCATGACTTGCCCTACCTTATTCGGCGGGCTTAAACGAAACACATAAGCCATAGCGACCGGCATAACGAAACCGCCGCCGAGGCCTTGAATAATCCGAAATACGATGAGCCACTCGGCGCTGCTAGGCAATGCACATAGCAAGGATGCCAAGGTGAAGGCAACAACCGAGCCTAAAAATATATTTTTGGCTCCAAAGCGATCCGAAAGCCAGCCTGAAAGCGGAATAACCGCCGCCGTCGCCAGCATATAGCCCGTTACCGTCCACTGAATCGTTGGCAAATCGGTTTTAAAATCAATGACGAGTCTAGACAACGCGACATTCATCGCTGTTGAATCCAAAATAACCATAAATATGCCTGAAATAATGGCGATCATCGGTACGATGATGCTTGCCAAGCGGAATTCAGGCTCTGCGCCGCCTTTCGATGCTGCTTGCGACATTTGTTCTCCCCCTGCCTATCTGCACAAGATGACTTACGTGCCCATTTAACAATGGACAGCTGTCCCATCACATATAATAATGGCATTTTACCTTATTGTCAAATATTTTAGTTGTTAAGTATTTGTAGCTTAAGCATTTCCGTTTCATGACTTTATAAACCTTTTATAAACCCTATTTAAACCTTTGCCAGCCGTTTCCTTGCAGCACAAAAGCCGCCATCCCGGCAGCAATTGCAACCTGATGGCGGCTTTTATTTTATACCCAAATGGCTTTATTACTACTCGGTTACAGTTCCGTAAATCAAGACAGGAGCTTCGACTTTATCGCCGATACGAATATTGGCATAAATTTTCGCGAGCACATCGTCCACATTTTCACGATTGGCATGAATGGTTACGAGCGATTCGCCGGCCTTGACGGTGTCGCCCACTTTTTTATTCAGCATCAAGCCTACAGCCAGATCGATTTCCGAGTCCTTCGTCGCGCGTCCTGCACCCAGCAGCATCGCTGCCGTACCGATTTCGTCAGCTACGATTTCCGCAACGACACCATCCTGCTTCGCTGGCACTTCGATCAGGAAGGCCGCTTGCGGCAGCTTCTCCGGATGGTCAACAACCGTTGGATCTCCTCCCTGATTGGCAATAAACACTTTGAATTTCTCCAGTGCTTTGCCATTGCGAATGACTTCCTTCAGCATTTCCTCCGCCTCTTCCAGCGAGCTTGCTTTGTTCGCCAAATAGACCATTTGACGCCCTAACGCTAGACATAGCTCCTCCAAGTCCTTTGGACCTTTGCCTTGCAGCGTATCAATCGCTTCCTTCACTTCCAAGGCGTTGCCGATTGCAAAGCCCAGCGGCTGGCTCATGTCGGAAATGACCGCCATCGTTTTGCGTCCAACGTTGTTGCCAATGCTCACCATTGCGTGCGCAAGCTCCTTCGCATCTTCTACCGTCTTCATGAAGGCGCCTGCGCCTGTCTTCACGTCAAGCACGATAGCGTCGGAGCCGGCAGCGATTTTTTTGCTCATAATCGAGCTTGCGATAAGCGGAATGGAGTTAACGGTAGCTGTAACATCGCGCAGCGCATACAGCTTCTTGTCAG
This sequence comes from Paenibacillus algorifonticola, assembly GCF_050481745.1. Classification (GTDB taxonomy): domain Bacteria; phylum Bacillota; class Bacilli; order Paenibacillales; family Paenibacillaceae; genus Pristimantibacillus; species Pristimantibacillus algorifonticola_A. Next base: position 201,129 of record NZ_JBCNGR010000036.1, on the reverse strand, counting down.
CTGGCGTCAAGTTGCCGGATTGGCCAACGACCGCAATTTTATCCTTGTTGACGAGGCGAACGAATTCTTCCTTCGCAAGTTCCACGTGGAAGCCAGCAATTGCTTCAAGCTTGTCTGTCGTTCCGCCGGTGTGGCCAAGGCCGCGTCCCGACATTTTCGCAACTGGGATATCCAGCGCTGCAACGAGTGGGGCTAAAACAAGCGTCGTCGTATCGCCAACACCGCCAGTGGAGTGTTTGTCTACCTTCACGCCTTCAATGGCCGACAGATCGATCGTATCGCCGGAATTCACCATCGCCATCGTCAAGTCGGCGCGCTCCTGCTCCGTCATATCCTTGAAGAATATCGCCATTGCCATTGCGCTGGCCTGATAATCAGGAATTTCGCCTTTCGTATACCCTTGAATGAAAAAGTTAATTTCTTCAGCGCTCAGCACTTCACCATCGCGTTTTTTCTCAATCAGGTCTACCATTCTCATGCTGCATTCTCCTCACGGTTTTAAATGAAATCTATAAGCTAAGCTACCTTGCCTATTACAGGGAAGTTACCGTCTCTAGCGCTACTTCCATCATGTCATTGAATGTGCTTTGTCTTTCAGCGGACGTCGTTTCTTCACCAGTCAACAGATGGTCGCTTACCGTTAAAATCGTCAGGGCATTGACGCCATATTTTGCAGCCAGCGTATAAAGCGCCGTCGTTTCCATTTCAACGCCAAGCACATTGTGCTCCATGAGCTTCTCTACAATGGACTTATCATCCCGATAGAAGCTGTCCGAGCAAAAAATATTGCCGACATGCAGCTTGAGGCCTTTGGCTACGCCGCGCTCGTAAGCCGCCTTTAGCAGCTCGAAGCTGGCAATTGGCGAGAAGTCATAACCGCCGAATACGTGGCGGTTCATGCTGGAATCTGTACAAGCCGCTTGCGCCAAAATAACCTCACGCACGTTTACGCTTTTTTGCATGGCGCCGCATGTGCCGACACGAACGAGATTTTTCACGCCATATTCACGAATGAGTTCATTGACGTAAATGCTGATGGACGGTACGCCCATACCTGTTCCCTGCACCGAAATACGCTTGCCTTGGTACGTCCCTGTAAAGCCCAGCATACCGCGCACCTCGTTGTAGCACGTTACATTTTCCAAATACGTATCCGCAATATATTTCGCTCTTAGCGGGTCGCCTGGCAATAAAATCGTTTCGGCGATGTCGCCTTGCTTTGCATTAATATGAACACTCATAGTAATATCTCCTCTGCTTCGTTCATATAGTTAGTTCATTCGTTCATTCGTTCATTCATTGGTTCATTTAACGACGGCATGAAGCTGGTTCCGTGATCAGGCAGTGTAACGCCGAAATTATCCGCAATGGCCGCTCCAACATCAGCGAAGGTGCTTCTGAGCAAATTCTGCTCTGTCAGCTTAGCGAATACTTCTGGCAGTTAAATGAAAATCCCTGCAATCGTCGCCGACAGAACGCTGACCAGCGTTGCACCATACAGCAGCTTCATCCCGAAGCGCGCAACGGCATTGCCCTGCTTCTCATGCAAGCCTTTTACCGCGCCTGCAATGATGCCGATGGAGGAAAAATTCGCAAAAGAGACGAGAAACACCGATACGACGCCCACTGCTTTGGCCGAAAGATCAGGATATTTGCTAATTTCGAGCATCGCTACAAATTCATTCGATACCATTTTCGTGGCCATAATACTTCCCGCATCAACGGCATCTTTCCACGGCACACCCATAATAAAAGCGAAAGGAGCGAAAATAAATCCAAGTATTTGCTGAAAGGAAATGCCAAGAATGCCAAGAAACAATCCATTAATCATGCCGATGAGAGCAATAAAACCGATCAGCATCGCCGCGACAATAATCGCAACCTTGAAGCCATCCATAATATATTCGCCCAGCATTTCGAAAAAGGTCTGCTTCTCCCCTTCCTCCTGTACTTGCAGCACGTCTTCGCCTTCCTCCACCGTATACGGGTTAAAAATGGAAGCGATAATAAAGCCGCCGAACAGGTTGAGGACGAGCGCGGTCACCACATATTTCGGGTCTAAAATTTGCATATACGAACCGACAATCGACATCGATACGGTGGACATCGCGGAAGCGCACAGTGTATACAGGCGATGCTTCGGCAGCAGGCCAATTTGTTTTTTGACCGAAATGAATACTTCCGATTGGCCCAAAATGGCTGATGCGACCGCATTGTACGACTCCAGCTTGCCCATGCCATTGACTTTGCTTAACACATATCCAATGCCCTTTACGATAAAGGGAAGGATTTTCAAGTATTGCAAAATACCAATTAGCGCGGAAATGAAGACGATTGGCAGCAGCACCGACAGGAAGAAGGAAAATTGTCCTTCATTTAAAATGCCGCCAAATACAAAGTTGATTCCTTCCTGCGCGTAGGAAAGCAGCTGCTCGAACACGCCGGAAAAACCTTTAATCAAGGTCGCGCCCGCAAACGTATTTAATAGGACAAAGGCAAGAACCACCTGCAAAACGATCATGATGGCAATCGGCTTAAAACGAATATTTTTCTTATTGTTGCTGGCGATATAGGACAATCCTAGCACAACAAGCAGGCCTAATAAAGCTACGATGTATTTCATAGTTGCCGCCTCCTATTTTTTCATGATTATGGAAGTTGATTGGACGAATAGAGCGCTTACAAAGTTATGCTGATGTCGCCGCTCGTTCGTTTATCGAGAAAAGCGCGCCGCTCCTTCGGTAAGGAGCAGCACCATGTTCTTTCGTTTATCCATTAATAAGCGGCGCTGGATTGCTCGCCCTGCATAATTTTCACGCCTGAGCTTGCTCCAATACGAGTTGCGCCTGCTTCGATCATTTTTTTCATATCCTCAAGACCGCGAACGCCGCCCGATGCTTTAACGCCAAGCTTGTCTCCGACTGTTTTGCGCATAAGCGCTACATCTTCAGCTGTTGCTCCACCAGTGGAGAAGCCTGTCGAGGTTTTTACAAAATCGGCTCCGGCTTTCACCGCACGCTCGCATGCGCGAACCTTTTCTTCATTGGTAAGCAGGCTTGTCTCAATGATGACCTTCACAATCGCTTTGCCTGCTGCCGCATCAACAACCGCTTTAATATCCTGCTCGACGTAATCATCGTTACCGTCTTTCAAAACGCCAATGTTGATAACCATATCAATTTCATCTGCACCATTTGCAATCGCATTGCTCGTTTCAAAAGCTTTAACGGCGCTCGTCGATGCTCCTAATGGAAAACCGATAACCGTGCAAACCTTGGACTTGCTTCCAGCTAGCTGCTCAGCTGCAAAAGCGACCCAGGTCGGATTCACACAAACCGAGGCAAATTCATATTGTTTCGCTTCCTCCGTCAGCTTAGCGATCTCTGCTTTCGTCGCGTCAGCACGCAGCAGCGTATGATCGATCATTCCAGACAAATTTAACATGACCTGTTCCCCTTCCCCATATACGAGATCCTCAAATACAAACTCAGTTTAACACGCATGTGGTCATATGTAAACAAACACTTGGACTTATGTTCACAAAATAAAGCTTTGAAATGCGGATATTCCGTTTTTCCGCCAATTCTTTTAATAAATTACCCATTTCCGCTGTCTATCACTCACCAATTCATGAACATATGTAAAATTATTTTTTTAGCAAAAGAAAAACGCCTCCGCAACTTCGTTCCTTCTGAAGGAACGAAAATGACGAAAGCGTCCTAAATGGCTTCTAATCACTAAATTTTGCAGCATGGAAAGCTTTAATGTGCTGCCGAACTTCTTCAGCCGTGTCGAGATCAAGCACATTGCTTAGCAGCTGGGCGCTATCCTGCACATTTAGTCTAGACAGCGTAAACTTTTGCTTCATCAGAGAAGCCGCGTCCATACTCCATTCATCCAGCTCCATCCCGAGCAGCAGCGGTGCTGCGAGCGGATCGCCCGCCATTTTGCCGCACATGCCAACCCATTTGCCTTCCTTGTGCGCCGCTTGTATCAAGCTGCGAATCGAGCGGATAACGGCCGGATGGAAATAATCATATAAGTGCGCGACCTTCTCGTTCATGCGGTCAACAGCAAGCGTATATTGCACCAGATCGTTTGTGCCAATGCTGAAAAAGTCAACCTCTTTGGCGAAACGGTCCGCCAGCTGAATGACAGACGGAACCTCGGCCATAATGCCGATTTCCAATTTTTCGTCAAAGGTGATCCCCTGCTCCTTCAGCTCGTCCATGACTTCAAGCGTCAACTGCTTGGCAGCACGGAACTCCTGCATGGAGGAAATCATCGGAAACATCATTTTAACGGTACCGAAGGCACTGGCGCGAACAATCGCCCGCAGTTGGGTGCGGAACAGCTCCTGCTCATTCAGGCAAAGGCGTATTGCCCGATTGCCGAGAAATGGATTGTCCTCATGCGGCAAATCCCAATAGGACAGCTCCTTGTCTCCGCCAATATCCAGCGTGCGGATAACGATAGGCTTGCCTTTCCAAGCTTCAGCAAGCTGTTTATATACAGCAAATTGCTTTTCTTCGTCAGGGAAGCGGTCAGCGTTCATGAACAGAAATTCCGTTCGGAACAAGCCGACCCCATGGGCCTCTTCCACAAGACCATCTCGCATTTCCTCCGGCATGCCGACGTTTACAGCGAGCTCAATCAGCTTGCCATCCTCCGTCTTTGCCGGCAGCAGCCTGTATTTCTCAAGCTTCCCGGCTGCCGATTGCTCCTCCTGATGCCTTGCTTCATAGTCTGAGCGGGTATCAGCATCGGCATTTAACACGATAACGCCATCCGTACCGTCCAGAATTAGCTCCTCACCATGGCTCAGCTGCTCGAAGGCAGCACCAGTGCCCACAACCGCAGGAATGCCGAGCGAGCGGGATAAAATCGCTGTATGCGTCGTTTCTCCGCCTACCCGTGTCACAAAGCCAAGCACAATGCTGCGATCAAGCTGCACGGTAACGGAAGGCGTTAAATCTTCCGCTACTAAAATAACAGGCTCTGTAATACTCGCCAGATCCGGATAAAAAATCTGCTGCAAATGGCTCATGAGCCGATCCGCAACGTCCTTCACATCATGAATGCGTTCCTTTACGTATGCATTGTTCATCTTCTCAAACAACGCGGAAAGCTGGGAAAGCACCGTTTGTACCGCTTGTTCAGCGGATGCCTGCTTGCGCTTAATTTGACCGCGAATATCGCCGTAAAAGGCGGGATCATCCAGAAAGCTCAGCTGCCCCTCGATAATTGCCGTTTTGTCCTTCCCCAGCTTCGCCTCGGTTTTGGCGATGATCGTCTTCAGCTCTGCTGCCGACTGGCGCTTCGCCTGCTCCAGACGTTCAAGCTCCGCCTCCACCTGCTCCGGCTCAATCCGCTGAGGATAAGCCGCCTCTACAGCAGGCGCGCCATAGATGAAGGCTTTCCCGAAGCGGATACCTTCCGAAACGCCAATGCCTTTGATGCGCTGCTCGCTCATTGCTCTCCGAAACCTTGCTCGAATAATTCAGCAAGCCTGGCGACAGCCTGCTCCTCATCTTCACCATCTGCAGACAGCTTGACTTCGGCGCCTTTTTCCAAACCAAGCGCAATGATGCCAAGCACGCTTTTCGCATTTGCCTCCCCGCCGCCAGCCACCTCTACGTAAATATCAGCTGCGAATTGTCCTGCAGCATTAGCCAGCACTTGGGCTGGACGCAAATGCAGCCCTTCTTCATTTATGATCGTCAATACACGTGTTTGCATCGCTATGTCTCCTCCTTTAATCTCGCTGTACTTACAGGGCGCTTTCCAATGTTTTCAAAATATCGGCTGCGCTTTGGCCATCCAGCAGCTCTTGGCGGAAGCTTTCGTGTATTAGCTTGCGCGATACCGAAGCTAAAATCCGCAAATGCTCCTTGCCTGCATCCGATTCCGGAATGGCCAGCAAAATTATCGAAGTGACCGGCTTGCCATCAAGGGAGCCCCAGTCAATTGGCAGAGCGAGACGGGCAAAAGCTAAGCCCGGTTTGATGACTCCCGCGGATTTGCCATGCGGAATTGCAACGCCAAAGCCGATGCCTGTTGACGCATGCTGCTCACGGGCTTCAACCGAAGCTAGAAAAGCAGCCTCATCATTTAAATATCCAGCCGATTGCAGTCGCTTAGCAAGCTCTTTAATAACGGCTTGACGGTCACCAGCGGATGAATCGAGAATGATTGTTTCAATATTTAATAACGTTTGGGATGACATGGTCATTACCTCCATGGAGTGGGATTTAAGCTGCTGCCAGCTTATTTTTTTTGAGCAAGGATACCGTTACAGCTGTAACAACAGAACCGATGACAATAGCTGCGGCATAAGCGCCGAGATGCGTTACCGCATTTGGTATAGCGAGTACAAATGCCCCGCCATGCGGCGCTTGAAGCGTCGCGCCAAACACCATCGACAGCGCGCCCGCTACTGCTGAGCCGAGCACCGTACCTGGGATGACCCGAAGCGGATCAGCGGCTGCGAAAGGAATAGCGCCTTCGGTAATAAAGGCCAGCCCCATGACTCCTGCTACTTTTCCGGCATCGCGCTCTTCTTTGGAAAATTTGTTTTTACGAATGACGGTGGCAAGCCACAAGCCAAGCGGCGGAGTCATTCCCGCTGCCATCACGGCAGCCATTGGGCCATACACATGGCTTGCAAGCAAGCCGACAGCAAATGTATACGCTGCCTTATTAAGTGGACCGCCCATATCAAACGCCATCATAGCCCCAAGCAGCAAGCCGAGTAAAATCGCATTCGTTGAATTCAGACCTGTCAGCCATGTCGTCAAAATATCCATCAATGTCTTCACTGGCGTTCCTACAACATAAATCATGATCAGCCCGACTATGAGCGTCGACAGCACGGGGATAATGAGGATCGGCTTAATTCCTTCCAGCGATTTCGGCAGCTTTATCGCATGCCGCAGCCATTTTGCCACATAACCGGCAAGAAAGCCTGAAATAATACCGCCCAGGAAGCCGGCTCCCAGCTGGCTGGCCAGCATTCCGCCTACAAGTCCGGGTGCAAGACCAATCCGGTCTGCGATAGAGAAAGAAATAAAGCCCGACAATATCGGAATCATTAAGGCGAATGCCGCCCCGCTGCCAATGTTCATCAGTGCTGCTGGAAGCGTACCTTCCTCTTGAAACGCTTTTATGCCGAAAATAAACGAAATCGCAATAATGATTCCGCCAGCGACAACGAGCGGCAGCATGTTCGACACGCCTGTCATCAAGTGCTTGTAGGCACCAGTTCGCACAGAACTGCCCTCCTTCTTCGCCTGCTCCTGCACAGGTGCGGCCGCCCCAGCTTGAGCCGCTTCTTTCGCCAGCGCCTGCTCAATCAACCCTGCCGGATTGCGGATGCCTTCGGCAACGCCAACTTTAATAATCGGCTTGCCTGCAAAGCGAGATTCCAATACATCGGTATCCGCTGCCAAAATAATCGCGTGCGCTTCGGCGATTTCCTCCGGCGTAAGCTCATCCTCAACGCCAAGCGCGCCGCGCTTTTCAACCTTCAGCGGGACACCTTGCTCCTCCGCCATTTTAAGCAATGATTCCGCGGCCATATACGTATGGGCAATGCCTGTCGGACAAGAAGTTACAGCCAGCAATTTCTTCATGTCAATTCCTCCCTTATGATGTCGCCAGTCGCTTCAATATAATCACAATGCCTGAATATTTATATCGCCCGCCCGGCTGCGAATTTCCTCAAACTCGCAAACCTGAGTGCCTGCTTTGGAAGCCGTTATCGTTCCAGCGGCCGTACTCCACCTTGCCACATTTTCGAGGCTGCTGTTTTGCAATAGCGCCTGCGCAAGCACAGCTACCATTGAATCTCCTGCGCCAACAGTGCTCAGCGCCTCAATAGGAAACGGCTTTGCCAAGTAGGCTTCGTTGCCGCTCATGACGATGGCCCCATCTGCTCCCATCGATATCATAACGAGCGTTATCCCCTGAGCAAGCAGCTGTTTTCCCGCCAGTACGATTTCCTCTTCCGAGTCCAGCTTGCGCATAGCGAGCTGCTCCAGCTCATAATGATTGGGCTTGACCGCGTAAGGAATCGCTTTGATTCCAGAAACCATCGCCTCGCCATCCGCATCCAGAATCGTTCGTACGCCAAGCTTGCGTGCTTTCAAAATATAATCATGATACAGCTGCGACGGCGCCCCCTTCGGCAGACTGCCTCCAAGGACGAGTACCGATGCTTTCGGCAGCAGCTCATCCAGCAGCTGATCCAGCTCGGCAAGCTGGCTTTCACTAACCGTAAAACCCGGCTCATTCACCTCGGTCGTCGTTCGCTGCTTCTGATCCACAAGCTTCATATTCGTCCGCGTCTCGCCTGGCACTTCAACAAATGCCGTATGAATGCCTGAACGATCCAGCTCGTCTTTAATTCGCTTGCCTATGCCGCCAGCGATGAATCCAGCAGCGGTTACGCTGGCGCCGAAGGTGTGTACGATCCGCGCCACATTGATGCCTTTCCCGCCGGGATCAAGGCGGATGTCCTCCGCCCGGTTGAGCCCGCCCAGCTTCAGCTCCTGAAGCATAATCGTCTTGTCCATGGAAGGATTCAAAGTAAGTGTGATGACTTGCTGCTTGGACATGCTGTTACGCCTCCTTATCTACCGAGGTTCGATACACCTCTACGCCCCGCTCCTCCAGCTTCCGGGCAAATTCCTCCGGCATATCTGAATCGGTAATGCACACATCAATATCGCTCCAATCAGCGAAACGCGCGAAGCTGATCTGATTCACCTTGCTGCTGTCACTGAGTAAAATAATGCGGTCAGCGCGCTTGATCATTTTGCGCTTAATGTCTCCCTCCACCACGTTCGGCGTGCTGAGCCCTTCCTCCAAATCCATGCCGTTCGTTGCTATAAACGCCTTGTCAACCTTAATGAAATCCAGGCTGCGCTCGGTAATCGGCCCGACCAGTGACAATACGCCAGGCCGGTAAGCCCCGCCAAGTACGATCACATCGATGCCTGGAGGAAGCTCCAAATCCTGCGGAAGCATGAGCGAATTGGTCACAACCGTCAGCTTCGTAAACGCTGTCAATTGCTGCATCAAATAAAAAGTAGTTGTGCCGGAGTCCAGCAAAATCGTATCTCCGTTGCTAATCCATTGAACCGCTTTTTCTGCAATCGCTTTCTTTTGCTGCGTTGATGTAATCTCCCGCTCGGAAAAGCTCGGTTCAAAGTTAACGCTGCGAATCGAGATTGCTCCGCCATGTGTGCGCTTAAGCAGCCCAGCTTCCTCCATCTCCCGCAAATCCCGGCGAATCGTCGACTCTGATACTTGAAACTTTTCACATAGTGCCTGCAGGTCAACTCGCTTCTGATCCTCTACTAAAGCTAAAATTAAATTTTTGCGTTCTTCACCGAAAATGTTCCTCACCACCTATTTGATCGTTTATGAAATCATTCAACCATTCAAATGAATGATTATGAACGTTTTATTTATAAACCGATTATATTCAGTCATTAACGTGATGTCAATTGGTTTATTTAACTATTATTTTCACAAACGGTCATACTCAATCCTTCCATGAACATATTCAAGGCAAATGGTTTGCGCATGCCCAAGACGATTCGCACATTGCTATTTAGAAGGTTAAGCCTATAAAATAGAATAAGACAAGCGTAAACGGCTTTGCCGTCCTCTGGCGGCAAAGCATCGTTTCGCGATGAAATATAGAGAAAGGATGGGAAACTCATATCCTTTCCTCTATTTCAAGGTGAAATGGCTGTCGCCGTCCTTTGGCGGCGCAGCTCGTTTCATTCCGAGAAATATAGAGAATGGATGGATAATCATATATCCTTTCCTATATTTCAAGGTGAAACGGCTGTCGCCGTCCTTTGGCGGCGCAGCGCGTTTCATTCCGAGAAATATAGAGAATGGATGGATAATCATATCCTTTCCTATATTTCAAGGTGAAACGGCTGTCGCCGTCCTTTGACGGCACAGCGCGTTTCATTCCGAGAAATATAGAGAATGGATGGATAATCATATCCTTTCCTATATTTCAAAAAAATCAATTATTGCGAGGTGTTTCCTTATGCAGCCAACACTAGAAACAGAACGATTGATTTTGAGAGCGTTTAACTTAGACGACGCAAGCAGAGTCCAGAAACTGGCCGGCAATATTGAAGTAGCAAGTACAACACTGTCTATTCCTTACCCCTATCCTGATGGAGCAGCCGAGGATTGGATTAGCAACAATACAATTAGAGCAAGCAATGGAGAGGGCTTCCCTTTCGCAGTGACCCGCAAAAAAGACAATGCCTTAATCGGCTGTATGAGCTTGAATCTGAGCAAGCCCGATCAGCGAGGCGAGCTATCTTACTGGTCAGGCAAGCCTTATTGGGGGCATGGGTACGCCACAGAAGCAGCAAAGCGTGTCATCCAATTTGGCTTTGAGCAGCTGGAGTTGAATAAAATTATGGCAGCAGCTATGGCCAAAAACCCTTCTTCCTCCAATGTCATGAAAAAAGCTGGCATGAAATATGAAGGCGAATTCAAGCAGCATATTTTCAAATGGGGCGAATTTGAGGACTTGGTCTTTTACGGATTGACAAAGGCGGATTATGAGCAGCTGAATCGTTAATTTCTGAATCTTCAAAAATTAAAAATCTTTAATGCAACGAAAGAAGAGGAGGGCAGCTGCCCTCCTCTTCTTTCTGCTTATGAGCTTATGATTGGTGACGACTTTTTAAAATTTCAACCTCTTCTTCCACCTTCGCAATCATGTTCCGATGGGCGTCAAGCCGTTCAACGATTACGGATGATACCACTTCGGTAATGCGCGCTGTCTGCTCAAAGGTCGCTTCAAGCTTTAATTCCATACGTTCAAGCTGCTCATTCACTTTTCTAAAGCCTTCGCGCTGACTATCAGCCAGCGCTTGATGACTTTCAGCAAGCGCCTGATGACTTTCTACAAGTGCTTGCTGACTACTAACAAGTGCTTGCTGATTACTAGCAAGCGATTGCTGGCTACTAGCAAGTGCTTGCTGATTACTAGCAAGCGATTGCTGGCTACTAGCAAGCGATTGCTGATTACTAGCAAGCGATTGCTGGCTACTAGCGAGCGATTGTTGACCACTAACAAGCACCTGGTGACTTTCCGTAAGGGCTTGCTGACCTTCTTCCAACGTTCCTACCCGTTCGTTGATGATCTTAACGACAGAAAGCAATTCCTTCAAAGTTGATTCAATAATGTTGTTTTCCATCAGGTCAACCGACCTTTCGCTTTAATTAAGTTTAGTATGCTGGAAGATTCGGAAGACGTCAAATTGCCACTGCCTCTGCAAATTTGACAAAATAACATTAATGTGTTATTTGATTTAGAAACCATGTAAACCCCACTATAAAAAAGAAGAGAAGGGCAGCTGCCCTCCTCTTATCTCCACTCTCGTTGTACAGCATTCAAGCACAAACTGCTCTTTACTTTAACGCTTATACCCGGCTGATAAGGAACTCAAAGGCCAGCTCTTGATCCGCTGGAATCAAATATTCATCATGGACAGGAGCACCCCAGCTGTCGTCACCGCCGACACCCATTTGTCTGCCTGCTACCGTCACGACTGTATAATGAACGTTCGGAAGCTCATGGTGATGCTGTGCGCTCTCCAGCTCAAATGCAGTATAAGGCGCAATATTGCATTCTACAGGCTGAGTTGCTGGCGCCGAAATGCGAATGCCTCGTCCAAGATCATTCGTGATGCTTACGCGGCGGACACCTGTACGATTGCCCGACTCTTGCGGCACAACATAGCCGGACACATTATCTGCGGCAGCGTTTTGGAATTCGCCAAGACGCGCCCCGAACGCACGGTCAATGTAGTTCTCATCCGGGCCCATTGCATACCAATCCAGATGCTGATAATCAGCAGGCACCTTGAACGAAAGAGCGAAAATCGGCAGCTTCGGCAAGTTCGCCGCTCCCTCATAACGCGATTTCACCTGCACGCTTCCGTCACCCAGCACCGTATAGGCTACTGTCACCAATACATCGGCACTAATGCTAAGGCGATATTGGAACGTAACCGTTGCCGTTCCCTCCTGCTCGGTCAAAACAACGCTAATGCATTTGCGTGTCAAGCTTGCAGCAAACCACATGCCGGAATCAAAGCCAAGTGAAAAACCCTTGTCATTATCCGTCGTTGCCCGCCAGAATAATGGAGCTGGTGGCAGTGCAATCATCTCTTTGCCCGAATAGTTGACCGAGGTCAGCGTGCCCGCCTGCTTGGAGAACATAATGCTGAAATCACGGCCATGCACACCGATGTTGACATCGCCTTCTACGACGCGCAGCTCTCCTGCCGGAAGCGAAGCTGCTACCTTTTGCTCCACTAAAAATACGAATTGTCCAAACGACAGCTCATGTCCTGCATGCGCCCACAGCGTGCTTGCTTTCAGCTGCAAGGAAGCGTGAATAACATATTCACCCGCTTGCTCTGCCGCTGGAAGAACGACCGGAATATAAGCTTCGCTTTGTGCAGCTACATGAACTTCGCTTGCGCTGCGGAAAATTTCTGCACCTTCCAGATGCAGCTTAATGACCAGCTCATAAGCATCTGTTCCTTCAAACAGATTTTCATTGACGATTTTCACGCCTTCGCGGTCAGGAAACAGCTTAATGTTCTGATAAAGGAACTTCACTTCCTGCATTTTCGGCGATACTTTGCGATCGGCATAGACGATACCGTTCGTACAGAAATTATAATCGGTCGCACGGTCGTCGAAGTCGCCGCCATAAGCGAGGAATTCCTTGCCGAAGCGGTCTTTTTTCACAATGACCTGATCGATGTAATCCCAAATAAAGCCGCCTTGGTACAACGCATATTTTTGCTCAAGCTCTGTATATTTGTGCATGCCGCCAACCGAGTTGCCCATTGCATGCATGTATTCGCAGCTGATGTACGGCTTTTGCGGATTATCGTTCAAATAAAGCTCGATATCTGCCGGCTTCGCATACATGCGGCTTTCCATGTCGCTCGTGGCATCATAGTCGCGATTATGGAATACACCTTCATAATGAACGAGGCGGCTAGGGTCAGCGCTGCGGAAATAGTTCGATACGTTCAGCAGCACCTCGCCCGCGTAAGCTTCATTGCCGACCGACCAGATTAAGATGGACGGATGGTTTTTGTCCCGCTCAACCATCGAAATCGCCCGATCCATGACAATATCCTGCCATTCAAGATTATTCGCAGGTACATTCCACGAAGGCTCCACAGCGCCCATTTTTTGCCATGAGCCATGCGTTTCCAAATTCATCTCGTCAATTACATACAGGCCATACACGTCACACAGCTCATACCATAACGATTGGTTCGGGTAATGGGAGGTTCGAACCGCATTCAAATTGTTTTGCTTCATCGTCTTAATATCCCACAGCATATCGCCTGCCGTAATGGCACGTCCTCTGCGAGGATTAAATTCATGGCGGTTAACGCCTTTGAAAACAATTCGTTTGCCATTGATATGCATCACTTTGTCGATCATCTCGAATTTGCGGAAGCCTACTTGCTGCGGAACTACTTCAAGGAGCTCGCCTGCCGCATTATAAACCTCTACATACAATTTATATAAATATGGATTTTCCGCATTCCACAGCGACACTGCTCCAGCATCAAGCGACGCCGTCCATCCTCCAGCTTCCGTTGCCTCAGCAGTTCCAGCCACGACCGCGTGTCCATCTGCATCCTTTAGGACAAGCTCGATGCTTGCGCTGTCAACCGCACCGCTCAGCTTCAAGTCCACCAACAGCTTGCCTTGCTTGTAAGCAGCATCAAGCTCTGTTTTTACAAACAGATCATGAACATGGATCGCTGGAACGGTATACAAATACACGTCGCGGAAAATGCCAGAAAAACGCCAAAAATCCTGATCCTCAAGCCAGCTTCCCGTGCTGCGCTGATAAACCTCAACAGCCAGCCTGTTTTCACCCTCCTGCAAATAAGGAGTCAAATCAAATTCGGCAGGTGTAAAGCTGTCCTCGCTATAGCCAACGAACTTTCCGTTCAGCCATACATAGAAGGCAGATTCTACGCCTTGGAAGGAAATATATATAGGCTTGCCAAGCATGTTTTGTGGCACGTTAAAATGTTTTACATAGCTTCCTACCGGATTGTCATTTTCCGAAATAGCCGGCGGACGCAGCTCATGATGTCCATCCCATGGATACATCGTATTCACATATTGCGGCTTGCCATAGCCTTGAAGCTGAATGTGGCCTGGCACCTCGATCGACTCCCAAGTGTCGCTATTGAAATTTTGCTCGTAAAAAGAAGCGGGACGATCAGCAGGCCTTACGGCATAGTTGAACTTCCAGCTGCCATTCAGGCTGTGGCGCAGCTTCATGCCGCCATCGGCCTCCGCCTCTGATGCGGTTTCATAATAACGGTGATCCGAATGAGCTGGCACTCGGTTAACAGCAAATACACTTACATCGGTTAGCCAGTCGAGGCTCGGCTTTGTAGTAATCATAAAATAATTCCTCCATAACGTAGATGATAAGTCAGGCGGCTGCATGCATGGCATGCAGCCGCCTATCCCTTGCTTATTTTACAATCGAAATCCTTATTTGACCGAACCGGTCATACCTGCTACAAAATGTCTTTGCATCAGGAAGAACACAAGCGCTGTCGGAATCGTCGAAATCACGATCGCCATCATAATCATGCCGTAATCCGGCGTGTAGCTGGAGCCCAGATTGGAGATCAGCATTGGAATCGTACGCTTGTCTGGCGATTGCAGCACGATTAGAGGCCACAAGTAGTTGTTCCAGCTCGACATGAACGTAATAATTCCCGCTGCCGCATACGTCGTCTTCATCGTCGGCACATAAATGCGGAAGAACAAGGCCAGCTCGTTCAAGCCATCAATACGGCCTGCTTCAAGCAGCTCTTTCGGGAACATTTTTGTGTTTTGACGGAAAAAGAAGATGAGAAACGCTGTCGTCATCGTCGGCAGCACAACGCCCGATAGGGTATCAAGTCCTAAAAACGGAACGCTGCTCGAAATTCCCGCGAACATTTGATACAGCGGAACCATAATTGCCGCGAACGGAATCATCATCGACAGCAGCAAAATCGTGAAGACGATGTCCTTCGCCTTGCTTTTATAAATTTCAAAGCCGTACCCTGCAAGCGAAGCAATCAGCATCGCTAATATCGTCGTTGAGATGGAAATTTTAGCTGAGTTCATCAGTGCCGGCACAATGTCGACCGAGCTGAACAAGTTATTAATATTTTCAATAAGCTTGCTGCCTGGAAGCAGTCGCCCTTGAGTTACATCTGAGGAGCTGTTCGTCGCGCTGACGAGCATCCACAGAAACGGGAAAATGGAAATGAACGCTGCGACGCTGAGAAAAATATATACCGATACCCGTTTTAGCTTATCCATTTTTATCACCTGCCGCTTTAAACTGAACAAATGCCAAAATAATAATCATAATTACGATAGAATAAGACACCGTTGCTGCATATCCGAAATCTGCCGAATATTTGAAGGACAGATTGTAAATGTACTGGGAGATGGACATAGACGCGTTGCCCGGACCACCCTTCGTAATGTTCACAACCTCGTCGAACAGCTGCAGTGTACCGATAGTCGATGTAATGGATGTAAATAAAATAATAGGCTTCAGCAAAGGCATCGTAATGCCGAAAAACTGTCTCGTCGAAGAAGCTCCGTCGATTTTAGCAGCCTCATAAATCGAATGGTCAATATTTTGCAGAGCTGATAAATAGAAAATCATATTGTAGCCTGTCCAGCGCCACGTAATGGCAATAATAACTGTAATTTTAGCCCAGAATGGATCTGTGATCCATTGAATAGGCGTGCCAATCAGATGCAGCTTGAGCAGCAATTGGTTCACAAGGCCGTCGCCTGCGAATAAGTATTTGAAAATAACCGAATAGGCAACAAGTGAAGTAACCGCCGGCAGGAATATTGCTGTACGGAAAAAGCCCTTCAGCTTCAGCTTGCTGTCATTAAGCAGTACGGAAATAAACATGGCCAGCACAATCATAACCGGTACTTGAATGATTAGATAAATAAAGGTATTCTTTAACGCCACACGGAACGTCTGATCACTGAATAGACGAATGTAGTTGTCAAAGCCAACGTAGTGGAGGTTCATCCCTTTGCCGGATTTAAACGAGAGAAGAAGCGCTTGAATCATTGGGTAAAAATAAAATGCTGCGATTAGCACGACGGCAACGATGACGAACAGCCATCCCGTCAAGTTAGCTCGATTACGAATTTTTATGCCAGGCTGCGCTGATTTCACGAAAGCCTAACCCCTTTCTTCACGGAAATAAAATCTCGGGGCAATCGCTGCCCCCGCCAATCCAAGCACGAGCTTTTCTGGCGAGGGCTTGTGATCGCCCAAGATTTTATTCATCTGCCGTATGGTCGAATTTATTTAACTTGTGTTTCTGCTTGAGCTTGAGCATCAGCCAATACTTGGTCGATTGCTTTGCCGCCCATGAAGTTTTGCATTTCTACAACAAGAATGTCCTCGATTGCATACGTATGCATACCGTAGTTAACTCTTGGAATTTCAGCTGTCCATTTTGCAAAATCAGCTACAACTTTTTGTCCGCCGAAGAAATCGTCAGCTGCTTTGTAAGCTTCACCGTCTGCTGCTGCTTTCAGTGTGCCGATTGCGCCGATATCTGTAGCAAGCTTCTGGTACAGATCCACATCGGAACCAAACGTCTCTTTCAAAAATTCAGCTGCCGCTTCCTTGCCATCAACGTTCATAACATACCACGAGCTGCCGCCAAGGTTCGAAGCGCGAACGGAATCAGCGTTGTTTGCCAGTTTAGGGAACGGCACAACCGCCCATTTGCCGGATTGCGATGCTTCTGCTTTAACCGAAGCGGTAATCCAGTTGCCCGTTGGAACGCTTGCTACTTCGCCGCTGTTAAACGCGCCTACAAACTGGCTCCAGTCGGACGTCACTTTTACAATATCCGCTTCCATCAGTTTCTTGTACGTTTCAAACGCTTCTTTCAAAGCTGGGTTGCCCGCCAGATTCGGCGTTACGCCATCATCTTTCAAATACCACGAGCCAGCGGATTGAATCATCATACGAATCAGGCCAAGATCGTTAGGATCTTGTGTCAGCAGTTGTTTGCCTGTTTTGGCTTTTACAGCTTTACCGATTTCGATCAATTGGTTCCAGTCCAGCTCTTGCAGATCAGCTACTTTGTAGCCAGCTTGCTCCAAGTAGTCTGTTCTTACATAAAGACCCGTTACACCAGAGTCGAATGGTACGCCGTATTGTTTGCCATCAAGGCTTGTCGGCCCGATTTTGTAATCGGCGAAGTCTGCCGGTTTGATGTAATCCGATAGGTCAAAGAATGCATCCGGGTAAGCTTGCAAGAAGCTTTGCGCACGGTAATCTTCAATCAAAATAATGGTTGGAAGACCTTTTGTTGTGCCGGAGTTAAGACCTGCATTCAGCTTTTGAATAATGTCAGCTTGTGCATTTTCAACAATGTTAAGTTTTACGCCGGAATCCGGATGCTTAGCGGCATAAGCCTCACCCGCACGCTCCATAGCGCCGATGTTAAATGTTTTGTCCCATGCCCAAACGGTAAGTTCTTTTGTAGCGTTTCCTGCAGCTTCTCCGCCGCCTGTGTTTGTAGCATCGTTTGTTTTAGCTGAACATGCTGTGAGCAGCACGAAGCTGGCCAATAGGATGGCAAGCATTTTTTTCACTGAACCCAACCCCTTTTTTATTGTCTGCGTAACTGAAAGCGTTTGCCGGCTAACGTTATTAATTATAACAATCTGTTTATTGCATTCGATAGCAATATCTTTATAGGGATTTGTCATTCTTTTATTTGATATACAACAGTGATTTTTTACCAATAGTAATTAATTTGCTTATTGGTAATATATTTAGACACTTGATGGGAGGGAAAGATATCTTTGGTAAATATTGTCTGAGCTGCAGGAAACATTTAATGGTGGGATCCAATAGCCAAGACGTGCGCGCAAGCGTTTTCTCCTACCAAATCCTTTTCACTTCGCTCCGCCTCCCCCCATCCGGCTTCTCTTCACTCTACATCGTTCTTTTTCTTGGACAAACATGCCTTGTATATGAATTTTGCTCCATCGACAGTCTGATTATACACGCAGCAAGCATTCACCAGCGCTATCCAAAAAAAACAGTGGCTGAGGCAGGTCTAACCTGACAGCCACTGTTTTTCAATAATAAGCAAGTTCATTTTTCGTCTTTTGCAGAACGAAATCGGTATTTTAATATAAACTTTTGTTAATTTTCTGCACCAAATAGTCAAACCTTGGTGATATCAGCTCATCATCTACGACCTCCAGCTTTTCAGGCTTGAACAATTGGAGTTTTTTTAAGATGTAGTAATCATAGAGTACCTGATGCACCGACAGTTGATTCTCCACTAAATATTTAACATCAATCATGCTCTGCAATAGCTCATCCTGCAAAATCAACAGCTTGCCGCTGATTTCATTAAATATACCTTTTTGTACCCCCTCTGCATAAAAGTCCAGCAATTGCTGCTCCCGTTTCTGCATCGCATTTTTTAGCCGATCATAACCGTTTGGATAGCTGTCCGTCAGTTCCTTTAGGAACACATCTGTGATGTTTACTGCAAGCAAGACAGACTGCTCAAAGAATCGTTGGAAGCGAATCCCATAGCTTCGTTCACTTTCCATCTCATCCTCAACGAGCTCATTAATATAGGTTACAAAACCCTCTACAAGTCCCCCAATAATCTCTTCTTTCGCGGAAAAATATTTATACAGAGTGGCTCGGCTTACATCCATAATTTTCGCAATATCATCCATCCGTAAAGCCTGAAAGCCGTTTTTAAGAACATACGGCATCAATTTTACGATTAGTCTCAATCTGGTCTCGTTTAGTTTATCATTGACTTTATTCTCATCGTGCATTTCAACTGCCCCCTCATATCTGTTTAGTATACCTGATCCCACCTCTAGAATAAACACAGTCCACGAACGAAAAATTTAAAATAGACAAAAAGAATATATTTTGTTTGAATTGTATATTCCCCTATGATATGATGATTTCGAATCCGAGAAACGAAGGAGAGATACTCATAATGAAAACACGTAAGCTGGGCAATAGTGACTTGGTTGTTTCTTCAATTGGTCTAGGTTTAATGGGCATGTCCCCCGGTATTTATGGAGCTACCGATGATGAACATTCCATCCGTACGATTCACCGTGCCTTGGAGCTAGGTGTTACATTATTGGATACTGCAGATGTTTATGGCAATGGACATAATGAACAATTACTGGGACAAGCCCTCAAGGGCCGTCGTGAACAAGCTGTCGTTGCTACAAAGTTTGCTTTCGCACCCAATTTCGGCATTATTAACGGTCATCCCGATTATGTAAAGAAAGCAATAGATGAGAGCCTGCAACGTTTAGACATTGATTATATTGATCTGTATTACCAGCACCGTGTAGATCCAAATGTCCCTATCGAGGAAACAGTAGGTGCGATGGCTGAACTGGTTGCTGCCGGTAAGGTTCGTTATTTGGGCTTGTCTGAAGCAGATTCCGCTACCATTCGCCGAGCTCATGCCGTCCATCCGATCACTGCTTTGCAAACCGAATATTCGCTTTGGAGCCGGGAAGTGGAGGATGAGATTTTACCTACCGTGAACGAGCTGGGTATTACGTTTGTAGCTTACAGTCCGCTGAGCCGAGGCTTCATTACTGGCGAATTGCAGAAGTTTGAGGATCTTGCAGCGAATGACGTTCGCAGACATTTGCCGCGATTCCAAAAGGAGAACTTCCAAAAAAATGTGGAGCTAGTAAACAAAATCAAAGAAATTTCCATTGAAAAAAATGTCACCGCTTCGCAACTGGCACTATCATGGACCATTGCAAATGGTACACTTCCTATTCCGGGAACTAAACGCTTAAAATATCTCGAGGAAAATGCAGGAGCGGTCGATATTGAACTAAGCGCCGAGGATCTGGCCCGCATTGAAGCTGCTAGTCCAAAAGATACAGTGCACGGTACCCGCTACTAATGAAATGCAGAGCCGCACTCCGGCCTGCCTTTATCAAAAAAAACAGCAGCTTCCCATTTGGAGAACTGCTGTTTTTTTGATAATGCTCATACTTCCGATTTCATACTTCATAAGTCGTGTCCATTACTCAAACAGCAAAGGAAGCTTGATTTTCACACGTGTCCCTTGGCCCGGATCGCTGATAATCGTCACCCCGTAGCCCTCGCCATAAAGCAGCGTCAAACGGTCATGCACATTGCGAATGCCAATGCCCGAGAAAAAATGGCTGGCCGAATGCACGCCGCGCTCCCGATCCGACTCAGCTGCTCCTAATTCATCACCCGCTTTACCGAGCCCGCTAATGCCGACGCCATTGTCAACCACCTCGCAAATAAGCGAATCGCCCTCACGGGAGATGAGTACATAAATATAACCTTCACTTCGCTCATGAAAGGCATGGAAAAAGGCATTTTCCATAAATGGCTGGATGACCAGCTTCGGTAAATGCGCCCCCATGCAGTCCTTGTCCGCAAAATAATTGACCCGAATCTGCTCGCCATAACGCACATGGTTAATAAATACGTAATTTTTCAGGTTGACGAGCTCCTGCGAAACCGGAATCGTCTCGCTTATGTTGCTCACTGTATTTTGCAGCAAGGAAATCAGTGCGTTTATCGTGTCCGCAGCCTTGTCCTTGTTGCCCTGCTGCACCAAAATTTTAATCGACGCCAGCGTATTATACAAAAAATGAGGATTGATCTGCATTTGCAGGGCAGACAGCTCGGCATTGCGCTGATCCTTCTGCGTCTGAATAAGCCGCTTAATGTAATCGTTCAGCTCATCCAGCATATAGTTGTAGGCATTGCCCAATTGCTTAATTTCGTAGCTTCCGGTTACCGATGTATAATTGTTGAAATCATTTTTCGTCACTCTAGAAATTTGCCGCGCCAGCAGCGTAAGCGACCTCGTTAGCCGCCTAGAAATCACAAAGACGATAATGAGTGCCAGCAGCACGATTGCTAGGGATATGAGGGCAACCATTTTGAAATCAACCATTTGGCTCATGACCTGCTGCTTATCAATCAAGTTCACCAAATAAAAGTCATAGGTCGGCAAATATTTCGACAGCACGAGGCTGCTTTTTCCCAATGCCGTTGTATCCATAACGTCCAGCTGCTGCTCTTCAATTTGCTTGGCATAGGTCAAAAGCTCTGGTACCGTTGTCCCTACAAGCTGCTCCCGGTTGCTCGAAACGATCATGCCCGCTTTATTAATGATTACAACATCATTACCGATGCTCGTGAAGCTCGTATAAAACTTCCGAAAATCCTTTTCTTTTATGGCAAAATAAAGCTGCCCGTAAGGCTGGCCGCTCGTCCGCTCCAGCAGCGTTTTCGAAGCCACAACAACCGCATTTGAGCTGTCTCCAGCCTTCATGCTTTCCTGATCCAGTTCATATAAAATACGCCGCGGCTCCTGCAGCGCATGCTCCGTAAGCTCGCTGCTGCGAAGCTTTTCGATAGAGCGCGGCCAATAGGAGCTGTCCGACGAATGGCTGCGGCCATTGATGCCCGTTATCGTAATGTTCACCGAATATGCGGAAACGTTCGATTGAATCCGCTTCATCTGCGTATTGGCTTCATAATATCTTTTCAGCGATTGAGCGGTGCTCTGATCGGGCTCCTTCAGAAACGATTTGAGTGTTCCGCTTTGCTGCACATCATTGGTCGCGGTCACAATCGAATAGCTGAACGACTCAAAATTGGTCTGGACCTGATTAATGATTTTTCCATTCGTAATGCTGAATGTATCCATGAACAGACGCTGCGACATCTGCATCATCACAAGCGTAGTAAGCAGCGAAACGGTAATAATGCTGACTAAGGTGACGGTAAACATTTTAATAAACAAGCCGTGATATTTAAATTTTGCTAGAAATGCCTTCATGCATTAGTCCCTTTTCTGGTTGACATATTGTTTGCGGTAATGGCTGGGCGACAAGCCCGTTATTTTTTTAAACACTTTTGTAAAATAGCTGTGATCCGAGTACCCTACCATGCCGCTGATTTCCGAAATGGACGCCGTATCCGCAAGCAGCAGCTCCGCCGCCTTCTCGACCCGGATTTTGTTCAAATATTCGCTAAAACCCTCTTTATTATGCGCACTGAAATACGTAGACAAATACGACGGGTTAAAATGAAAATGCTTCGCCAGCTCTGTCAGGCTAAGCGGCTCGGCATAATGCTCGCCAATATAGGCAAGCAGCATCGCCATATTCGGATTGCCAGCTCCCTGCTTTCGAGTTGCCAATACAGCCTCCGCATCGCTCACGAATGCCTCCATTAAAACAATCGCTTCACTTATGTGCGCTGCATCGCCAATCTCCTTGAAGTAGCGGTATTTTGCCTCCTCCAGATGCGATGCATCCACCTCCAGACGGCCCAAAACAATCGTCATATTAAAAATAACATTGCTAAGGAACGATTTAAACTCAAATACATCCTTCTTATAAAAATGCGGAGCCCCCTGCACATAAGCGAGCAGCTCGCTAAAAGCGCTCTCAAACTGCTGCTTGCTCAGCTGCTCGGAAAACCGCGGCAAATCAAACTTCTCCTCTACAGGCGGCATATACGGCAGCTCCCCTGCAATAAGCAAACAATCCGGGTCCGCTAGAAAAAAGCGGTAGTCGCTCATTTTGAGAAAATGAAGCTTGTAATGATCCCCCACCTCGGTATAATCGCTGAACGGCTCGCCCAGCGTCCATCTCGCCTCAAGCTTTTGCTCGCTCGTCCACTCGTCAAGCCTCCGTGCGGCGGCAGCAAGCTGCGAGCTTTCCTGCTCATTCAAATTAATGAGCAGCACGACGCGTCCCGCCTCCGACCTTAGCGGAAAATAGACCGATTGCTCCAGCGAAACGACAAGCTCCGCCTGCATTCTTTTTTTCAGCAGCTCGGCTGTGGTTAGCACCGCATTTTTGTCTCCAGATGGCTTGCACTCTGCACCGAGCATTCGAAAGCTGTCGTAAGGAAAAGTTGCATCTTCCTCATCAAGCTCTACGCCGAAGCCATCCATCAGCATATCCAGCAGCACCTGGACCGTCGTATTTTTATCCGTAGGAGCAAGCTCCAGCTTCAATGAAGGAATTTGCTGCGCGGTGCGCTTCAAAACCTCAAGCAGATGGGTCGCCTCCAGCTTAGGCTTCAATATATAATCGGCAACGCCGCTTTGAAAGGTCGATCTGACATAATCGAATTCTCCAAAGCTGCTAAGCACAATGACTTCGATTTCCGGAAATCTCGCTTTAACGATCCGGGTCAGCTCCGCGCCATCCATGACAGGCATGACGATATCCGTTATGACGATATGCGGCTCCAGCTGCTGAATCAGCTCCAAAGCCTCCGTTCCGCTTGCAGCCTCGCCGACGATTTGAAAGCCTTCCTTTTCCCAATTCAATAAATGCTTGATGCCTTGCCTGACTAATAGTTCATCATCTACAATGAGCACGCGGCAAAAAGGCGCCATTACGATCCCTCCATTATCATCTTGCTATTCCCTTTGAAGTGTCTGGGGCTTATTCATAATAGGTGCGAATTCTTATATCCTGATTGTAATTGCCAAACCCCTTGCCGTACAAGGTTAATCCTCCCCTGCCCGGCACACTTTCCTCCGCGCTGATGCGCAGCGTTAAAAACGGGCTTTCCCAATCCAGATCATGAATGGTCAGCTCTGATATTTGCAAGCCATCAATGAAGGTGCCGTTCTCATTCAGGCGCAGCACCTTCAATAAGCCATATTGATTCACGTCGCCCCGCCACCAGTCTGGAGACAGCCTCCCGCGCACACGTCCAAAATCGCCCGGACTCGTCCACTCGCCTACGTACAAGCCATTGATGAAAAAACGGATATCCGACGGCCAATTTTCATTAATTTGCGGCGCTTCCGAACCAATTTCCAGTGAAATTTCCAATTCCTGCACCCGTTGATCAATAAAAAGATGATTGGGCACCTTATATTCGACATACCCTCTGGCAAACCATAAAATGCCGGCATTCATCCGCTCCGGGTCCAAAAAATATTTCGGGTTATCATATTGTCCGATCAGCTTTTCCGTCGTTGCAATGCCGCAGGTCGGAAAGGCGGCCACATCGGTATAATGGCCGACCGGGAGCATCGTTTCGATGTTTTTCCGCTTCTGATCGTTTGGCCTCGACAGCCTGATTTGCAAATATTCAGCTGACAGCGAGCAATATTTATAGGTGCCGCTGCCTACCCGTTTCATTTTGCTGGTTACAATACCAGCTTGCTGAAGCTTGTTGACATGGGTGCTGACAATTGCACTGCTCAAAAAAAGCTCGGCTGCCAGCTCCTTAATATGCCGCTCCCGCTCATCCAGCAAATCGATAATTTGCAGGCGAACCTCGCTTGCCAGCGCCTCATATACGCGAAGTGATTCCGCATTCGTCGTTAAGTACATTCTGTCACATCCTATTTACAGGATTATCAATTTAGCTAATCCTTCATTATTACGGCCCTTATTTATTGCTTGTATTTATTCATTATGTTAAAAATATAAGGAGATAGCAAGTACATGAATTCAGTTTTTGGCTAATTCATTAAACAGGAGGTTTTACCAATATGTCTTTGAAATCAACGATGCTTATTGATAAACATTTTAAAGTTGCCGAGGTTGATCCGCGTCTATATGGATCATTTATCGAGCATCTGGGACGTGCCGTATACGGCGGCATTTATGAGCCAGGGCATCCGACCGCCGATGAGAATGGCTTTCGCCGTGATGCGCTCGAAGCGATTCAGGCGCTGAACGTTCCTATTATACGCTATCCGGGCGGAAATTTCGTCTCTGGCTACAATTGGGAGGATGGCGTTGGCCCGAAAGAAGAGCGCAAGCGTCTGCTTGAGCTGGCTTGGTGGACAACCGAAACGAATGAGGTCGGCACCAACGAATTCGCCGATTGGGCGAAGCTCGTAGGCTCCGAAGTCATGATGGCGGTCAATCTTGGCACGCGCGGCGTAGATGCAGCCCGCAACCTCGTCGAATATTGCAATCATCCATCCGGCTCCTATTTTAGCGATCTGCGCATTTCCCATGGCTACAAAGAACCGCATAAGTTCAAAACGTGGTGCTTGGGCAATGAAATGGACGGCCCTTGGCAAATCGGCGCCAAAACAGCCGTTGAATACGGCAGACTTGCCAATGAGACAGCTAAAGTGATGCGCTGGGTCGATCCATCCATCGAGCTTGTTGCCTGCGGCAGCTCTTCGAGCGGCATGAGCACATTTGCCGATTGGGAAGCGACTGTACTGGATTTGACGTATGATCAGGTCGACTACCTGTCGCTGCATACGTATTACAATAATAACGAAAACAACTCGGAAAACTTCCTTGCGAAATCGCTCGATATGGATCAATTCATTTACAGCGTAACCGCGATTGCCGATTACATGAAAGCAAAGAAGCGCAGCAAGAAGAAGCTCATGCTGTCGCTGGATGAGTGGAATGTATGGAACTCCATCGGCACAAGCCGCGCAGAGGAACGCTGGCATATTGCGCCGCCGGAATTTGAAGATGTTTATACGCTTGAGGATGCGCTTGCTGTCGGCTGCTTCGTCATTACGCTGCTTAAGCATGCAGACCGGGTGAAAATCGCCTGCCTGGCCCAGCTCATAAACGTTATCGCTCCGATTATGACGGAAAATGGCGGTCCGCTGTGGCTGCAAACGACGTATTTCCCTTACAAGCACGCTTCGCTGTATGGACGAGGCACCGTGCTTCAGCCGATTACATCATCGCCAAAATACGATTCGAAGGATTTCACTGATGTGCCTTATCTGGAAGCGATCAGCGTTCACAATGAAGAACAAGGCGAGATTACGATTTTCGCTGTCAACCGTCATTTGCAGGAATCCCTTGATCTGGACGTTGATGTTCGCAGCTTCGGCGCCGTCAGCCTAATTGAGCATGTCGTGCTGGAAAATGACGATATTAAGGCTTGTAATACGAAAGCCCGCCCTAATCAAGTTCTGCCGCATAACAATGGCACAGCCAAAGTCGATGGCGGTCAAGTTAGCGCCGTACTGGGCAAAGCTTCATGGAATATGATCCGCCTGAAAATTACTGCTAACTAATTCGCTGCTAGCCAGTTGAACAAAAACCCTCCGAAATTCGCCTGTTAGGGGCTTTCGGAGGGTTTTTATTGAAGCAAAGCAGCGGATTTGCTAAGCAAGGCTTGCTTCATGACGACTCGTTTCATTTGCTGCTTTTGCACAGGCTGTGGCTGCTCGAAAAACGGCCCTTCCTGAAACAATTGTTTAAAAGCCTGCATCACTGCCTGAGCCGCCAGCGCTTCATCCTCCAGCACATAGCAGGCCACCTGATAGCCATAAACCTCATATTGTTTGAGCACAGCAGCTTTATGCTGCAGCTCCTGCTGCCTTGTCAAAGCTCTGTTCATGGCGTCAAGTCACTCCCTGCTCCTGGCGAATGTTCCTTATAACGATATATCTATTATTAAGAGGGGAAACAGCAGTATGTATGTTTGACACATATGTCTAACTCAACTATACATGAGGAGGTCTGCCTGCAATAGTACCATGTTTTTATAGTACCTTCGTATAGCCCCTTCGGCTGGGTGCCCTTGTATGGGCAGGAGATAGCAGCATTGCTATTTTCAACGAAAGCGGGCTATAATATTGAGAAAAAGAATTCCATTATATGATTTAGTGGACAGAGGATACTTTCATGATTGAAATTCGTACTTCCCAGCTCAGCAATGGCGAGCTGAACCGCGGCGTATTCGCCACCCAGGACATCGCCGAGGGCGCGCTTATTCACGAAGCACCCGTCATTCCTTACGACAACGAGGAGCATGTTCATATTGAGAAAACGATTATTGGCGACTATGCCTTCGAATATGGCGCGAATCATTCCGCTCTTTTGCTTGGCTATGGCATGCTGTTTAATCACTCCTATACGCCGAACACGTTCTATGAGCTTAATTTTGACAATTTGACGGTAGACTTTTTTGCCTTTACCGATATTAAGGCAGGAGAAGAACTGCTCATTAACTATAACGGCGAAGTCGATTGCGAGGATCCTCTATGGTTTAATGAGGAGCAGGACACGAATAAAGCAGATTAGCTGAACGATGAATAGAAGAATTGAAGCCCGAAAGATAGGCACTATGGAATTAGTGCTCGTCTTTCGGGCTTTTTATGCTTGAGCCAGGCTTACCTCCAAAAGGTCGGGTACTTCTTAGACTTGTCCAAATTGTTTATTACAAGGGCCATTCCTACAATGATGATAGTACCTAAAAGTACCGGGTTTATTAAAAAAGACCAGGTGCTGCCAGCCATGATGACAACTAGCGGATCGGCCCCCGCAGGAGGATGAGTCGTCTTGGTTAACATCATTAGACCAATCGCAAGACCTACTCCAGCAGCCATGACGAGGCTCCCCTGCCCAAACAAATGATAAAGAAGCAAGCCAATGCCCGTCGATATCAAATGCCCGCCGATCACATTGCGCGGTTGCGACAACGGGGAATCCCATATGCCAAAAACAAGTACACAGGTAGCTCCAAACGGTGCCATAATCCATACAAAATCCGACTTTTCAGTCAGCATAGATAGCAGAAAAATGACAGTAAAACCTCCAAAAACACCCCATGCCGCTTTGGGTAGTGAAATGGTTAAAGGACTCCGCCTGCCACTTGCTTTCATCTCCTTCAGCTTAGTTGTTAATCGCACAAAAGACGTGTGCATCCTTTTACCTCCTCCAAATGAGTAGTTGACTAGTTATATAGTCATTTATAAAGGAATCAGCCTACATTGTCAACGTTACATTTCGTCTAATCAAACCGTGAAATTGTTATTCCTTTATCAAACAAGCTATAATATAACTAGTTGACTATGAAATGAGGTAAGCTCTATGCAGCATAAACGGCTTATTCTACGCGTCGATCCGACACTAACCTTTAATGTAAATACTCAAATTAAAGAGCAGTTTAAATGGCTCATTGGCACCGGAGAAATTCAAGTAGGCGAAATGTTGCCGCCTGCCGGCGAATTAGCCGAATTATTAGGCCTTAATCGAAATACGGTCAATTGGGTGTACAGCCAGTTAAAAGAAGAAGGGCTCGTTTCCGTCCAAAAAGGCCGAGGCACTCAGGTTTGTTCTGGCCCAGAGGTTGAACGGCTGCAAATGGAACGGATTCCGATGAAAAAAATGTTTACGGAGGCACAAAAGGAAGCGAGCCGCCATCAAGTATCGTTGAAAGAATATTTTCAGGCAGGCTTGGCCTACACCTTAATGCTAGAAACAAATATGACTAGAACGATGAGACTTATATTCGTGGAGTGCAAGGGCCATGATTATTTATTTTACAGCAGCGAGATTCGCAGGCTGACAGGCGCGGATGTGGAAATTTGTTTTTTAGAAGATATACGTTCGGAGAGCGGCCCGCTTAAAGAGGCAATCCGCCATGCGGATGCTATTGTAACTACGCTGAATCATGCTGAAGAAGTAAAGCAATTGATCCATCCATTTGGGAAAAAATTGACCGTTATAGGCGCCATTATCGAGCAGGCTTCCCTATTGGAAATCGCGAAATTGCCCGCTGCTGCCTCTCTTGCTTTCGTTTGTCTAGGTAAAGTCGGCGGGGAATGGATGGCTGACCGCGTATTAGAGGCTGGAATTGAACTCACGAATTGCCGTACAGCGGGAACGGATGATTCCCTGCTGCTGAGCAAAATGCTGAGCGAGACTGATCGTGTGTATGCTTCATCAGCTGTATTCGAGGCTCTGAAGCAAAAAACGCCCGCTAACGTTCATTTATACCCTATGCAGCTGGAGAAAAGCAGCGAATTGCTTTTACAAGAGTTGGCCGCTAATAGATCCATTAGTTGAGAATACAGAGCGATTGCAAGAAAAAAAGAAGCATCCTTCAGCCGAGCAATCGGCTGACAGGCTGCTTCTTTTCTATGCTCCCTACTTCTAATATGTTCGATGCCGCATGGACACCACCCTCCTGCACGAGGCGGTATGCCCGCGCGACCTCCTGCTCCGTCGGGCTCGGAACTCCCTCCAGCGGATATTCTCGTCCGAGCTGCTGCCACTTGTACACGCCCATTCGGTGATAGGGCAAAATCTCAAACTTCTCAACCGATTGAAGCCCGCTAATATAAGCGCCAAGCGCGCGCAAATCGTCGCCGCCATCAGTCACCTGCGGAATGAGCACATGCCGAATCCATACCGGCTGCTTCCATGAGCTCAAAGCAGCTGCGAAACGCAAAATCCGCTCATTTGGACGGCTAGTCAACTGCTCGTGCTTGGCGGAATCGATCATTTTCAAATCCAACAGCACCAAATCGGTAACCGCCATAAGCGGCTCGGCGTGATTCGGTTCGCAAAAACCGGAGGAATCAAGCGTCGTATGCAGTCCCCAGCGCTGCTTGCACGCTTTGAACAGCTCGGTTACGAAGGGCGCTTGCAGCGTCGGCTCCCCGCCCGTAACCGTAATGCCGCCGCCGGAGCGGCGGTAATACGGCACATAAGGCTCTATTTCCTGCAAAATATCGTCGATCGTCACCTGTTTTCCCGCTCCAGTATCCCACGTATCCGGGTTGTGGCAAAACTGGCATTGCAATGCGCAGCCCTGCATAAAAAGCACGAAACGAATGCCCGGTCCATCGACGGTTCCAAACGTATCAAAGGAATGGATTCTGCCTAACATGCTTAGGGCCTCCTTTCTATACTGCGCCGTGGAACGTACGGTTTATGACATCGAGCTGCTGCTCGCGGGTCAGCTTAATAAAGTTGACGGCATAGCCCGATACGCGAATCGTCAGCTGCGGATAATTTTCCGGATGCTCCATCGCATCAAGCAGCTGCTCCCGTTCAAACACATTAACGTTCAAATGATGGCCGGAGCTATCCGCATAACCGTCGAGCAGCGACACCAGATTGTTAATGCGCGTCTGCGGCTCCTTGCCGAGCGCCTTCGGAATGATCGAGAACGTATTGGAAATGCCATCGAGACAATCCTCGTATGGAATTTTGGCTACGGATGCGAGTGAGGCAAGCGCGCCCTTGCGGTCTCTGCCATGCATCGGATTTGCGCCGGGGGCAAAAGGCTCTCCGGCTTTTCTGCCGTCCGGCGTGCTGCCCGTTTTCTTCCCATACACGACGTTTGATGTAATTGTCAGCACCGACATCGTTGGCAATGCGCCGCGGTAAGTGCGATGCTTGCGCAGCTTATTCATAAACGTTTCGGTCAGCTGCACGGCGATCCGGTCTACCCGCTCGTCATTGTTGCCGTACATCGGGTATTCGCCCTGAATGTCAAAATCGACAACGATGCCATTTTCATTGCGAATCGGTATAACAACCGCATGCTTGATTGCGCTCAAGCTGTCCGCCACAACTGACAAGCCCGCAATGCCGCATGCCATCGTACGTAAAATCTCGCGGTCATGCAGCGCCATTTCCAGCCGCTCATAGGCATATTTATCATGCATGTAATGGATTATGTTCAGCGTGTTCATGTAGAGTCCCGCCAGCCATTCCAGCATGGCGTCATATTTGCCCATCACCTCTTTATAATCGAGGCGCAGATCGCTCGTTATCGGGGCAAATGCCGGCCCAACCTGCGCTCCGGAAACCTCATCCACGCCGCCATTGATGGCATAGAGCAGCGCCTTTGCCAAATTCGCCCGCGCTCCGAAAAATTGCATCTGCTTGCCGATTCGCATCGCAGAGACGCAGCAGGCAATACCGTAATCATCGCCGAACTGCGGGCGCATAATATCATCATTTTCATATTGAATCGAGCTCGTTTCAATCGACACCTTGGCGCAATATTTTTTGAACGCTTCCGGCAGGCTTGCTGACCACAGCACGGTCAAATTCGGCTCCGGTGCCGGCCCTAAATTATATAGGGTATGAAGAATACGGAAGGAGCTGCGCGTCACCCTAGTCTGGCCATTCACCGCCATGCCGCCAATCGACTCTGTCACCCAGGTCGGGTCACCGCTGAACAACTCATTATAGTCTGGCGTCCGCAAAAACTTCACGATCCGCAGCTTCATGACAAAATGATCCATCAGCTCCTGTGCCTGCTCCTCCGTCAGCCTTCCTTCCAGCCGATCGCGCTCGATATAAATATCGAGAAAGCTGGAGACGCGCCCAAGGCTCATCGCCGCGCCATTCTGCTCCTTAATCGCCCCCAGATAAGCAAAGTACAGCCATTGGAACGCTTCCTTCGCCGTAGCTGCTGGACGGGAGATGTTGCAGCCGTAGGCAAGGCTCATCTGCTTAAGCTCCTGCAGTGAACGGATTTGCTCGGATATTTCCTCCCGGTCGCGAATCGCATCCTCCGTCATCGTGCCTGTTTCCAGCAGCAGCAGCTCCTGCTTCTTACCGGCAATGAGACGATCCGCCCCATATAAGGCTACCCGGCGGTAATCGCCAATGATTCTGCCGCGTCCGTAAGCATCCGGCAGCCCTGTAATAATGCCCGCTTTGCGCGCCGCCCGCATCTCTGATGTATAGGCGTCGAATACGCCTTGGTTATGGGTTTTGCGAACCTCGGTAAACATTTTGACCATTTCGGCGGGCAGCTCGAAGCCGTAGGCCTCGCAAGCATCTACGACCATTTTGATGCCGCCGAATGGCTGAATGGAGCGCTTCAATGGCGCGTCGGTTTGCAGCCCGACAATCTGTTCCTTCTTCTGGTCAATGTAGCCGGGCGCATGGGCGGTAATGCTGGAAACCGTATGCAGGTCAATATCCAGCACACCACCGTTTGCCCGCTCCTGCTTGACGAGCTGCTGGATTTTTTGCCAAAGCTCGACAGTAGCCTCGGTGGCTCCCGCCAAAAATTCCTCATTGCCAGTATAAGGCTGAATGTTATGATCCAGAAAATCCTTTACATCAATGCGTTCCTGCCACTTGCCTGCTGCAAAGCCCCGCCAAGCGCCCGCAGATTCTGCCACTTTAATGCGATCGGTTTGATTGACAGCCATCTTCTCCGCCTCCCATATCCTTTATAGCTTCAGTATAAAACCAGGTTCTTTTTTAAAATGTGAATATTATCACAATCTATAAAATAAATAATGATTTTCCAGCCGGATATGCTCCAGCAGCTTCGCTTCCAGCTGCTTCAGCCTTGTGTACGTATAAGCAAAAGCCTCACACGCATCATCCGGCAGCACATAATGTGCCGAAGCCAACCTAAGATGCAGCAGCATATTGCCGATACGCCTATGGTCGCCTTCAAGCTTCTCGACCATTTGCTTCGCCTGCCTGAACGCGGTAGCGGAATGTTGCCGCTCGTATTTCAGAATGAGCGGGAAAAAGCATTCCTCCTCGTCGATCAAATGCTGCTCCAGCAAAACCTTTAAAGCATGGAAGCGCTGCTGCAGCTCAATCAGCTGGCGATGCTGGCTGCCATGAACGCTCGTAATAAGCGTGGTCAGTTCGTGCAGCAACGGCAGCTCGGCTCTGAGAAACAGATGATAGCCGAACATAAGCTGGCGCACCATCCCGGCCATCGACTGCTTGCTCCAGTCTGCCGGCTTCAGCTTCTCGGGCTGAATGCCGACATCCTGCTGCTCCTTCTGCTCCAAAAGCGCTTGCAGCAGATGATTGCCGCTGCAGCAAGCACACTCGCCAAAACTCTTCTTGCCTTGACCGCCTTCCTTGTTAAGCGTTGCCGTATTCATAGATAAACCTCCTTTATTCGCTTAAAATACGAGCTTCTATCGTTCCCGTGCCAGCTGGCCCGCTTGCTCCAGCGTTAGCCCCAGTTGTACGTCCTCGCCTTCTATCTTCAAAGGATAAGTTGGCACCATGCCAGTATCAGGCGCCTGCACCTGCCCGGTATCCAGTGCAATCTTCCAATCGTATAGCGGGTCCAGCACAAAATGTCCCGATACCATGCCTTCCGCGAGTGGGCCTCCCCTGCGATGAGGACTGCGATTGTCCAGTGCATACAAGGTGCCGTCCGTTGTACGAAACACGGCAATCTCCTTCTCGTTCAAGCGGATGACCCGCCCCATCCGTTCGCGAAAATCTTCAAGCGTGCCGATTTTAATAAAGGTCAAATCCTTGTTTACCTGTGTAGTCATTTGACTGCTCCTCTCCTATTTCATTTGAATCGCTTCGAACAAATAGCTGCTTTCCTGCTGCTCCTCAAGCGCTGTGCTCCAAGGCTCCTTAAGCTCGGCCAGCACGGCAAGAATATCCTGATACAGCTCGCGGCGGCGGTCTATATTGTCAACGACTTCCGCTTTTATCGCCTCTATGCCGATGCGCTCCACCCACTCCGAGGTGCGCTCCAAGTAATTCGCCGTCAGCCGATAATATTGGGTAAAAGCGCCCACCATCTGCACAAGCTCTTCATCCGTTTTCACTTTGCACAGCAGCTCGGCGATGCGCGGCTTGATTCCGCCATTGCCGCCAACGAACATTTCCCAGCCACCGTCATTGCCGACGATGCCGATATCCTTCGTACACGACTCGGCGCAGTTGCGCGGACAGCCGTTCACGGCCATTTTGAACTTGGCGGGCATATCGATCCGCTCGAACGTTTTTTCCAGCCGAATGCCCATGCCGATCGAATCCTGTGTACCGAAGCGGCAAAATTGCTGGCCGACGCAGGTTTTCACCGTGCGCAGCGCCTTCGCATACGCATAGCCCGAAGGCATATCCAGCTCTTTCCACACGAGTGGCAAATCCTCTTTCGCAACCCCAATTAAATCAAGCCGCTGGCCTCCGGTTACTTTGACCATTTTCACCTCATATTTCACAGCAACATCAGCAATTTTCTTCAAATCCTCCGGCGTCGTCACGCCGCCGTACATCCGCGGCACGACGGTGTAGGTGCCATCCTTCTGAATGTTGGCGTTCATCCGCTCATTGACAAAGCGCGAATCCTTCTCGTCCTCATGCTCTTGCGGCCACAGCATGCCCAAGTAATAATTGACCGCTGGACGGCATTTCGAGCAGCCCTCCGAATGATGCCACTCTAGTACATGCATGACCTCTTTCACAGTCGTCAAATGCTTCTCTTTTATAGCAGCTACGATCTCATCGCGGCTCAGGTCGGTGCAGCCACAAATGCCAGTCTTGGTTTTCTGCCCAGCATATTCGTCTCCTAGCACATATTGCAGCAAATGGCTAACCGTCGGCACACAGCCGCCGCACGAACGCCCAGCCCCAGTGCATGCCTTCACCTCGTCGACCGTGGTGAGCGAGTTGTCCTTAATCGCCTTTACGATGCTCCCCTTCGATACGCCGTTGCAGCCGCATACGATTTCATCGTCGGCCATTTGCGCTACGCGATCAGCAGCTGACAGCGCAGTGCCGGCCGTTCCCATCAGCTCCGCATAAATAGCGTCCGTCATCGCCGCCCCTTCGCGCACCCATTGCTGAATCCGGCTCGAATCGCTGACATCGCCATAAAGCACACCGCCAACGATTGTATTGTCCTTAAGCAGCAGCTTCTTATATTGCTTTTTCCAGTCATCCTGCTTGCGAATAACCGTCAGCTCTGGCTGATCCAAGAATACGCCAGTCGAAAATACATCGACGCCCGAAATTTTCAGCTTCGTCGACAATTGCGTCCCCTCGTAAGGCTTCGTTTGCACGCCGCATAGCTGCTTCGCGAGTACGGCCCCCTGCTCAAACAGCGGGGCAACCAAGCCATAGCAAACGCCGCGGTGCTCGGCGCATTCGCCAACAGCGTATACGCCTTCCGCCGACGTTTGCATGTAATCATCGACGACGATGCCTCGCTTCACTTCAATGCCGCTCGCGCTAGCCAAAGCCGTATTAGGCCGTATGCCCGCTGCCATAACGATAAAATCCGACTCCAGCTTCGTTCCATCGCTGAAAGCGAGCCCCTCTACGCGCTCTCTGCCAAAAATTTCCGCCGTCTGCTTTTCCATAAGGAAATGCAGTCCCTGCCGTTCCAGCTCCGCCTTCAGCATCGCCGAAGCGCTCGGGTCAAGCTGGCGCTCCATTAAATCCGCCATCAAATGGATGACCGTCACATTCATGCCCAAATTGAGCAAGCCCTTGGCCGCTTCCAGTCCGAGCAGCCCGCCGCCAATAACGGCCGCATTGCGATATTGCTTCGCGGTCTCCAGCATGACGCTGCAATCCGCAATGTCACGGAAGCCTACGACACCCTGCTTTTGATGCCCGGGAACGGGCAGTATAATGGGATTCGAGCCTGTAGCAATAATTAGTCGGTCATAGGATGCAGTCAGCCCATTGTCCGCAAACACGATTTTTTGCCGCGTATCAATAGATGTTATCGTCGTTCCCGTATGCAGCGTAATCTGATGCTCCTCGTACCAGGCCCAGCTGTTCAAAATAATATCGTCTATCGTTTTACTGCCTTCCAAAACATAAGAAAGCATAATCCGGTTATAGTTTGGATGCGGCTCGCTGCCGAATACCGTGATGTCATATTGCTCTGGTGACAGCTTGAGGATATGCTCCAGCGTGTTTACTCCCGCCATCCCATTGCCAATCAGCACAAGCTTTTGCCGTATTGCTCCCATCGTAAACGCCTCCCTGTAAAGCTTTCATCGTTCTTACCATCAGTATAAACAACAATGAGCGGGAGTTATGTGATATTTTTCACAAAATGAACGATTATTATAAAAATAGCCCCTCGCCGCCATTGTTTATAGCGAAAGGGGCTATCCTATGTTTTCATGCGCCTTTTGGCTGGCCGGGGCTGGCCGCCGAATCCGTGCCTACAAGCGGATTAACGCGCCGCGCTCATCAGCCGAGCGAAGCTCTGCCTCAATAATTTCCAGCGTGCCTACAGCACTTTCCGGCGTACAGACGGATACGGGCGTACCTGCGTTCACCGATTCAAGGAAATATTTGATTTGGCGGTAATAGCCCATGTCCGGCGATAGATCAGCTACAAAGCCCGGCTCATTGTTGGGATTCACTTTAACCTGTCCGTTCTCAAACAGCAGATTGCCGCCTTCAAAATTGACGCGATACGTCATCGCAAAGCCGAAATCGCCTTCAAGCGTCCAGTCGGCTTGCGCATTCAGCACTTTCCCGTCCGGGTAGACGTAATTTGTCGATACCGTATCGTAGCCGCTGCCTGGAATGACGTTGCGAGCGAGCGTCGATACTTGCTCCGGCTTGCCAAATAGCCAGTGAATAATGTCGGTATCATGAATATGCATATCCAGTACAGCCCCGCCGCTCTTGCTGCCGTCGAGGAACCAGCCTTTAGGGGCGGCGGAGCCTCTGAAGAAATAACCGCCCGTTACCGCGCCAAAACGGCCATCGTCCACAACGGATTTCAAATATTCATAGGCTGGCCAGAAGCGCAAGCATTGGCCAATCATCAGCGTTTTGCCTGTGCGCTCAGCTGCTTGCGCCATTTTCCAGCCATCAGCGGAATTTCCGGCTACCGGCTTCTCGCAGAGCACATGCAGCCCCTTTTCCAGCAGCGAGCAGGTCAGCTCGGCATGCAAATAAGTCGGCAGCGTAATGTCGATGATGTCGAGTTCCTCGTTTTCGAGCATTTTCTCAATGCTGTCATACAGGTTGTACGGCGATAGATCATAAACCTCTTGGCCCGTCGCCATATTGCCGGAAGCTTTGCCATTTTTCAATTCCTCAATCATCAGATCGCAAATCGCTGCCAATTGCACTGGCGCGCCCTCTTCTGTAAGACGAACATAGTTGTCGAAATGCATGCGTCCCATAAAACCGAAACCGATAAGACCTACTTTTAACATCGTGAATCCCCCTTATCAAATAAAAGCTTTTGGCGAAATGAGTTAGCCGTTTCCACGGCCCAAAATCGCGTCCATCGCTTTGGAAGTATTGAAAATAATTTGCTCCGCATGATGCGTGTACGGCGGAATCATTTCGGCCGTGACGTAATTGTCATAGCCAATCGCATGCAGTGCCTCCATGACAGCTGGATAGTTTACATCGCCTGCAAGCAGGTCGACAAAGCCATGCAGCCCGCCCGCTTGGCGACGGTAATCCTTGAAATGAACCTTCTTGATCCGATTGCCCAAAATGCGTACCCACTGCTCTGGATAACCGTTTTGCACGACGTTTCCTACATCGAAATAGGAGCCTACGTAGCTGGAGCCAAATGAGTCAATAAACCCGCGCAGCTCAAGCGGCGACAGCAGAAATTTATTCCATACATTTTCAATGCCAATCGATACGTTCGCGCTTTGCGCAAAAGGAACGAGCTTCGCAATCGACTCTTGGGCACGGTTATACGCATATTCGTAATCTGTTACTTCGCTGCCGGGAATAAAATCAACGCCCACCGCGCCTGGGATGACCAAAATCGTATCGACGCCAAACGCCGCTGCAAGCTCCAGCTGTTTTTTACATACATCCATTGCTTTGCTTTGCGTCTCCGGGTTCGCGCTCGTCATCGCATAATCCCAATACAGCCCCGTTGCTAGGCCCGCGATTTCCAGCTCCGCTTCCTCTAGACGCGCCTTGATGTCGCGAATTTCCTGATCCGTTGCCGCGAGGCTCAGCTCGCCTGTGCCGTTAAGCGACAGCTCGATGCCGTCGAAGCCGGCTTTTTTCGCCGTTTGAATGCAGCTTGCGATGGTGGTATTGCTGTTGAATGACCAAATATTAATCCCTTTTTTCATTTGAGAAACCTCCTGTTAATTGAATTGGATTAAAAGATGGGTGAACAAGGATCGGCGCTGCGTAAAAGATTTGGTTTTCGATCGCTGTTGCCTTTTGATTTCCTGAACAATAAATGCTTTAGCGGTGGAAATCAAAAGACAAAGGCGAACGCTTCGCTTCTCAAATCCAAACCTTTTACTCCGCTTGCCTTATTCACCCAACTTTTAAGAAGCTTTAATTAAAAATGAGCTTGCCGAAATGCTGCGGCAGATGGAAGTTTACTGCACCAGTCGGTCGCCACGCCTGGTATTCACGTGTGCCCCGCACATCTTGATCGATGCGGTAAAGATTAATATGAAAAACTAAACCAGGGGCGAAAGGACGCTGGAAATTGGATGCTGGAATATCAATGAAATAGAGCACATTTCCTTGATCGTCTGATTGCACCGACGTTTGGAGGCCGGAAAACTGCCACATCAGATCAGAGGAGCTGATGCCGCCTGAGCCGTCATTTTCGATGATGGCATCAAATACGACGTTATTAGGGCTAACCTCCAGCTCCATATAACGCCGACCCTCTCCCTCCTCGTCAATAAAAACCTCGACAACATCCTGCTCATAAAGCGGCTCGTCCCGCTGCGTAAACTCGGATACGATATGCAAATCCCTGCATGCGAAACGGATATGCAAATGCTTCGAACTCCAGCCTATCCTCACCTCCGTCCGCTCCCTTGGCGGCGCACCCGTTACTGTATCTACCAGCTCCAACGCCTCACAACAGCCCCAATCCAGCGAGGCGGATGAAGCGCCAGACATAGCGGGCACAAGCCGCTTGCAAATGTAGCTGCCGCCAATGGCAGCTATAGCGGAATCCATCAGCTTCATGCTCCTTTTTTAGCAAAATCCGTTATGTTGAAGCCCTTTAGCAAACATGTGATAATACAACTATAATAGCCGATTTAATCGGATTTTTATTTAGTCGAAAAAGAGATTATTTGCACAAATCCGTTTTATTGCACAGACAAATATAGGAAAGGCGGTTGACTCTGTGAACAACCTTGCTGCATGCTACCCACTACAAAGGATAGCTCCTTTTCGGGAATGGTCGCCGAGCGTCCATTACGCCCAATTCCAAAGCCTGCCGCCGGGCGCTATGCCGCGACGAAGGCTGTATGATTTTGAGCTGCTGTATGTGACCCATGGAGAAGCAGCGACCCATATGCAAGGGCAGCGCTACACGCTTACAGCGGGCCAGCTTATTTTTTTGCCCTCGGGCGTCTATCACCAAAATGAGATTATATCGACTCCTGAAGCGAGGTTTCTCGGCATACACTTTGATTTTTTCGATGAGCTGGACGTTCAGACCGAGGCGGATATGGTCGTTTATACTGAGGAGGCTCAAGCAGATAAATTTGCGGTGGAAGCCTGCGCAGAGCAGCTCGCTCCTTTATCGGCAAGCATCGTCTATACGCCTTCCCTCGTATGCGTCCAGCTTATGGAGCAGCTCGTGCACGAGTTTACGATGCGCCCGCCCGGCTATGAGCTCGTCTGCAAAGCATATATGCTGCAAATTCTCACCCATCTGCTGCGCTCCTCCTTTTCAAGCTCCGTTGCGCAGGGTTCTGTCCATGGGGACAAGCTGCTGGAGGTCATGAAGCAAATGGAAGAAGCACCCGCGGAGCGGTGGACGAATACAAGCCTTGCGAAACGGCTGAATTTGAGCGTCGACCATATGGCGAAGCTGTTTAAGCAAATTGCGGGTATGCCGCCGAGCGAATTCGTCCAATCGATCCGTCATCGGGAAGCAAGAAGGCTGCTGCGTGAATCCGGGCTATCGATTGAAAGCATCGGCGTAAGTGTTGGATATCCCGATATCCATTATTTCAGCCGTATTTTCCGCCGCCATGAAGGCATCTCTCCGCGCGAATACCGCAAGCTGTCGAATATTTTATAAGCCGCAACCCCGTAACAAGCAAACAAAAAAGAGGACGCCTGATTTACATCAGAAGTCCTCTCATCGTTGCTATTGCGGGTCCAAAAAGCTTGACTATAGGTGCTTACGAAGCCGTGTTATGGGGTTACATGTGTAAGCTTGCTGCTGGTGGAATGGCGGAGCAGGCAGCGATAAGGGATGACCATTTTGACGGCGATTTCATATTGATTATCCAAATAATCGACCAGCAGCTTGACTGCGAACATGCCCATCTCCAGCTTGGGCACATGAATGGTCGAAAGCGGCGGCGAAGTAAATTCGGATATTTCAATGTTATCGACGCCAAAAAAAGCAATGTCATCGGGAATTTTCAGCTCGCGCTCCGTCGCGGCACGCATCGCCGCAATGGCCATCATGTCACTGGCGGCAAAAATAGCCGTCGGCCGCTGCGCATTGTTCGCAAAAGCCTGCTTCGTCAGCTCGTAGCTGAGCGCCACATCCCATTTGACATTAATGACCCATTCATCGTCAATCGGCAAGCCCGCTTCCTTCAAGGCGCTTTGATAACCGAGAAAACGTTTTTCCGCACGGAAGTCGTCCTTGTATTCCGAGCCGCCAATATAAGCGATATGGCGATGGCCCTGCTCGATAAGATGGTTCACAGCTTCCTTCGCAGCCGCCTCCCGGTCATAGCTGACCACGGGAACCTCCCGATCAGCAATATCGACGCCGACGACCGCCCTGACATTCGCTTTAATCCAGCGGTACGCTTCAGGATCAATGCGCTCTACGACGAGCATGCCGTCGATTTGATGCTCCTTCACCAGCGCTTGCAGCTGCTCGGTATCGGTTTCCTTCTCAATGCTGTATACGAATTCGAGGCGCATGCCCGAGGCGGCAAGCTCCTTCTCTATCCCTTCCAATATGACGGAAAAATACGGGTTGTTGTATTTGTTTTGCGGGATTGCGACTACGCAGCCAATTCTATAGGCTGTTTTGGCTTCTGCCTTTTTCTTCTTTGCCGGTCGAAGCGTGCGATAGCCAAGCTGCTCGGCGGTTTCCCAAATTTTTTTACGGGTCTCGTCGCTAACGGAGCGATTGGCATCGTTTTTCATTACGCGTGAAACCGTCGAGATGGATACGCCAACGCGATCCGCTATATCTTTCAGTTTAGCCATTCCTGATTCCTCTCTTCTCCCAAGCAATAGATATAAGCCCAACTATAATTGGGGCAAATTTTATTTGACTAGCAATAATTTGCGGCAAATATAATTTTATAGTCCAGCCCCGGGGAAGTCAAGGAAATCGCCGCTTCTGAGCAGCAAAAAAAACACCAGGGAAGCTTGCTTTCCCTGGCGTTTTTTGCGTCTTTTTAACCGTTTGCCTGCTTAAGCTCTTCCGTTACTCGTCTGCACCAATATTAACGGCCGCCCCCTGTACACGCGGCTGGCCATCCATATCCAGTAAACCGATAATTGCGGCATCTGTATCGCCAGCATCAATAGCTGGAGACGTCGCTTGCAGATGGAAATCATTCAATGAGACATTTACGAACTTAGGATCAACAAATAAGGAATGCGAATCGTTGCCGGAATTGGCTTTGTAGGCAGCGTAGCCGTCATACTCGACATTTTTCCAAACCCAGTAGGCATCCGAGCTGCCGCCTGGCGTGAAATACAAATTGTAATCGACGATATTGCCGGAGTTTTGCGTATATTCGTTATAGATGAGGACGCCTGACGAGCTGGCCACCATAATGTTATTTTTAATAATGTTATTTTTCGTATCGAATTGAACGTAAAGCTGGCCGCTGCCATCGCCGAGGGTATCGTTTTTGTACAGCGTATTGTTGACGATTTTGCTGTCTGTCGTGGAGCCCCGCTGCTTATCGTAGCCGCCCATTGCAATACCGGTTAGACGGTTGTTGTAAATGATATTGCTGCGAACGGTAATATTGCTCGTTGATTTGCCTTTATGCTCGGAAGCAATTTCGATGCCAATATCGTTGTTATAGCTGTAGTTTTGCTCAATGATGCTGTCTTTGCCGCCATCGACATAAATGCCGTCAGCTGCGTTGCTGTTGTTTGGCAGCTTCTTGCCGTAAGAAGGATTGTTATTTGACGTAATATTGTAAACTCTGTTGCCCTTCACAAGACCATTACGCGCTTGATCATAAGTGGTGCTTGGGGCTGTGCCTTCAAAGCCAATGAGATCAATGCCGATATTATCATTATCATGGATCAGGTTGTTCGTGACCGAGAACGTATCCACATTGCCATTGAGCACTAGCGATTCGCTGGAGCCCAGCACCAGATTGTACAGCTCATTGCCGTCAATCGTCAGATTGTTCAGCGAAGCCGGCGATTTCGTCCCGTATACGGCAATGCCATGGGCATCGCGGCCCAGCAAATCGCTGCCTGTCGGCGTCGAAGTATTTTTAATATCATGAATTTTATTGTTCAGTAGGCTAATATGGCTTCCAGCACCGCGGATATTAATGCCGATAGGCACTACATTGTTCGACGTCGTTGTGAAATTGCGAATCTCAAAGCCTTTGATCGTAATATAGCTGACGTCGCTTAAATTCACGATGCCCTCGGAGCCGCTTACGGAAAGTCCTGTCCCATCAATAATAGCAGCCTCTGCATTGTAATTGGTAAAAACGATGGGGCCTGCCGCAGCAGAGCCGGAACGGGTTATTTTCAGCTTCTGGTTGTAAACGCCGCCGCGAACATGAACCGTACTTCCAGCCGGCACAACGTCAGCTGCATATTGCAGCGTTTTCCATGGCGCGGTGATCGTACCGGCGTTGGAATCATTGCCTGTTGTTGCGACATAATAGTCGGCTCCTGCCGCCGAAACGCCCGGTCCTTGAATGCCGATCACAAACAAGGTGAATACCGCCATACTGAGCATGACTTTTACAAATTTTTGAATTTTCAACACGAACGATCATCTCCTTAAATAAGTTTGACTTGCATCGAAGCCATTATGCCGCGCTCAGCTGTCTATGTAAGGTCGATCCTACCACCTCCTTCAACTGCCGAGATCCGCTATTAGGCCAACGCTTCAGTCTGCATCTGTTCGACGGCTTCCTTCGTCGGCAAATTCCCTGTTCCGCCTACACCGAGCGTAGACAATGCGCCGCACGCGTTCGCATATCGCAGCAGCTCTTCGCCTCTGGAGCCGTTCAAATACGCTGTAATTAGGCCCGCATTGAAGCAATCACCAGCTCCTGTCGTATCGATAGGCGATACGCGGTAAGGCTCCGCCGCAACTACAAGTCCATCTGGCGTACGAAGCATTGCGCCTTTGGAGCCTCGCTTAATCACAACGGTGCCTGCGGCTGCCGGCAGCTTGCCTATCGCTTCACTAAGGCTGGATGAAGCGAAAATATGCAGCGCCTCCTCCTCGCTAGGAATAAATAAGTCCGTATAAGCAAGCAGCCCGCTTATGCCCTCGCAGTCCCATTCATTGCGTACGTCCCATCCCGTATCGAACGAGGTGCTGACTCCCAGCTTGCGCAGCTGCTGGAACAGCGTTTTCCAATGCGGTCGCATATTATCCTGCAAATAATAGGAGCCGAAATGCAAATGATCTGCCTGCCGCAGCAGCGATTCGGAAATATAAGCTGGCGTTAGCAAGGGAATGCTTCCCGGATAAGTGACCAGCCCGCGATCGGAAGGAGTGGAAAAGGACAAGGTAACACCTGTCTTGACAGCTGCCAACCGGGTTACATTCGCTATATCCACTCCCATTCGCTCAAGCTCGGCGATGGCGAATGTGCCAAAATCGTCGGCGCCTACAACGCTGACGAAACGAACATCGGCGCCAAGGCTCGCTAAGGCGCACGCTGTAATCGCCGAGGAGGAGCCCAGCACCACATCGAACGTATCGATCATTTTTTCCCTATTCCATTCCGGCACTACATCTTCACCCGATAATATGATATCGACATTCAGCTCTCCGGCGATAACAACAATTGG
Organism: Paenibacillus algorifonticola; assembly: GCF_050481745.1. Classification (GTDB taxonomy): domain Bacteria; phylum Bacillota; class Bacilli; order Paenibacillales; family Paenibacillaceae; genus Pristimantibacillus; species Pristimantibacillus algorifonticola_A. The sequence continues at coordinate 157,488 of NZ_JBCNGR010000036.1, read as the reverse complement.
CTTATTTTTTCCAGCAGGCATTATTTCAGCACCAGGATAAAGTCCCGCTCCGCTTCATAAAGCTCCTCGAACATGTCGCCAATTTCAGCAAGCGAGCAGACGGCGGCCGATAGCGGATCGACCATCAGCGCATGGCGCGCCATTTCCTTATCCTTGTTCATTACGGCGCCAACAGCTAACTCGAAGAAAGCCATATTCGAGCGGCATAACGCGGCCAGATGCTCAGGCAGGCTGCCGAAATGGCACGCATGAATGCCATTGCGATCGACCATGCAAGCGACTTCGACAACGCCCGTTTGCGGAAGGTTTGAAATTAAGCCGTTATTGGGCACATTGCCGTAAATGACCTTTGGTTCATTTTTCACCATAGCTTCGATAATAATGGCTGCGTATTCCTGGCTGGACTGAAGCTCCAAAGGAAGCGTCCCCTCCAGCTGCTGTGTAATTTTCTCGTCGTTCTCCTGACGCCAAATCGGCCAATTATCGGCATAATAGCCCGTTGCGCCATTGTAGCCGGAGCTGCAATGTAGATCGATTAAGCTTTGCCGTTTACGGTAATAGGGGATATATTCTGAAAAATGGCCGCTCGATTCGGATACAAAAGCGCCCAAATATTGCATTGCGTCAAAGCGGACGGGATCTTTTTTCAGCAAATCGGCATTTTGAATGCGTTCCTTCAGCACAGGATACAAATCCTTGCCTTCATGCGTCAATTCCACGAACCACGACATATGATTGATGCCCCCGGCTCTCCACTGCATTTCCTCATAAGGCACTCCGGCGTATTTAGCGAGCTGGCGCGACGTATTTTGAATCGAATGGCATAGTCCAACAACAGGAATTTCCGTCAATCGCGACGTAAGCAGCGTCACTGCCGACATCGGATTCGTATAGTTAAGAATGATGCAGTCCGGGCATAAATCCTCAATATCGCGCAAAATGTCCATCCAGCTCGGCAGCGTGCGCAGCGTCTTGAACAAGCCGCCTGGGCCGAGCGTATCGCCAATGCATTGGTTAACGCCGTATTTCAATGGAATTTCATATTCATACCGGACCGTTTGCAGCCCGCCCACCTCGATTTGATTAATTACGAAGGCCGCGCCGCCAATCACTTCACGGCGATCTGTGGAAGCGATAACGTCCCAGCGCTTGCCGGACATTTCGATGATTTTCAGCACCAGCTTGCGTGCGATTTCCAGGCGGGCGGCATCGATATCGACCAGTGCAATCGTACCGCCTTCAAATTCAGGGATCAAAAGAATATCCATCGCCAGCTCCTGGGTAAAGGCGCTGCCCGCCCCGATAATTGCTATTTTCGTCATTTGTATGCTCCTCGTCTGTTTATTTCATGCCCGTCATGGTCAGGCCTTTAATGAACTGCTTCTGGAAAATCAAAAACACAATAATAACCGGAATGGTAATCAGCACTGCCGCCGACATGACAACATTGTAATTGACCATATGCGTCCCGTTAAAATAGACAAGCGCCAGCGGGACGGTCATTTTGCTCGTATCATTCAGCACAATGAGCGGCCACAGGTAGCTGTTCCAAGCATTCATAAAGGTAAAGATGCCGAGCGCAGACAGCATGGGCAAAATAAGCGGCGCTATGATGCGCACCATCAGCTTCAGCTCGCCAGCACCATCCATCCGTGCTGCATCCAGCAGCTCTTGTGGAATGTCTTCAATAAATTGCTTGGCCAGAAACACCCCGTAGGAGCTGACCAGATTGGGCAAAATAATCGCCATTAGGCTATTGATCAGCCCCAGCTTTGCGGTAATTAAATAAGTTGGAATCATAATGACCTGAAACGGAATCATCATCGTCGCCAATATGAGAATGAACAGCAGCTTTTTCCCCTTAAATTGATGTTTGGCAAAAATATACCCGGCCAACGCGCTCGTGAACAGCGTAGCTGCCGTAATGATGACGGACGTCAGTGCGCTATTGCGCAGCCATAGCAGGAAAGGTGCTTCCAGCAGCACCGTCTTGTAGCCATCCAAGCTTGCCTGCTGAGGAAAAAAACCGCTTGCACCCGACATAATTTCCATATTGCTCTTGAGCGATGACAGCACCATCCACAAATAGGGGAGCAGCATGACGCATGACGCGACTGCCAGCGCTGCCATAACGAAGCGATCAAACCAGCTGGTACGATGCGGCATGCCCGGCGCCTCCTCTCAATACTCCCATTGTGATCGTCCCCATTTCAGCTGCAATAACGTAATAAGCAAAATAATGACAAGAAAAAAAGTAGCCATCGCCGACGCATAGCCCATATTCGAATTCGAGAACGCTTGCTCGTAAATGTGCAGGGCCAGCACCCGCGTTTCATTAAACGGCTCGCCCTTGGTCATAATTTGAAACTGGGGAAACGCCTGAAAATAAGAGATGACCGTCGTAATCGAAACGAACAGCAGCGTCCGGCGTAGCAGCGGCAGCGTTACATGGCGGAATAAGTGCCAGCGGTTCGCCCCATCGAGAATAGCTGCTTCATAATACATATCCGGAATCGAATCCAGCCCCGCCATAAACAGGACGATATTGTAGCCGATATCTGCCCATAACGTCATGATAATGACCGACCACAGCGCATAATGTGGATCACTCAGCCACTGGATCGGGGCGATATGCAGTTGTCCGAGTATCATGTTGAATAAGCCGTTGTGATAGTTAAACATCGTGCTCCACACGATCGCCGTTCCAGCGAGCGGAGCAATCGTCGGCAGAAAAAACAGCGTCCGAAACAAATCCTTAAGCCAGCGAATTCGAATGCGCTGAATCGCTTTGGAAATAGCAATCGCCAGCAAAATGTTGAACAGGACCGCGACAGAAACGAATTTGACGGTCACCCAAAGTGATTTGAGAAAAATGGCGTCGCTCACCATGCGGATATAATTGTCCGCACCGACGAACAGCGCTTGGCCGCTGAGCGGATTGTATTTCAATACGGACAGGCCGAGGCTCCAGCCAATTGGAATAAAGGCGAATAATCCGAACAGCAGCAATACCGGCAGCAGGGAAAAAACAACGAATTTCCTCACGTTTTTGTAGCCGACAATCTGACCATCCGATTGAATTTTGCCACTTGTGCTTGTGCTAATGGCAGTACGATCGCTCATGCTTGAACACTCCAATCACTTATGTTGATCCTGACTGTCGTTAATCGCCTTCTCCATCTGTTTCAGACCTTCTTCCACCGATTCCTGCTTCGTCACCATCAGCTGGAAATGATCATTGATTTGCTTGAAGAAAAAATCTCGATCGGCAATCGGCCCAATCCATTCGCCTAATTCAAGAATGGCGAGCGGTGTTGCCATGTATGGATTCGCCCCCAGAAACGCCGGATCTTCGGCAATTTCTTTTTTCGCCGGCACGGTAAAGGTGCTTAAGTTCCATTCGCGCAGGTTATCCTTGGAAGAGAGGAAGGCGATGAAATCAGCGGCGGCCTGCTGCTGCTTGCTCTGCCCGGCAATGACGACGCCCCAGCCGGATTCGGCGGCAAACACAGGCGGCTCAGACGTAAAGGAAGGAACCGGCACATATTCGAAATCGTTCACCTTATAGTTGGTAAGCCCTGCGGCTATGGTCCAAGGTCCGCGATACGTCATAGCCGAGCTGCCTCGGTAAAAATAATCGGAAGTGTCAAGCTCGCCGCCAAACGAAGTCAGATCGGCCACTTTATCGTCAGCGACTAAGGCGACTAAAGCACTCATCGCTTTCACCGCTTCCGGCGTCTGGAAATTCACATGCTCCCCATCCCCCCAGTAAGCTGCTTTTTGCTGCAAAATCAAGGAGAGAAACGTAAAGGTGATGTTGTCGGCGGAAACAAAATCAAAGCCTTTAACTTTGAGGGTGTTGCCTTCGCGAACGGTGAGCAGCTTAGCCGCTTCCACCAGCTCATCCCATGTAGCCGGAGGATGGGCTATTCCTTTATCCTTAAGCATTTGAGGATGGACCAGCATGCCGCCATTTTCAATATTAAATTCGAGCGGCAGGCCATACAGCTTGTTTTGCCATACATAGCCGCCTAGCGGGGCCTCGTAATACTCTTTCATTATGCTTTCGCCATTCGGGATTTCGGCCAGCAAGCCGTTTCGGGAATACTCTGGCACCCAGGTGCCGAACATTTCTGCAAGATCTGGTGGGGTTTTGGCGGTAAACGCCGCTTTAAGCTTCTGGTTGTAAACATCATAGGGGAAGGATTGATAGTCAATTTCTACATCGGGGTGTAAGGTTTGATAGCTTTCGATCATTTTTTTGTAGGCATTCATGATGGCATCTTCCTGGTGGCTCCAAAAAACAAGCTTGGTTTTGCCTGATTTTGTTTCGTTTGCAGCCTCTGGGGCGGCATTTGCACAACCAATAGTTGCAAAAATGATGCAAATCACTGAAAAAATTGCAGGAAACCTTGAAAACCTCATAGAAACTCCCCTTTCAAGCCTATGTATAAGATTTCATTCCTTAATCTCATGAAAAATATAACGCAATCGCTATGAGAAGTCAATTCATTTTTTTCATATTATTTGCAAAAATTAAGCAATAATTTTTCAATTTTTGCAACTATTTTCGAGTTGACCGCACGATTTTTTTTACTTAACATAAGGAGTAAGATTTTCAACGCCCATTAACCCGTTTCTCCAATAGGAAATTAAAGGATGGTTGTGTCATGCCCACATTAAAAGATATAGCCGAGCGCGTAGGCGTCTCTATCTCCACCGTCTCCCGCGTCCTGGCCGATGAATCTGGCCGCGCCATCAATAGCAAGATCAAGCAGCAAATCTGGGATACCGCACGCGATTTGGGCTACCCGCTCAAAACGGCAGCCCAGGAAAGCCAGCCGGTCGCCAAAGGAATTGGCTGCGTCGTCTCCACGATGCAGGACCGCCACTACCACCCGTATTTCTCGGTTATTTTTGATGGAATTGAGAAAGAATTGTCACGGAGCGGCCATAAAATTGCTTTCACGTATACGCAAGAAGATTTGAAAAGACCTGAAATTTTGCGCCAGGTGACCGATGCCAATCAGGTGGAAGGCATTATCGTCGTCGAAGGAATTGAGAGCAAGCTTTACAGCCACTTGAAAAAGCATATTAAGCATATCGTCGGTGTCGATGTCTCCGATCCCAGCATTCCAACGATTTCTTATGACCGTGTCGAGGCGGCGCGCATTGCCGTCAAGCATCTAATCGATCAAGGGCATCGCGATATTTTGTTCATTGGCGGAACGGGCCTGTCTGGAAAATTCGAACGGGAGAAAAGATACCGCGGCTACAAGCTAGCGCTGGAGCAGGCGGGACTGACCAGCCAGCCGCACCATATTTTGAATGCGGAATGGGAACCGGACAAAGCCTATCGCCTCGTGCTGCAATATGTCGATGAGCATTTAGGCCAATTGCCGACTGCGATTTTTGCAGCCAGCGACATTATGGCCATGGCCGCTATGCGGGCCATTTCGGAGAAGGGCTATCGCACGCCGCATGACTTTGCCATCGTCGGCTTTGACGATAATGAGCCATCACGCTACACCGTGCCGCCGCTGTCAACGATTCACATACCGACTTATGAAATCGGCATTGTCGCCGCCAGAACCATTTTGCAGTGCATTCAGTCTCCTTATCCGCTGCCTATCAAAATTTTGCTGCCGTTTGAGCCGATTTTCCGCCAATCCAGCGCCTATCAAATTCCGCAAGCCTAGCAGCGTTTCCAGCCCAAACCCAATCATCTGCCCAAATCGGCCGCAAATGAAACAAACCTCGCCTTCCGTCATGTTCACGGCTGGGAGGTTTGTTGTTTTGCCCATTTTATTTATAGAGCAGTTTCTTCGGTTATGACACTATTGATCCGTTAGTTCATTTCCTTAATAGACTCACGGAGGCTCTTAGGAAGATTTTTGACAACCATCTCGTAAGAGTGGTCAATCATGACAAAGATATCCGAATCCGGCAAGGAACCATCCATTAGGATGGTATTCCAGTGCTTTTTGTTCATATGGTAGCCTGGTCGAACACTTTCATGCTGCTCTCGCAGATTTTCCGCAATTGCCGGGTCACATTTTAAATTTAAGTAAGAATAGTCCCCTTTGCGTTCAAAAATAAGCGCGAACATTTTACCTGCAATTTTGAGTACCAATGGATCGGGTCCGAACGGATAATCCTTAGTCGCTCCTTTCTTCTTTAAACCATATTCGATAATCGCATTCATCAAATTAGCACCTCTCCGTATGTATAGCCACTTTCTGTTCTTCACACGCCTGCTTAAGCCAGCCCTCCGGCTGCTCATTCGTAATAATCCCGCTCGCCTGACGCAGCGGAATAACGGTAAACAAGGCGCTTTTCTCCAGCTTGCTTTGATCAAACACGGCGTATACGTGGCTGGAGCGCGCAATAAGCAGCTGGGCGATGCGCACCTCAAGCTCGGCATGCATCGTAAACCCATGCTCCAGGGAAACACCGTCTACTCCCAAAAACATTTTCGTAATATTGATCTTCTCAATTACACTTTCCGCAAGTGGACCGATCAATTCGTAGCTCTTCGCTCGCATGACGCCGCCAATGACGACAACCTGAATATCATCCGCATCAGCTAACTCCGAGGCAATGTTGACTGCATTGGTTACAATCGTAATGTTGCGATGCCGCTTGAGTGCTCTGGCGATAAAATACGTCGTCGTGCCTCCTGTGAGACAGACGATATCGCCTTCCTTCACTAGCGCCGCAGCCGCTTCGGCAATACGCTCTTTGTCCTCCCGCTGAGAAAAGCGCTTATCGGCAAAAGGGAGCTCCGATGACGGCAATTGCTGCTGCTTGAGCGTTCCCTCATAAATCGCGCCGCCGATCGTACGCACGATTTGGCCCGACTTCTCCAGCCAGTCCAGGTCACGCCTTGCCGTCGCTTCGGAGCAGCCGATTTCCTCCGTTATTTCTTGAACCGATATTTTACCGCGCCCTTTAATGAGCTCCAATACCTTTGATCTGCGCAGCTCGCTTTTTGAATATTCCATCGCTCTCTCCTTTAATAAATCGGAGTCCGTCCTCCATGCTAATCCTCATTTTGGCGGATGAAGAGCCGGATTGCAAGACGCTTGGCCAAAACAGCGCGGAGCAGCCTTATAAAGCTGTTACCCGCACCTGCCCCACATAAGCCTGGAACAACGCATAGTCGATATCGCCCGCCTTATCTGACATGGCATTGGCTGACGCGGCTGCCGCAGCTACGCGCAGCCTTTCCATTGGCAAACCGCCATGCTCCAGCGCAAACGCCATGCCCGCAACGAAGGAATCCCCGCAGCCAACTGTGTTTACCGCACGGATCGCAGGCGGCGTAACCCGGTAGCCTTCGCCATCGATAAACGCAATAGCCCCGCGCCCGCCCAGCGTCACGCACACCTCAGCAATTCCCCGGCTGGCAAGCTGCCGTGCGCCATCGATTTTCTCCGCCTCGCTTAGCTCCGTCTTCCCAAGCCATTGCTCCAGCTCCTGCTCATTCGGCTTTATAAAATAAGGAAGCGCCAGCAGCCCGCTGCTAAATGCAGCACCGCTGGCATCTAGAAAGGCTTGGGCCTTCGTCGATCGAATAATCGCGATCAGCTCGGCGTACAAATCTTCCGGAGCTTTCGGGGGCAAGCTGCCGGACAACACAACTACGCTGGATTGCAGTGCCAGCCTGCGCAGCGTTTTTTTCAGCTCAGACAGCTGCTTCTCTTCCATCGCAGGCCCCTGTTCAAGCAGCTCCGTCGACCTGCCGCTGGATTGCTCTATAATGTTCAGGCATACGCGAGATTCCCCCTCCCCACGCACGAAGGAGGTATGAATGCCGCGCTCCGCCAAGCCCCGTTCAATAAAAGAGCCATTGCTTCCAGCGATAAACCCGGTTGCAGCGACGTCGCTCCCCAGCTGCCGAATCACCTTGGCCGCATTGTTGCCCTTGCCGCCGGGCTCGGCGATTTGCCTGGCTACCCGCTGTACACTGCCAGCTGCAAAGGAGCTGACGTAATAGGTTTTATCAATAGCTGGATTAAGCGTTACGGTCGTAATCATCGCATATCGCCGGCTTTGGACGCACAACCGCATAGCTGCATTTTCTCAATTGCCAGCTGCTTAACCGCTTCTTTGGCGGGAACCATATATTTACGCGGATCATTTTCCCCAGAATGGGCGGAAAACACCTGCTTAATGCCTTCCGAAAATACGATGCGCAGCTCTGTTGCAACGTTCATCTTCGCCATGCCCAGCGCCACGGCCTTTCTCACCTGCTCCGCCGGAATGCCTGACCCCCCATGCAGCACTAACGGAACCGCAACACGCTCGGCTATTTGTGCAATGCGGACAAAATCGATGTTGGGCTCTCCCTTATAAATGCCATGTGCCGTACCAATCGCGGGAGCTAATGTGTTGACGCCTGTAAGCTCGATAAACCGTCTGCATTCCTCCGGGTCCGCAAGGGATGCCTCATGCTCATCGACGACAATATCATCCTCCACACCGCCCACCTTGCCTAGCTCCGCCTCCACATTCACACCAGCAGCTGCCGCAACCTCCATCACCTTGCGCGTGCGCTCTACATTTTCCTCAAAGGCAAACATCGAAGCATCAATCATAACCGACGTATAGCCCGCCCGAATGCACTGGATAATCGTTGAAAAATCAGTGCAATGATCGAGATGCAGCGCGATCGGAAGTCCCGTCCGATTAGCCGCAACCTTGGCGGCCGCAGCCACATAGTCAGGCCCCAAATGCTTGACTGTTCCGACCGTCGTTTGAATAATTAACGGCGACTGCGTTTCAGCCGCAGCCTCCACAACCGCCTGCAGCATTTCCAGCGTATGGACGTTAAAAGCGCCTACAGCATATTTGCTTTTACGGGCGATTTGCAGCATTTCCGTCGATGAGATAAGTGGCATAATAAGTTCCCCCTTCATAATGGGCGCTTGTTCCTATTGCTCGAGCTTCCGCTCTTTGACCGATCATATCCTGCCCATTTGTGATTATGATAATCTCTATATTTGATTTTTACAATCTTTTTTTGATCAACCCGATTAAAATAGCTAGATTTAGTGATTAAACTCTCGTAAAACAGATCGAAATTTTCATATTTTGATTGTAAAAATCTTTTTTTGATTGAAATGCTTCTCGAAATGATTTAAGCTTACGCTACAGAAGAAATTCGATATAGGAGGTTTTTGTTCATGAGTTTAACGTATAGCGAGATTAAGCAGCAGTATGGCGCCTTGCAGCAAACCTACGATTATTTGTTAGGCAGACGGGAAGAAATCATCACTTTTATTAAAAAATTATCTCCAGCTTCCATCACCTTCGTCGGGTGCGGCTCCAGCTACTGCCTAAGCGAATCCGCTTCGCGCTCCTTTCAGCTGCGTGCAGGCGTCCCATCCAGCGCCTTGGCGGGAGGCGACCTCTTATTGAATAGCGCGCGCTACAAGCCGCTGCTGACAAATACGCTGCTCATCGCCCCCTCCCGTTCAGGCAGCACGAGCGAAGTAGTTGAGGCAGTGAAGAAACTCAAAGCCGAGATGACGCTTCCTGTGCTCGCCATCTCCTGCGTGATAGATTCGCCCCTTTCCCAGCAAGCCGATTTATCTCTGGAGCTGCCTTGGGCATTCGATCATAGCGTCTGCCAGACACGCACCGTCACCAATCTTTATGTGGCCAATCTCCTGATAGCCGCCTTTCTTGCCGAGGACGAGCCGATCATTGCCGATATTCAAAAAGCAATTAGCCAAGGCGAAACCTTCATGACACGCGTCGAAAGCAGCATTCGCCAAGCAGCCAGCTTCGCATGGACAAATGCTGTTGTGCTCGCTGACGGTGAGCTGCAAGGACTAGCCGCTGAAGGCGCCATCGCTATAACGGAAATTGCCAACGCACAGGCCCACGCCTTCCATCTGCTTGATGTAAGGCACGGCCCGATGGTAACCATCGGCTCCGATACACTCGTTATCGCGGCAATTTCAAGTGATGAAGGCGGGCATCAGCGCAAGCTTATGCGCGATATTAAAGCGCGGGGCGCCAAACTGATCGCCTTCACTGACGATGCAGACGCCATCCCGGACGAATATATTGATCTCGCCATTGTTTCAGATCATCAGCTCGACCCCGCCGTGCAGGGCATTCCTTTTATTTTCATCCCGCAAATTGCCGCCTTAACGAAAGCCTTAGCCGAAGGGATTAATCCCGATCAGCCCGATGGGCTGGACGCTTGGGTCAAGCTATAAATGAGGCAAAGCTCTCCGAAATAAAATGCTAAACAACAAAAAGGCAGCTCGGACGTTAATCTTTCGTCCGAGCTGCCTTTGTTCATTTTCAATGGGATTCATTCATTTCTCGCCGAAATTGAATCCGCAAAGCGCGATTGCTCATTAATCCACTTTGGAAGTCAATTCCTTAATCGCCGCCATTAGATCGCCTTCGCCCGCAAGCGGAAGCTTGAGCGATTGCTCGCCATACGTCCATACGAGGTCGGTTTTCTTCGCCGTGAACGGCGATACGATGCCGTATTGCTGGGCGTCAAGGAAGATTTTGTTCGCTTCGCCCATCGTTTCGATATATGCGTCCGAAGCCGCTTTGTTAGCAGGAATCGAATAGCCCTGCTTCGCAAGCTCCGTCTGCCCTTCTGGGCCCGAAAGCCATGCCAGCAGCTTGTAAGCTGCCGCTTCATGCTTCGTATTAGCGCTGATTGCCATGCCTGCTGGCTGGACAACCGTTTGGTTCGTCTTGAATTTCGGCAAATAAGAGATGCCGTAATCAATGCCCGCTTCTTTATAGTTGGCCGTATTCCAGCTGCCGCCCGGATTCATTGCAACCTTGCCCGTAGTAATCGCAAGGTTGACCTGGCCGCCAAGCCCTTCGATTTGCGCAGGCGTTGTGTTGATCTTTTTATTTTTCGTCAAATCAATAAAATATTGCAGCACTTCTATCGATTCCGGCGTATCGAGCGCAAGCGTTCCATCATCATTGACGAGCTTGCCGCCGTTTGACCACAGCTCAGGCTCCAGGAACCAGTCCATTGTCGAGCCTGGGGAAATCGAAAGGCCCCATTGGACAATATTCTTGCCATCAAAGCCCGCTTCGCCAGCGTTTTTGCCATTTTTATCAAACGTCAGCTTCGTTGCGATGTCGGTAATTTCATCCCAAGTCGGCTCAAGCGATGGCACCGGCGCCTTCAGCGGGTTTGTTTTTTCATCAGAGAACAGCGCTTTATTGTAGTACCATACGATGACGTTCGCATCAATAGGCAGCGACACCTGCTTGCCCTGATATTTATGGAGACCCAGCAGGCTCGGATCCACATTGTTCAAATCAAATTTGTTGTCGGCGAGCAAGCCGTCCAGCTCTTTAAAAATGCCCAGCTCCGCATATTTCTCTACATAAGCATAGCTGGTTTTGAATACGTCCGGAAGCGTACCGCCAGCGGCATTCGCCGTCAGTCCGTCCCAGTAGCTGCCCCAGTCTTTGCCTTCCAGCTTGACCGTAATGCCCGGATTAGCCGTCATAAACTTGTTTAGCAATTCCTGTGTGCGCTGAAGCTCCTCGGCCGTTCCCCACTGGGAATAGGTAATCGTTACAGCCTCTTCAGCTGGCGCGCTGGAATTGCCGCCGGCACTTGCTGGATTCGCCGTATTCGTCTGTCCGCCTGCATTGCCGCCTCCACAGCCCGTTACAAGAATAGACGTTGCCAACAACGTAGTACCAACACTCAACTTCCATTTGCTCTTCGTTTTCATATACAGTTCCCCTTTTACGTCATGTAGAAAGCAAGAAAACCAGAAACAGACCGCGCCATTACCCTTTGGAGCCCGTCAGCACCACCCCTTCCACAATGTAGCGTTGTGCGAAGAAATAAAGCAGGCCAATCGGAATGATGCTAATGAAAGCACCGGCAGCAAGCGCCGGGAAATCCTGGCTTGTTTGTCCAATCAGCAGCTGCAGGCCAACACTCAGCGTGAACAGCTCATTATTTTTGATATACAGAAACGGTCCGAGAAAATCGAGCCAAGAGTTGACGAAAGCGAAAATGATCGTCGTAATAATAATCGGCTTGGAGAGCGGCATAATGACCCTTGCATATACGGTCCAGCGATTGCCGCCATCGAGATAAGTCGCTTCATCAAGCTCCTGCGGAATCGTCAGAAAAAATTGCCGGAATAGAAAAATGTAATAAGCGCCTCCGAGCCAGGCCGGAACGATCAGCGGCAGCCACGTATCGATCCACCCCAGCTTCGCAAACAGCACATACGATGGAATCATCATAATAGACGGCGGAATCATCAACGTCAGCAGCACGATCGGAAAAAGCTTATCCCGGTATTTCGTCGCAAAACGCGAAAATCCATAAGCCACAATGGAGCTGGAAACGACAGCGCCCAAAGCGACGAAAAACGAAATCGCAAAGGAATTTTGAATCCACTGCCACATCATCGGCTGGACGGCAAACAATCGTTCAAACGCCTCAAAGTTCATATGTTCCGGAAAAATAGTCGGCGGCACCTTGTACGTCTCCGCCTTCGTCTTCATCATGGTCGAGAGCAACCACACGAGAGGCCCTACAAATAACACCAACGCTATGAGAAGCAATGCATATTTGGAGACCGTTGCTGTTATGCTGCTCTTTTGCCCGCCATTCATATAGATCCCCCTATCTCTCTCCTTCGTAATACACGAAGCGGTTCGATATTTTCATCAGCACAAAGGTGACGAGCGAGATCAGCGCAAACAGAAAGATCGATTGTGACATCGCCATGCTGAACTTCAAGTCGGTAAAGGCCGATTTGTAAATATTGTAGACAAATGTATAAGCTGCGTAGTTCGGACCGCCCTTGGAGAGCAGCAGCGCTTCTGTAAACATTTGAAAGTTGTACATCGTTTGAATGATGATGACGAATAAAATCGAAGGGCTGATCATCGGCAGCGTGATGGCTAAAAATTTGCGAGCACCAGCCGCTCCATCAATTTCAGCTGCTTCATACAAATGCCTTGGCACATTTTTGAGCGCCGCCAGAAAGATCAGCACCCCGCTTCCCGAAATCCACACCTGCAGCAGGATGATAACCGGCTTAATCGTATGCTCGCCGCCGAGCCAATCGGTTTTGTCGAAGCCAAGCAGGCCAAGTCCCGCATTCAAGATGCCAAATTCCGCATTGAAGACGAGCCGCCAAATAATGACGGTTGCCACAATTGGCACAAGCGTAGGCAAGTAATAGAAGGTACGGAACAACGCAATGCCCTTCACATTAAAATTAAGCAGCATCGCCAGCACCAGCATGCCCGCTGTTACGATCGGAACACCGAAAACGACGAAATACATCGTGTTAAGCAAGCTTTTCAGAAAAATCGGATCATCGATCATATGAATGAAGTTATCGAAGCCGACAAAGTTATAATGGACCGCGCCTGGCAGCTTCGCATCCGTAAACGCGTAAAACACTGAAGTACCGAATGGAATCAGGAAGAAGATCGTAAAGCCAATGATCCACGGCATAATAAATAGGAAAAACAGCAATGTGTCATATTTTCGCAAGCTATTCATCATGACACCCCTTAGCCAGTGATTTCTTCTAAATAGACGTACCGTTCTTCTAAAATGGATTTTTCGGCAGCGAGCGCGATCAGCAGCGCATTACGTCCAACCTGGGCCGTCGCAAACGGCTGCCTGCCTTCCCTTACACATTTCAAGAAATCGATACGCTGCGTTTGGCCACCTGTATGTCCGCCCATAATCGAATCCGACGTTACGTCAATGTCGAGATGATCCTTCGTCCAATCCTCACCGCCAACGATATCAATCGTCTTGTCATTGCGTGCAACCATCTGTCCGCCATTGTCGCCAATTAAGCCGATTTCAAGCCCTTCGCCAAGCAGGTTTCTCGGCTTCAAATACATGCACAGGCCCAGATTCGCTTTGCTGCCGTTATCATAATCAATCGTAATAAAGGCGTGATCGACGATCGACGTATCGGAAATATTTTTCGCTGGATAATGGCTGTAGGAATTCGTAATGAGGTTGTCTTGCCCCTGCTTCATCACATGCTGGCCGCCGGAAGCAAATACGCGTACTGGATTCGCCTGAATCATCCAGTTGAAAATATCAAAGTGATGGCAATCCTTCTCGACGATCGCTCCGCCCGACCTCGACTTGTCATAAAACCATTCGGTTGGCGGGAATGGATCACGGAACTCCTTGCACCACATTAGCTTCACATCGCCTAGACGCCCATTTTCCAGCTCCTTGGCCATCCGGCGGTACAAGTTCGAATAACGGTAAACGAGTCCGATTTGCAAAATGCGTCCGGATTTTTCTGCCGCTTCAATAATGGCATCGCAATCTTCAATCGTGTGGGCAACTGGCTTTTCCAGAAAAACATGCTTGCCTGCCTCCAGAAAAGCAACAGCCACCTCGCGGTGCAAATAGTTCGGAACGCTGATGACAACCGCATCCACATCTTCTTTTTGCAGCAGCTCACGGTAATCCGTCACAATAATCGGGCTGCTGTTTTTAAGCTCAGCAACGGTACGCGCTACGTTAGCTTCGTTCATATCGCAGATATAACGAACGTCACTACCCGGAAGCAAATCAAAACCGATGCAATGATGCGATCCCATATCGCCAACACCGATAAAAGCCATTCTAATGTTCCCCATGTCTACACACTCCGTTGTCATAAATTTTGCGGTATTCGTTATTAACCGCGCTTCATGTTAGGTTATCTAACAAAGTTTTGTATCTGTTACGATAGTAAAACAGTTCGCCCATGTTGTCAATCAATTTTTGGCTAATTTCTCGCTATATTTGCGGCAAATATAATTACATTTGCTAAAAACCTTGATTTAACTGGGGTTCCATCAGGTTTTCAAAGTTATAAAACGCTTACAAGATACTGTTTGTCACACCTCTCTTTTCATTCCGTTAAGTATTTGCCGCAAATTTATTTCATTTGATATAGATTATTACATGGATTTGAAGTTTGTCAACTGCTTTATATTTAGGCAAATTTCATGTGGAAATTGGAAATTTTCTCTTGTTCTGTATACTCATATCGCCTATAATGCAACATATAACCGACTTCTGCATTATGAAAATCCCTCAAATTATTTGCCGCAAATTTTCACTTTTTAAAAATCTATCACCTAGATGCTCCTGCTCACATGCTCTCATGAAGGTAACAAATTAAAAGCAGATTCGGTAAGCTTTGGACAAGCCGCTTTTCTGCTGAAGGGAGGTGATTTACCTGTAAAATGGAAGGATAGCTGGCCATTCGTTCGCTTGAAGGTCCTAGCGGGACAACCCTATAACCCAAGGAGGTTTACCATGTTTAAAGCAGCCGGCAACAACAAGCTATTGGTCCATTTATTTT
Organism: Paenibacillus algorifonticola; assembly: GCF_050481745.1. Taxonomy (GTDB): domain Bacteria; phylum Bacillota; class Bacilli; order Paenibacillales; family Paenibacillaceae; genus Pristimantibacillus; species Pristimantibacillus algorifonticola_A. Next base: position 142,120 of record NZ_JBCNGR010000036.1, on the reverse strand, counting down.
TGATTTTTGCGCTCATCTTCGCGATCTTTCAACCGATTGGCACCGTTCCGGAAGCACAAGCCGCTACCATTACGGTCGATGGCAATGTAAGCGATTGGAGCAGCATTAATGCGCTCGCTACAGGTACGGGAGCCGCTCAAAGCTTCAAAATGACAAACGATGGAACAAATCTTTATTTGCTCATTCAAGGCTCAGGCTTAAGCACGGGAACGGGCAGCTTTTGGCTGAATATCGACAACAATACCGCAACGGGCTATCAGGCATCAGGCTGGGGCGCTACTGGCATCGAATGGCTGCTGGAAAATGCCGGGTTATACCGCTATGCGGGAACCGGCAGCAACTGGAGCTGGACTGCCACTACCACCCTCTCCTCCTCCCAATTTTTCCGCAGCCCAACCGTTATTGAAGTCGCCATACCTCTGGCCACTTTACAGATCAGCGCTGGAAGCACCATTCAAGCTGGCTACATTGATAACAACTCCACAACCTCGCGGCTGCCTGCGGCAAGCCAGACGCTGCCCTCTTATTTGCTTACTTCCAGCGGCGGGCCCAGCGACCCTGGCGGAGCGACAACGGTCGCATACCCGGTTGAGCTGGACAGCCCGCTTAATAATCCGTTTAAAGGCTGGGCTCCATCGGCTAAAACGACAGGCTACCCCCAGCAGCACAAGCTCGTTTATGCTGGGGTAACCTGGAAGGAGCTTGAATCGACGAAGGGAACGTATAATTTCGCTGCGATTGAAAGCACGAATAATTTCGCTCATTGGAACAGCCTAGGCGTTAAAGTTGTGCTGCGGTTTATTCTAGACAGCCCAACTGGCGCAGCACACCGGGATATTCCCGATTGGCTTTATAATGATATGGTCGCGCTCGGCCAATCTCCAGGCACCGCCTATAACGATACGACAGGCGGAATGGGGACCGGCAACAATATGGGCTTTTCACCCAACTACAGCTCTGCTTATTTAATCGAGCGGCATAAGCTTGCTATTGAAGCGATCGCCGCCCGGTATAATACAAATGAACGTCCGGTCGCTTTTGTGCAAATTGGCTCGATTGGCCACTGGGCGGAATTTCACACATGGCCTTATGTAGGGCCAAATGGCGAAGCCAATTACACGGGCGCTTTCCCTCCAAATGCGATTTCGAATCAATATGTGCAGCATTATATTGATGCCTTCGCCGGCAAAGAGGACAAAATGCAGGTGCTGATCAGACGCAGCATTGCCCTTGCCAAAACGAACAATAAAGGCATGGTAATGGGCATGTTTAACGATGTGTTTGGACATAAAGACAGCTTTGATGCCGATTGGGGCTGGTACACAGGCACTCAAAATGGCTACTGGGACGACATCGGCCAGCAGCAGCCTGCGCATGCTAACTTTTGGGAGACGCGCATTTCTGGCGGGGAATTTTATGGCGGAACGTCCGGCATGACTGCCGCGCTCACTACGGGCAGCGGCTTTACGGAAACGCAACGCCAGACGGAGCTGAGCAAGCCAAGCTGGCTCGGTCCCAACTCGCCCGCTTCGCTCGCCGTAGGCAGCACGCTGCAAAGCAATATAGACACCCTGAAAAAACGGATGGGCTATCATTTTGTCGTGAAGGAAATTTCGCATCCAGCTGCCATAACCGGAAGCTCGCTTGCGACAACGATTAAGGTAGAAAATAAAGGTGTTCAGCACTTCCCATTCGGCTGGCCAGTCGAAATTCAGCTGCGCAGCGGCAATACGATCGTCGCGAAGAAGACGACAACCGCCGATTTGCGCACATGGAAAACAGGCACGTATACGATTACCGATTCAATCCCCGTCACCGGACTAGCTGCGGGAACCTATGATATCGCGATTGCGATCATCAGCCCGCAAACGAATGCGCCGGGCGTCGACTTTGCGAACACGAACAGGCTCGCTGATGGGGCTTTTAAGCTGAGTAGTGTGACGAAATAGTAGATTAGGGAATAAATTGGGGAGATGAACGTTGAAACGGCTGTCGAGGGTGCTCGACAGCCGTTTTTTTAATATATCATTTGTTTAACTAACTAGCCTCCTAAAAATCATACATTATCCAGGATGACATATACGAGAATAGTGTTATAATATGTATCTAAATATTGCTAAAGTAGGTGGAGTGTTATTTTAAACAAAAAATGGTTTCTATTCGTTCTAATCCTCACATTACTTATGATTCCTGCAAGTATCACTAATGCAGCCAATTCCAAACCAGAAGATTTGTTTAAGAAAAAATACCCGAAAGAGAAAATCTCCGTTAGCAAATCTGGAGACTTAAACAATGACAAAAAAGCTGAACATTTTATTTTGGCAGAGTCGGGAAACTTCTATTTTATCAATGCTAAAGGAGCAATTGAGCTTATCACTACAGGAATCATTAGCGATGAAGACTTTACGTCTCCAACGATTCAAATTTTCTCTGTTACCAAAACCGAGAAACATGTGGCAATAGCCTATGAATATTTTCCTTCCAACACTAGAATGGAAGTATTTAGATTAAAAAAGGCTTCGCTTGAAAGCGTCCTGGATATTATGGGGGATCAGGGGGTAACCATTAATAAGAAAGGGCAAGTGACTCAGCTGTGGAAAAAATACAATAATGAAGGCTGGTCACTAGCTGCTGCAGTGTATACGTGGAACTCCAAAACGGCCACCTATAAAGGGAGCGGACAACTTCCATAAATACAGCTCTAACTTTACTTCTGAGTAAAATTCCATACATCGAAACAAAAACCTATGAAATAGGCCTCCCTGTAAAAAATTTGACTGGGAGGCCTATTTGTTTGTTTTAGTATAGGAAACTCAATAAACTTTCTTATGAAAACAGTTCCTCTCAAGGCTCAAACCCCGCCTGACTTATAAAAAGCTGCTCTTCCGCAAATACCTCACGGAACTGCCGATAAACAGTATCGTAAGCCAAAGGCTCATTCCATTCCTCAGCCCCCAACTGCGCATACAGTGTCTCCAGTCCAAGTCGCTTAGTTCGTTTACCGCCGCTTCCGTCACCCATAAAATAATCGTCTATGCACACCCGATCCACGAGCGGGGCTAGTTTGTCCGCAAATGCCTCACTGCTTGGCAGCAATGGCGCAACCGCCGCCTGAGTCGGCACGCCCGATTCTTTCAGTAATTGCAAAGCCTTCAATCGAGCTTGAATAGGCGGAGCCATCGGTGAAAAATGTTTGCGTACTGCCTCCAAATCCGTCTCCACCGTCATACTGACGCGTACCCGACTTTCCAGGCGCAGCAGCAGGTCGATATCGCGAGTGACCAGCGGACTTCTCGTCTGAACTAACAAAAAATCCGGTGGTTCCTCCGCCATCGCCTCCAGCAAGGAGCGAGTCACCTGTTCCTTATGTTCGGCTGGCTGATACGGGTCCGTACTGGAAGACATAAAAATCGTCACCGGCCCCTTCGCCTTCGCTTTTCGCAGCTCTTTCTTAAGCAGCTCGGCAGCATTCAGCTTGACATCAACCCAGCTTCCCCACTCCTGTCCACGGAAGATAGACACCGGCATGCCACGCACATAGCAATATGAGCAAGCAAATGCGCAGCCTGTATAAGGGTTGAGCGAATGGCTGTAGCCTGACAGAAAGCCGGTTCCTTTATTGAGCAGCGTCTTCGGCTGCTTATATAAAAGCTCACTTTTCATCGTAACCCCTCCAGCTTGCAGAAAGCAGGCTTTGCTTTATTCAGCTTTGCACTACTTTACTCCTCTTTACTTTTCTTTTGCAGCATTAGCTTTTCACGACTTTCCGCTTCATACTGCGGATAATCGCTTTCGTATCCGGATCGATGCGGTACGATTCGGTTATTTTTTGCAGCGCTTTATTATAGGTGAAAGTGTCGAGCGCATTATTTTTCAAATAGGCCATTGTCGGCTCTGGTTGCTTAATGTAGCAGATGGATACTGCCCATGCCACCGCCATTTTCACATAATACGCAGGATGATTAATCTGATCGAGCCGCTGAAGCACCCGCTCCATATATTCCTCCGTTACATAGAAATTAAGCAGCATAACCGCGGCAAAACGCAAATTATACTCCTGCTCAGAAGCAAAATACGGCTGGATAAAATCCCACATTTCCTGCGGATGTTTTTTTGTTACCTTAAGCCCCGTGCAGAAGCTGTCACATACGGACCAATTATCGATTTTCGGCACAAAATCAGCGATATAGCGCTGAAGCTCCTCCATATCCGTCTTCAAGAGGCCTATGACCATGCCTTGCAGCATGACCTCCTCGAAAAATTCATCATCCGCCTCCGCCAAATAGGTGCGCCAGTCGCCCTTCGCAATTTCCGCTGCAAGCTTGCGCAGCTCCGGCAGCCGAACACCCATTACATTACTAATATTCGGAATCAGCGACGCAGCGAACTTCTGATAGTCCGCCTCCGCACGTATAAGCAGCTCTTCCCTTATCGTTTTGGCCATTTCCATCCCCCACTATTCCAATTTCTTCGTCTTATCCTTACTATACCTCAAGCGGCCAAGGCTGTGAGCCTAAGCGAATGAAAAAGCAAGATAACGAAACTCACATCTCAGTCGATCTGAACTTCCATGGCTTTCATTTTCATCCCCCAGACAGACGATCATTTGGTAAAATATAAAATAGAGCTGTAAGCATGATCGGCTATTGCCTTATCATCTCACCTCACCTATCAAAGGAGCGATTCCATTGACGAATCACGATTCATGTGTATTTTGCAGGCCAGAACTGGAGGCGCGGCAGCGAGCTATATTAAGCAATAAAAGCTGCATCTTTTACCAAATGCCGCAGGATATTTTAATTGGTTCAGGTCTCATCGTGCCGCGGCAGCACCGGGAAAATGTTTTTGAGCTGACGGAGCAGGAATGGGCTGATACGTATCAGCTTGTACATAAGGTGAAGGCGCATTTGGATGAGCTGCATCAGCCCGATGGCTACAATTTGCAGTGGAATACGCAAGGCGCAGCAGGGCAGCATCTGTTTCACTCTCATTTACATATCATTCCGAGATTTGCCGACGAGCCGCTGGCGGGCAAGGATTTGCGCAGCTTTCTAGGAAAAGAAGACAATCGCAGGCCTAGTTTGGCGGCCAACCACCTTCAGCATGAAATTCCGCATAACTAGTTAAAAAATATAGCCAAACAGCTCCTTACGCTGTTTGGCTATATTTACGCCGTCCCTATTTTGCCGAGTCACGCTTCATTCCGAAACTTTGGCGGACAGAGCTTCCGCTATTTTCCTCAAAAAACGCTTGATGGAGAGGTTCGCGGACTCAGGAGCCGCTAATGGCTGCGAAAGCCCCGCTTTTGTGCAAAATTCTCAGAGATAACGGATTTCCTGTCCGCTCAAGCGCTGAAATCAACCAAAAGCTTAAAATAGCGGATCGTCAGGCCGCGAAAAGGAAGTATGCTTCCTACTTCATGCTTCGTGCTTCGTGCTTCGTGCTTCGTGCTTCGTGCTTCGTGCTTCGTGCTTCGTGCTTCCTATTCTAGCTCAGTTTTACTAAGCTGTAGCTTTTTTTGCCTTTGCGGATAATGATGAACCGTCCGCCAATCGCATGCTCGGCTGTAACGGTAAACTCCAGCTCCGTCACCTTCTCGCCGTTCATGGAGATAGCGCCCTTCGTAATATCCTCGCGCGCTTGGCGCTTCGAAGGCTCAATGCCGAGGTCGACGAGCCAGTCGACGATGTTTTTCGGCTCCCCATCCGCTGTGAAGGTCGGCATTTCTTTAAAGCCCTGCTCGATTTCATCCGCTGTCAGCGAGCGAATGTCGCCGCTGAACAGCGCCGCTGTTATGCGCTTCGCCTGCTCCAGCAGCTCTTCGCTGTGCACAAATTTCGTCATTTCCTCTGCCAGCGCCTTCTGCGCCTCGCGTTTATGAGGCTCGGTTTGCACCTTCTCCTCAAGCGCTTCAATTTCCGCTTTGCTCAGGAACGTGAAGAACTTCAAGTATTTCACGACATCGCGGTCATCGGTATTCGCCCAGAACTGGTAAAACTCGAATGGCGTCGTTTTATTCGGGTCAAGCCAGATCGCGCCGCCCGCCGTTTTGCCGAATTTCGTGCCGTCGGCTTTCAGCATGAGCGGAATCGTCAGGCCAAACGCTTTCGCCTCTGAACCTTCTTTTTTCCGGATGAGATCAAGGCCGCTCGTAATGTTGCCCCATTGATCGGAGCCGCCGATTTGCAGCTGCACATCCTCGTTCTGGAACAGGTGCAGGTAGTCAAGCGACTGCAAAATTTGGTACGAAAACTCGGTAAACGAGATGCCGCTATCGAGTCTGCTCGAGACGACGTCCTTCGCCAGCATCGTATTGATGCTGAAGTTTTTACCGAAGTCGCGCAAAAATTCGATAACATTGATTTTGTGCGTCCAGTCGTAGTTGTTGACCATGCGCACCTGGTTGTCGCCGTCAGTCATAAAAAGCTTTTTCAGCTGTGCACTTAATGCGTCTACATTTGCCTGCACCTGCTCCAGCGTTTGCAGCGAGCGCTCGGTCTGGCGTCCGCTTGGATCGCCGATCGTTCCTGTCGCGCCGCCAATCAATATAACGGGGCGATGGCCTGCAAGCTGGAAACGTTTCAGCATCATAAACGGAATCAAATGTCCGATATGCATGCTGTCGCCAGTCGGGTCAACGCCGCAGTACAGTGACACCGCCTTCGTATTCGTCAGCTCGCGAAGTCCCTCCGCATCCGTCTGCTGGTTAATGGCCTCGCGCCATTCGAGTTCATCCATAATATTCAAAGCAAGCAACCCCTTTTCTATTTGATAATAATGGTCATGATTTACGTTAATGAGCGACAAACGTGCTGGAACAGGCTTTTTCAAAATATAAGAATTTATAAGCTTTGCACTTATAAATGGGCTTATATTTCTCGGACTGAAACGAGCCGCGCCGCCAGAGGACGGCGATAGCCGTTTCACCTTGAAATATAAGAATTTATAAGTTTTGCACTTATAAATGGGCTTATATTTCTCCGACAAAGCTCTTCGCACGTCCCAGAAGGACGACGAAGTCGTTTTTGCTTGAGCAACAAAAAATCGCCCCTCGTCTACTAGAGACAAAAGGGACGATTGAATAACCGTGGTACCACCCAACTTGCACAAACAGCTTAAAAATGCTGCTCATACCGCTTTTGGCGAAATATCGTTCGCCCTGCCGCTTGGCATTACCCAAGATACTCCAGAGTGTAATTCGCAGCCCATGTATGTGTCAGGTCTCATCAACCCCTGACTTTCTGCAACAGGGACAAAGCTGCTACTGCGCTCTATCAACGTATAACATGTATTAGATTATAGACAGTATAGCGGAACGTGAAAATCATTGCAAGCTTAAACGTCTAGTGAAAACGTATGGTGAAAAAGAAGCTGCGCTGCATGAAAAGCTTGGCTTACGATCGCCATTACCCTAGAATTTCTTTGAATCAGCCACAATAGGTGAAATTTCAAGGGTAAAAGCGAACGCTGACGCTTCTTCAGTTCAACCTTTTCACTCCGCTACGCTTTTTTCACCGCCCTTTTTAACTTGCTCACTCCTTCACCGCCCCAATCGTCAGCCCTTGAACGAAGTAGCGCTGGAAAAAAGGATAAGCCAGCACGATCGGTCCCGTCGCCAGCACGACCATCGCCATCCGCGACGTATCCTGCGGCATGTTCTGCAATATACCGGTGCTGATCGCTGCATTGCTCGAATTTTGCATAATGAACTGCATGCTCGTCTCAATTCGCATCAGCATCGATTGCAGCGGCACCAGATTGGGCGAATCAATATACAAGAGTGCATTAAACCAGTCATTCCAATAGCCAAGCGTATTGAACAAGCCGATTGTAGCAATGCCGGGAAGCGACAGCGGCAGCACGAGCCGAACAAACGTTTGCAGCTCGCTTGCCCCGTCTATTTTCCCCGATTCAATAATGGCGGTTGGCACCATCGTACTGAAAAACGTTCGCATAATGAGAATATAAAACGCATTGACGAGCATCGGCATAATGAGCGCCCATATCGTATCCTTCATATGCAGCAGCTGTGTAACAACGATGAAGGTCGGCACCATGCCGCCGTTGAACAGCATCGTAAAAATCGCAAAAAAACTGAATAATTGGCGATATTTAAAGCTTCTCTGGGAAATAGCGTACGCATAAAGCGTAATGATGACAAGGCTCAATAGCGTACCGACGACCGTTACAAAAATCGTAACGCCGTACGAGCGCAGCAGCGCCTCGCCTGTCCGAAATATATATTGGTACGCCTCCAGGCTCCATTCCTTCGGAATAATGCGGTAGCCGTTCGAGGCGAGCGATTTTTCATTCGTAAATGAAATAATGACGACGAATAGAAAAGGAAAGACGCAAGCAATCGCAATAACACCTGTCAGCAGACTCAGGAGAAAGTTGGCAGCAGGTGAAATTTGATCGAATCGCTTTGGTTTTTTTACGGGCACGACAAGCTCCTCCTTCGTTTAAAACAAGGCATTATCCTTATTTTTTCTTCTGACGATGTAGTTAGATAGCAGAACAAGCAGAAATCCGACGAAGGACTGATAAAGCCCGGCAGCCGTGCTCATGCCAATTTCGCCGTTCACCTTCAAGCCTCGGAACACATACGTATCAATGACGTTGGTCATCGAATACAGCAGCCCCGAATCTCTCGGCACCTGATAAAAGAGTCCAAAATCCGCGTAAAAGATTTTTCCTACAGCGAGCAGCGTCATAATGGAAATGACCGGAGCGAGCAGCGGAATCGTAATATTCGTAATCTGCTTCCATTTGCCTGCACCGTCAATCATCGCAGCCTCATAAAGCGAGCGGTCAATTCCCATAATAGCCGCCAAATACACGACGCTGCTGTAACCAACGCCTTTCCACAGGTTGACCAATACGAGTATAAACGGCCATTTGGAAGGCTCCGAATACCAATTGATTCGCTCCATGCCCATCCATTCGAGCGTTTTATTCATCAGCCCTTTATCAAAGCTGAGGAAGCTGAATACAAAATAGCCGACAATGACCCAGGATAGAAAATAAGGCATAAACATTGCGGTTTGAAAAAACTTGCTCAGCCGCCTATTCGTAAGTTCGACTAAAATAATCGCCAGCGCAACGGCCAAGATAAGTCCTAAAATAATAAAGGCTGCATTATAAAGCACCGTATTGCGCGTAATGATATAGGCATCCGAAGTGCTGAACAAAAACTTAAAGTTGTCCAGGCCCACCCACTTGCTATTCATGATGCTGGCAAAAAAGCCATCCTTGCTGTATCTGTACTGTTTAAAGGAAATAATCGTTCCCGCCATCGGCAGGTAGGAAAACAGCAAAAACCAGAGGGCGCCTGGCAGCACCATCAGGAGCATCGCTCGATTGCGCAGGATGTCCCGTGAAAATATTTTCAGCTTGTCGAACATGTCGTTCATCTCCTTAAGCGGGCAGCTTCCCAATGCTCGTTATCGTTATAAAAAAGAGAGGCAAATCCGAAAATTCGCCTCTCCCAATTCACAGATTATTTCGGATTAGCCGCTTTCCACGCATCAAGCTGGGTCTGTGCTTCCGCAATGACTTTATCCAGGCCTGCTGCTTTAAACTTCTCAATCGCCTTTGGCAAATATTCATTCGGATCAACGGTACCCGTCATTAACGCCGACCAGAACTCGCCTTTGACGTTCTGAATCGATGCCAGCTCGGTCGTAACGCTCGTTGAATCGAAGTTGAAGCCCAGCGTTGGCGCTGTTTTGCCTGCTTCGTTGAACACTTTGTATTCATCCCATTTGTTCTCAGGATCGCCCGTATTGAGATACGTCAACGTTACATTGCCAAGCGAGAAGGTCGGCATATCATAATTTTTAGACTCATCCAAGTTCTCCATCGCATTGTCAGCCGTTTTCTTGTAATGGACGTTTTCGATGCCGGAATCGATCATATTGCGCAATACCGGATCGGTATTTAGCAGGTTCAGAAATGCCATCGCTTTCTCTGGATGCTCCGAATTAGCCGAAATCGCCTGCATCGAGCCCATAACAGACCAGTTGAAAATCATTGATTCGCTCGCGGGCGTTGAAACGACCGGATAACCATAGCTTGCACTCCACAGATTATCGGCGAAAGGTGTCGTCGCTGCGCGGTCAAGGAACCATTTGCCAGATTTTTGCGTATCGTCCAGCCCATTCGTCGTTGCCGCCTCTGGCGAAACGTAGCCCTTCTTGTAGTAGCTGTGCATCGTATCCAGCGCTGCTTTAAGCTCTGGCGTCTCCAGCACGTTTACGACTTTGTAGTCGCCTTTATCCAGGCTTACGACCATTGGCAGGTTGGCGATCAAATAATCGTATGGCAGTACAGGCATATAATCCTTCGTTATAGCGAATGGAGTAATGTCCGGCTCGCTGTCTTTAATCGTTTTCAGCAGCGGCTCTATGCTTTCCAGCGTATAGATGCCGTCCATGCTCAGATTGTGTTTATCGAGCAGGGTTTTGTTAAAGCGCCACACTTCAAGCGCCGGGAGCTCTTTTTTCGCTGGAATGCCGTAGTTGTGGCCATCTACCTTGGAGCCTTCCAGGAAGGCTGGGTCAAGCGTCTCCACAATTCCTTTGCCCTGCTCCTTCAGCAAATCATCGATTTCGTAAAAGGCTCCTTTACGGGCATTTTGCACATAATCGAAGGCCCATGAAGAAGTAAACATGATGTCCATCGGCGTTCCTGATGAGGTAGCGATTTGCATTTTTTGCGTGTAGTCGCCCCAATCAATTTGCGTCATTTTGATCGTTACGCCAATTTTCTCAGCCGTATATTTGCTGACTTCCTCCATGACGCGGTTGACATCCTTTTGCGGGGTACCGATTGTGTACCAGCTCAGCTCCACTGTTCCCTCTTTGCCCGCATTGCCGCCGTTCCCACTGCCGCTGCTCTCCGCCGTTGCACCTGTTTCCTTCGCACCGCCGTTTGTGCTGCATGCCCCTAGCAGCAGCGAAAATGAAAGCAGCACCCCGAGCAGCAGCATCCAGCTTTTGTTTTGTCTCATCAATCGTTACCTCCCTTTTTTTGTAGCCCCTTTACTAACGCTTAACACTTACTTGTAGATTAACGGATGTAAGCACTTTCAAATAGAGAAGAAACTAAACAAACGCTGTTCAAAATAAACATATACACCGCTGCCCTTTAGGTAGAGGAGTCATCGGGTTCACCGCTTGCTGCAAATAACATACTTTTATAATCGGCTGGTGTTACGCCAACATATTTTTTAAACTGTTTATGAAAATAACCGCTGTCCCAATAGCCGACGTTTCGGGAAATTTCGTGAACCTTCTGCGCCGTTGCGCGGAGCAGCAGCTTGGACTGCTCGATCCGGTATTTGTTGACGTATTCCGTAAAGCTCTCCCCGGTTTCCTTCAGAAACAGCTTGCCTAAATAAACCGGATGAATATGGTATTTGTGCGCCAGCTGCTTGAGAGACAAATCGGTGGCAAAATATTGCTCCACGTCATTCAGCACCTGCTTGACCGTAGGGTTCGTCTCCTCTTTAACAAGCATCGTGGACATGCCGCGGATCGTGCTGGTCATAATAGCAAGCAGCTCCTCCCATTCGGACGCTTTCGCCGCCTTGTTAAAGGAAGCATTCATATGGTCCGCAATAATGGCATTAACCGTATTGGCGCCTCCCAGCTCCTGATGCAGCCAAAGCAGCGTTTGCATCACCAGCATGCGAAGCCTGCTAGGCGTTGCCGCGCCAGACGCTTGTATCGCCTGAAAATCGCCTGTCAGCTCAGCGACAAGCGCCTCCGTATCTGATGCGGAAACCTTCTTCCTATAGCTGGCCCAGTTTAGTTCCATATCGGGAAGCAGCTCATCCTTTTTTGCCGCATAATCCTCATACAAAGCAATCTCTTCTTTATGCAGCAGCAAAAAATAGTCCTGCGCCCGCAGCGCCTGCTCATAGCTGAGCGCCTCCTGTGCTCCTCTTGCCTGAGGAGAGCCGATGGAAATCCGATAAGGACGCGCCTCCTCCCTTTGCCTCAGCTGCACAGCAAATTGCAGGGCCATGGCAGCGCAATCCGCTTCCTCCTCTGCCATAAACACAAGCACGGCATCGCCCTCCACATTTCGCAGAAACAGCCTGTCTCTGCTGGCATTTGCCGATTGCCGCAGCTCCTGCATGAGTCCGTCCTCCCGCTCGCCGCCTCCTCTGAGCAGCATTGTCGTTATATAACAGCCGCTGAAATGGATATCGAGCAGCGCCGCCCGCTCCTGCAATTGCATGGAATCGATCGTAGCGGTCAGCCAGCGATAAAGAATCGTATCTTTTAAAATATTAATTTTCTCAGCTTCAAGCGCGCTGCTCCTTCTCGTTTCATCCAGCTTCTTGACCGTATGGGCAAGCGTTGCGGTCAGCTCGGCGAAATTAAGCGGCTTCAGCAAATAGTTTTCAATGCCCAGCTGCATGCCTTCCTTTAAATATTCAAAATCATTGTAGCCGCTCAAAATAATGACCTTCAGCTCCGGCCTGATCGCTCGCGCAGCCCGAATCAGCTCCAGTCCATTCATAATGGGCATGGAAATATCGGTAATGAGCACATCAGCGGGAACCTGCTGCAGCAGCTCGAGCGCCTTGCGGCCATTTTCCGCTTTGCCCGTCAGCTCCAGGCCATGGGCTGCCCAATCTATGGCATCGTATAAGCCCTCTAGTATAAACGGCTCATCATCGACTAGAAATACGCGGTACATTTTCCATCTCTCCTTTCCTTAAAGCCGGGAAGCTGAAAATAATCTTCGTCCCTTTTCCTTGGACGCTCTCGATGTCGAATCTTCCGTCTTTGCCATAAATCAATTCAAGCCTTTCTTTCACACTCCGCAGTCCAAGCGAATCATCCGGCTCCTGAACCGTATACTTGCCAAGCGACCGTTTAATCTGCTCCAGCCGTTCCTTGCTCATGCCCGCTCCGTTATCCTCCGCTACAATCGTCACCATTTCGTTTTCCAGAGTGGCGTTCACTTTAATAAGGTTGTCCTCCTCCTCTGAACGCAGGCCATGGACGATATAATTTTCCACAATCGGCTGCAGCGACATTTTAATCATCATGCGCTCCGCAAGCTCCGGATCACATCCAATGACGTAGGCAAAACGGTCCTTATAGCGAATGCGAAACAGTTCCAAATAAAGACGGCAATTTTCCAGCTCCTCCTCCATCGTCACGACGGTCTGCTGCTGGACAAAGCTCTTGAACAATACGGCCAAGCTATAGATCATCTCGCTGACATCGGCGGCGCCATGGGAAAGGGCTCTCATCCGAATGACCTCAAGCGTATTGTAAAGAAAATGCGGATTAATTCTCGCCTGCAGCGCTGCAAATTCCGTATGCTTTTGCTTTAGCTCGGCCACATACACCCGGTCGATGTGGCGCGAAAGCTCATCAAGCATTTTATTGAAGCCTTGCGACAGCTGTCCGATTTCATCCTCCTTCTCGTCGACAATTCGAATCGTCAAATCGCCCGTCTCTACCCGCCTCATAGAGCGGATGATCCGGTTCGTCCGGCGTGAAAAATTAATGACGACAAAGGACGGAATGGAAATCGTGATCAAAATAAAAGCAAAGCTCGCTGCAATAACCGCATTTTTCATCGGCTCATAAATCGCTTCCACTTCTCGCTTCGGCATGATGCCAAATACGGTGTAGCCGAGGCTGCTGGACGGGAGCATGGAAATGTAGGACTCCTCCTCCAAAAAAACGAGGCTGTCCACCGATTTGATTTTATTCACATAGGGGTAGAGCTTGCCGTAATAACGGTCCGAGGAGTCAAAAATGACCTGTCCTTCTCCTGACAAAATCAAAATATAGCCCCGCCTGTCCCGTCCCTCGCTCATCAGCGCTGTTTTTAAGGCATCCGCTTGAAAAAAGACGAGCAGCTGCCCGACATTGCTCAGCGTGCCTACCTCATTAATATGTACTCTGACCGAAAAAAGCTTGTCATCCCATTGGCCGATCGTCTTGCGAACCCACGGGTTTGGCGTAGCGACGACGCTGCTTTCCAGCGCCATCGCATCCGGAACGTAGGATTTTGACGCCGGCGTCTGATACAGCTTCGTCAAATTGCTTTGCCCGAACATATAAAGAAACTGCTTCTCGGAGCTGAACAGCAGCATATTCGCAATATCGGCATCGTTTTCAAGCATTTTTTTAAAAAAATCCAAATCATCGACACCGCTGCCCAAATTATTGTAATAGCTGTCCATTTTGAAATTCATATATTCGGAAAAAGAGTGCTTCAGCAAATAGGATAAGGAATAGGAAAAGGACGGGTCCCGGTAAATGTCCTGCACCTGCTGCTGAACGACGCCCACCTTGCCAGAGAGCTGCTGATTGACGCGCTCCATGGACATTTTCTGCTTCTCCAGCTCATTGTCAGCTACCGACTGCGACATATAATCGACTGTAAAATAAGCGAGAGTCGCTGTGGCGCATACAATAATAACAGCAAAAACAAGCATGATTTTGACAAATAAATTATTTTTGATCGCATCGATATACAGCTTCTTCATCCCTTCCCCCTTGCCGCTTGCCGCTTGCTTCTTCATCGACGTTAACAGGAAAAGGAAGACAGGGTGTCGCCCTGTCCTCCCGCTTCTACTAGTATAAGATGAACGGTTTAACAAATGAACCTATTTTTAACTGCGAACATAGAGCGGCTGCGATTGATTGCCCGCATAATCCTCCATCACAATATAGACGACGGCAGCGGTCGATGTGAAGCTCAGGCTTGCCTTGGTCGTTCTGCCGCGAATGATTTTCGCAAAGCTGCCCGCGCTGCCGGAAATATACGTGACCGGGAAAGACTTCGCTACGCCATTTTCATACACATACATATAGCGCCAGTCGCTCGTATTGGGCATCGGCAAATTCAGCGTATTGCCGCTCCATGACCATTGCTCGCCGTAAGGCTCGGCCATTTTGTCAATAAAATGGCCGCTTTTGCTGACAGAGCTTCCTCCCCCCGTCGTAATCGTTACGAGAAAATCATCGCCGTTAATGGGCATATTGCTGAAGGTCACGCTAGTAGCTCCTGCCGAGGCCGACTGCTGGGCAAGGATAGGCTGCGCCGTCGTAATCCAGTTCAGCGAACGCAAGCTCACCGTCGTATTCCCCGCTGCATTCGGCGGATTTACCCAGCTTACCGACAGCTGACCATTTTGCTGAGAGTTCACGTTAATGCCGGAAGCAGCCGCATTCAGATTAAAAGAAAGGGTTGCTGGAAAGCCCTCCAATCCGTCCGCACCAATTGGAACAACCTTCAGCGTGCCTGATGTGGATGGAAGAGCTTTTATATAAAACACATCATCGTATTTGCCGCCTACATAGACATCATTGATATAAATATCGTATTGCTTGACCTTGCTGTAGTCGGTCTCCATGTTCCACTTAATATTCATTTCACCTGTGTCTACAAAGGCTTCCGTAATGGCAAGGCCAGAAGGCGCTGCTGGTTTAATCGCCGAGCCGTCGAAAATGCGAATTTGTCCCACATTGAGCTGGTAACCGGCAATCGCGCTTGATCCTGGAGCAACGACAAGCCCGAAAGCGGCAAGCGATTTGCCCGCATAGGCGCCAAGCTCAAGCTGCTGCGTAATCCAGCCATTCGTCTTATTGCCGGCATTTGGAATGGCGACCTTGACGACCTGACTTGGATTATCTTTAAAAATAAGGCCGATATAAGCAGCCGATGCATCATTAGCCGATGGCTTGTTATAGGTGATTGACAGCTTGGAGTTTGCATTTACGCTCAAATCGGTTTTGAACAGGCGCAGGAAGTTTTCGGCGTTAAGATTGCCATTCAGCACAAGCGAGCTGCCGCCATTGTAGCCGCCAAGCTGTGCATATTGATAACGCTGCGTAGCCGAAAGATCATATTTTGTGCCGTAGTCATAGTCCACCGTCAGACGATTGCCCATCGTATCCTGCCACCATTGCCAAGTGACGGGCACATCCTGCAGACTCATATTGGACCACTCGCTGCTGCTCGAGATCGCACCTTCCTTGTAATAGGAAAGGCCGTGGCCCGTATTGAAATTGGTGTAAAAGTTCGTGCTGCCAATAACGGAGCGCTCCGCAATAACCGAGGCGATACCCGGCCAATAGCGATTGTCCGCATAGACATCAGATGCTGTGTTGGTTGAGGAAACCGCTGTATTTTTCGGGTTCACATTCGGCCCCGACCACCACAGCTGCTCACGCACATTCGTCATCCATTGGTAGTTGTTTTCCGATCTATGGCTGACCGGCCAGCTTTGCCCCATATCCTCATCCAGACCCGCATGGACAAAATCCGCGCCGAGCGTAGCCAAACTTAGACGAGGCAGCCCGCTGCTCAGCTTGCTCGAAAGTGCCGTTCCTTGTACCGACGAAAAACGGTCTCTCCCTGCCTCTAGGCCCGCAAAGCCGATATCAAAAATCGTATAGGCTGTACCATTTGCGGCATTGTAGCTCGCTAGATAAGTATTCGCACTGTTAATTTGCGTATTGCCAACACCGTAGTCAAAGAAAAAGGAATTTGTGACCGTTTGGTGATTCACCTTGTCATGCAGCATCGAAATATTGTTATTGTTGAACGTTCGGGCAAACGTATTTGCCCCTGTCGCCGTATTCAGCGAGTCATACCATTGCACGTAAAGACCGCCGCTTTGCAGCACTTTCAGAAATTCAATATATGCAGGGATGTCGGCTGTCGCAACGTTGGGGGACAATTCCTCCTGGTTCATAAAATAGCCGTCATAGCCAAAATAATCGGCCATTTCAATCATTTTTTGGGCGACTGGAAAATTGCCACTGCTGTCTTTTACAATCATTTGCTTGTAGGTTTGCTGGCCGCGGTCATTGTTGGAAAAAAATACGCCAGCGAGGGAGAGGACGCCGTTTTTGTGTGCGGCATCGGTATACGTTGGATTTGGAATGTTCAGCATGCCGAATTCAAACCATTTTTGCTGCCAGTTCGATTGGGCCAAATCATCGTAATATTCAGGCGGAGTGTAAGCGCTTGCAGTTCCGTGCCAATAAGAATAATAATCGATGTATTGCCAGAAGTTGAAATGATACTGGGCAAACTTGTTCGTATATGGCGCATTTTCAATAAAAGCATTGCCGTAATCCCCTGCGACATTCATCATCTTCACATTGGCACTCAGCGTTGGCTTGGCCTGCGTGCTGGCGAACGGCAAAATCCGGTTTTGCAGCGGCACCTTTGAACGCAGCTTCTCGGCACCCGGGTCTGTGGCTGGGCTCCAATTCGCAATTTGCCCGCTCGTGTAGCCGTGGACGCTTGGCTGATTGCTGCCATGCGCGCTTTCCCCTTTGAATGGCCATGTGTCGCCGGCATACGCAGCAAGCGGCATCATGGTGACGAGCATAGAAGCGGTTAAAGCAACGGCTGTCCATTTACGAAAAGCTGCTTTTTTTCCTCTTGTTAATGGCATCGTTCCATCTCTCCTCACATGATTCGATTTACAATGTAACCATAACCGATGAAAGCCCTTTCCATAAGCAGAAAAATTAAACATTAGCTGTTCAAAATAAAGAAAAAGCCCATTTTTCAGAGGGTGACACATTGGTGGCAGCGCTTAGCACCTTCCCTAACACAACAAAAAGGGTTGGAGCAGGGATATCCCCGGGTCCAACCCTTTTGTTACCTATCTTACGGCTCAATTCCCCATACGAGCTGACCATTCATATAGCCGACAACCTGTTCATTGTTTACGAACTGATTGCTGGATGCCTTGAACGAGTAATCGCCCGCTTGGTTGTAATTGGACCAGTCGGTTTTGGAGAAGCGTGCTTGAATTTCTGCGCTCTGGCCGGGATTCAGTGTTCCAGCCGAGGTCTTAAAGCCAATTTCCAAAGCATAATCGGCACCCTCAACCGGAGTCGCCAGTTTGACGAATTTGCCGGTTACATTCGCATTTCCGATACTGGCCCAGTCGATCCAGAAATTCTGCTCTCTCTCCCCGTCAATCGTGTAATAATACCGGAGCAACACATCACTGAGCTGAATGGCTGTATCACCGGTGTTAACTACTTTGAATTTGGGTGAAATTCCGTTGGTGGAGACACTCGTATTGCCGTTAAAGGCTTGGACCGTCAGGTCTCCCGTGGGTGCGGGAATTCCGCTGTCCACAACATTTAGCGTTAATGCAGATTGATTTCCTCCGCTGAAATGAAAGGTTATGGCATTCTGGCCCAGCGGCAGTGTGGAAAGATAAGATTTGCTCAGAACGACACCAGCGCTTGATGCCGTATAATCCTCGCCCGATATAAGGGTATAATTTCCATTTGAGATACTTGCAAGCTGGTGCCCGTTTAAGGTAAGGGCTACGATAATATCCTGCGCTAGAGTTGCCGCTTTATCAAATGCCGCGCTCACGGGTGCAATGGATGCGCTCGGTGTTGTGTCAACAATTTTGACTTTTAATACGGGATCTTGACCTTGATTGAAATCAAAGACAATCGAATGCTCGCCAATCGGCAGCGTCGCCAGGAACGCTTTTTTCAGCAGCAGCGTATTTCCGCTCAAGGTGTAATCCTGAGTCGCTGACAAAGCATTAGCGCCTGACCGGAGAGCAATTAACGTATTGCCCTTTGAATTCACGGTTATGGCTGGGTCGGTTTGATTGGGTGCATACTTGTCAAATTCGACGGCTGCTGGTGTGATGGACGCATTTGGAATTGGATTTTCAACCTTTAAATCGGGCAGCTCATCGAGCGTAATGACGTAGTCGCTTTGGTACAGTGTGGTTAAGGTCGCTGGGTAATTGAAGGCAGAGCTCATGAGATGTTCCCCGTACCAAGGCAAAAAGTAGAGCCATCCCGCTTTCTCCTCTGTCAGATTTTTTACGCTTGGGACGGTGTCGTTCTCGGTCATGGCCACCATTTTCGTACCGCCCGTCAAATCAACAAGCTGATAAAAAATGGAGGTAATCGCATCCTCGTTGGGGACACCGGACAAGCCATCATAGCGGTTGTAAATCGTATTGTATTTATCGTATCCGATAATATCCACCTGATCGCCGCCGGGATACCATGCGGGAGAAGTGCTATACACATAACTGTTGTAGGTCCAGATTAAGTTGTGCAGGTCGTATGTCTCTGTAAGCTCGGTATAGATCATATCCCATAGCTGCTTATACACCCCTGCGCCTGCCGAAGCCCACCAGAACCATGCACCCTCCCCATTCAATCCGCCATTGCCCTCCGCCTCATGGAAAGGCCTGAAGATCACCGGCACATTGTTATTTTGCAGAATCTCCAGCTGCTCTGCCAAATCCTCAATGGCCATCATTACGTATTGATATTCTTTCGTGCCGGGAATGACCGCACTCGCTGTATTGAAATTGGTTTCCGTCGGTTTGTAGGTGGCTTCTGTCCAATCCACAAACTCTCCGAGCTGATAGGCCGTGAAATTTCGGGGTACAGTAATATGCCAGCTGCTTGTTGCGATCCCGCCCCGGTTGTTCACCCAATCGATCATCCGGGCGGTTGTCCCATCCTCCCAGCCGTAAAGCGGATTATAGTTCAGAAAGTCGAACCCGCGAATGGCCGGATACTTTCCGGTTAAATTGTGAATCCAATCAAACTCCAGCTCGGAATTGCCGTCATTTCCGCCTCCGTATATCTCCTGCTGGCCGGAGAGCATATGATTGCCGTAAACCTCCGTTAAATAATTCATCAGAAGCTGCGTTTCCGGTGTAGCCTCAGAGTCGGCGAGGACAGGTTGCACATTCAAAGGATCAAGTGCGGCATAATCCACAGTAAAGGTATCAAAATAAGCGAATCCCCAACCAGCCTTCAACTGGATGGTGTTGCTTCCTTGGTTCAGCTTGTGATAGCCAAAATCGAAATCCGACCACATGGTCGTATAGGGCAGCATATACGAACCCTTCGTAATGCCATTAACGGTTAAAGATTGCTGCCTGCCGTCAGGACTAAGCTCCTGCATATAGCGGGTCGAGATCGTATACATTCCGGTTTCAGGGACAGTCACTGTAAAGGTAATGGTACCGGAATTCTGCATCCAGACAAATCCACTTCCGGAGTATCCGGGCTTCTGTTGTCCGTAAATTTGGGTCGTTACTTGAAGATCGGAGGTGAGCTGAGCATTTTCGCTTTCAATTGTGAAAAGTGCGTTGTCAGCATGAGCGGGCGATGCTGTCATTAATCCAAGCAGCAGAGTAAATGCCAGCAGCATTGCGCTTGCCTTCTTGAGTACATTTTTCATCCTTGTCCTTCCTCCCCTATCAAAAATGGTAAATACAAGTTCAATGTACAAGCTATTGGATGCGCTTTCATAGCAACCATAGCACAAGTCCCATATTATGTAAATCCCATCTGTATTGAAAATTTCTGCTCATCACTTTCCCCCAACTTACTGGCAACGTTCCCTCTCTCCTTGCACGATTCGATTGACAATTCAACCATAATGGATGAGAGCCCTTTCCATAAGCAGATAGATAAAACATTAGCTGTTCAAAATGAAGAAACCGCACCTTTTCACAAAAAAAGATGGACCGTCTAGCATCCTTCGATGCCAAGACTGTATCCATCCCCTGTTATTTTTGCTTGAGGCCGTTTAACAACCTTCTGTTATAGAGCCGCAGCTTCTATTACGGCCCGGCTAGCAAGCAGCTCGCTGTCCATTCGGCTAACCGCATCGATAATCGCGATATGGAACGAGCCGCTGCCTTTGCCTTCCGTGGCTTCTGCGGCAAGCTCGCCGGCAATGCCCATCGCAGCCACGCCCGCTGCCGCCGCGAGCAGTAAATCCCCCTCCTGCTTCGCGCCGCAGAAAGCGCCAATCAGCGTAGAGCACATACAGCCGGTGCCCGTTACACTGGACAGCTGAGGTACGCCGTTGCGGATATGCAGCGTCCGCTTGCCATCACTAATGACATCGATCGCTCCCGTGAGCGCCACGATGCAGCCGAGCTTGTTCGCTGCTCGCTCTGCTACTTGCTGCGCGGTCTCTTCATCTCTTGCGAGGTCGGCTTCTGAAGCATCGACGCCCTTCGTCAGCGATTCCAGTCCTGCTGCAAAGCGAATTTCTGACAAATTGCCGCGCAGCACGCTAATTTCCACTTCGCTCAGCAGCCGCTCCACCGCCGCATTGCGCAAGGCTGAGGCACCCGCTCCCACCGGATCAAGCACGACAGGAATACCCCGCTCATTGGCCCGCTTCCCGGCTGCGAGCATCGACTCGATTGTACGGCGATTCAGTGTGCCAATGTTAATAACAAGTGCCGAAGCGATGGAGACAATATCGTTCATTTCCTCCAGCTCATCCGCCATAATCGGCGAAGCGCCTACAGCGAGCGCAATATTGGCGCAGTCATTGACCGTCACGTAGTTCGTAATATGATGAACGAGCGGCTTATTGCGGCGCACCGCGTCCAGTGATCCCGCAATCGTTTGTAGGATTTCCATGTAGAACCATCCCTCTCTGCCAAATGATTTAAGCAGCCTTTTTAATTTATATATACCACAAAGTTAGGACGAACACCTATGACGAGCAGCACAGCAGCAGTAAAAAAGGGATGGGTAGAGAGCCTCTACTGTCCTCCCTGCCCATCCCTTTGTAGCAATATCCAGTTGCAGCCATGCTCGGCATGGTCATTCCTTCTAAACGCTCGACGCTTCCACTGGCTTCGGCTTGCCTTCCTTGAGCACTTTGGCGATAAGACAGCCCATCAGCAAAGACCAGACTGGGGATGAAATACCAAAAAAAGATACATTGGCAATGGCAATAATGAAGGCAAACAAGGTCGAAAATCGGTACGTCGTTTCGGAAAATACAGCTTGCAGATTGCCAATCAGCACCCCCGCCAGCGAGAAGCCTGACAGCAGCACAATAAACGCCGATGGCAGCCTATTAATCAGCACAAGCATCGCTCCGGCAAATACGCCGAAAATAATAACCAGCACGCTGCATACGATACCCGCCCAGATGCGGCTCTTTCTTTCTCCAGCTTCGTCGCTGCTGCATAAGGCAGTCATCATGCCCCCGACGTTGACGGCATGTCCGCCGAAGAAGCCAACGAGCAGCGTGCCGAGGCCTGAAAAGACAACCGTCTTGTTCACTGGCGGATGGTAGCCATTTTTCTTTAGGGCTGCCAGCGATACCGCAATATCATTGCTCAAAATCAATATCGCAATTGGAATCGATATCGAGATAAAGCTGCCCGTCGTAAAGGATGGACTAATCCAGTGCGGCATACTAAATTCAGCTGCCTCAGCCGCAGGAAAGTCATGCCAAATGAGCAGACCAATGACGCCAAATGCCAGCATGCCGAGCAAAGGCGGAATCGCTTTATTCAGCCTGGGAACGATAAGAAAGCCCAGAAAAGATAGTAAACCGATAATAGGAAGCTCTTTAATAGCTGGAATAATTGCCACGACGTAATGCAGCACAATTCCCGCCAGCATGGCGTCGAGCATTGGCTTTGGAATGAGTCCCAGCAGCTTGCCGAATAAGCCGGTGGCGCCAAGCACGGCAATAAGCGCGCCAGCCATAATAAAGCTGCCAGCCAGCTCCTTTATCGGATAATGCAGCGCCGATGCGCTGAGAAAAGCGACAGCCGTAAGCGAGTGGGCGCCAGCAAACGGTATTTTGTAGCGGAGGATAAGCCACAAATTCAGCGCCCCGCCAATCACATAAACCGCGAACAGCCACGATAAGGCCTCCGCCCGGCTCAGCCCAAGCGCATCCGCTGCTTGTATAATGAGCACCGCGCCGCCTGTACAGGCCATAATCGCCGTCGCCAGCCCGCTCGATATATTTTTTGTGTTCAGCATGACTGTTCTATAAAGCTCCTTCCCTCTCATGACGCATTCACATGGTGTAAAATAGCGGCCTAAAGCCGGGCCTAATCAGGGCCTGCTTCAAGCCCCTTCTTATTCTAGTATTTCTTCTACGATTGCACAACTTTCAGTCCTGCTCTTATCCTCCGTACCATTTACCGCACCGCTTTATTCAGTCTGAGCCATCAAGCGTAAACGGCCGAAAGCCGTCCTCTGGCGGTAAAGCTAACGTTTTGAAAAAAGACCTAAGCTGGCGGGTAAAAGAAAAGATTACCTGCCCAGCTTAGGTCTTGACTGTCGTAGTGCCGCTTATTCCATTTGATCAAGTAAAATAAATTGGCCATCCGCTTCTTCCAAGCGGAAAATAACCGGCCGCTCCTGCGGGTGCTTGTTAGGCGCATGAATCGTCAGACATAGCTGGCCTTCGAACGTACGGAACAGCATGCCATGTCCTCCGTCCTTGGCGAACAATGGCTCAGCATCCTGAATCCAAGGCCCTGTAATTTGTCCGGAAACCGAGCGGGCAATGCCCATCGTATAGCCTTCCTGACCAGTCGTCGACCACATCATGACCAGCTCGCCATTTTCCATCCGATGCAGGAAAGGGCCGTCCGTGACGTAGTTTTGCTGATTGTCGCCGCCGCCGACCGACCATACAGCATCCGAAGCTTTGAACAATAAAATCGGCTCGCCGACTGCTTCCTTAAAATCACGCGTAATTCGAACCGCATACATTTCGCCGTCCTGCACCTGCACCCACTCCTTGCAGAACACCATCCATGGCTCGCCATCGTTATCGACGAACAGCGTGCCATCCAGGCATTCCCAATCCGGCGGGGTCAGCGCCCGGCTCCATGGCTCGAACGGCCCTTGCGGCTGGTCTGCCGCCAGAACGCCCGTCACCCTCGGAATGCCGTCCGCTTTGAAGCTGGCGAACATATAGAAGCGGCTTTCCCACTCGTACACCTCCGGCGCCCAGTAATGATGGTCCGACCAGAAGTCAGGCTCAGGCCGGAAGCACGGAATGGGCCCCTCCCACTCAGCAAGATCCTCGCTCTCATAGACGTCAAAGCCAAGCGCTTTGCCGCTCCAAACATTTTGCCCGGTTGAGCCGTACAAATAATATTTTTTGCGGCCTTGGTCCACTAGTATATAGGGATCGCGAAAATGAATATCTCCCAGCTGCTTTTTGCTCACAATAAACGCTCCTTTGTGCCAAATTAATAGTATCCACAAATGAATTAATGAAATTGTTAATTAAAGAGTATATGAATTAATCTTACCTCATCATATAATTTGAAGGGCCTGATCGCAATCTTTTTTTGAAGGGGGCTATTGTGTGCTAATAGTGATCCCGCATGCAACAATTTCTGTGTATATTCGTCTGAAATGAAAATGCAGGAAAGTAATTAATTGTTCATTTCACTAAAAGGAGTGCAAACATGAAAGCAAAACATATAACCGTTCAAGGCTGTATTTTATTCGGCCTCTTAATAAGTGGCTGTTCAAATGATAGCCAAATAGGGACACCCACAGCAACCGAGAAGCCCATTTTAACGGCTCAACCTGCGGTGGCAGTTACAGATCCTGCTGCTGCTAAGCTAACCAACCTGAGCTTCACAACGAGCCGCAACGCCGACGGCAGCCTCAGTGCAGCTTTACCCGACTCTTTCGGCCATTATTCAATGAGCAGCAGCCCTCCTGTTGAGCTTCAAGGGGCCGTATATCACATGGTCAATCTGTACCGCGGCGATGATATCGTTACAAATGCGCTATTATCGCACCGCCTAGGACAGGATGATGTGAAGGTGGAATGGAGCGAGACGATTACCGATTCCAACAATCGCTGGTACCATTCTTTTCATCCCGGGAAGGAGCGGCAGCTGTTAAAATTGGACGAGGAACGGCTCGTTTTTCTTGAGCCGGAAATTATTGGCGACGGTGGCAGCTACCACCTGTCCACTTTAAATGCAAAATCAGGTGAAATGACACGGATGCGAGAGGATTTTTGGCCACTAACCGATGACTACGATTACATTTATCAATATCAATGGAACGAAGAGAAGCAGCAGTTGTTTATGCAGAGCTATTTGGGAAACGTGTGGTTTTTTGACCTGCAGGGCGAGGATAAGCAGGATCGGCTGCCGGAAAATACGTTCCGCGTCATCCCTCATTCGACGACTGGGGCACCTTCCTTGTTTCTGTCTCCTAACTTTGAGCGCTTCGTCCACAACGATGAAAGCGGCGAGGTTACTTTTTTCACAGCTGACGGACAACCGCTTAAAAGCGTTAAACTGCCAGAAAAACGCTATGTCGCCTCCGAATTGATGAAGTGGAATCCGGCAGGCACCGTGGCTTGGATGGATACGGCTCCTGAGCAGCAGCATCGCATCACAGACATCGACATTGATTACTTAAAACTGGCTCCTCAGCAAATTTATTTTTATGACCGTGACGGACTGCCTATTGCTTCGTTGAAAGCCGCGGCTGGCGATCATTCAGCGATAGAAGTCGTTCAGTGGCTCGATTCCAACGTCGCTCTAATCAAAGCCTATACCTATGCTCGAAAAAATACGACGAATTACGACATAGAAGAAACAAATATCAGCTACTACAGCTATGATGTCATTCATAAAGTGAAAAAGCAGGTTGAAGCAGTGCCCGCAGCAGCAGTACCGGACAAGGAGTCAGCCGAAAAGGCCGAACCGCGCATTTCCGAGGATGGGCGAGCTCTTATTTATGAGCAAGGATAAAAATAAGGCGCAATAAGCGGGTATTCTGCAGCAGCAGGACAGCCCCTCTATCTTTATGAAATGCAAAAGGCTGACGATGGATTAATAACCATCGTCAGCCTTACTTGTTCTAACCAACACAAAGCAAGTTTATAATTAAAATACGGGGCCGTTTCGAACCTTAACCTTAGTATTAGCTATGAACCGAGGGCGCTTCATCCAACGCCTCCTGCTGCAAATCATCGCTCCCCTTTCCATCTATGAGCCCAATCAGCTTTTCAAGCGCTGAAATTTCCAAAGCTTTAATCGTTTCCACGCCTTGCTTCATTTTGTCAATGAGGAGCAAATCCTCGCTAATTTCTAATTTGAAATAAAGATTGCGCAGTACAAGCGTCTTCTCGATTAATAGTGAAAATTCATCCGCTAAAGCAGCTGAAGGCTCTATCCTTCCCGTCTTAATCAAAAAGTCGTAAAGTAAGCGTATACATTTCTTGTGCTCATACAAAATATGAAAAGGCAGGCTCGAGTGTACAGTGCTCTGTTGCTGGATTCGATCAAGAAACTGCTGCAAATCCGCATAAATAGCCATGCCGAATGCGGCCCGCTCCCTAGGCTTCGTAAATAAAGGCATTCGCTCATATGAATGGCCAGCGTACAAATAGTCCTTCAGCAGCTTGCTCGCTAGCGATACATTAAATTCATAATGCTCGACTTGATTTAATTCAATGAGAACGATTTTGGAGCGATTTAAAGCCTGTCCATAAATCCCTTGCTTCGCAGCATGAACAAGCGCCGGAATAGAGACCGTGACAGCCCTGTACTGCGCATTGAAATAATCCATCAGCGTAAATTCATTTTTCTCCAAATCATAGCCCGTGATGAGCAATTGGCTTCTTCGATTAACCTTCCCATAAAAATTCGAATAAGGCACATAAAAATAATCACAATTTATATAAACATATTGATTTTTGTCGATGCAGCTTATAATGAATTTATCTAAGTCCGTCCATTGATTAATTAAACTTAATTCTATTTCTTGGGTGTATATCCACGGGTTATTGTTGTGCCTCCACATGAGGGGCTCTCCTAAATAAAAGCTCAGCCAATGAATATCCTTATCAAAGGACTTATCCGAATACAGCTGTATAAAATGGTTCAATATCCAGGCATGAGACTTTTCATCATTACTCATCACAGCCAAAAAATGAGAATATCTTTTGTACCCCACAACTATCGGTATCGTTACAGGCAGCATCTTTTTTGTCAAACGATCCTTCCTTTCTCATTATAATTGAGTGCTTGTCACAATTATTTCCTGAGAAACTCTAGATGAAGCTGACGCATGATGATGATACAATCGCAGCAAAACACCCCTTATAGAATCCTTATTTGTAATAATTATCCTATAATTGTAACGTAATCATTCACCGACTGCAATCCTTTTTGATTAATTGAACAGCCTCAGTCCAATAACATTCAGGGACGAGTCCGCCTTTAGCTGTCACCGCACTCACTCAAGAAAAGAATCAGCAGCGCACCGAAATCCAATGTTGCCAGTTGAGCTATCGGGCGTGTTGCTGGTGCGTGCCGCAACGCGATACCGGTTGCAATAGGAGTCATGGCACAGATAGGAGCCGCCTTTCATTGTTTTGGAGGAGCCACGAGCATAATTACGTGAACCATTAGCAATATGATAGTTAGGACTAAACCAGTCATCGCACCATTCCCATACGTTGCCGGTCACATTGTATAAACCGTAACCGTTAGGCGGGTAGGCATCCACCGGGCATGTACCGAAGTATCCGTCCGGCGCCGTGTTTTCGTCTGGAAACTTGCCGTGCCAAATATTGCTCAGATTTTCTCCCTTCGGCTGAAGCACGTTCCCCCAAGGGAAAACTTGTCCATGCAAGCCACCGCGTGCCGCGTACTCCCACTCCGCTTCCGTGGGCAAGCGTTTGCCCGCCCATCGACTATAAGCTTCGGCATCATTCCATGACACATGAATAACGGGATGGTTCAGCTTGTCGTCCACCGTTGTTCCCGGCCCTTCCGGCGCACTCCAGCACGCGCCATTGACGGTGAGCCACCATGGCGTGTGGAGGACATATTGGGGGTGAAGAGCCTTTATTTCCTCAGAAACAAACAGGTGGAAAACGAAAGACCATCCGAATCGCTCCGCTTCTGTTACATAACTCGTTTCTGCTACAAACCGGCGAAATTGCTCATTCGTCACCACATATTTATCCATATAAAATGGAGCCACGTAGACTTCACGCGCCGGTCCTTCACCATCCCCTGGAAAACCCTCCGCTCCATTTGTTCCCATCAGAAAAGCAGTACCGCCCAAACGTACGCTCTGCGATAGGTCTGGAGCCAGAACGTGACGCTGAACGCTGCTCTCTTGCCACAAATCGGTTCGATTTTCGGCAGCTCGCCGAGTGCCTTGCGCTTGCGAAGGCACTCGGCGGGCTGCGCAGCAGTTGCGGGGTGTTGACTCCTGCATGCGATTCCCTCCTCTTCCTTATTATGAAGACGCTGAACACCGACTCATTTGCTGGATAGAAATGTCTTCTGCCTAAGCGCTTGCTGGAAGGCTTGCTTTGTAGCCGCGATCTCCTCCTTAAACTCACCGGGATGCCTGCGCTTCAGCTCTTCAATATGATGACCGCGACCGGTTTCCTGCAACCGCAGTATATAATTTTTCAAATACCCTTTGGCATGGGCAGGCCCGCCCTCCTTGATTACCGTCCACAGCGGATCGGTATCATCTCCGCTTCTGGCCATCATCTCGTCATGCCACTCCTGGAGATAATAAACGGCCTCCCTACAGATATCCTTATGCTGACCAGCTACATTGACCTGCTCATAGGGGTCCACTCGTAGATTAAACAGCATCTCCTTGTCGAACAGATGAAAGCCGTCGTGGTAGGTCCGAATATAGATCCAGTCACCGAAGCGGACGCTGCGCTGGGCGACATGCGCGCATTGCGAAACTACAACGTATTCCCGTCCACAATTCTCGCTTTGGGTCAGCGTTCGGGCATAGCTAAGTCCGTCCCATAACGGTGAGGGACGTTCGCCCAGCAGCTCCGCAAAGGTCGGAGCCAGATCCAGATGGTAATGCAAGCCATCATCTACCCTTCCCTGCGCGATGCCCGGCCCCCGGATAATCATGGGCAAGCGGCACGTTCCCTGATTGGCTGTGGAGTGCTCGCCGTAGATGCCGAGATGACCCATATTTTCGCCATGATCAGCCGAGATAATAATAATGAGTTCTTCCATCACACCTTCCCTCTCCAGACTGTCAAACAGCTGCCCGATATGATCGTCCATATAGCGAATGCCCGTATCGTAGCCGTCAATCACTCTGCGAAGCTCGTCCAGGTCGCGAATTTCGCCAGGGTGGCGCGGATATAGTGGAGACGTTTTGTTGTTGTAGGTTTTTTCGACAAAATCAATATTGAGCTCCTGCGCGCTATGCGGTCCGACCTTCTGGCGGTGCCCTTCCAGAACCTCAGCGGTCAGCCATTCAGGTAGCTGCTGCTCGGCAAAGGGATTGCCGTATTCTTCTGGAGCGCGGTATGGCGTATGCGGGTCCCAGAAATTGATATACAGGAACCAGTCTTGTTCAGAGGCAGCATTGCGCTTAATCCAATCCAGCGCCACGGGCGTGACCTGATGGGCGGATTCCATGCCAAAGCCGCCCGTGTCATGAATTTCATTAAAACCCGCATAAAAGGCAAAGGTGGAATGACGGTACGCAAACGGACTGATTAATACCGTCTTCAGCCCGCCCGTTAATTGAAGAAATGAAGGCAGCGAGCCTCCCCTGGACAGCCTTCCCATTAATTCCCGATTAACGCCTTCGAGCTTCATGTCTCCGGCGGTGCCTCCATGACCCACAAGCCCGTTGCTAATACCGAAACGGCCGCTCATCAGCGCCGTCCGCGAAGGGGCGCAAGGTGCGTCCGAGGTATAATAATTGGTGAAGCGAACGCCCTCTGCTGCGATTTTGTCTATATTCGGTGATGTCTCGCGATGATAGCCGTAACAGCCCAAATGCTGCGGATTCGTGGAATCCAAATCTAAAAATAATACTTTCACAAAACAGTCCTCCCTAAGCAATAATTAGATTTTAGCCCTTGACGGCTCCCGCCAAGCCGCTTACAAAATAACGCTGCAGGAACAAAAATATGACAATGACAGGCACTAGCGAAATCGCAGCCCCTGCCGCAATACCAGTCCAGTCCACAATATTTTCACCTTTTAGCGCATATAGCCCTACTGCGACCGTCCGCAGCTCCGGCTTGCCTAGCGTCAGCACCAGTGGCATCAGAAATGAATTCCAGCTCCATATGAACTGCATAACGATGACCGTTACGATGACGGGTTTAGCCAGAGGCAGCATTACGCTTGCGAATGTCCGGATATAGCCGCAGCCATCCATCGTAGCCGCTTCCTGAAGCTCCTTCGGCATTTGGCGAAAATATCCCGCAAACAACAGCACGAACAAAATATTGCCGCCCCCGACTTCCGCGAAAATAACTCCCGCCAGCGAGTTAAGCAGTCCAAGCTCCTTGATTAGTTGAAAAATTGGAATAATCGACGATTCGGCAGGTATAAAGACGCTTGCCGTCAGAATCGCCACCACGATCCCTTTTCCCTTAAAAGAATACCGCCCTATGGCATAACCGCTTATGGCTGTTATAAACAAAGTAATCAGAATGACGGATGAGGTAACTATGATGGAATTCATAAAATAACGATCAAAGCGTCCTGCGTTCCATGCCCGCTCATAGCTGGATAAATCCAGGCTGGAAGGCCACAACTGTCCACCGAAAAAAGCCTCCTCGGGCTGCACCGAAACCGACAACATCCAAAAAATGGGATATATCCACAAAATTGCTGCAGCAGCCAGCACCAAATGTGGAAAAAAACGAAGCCACTTCATGGTAATCCCCCTTATGCGCGCTTAAGCTTGCGCGTTGCAACATGCTGCACTAACGCTACCGCTATGATGGTTATTCCGAAAAAGATGCCCGCAGCTGAAGAGTAGCCAAGACGTGGCAACCCCATTTCGCTGGAAAATGCGTAACGGTAAATGTAGGTCGACACCACATCCGTTTTGAAAAACGGACCGCCTGCCGTCATCGTCATAATTAGATCGAATGCGCGCAGAGCCGATGCAATGTCCAGCAGCGCGATAATGGCTCCAATCGGCAAAATATACGGAAGTGTAATATGGATAAAGCTCTGCCAGCGGCCCGCCCCATCCACGCGGGCGGCCTCCAGCACATCCTTCGGCACCAGTTGAAGCGCCGTCAGCCAATAAATCATGCTCATCCCCATATGCTTCCAGGAATAAACCAGAATCGTCGTAACCAATGCCCAGTCTGCATCAGACAGCCAATTAATAGGCTTTCTCAGCAGACTCAGCTTCAGAAGCAAACTGTTTAGCGGACCATCTGCTCCCAACAGAAACACCATCAAAATGCCCACTGTCGATGCCATTGTAACAACAGGCAGAAAGATTGCCGTTCGGTATGTCGCTACGCCCTTAATGGGCTGATTGAGAAGCACGGCAAACAATAGCGAAACGACCACAATCACGGGAACCGAGCCCGCTGCAAACACAAAGCTGTTCCGGTAGGCATTCCAGAAATACTCATCGCGTATCAGCTCCGCGAAATTTTGCAGACCAACAAAAGTTTTGTCATTTCCTATCCCCGACCAGTCCAGCATGGAGTAATAGAAGCTCAAAAGGAGCGGCCAGCCTTGAAATAAAGCGTAAAAGATCAGATTGGGGGCAAGGAATATCCAACACCACATCATGATTTTAGCAGTTTGCTTTTTCATGGCAGTGATTGATAATCCTCGGCTGTGTAATCCTCAAGCAGCTTCCAGTTAGAGAAAATAAAGTCTTCCGCTGATACATTTGTGCCTTTGGCTTTTGCCGTTTTAATAGCGGCTCCCCATGCCTCGCCCAATTGCCCAGACAGCTTGGACAGCGAAGCCTCGGGATCCTTCAATGCGCCGGAAACTACGGCAGCCAACAGCTCCCCCGCATTGGGATGTACATCCTTAAAAGCCGCAAATACTTCTGCTGTCTGCGCATTGCGAACAATCGGATTTGGAACGATCCGTCCGTATTCCTTGGCAATTTCATAGTATTTCTCCAATTGCGGCATTTTTATATGGTTTTCATTAACGCCTTTAACAACCGAAAATCCGATTCCTTTCTCCACGAACTGCTCCTGATAATACCCTCCTGTGTACAGCTCCTTGAGATAAAGTGCAGCTTCAGCAGGATGCTTGGACTTGGCCGAGAGGCCGATCCATGGCTGCGATCCATAAAGCGGCAGCGAGCCCACTCTCCCGGAATCCGGCAGCGGAGGTGCCATAACGCCGTAATCCAGATCGGATGCATTGCTATTCCATACGCCCACATTCCATGCGCCTTGTACGATAAAGCCGGCTTGGCCTTGAGCGAACAACGCGCGCGCTTCGGGAGCCGTAATCGCAGCCGTTTGCGGATGATAGCTACCGTCCTCCGCGATGCCTTGGAACAAACGGAATAATTCCGTAACCGGCTTGCTGTCATAGCTCGTCTCATTCGTAACAAGGCTGACCGGGGAGCTTGCCGTCAAACCGCTGCCTGCAAGCGAGGACCCGTCCTGAATAGCGGACGTCCATCGTCCTGCCTGCTTTCCGCCCTCAACTATGCCGTAATAGCTGCCTTTTCCAGCTTCGGTAATCCGCTTTGCCGCTTCGCGAAACTCCGTATACGTTTTCGGAGGATTTTCAGGATCAAGACCAGCTTCCTTAAACAGCTTTTTATTGTAAAAGACAAGTGTTGTAGGCAGAGATTGCCCCTCAGGTATGGAATAAATTTTGCCATCCTTCACCGTTGTTCCTTCCGTAAAGGTCCCGTCGACAAACGCACTTTTAAATTCCTCGTCGATGTAATCATCCAGAGGCTGGAACCACCCCTGCGCAACGGCCGTGGACAGCTTCATCGTTGACGGAACGGGAAACAAATCAGGCGCTTCTCCCGCTTGAATAGCCGTCAACACCGTATTGTTGAACTGGTCAATGGTTAGCTGCGTATATTGAACTTTAATATTTGGATATTTCTCAACAAATTGTTTATTAAACTGTTCTCTTATAGCTTTGGAGCTATCGCTCCAATCCATCACCTGCAGCACAACCTGTTCAGAGCCGCCACCTTGTGTATCCCCATCGTTAACCGCATTGACGCCCTCCTGACCGTTTACTGCCGACTGCTGAGCTGAGCATGCGCTTACCGCCAAGGCCAATAAACCGACAGACAACAAACGCAGCGTGCTTTTCATATTTTGCATCCTTGCTTCTCCCCTTTTCATTAAAACCTACTATTTAACTAGGCTTAGTTGTATAATAAAAGACGGGGTCTTTTTAAGCAATGTACATTTCTACGATTGAAAGGACAAAACGTTTGTAAAAACAAACAACAAAATACGGATTAGCCGGATAAGAAAACAACTGGAGGATAATGTAATGCTACGTGTGATGGGTGTATTTTTTGATGATTTTATTCAAACCTGGAGGAGCCGCGAAGCTATACTTCCCATGTATGTGCTCGTGCTTGTGACACAAGGGAAAGTCATTTACCATTTGAACGAGCAGCCGTATGTGGCAGGTAAGGGGGAGATGCTAATCATTCCCAAAGGAACGCTGCGTGGGGCTGAAAATGATGAAAGCGGGCCGCATCAGAAATTTACCGTCTTGTTTGACTATGAGCAGAACAACCCGCAATATATTCCGGTATTGGACCGCAATACCGTTTATCAAATGCGAATACGGCATTTTGATTATCTAACTACCCGCTTCGAACAGCTTTACCGTGAGCAAAAAGGTGCCGATTCCATTGACCAGCTCATCACACTGAATGGTCTACAGGAAATCCTGCTGCTAGTTAGCCGGGAAGCTGAGCTTGTTAATATATCGCCAATCAAGCTAACACTAGCCAAAAAAATAGAAAACTACTTAGTCGCCAACTTTCGTCAACCGGTGGAAATTGACGATCTGGCTGATTTAATCAGCCGCTCGCACAATTATACCTCTTCCATATTCAAGAACGTGACTGGGCAATCTCCCATTCAGTTCATGCATCAATTACGGATTGCGGAAGCACGGCGGCTCCTACTGCATACGGACATGGGGCTTTCAGACATTTCCCAATACTTAGGTTATTATGACACTTCCTATTTCTATCGGATGTTCAAAAAAATTATGGGGACAACACCCACAGAGTTTCGAGCAAGAAATGTAGGCGTTCAGCAGCAGCTGCGCGGCTAAGGATAAAGGAACCTAACCCTATAGAACAATCCCAATGGCGAAAGGCACCGCTGGAATCGGATCCGGCGGTGCCTTTCGTTCTTGCCCTGTATTCTCCCGGCTGCTTTAATAAGCAAGTCCAGACTCTTCCTGAAATTTAAAATGAGAATGAGTCACATAACCTCTCGGCAAAGCAGGCATCTTCGTAAAGGTCGATTGCAGAGCAATGTGCTGCTTCGTCTCTCCGCTTTTTACGATGCCGTGTAGAATCTCCAGCGCATGATAGCCCAGCTCCTTGCTGGCACGGTTTGCTCTGCCCTTGCGCATGGACCATGCCATCTCTGCGACGCCAAGTCCTCTGCTCTCCCCCGTGAAGCTATGGGATTGCTGCATCACCATCGGCTCCGTATTCCCCTTTAATACAACCTTAACCTCCCCTCCAAAAAGGTTGGGATCTGACATATACATAATGCCATCCGTGCCGTACAGCACAAGCGTAGGCTTCTCTGGAACAATCAGTATGGAATTGGAGTCAAACAGCAGGCTGCCGACTGCCCCGCTCTCAAATTGCAGCGTGCCAGCCATCAGATTTTCACACTGAATTTCGTAAGACTCACCGAGCTTTTCCATATAATAATGCTGCCGTTCCTTGTTCAGCGTCTTCGTAGTTCCAGAAACCTCTGCAACAGGTCCCAAAATGCTTAGCAAAGCCGTAATATAATAAATGCCAACATCAAAACCAATACCCGCTCCTGGCTTAATTGCATTTGGGGACAGCTCCGCGAACAGGGAAACATCTCTGCTCAAGGCGCAGTGAGCGGAGGTAATCGTTCCGATCATCCCGCTTTCGACCACATATCTGGCGGTCTGAATGCTCGCTCCGAGGAATGTATCCGGAGCGACGCCCAGGTACAGATTTTTTTCATCCGCGATTCGCACGAGCTCAGCCGCTTCCTCCAGCTCAAGCGCCAGCACCTTTTCGGTATAAACATGCTTGCCAGCTTCCAGCAGCTGCTTGACGACACTATAATGTGCGGTCGAAGCCGTCAAATTAACAACAAGCTCAATGGAATCATCTGCAATAATTTGTTCCATGGAGAGCGCTCTGATGTTGTATTTTTCAGCGGTGCGCTCGGTTTTGTCCAGATTACGGTCGTAGCAGCCAACGACATCCAATATACTAAATTGGTTAATCATCGTGCTTAAATAGGCGTCGCTAATCGCTCCACATCCAATAGTAGCTACTTTTACAGGTTTTAATGCTGTCATCCTGCTCAACCCCTTCAATATGTTAGAAAATAGCTCATGTCCCGCAAGAGAGAATCTTCACTCCTCATCCGGGATAAGAACATTAAACCTTCAAGCGATACGAGACGAAGGCAAGCCTGCGGCTGTCCGGCGCCCATGAATTGACATTGATTGTGCCTTGACCGCCGAAGAGCTGGGCAATCGTCCGCGGCGCTCCGCCCTCGGCAGGCATTAGGCGCAGCTCCACTTGCTTGTTCGGCGGGTGCTCGCCAGGAGCAACCTCTTCCTTGCGATAGGTCACATAAGACACCCATTTGCCATCGGGAGACACATGCGGGAACCAGCTGTTGGCTTCGTCAAAAGTCATTTGCTGCTGATTTTCTCCATTAGCATCCATGCGCCAAATTTGCATCAGGCCGCTTCGCGTCGAATTAAACCAAATCCATTGACCGCAGGGGGAAAACTCAGGCCCATCATCCAAGCTTCCTGGAATATCGGTCAGTTGTGCTTCCTCGCCGCCGCTCACAGCAATCGTATAAATATCGTATTGACCATTCCTCTCCGCACAATAAGCAAGCGTCGAGCCGTCCGGTGACCAGCCATGCAAATAGCTTGGAGCATTCGGCGTTACCAGCTCCGGCGTCCCTCCTTCGAGTGGCAGCACATAAATTCGGGAGCTTGCATCTCCTGACGTAAAATGGCTGACCGCAAGCCTCGTGCCATCGGGAGAAAGCACATGATCATTGTTGCAATCGATTGCAAATCCAGTATCAATTTGCTTGACCGTTTGGGTATCCAATTCGTAGGAATACATGCAGCCGTTGCCGTTATAAACTAGAAATCTTCCGTCCTGCGTCCAATTGGGAGCTTCGATGACGAAGTCAAATTCCTGTAAAACCGTCCGTTCTCCCGTAACGATATCGAGCGTTTCCAATATACTGTAGCTGTCCCGTTCCTTCATCAAAGCTCTTAGCGTATGAATATCCATTTTCCAATCCCCCTCTGAAGTTTAAAATGGCTTGTGCTTTCCTAGTCTAATGCGATTAGTCCGCTTATTTCACTTCGTCTAAAGGCTTTACGAGCCCCTGAACAAGAAGCTCCATTAGCTTGCTCGTGTCAGCGAGGTTGTTAATGCTGAGCTCTAAACCAAGCTGCGCTTTCGTATTCACATAGCTGTAAGAGCCTTGGCCGAAATAGCCAACATGATACGGCTGCTTTGCTCCTAGGCTCGCAAGCGTGTCATACATCGCCTTCCGGTCATCTACGAACAGGCAGAAATGGAATACGCCTTGTCCATGATCATCCAAAAAGGTTCTCCACGGACTCGGCGTTTCCGCTGGCTGCATAAGCTCTAGTATGAAAGGCCCCAGCTCATATTTGGCGACCTTGCATCCGTTGTATTCAGCAGCTTTGTCGTACGTATAGTGAAGCAAGCCTTCCGTCGGGAGTATTTCTACAGGCGCCTGCGGGACGCCGAGCACCTTAGACCAATTGGCGCTGGCCTGCTCCGCATCATGTACAACAAGGCAGATCTGGGTAATGACAGGTGGCGATTGAGTCATCTTTTTTCCGCTCCTTCGATTGGTTTTAAAATCATGAAGATGAATAACGATGAAAAAATAAGGCAATGGGTAGTGTGCAGCCAATGTGTTAACGTTAACACATTGGCTATAAAACTAGGCCAAAGGAAAGGTAGTGGGCACAGCGGTGCCCCCTTGTCAGGCTGCCTTTCCTTAATCGCCCGTCCATTCTCGTACCGTATGGCGATCCATCAGAAACGGGTCTATTCCGATTGTGCTGGAGAGGGCCGCTTGATCATTCATTCGCTGCAACAGCAGCTGCAAAGCATGATCGCCAATTTCCTTAAATGGCAAGCCAACGGATGTAATCGGCGGTGACAGCAAAGCCGACAGCGTATTGTCGTATCCGATCAGGGACAGATCATCAGGTACGCGAAGACCGCGTTCATACAACACCTGCAAAACGCCGCAGGCGTAAATATCAGAGGTCATAAAAATCGCTGTAGGCGGCTGCCCAGCCCTTAACAGCTGGTCGATCGCCATTCGGCCTGCCTCTATCGAATATTCGGGCATCACCTGCATCCACTCCTTATGAGGAGTGATTCCTGCTTCGCTTAGCGCATCCAAATAACCCGCATAGCGATCCTCTTCCACCTGATGCGACAGCTTGGAGCCGATAAAGCCAATTCGCCGATGTCCTTTTTGCAGCATATGCTGAACGGCACCTAATGAACTTGCCCGATCATTAACGACAATTCGGTCTACCATCGGCATGTCATAGGTACGCTCGATCATCACCACAGGAATATGATTTTCAATTAAACGGCCGATTAAGTCTTTCGAAATAGAATGATAGGAAGTGATAATGACCCCGTCCACCCTATGACCAATCAGATCGTTAATTTGCTGTTCTTCCTCGCCGAGGCCCATATGACTCGTTAGCGTCAGCACATGATAACCGCTGCTTGCCGCTGCTGTGTTAACTGCGGAGCTGATTTCCTTGAACTGCATATTCGTATTAAAAAGCGTCAAGTGTCCAATAATGTTGCTGCGACTGCTTTTCAAGCCTTGTGCAATGCGATTCGGAATATATCCCATTTCTTTAATGATCCGCTCAATCTCCCGGCGCTTATCCTCAGACACATAGCCGTTGTTATGCAAAACTCTGCCCACGGTCGCAAGTGAAACGCCCGCTGCTTTAGCCACATCCGACATCTTAATATTCATCTTTAGTCTCCAAATTCACATATGTTATCGTTAACATATTAGCACGTTATATTCGGCAGTGCAATACGGTGACAAACGTTGCTCTCCTGTATAAAGGCAGGAATAAATACCGCTGAGGTGCCACCAATGCTTTTCCCATTTTAATACCCACCCTGTAAAGCTTCTGCAATGCTCACAAAAACAAGCTGAGTTCAGGCTTTTGCCCGCCTATCAGCTTGTTTACTGAAGCTGCCGCTCCCCTTTTTAAAACACATAATGAGGCTTACATACCTAGGCGTACCTAGGATATCAATCCGATTAGAGGACAGAGCAGGATGTCTCACAGGCGGCGTGGTCGATATCAATGCAGTACGATATCCATCCTTATCTCAATTCTCGACACATCCCATTATTGTGCTTATACGCTCTCCTGCTGCATGGCAAGCAGTCGTTTCTTATCCACCTTCCCATTAAAATTAAGCGGAAAATCCTGCATCTCCACGAACTGCTTAGGGATGATCGAGGGCGGCAGCAGCTGAAGCAAAAAACCTCGCAGTTCCGTTACCGATACCGTTATCGCACCCATCTGCTCCAAGCGATAATAAACAATCAGCTTGCCTCCTTCATCGTCCGGTGAAAAAATAACAACGGCAGCTTGAATCGCTGGATGAGCCTCAACCGCAGTTCGAATCGTTTCAGGATGAACCAGTATGCCATTTATTTTCAATTGCTCGTCGACTCTTCCGACATACTCGACAAGCCCCTCTGGCAGCCATTTTCCAAAGTCCCCGGTGCGGTATAGCATAGCTCCTGATTCGAATGGATTCGGAACAAACCTTTGCTTCGTCAGTTCCTCGCGCTGCAGATATCCCATAGCCAAACCTTCTCCGGCGATGCAGATTTCCCCAATCACACCAATCGGGCATAGCTGCATGTGTGAATTAACGATGTATACACTCGTATTTCCAATCGGCTTGCCAATCGTTACTGGTAAACCTACCTGCATCTCGGCGGTTACGGACACGACCGTCGCCTCCGTCGGGCCGTAGTGATTATAAACCCGATATCCTTTATGCAGCAGACGATCCTTCAACCCTTGCTCAAGGACCTCTCCTCCGGAAATTACAATTTGCACACTAGCAAGCCGCTCTCCTTCCAACAGCAGGCGATTCAGCAGCGTAGGAACGAGATGAATGACCTGTACCTGATGCTTGTCAATGAATTGCCGAAATGCACGCTGATGCGTCAACAGCTCGGTTTGAATCAAAACGACGCTGCCGCCCCCTAGCAGGGTGCAAAAGATCGACTCTACCGATGCGTCAAACGTCAAATTGGCAGATAGAAGCACACGAAGCGGCTCCTCGCTGCCGTATTGAGCGTTAAACCAAGCTGCATAATTGATGACGCTCCGATGACGAATCCTAACTCCCTTAGGGGCTCCCGTCGTTCCCGATGTATAGATGACATACGCCAGCAGTTCTGAATCGTTCGACATGAGAGCGCTCATCTCAAGCTCGGACTCCTCCGAGTAAGACGAGTCCT
Source organism: Paenibacillus algorifonticola (assembly GCF_050481745.1). Taxonomy (GTDB): domain Bacteria; phylum Bacillota; class Bacilli; order Paenibacillales; family Paenibacillaceae; genus Pristimantibacillus; species Pristimantibacillus algorifonticola_A. The sequence goes on along the minus strand of NZ_JBCNGR010000036.1, from coordinate 102,736 downwards.
CATAGGGATTAAGCGTCTGAAGTCCCGGCAGTCGCATGCGGGAGATCGCGATTTGAGCTCCGCAGTCCTCCAAAATGATGCGGTTATGCGCTTCCGGGGAGCGGTGATCGATGGGGATGTAGGCGGCGCCCGTTTTCAAAATCGCCAATAAACCGATCAGCATTTCCGGCGTGCGGTCAGCCGTAATGGCAACCATTTGTCCCTTGCCTACCCCTCTCTTGCGCAGCGATGCAGCCAGTCTGCTGGAATCTCTCTCCAGCTCCCCGTAGGACAAATTGCCAGCGTTTGAAACGATCGCTATACGTCCCGAATGCGACGCCGCGCGCTCCGAGAATAGTCCGTGTATTGTCTTCTCCCGTGGGAACGCAAGCGTTGTCTGGTTGAAGTCCCTTACGAGCTGAGTATATTCATCGGCTAGCAGCATGGGCACATCCCTAAGCAGCTGATTCTGCTTGTGAAGCAGCGCCTCCTCCAAGCTAGCCACATGGGACTTGAATCGTTCTATAGAAATATTTTTGTGCAAATGCCCGTTCCATCTAACATCGTCATACACGATTTCCTCAAGCTCAGCCCACCATTCCGAGGAACATCGCTGAGGAGAAGCTCCGATAACCTCGTCCTTTGAAGGAATGCCAAGCACCGTCTGAAGCCGGTGCAGCCAGCTTTCAATAGTTTCCTCCACAGAGCAGCCTAGATTTAAAATAGTCCATTTTCCGTAGCCGTGAGCCTCACCGGTTCGCTTGCAGCTCCACACTGGCGGGTTACCTTGTTCATTCATATGCAGTTGAAGCTGCCCGGGCTCATGATATTTCGTCAGCAACAGCCCCCAAGCCAGCCGTAAATTCGTTAATCGTACACGATCATGCCTAATAGTGAGATTCATCGACATTTGTCCCCTCCCTTATAGAAGGTTTTATCAGCTTAATCTTCTTCGTTGCTGAGCTTCCGAATGCAGCAGCTCAAGAAAACGAGCGGCTGCATTCGGAAGCAGCGCCTCACTCTCCAGGTGGTGCTCAAGCCGCTTCTGGACTCGGTCCCACATCGGCTGCTCCGGCTGAAGCAGCACCCTCGTTGCTAGATTAACCGTAACTCTCCAGCTGTCCACATACTGAATAATGCTTCTCCGCAGCTCCGACACGGCCTCTCCTTCTCCTGAAGGCAGCGGCGCGGCGTCCATCATTCGGATGAACCCATACAGCCGATGATAATAATGGCGCGTTCCCATCAGGAGCTGACATTTGCGCAGCATCGACTCCTCCGAGACCAGCAATCGCCGTGCAAAGTCGCTTAAGTAAAAGGAATCCGACTTGAGCATACGAGACACATAGCCCATTGCGGAAGCGTCCGCTACCTGCTGCATACCTGGCAAAAACCTCTGATAGGGCAAGCTGAGCGCCTCATGGGCCGCCTTTAATTCACCCCGTTCCATCACCCCGCAAAACGCGGGATGATCGTCGAAGATCAAGTAACGCCCATCTCTCAGAAGCTCACGCACAATAATGAAGTGCCCTGCATGCTCTTTACCGTAAAACACCTTGGCATGCGGCATGTAGAACAGATCGCAAGGGAGCAGCACCAAATGCCCGCTTCGCATTGCCTCATCGATCCAGTCGTTTTCATAACTCCGCTTAATGCCATAGTGCATAAGAAGCTGCTCCTCCGTAGCCAGCACCCGGCTCAAATCCACCTCTTCACCTTCCTCGTCCCATACCGGCTTGAACGCCCAGCGGTCTATCATTGCCGCATAAGGATGAATGCCTGGGAAGAGGGTTAGCAGCTTGTCGATCGAGCAATCAACCCACTCCCGTTTCATGGCTGCAGCTTTCCGTAAATGGCTTCGACCATATCCTGCAAGGTGACAAAATTTTCGAAAAGCAGCTCCTCGTCTTCAAAGACGATATTGAAGTTCGTTTCGAACGCTACAACAAGACTCATTGAAGTAAATGAGTCCATACCGTAGCTTGCCAGCTCATCATCTGGCGCGACATCCTCCTCCAATTGAAGCTGTCCCTTGATCTGCGACAGCACATAACCCGCAATATGTTCCTTGGTCCATTTCGTACGATTCATGATGGAGCTCCTTTCCAGGCTTAGAATGTGATTAGCTTGTTCATGCCAAATCCCCAGGTTTCCTGCCGAACAGCGTGCCTCCTATAATATCTTTCCGGTAACGGCTCAAGATCCATCTCTCCGTGACACCAGCGGGCCGCTCCCCCCAAGACCGGAAATATAACATATAAAGCTGGATATGACGAAACATCATCCAATCGGGGATATGGCGCTGCAGCTCTGCTGAGACAGTCCGGCAAACCGAATATCCTTCCAAAAAACCATGCAGGAATTGCTCAGGAGACCAACTGCTCTCACTTGCCCGGCTATGTTCCACCAAACCGTAATACATTGCGACCGCAATGTCGCTCGCATAATGATGCTGAGTCAATCCGTCGAAATCGAACATGACGATGCCTTCCCCGGTCCAATGAAAATTGCGAGGATGCATATCGTTGTGGATTAAACCAAATTCTCCCGTATGCTCAGGAATTCGCCTTACTTTAGCCATCCAGGTGTCAGCCGCAGACCGAAGCTCCGGAAACGAGCTGTGGGCACATACGTCGAGCGTTGGCAGCAGCTCCGATTCCTCCCATCTGGGACGAATCCATGCGGGCAGCTTTGGCACATACAGCTCGGAAAGGCTATGCAGCCGTCCCATGGCGGTCCCCCATGCTTTGTAAAGTTTGGGCCCATAGTGGGCGGGGCAGACTCGCTCGCCCTCCGCCCACTCGAAAGCATACGCCCAGTATCCCGCGCTGACTCCACTCCCATCGCCGCCCACCATGCCCTCCATACCATCCATGCTACCGACGATATTTTCTACGTATTGACCACTCCTTGAAGCGATGGGCTTAGCAACCGAAACGCCATTAGAAGAGACAAATTGAATAAAATCGATTTCTCCCATCAGCTGTTCCCGGCTCCTACGGCTCTTCCGGGTCAGTTTTAAAATAAATTTGCGCCCTTCCATTTCCCATGCGTACACTCCACTCTCAAAGCTCTCCAGCGCAACGAATACTACTCGTTCTAGAGCGAAGCGTCCGATGGCTTCTTGAACGATTCCGTTGTCGTCTTGTACATGTAGGTTAGTATTCATCGGCTGGCGGTTCCTTGTTCCTCATCCACCGCACTCAGCAGCGCAACCAGTAATTTTTCGTGCTCATCAAGAAGCAGAGTGAAACGGTCCTGCACAAGGCCGATCTTACCGCGCTGGCAGGATAGACCGACCTTGTACAACTGCATCAGCGCTTTGCGCCATTGCTCCCGCAATCCTTCCACGCGGTGTAGAAGCTCCTGCCCCTCTTGCGGCCAACGCCCGTGATAGCGCCCTATATATGCAGCAAGATATTCAAGCTGATGAAGCATTCCCCCGACCCGGAAGCAATAATACACATTCCGGCACACAGCAGCGAAAGCCGGAGCGTCTAACGCAAGCAGCTTCGTATAGTCCCTTACATACATACGGTAGGCAAGAATGCCTTGGTACCTTTGGTCAGGCAGCTCTAAGCCTTGATTAAATGTGCGGATGTTTTGGAGAACCGCATTAAATCGTCCTATTCTTGTGGACGGCTTCTGCTCCGCATCTGCCTTGAACCACGCGTAGCCCCATAATCCCCTTCGCAGCGCATCAACCGTTAGCGCTCCTTCATAGGTAGTGACGTGCCCCGCCTGATCGAGAAAAGAACTGTCACCGATTAGAACCGAATCGTCGCCATCGTCCCAGCCAAGCAGAAGCACAAGGTGATTTCGTTCTTCTCCGTCTCTGAATACTTCATGATAGTCGAGCGATGTCGTACGTATAAACAGCAGCGGCATGCGGCCTTGAAGCACAGCCTCCCGCAATTGCAGCAGCGCGGAATCCGGATCAAGCTCCACCTCGAATGAGGCATGCAGCTGGAGTCCGTAAATTCGGGCGAATCGTTCTACAATGTCCTCCTGAGACGCAAGCCAAACCCTGTTCAGATCTCCGTAGTACTCCAAATTCAGCCCGTTCGTCTCAAAATATATATCCGCTTCATCGCTCTCCGCTGCCGCCTCCGGCCGCTCTTGCTCAAGGATGTGGTACAAACCGGAGAACAAGCAGTGCAGGCCCGCGCGTATGGCAAACGGTTTTTTATGCTTAATGTCCATTTCCATGGGTTGTGGCCTCCTTTACCGCCGGCGAGAGTCCTTCCGGTTCCCCATTTCTTCTTACATAGGGGAGAATGTACTCGCCGATGCGCAGCTGCTCATCGGGCCCCGCGAGCCCGCTTAGAATAAAATAGTCTACGCCTAGCTGCTGGAACTTCCGAATTGACTGCCGCACCTCCTCGTACGACCCGACGATGGAAAACCCGTTTGATGTATTCAGCTGCACGAGTCCTGCCCATAAGTGCTCGGATACTTTTGCCATCGGGTCTGCATAATGCGCTTTGTAGCTCTGAATCCCTTCAGCATCGCAATTATTGCGGAACAGCCTGTTCGTGCGCTTCTCTAAAGCGCTCGTTCCTCCAAGAAAACGCTCCGCTGCGGCCCAAGCCGATTCTGTCGTCTCCCTGGCAATAATATCGATCATAATGCCGCACTTGGAACGATGCAGACTTGCCTTCGGGATATATCCGCGAAACGTTTCAAGCCGCTTGCTGACAACCGGATAATCATGTCCGTACGTTAAATAATGGTGCCCGCTGGCAGTCGCGATTCGCATGGCCTCTGGGGAGCTGCCGGAAATGAACACGCTGCCGCGAGCAGGCGGCTTCGGATACAGCTCTCCTTGATTCACCTCGAACCAAGAGCCTTTAAAGTGAACAGTTCCGCCTTCTTGCAGCCGGTGAAACAGCTCTACAAATTCCTTCGTCCGCTCATAACGCTGCTCGTGGCTAAGCGTTTTCGTCATGCGTCCCATCTCAATGGCCGAGCTGCCGGTTACCACATTTATATCCGCTCGGCCGCCAGTTAACAGGTTTAATGTGCTTAGCGCTTTTGCTGCTGCCGTTGGCAGAATATAGCTCGTATTTTGCGCGATCAGAAATCGCAGCTTCCCGGTCCGCTCGGCCAAATATGCGGCAGCAAGCCAAGGGTCCATGTATTCGTTCGCGTTGATCAACAATACGGAATCAAAGCCGTACCCTTCGGCCGCTCTAGCCTGCTCCGTTATCCGCTGAAGGTCACCGTGCGGAAGCATCCAGCAAAAAGCCATTTCGCTCACTCCTTCGAAGGCTGCATCTCCTTATATTTTGAGATCAGCTCCCCGATTTTTCGCATCGTAGAGACGTTTTCCGTCAATAAATCTTCATCATCGATCATCAGGTCAAAATATTGCTCCAGCTCTACCACAAGCTCGACCACAAGAACAGAGCTTAGATACTGCTCCGTTAAATCCGCATCCTCTCCAAGCGCCACCAGCAGCTCCGGCTCTAGGTTCAGCTGCTTCGCCAAAATATTCACGATATGTTCCTTATTGTCCAGCATGAACAATCACCCCGCTTTGCGCCTCTGTATATCTGCCGTCGATGACGAGCTTGCCCGAGAGCAGATGGCTATTCTCTGCAAATTCCTCCCAGCTGGTAATCAGGGCGATAACTTCGCTCCCCGAAGCCAGCTCCTCCATCGTTTGTGCATATGAAATGGGCAGACCATAAGCTGAATCGAACGCATTCATCGATAGCGGGTCATAGGCAGCGATGTTCAGATATCCCATTCCGAGCAATTGACGAATGATTTCAAAGGAAACGGCGCCGCGCACATCGTCGCTGCCTGGCTTAAATGAAAGCCCAAGAATGCCAATCTTACGGCTCTTCTGGTCTCCGGCAGCAGCGGCAATCCGCTCCGCCATTCGCAGCTGCGCCTTTTGGTTCACGAGGACCGCAGCCTGCAGCAGGCCGGCATGTTCGCCAATGACAGAAGCGTGATGAATCATAGACGCAATGTCCTTAGGCAAGCAATATCCGCCGAAACCGCAGCCTGGGTATACGTAATCGGTCATCTTGGCTGGCGTGCCGTGCCAGCGCTTGTCCTCGTGAAGCAAGCGAAACGCCCGAGGAATCTCAATGTCGCCAGTCTGCTCCGCAATCAGTGCCATCTCATTCGCAAAGCTGATCAGCGTGGCGAGCAGTGAATTGGACATATATTTAACAAATTCGGCGGTTGTGGCCGATACGCGGTGGACGGGAGCATCATAGCCTAGGGCATACAGCTCGGCAAGCATCCGTCCGCCGATAGGCTCAGTCTCCCCAATGACGATTCGGTCCGGCTCCATCACATCGCGCCACGCCGTGCCTTCCCTTAGAAACTCCGGGTTTGCTGCCAAGACGTAATGCTCTCCAAGGCGTAATCCCAGCTGCTCGAGCAGAGGAGCTATTACGCGCGATGTCGTACCCGGCGGTACGGTGGACTTTATGACCAGCACGCGGAACCGACCGTCGAGCAGCACCTTGCTGCTTTCCTTGAACCCATCCAGCAGGGCGTTCAGATCTGCGCTGCCATCGGCATGAGCGGGAGTGCCTACGCAGTAAAAGATATATTCCGCACTACGCAAGGCTTCTTCGGGCGTATCGCAAACCACGAATCGGTTGCCCAGATAGCGCCCAAGCTGCTCTTGCAGCTGTGGCTCGTGAAACGGTATGCTTCCGGTTTGGTACAGCTCCCTTTTTTTCGGATCGCAATCGTATGCAAATATGGTACAGCCGAGACGATGGGCAAGTCCAAGCCCGGTTGTCAAACCGACAAAGCCTAGTCCGATTACCGCGATCATACGGAAATCAACTCCTCTTGCAGAAACGTTAAATAACGTCTGACTCCCTCGGACACTTCAATCTCGGGCCGATAACCGAGCACAACTCGAGCCTTTGAAAGGTCTGGACAGCGCCTAGACGGGTTATGCAGCAAATAATCCTTTTCTGGGGATGCCGTGTAGCGGATGTCTCCCGTGTAGCCTTGCAGCTCGGCGGCAGCCTCACGATATATGACAGCCAACTGCTCAACGGACAGCTCGCCGCCGTCCATGCCGATATTAAAGAAGTCGAATTCGTCATGCAGAAGGACGCGGAGATAGCCGTCAATCGCGTCGGCAATGTAGCAAAACGTCCGAGTCGGCTTGCCGTCCGAGTGGATGACAATCGGTTCATTCTGGAGAACGGCTAGCGCAAAGTCGGCGGGCAGCCTTCGATCCGTGAGCGACATGCCCGGACCGAAATTGTTGAACGGCCGCACAACACGGACCGGCATGCCGAATGTGTGATGATAGACGTAGCAGAGCGTCTCGCCCATTCGTTTCGACTCATCGTAGCATGCGCGCGGGCCGATGCTCGCCACATGTCCCCAGTACGACTCAGCGGTCGGTATAAAATTCGGGTCCGGATCGCCGTATATTTCGCTGCTGGAAAAGAACAGAAGCCCCTTCAGCGAGCGATGCTTATAGAAGTCAAGCAGCCGCTGCAGCCCCATGACATTCGCTTCGATCGTTTCGACTGGAAACTGCCGATAAAACGTGGGTGAGGCGATGGAAGCCATATGAAAGACGTAATCAGCAGACTCGGCATCCTGCACAAGCTCAAGGCTGTCTCTGGCAATATCGAACGTGTGCACCTCAATATCCTGATGCTCCCGCATTAGGCGGGAAAGCCACCTTGGGATACCGGAACGAAAGGTATCGAGCAGCAGCAGCTTATCATAGGCATGGCCCTGCCGCTTCAGATGGACGAACAAGTGAGTCAGGTAAAACCCGATAAAGCCGCCGCAGCCGGTAATCAAAATCTTCATTCCGACGAAGCAGGCGGGGTTGGCCATTTTATCTTGGATATACGCCATATCCTCCTGTAAGATCGAATTATTCATTGCATCCATAGGCATTTCAGCACCTCCCTTAATCCTCGCGCCAGCACTTCCAAGGGGCTTCCCCGGAAGCCCAAAGGCTTTCAAGATACTGCTTGTCGCGCATCGTATCCATGCAGTCCCAGAACCCATCGTGTCTGTAAGCCATCAGCTGTCCCTCCTCAGCCAGCCGGGGAAGGACATCGCGCTCAAGCACATCCGTATCGTGACCGATATAATCAAGCACGCCTGGCTCAAAGACAAAAAAACCGCCGTTAATCCAGCCTCCGGTATCGGCCTTTTCCTTGAAGCAGACGACCTGATCGCCCATTAGGTCCACCGTACCGAAGCGGGCACGAGGCTTGACGAGCGTGACCGTGGCTAATTTTCCATGGGATTTGTGGTAATCAAGCAATCGCTTGACATCGATGTCCCCCACTCCATCCCCATAGGTCGTCATGAATGTATTGCCGCAGAGCTGATTCCGAAGTCTGTGCAGCCGCCCGCCCGTCATGGTGTTCAATCCCGTATCGAGCAGATGCACCGTCCAATCCGGCTGCCTGTGCCTCACAATATCGACGGTCGCTTGGCTCATCTGGATGCAGAAATCGTTTTGCAAATACATATAATTGAGAAAATATTGCTTGATCATTTCCTTCTTGTATCCTAGAGCGATAATAAACTCATTAAAGCCGCAAGCATCGTAAATATTCATAATATGGCATAAAATCGGCATGCCTCCGATCTCTACCATCGGCTTCGGCCGCAGCATCGTTTCTTCACCCAGACGAGTACCGAAGCCGCCGGACAATAAGACAACCTTTGTTTTCTCCATCTTAGGCGCTCCTCTGTTATGAACGACTACCATCTAATCGCAATGCTAATGGGCCCGCTGCCAAGGCGGTTTCCGGCCATTCTCAGTTCGTCAATGGGCGTACCAGGCTCAGCATCGCCCCCCTAGCTGCTTGCGCTGGAGTAATTGCGGATAGCTACGTTCCACAGCTTCCGCGAGAAGAATAAAAATAGCAGCGGGGCGATCAGGAACCAGACCATATGTACCCAGGTCAGCCGGTCTAGCACGAACAGCGGCGGAAAATTAGTAATGACAAACACCGGGAACAAAAACGTGCCTACATGCCGAACCGAGCGGCCATATATATGCATGGGCACATGGTTCATATCCCATATCGCGGTAGACATTTGATTGACCGCCGCCGTCTGCACCGTCCAGAACGACATCAAGGATGGCATCAGGAAAATCGCATATTTGAGCACAATGCCAAGGAAGATGAACAGCATGAACACCAATACCCGCGAGGGTGTGACCGGAATGCCCATGCGAGCCCAGGCAAGGATAATCATCCCTGCTCCGGCCACTATGTTTGTAAACGAAAAGCCGAAGTCCACATTGCGCAGCGTCGCAATAAACTGCAACGAAACCGGCTTAGTGATGAGCAAATCAAGCGTTCCGTTTCGAACATGATTGCTCAAATTCATGAAGTTCGAATAAAAGAAAAGACAATAAAAGCCCGTCATCATCGTAAAGGACCCGACAAACATCATCATCATATCCGGCGTATAGCCATTAATGACGACCCCGACGCGGAAGGCAACCATCACATAAAGCAGCTTGATAAATAAATAAGCGATTTCAATCGTGTTCGCGAACAAAAAATTGATCCGGTATTCCATCTGGGCGATGAAGCAGTTTTTGACGAAAACCTTGTAGATCAATGCGTATTTTTTTAATGTCTTTAACAAGGCGGCTACCCTCCCACCGCAATATACTTCGTGAGACCCTGCCTCCACAGCAAGGTCGAGAGCGCGGCGAACACCCCAATCCAGACTAGCTGCATCATTGCCCCGGCAACAATTTCCGGGCCGGTCAACATGCCGCTGAGCAGGCGGATGGGAAAATAAATCACATAATTGAATGGCAGCGCCAGCAGAATAGCCTTGGTAAGCGGGCCGTAAATATCCAGCGGAAACAAACCCCCGCCCGCAATATTGGCGAGCAGCGCAAACGTCCGAAACGCGCCATTCGCTTCCGTAAACCAGAAAGCGACGGCACTTAAGCTATAGTAGATGAAGAAGTTCAGCATTAAGGCGCTGGGCACGACGCATAGAAACAGCAAAATATGGGACAGGTTGACCGGAAAGTCCAGCCACGCTTGCAGCAGCAGCATGACGATCACCGAAAGGGCGAGTACAACGATCATTTGCACGCTTTTCTCCCCTAGAAAACAGAAAATCCGGTATAATAAATACCCGATCGGCTTGACGAGGTACTTATTCAAACCGCCGTCCTTTATGTCCCGGGCAATTTCGTATTGGAATGTGGTGCCGATCAGCTTAGACATCAAGACGGCCAGAATGGAATAGGCGATCATCTGGTTATACGAAAATCCGAACACCATTTGTTGGCCCGAGCTGGTAAACACCGCTCTCCAGTAGAAATACTGAATTAAAATCGGAAATACCGCGCCAAACAGGTTCAGAAAGAAGTTCGTCCGGTATTCCAGCGAATTTTGCACGCCGAGCGAGAAGGTTTTCGAGTACATGCTATGCAGTCTCATGCTTTTCACCGCCACTTTGGTACAGCAGGGCGATGCCCTCCTCAATCGGAATATCCTCGATGGTGAAGTCGATTACGGGAAGGTGATCCAGCACCCAGCGCGACATTTTTTTAATTTCCGACTGCTCGAACACGAACTTCACATGCGTATCCTTGAATTCCTTGACCTCTCCGACTTGATTCAGCACCCATTCTTCAACGGGCTCGGAAAGCACCAGCTTCATTATCTTTTTATGCCCGAGCCTTTCATTGACCTCATTCAGCCCTCCGTCAAATACGATCCTTCCATGGTTGATGATAATAGTCCGATCGCACAGTTCCTCAATATCGTTCATGTAGTGGCTGGTTAGAACGATTGTCGTTTTTTTGTCGCGGTTGTAATATTTGAAAAACTCCCTTATTTTGCGCTGCGAAATAATATCGAGACCGATGGTTGGCTCATCAAGAAGAAGGATTCTCGGCTTATGAATGAGAGCCGCAATCAGCTCCATCTTCATCCGTTCACCTAGCGACAATCTGCGCACCTGCACCTTAAGCAGCTCCTTCACGTCCAGCAGCTCGGTCAACTCTCCCAGCGTACGCGCATACTCCACATCGTCCACTTCGTAGATGCATTTGTTCAGGTATAGCGACTCATTCGCAGGCAAGTCCCACCACAGCTGATTTTTCTGTCCCATGACGATGGAAAATTGCCGTTTAAATTCGTTTTTCCGCTCCCATGGCGTGTAGCCGAACACTTTGGCGCTGCCGCTCGTCGGATGCAAAATGCCCGACAGCATCTTGAGCGTCGTCGTCTTGCCAGCACCATTGGGCCCGAGGAATCCGACGACCTCGCCCTCCTCTATGCTGAAGGAAATATCCGACACCGCATGTTTGGTTTGCATCTCACGGCGGAACAGATTTTTGATCGAGCTTTTAAGTCCCAGCTCCTTCTTATGGTAAGCGAAGGATTTGGATAAGCCGTCAACCTCAATGATCATGCCTGTTGTCTCCTTTACTGCGTACGTTCCTCGACATGGCGCTTGCGGCATACAGCCGCCGTATGAATCCGCTCCTGAAGCCTGACCCGCTCCAGCGATTCACGAAGAAGCTCGCGACTTCCTTTGCCAATGCCAGTCCCCGTCCAGACGCTGTCGCGGAAATACGCCAGCTGATTTTCGTAATAATGCATCGGCTCAAAGCTTTTGCGGTCAAGCGAACGGCCGGTTCCCGGCTCCTCGATCTTGATCGTGATTTTATATCTCCCAACGTTGGCGCGAAAAAAATCGTTCACTACGAGGTCGGCATGCTCCAGTCTCAGCACATGCCGCGTACGGTAAGGGCGTTCGAAGGAAGCCGACAGCTCCGCAGCGAACCCGCTGGCATAGGCGAGCGATGCGTCGAACGTCCAGTCGCAGCCCCTCGGACCATCAAACGCTGATTCCGCCTTCAGCATCAAAGGCTTGGTTGCCTCAATGCCTGGCAGCTGCTGCAGCATTTGCAGCCAGTAACAGCCAAGGTCGGCGAAGACGCCTCCTCCTCTGCCTGGATCGCAGCGGTAGCTCGTCATTGGCAGATCACGCATCGATATATGCAGCTCCGTCCGCATCTGCAGCAGCTTGCCATAACGCTGCCCTTGAATGAGCTCCTGCAAGGCGCTCTGCCACGGGTGATGCTGGATCATCAACCCTTCCAGCACAATCACTGGCTGGTCTGCAAGCTGCTCCGCAAGCTTCGCACACTCCGCCGCATTCATCGCAATCGGCTTCTCCACCAGCACATGCTTGCCCGCCTGGGCGGCGCGCAGCACCCATTCGGCATGAAGGTCATTGCTCAGCGCGATATACACGGCGTCAACATCCGGGCTTGTCAATACATCCTCAAGCCGCTCAAATACGTGCGGTACACCGAATTCCGCAGCCAGCGCCTCCGCCCGCGATCTTGTACGGTTAGCAATGCCCACCACCCTAATGCCTTCGACGAACGGAAGCGGCTGGAATACTGCCCTGCGCACGATAGACGCACAGCCGATGATGCCTAGACCTAAAGTTCTCATGTCAGCAGCAGCTCCTATATGTGCTTAAGCGCCGAGACGCCATGCAGATACAGTACATTGCACTTGGAGCATGCCGGGGTCAAGCCGTTATTGATGGTCTCCCGTATGCGATCGTATTCTGCGGAATTCCATATCTCCTCAAGGCTTTTTTCTTTTAGATTGCCTACCGTAAACTCGGAGAAAAATTTACAGGCCGAAATGTTTCCGGTAGGCGTTACGTCAATGCGTGTAGCCAGCGCCAAACAATCGGTCGCACAGCGACTGGTCATAACCTCGCCTGTGACGAAACGCTCAATTTCATCAAATTCGAGCCCCGGCTGGTAGCGCAGACGAGTTTCCCAGACACGTTCGTTCATTTTGCGAAGCTGCTCCAGCAGGGAGGGAAGATGCTGCGGCTCAATCCGGTACTTGAAGGCGTGCCAGCTGCTCTTCTCTCCCTCCTCCAAATGGCGCAGCCAGTCGAAGTGCTCGCGAAAATAATCGTCCATCGCAAGCGACGTATCCTGAGCGATGTACCAAGGGAACGTCAGCAGCACGAGATCAATTCCCCGCTGCTCGAAGCTCTCCATCAGATCGTATAAATAATTGATGTTAGCGTTATTGATGACGCAATGAACCGAAATCCGTCCATGAAACCGCCCCTCTGATCGAAGCGCCAGCAGCTGGTCGATGCCTTTCATCACCTTGCTGTAAGAGCCTTTTCCCCGGATGAGATCATGGTCCTTCTCGAACCCTTCCACGGCGATAAGCAGCTCCAGCTGCTCAGAAATACGCAGCATTTGCTCCATATATTGGTCGAAGAGCAATCCGTTGGAGCAAATCGTGACCTCACGAGGATCCTCCTCCAGCATCGTCAAAATCTCGCCGAACCGCCGGTGGAACATCGGCTCGCCGCCCCACAAATACAAGCGGGATTTCGCCTGCTTCGTATCCTCGAACAACCGTTTCACAAGGGCAACGTCGATATCCAAATTTTGTTCAGCCGCCTCCATCTGATGATGGTAGCCATCCTCGTTCCATTGATAGCAATGCTTGCAGCGCAAATTACAGCGGTTGGTCAGCTTAATAGCAACCACCTCGGGAAGCTCCGTCTTGTACTTCGGGTTTTCCCGCTTTTGCCTCATCGGGATCGCTGCGTTTCGGATCGTTCGCTTCAAAATTTCGAACGACTTCTCATCCATTCGGATATTTGTTTTAGGCTGCACGCTTACTTCCCTCCCCTTAAGCTCAGCATAGATTCCTAAGTGATACGCGGCTTCTCGTTATAATACAAGCAGCAGCCCGGGCAAATGGAAAACAGCTGCTTGCGCAAATAGTCCCTGTACTGCTTGTATTTTGTGCCGTTCCAAATCTCCTTTAAGCTGAGCTCATTGACGTTCCCGAGCGACAGATCGTAGAAATTGTGGCAGGAGGTTACCTCGCCTCTAGCACTCACCTCCGTGCTAATCCATGGGAAAACGCAGCGCTTCTTCATATTGGTAACCTTGGACCATTCCGCATTAAAATAATGGCGGATATTCTCCTCGCTGATTACCTTCGGATATGCATTGAAGTACATGCCATGCTCCGCGCAGTGGCGCTCGATCCGCTTCAACTGCCGGCACAGCTCCGCCGCATCGACTTCCGCGAACTGTGCAGGGTCGGCGATAAAGCCTCTGGCAATTGGTGCGGCGGCAATATCGAAATGCTCCCGCAGCACGCCTGCATAGTGATCGTAACGCTCCCGGGTGACATATTGCTGGAGCTCGACGCTAATGCAGTCCAGCATTGTAAGGTCTACACTTTCAAAATAGAATCGCTCCAAATGTCTATAATTCGTCGGCGTGACAGTCGTACTGATGCCAATTTTCGGGTATTCGCTGCCCCTTGCTTCCCGAAGCTCATAAAGCTTGCGGATGCCTTTCATTGCTTTGCGGAAGACGCCTGCTCCCCGCTGTGCGTCATTAATTTCCTCGGGACCATCAAGCGACACCCAAATGCGCTCTGGCGGAAAGGCCATAATCATCTCTGCATGCCGCTCCAGCAAAGTGCCGTTGGTAGGAAAATGGACTTTGCTGCCCGCTCTATGAATGAGCTCCAATACCTCGTCGATCCATGGGTAAAGCAGCGGCTCTCCCCCGTAAAGCTCATAATAGGGACGTGTCTCCTTGCAATCCTCAATAATCTGTTTTACCACGCCGATATCGAGCTTCCTTAGCTCTGGCTTCTCCTTGTAAGAGCCGTTATCTCCCCACTCGAAGCACATCTTGCAGCGTAAATTGCACGATTCGATCAGCTGCAGAAAAATCCACTTGGGACTGTGCAGGTCTAACGCTTGCGCCGCGATAGGCGCGGACTCCGTTTTGATCGCCATCATCTCGCCCTCCTTCCTGAGGATACCGTCCTTTACCTCAACCCAATCGTTCCACATAGTCGTCCGTATACGATCTCGTAGCTGCTCGTTTTGCGAGCAGCCGTTCATGAATCGTCTCTAGCACCCCCTCTGCAAACCCCTCCCGCTCCCAATCCTCATAGGTAATTCCAAGCCCGTGCTCCAGCCATACCTCCAAGTTTTTCTTCTCATGCTCGCCGAACGGCTCAAGCATAATGACCGGTGTGGCCGAGGCCAGCGAATCCATCAGCGTCCCCGCCCCAGGCTTGCTAATGATGCCCTTAGCCTGACGAATGACATCATAGAGGCCATGATGGGATGGCAGATTGGAAAATGACGGTGCAGTATCCGGCCTAATCTCGCCGAACCTTGGAAATTCATGCTCCCCGGACTCCCCTTTCATCCAAGCCATCCACCCGGGATCATTCATGTAATAACGATTGCCCGGCTTCTGCCGCTCGGCCTCCGCCGGTTCATAAGCCACGACATCGAGGGCAAGACCCTGCTGCACAAGCTTCGGTATTTTCCCTTGATACGTCCCCATCCCCCAGCCTCCGCCGTGAATCACATACCGGGTCGCTCTGCCTGCGAATGGCAGCGGCTCTCCGTCGCCGACAAGAATTTGCAGATGAATAGACAACGTTGACGACGCATACAGCCAAACCTCTCGGTAACGAGCTGGATAATCGGGCATATATTTTTTGAGGCTTTTCCAAGAGGGCGATAAATCCGAATCCACATAAAGCAGATCGACCTCCAACTCGGCGGCATCGGCACCTAGCTTCTCTCTGTAAAGCTCCAGGATGTACACCCAATGACCAGACAAGGAAATAAACCTCCTTCGTCCCTCCGCCGCCCAGCTGTTTAGCAGGTCAAAGATTTGTTCAGGATCGAAGCTGTCCCGAATATCCTTGGGCAGCTTCGTGGCGATTTTCGCAAGCGCAAAATTATCATGATAAGCCTTTCGGCTGTCTACGATTTTTGCTTGCTTTTCCTTTTGCATGTATCTTTCGAATACCAGCACCTCGGTCGGTATGCCGCGCTGTCTCAATTGATAGTTCACGATTAAACCAGGGTTATAGAAGCCGAGCCCGAAGCCTGAGCAAAGAATTGTGGTGAAGCGATTGTCCCGATTCCTCCCATTGCCCATCTTATTTTCCTCCTCCATCCCTTAGGCGCTTAATTGGTTACGGCAATACCACGAGACTTCAAGAGGGCCCGCATGCGGGCAAGCAGCTCGCCGCAGCGTTCTATCCGCCCCGCTACAGCGGACAAATAGAGCCTTCCCTTGCGCTTTAATCCGTCCGCCTGATTGATCGTGAACGTACCCGCACTAAGCGGGAGGATTCCCTCTCCCCGATCAGGCCGGAAGAGCAGCCCTTCGCGCTCCATTGCCGCAAGCAAATCTGCGTACTCCACGATTCCAAGGCAGATGACGGATAAATAGGTGAGGTTCCCTTGAAGCGAAAATTCGGCCAAATAATCGTCCAGCCGTTTTTTAATCAGGCTCATCGACTTGCGCGCGTTAATTTCAACGATTGGCACGAGACCGCCGTCCGCCAGCAGCATTGAATCGACACAAACATGTCCGTAGTAACCGCTTTCATAAAGCAGATCGCCCGTTTTCCGCATGAGCTTAAAATAGCCTTCACGCTCCAGCTTTTCTAGGAGCGCCTCGCTTGCACTAAACGTTCCCAGATAGGCAAACTCGGCGTTTATGACCTGCTGTACGGAAATCAGCTCATAGCCGCCGTCCGCAGCAATGTGGAATTGGCATGAAAAATCGGTCTCCTTGTCCAGCAGTGGCTCGAGCAGAAATAAAACTGATTTTCCCTTCTGCTCCTGGGCAGCAACATACCCGGCTATACGCTCCAGCGTCGCCATGCTTTGGATCAGCAGATTCCCTTTGCCGGATACGCCAAACGTATCCTTAATAAGCACGGGACCGGCACCCAGCATCGCTTCGGCGGTGCGCCTCAGCTCCATATGATTCCTCACAGTCCTCGTTGGTGGGCCATATCCCAGACTTTCTCTGAGCTCTGTCGAATACAGCTTGGAATTCACGCGCCTAATCGTATCCATATCCGGATAACGCCCACCAAGCTGGTAAAGCGATGACAGCTCCTGCAAGCCGTCCAGTACGGCAAACGGCTCAACAAAGCCGCCTGGCGGAAGCAGTTCCTCATACTGGCGCACTACCCCCTTATTCAGCATGAGCTGGAAGGGATTTTCCTCCTGAGCTCCGCTGTAACAACCCTCAAGTGGCTCGTCGCTCGTCCTGAACGTCAAGCCAATGCTGCTCAAATAGCGAAGCTGCGCCGGGGACACGGGACCCCGGGTAAGCAGCACATCCGAGCTTTCGCAAAATAAAAATAACAGCTCGTCCATAGCGCCAACGATCGCCTTTGCCTGCGGATCGGGCAGGGAAGGCAGCTTCGCCAGCGTTTCATCCCGCCACAGCGTCTCCGCATCGAAGGCGCCGCAATGGATCGTCGTTACGCCCCCAGCCCGCCTCATGCGCTTTTCGCTTGAATAAAGTCGCAGAATATATCGATCGACTGGAGATGCTCCATATCAAATTGGTCAAAATCGATTTCGATTTCGAATTCGTCTTCGATTCGCAGTATGAAATTAATCAACTGGAGCGAGTCCAGCCCCACATCGCTTAGCATATCGGAGGCCCCCGTCAGCGTAGCCGCTAGTTCAGGCTCGTTCTTGACTTCGGAAATAATCGTAATAATTTGCGTCTGCAGCATTACTTGTTCTCCCCTTCATTTCGTTTTCGAATAACCGCCAAAATATCGGTTTGCGGGTATTTTAAATTATAATTGGTTAAATGCGGCTGCCGATTTTCCGTGATTGAAACGAGCTCCAGATCCTTTGGGAGCGAAGCCAGCACATGCGCAACAAACGCTTCTTTCGTAAAACGCCAAATGACGCCATCAATAGACGAATTGGCCATATATCCCTCGCTCATTTGTTTGCCTGAGCCCTGCTCCTCCAAAATGACAGGGTCCAGAATCCACAATTCCCCTCCTTTATTTAGCAGCCTTGCACATTCCTTAAACGCTTTTTTATGATGCCTAATGTGATGGAAGCATCTGGCGAAGACGATTTTGTCAAAGCTTTCGTCCGCCTTCTCCACCTGATAAATGCCAGAATGGAGGCAATTGTGCAGTCGGCCCTTCTTCATGCCGAATTGAAGGTATTTTTCATTAATATCGAGATTAAAAAACTCTACATCCCTCCAACGCTTTGCATGCTTGTTCAGAAGCCCCGTTCCACAGCCAACCTGCAGCACGCTTCCTTGTAATTCAGGCAAAAAATGATAAACCGCTGTCGGTCTTGGAAAGTTCAGCACAAACATCGACAGCTCATACAGCCGGGGATGCTTTTCTACCAATCGCACGAGTTTACTGACGTAGAAGGGATTTTTTTTCGTTTGCTTTTTAAAGTCGCGTTTATTCCAGAAATAATAAGGCGGATACAGCAAGGCGTAATACATGAGGTACATGAATCGCAGCAGCATAACGCCAAGCGGACTTGTGTGTCGACTGACCTGATGCTGAATCGGTGAGGTTGTAAGCGTTGTCTTCATTGCCAAGCGGGTGAACAACTCCTCTCATCTACAACATGGGGTGATGTAGCTTCTGTGAGTCAATGGCCTACTTCAACTTTATAGACATTGCTATTCGCTGTGCAATAAGACTTTTTTGATGAACGGTTTCTTGCTTTGAATAAGCCTTATTTCCTTCTATTGCACTTTTTTTAAATATTTGCACTTTCTAGAATTCGTTAAGGAATAACCAATTGATTCAAGCATCTCTCCAAAAATAGCGCTTCACTACGTTTACATTGCTGCGTGCAGCGAATGGCATTTATGATGTTGCTTGGGTCCCTTTTGACCCGCTGCTTCACACACCATTGATGAACAATTACGGTTTGCTTAAGCACATCCTGCCCCATCGCAAGCAGGCCATTATCGGAAATCAGCTTGTGAGCATGCAAGTATTCGACTCTTTTCATCATCCATTGCTTATGATTGACGAGCGTCTGGAGTGCTTTCATATGAATGATTGGCTGGTCTGATTCCAGCTCCCTTTCAAGGAATTGCTCGAGCAGATCATACACGCGCAGGCCAAACCAGAAATGAATCCTTTGCGGATTTTTTTCAGCCAACGGCTTAGACAGCAAAAATTCCTCCAGTGACCTTGCGATAAATTGAACGTCAAGCTCAAAAGCTTGCGTGCTTAAATCCCGGTATGGATACTCGATAATCTCCAAGGTCTGGCTGATTCGCTGCTTGATGGGCCCAGCATGCCGGAGCGATTCTCGCAGCAGCTCGAAGCTGACCGGTCTACCAGAGTCATAGACTGGTGGATTCGAAAAGTAGCCTGCAACATAGAACAGCTGCTGCGAAACATCGACGCCGTGAATAAGCAAATGATGCACCTGCTGCTTGGTTTGGTAAGAGGAGGTGCCAGGAATATAATATTCATCAAGCGCGATAGCTAAATATTGATTTTTGTAGAGACAATCGATGAAGAAGGCTAACGGGTCATCAAACCACGACCTCAATTGATCCGTATGCAGCTTTGACACAAAGGTATAGGGCAGTTCGTGAAAATAAGAAGAGGACGCGAAATGAATAAAGTTGCCCTTATCAAATTCAGGAACGCCAAACAGATGGATATAGTGGCTAAAAAGCCAAGGCAGAGATAATGCTTCATTCGTCAGCACAATGGCCTGGGAAAAGGCGTGGTACGAATTGACCTCAATGATCGGCTTGCGAAGCGGAAGGATATGAGCGGTGTTTACAGCATCCAAATAGATCGCCTCTTTTCAATGGGATTACTCCACCTTAGGTCAATCTCTTTTTTCCTGCAATTGCACTTTTTTGAATCCGTTCGAAAAATGGAGCTTGCAGACCGAATATATTGATATTTTCTCTCTTCATTCATTAACGAGCTAAATTGACCTCAACAAAATTTTCTTTTGCAGCGGGCTGTACCCGTTCTCTCAACGATAGATGAAGCAAAGCAAGCTTGGCTTATTATCTTTAAGTGGTAGTGAACACGAAATGATGTAAAAAATTACCCATTTTCAGCAAAACGCGATATATAAATGAAAAAGACCGCTAATCAATTAGCGGCCTACGTCCAATCTTGATTGTACAGAATTGAAAATTACTCCTGAAAATTAATCAGTTCTATATTCAAAATAATCGAACTGTGCCAGCGAATCACTTGGTTTCCCATTGCCGGTAGCATACAAGCCAACGTAGACTCCTGTAAAACCACCGGCCACTTCGCTTGACAGATAGAAACATTCTCCCCGTCCGAGCTCCGTCTCCTCCTTACCGTTCAATGCAAAGGCAAAGACATAAGTAGTCGCATCTGCTGCGATGCTTAGAAGGATGGGACCTACGGGAATGGTCTCCTCCCGCTCCACTTTCCACAAGGAGCCTATTCTCCGGCGAAACAGTACCGTCTTAACCCCGTCAATGCGAGCTACAGCAATCTCATAATGCCCCTTCTCATTCATATAAATGGTTAAGCCAGCTTCCTCTCCATCTCGTGAAGGCTCGAAATCCAGCAAGGCAGAAACCTGACATTCCAAATGACGCTGCCGCTGGCCGACGAAAGTCTGACGCTCGATCCCATCAAGTCCCTGTTCCATACCGAGGAGCGTTAGCCAACCTGGACGGCGCGTGAGTGAATACGCCTCTGGCACTGGATTGCGTAGGTAATTCCAATGCAGGTTGAGCGACTCGCTGTTAAAATCATCACGACAAATGCCTTCAAATTTTCCCGGATTTCCTTCATAAAAGGATGGGCCCTCAATTTCTAATTGAGCCTTGCCATCATATCCGATAACAGGCCAGCCATCATCCGACCACGTAATTTGAATTAAAAACGTTTCCCTACCTAAATGATGATAGAACGGATAACCAAGAGGACGGATACCCAGGTAGACTGCCCACCAGCTTCCATCATGCGCTTCGACGAAATCGGCATGACCCGTTGCCTGAATTGGCAAGCCGGTACTGCGGTTACTCAATATAGGATTGCTTGGACAAGGTTGGAATGGACCGTAAGGCTCCATGCTTCTTGCAATTGTCACCATATGACCGAACTCAGTACCACCTTCCGCAATAAGCAAGTAATACCAATCGGCTATACGATACAAATGCGGACCCTCGGGATAGCTGCCGCCCGTTCCCTCCCAGATCAGCCTGCGCTCTGTAAGAATGGCTCCAGTGTCTGGATCTATCTCCGCCTGATAGATGCCCGGAAGCTCATCTCCTCCTCCGGTACCAGTCACGTATACCTTTCCATCTTCATCGAACATGAGAGAAGGATCAATACCGCCCCACTCCAACCAAACGGGCTCTGACCAAGGCCCTTCCGGCCGATCTGCTGTCACAATGAAGTTCCCACCATGCTGTACGTTCGTGGTGATTAAATAAAAGCGCCCGCCGCGATAACGCAAAGTAGGTGCATAGATTCCCGTGAAGCTAAAGGCCCCGCCGCCGCTAGTTTTAGTCCCTAGAGGCAATTGGCTTTCCCTAGTCAGCACATGCCCGATCTGAGTCCAATTGACCAAGTCGCTGCTGTGAAAGATCGGAATGCCGGGGTAATAGTTGAATGAGCTGTTGACTAAATAATAATCGTTTCCGACCCTGCATATGCTGGGATCGGGATAACAACCGCTCAAGACGGGATTGGAGAATTTCATTGTCTTCAACTCCTATAGTCCGAATAGCTGATATTGACGGCCCCGCCAGGTTTATTTGACAGCTCCGATCGTAATGCCCTTGACAAAATATTTCTGAAAGAATGGGTACGCAATGAGGATCGGAAGCACGCCGACCGCCGCAATCGCCATTCGCACGGAGGTGCTTGGCAGCTCAGAGATCGCTTGGCTCGCGCCCGTGCCGGCCGCATTACTGTTGCTCGTCAGAAACTGGATGTCCGTGATCATCTTTGTCAAAATAGTTTGTATACCGAACAGACGTGAATCGGTCAGGTAGATAAGACCGTTAAACCAATCATTCCAATAGTTAATAGCTTGGAACAGCCCGATCGTCGCCATGATGGGCAGCGACAGCGGAAGCACAATCCGATAGAACGTTTTGATCTCACCCGCACCGTCAATGCTTGCTGCTTCGATCAAGGCAGGTGGAATGGACGTCATGAAGAATGTACGGACAAGCAGGACGTTGAAGCCGCTCATGAGCAACCCCGGCAGTAACAGTCCGAATATGGTGTTCTTGATATCGAAGAGTTGAGTGTATACCAGATAAGTCGGTACCAGCCCACCATTAAATAACATAGTAAAGAACACGAGAAACGTCCAGAAGTTGCGCAACGGCATATCCCTTCGCGATAACGGATAGGCAAGCGCAGAGGTAATCGCAAGACTAACCGCCGTACCGACAACTGTGATGAACACGGTAATGCCGTATGCTCGGCCCAGCTCAAGATGATGTGTCCACAAGTATTCGTAAGCAGACAAACTGAATTGCTCCGGAAAGAATGTATAGCCGTTCCGAATAATGCTTGCTTCGCTGCTAAGCGATGCCATGATCAATAGCGCGAATGGTATGATACAGGCCAAGGCGAACACCGACAGCGTTACATTAGCGATCCAGTTTATAGCTTTATTTTCGATAGCCATGGTTGTTATGCTCCTCCACTCGCCCTAGAACAAGGCGTTCTCCCTGTTGATTTTCCGGACGATATAGTTCGCGCCCAATACAAGCACGAATCCGACGAGCGACTGGTAGACGCCTGCGGCGGATGCCATGCCAATGTCGCCCAGCACCATAAGACCGCGGTAAACGTAGGTGTCGATGACATTGGTCGTATCGGCGATCGCTCCAGCATTCATTGGTACCTGATAAAACAGGCCGAAGTCGGAATAAAAAATACGTCCGATGCCAAGAAGCATCAACATCACGATGACTGGCGTAATAAGGGGGATGGTGATCGCACGGATCTGCTGCCACTTACTCGCCCCATCGAGTGTTGCCGCCTCGTAATATTCAGTATCGATGCTGATAATAGAAGCCAGATAAATGATACAAGAGAATCCTACCGACTTCCATAAATGCACGATGGTCAGAATATATGGCCAATACTTGGGCTCTGTGTACCAAGATATTTCGTCAATGCCCAGAAGCGGCAGTATCGTCTTGTTCATGAAGCCCGTCTCCATGCTGAACGCGGCGTAAGCCAGATAGCCAACGACTACGAATGAAATGAGATGCGGCAGAACGATGACGCTCTGATAGAAGCGCGACAGTACCTTTCTCCTCACTTCATTTAGCAGAATGGCGAACGCGATGGCGAGAACCGTGCCGAGAATAATGAAAACAGCATTATACAAAATCGTATTTCTTGTAATAATAAAGGCGTCACTCGTCTTGAACAGATACACGAAATTGCTAAAACCTACCCAGTCGCTCGCGAAAATACCCTGAGAGTAATTGATGTTCTTGAATGCAATGAACATGCCAAGCAGCGGTAAGTAGTTATTGATCAGCAGGTAAGCAAGACCCGGAAGCATGAGCAGTGTAAGCGGTAAATATTTAAAGAACGTACGGTGTCTCTTTTTTGTATATTCCATTCCTATCTCGTCCCTTTCCCGAAAGGTCTCTTCTTTAAGAAACGATCCAATCGGCTCTGACGTCCGGTTGGATCGTTGTACGTTCTCATCCTATGTGCCGTTTGTAGACGCCCACTCATTCAGTTGGCTCTGCTTCTCTGCAATAATCTTGTTGATGCCTGATTCCTCAAGCTTCTTAAGGAATTCAGGCAACACCTTGTCAACATCAACGGAGCCACTCTCAAGAACGCCTTTGTATTGTAATAAGACTGCGTTACTAGCGGCAATTTCATTCTTCACGTTGTCGCCGTTGAACGAGAAACCAAGCGCCTTGGATTTAGCAGCGTTGTGGTTGAATGCCTCCATTTTGACGTAGACGTCGGGTTCGTCACCTTCAAATACGTAGGACAGAAATTGGTTACCGTGCATCCAGCCATAGTTCTTGTACCCCACGTTATCGCCTGTTACACCATCGGGATATTTAATCATATTATCCTGGCCTTCCATCTTCACGTAATGCTTGCCTTCAATCCCCCAGTCAATCAGGTTAACAATCTCCTTGTCGGTATACATCAGATTCAGGAATTGTAGAGTCTTCGCCGGATTCTGCGACTTGGCTGCCACACCAATGGCCACGTTCGTGACCGTATCGGTCTTCGCTACAGGCTCAACCGTCTGCACCGACACCATGGGATGGCTGGTCATACGGCTTTCCTGGGCATCAAAGCCAGGCTTCATCTGGGTGAAATAACCTGCCGCTTTGCCGGACTTCACGATGGCATGGTTTGATTCGGGATTCGTCGCGGCGTCCTTGAGAATGTAACCTGCTAAATACCATTCACGAAGTTGACGCACCATTTTCTCGTATTCTTCCGTCGCAAACCAGTTTACGACGTTCAAGTCTGCAAGTCCGCTATTCAAAAGGACGCCAAGCTCGTTGCCCAACGGATCGTAGGTACGGTAAGTGCCAAGTATCGTGCCACCTGCGAGATTTGTCGCACTAACCATATCAGGTTCATTCTCCTTCAACGTCTTGAACGCCTTGCCGAATTCCTCGAAGTTCTTAATCGTTCCTAACTCGATATCGTATTGGTCCACGAGATCCTTGCGCATGACGAACCCGAAATTTTGTGCCAAGTCCCGAATGCTCGGCACACCGTAGCTAATGCCGCCGACCTTGGTCGCATTGTAATAGTCCTCACCAAGCGCGTCGATAATGCCTTGCGCGTTTTCCTCCATGATATCACCGAGAGGATATAGCACACCGCGCGTAACCTGTGTGCTATAGTTGCCCAGCATGGCGATCATGTCCAGCTTCTCTCCGCTCGACATCATCAAGTTGATCTGGTTCGTGTAGGCGCTGTTGCTGATTGGCAGCAGCTTGACTGTGACATTAATCTTCTCTTTGGCGATCTTATTAACCTCGTCTTGGACGAGCTGAATGTCCACAGGTACGTTGTCAAATGTTGGGTATGCGTATACAATTTCATAAGGCTTCTCCTCGCTACTCCCTGCAGAAGTCGCTCCGTTCGAAGCATTTCCAGCGTTACTGCCGCCGCCCGAGCATGCGGACAGCAGCATCGTCAAGGCAACTAGCCCGCCTGTCCAACCCATCTTTTTGTTCATGTGTCATCCCCCGTATCTAGTGTCGTGGACTCTTATGTTTGCGAGCCTGATCCCATTGTACGGTCAAGGCAGAAGAGTCACTACTCCAAAATCGACATGCCAGTTGACTATTATCGACTCATTCGTTCATCTAGCATGGAAGCCATCTATTCGGAATTGGCAACGTATTTTTTACGGTACTCATGGGGACTGAGTCCCGCAAACCTTTTGAACCTCCGTGAGAAATGGGCAAGGTTGGAATAACCCGATTGCACCGCTATGGTGCCAACGGGAAGCTCCGTCTTGAGCAGAAGCTCCAGCGCAAGCGCCATCCGCTTGGTTATAATTAACTCTGTGACGGAATGACCCGTCTGCTTCTTCAGCAGCCTGTCCAAATAATCAGGATTTAAGAACATGTAGGCAGCAACGTCTTCCCGCGAAAGCTGCTCCGAATCCAGCCGTGCGTTCACGTATTGCTCGACCTTGTCCAGGATGGAAGGCGATTCCCTTATGTTCCGGACCTGATCCATTGACCTGCCGATTATATGCGTCATCCAGCCCACCATGTCGGGAACGGATCGGGACGCGTTGCGGAATAGGTCGGCAGACTTATCATCACCGAACAAAAGCTGCGCATCAATTCCCTCTATCTTCAGAACGTAGAACACCATTTGGAGAAAGTTATGATGGAATCGGTACAGCGAATCCACGTCCATACTCGCTGTCGCTGTCCACAGGAATGCCTTAGCCTCAACGAGTACGCGGCCTCCATGTCCTTCCTTAAGCATAATCGACCAGGCATGCATGTCGGGAAACGTGATCGTTTCCCGCGTCTTACGAGCACTATCGTAGAGAAATACGTCTTTTGCAAGTGCGATATTTTCCTTGTCTAGCTCCCGCAGCCTTCCTACCATACCATTCAACTCATGACCTTGAACGGCATTTCCGATATAAATAGCAATGTCGCAATAGAAATACTCAGACGCATAATCGATTAACGGCCGTGCCTTCTCCTTGAACTGCTCCCGCAGCAGGGCCGCATCTCCTTCGATCGGAATGAGTGCCATCAATTCGCGGTCTGTAGTTGTAAACAGAAGCCCCTGACCTTCCAGCCCAAGCGTCTCCTCCCCACTGTTCTTTAGCGCATATTCCAAAACCTTCTGATCTCGAGGAGAGAAATCCTTGTGATAACGCTTCACAGAGATTAACAATGGCAACAACTGCAGCTTCTCATCGAATGGAATACCTCTCTCTCCTGCCTCCCGCTTAATGGAATCTGGATTCGAGGGGATAACATGGTGAAGCAGGTCTAACCAGAATTGTTCAGCAATTAGCGGTTGCCTGCGCGACCAGAATTGCCCAATCCGACTGTATTGCTTCTCCTCGCTCTCCTTCATAATCTTCGCAACTACCTTTTCTCCTACGCTCAGCAATTCGTCCGGCGGAACCGGTTTCAGCAAATAGTCGAAGCTCCCCAGTTGCATCGCTCGCTGTGCCAGTTTAAACTCGGCATGGCAGGTCATGAATACGGTCTCTGTATCGGGATGATGCTCGCGCACCCAAGCTAGAAGCTCTAGTCCGCTTCCCTGAGGCATCTCGATATCACATACCATAAGATGGATGCTTTCCCGATCGAAGATCTCTTTTGCTTGGCGCGAATTATAAGCAGTGAATACTTTATCGAATCCGAGAGACGCCCAATCTATGTCACCTTTCAATGAATCTGTAAGCAGCTTCTCGTCATCTACGATGATCAGCGTTAGCATTAGTCCATACCTCCTGGGTCAAGCTTGTCCTTCTCTTTGTCATTTCGGGGCGAGAGCGGAATCGTCACATCCACTACGGCGCCACACCGCTCCCCGTCTCTTAAGACAACCTGCGTCCTCTCTCCATATATCAATTGCAGCCGCCTCTTCACGTTCCAAATGCCGATATGATCCCCTTCGTCGTCCACGATTCGCTCACCACGATCTATACTCTCCACCACAGCAGGACTGAAGCCGGGACCGTTATCCCTTATTTCAATATGCAGAGCAGCTTGTGGCGTCTCAAGCATCTCAATTGTTACTGATAAGGACAACTGTTCATCCATTGTCATGGCATGTTTGATGGCATTCTCAACAAAGGTATGCACAATCAGGGGCGGAACCGGTGTAGACAACAGAAAAGAAGGGGCTTCTATTTCGTATGTCAACTGGTCGGGATACCGCAGTTCTTGTATTCGCAAGTAATTGCGAATATGCTGCAATTCGTCTTTGAGTGTAACGAAGCTCAGATTGCTTTGGAACATGTACCTGAAGTACCTTACCAGACACAGTGACATTTCCTCCATGCGCGTTACGTCCTTCGTACGGGCTAGCATATACATCATGTTAAGGGTATTAATAAAAAAATGCGGTCTAATCTGCAACTGCAGATGCTGAAGCTCCGCTTTCTGCTTATTCAGCTGCTCTTCATACACGCTGATTCGCAAATGCTTGATCTGCTCCATCATGTTGTTGAACGTATCATTAACGATCTGGAACTCCAAAGAAGTTGGATAATCCTTGATCTGAGTGTCGAGATTGCCTTGCTGAATTCGGTTCATAACCTTGAGCAAGCGATTGAGCGGAAGTAAGAGCGTCTTCCGAAGCAAGAGCAGCGCCGCTGCCAGAATCAGGACCGCAACGAACGGAAGGGAGTAGGAAATTAGCTTATATGTGGAGAGATGCTGGAGCATCAAATCCTCCGGGATGAACGCATGTAGGCTGAACTCTCCTTCGCGGGAATCTTCGCCAACTGCCAGGAATTTCTCCGTCGAGCCAGTGAGATAATAGCTTTCCGCTTGCGGCTCAATCGTAATGCCGTGTTCACTGACAAAACCTTGATTGACAATCGCGTTGCCGCGCCCGTCGCCTAGCAGCGCCGCTCCTTCTTCGCCGATGCCTAGCAAATCAAGCGGTGTCTGAAGCGACTCCGCGTTAGTCCACGCACCGACGATGGAGTCGTTGTCTAGCACAAAGAAGCGGAGAAGGTAAACGCGGTCGCCATTCTTTTGAACATACCACATCCTTTTTTGGGTGATCATCCTCAAGTCAGAATTCTTACTTACGTTATCCGATATATAGGATTTAATGTACATGCGGTCGATCATGGTGGAACGGTCGCGGAAGGAATATAAGTATTGGTCATCTGAGGGTATATAGACGAATAACCCGTCCAAAACGGGGTACCGAAGGATGGAGTTTGTTAAGTTCGATGCGATACGCTGCGACGCGAAAATGCGATCCTCGGGCTGCGGGGAAAAATCGATGTTCGAGAGATCCGGGTCCTGCATGAGCCCGATTAAGTAATTATCTGCTTCGACAAGGCGTGCGTCCACCTGATCACGATACAGCGTTAATAAGTCCTTGCTTGAGGCAGCCACCTGATTGCGGACGACGTCAATTGCATATCCATTCATATAAATCAGGAATCCAATCAGCGGCAACACGATTAGAAACAAGCCTGCTATCATCTTCATCCTAATGGAGTGTATGCTGCCCCATCGGTTTATTTGCAAAGAACGATTCATTTCGTAAATCTCCTTTCCTTACTATCCATGATTCAAATTTACAATTACTATGAAAGCTATTGTACTTCAGAACCAAGATGAAACCTAGAGTTATGGGTCAAATTCGAAAGGGCTGGAGACAAAAATCGTCTCCAGCCCTTTCGTGCAATACGTACCTTAAATTTGTTTGTCAAAAGCTTCTCCAATCATTCTGCTGTGCTTCTAATACGCCAGCCACATCGATAATCGGACGAAAGTAGCTATCATCCACAGCAGCCATAATAAATACGAGGTATCAGCCATGTGCGACATCCCGCAAATCGCGAGAAGTTATAATGTTGAAAATCCATTACGGAATCACAAAGCCTTATGGAAGGCACCTATTTCTTCACCTTATAAAACTCATGATAAAGTTTCATCAGCGCCCTTTTCTCAATCCTCGATACATAACTGCGGCTAATTCCGAGCTCCTTAGCGATCTCTCGCTGGGTTCGTTCTTCCCCGCCATGCTCCAAGCCAAATCTGCCCATGATGACTTCCTTTTCACGTTCATCAAGAATGACTAAATTTTTATAAATTTTACTTTTTTCCATTTTTAGCTGTACGGTTTCCACAATTTCATTTGGATCGCTTCCCAGAATATCGACGAGCGTAATTTCATTGCCTTCTTTGTCGGTGCCGATTGGATCATGCAGTGATACGTCCTTGCGCGTTTTTTTCAAGGAGCGTAGATGCATTAAAATCTCGTTTTCAATACAACGGGCAGCAAATGTCGCCAGCTTCGTGCCTTTACCCGTCTGGAAGCTCTCAATAGCTTTAATCAGCCCGATTGTACCAATAGAAATCAAGTCCTCCAAATCTTCGCCGGTGTTATCAAATTTTTTGACGATATGTGCAACAAGGCGCAAATTATGTTCAATAAGTAAATTGCGGGAATGCGTATTGCCTTCGGCCATTAGTGCGAGATGCTTCGCTTCTTCTTCTTCGCGAAGCGGCTGTGGAAAAGCGTTATTTTTCACATACGATACAAGTAGTGTTAACTGTTTAATAAACAACGCGATTGCAGCAAATAATCCCATCATCTGGCCCCCTATGCTGTATTACCGGGCATCCTAATCAGCCTCAGCGTGCACCAACATCAATTTTACATTCTATGTAGGCGGGGGCCTATATGTGCATGTACAAGGAATTAGAATAAATAAACCCGTTGGAACTCACGCTACTGTGCATCCTTTTTGATAAACGGCAGCTCGCCTATTGCGATCAACACATCATTAACCTCAGCCATAATCGGGCCAACACCGGAATCCGACAACAGAGGAATGCTCCAATGCTGCTGCGCCGATATTTTAGAAATATGATTTTCGCCGCTGGCTTGAATGATCAGCTCCCATTTTATAACCGGAACGTTGGTGTGGCCCATAGACTTGCGAAAGATCGTCAGCAACTGCTGATTGATTTCATCCGTCATCGTTTGAAAATTTTCCGCTACCTCGAACTCATATTGAATATGCAGCTGCGTACAAGGCTCATCCACTGCGGCCTCCTCAGCGTTACGAGATATGCTGAGCACCGGAGATAACGCCTCCTCCTCCCGCTCACGCAGCGATTCCGCCGTCAGCACGCTGCTCCATTCAAAATACATATAGGCGCTCGTCTGATACGGCTGCTGGTGAGACCTCGGCGTACAAAAAAACGAAAACTCGCGATCCAGCGACCTTGTCTCCAGCCGGTTTTTATTTTGATATATATGCAGCCCCGCAGCCTGCGCCGCCGCAATGATTTCTCCCACGAACTGTTCATACGTTTTCATACGTTTCCCCTTTATCTCTATGCTATAATTTTGGTCTTCTTCGCATTGTCGGACGAGCGCTTAATGATGCCGCTAAGCGGGCGTTTGAGCACGAGGGCAATGAAAAGGCTAATGGCAATAAACCCGAGCAGGAACAGCATATCCTTCAGCACCGTTTCCCATAAAATGCCGCCAACCGCTTCGCGCAGCAAGCTAATCGCATACGTAAATGGCATAAACGGATTCAGCGCCTGAAAAAAAGGCGACGTCATGCTGATCGGAAAGGTACCGCCTGAGCTGGAAAATTGAAACACCATGAAAACAATCGCAATCCCCTTGCCTGCATTGCCGAATACAGACAGCAGCGTGTACGTAATGGTGACAAATACGATGCTGACGAGCATCGCGAATAAAACAAACCACAGCTTATCTGCAACATAGGCGCCTAATATAAAAAAGTCTCCCAGCGTTACGCATAATGCCTGCAATAGTCCAATCGTTAAAAAGGTGCCGAGGCGCCCCAAATACAGCTGGTAGCCGCGATAGCTTCCACTGGGATTGTCTGCCTCTGAGCGCAGCATTGAAATGAGCAGCGTGGCGCCTACCCAAAGCGACAGCACACCGTAAAATGGCGACATCGCCGAGCCATAATTAGGAATCGCATACAGCTGGTTTTCCTTAATAAGCACGGGGCTCGCCAAAAACTCGCTTTCCTTCTCAATATCGCCGCGCAGCAGCTTCGCAAGCTCGGCAAAGCTGTTATCAGCCTTTACTTCGCGCAGTTTGTCGGCCGCTTTACGAATCGCTTCCTCCAGCTGCGGCAAGTCGTCGCGGACAAGGCCAGCAACGCGTTTCACGCTGTCCGTAAGCTCCGGGAGCTGGTATTGGACGAAATCCGCCAGCTTAGCCAGCTCTTTTTCCGCCTCAGGCAAATCGTTCTGAACAAAAGCTGCGGCTGCGTCGATTTTTTTGCCGATGGCTGGCAGGTCATTGCGGATAAACGGTGCTGCCGTGTTAATCGCATTCACGAAGGCGTCCGTCTTGCTTTGCAAAGTCGTCGCTATTTCATGCACCTTCGTGCGAATTTCCGGCAGCTCGGCCTGTATGCGGGTCAGCTCCTGCTGCCCAAACGTCAGCCCTTCACGCGCGGCCTTGAGCAGCTCGGCGATATCCGGCAGCTTGCTCTTCGCCGTTTGCAGCACATCGGACGATGCTGCTCCAAGCTGCTGCAATTTGCTCAAGCCTTCGGTAATCGCAGGAACGATATCGCTGTCGTAATGGTTCAGCACGTAGCCAAGCTCGCTGCTCACCTGCTCCGTTACCTCATGCAGCCGCGCTACAATCTCCTCTGGCGGCGCGGTTCCCCGGTCCATCGCATCCTTAATAATGCCGAGCAGCTGAATTTGCGTATTCAGCTTTTCGGTGAGACCGCTCAGCCGCTGAATGGTCCCGCTTAGCTGCCCATCCGGCAAATGGCTGTTAATCGTCGACAGCACATTGGTTATGCTGCCGATTAAGCCTGCTGCTGTACTGAGCCGATCAATGAGCGCCTGCACTTCCGCCGCGGTCGGCAGCTTGGTAAGATCAGCCTCCTGCAGCCTTGCTGTCAGCAGCTCGGCAGCATCAGCGATTTGCTTGACCAGCAGCAAATTTTGCTTAAGCGTCGGGCTAATCGTCTTAAAGGCCTCTTGGCTCGACGCTAGAAAATCGTTCAGTCCATCCGCGAAAGCGATCGCGTCTCCTCCCAGCGCCTCAAGCTTCGGCAGCTGCTCCTCAGCCGCCGTCACAATGCCAAGCGCTGTATTCGTTTTATCCAGCGCCGTGTCGACCACCTCGCTCACGCGGTCGAAATTAGCATCGACCTCCTGAATGCGCTGCGCCGCCTTCTGGATTTCAGGCAGCTTCTCCTGAATGATAAGAACCTCCGAAGCGGCTTCGCTGATTTTCGGCCAATATTGCTGGAGCTTTAGCACATATTGCGCGGCTGCATTTATTTCCGGCAGCTTTTGCTGAAGCTCGATTATTTTTTGCGCCTTCTCATTTATTTCTGGCAGCTTGGCTTCGATTTCCAGCACCTTCTGCCCAGCCGCTTCGATTTCAGGCAAATGGCTTTCCAAACTGAAAATACCGTTCTCGACTTTGCGAATGGTCGGCAGCTCCGCTTCAATTTCTACGCCCGCCTCTTTCAATTTCGTCAGCACGGCTTCGCTTACAGCTTCTGTGAAGCCTTCATTAATTTGCTTCGTGATGGCGGAAACGCCGGAGCCGGTTATTTTCGGCGCAATAGCATTCACCTTTTCATTGACCGTATAAATGACTTCTGGCCGCTCGATTTTGCCTTCGATAATGCCGGTTATTTTGGCAGAAAAGTCGGCTGGTATAAGCAGGCTTGCATAATAGGTGCCTTTTTCAACACCATCCATCGCTTCCTGCCCACTTACAAACGTCCAGCCCAGCTTCTCGTTCGTTTGCAGGCTTGCCACTAGGTCCTCACCGATATTAACGATCTTGCCTTGAACGCTCGCTCCCGCATCGAGACTCGTGACGGCAATTTTAATGCCCTGCGTGTTGCTGTAAGGGTCCCACACCGATTTAATATTGACCCAATCGTACAACCCGGGGAGCAATATAATCGCTAAAATAAGAAAAATGCCGGTGGGCACACGTAAAATATGAAGCCAATCTGCTTTATAAATATGCCAAATATGGCGCATGAGTAGACCGCCTTTGCTATGTCATAAGTTGTGGAGCGGCCTTTGCAACAACCGATTGCCGCTAATCAGACCTTAGTTTAGCATTAACAGGGAAAAGAAGAAATATGATGATTTTTTTCGGGGGAAAAAGGACTTGGCACAGCCTATAAAGGTGCAGGCCATTGTGGGGAATATTACGTAAGGATTACATCCATTATTTCTTCCATTCATTGTCGAGGGCTCTTTAGCGTTATGAATGGAAGCCCACTCACTAGCGTCATGTGATTGTTGCCGAGACAGACCACTGCGGCTCAGACGACGGAGTTCGGGATGCTCACTCTTTTTTTGAGGACTGAGATTCCGCTATTCTGGCTATTTACCCGATTTTAGGCCGTAAGCGGACAGGAAATCCGTTATTTCCCTCATCAGCTCGTCAAAATGGCTTATTGCAGCGTAATAGCGGCTTCTGAGTCCGCACATCTCCCTTAACCCGTAATTCGGTTGAAATAGCTGCTGCTGTGTCCGCCAAATTTCTCTTTATGCATTGTACTGCTGCTATTCATTCGTTCAACGAATCAATCGAATCATCAAAAAATCTGCTCTCTTTAGGTCACACACCCTAACCCCTCACATCCGAAAATAATCCGAAGGGCTTTTGCCCGTGCTCATTTTGAACACTTGGCTGAAATAGGTCGGATTATTGAAGCCGACCATCTCGCTGACCTCGTACACCATATGATGGCCCGACTGCAAATAGTCGATCGCTTTATGAATGCGATAATCATTCAAATAATGCACAAAGTTTTGCCCCGTAACCCGCTTGAACAGCTGGCTTAAATATTTCGGGTGCACGAACAGCTCCTTGGCAATGGCCGCAAAGCTGATTTCCTGGCTGAAATTCGCTGCCACATACTGCTTCACGCTATCGACAAGCCGATTGCTTTTCCGGCCGGAAATTTCCTGCGCCGCGCTTTGCAGCCATTCCCCTACCAGCTCATTCATCCACCGCGCCAGGTCGCCAAGCGTCAAATGCTGCTGGATGCCCTGCAAAAATTGCGACAGCGTACGCGGCGGCTGATGCTGGGCGAACGCCTCATTCCAGAAAAAAGTCAGCGAGCTGAACAAGCCGACGCAAATCGTCTGAATATCCGTGAGCGAGCCGCTCGCTTCCTTTTGCAGCTGATTATAAATCGCATTCCACTGCTGGGCTGCCCGCTCCAAATCCTTGTCCGTCAGCGCCACATTCCACTGCTTGAGCAGCGGTGCATATTGGTCATACGTCGTATCCAGCTGTGCCCATTCCGCATAAGGGTACACCTGGCTCGTCCCTTGAAATTCCGCTGCCTCCAGCGCCACGCGGCTTTCCAAATACGAATCGATCAGCTCATGCAAGCTGCTGCGTACCGAACCGATGCCTGCGGTAGCCTCCAGCTTGAGCAGCGCTGTTATTTTTTCCGTCACGCTGTAAGCCAGCTCCTCACATGCCTGGTACAGCTCCCCCTCCTGCACTTGCTCCGATAACAGGATGAGCACGAACAGCCGATCAGAATAATCAATCGCGTAGCCGTGGATGGACGAGCCGCCCAATTTGCCCGCCAGCATTTCGCGAATGATGTTGTTCGCGCCGAATTTGAGCAGCTGCCAGTCTCGCTCCTTCAGCTTCGTTAGCAGCGCAGGGCGCGTCATTTGCAAGCTCACCGCCGCCACGTGCTTTGGCGAAGGAATGTTCAAATAAGCAAGCCGCTCCTCATGCAGCTCATGCGGCTGATAGCGCGTCGTCAGCAGCTCGGTGAACAAGCGCTCGCGCAAATATGGCAGCAGCCGGTCAAGCTCCAGCTTGTAATGCTCCTCCAGCCGCAGCTTCTCCGCCTGCAAATCCAGCTCGCACATAATTTCAGCGAGCACGCCTTCGATTTCCGCCACAGCAGCCGGCTTCAACAAAAAATGATGCACGCCCCAGCGCATCGCCTGCCGCGCATTTTCAAACTCATCGAAGCCGCTCAAAATAACGATCGGCAAGCCCGCATCCGCCTGCCGCAGCGCTTCGACAAGCGCAAGTCCGTTCATCTGCGGCATATTCACATCGGTAATGACGAGATCCGGTTGAAGCTCGCGGAAGCTCGCCAGCGCCTGCACGCCATTCGCGGCGGTTCCTGCAATGCGCAGCCCCAGCTTCTCCCAGCCTACATGCCGCGTCAGCGCCGCTATAATATGCGGCTCATCGTCTACAAGAAGCACTGATTTCATCCTTTTTCACCGTCCAGCAACCGTTTTAATTGGGCTTCCGTTTCAATGATCGGCAGCTTCACTGTCACCTTCACGCCTCCCTGCTCGCTATTTGCGAGCTGCAAGCCATACCATGGCCCGCAATAAAGCTGCAAGCGCGTATGCACATTGCGAATGCCGATGCCTGTCGCCTTGTCCATATGCCAATCCTCTGGCAAGCCCCGCCCATTGTCGGTCAGGCTAATCTCCAAATAAGGCGCTTGCCCGGGCACATGCTGCTCGCGAATATCCAGTGCCAGCGCCAGCTCCGACGAGCTGTCCGCTGGGCTGCCATGAATGACCGCGTTCTCAATTAGCGGCTGCAAAATAATTTTCGGAATATAATAGCCGCGTATTTGCGGGTCCATGATCTGCTCGGTATAAGCGATGGGAAACGTCATCCGCTCCTTCTGAATGCTTAGGTAGCAGCGGGCATGCTCCAGCTCATCGCGCACGCGGATGAACAGCTTGCCGCCGCTCAGGCCAATGCGCAGCAGCTTGCCGAGCTGGGTAATCATAAAGCTGATATCCTCAGCTTTATAATCAAGCGCCCGCCAATGAATCATATCGAGCGTATTATACAGAAAATGCGGCTTAATTTGCGCTTCCAGCAAGCTTGTCTGCGCATCTCGCTTCGCCTTGCTCTCCGTCTTCACATCGTCCATCGACTCTTTCAGTCGCGACACCATATGGTTGAAGCTGTAGGAAAGCTGCACATATTCCTCGGTGAAGGCGCTTGTCGCTTTCGCATGGAAGTCGCCGCGCTCCAGCCGCTTCATCTCCGCCATCAATCGGCGCAGCGGCTTGATGATGCTTTTCACAAACCAATAGGTCAAAATAGCGGAAAGCAATAAGCTTAATATTCCGATGCCTAGCACATACCAGCCCGCCTGATAGGTCGCCTTCAGCAGCGTTCTGGTCGGGATCGTCTGTACGAGCCGCCACTGTACTGAGCTTGGCTTGGAGAACACGACCAAATACGATTGATCGTCCCTGCGCAGCAGCTCATATCCATCACTGAGCGTTTTCGAGCGGTCACCCAGCCATTCGGCATCGAGGATGACCTCCTCGCCCTTCACCTGCGAGTCGTTCACCTTCACAATAATATTGCCCGCTGTATCCACGACCAGCACCTGCCCCTCCAGCACCATCGGCACATCGGCAAAATTACGCAATACATCCTGCTGCGACATGCTGATGATCAGATAGCCCATCGTCCGCCCTTTGCTGTCGAACATATGCTGGGCATACCCGATCAATGATTTCGAGGAAGCGTTTTCTTCTTCAGGAATCCAAATAGCGTCCGCCTTCTCCAAGGCAGAAAACCAGTTTTGATCAGCGATTTTGCTGACGGGAAACACTAAATCCGTTGAGCTATACGGAACATCATTAAATTTATCCGTGTAAATTTCAATCGAGCTGATGCCGGAATTGACGACCAGCGTATGATGCAGCAAATCCGAAATGGCCCGCCGTTTGACGAGCATATCGTATTTGGATATGGCGCCAGCCTCCAGCATTTCCTTCACATCCTTGTTGCTGACGACGGAATAGGCCGTATTCGTCATATCGGTCATGAAATCGAAGCCGCGATTCGTGCTTTCATTAAGCAAAGCCAGCCGCGCCTTGCTAATTTCGCTAAAGGTCACATCCGAGAAGGAACGGTAGGACAGCCAAATAATCACAAGTAAAAACAATAGGTTCAACAGCACGAAGCAAGCGACCATCAAAGTGGACAGCTTGCTTCTCCGCAAAATCGATTGCCTTAATGAAAAATCTATCGTACGCATCGTAATGTCATCACCCTGACCGTTTGGAGTAAATGAAGCTTACCCTTTAATGCCGGAGGTGGCAATACCTTCAACAAAGTATTTTTGACAGATGATGAAAATGATAAAGCAAGGCAGCAGCGACAGCACCGACATCGCAAACATCGGACCCCAGTCAGATTGCGAGCTGGAATCAAGGAACAGCCGCAGGCCGAGCGGAACCGTGAACTTCGTCACATCACTCAAATAAATCAATTGGCTGAAAAAGTCATCCCACGTCCAAAGGAAGGTGAAAATGGTCGTCGTAATGAGTGCCGGTACTGCGAGCGGCAGCACAATGCGCCAGTAAATTTGAATGAGCCCGCAGCCGTCAATCGTCGCCGCTTCATCGAGCTCCTTCGGCAAGCCGCGAATAAATTGCACCGTCAGAAAAATAAAGAAGCCATCGGTCGCCAGCCATTTTGGCGCAATCAGCGGCAGGAAGCTGTTGACCCAGCCAAGCTGATTAAACAAAATATATTGCGGAATGAGCGTCACATGATGCGGCAGCATAATGGTCAGCAGCATCAGCCCGAAAGCGGCCGCCTTAAATCGGAAGCTTAGGCGGGCGAACGCATAGGCCGCCATGGAGCAGGACAGGACATTTCCAAGAACCGCCCCAATGGAGACGATCATCGAGTTGCCGAGAAAGCGCGAGAATGGATTGCCCTGAATGCCGCTCCAGCCCGCTAAATAATTGCTCCATTGCCACTGCTGAGGCCAAATGCCGATTTCCGTGAAAATCACATTATTGGGCTTAAACGAGCTGCCGACCATCCATAATACCGGATATAACATGACGAAGGCGATCAGCATAATCGCCAAATGCTTGAGCCATACCGTATTGCGCAGCGTCTCTGCCATCGCTTATTTCCCCCCGTCCTCGTAATGCACCCAGCCTCTGCTGGAGCGAAATATAATGAAAGTGAAGCAGCCGATAATGAGCAGCAGCACCCAGGCCATCGCCGATGCGTAGCCCATTTGAAAAAAAGCGAAGCCTTTTTTGTACAAATAGAGCGAATACATGAGCGTCGAATTCAGCGGGCCGCCAGAGCCGTTGCTGATGACGAATGCCTGCGTAAACGATTGGAACGACGTAATAATTTGCATGACCAAATTGAAGAAAATAACCGGCGTCAAAATGGGCAGCGTAATGCTCCAAAACTGACGGATTTTTCCCGCTCCATCGACCGAAGAAGCCTCGTAATAATCGGTCGGAATTTGCTTA
Source organism: Paenibacillus algorifonticola (assembly GCF_050481745.1). Taxonomy (GTDB): domain Bacteria; phylum Bacillota; class Bacilli; order Paenibacillales; family Paenibacillaceae; genus Pristimantibacillus; species Pristimantibacillus algorifonticola_A. The sequence continues at coordinate 64,380 of NZ_JBCNGR010000036.1, read as the reverse complement.
AGTCCCGATAGAAAAATAATCATCGAGGAGCCAAACTGCCATACCGAGAGCAGCACGATTGAATAAAGCGCATATTTCGGGTTCGCGACCCAATCCGGTGCGTGAATGCCTACCTTAAGCAGCACCTGATTCACCAGGCCGTCGCCGCCAAGCATTTTCCGCCATAACATGGAAATTGCAATGCTGCCCCCCAGCAAGGACGGGATATAATAGATGGTCCGGTAGATGCCCAAACCTTTGATTCCTTTGTTAAGCAGCAGCGCCACGCCGAGTGCGAAAATCAGCTTAAGCGGCACCGATGCGAATACATATGTGAAAGTAACCTTGAGCGACGTTCCAAACAGCTTATCAGTCGTAAGCATTTCCGTATAATTGCTGAGTCCCACCCAATTGGGGCTTGCTAGAATGCTGTAATCCGTCAGTGAAAAATAGAGCGACGCCAGCACAGGGCCGAGCGTCAGACAAATGAGGCCGATCAGCCATGGCGCGAGAAAAAATAAGGCGGCGCGGTTATTTTGGCTGGCTGCCGATTTTTTAGCTCGTTTGCTGCGTTTTTGCGGCTTCGTCATCGATGTTGCTGTCATCGCGTTTCCCCTCTTCCCTTGCTTCATGCGTAAACGGCTATCGCCATCGCTGGGCGGCAAACATACGTTCCGCGGTGAAAGATATGCCGCTTATCGGGCATGAATCCTATAATGGCTTTTATATCCAAGGAAAGGCCGCCTCTTTTGCGGGCGGCCCTCTCGGCTGCTGCTACTTTGCGTGATCGCTTCATTTACTTGTTATTTAGCTTTGCTGAGCACCGCATTGGAGCTGGTCATAAACTCGTCGATGTTGCTGCTGAGCTCGCCTTGGCCGAAGGCAATCTGCTCGCTAAGCGTTCTAAAGCTTTTATCCACTTCCGAGAAGCCTTGCGGATAAGGCGGGTCAATGTCGCTTTTATCCTTTGCTACCGTATCGACGAAGTTGAAAATCATTTGGTCGGTTTCCGACAGCGTGGACGCCATCTGTGTCCGAATATCCGAGTTGACAGGAACGCCGCGCTCCGAGCCAAGAATAGCCGTCGCTTCAGGGTCATTCACCAGGAAATCAATAACCATAGCTACCTCTTTCGGGTGCTGGGTTTTGGAGTAACCGGACATAAATTGGCCTGGCTTGAGGTATTCTCCGCTTTTCACCTCGCCCTTCAAATGCGGCAGCACTTGAATTTTCAACACATCATCCGCATCCTTCATCGCTTTCTGGAACGCGATTAACTGATTGGACCATGTAAAATCCATTGCCCCCGTGCCAAGTGCCAGCGGCCGCGTCTCCAAAGCCGTCGTCATGGTTGCCGTTGCTTCCGGTGAAGTAATAGCCCCGCCCGCCCGCAAATCGTTCCATAGCTGGAACCAGCTTGTGAAATCCTCCTTCGTCGCGCCGAACTTGCCGTCTTCAAACAAAGCGCGTCCGTTCTGGCGAACCATAATTTGAAAAATATTAAAAGTGCCGGAATTGTCAGCCGCCCCGACGTAACCATCGCCCTTGGCGTCTTTAATTTGCTGTGCGATTTTCGCGAAGTCCTCCCACGTCCAGCTTGTATCAGGGTCTGCAATATTCAGTTCCTTAAAAACCTTTGAGCTATATACGACACCTGGCGCATTCACCCCAAGCGTGATTGCGTAAAGCTTGTCATTTACCGTACCGGCTGTAATCATGCTCGGATCATGCTTGTCAATTTTCAGGTCTCCGCTTTGCGTATACGTATCCAAATCAAGAAGCGCATCGCGGTTCGCATAATCAGTCAGGAAAGCGTAATCCATTTGAATGAGATCAGGCGCGTTCGCTCCAGCCACCTGCGTAGACAGCTTGTCAAAATACCCATCCCATCCGGAATACTCCGGCTTAATGACGATATCCGGGTGTTTTTGCTGGAACAGCTCGAGCGCTTTGATGGTCAAATCATGACGGGTTTGCGAGCCCCACCAGGTCATTCTCAATTCGACCTTGCTGGTGCTGCCGCTACCGCTGCTGCTATCTGTGCTTGCTTGGGCTTGCGGCTGCTCATTGCCTCCTTTTGCCGAGCATCCCCCAAAGATAAGCGACAGGGAAAGGACCATTACGATACCAATCTTGTTTTTAATCATGCTTGACCTCCTGTAACCATTCTTTTTTGTAAGTGCTTACAAAACCTATTGTAGACGATTTTTCCGCAACAAAGAATTAACTATAGTAATCTAAATCATCAAAAAGGTAATGCGCCAATTTCTAGATGCCCAGTTAGGACATGTATGCAAATGTAAGCGAGCCCGCTCCAATCAGATGAGACGGTCCTCAATTAACTTCTGAGTAAGGCGCATCAGGCCAGGTCTGGTTTAATTACACACTCTTAATCGCTATTTTTAGGCAACTATTCATTTATGCTAGAATAAGAGTCATACGCAATTAAGGAGGATTTTACCTTGGCGACTATTTTTCATAATGATTGGGCGGAGCTGCTGAACGCCGAGCTTGCGGAGCCCTATTACCGGGAAATGCGCTCACAGCTCGCCCAGCAATACCGTACCACTACCATTTATCCTAATATGCATCATATTTTTAATGCCCTTCATTATACTTCTTTTGAAAATACGCGGGTCGTCATTTTAGGACAGGATCCTTATCATGGGACTAACCAGGCGCATGGCCTCAGCTTCTCCGTCCAACCCGGTGTGCGCATTCCCCCATCGCTGCAAAATATTTATGAGGAGCTGGCAAATGATCTTGGCTGCACGCCTCCCGCCCACGGCTATCTCGCCTCATGGGCCAAGCAGGGTGTACTGCTGCTTAATGCCGTGCTCACCGTAAGAGCCGGCAGCGCAGGCTCGCATCAAGGCATGGGCTGGGAGCGATTCACCGACCGAATCATTGGGGTGCTGAACGAGCGGGAGCAGCCCATCGTATTTATACTGTGGGGCAAGCATGCTCAGGATAAAGCATCCCGTATTGACCGTTCCCGGCATCACCTCATTGCTTCTCCCCATCCCAGCCCTTATTCGGCGGATCGTGGTTTTTTCGGGAGCAAGCCCTTTTCCCGCGCCAACGCCTTTCTTCGCAGCATCGGCAGCGAGGAAATTGACTGGCAATTGCCCATGAAGGCCGAGCAGTTGGAGCGTTAACCTATTCGCTAACACAACGAGCAGCTTCAACAATAACAACAACATGCCAAAAAAACACAAAGCAGGCGCTCATCCGGCCGTAAAGTCAGATGGAGCGCCTGCTTTGTGTTCACGATGCTATTGCTGGTCAGCATTTATAAACGCACACCGCCTTCATATAGACAGCAAAATCAGCAGCGCAGCGAAAATAACCAGCACCATCAACAGTTGGGTTCCGCATCCTACGCTCATCTCCCCATCCCCTCTCCTTCAATCGATTTTAACAATTTTGAAAATAAAGAGAAAAGGCTGCGCATCACTGCGCCGCCTCTTCCCCTTATCTGCTTTCTACAGTCCATATCCTGTTTCCTGTTGTTCCCTGTCCGCAGTCTTAATTGCTCGCCCCAAGCAGCAGGTTAATGACAACCGCCGCTTGCGCCCTCGTCGCATGACTTTTTGGCTCCAAGCTGCCATTGCCTGTTCCTTTAATGATGCCTGCGCTTTGCATCATATCTACTGCCTGCTTCGCATAGCTGGAAATCGCCGAGCTGTCTTTAAAAGCACTTGGCTGACCTTGTGCATTCAGCTTCAGCTCAAGCTTCTGAATGACGCGGTGGGCCATAACGGCCATATCCTCACGCGTAATCTCATCATTAAAGCCAAAGGTGCCATTGGCTTTGCCTTCAACAATTCCCAGCGCCTGCGCGCTCGCCACGGAGCTGTAATACCAACTGCCTGGCTGCACATCGCTAAACGTGCTCGCTGCATCCGCCTGCTCCAAATCGAACGTTTGCAGCAGCATTTTCAGAAATTGCGCACGCGTTACTTGCTGATCAGGCTTAAAGGCCTGATTGCCCATGCCATCAATAATGCCTCTGGCAGCAAGCGATTCAATGCTGTCCTTCGCCCATGCTACACGGTCAATATCTTTAAATTGAATGTTGACGTACGCTGCGGCATATTTGCTGAAATGCTCGGGTCTAAAGGTGACGTGGCCTGCCGCCGCATCATATTTGCTATTTTTCACAATTTGCAATTCGCCATTAGCATCCATGTAATAGACGACTACTTTATTCGGACTTTCTCCTGCTTTCAGGCTGTAGTCCAAGGCCACTTTAACATGGCCCCCGAAAGAAGAAATCGCTTTGCCATCAATCGTCAACGTCAAATCATACACTTTTGCATTCCCGAGCTGAGCTTTCGCATCGGAGGAAAGATCGCTTATATCGGCCTCAGCGGCGGATATTTCCAGCTTCCCTGCACCAGCCCCTATTTGTCCGGAAAGCCAAGCTGTATCCAGCACAAAACTCGCTAGCCCTAGATTCACTTCTAATTGGCTCACTTGTTTGCCGGAAGCCGCTTTCAGCGCCTGTGCTGGAAGCGTTACTTGAACGGAGCTTGCTGCACCGGTTGGCACAGCGGTAATCGCAAGATTTTTGCCTGCTGCTTCGTCCAGTCCTTTCGTCAGCTCAGCCGAAGTCACTTCTGCCGATGCTTTGCCCCCAGCATCTACCGTTACGACAGGCTTAAGCTCAACCTGGGCAGGAGCCGGAGCTAACGTCGGTAGAGTCGTTGAACCCGCTCCGCCCGATCCGGAGCCTGATCCGGGATTTACTGTTCCGGCTGCCTTAATCGTTACAACGAGCTCACCGCTCACCGCTGAGCCGTCATTTGCAGTCGCCGTCACCTTCACTTTGCCTGCTGCCACTGCCGACAGCAAACCATTTGCATGAATCGTTGCAAGCGTTGTTGCTGAGCCATCTTCATTTGCAACGGCCCACGTTACCGACTTGTTCGTCGCTCCGCCAGGCGAGAATACCGGGCTAAGCTGCAGCTGCTGGCCAGCCGTTACCTCCTGCGAAGGAGCGGAAATGCTAAGACCAGTTGCTGCAATCGCGTTCGTACGAATATTCGGTCTTGCTGGCATCTCCATATCTGTGCCTAGATAGAAGCTTGTATGCGGCGGCTGGTTGTAGCCCGTATTTTGCCAGGCGATGCCGAGTCTGTACACCGGATCATGCATAAGCGTATGAATCCGATGCTCCGTTACAGCAGTTGTTGTATAAATGCGCAGCGCGTTGCTGTCTTCCGTCCGCAGCACCACCTCCTCGCGCCAGTCTCCAAGTAGATCAGCCTGCAGGTTCGGATTGCCTTTCGTATCATTATTGGAATAAGTGCCTGTAAATGTTTCCAGGTTAACGAGCGTCTCGTTCTCATAATCCCACTTGTCGATTTTTGGCACGCCTACGCGAGGATCGCCGAGCCAATTATGATCAAGCAGCTCGCGGCTGAGGTCGCCATCCCACCAAATCGCAAAGTTGGACGTTGGAATGCTCGCGGACAGCTTTTCCCCTTTCGCATTAAACAGGCCGCCTGTCGAGCTGTTCCATGCGCCATCGATTGCCCATGATTCCGCGCCTTTATGCCTTGGGTCAATGTCGGCTGACAAACCGCGTCCAGCATCTATGCCGAGCTGCAGCTGTCCCCATAATACACGGCCTGTTCGCGCATCCTTCATATCGTAGGAATATTTAACGGCGGTATCCTCTTGCACCGCAAACAATTCCAGTCCCAGTCGATCCGGATTAAGATTGCTCAGATGCATCGCATCGCCATGGCCGAGCTTGGAGCTCCACAGCCCCTTTCCATTATCGTCAATGGCTGCCGCGCCTGTAATAATTTCATCCCGGCCATCATTATCCACATCAGCAACGCTTAGCTGGTGATTGCCTTGGCCGTAATAATCTTCATTGCCTGGCGTTTTGGAATCGAACGTCCACACCTTCGTCAGCTCACCATCGCGATAGTTGTACGCGACAAGCACCATCCGCGTGTAATAACCACGCTGCATGACGATGCTTGGACGCTCGCCATCGAGATAGGCAATCGCCGCTAGGAAACGGTCAACGCGATTGCCGTAAGCATCGCCCCAATCCGCAACATTGCCTCGCTCCGGCTCATAAGCATCCGTTGCCAGCGCTTTGCCTGTCGCGCCTTCAAACACCGTATGGAACTCCGGTCCGGTCAAAATATATCCGCTGGCGTTGCGGTGATCCGCATTGGCATCGCCAATGACAACGCCGCTTCCATCAATCGTGCCATCCGCCGTGCGGAACGTCACCTCGGCTTTGCCGTCACCATCCAGATCGTAGACCATTATATCGAGATAGTGGGCGCCTGCGCGCATATTTTTGCCTAAATCCATTCGCCACAGACGTGTGCCGTCAAGCTTATAAGCATCAACATACACATTGCCTGTATACCCAGCCTGCGAATTGTCCTTCGCATTGCTTGGCATCCAGCTCATAATTATTTCGTATTGCCCGTCTCCGTCCAAATCGCCAACGGAAGCATCATTCGCCGAATACGTATAAGCTACGCCATCTGGCGTTACGCCGCCTTCCGGCCTCTCAAGCGGAATATTCAAATAGTTCGTATCCCATACGTCAACCGATTCCGATTGCGGCTGCTCCACTCCACCTGTAATGGCCCTCACATAATACGTGGAGCTGCTGCTTCCGCTCGCATCCGCATAGTTCGTGCTGCCTGTAATTGGCGTGCTGTTCAGCTTCACGCCATCACGGTACAGGTTGAAGGCAATATCCTCTGCATCGGTGCCCAGCAAGCGCCAGCCTACATACACATGGTCGGTTTCCCTTACCGCAACGAGGCCGCGGTCGAGCGCTTCCATTTGGCGAGGTGCCAGCTTGATTGGCGTTTCGCTTATTTCCACGCCGCTTGCCTCGCTAACCGCTTCACCCGCATATTCATAAGCGCCTTTGACCACGAATGAATAGGTCGTTCCATTCGATAGCCCCGCTATAGTCGAAATGTATTTGCCCGCTGGCACCGTATCGGCCAGTGTCAAGGAACCGTCTTCATTTTTCAAATAAACGCGAGTTTCCTTAAAAGCAGGGTCCTGAGGCTGTTCCCAGCCGATTTTGACTGTTTCATCATGCGCTTCGGTGACGACATACGTCACATTTGGCGCCTTTTCCAGCTTATTGACTTTCACCTTGTACGTACGGCTAATGTCTGTAAAAGCAGACGAGCCTACCGAAACGCCAAACTCCGTCTCGTCGCCTGTCAAAGGAATCGTGCTCTGCTGTCCGCTGGCAATTGAATTGGCATCCAATTTCAATCCAACAAATCCAGCGTTGCTTGCCGTTGGTGTTACATCCAGCGAAGTCGCCGAATACGGCACCTCTACCGAATAATCGTACACGCCTGGATCAAATGGCGGATTGAGCACAGGTGCAAAGTCGCCTGAGCCAAGCACCAGGCCAGCAAGCTTCACGTCAAGCGCGGTTACACGCACATTCGTCACATTGATTTGACCGCCATTCGGGTTGACATAGAAGCCAAAGCTGCTGATCCGCTCCCGATTGCTGTAAAAAGCGGACGGCCAATTTACCATCTCGTCCGTCGTCAAATCGGTAACGCTTACATTATATTGCTTGCTTGGCACATTAAATACCATTTTGAAACGGTACCAATGCGTCACATCGTAAGCAAGCTGCTTATCCACAGCTGCATTATGCTGCTTGATAACGCCAGCATCCAGCTGGTAGCGAGCAGCGGCGGAATTGGTAGCATTCACCTTGCCATCCATAACCCATAGCGCACCTCCTTTATTCGTTGGCAGATTGACATCAAACTCAACGATTAAACCGCCGCTTTCTCCGGCAAAGCGTTGGCCAATATAAGAGGAGCCAGTCGATTCATTCGTAATCGCTCCATAAGTAGAACCTGTAACGGAATCCTGTTTGACTTTAAAAGCTGGCGCAGCGCCTTCCTTCGTCCAAGTGTTACCGCTTCCAATTGTTAGATCGCCAAGCGCATAGCTGCTGAAATTATCGGCTACAAGCACCGAATCAGCTGCCGCGGCAGGTATAGAAAAAGCTGGGACTAAGAGAGTAAGTGCTAAAAGACATGACAGGAACTTTGACATCGCTGCGGTTCCTTTCCCCTTCTTGCGCATTCGCATTACCGTTATTACCTCCCTGAAATTAGGTTTGTATTCCGCCATTCTCCAGCAGGGCTGCTATTTCCCTTGCAGAAATAAAGCGCTTTCCAAAATAGGCAAACCTGCCAAGCCTGCGAAAATACACTAGGCACCCTTGCCTGTCTGGAGAATACTTCTCCAATTATAGGGAATTTCCCGAAATAAACCACGCCAAAAAACAGAGCTGTTTGATTAAAAACTAGACATTTTATCCAATTGCATTTAAATTTTTAACTGGATTGTACCCGTAACATCTCCGTCCTTCCCCAACCCGACCCTGATAGTAGCCAGCGGCAAACGTATTCCCTTTACTAACGGAGAGGTTCCCACTCATGAAGTTGAACATACGTGCCGAAGGTCAGCTTCAGGCTCTTCGTTTCAGGGGCTTGCTCCCTGCACCTATACACAAAAACACCTATACACAAAAACACGTAGACACAAAGACTCAAAGACGAATACCAAATCTATACTTCGTTGACACAATTGGGCGGACACAGCAGCCGCTATTTCAACAGAATCAAGGTTTTTGCACAGGCTGCGGACTCAGGAGCCGTTAATGCGCTGAAAGTCGTCATTTTGAAGGGATTACGAAGGCAATAGCGGATCTCCTGTCCGCTTAAGGCCCAAAATCGCAGCAAAAGCCAAAATAGCGCTAAGCTAGACACAGCAGCAGGAAGGGCTCCCGTTTGCCTATGCACATCCTAGTTAAAATAAAAAAAAGCGGCTCAGCCACGCTGCCCTCCAATAAAGGAACAGCAAATCCAGCTGAACCTCCGTTTTCTTTTATATAGTGCCTTTAAAATGCTTCATCACTTGCTGTGTCTCTGGCTCCGGCTCACAATTTAAGTCTTCGAGAAGCAATCGCGCAAAATCATCGTAATAGAGAACAAGTGCCTCCTGGTCACCCATCTGGCCTAGCAGATTTAATATTTGCCGGCACAGCTCATCCGAATAAGGCTCCTGCTCATGCAGCAGCAGCAGTCTCTTAAGCGCCTCCTGCTCGTGCCCAGCGTTCTTCTCATAGTGGATAAGGCTGCGGACAAGCCGCACATATTTCGCTCTAAGCTCATCCCGGCGCTGCCTTGCCCACAGAAAATCATGCTCTTCAAAATAGTCCCCGGCATACAGGCTGAGCGTCTGTTCCGCCGCAATACGCTGCTGCTCCGTCTCAATGGCGCGGATTGCGGCAGCTCCCTGCTCAAACTGCTCGACATCCAGCTCTAATCCATTGCTCGTCAGACGATAGCTGTCGAGCGCAAACTCAACGAGCGCCTCTGCTTTCCAATCTTTCATCAGCTTGCGAATTTGATAGACGGACGTATGAAGCAGCATCATCGCTTTCTCATAATCCGAATCGGGCCATAACGTGTCCAGAAGCTGCTGCTTGGCGACCCATTGATCTTTATAATGCAGTAAAAAAGCAAACAGCTCCTGCGCTTTCAGCGTCCGCAGGCGGAGGCTCGTATTCGTTTTTCCATCGTCATGAAACGCCAGCCGCTTGAAGCAGAGCACCTGCCTGCCGGGCAGCTGCTGCTGCTCCGGCTTACCCCGACTGTAATCTTCTATAATGCGAGTAATCGTCTTCTTAAACCGTTCCGGATGAACCGGCTTCAGCAAATAATCGAGTGCATTGAGCTCAAACGCTTCAATCGCGTATTCCGAATAGGCCGTTATGTATACGATGCGTATGTCAGGGTTAATGCTGCGGATATGCTCCGCCGCCTCAAGCCCATTCAGCCCCGGCATATTAATGTCCAGAAAGACGATTTGGGCGGGCGTGTTCCGCACATCCTGAATGCCATCTCTGGCCGAGATGAATTTTGCTGCCACCTGTAAGCGTCCGTCCCGCTCGAACAACCATTCAATGTGAGCGAGCGCCGGCTTTTCATCATCAATTAAAATGACTCTCATCGCCACCGACTCCCTTTTATGCTTCGTTATACGTGCCTGCTCGCAGCTCTTTCGGATAGCGGAAGCTTACCTCCGCTCCTTGCTGCCGCTGTCCATCAATGACCAAACCGCTGCCGTACAAATTAACCAGCCTTTGATGAATATTGCTCAAGCCTACGCGTCCCGTCCCTTTGTCCGAAAGCACCTGCGATAATCGTTCAGGGGAAAAGCCTACACCATCGTCCTCTACAAGAACCATAATACAGTTATCCACTTCAGAAATTTTCAGCTTAATGGTACCGCCTTCTTCTTTTTTCATGACGCCGTGATTAACCGCATTTTCCACAATCGGCTGAATGGTCAACGGAGGTATAAGCGCAAGCTCATCACAGCTAATTTCGTATTCAATTTTCAGCCTTTCATCAAAACGCGCTTTTTCCAGCGTCAAATAGGACTTGACCAGCTCCAGCTCACGTTCGATTGTCGTCATTTTATCGCGATTATGGAAATCAAAGCTGCTGCGCAAAAACTGGCTTAACTCAATCAGCAGCTCCATTGCTTTATACGGATCTACCGGACAAACCGCAATAATCGTATTCAAAGCATTGTATAAAAAATGGGGCTTGATTTGCGCCTGTAAAAATGCCATTTCCGCCTGTACAGCCAGCTTAACCGACTTGCGGAGTGCCAGCAGCGTTTGAACCCGGGCACGCAGCTCGCCTGCATCAACGGGCTTGCCGATATAATCGTTGACCCCTGCCTCAAAGCCAAGCTTAATGTCCTCCGGCTTCGTTCTGGCCGTGAGCAGCAGCACTGGCAGCTCAGACAGCAGGAAGCGCTCGCGGATTTTGCGGCAAAGCTCAATGCCCGACATTTTCGGCATCATCCAGTCCGTAATGACCAAATCATATTTGGCCGGAGCAGCAAGCGCCTCTTCAAGCGCTTCATCCCCGCTTCTTACCGCTGTTACCTCACAGCGTTCGATAGAAAGCAAATTAATGAGCACCTGCAAATTAATCGGATCATCGTCAACGACGAGTACGCGAAATTCAGCAGCGGGCGGTGGTATATTCAGCAAAGCAGTAAGCTCGATTGCGGCGGCCTGCTCCTGATAGGCGATATCCGCTTCGTCTGTTTGCTGGCCCGCGGCGATCGGAATGGTAAAGCTGAATGTTGTCCCTTGTCCCGCAATTGAATGGACACTAATGCTTCCACCACCCAGCTCCACAAGCTGCTTTGTAATGCGCAGTCCGAAGCCCGAGCCTTGAAAGCCCGGCAGCTCAGCCTTTGCTTTACGTGCAGAAAGAAAAATCGTCTCCAGCTGCTCAGGCGACATGCCCATTCCTGTATCCGAAATGTCCACCCTCACCTTATTCCCTTGCGTCACCGCACTAATTGTAATTTTCCCTTGAATGGTCGCCTTGGCTGCATTGCCCAGCAAGTTGTACAAAATTTGCCGCAGCCGATCCTCATCCGCATCCAGCAAAGGCAAATTGGCGGGCAGCCGCTGCTGAATCTGCACCTGCTTGTCGATGAGCAGATGCTCCACAACCTCCACGACCGCATGAAGCACCGGCTGAAAATAAATTTTTCGCTTCGCCAGCTTCATCACACCGCCCCGCAGCTCTGCGAATTCCAAAATATCCTGAATAAGGGCGGACAGCTGCTTGCCCGTCGAGACAATCATCGATAAATGCTCCGCCTGCTTCGTATTGTTCAGCGGTCCGGCAGCGCCTTCCAGCATGGAGGCTGCCATATTAATAATGCCGTGCAGCGGTGTCCTCAGCTCGTGCGAGGTCATCGTCATAAATTCATCCTTGAGCCCATCAAGCGTCAGCAGCTTCTCTGAAAGCTGCTCCACCTCGCGAATGGATTTCGTAAAGCGTTTCGCAAACAAGCCCGCATGGGCGAACACAAACAGCAGCATTTCGAAGGAAATGAGCATGGTGCTTTCCAAAAATCCGTAGGCCCGCATCATGGAAGCAAGCATCATCATGACAATGCTCTGAAGACTTAAAAACCAGTAGGGATCCGTATACGCTTTGCGTCCTACCCCGCGGATAATGACATAAATATAATATACGATCATCAACAAGCCTTGAGCCATAATTAATACTTCCAGCTTCGATATAAATAATGGCGTCGCAATGAGCTCCAGCAAAATGGTAATGCCAGCAAGCCATTTCAAAAACCGCATCACCTTGGCATGCACGATGCCTGGCAGCATTTCATTCACGATGCATAATAAAAAATAATACACAAATACCGATGAGATTGGCTGCAGCTTCAGCACGAAGGAATACGGAATATCAGGAATAATCTGGGAAATGAGCCGCTCCGCTTGGGTCATCATAAATATCATGGATGATAAGCAAAAAAGCCCGAGGAGCATCAGCCCCTTCTCCTGTTTTCTAAGCGCGTATAGCAGCAAGCAAAACAAGCCTGGGATCAAAAATCCGGCAATCGTCAGCGCCCCTTGTAAAATATCCCTCTCCCGGTTTTTAATAATCGTATGCTGGTCCCCGAAGGTGATCGAATAAATGATGCCGCCTGTTGCATAGCTGTAGTTCGCCACCTGCACAATGAGCTCGACCGAATCGCCCGCAACGGTGCCAAGCCCAATATAAGGCACATTGTTTTGAACGCCATCGTATTCATTGGTCGCTGGGGCACCGCTGGCACCAATCATTTGATTGTTTAAATAAATGCGATTGGCCATGCGAATATTGGAGGTGTACACCCCATAGATTTCCCGCAAATGGCTGGGAAGCTGAATTTTCAAACGGTAAGTGCCGTAGCCAATACCCGCCCTGCTTCCTTCTCCAGACAAATAAGCATTCCATTTCCCTGGCACGTTCACCAGCCTGCTCGGTAGAGCCTGCTCCTGCGGCAGCTGGTTAGCTATGGCAAAATCTTTCGGAGTCAGCAGCTGGTTCGGATAAAACTCCCACTCGCCATCCAGCTTCACTGCCCCCTTTTCTACAAAACTCCAGTTACTCAAGTCCAACACGCCATTTACAGCACGCACATCCTGTTTATCTGCAACAGTATGGAAAATAAGCGCGAAAATTGTGCCCATAATTCCTATTATCATCAGGAACATGCCGATGTTCTTTCGATTAAGCATTCATAGTCTCTCCCCGCAGCGTTACAAAGCCCCTTATATATCGTTTATACAATGTAAAAGCCTGCTGAGTCACACTCACCAGGCACTGCTTAATCGTGCAAACTATCGTTATTATTTCTTTCTTCTATTATAACTTCTATTCTGAACCTTTTCTGAACATATTCGAAGAAATAATTGAAAAAGAGCCGTCATTACGACGGCTCTTCCCCCCATACGAGCACCCCGCTGCGATACAAGGTGACGCGGCTGGCATCGGCAAAAGCTGTATTTGCCGCATTATACGAATAGTCATTGGTCTCATCATAGTTGGTCCAGCTGTTTTTATGGATGCGGTTCTGCATTTCGCCGGTATGGCCGCCGCCAGCTGAAATATTCCCAGCTCCCGTGCCAAAACTGATTTCCAAATAAGTGTCGGCATTTGCGCTCGTCTTGCCTGACGCAGCAATGCTGCCACTAAGGTTGGAGCAGCCTACGGTCGCATAATCACAATCGAAAATTTGCGGCTGCGAGCCATCTGACGAATACCAATAACGAATGGTGAGCTCATGAAGCGGCACAGCCGTTGTTCCCGAATTAACGATACGAATTTGCGGCTTTAATTGACTGTCCAACGCGGCAGAATCGCCGTTTTTGTATTGAACCTTAAGCTCGCCCGTCCCCGTACTCGGAAGGGCCGGCGTTGCGCTTGCCTGCAAGGAATTTACCGATTCTCCCGCGGTGTTCACCGCGCTAACGGCATAATAATAAGTCGTCCCATTGGCCAGCCCCGTGTTCACATAGCTGGTGCTGCTTGTCGTGCCTACTGTGGCAAAGGGGCCCGCACTTGAAGCTGCGCGCTTAATGTTATAGCTGGTCGCCCCGCTGACCGCCTGCCAGGACAGCGCCGCCTGGCTATTGCCTGCCGTAGCTGTTACGCCTTGCGGTGCTGCTGGCACTGTCGGTATGGGCCCGGTTCCCCCGCCACCCGATTTGGCATTCATCACATTTGCGTGATTAGTCAGCAGCGTAGCCGTCGCGCTTGGATATACGATGCGGAAGCCGTCATAATCGGGATACAGCGTATTATCATCCTGAATGCCGGTTAAAATCCAAAACTGGCTGCCCGCACCGCCATATTGCTCAACTGCACCAAGCCATTCGGCATAAACCTGATTGCGGGTCGCTTGATTTTGATAGCCGAATTCCTCCAGCACGACTGGCTTCTGCGCCGCATTGCCGTCCTCGATATGGTCAATAATCCACTGCGTACCCCACTGCGCTGTACGGTTCCAATGATCCGGATATAGGTGAAACGTGCCGTAATCAATATTCGGCAGCGCAATCAGCCTTTCCCAATCAACGCCTTCCCCGCCGCCATACATCCAGTCCGAATGCCCCGGAATGTTATAAAAGCCTTCATCGCCTACAGCGACCAAATGATTCGCATCTAGCGATTTGACATAGGTGCTCATCTCATCCGCCCAAGCAACCAGCTTGTTGCCCGTTGTATCGGATTGGGCCCGCGGCTCATTCGCCAGCTCCCATGCCATAATGGCAGGATCATCTTTATATTTAACGCCTGAGTACGCATTCACCCGATTGAGCATGTAGTTTACATAGTTTTTATAAGCTTGTTTAATAGAAGCATTCGTATAAAAGGCATCGTGCGAGCCGGCATTAAACCAAGCAACATATTGATTCATGCCGCCAAAATCATCCCAGTTGTTCACGAATGGAATAACCAGCTTAACGCCCGATTGTCCAGCCTTATAAATCGCATAATCCAGCTTGGTAAATCCCGATTCGTCATATACACCGGGGGTCGGCTGCAGGACGGCATTGTCCTGCGGCTGTCCATTATGAAAGCCCCAAATCCGAATGACCTTGAGGTTCATCGCCACCATGTCCGCAAATACGTCATCGACCATTTTTTGTGACTTATAGTGGAAATAATAGTTGTTCGTTCCGGCAAAATAAAAGTCTTCGCCATCCAGCTGAAACTTGCTTCCTGCTGTCGTAACGAATGCATCGCTATCTGCGGCGTTGGCCTTCGTATCAGCCGTCGTCCACCCGCACACCATAGCTAGCGCCAGTGAAAAAATCATGAGCCGTTTGAGCTGCTGCTTCATTCGAAATAGCCTCCTTTAGTTTTTTCATCTGAAATGGAATCGCTATCCTTCTATTATCTAGCAGGAAGACCTCGAAACTAGTCGAATCGTTACCTCTTTCCTATCACTTTGGTGACCAAAAACAGCGGCAGCGCCACCATAAAAGGCTCATGCACCTTACAAACCGGTGCATGAGCCTTTTGCTGTTTTACATTAAGTTGGCTCTATGCCCCATTGCTTGCTGCCCGCTGCATACCCGGTAGCTTTGTCCCAATCTACATAGCTTGTTGCGCTGGAATTGAACGAATAATCGCCAGTCTGGGTGTAGTTGGTCCAATTGTTTTTTGATATCCGCGTCTGCAGCTCGATGCTTTGGCCCGCCGCCACCGAGCCCGCTGCGCTGGCAAAGCTAATTTCAACGTAATAGTCTGCCCCCGTTACAGCCGTCGGCAGTTTGACGAAGGATGCATGAACGTTGGTGCTGCCAACTGTTGACCAATCGCACCAGAAGCTTTGGTCTTGCTCGCCGTCAATCGTGTAATAATAACGGAGCGTCACATCGGCCAAATTAAGTGGGCTTGTGCCCGTATTAACCAGCTTGATTTTCGGATTAAGCGTGTTTGTTGTTGCCGCTGTACCGCCGTTAAACAGCTGCACTTTAAAGCTGCCTGCCGGGGACGGGGACGGCGTCGGTGTCGCTGTTGGCGTCGGTGTTGGTGTCGGCGTCGGCGTCGCCGTTGGTGTTGGTGTCGGCGTTGGTGTCGGAGTCACTGTTGGCGTTGGTGTCGCCGTTGGCGTCGGTGTAGGAGTTGGACCATTCACCGTATCGCCATAGATGATACCACGGCCATTCGTGCCGATATATACGCGTCCGAAGATGCGCGGATCGCCCGTGATCGTTTCGCCTGTATACGCATATTGATGCTGGTCATCATTAATTCTCACCCAATTTGCCCCGCCATTATCGGAGCGGAAAAACCCTCTGACTTGATCGATTTGCGCCGATACATATAGCGCAGGATACGTCTGGCCTGGCGCTGCCATTCCGAAGCCAACGACATCTGCTTCCTCGACGTTGCTAAGCTTCGTAAACGATGCGCCCGAGTTTGTCGAATGCCACAAACCGTATACACCGCTCGCCTCGTTGCAGCCAGCCAGCCAAATATCGCCTTCCACGCCTGGAAGCGCTTTAAATTTTATATTTCCTTCTGCTGGAAGCCCCGCAGCTGCGGTCATTGCAAATGTTGCTCCGCCATCGGTGCTCACATAGAACTTGCCCGCCGCCGCCGCATAAAATTTGTTTTTGTTGACGCGGTCTGAAACAACTTTTGCGCCAGCTGGAATGCCTGTGCTCGCTGTCCATGAGTTGCCGGTCGTTTTGGAATAATAAACACCGACATCGGATGTGCTCCATACGAGCGAGCTGTTGTCAGCCGCAACCGCTATGAAGCCGCCGCCCGTTGTTGCAGAGGGCTCTGCATTCGGGCTATACCAGTTCGTTCCGCCATCGTAGGACAGAGCAATCGATTTTTCATTAGGATATTTCGCTTTGTCTGCCTTTCCAACTCGCGCAATGAATCCGGCATTCAGCTCGGCAAAATCCATGTCTGTCGTGCTGCTTGGATTTATGAACATTTTGGCAGGCGATACGGTTAAATCATCATGACGGAAGCCTGATACATCAAATACGCCGCTAAGAAGATGAGCACCAGTCGGTGGGCTAAGCAGCGTATTTACATTCGTTTCCTCAATGCCCTTGGCCATAACGGACAACGCCACTTTGCCGCCGCTATCCCAAGCGCTCAAGTTCGTCGTGCCGTACACCGTAGCGCCTGTACCATATAGCATGCGATCAGAGTTGAAAGGATCAATTTCAATATCGCCAATCATCCAGCCGAGCTTAGGCGATACTTCCGGCGGCGCAGAGCTTACGCCCCAATCGAGCCATGGAGCAGCCGAAATATCCTGTGTGTACCAGAAGTCGCGGTTCGGGTAAGAGCTATACTGCCAAATCGGCTTCCACGTTGCGCCGCTATCCGTACTGCGATAAAGGTTTGCGTCCGGGTACCATGAATTTAGCGTTGCGACAATCAATGTGCCCGGGTTCTGAGCATCCACCGCAAGACCGCCATAGCCGAAATAATTATCCGCGCTGCTAGAAGGTACAGGGCTAATGTTCGTCCACACGCCAGTTGCTGTATTCAGCCTCCATACATCGCCCTTCGAGCCGTTATATGGACCGGTACCGTTGCTATATGTAACATACAGCTGCCCATTCGAATCCAGCTCGCCATGATGCGGCAAATAGCCTGTCGGCTGTCCTGCAACGGCAGACCAGGTTACTCCGCCATTCGTACTGCGATAAATACTGCTCGCTGTATCTGCTACTCCGACATAAATCGTTTGCGTCGCCGTTCCTGGCGAACCCGTCGACTCGTCAAAGGTGATCCAGGCGAGCCCCATAATATCCGCCGTGTATTCATAAGTGGGATCCTCGACAAAATTGCCCGGATTCGGGAACGCCGTTACCTTGCTCCACGTCACGCCATAGTCGGTGCTTTTCCACAGGCCATTGCCGCTGCGTGCGCCAAAATAAAGAATATTGTTTTTATTCGGATCTACCATCAGCCGCTCGCCCATCGATCGCCCTGGCATATTGCCGCCAATCTTGAAAGGCAGCTGCGTTTCCTGCCAGGTGTCTCCTTTATCCATGGAGCGCATAATATAGCCGTTATGCGGGTCCCAATTATTCGTATAGGTGCCAGCCGCAATGTACAGGCGATTCGGATCGACCGGGTCGGTAGCCAGAGCGTCCACGCCAGTCTTATTCCACTCATCCCAGCCCACGTGGTCCAGCAGCGCTTTCCAGCTGCCTGTCGACGCATTGTAACGATACGCACCGCCTATATCCGTACGGGCATAGAGCAGTCCGGGCTCTTTTTTATTAAAAACAAACCCCGGGACGAAGCCGCCTCCCCCACCAGTCACTACATTTTTCCACGTGTATGCTTCACTTGGTGCAGCTTGCGCCTGCAGCGGATTTCCGATTATTGCGGTGCCGGCTACAACTGTAATCGCTAGGGCCAGCGTGCCCAGCTTGCGCATTGAATGTTTGATCAAATGAATACCCTCCTCAATTGGAATGATATAACACAAACACTTAGCATATAAATATGGATGAGCAACCACTCCCTTCCAAATGTATACGCTTTCATTCTAGCACATAAAATATAAGCCAAGCACTATATAAAATGGATATATTTTCATATGGAAATCGGTTATTTTGAATTCCCCGCATGCAAAAGGCTCTGAACCTGGGCGCTCCAGCCAGCGGCAATGGCCACTTGAGTCGCTTTGTCCCAGTTCAGAGCAGAGCAGGGTTACCTTATCGTTATGACCGAATAATGCGTTGCTCCTTCGCTGCTTTTATCCACATCGGAAACTCATTCAGCAATTGATCATACAATTCCTCATCCGATACGGCCGCAATATCGTCCAAATGGAAAAAGCTCGCATTATCTACGATTCGCCCCTCCATCGTATCCAGCCGCTTCAATACTTCAAAATTAGAGTCTCCAATGCCGACGAACTGCCAGAAAATCGGCTGTACCGCGGAGCGGGTAATCGTATGCTTAATCGACTTCACTACCCCGCCGTCGTTAATAAAAATAATAAACACAGGTGTTGGATCATTTTCCTCCACCGTATATTTGCGAATCACATCCTCCATAACCGGGGGTTCATTATTGCGCCCAAACTTATGAATGCGGTCATTATTTAAAATATGCTTATCGACGTATTGTCCAAAATCGCGCTCCGTTACCGACGGCAAACGGCTGTATTCATTATCATATACCCAGACGTCGAGCGTGCCATTGTCATCGAACTTGCAGGCAACTGCCAAAATCCGCTCCACGACTTCCTGAACGGTGCCGTTTTTATACAGCGCCATCATAGAGCCGGAAATATCCAGCACAACGCCTACTCTGGCCACGACGTTCGTCAGCTGCTTTTTCTCCAGTGTGTATTGCACGAGCTTTTTGCGGAAATCGATTTTGCTCAGCGAGGCGGTTTGTACAGGTGCTTCCATTGTCGCAGCCGCAGCAGCCTCTGCCCGAGCCTGATCCTGAGCTGAAGCTTGGGATGACTCATCCCCGCCCGCTGCCGCATTTCCTTCCAGCTCAAGCCCATAATTCAAGCATAATGCGGCAAGCCCGCCGTTAAAGCCGCTGCCAATCGCGCTAAACTTCCACTCGCCATTGTGACGATACAGCTCCCCCGCTACGACCGCTGTCTCCTTCACCAAATCCGCACCGTATTCATAGCGCAGCAGCTCTTCCCCCGTATCCAGGTTAACCAGCCGCACATAAAGCCCCGTTACATCCTGAAAAGCATGTCCGAGCTGCTCGCCATCATAGATCGTCACCGTAAAAGCAGCTTTCGCAATCTGCTCCGGCAGGCGCCCAAGCACAAGCTCAATCCCTTCTTGATCGCCTGCTTCCTTGCCAAGCTGCTGGCCGCTTGATTTATGCTCGGCAGCGCCATTGGCCGCTAATGGATTGCCATAAAAAATAAAATCCTCATCCCGCTCGCAGCGGCCGCGCTCTGACAGCAGAAACGCCGCAGCATCGATGCCAAGCTCGCTTCTGCCCGCTTTCCAGCCAAACTGGACAGCCAGCTTGCCGATGCTTCTCCCTTTGGTGACGTCCGCTTTTTGCCCCTTCAGCAATTGCATATATGGATCTTCCTCTCGCCTAGTAGAATGGTAAATAAGATCATCTATACCGATTATAGCAAACAGGCGCGCGATAGGAGAGAGAAAAAGCCTCTTTCCCCGCATGCCCCGGCATGCTTGAAAAAGAAGCTTTCATCCCGCTCTATTTGAATTCTGCTTGAGGTATGTTTACCGCATTCTTTTATTCCGATTCCAAAATAAACCGGTTCCACTTTTGCTGCCACGCAACATCGTTCCAGAACGGATGATGAGGAGCACAGTTGGAGCAGAGCACCATGCCCCAGAAGCCCAGCTTCATCCCTTTGCGAATCGCATATTCGGCAATAAATTTGCCGACTGGCCCTTCCTCAAAGCCCGCATGCAGCGGGGTATAGCCCACATAACCTTCGCCAATGACAATAGGAAGCTCCGTTTGCCCCGCCCATTCATGCAGCTCCTCAAAACGAAAATCCGCCTTCTGGAGCATCGCCAGCTTATGGCTGCCATAATGGTCGTACAAATACAAATCCCATTGATCCGGATCGGCCCAATCGTGGAGATAAAGCAGCTTCATGCCGACCGGATTGCCCTGCATCCGCCATTCCTGCCCTGCCGGAAGCTGCCAGCTCTCGAACGGTGGCGCGTCCTCCCGCAGCAGCGATTGCACCAGCTCATTTGGAAACGGCACCGCTTCATTGTCGATGCCCGTCCGGTCCATCAGCTCCTGCAGCACGCCTTTTATATACAGATGAAAATGAGCCACCTGCATATTTCGCGCCACATAAGCTTTCGGGTAAGCCTCATTCAGCGTATAGCTTGCCGTCATTAGCAGCTCGGGATGCTGCTCGCGGAGAAACGCGACCGCTTCTTCAATGTAGGGCTGCATAATCTGCACAAGGCCCGGCGTATTGGAGCTGGCAACGCCCTGCTCAGTTGCAATGTCGGTCAATTGTCCAAATTCGACCTCATTATGCAGCTCGGCATAAGCGATTTGCTCGCCATAGCCCGCTGCCTTCACGTATTGAATGAGCTGATCCATCGACTTCGCCAGCGCCATAAACCGCTGGTCCGGCGGAATATCCGCTAGCAAATCACGCAAATAGGGCTCCGCCAGAAAGCTCGGACTTTGCTGGTATTCCCACGAGGAAAGAATAATAAAGCAGTTGTGAGCCTTCGCTTGCTTGAACAGCTTGAGTAGCTGCGCATGCCCATCCAGCTCGGCCCCGCCCTTGCAATTATACCAGCGCGTCCGCTGCCCCACCTCGCCCAAATTGCCGAAGCGCAGCGGTCCAGGGCGTACGCCCGATTCCGTAAACAGCATGAGTGGCATCGCACAAATGCGGATCGTGTTATATCCCCGCTCTACCGCTTCTTTATATCTTGCAGCTAAATCGCTGTAAGGCTCACCGGGCGTCGTCATCGTATACCAAGAAAAATCCCACATTGTAATTGTCAATTTACGGGGCAGCTGCCTGCTCGCTGTGCTCATATGGCCACCTTTTCTGTCCTCTATGGATAGGGTGATCATCCGATCATCCGCTACCGCACCCGTTTGTGCAGAGAACGCTTTTTCTTTATGGTACATGGTTCACGTCGGCAGGCGCCATGAACAATGTACGGATGCTGATGGAACATATTCGGATTTAACAGGTGATGTATCAGGCACGCTTAGCAAGTCTCATCTGATCAGAAGTATTCTAATCCATACTATTCTAATGTCCCTCATCGACAGCGGGCATGAACAGCTCGACGAAGCGTTCAGCCGCAACCGACAGCTTTCTGTCCAGACGTACGGCAAGCCCGATGCTGCGCGGTGGAAGCGGGTCTTCTACTAATAATTCAAACAACATGCCATTATTTAATTCTTCCTGTACAAAAGAACGGCTAATGAAGGCGGCCCCGTAACCTAGCCTGGCGAACTGGGCGAGCAGATCAATGCTTCCAAGCTCGATATCCGGCTTTACCACCTGTCCCTTGCCCGCAAACCATTGTTCAACAAACTCCCTCGTGCTGCTGCCCGGAGATAATAACAGGAGCGGCAGCTCAGCCAGCTGCTGCATCGACAAAGCTCCATTCGCGGCCGAACGGCGGGCCAGCTCCGCATAAGCCTCCCCAACTACGAAACAATCCTCCAGCACCGCAAGCGTCTGAATATTCAGCTGTGAATCGTTTATGGGTAGATGGATAATCGCACAATCGATTTCGCCTTCCCTTAAGCGCTGCGTAAGATCAGGCGTTTTCCCATGCGAAAGACGGATTCGGATACCCGGATAATCGCGATGAAAGGTATTTAATTGCGGCAGCAAAAGATGCTTAATCAGCGAATCGCTCGCTCCGATGCGGATTTCTCCCTCATTCAGCAGCTTCATATTTTGCAAATGCTTTTGGGCAGAATCCAGCATGGAAAAGGATTGCTCTACATAGCCTTGCAGCGCTTGCCCTTCTTCGGTAAGCTCGACGCCCTTCGACAGCCGATGAAAAAGCTTGAGCTGCAAAGCCTCCTCCATCTGCTTAATCGCATAGCTGACCGATGGCTGCGTAATATGCAGCTCCTGCGCCGCTCTTGTTAAATTTTTAAAGCGTGCTGTATGCAGAAAAATACGGTACCATTCCAGATTGAACATTTGGTATAGACCACCTCTATATCATTTTCGATAAAATCCAATTTCACTTATTTCATTTTCTTCATTATAATCGGGTTTAGACAAGAAAACAAAAGAGGTGGAAATATGAACGGATTCCAGCCCGATCTAGCTGCACGCTCCCCTTGGTCGGTCAATAGCGATAAACAGCAGGTGACCCTGAATCCCCCAAGCCGAGCATTGGAAGGAACGGTGCGCATACCGGGAAGCAAAAGCTTAACTAACCGTGCCCTCATTATAGCCGCGCTTGCCGTAGGAAAATCACAAATTGGCGGTTTATTATTAAGCGATGATTCCTACTGGTGCATTGCAGCATTAAAGCAGCTCGGAGTAAAGATAACTATTGAAGGAGAAACCGCTTATGTCGATGGCTGCGGAGGAAACTGGCCTATCTCATCTGGCGAGCTGTACGTCGGAGCTGCCGGCACGATTGCGCGTTTTTTGCCCGGAGCCTTAGCCATTGGAGACGGCGTTTGGTCGATTAATGGCACTAGACGGTTGCACGAGCGGCCGCTGGCTCCCTTGCTGGATGCACTGACGCATTTAGGAGCAGCGTTTGAATACGAGCAAGCCGAGCCCTCACTTCCCTTCGTCCTTCGGGCAACCGGATTGCAGGGCGGGACTGTGCTGCTGCCTGGCTCTACATCAAGTCAATTCATAAGCGGTTTGCTGTTAGCCGCCCCTTATGCGAAAGCGCCGATTACCGTGCGCATAGATGGGGAAATCGTGCAAAAAGACTATGTCGAAATGACACTTGCGATGATGGCTTTGTTTGGTGCAGCACCTGCTGCATCTCTGGACACAAACGACCCCTGCATTACGATACCTACGGGAAAATATGAAGCTCGCTCCATCCTTCTGGAGCCTGATGTATCCACCTGCTGTTATTTCTGGGCGCTCGCCGCGCTTAGCGCAGGGCGCATAAGAACGGAAGGCATTGACGCAAGCCGTACAAGCCAGCCAGATATTGCCATGCTCGGCGTGCTGGAGCAGATGGGATGTACCATTGCCTTCGGAGAAACCTTTGTTGAAGTGCAAGGGCCAGAGCGTTTGAAGGGCGGCTTTACCGTCAGCATGCAAAAATGGTCGGATCAAACGCTGACGCTCGCTGTCCTTGCTATTTTTACAGATGGCCCCATTACGCTTAAAGATGCCGCTCATATCAGACATCACGAATGTGACCGGATATCTGCTATTTGCACGGAATTGGGCAAGCTAGGCATTCGCGTATTGGAATTTGAAGACGGCCTAACCGTTTTTCCCGGCAAGCCACAAGCCGCTTTATTAAATAGCCACGATGACCATCGCATGGCTATGGCCCTTTCCTTAATCGCTTCGAAAGTTTCTAATCTACAAATTTCCGACCCGGGCTGTGTCTCCAAAACAAACCCGAAATATTTTGAGCAATTAGCTGCACTAGGCTTTCAAATAAACGAATAGACGCAGAGGATGATCCATTATGGCAGGAAATACATTCGGAGAAGCTTTTAAAATCACTACCTTTGGCGAGTCCCATGGCGAGGCGGTTGGTGTCATTGTCGATGGCGTAACGCCGGGCATCGAACTCGATGAAGCCTACATTCAGCGGCAAATGGACCGGCGCAAGCCTGGGCAATCGTCCGTCACTTCCCCGCGCAAGGAATATGATATCGTTCATATTTTATCGGGCATGTTCGAGGGAAAAACGACTGGAACACCACTCTTCGTTATTTTGCACAATCAGGATATGAGGCCGGATGCCTATAGCGATATCCAGCATTCTTTTCGCCCGGGCCATGCCGATTTCACCTATTTGCAAAAGTATGGCATTCGCGATCACAGAGGAAGTGGACGGGCTTCCGGCAGAGAAACGGCGGGAAGAGTAGCGGGCGGCGCCATTGCCCGCAAGCTGCTGGAGCAAAGGGGTGTGCAGGTGCTTGCCTACACGCAGGCTATCGGAGGCATTGAATGCGAAACCTTCGATGAAGCCGTCATTGAACAAAATGCGGTTCGTGCCTGCGACGCCGCCGCAGGAGCGAAAATGATCCGTAAAATTGAACAGCTCGCAGCCACCCACGACAGCTGCGGCGGCATTGTAGAATGCCGGATTCGCGGCGTAGTGCCTGGTTTGGGAGAGCCGGTATTTGACAAATTGGACGCGGAGCTTGCGAAAGCGATGCTATCGATCGGCGCCGTGAAAGGCATTGAATTTGGCGCTGGCTTCGCTGCCGCTTCCATGCTCGGCAGCGAGCATAATGACGGAATGAGAAGCGACGGGTTTCTCAGCAATCATTCGGGCGGCATCATAGGTGGCATCAGTACGGGACAGGACATTATTTTTCGCATAAGCGTTAAACCGACCTCCTCCATTTCGGTCCCGCAGCAAACGGTCAACATCCACGGCGAGGAGCAGGAAATTAGAACCGAGGGACGACATGATCCTTGCATTTGTCCGAGAATCGTTCCCGTTGTGGAAGCGATGGTCTGCCTCGTAGTGGAGGATCAGTACAAGCGGCAAGCCGCCATGCTAGGATAGAACTTAACTAAGACAGAAGTGAACTAGGATTGAACTTAACAGAAAAATAACAAGGGACTGCTTCCAGGCTTTTGCAGCCTTAAAGCAGTCCCTTGTTTCACCACTATCCCGTTCTTCTATCAGCGCTCGTCTGGCAGTCCCACTGGACCAGCGGCGGCAATTTCCGCGCTTACGCCAACGAATTTGCGGAAATTATTCTCAAATTGTGCGGCAAGCTTGGCCGCCTGCTGATCATAGGCCGCCTTATCCTGCCATGCTTCACGGGGCAGGAGCACCGCATCCGGCACGCCTTCGACCGCCAGCGGGCAGCTCAGGCCAAACACCGGATCAGCGATAAATTCAGCCTGCTCAATACTGCCATCAATCGCGGCCGTTACCATCGCCCGCGTATATCGCAGGTTCATCCGCTGCCCTATACCGTGCGGCCCACCGGACCAGCCCGTATTTACCAAATACACTTTGGCATCATGCTGGGCGATTTTTTCACCAAGCATTTCCGCATATACACTTGGCGCGAGCGGCAGGAATGGCGCTCCGAAGCAAGCGGAAAACGTCGCTTCCGGCTCCGTTATCCCGCGCTCCGTACCCGCAAGCTTGGACGTATAGCCCGATAGGAAATGATACATAGCCTGCTCCTTCGTCAGCCTGGCAATCGGCGGCAATACGCCGCAAGCGTCGGCAGTCAGAAACAAAATAACGTTCGGATGGCCTGCTTTTCCGGCCAGCACAGCTCCTGGAATATGCTCCAATGGATAAGCAGCGCGCGTATTTTCCGTCAGATGATTGCTGTTATAATCAGGCTGCCCTGTCTGCGCATCTAGCGCTACATTTTCCAGCACAGCGCCGCTGCGGATGGCCTGCCAAATTTGCGGCTCCTTCTCTTCGCTCAGCCCAATGCATTTCGCATAGCAGCCGCCCTCGAAGTTGAACACACCATCCTCCGACCAGCCATGCTCGTCATCTCCGATGAGGCGGCGCGAAGGATCGGCAGAAAGCGTCGTCTTGCCTGTGCCCGATAGGCCGAAGAACAGCGCCGTATCACCCTGCTCTCCTACATTTGCCGAGCAATGCATCGGCAGGACGCCCTGCAAAGGCAGCAAGTAATTAAGCACGCTGAAAATCGACTTTTTCATCTCGCCCGCATATTCCGTTCCGCCAATCAGCACGATTTTTTGCTCAAAAGAGATGCAAATGAACGTTTCGGACGCCGTCCCGTCACACGCGGGATCTGCCTTGAGCCCCGGCAGGGCGATGACGGTAAACGCCGGCTTATGGGTGGCAAGCTGCTCCTTGCTTGGACGAATAAACAGCTGGCGGGCAAATAGATTATGCCAAGCAAATTCATTAATAACGCGGATGGGCAGGCGGTACGATTCATCTGCTCCAGCATAGCCGTCAAAGACGAACAGCTCTTGCCGCTCCATGTAACGCTTTGCTTTTTCATACAACTGGTTAAAATGCTCCGGCGAAAGCGACTGGTTCACTTTGCCCCAAGCGACTCGCGGCAGTGAAGATGGCTCGCATACAATAAACTTGTCTTTCGGCGAACGGCCTGTATATTGCCCCGTCAGCACTCGCAGCGCTCCCGATTCCAGCTTCGTTCCTTCGCCGCGTTTAATCGCATGCTCCATTAGCTGCTCCGTCGTTAACTGATAATGTGCGCCTGATTGCTGGCGCAGCCTCGACTCCATGATGCTCATGCCTGACTTCCTCCTGTCCCCTTGTATCCTCCTGCTGATTTTGCACTTGCTTGCCATTGTCCCTGACTGCTCAGGCTGCTCTCCGATCTCGTCCTTACGCATGAATCCTCCCTGCATTCCGAATAATAATTAGTTACCTTCTTCGTTGGTTGTGTATCTATCAGCGTCATGCAGTGCTTGCAATAAATGGCTCCCATTTCTATACCGTGATTTCGCATGAATCATTCACCCTTTCCATTATTAGATTGGCAACATCCATAACGCGGCATGCATATGCCCACTCATTGTCATACCAAGCAATGACTTTAATCTGATTGTCCATGACCATTGTGGAAAGCCCGTCTACCATAGCTGATTTCGAGCAGCCAATATAGTCGGCCGATACGAGCGGCTCCTGGGCAAAACCGATATAAGAAGATTTGCTGCCTTCTGCAGCCGCTTTCAAAACCGCATTTACTTCCGCGGCAGTTGTAGGCCGTTCGGCTTGAACGGTTAGGTCAATTAACGATACATCCTGCGTCGGAACCCGCAGCGACATGCCCTGAATGCGCGAGGACAAATGCGGCAGCACATCTGCAAGCGCCTTGCCGACGCCTGTCGTCGTAGGGACAATAGACTGGGTGCAGGACCGAGCCCTGCGCAAATCCTCATGCGGATTGTCCAAATGATTTTGATCGGAAGTATAGGAATGCACCGTCGTCATCCAGCCAGACTGGATATGGAACGCTTGATCCAGCACATGAAGAACCGGAGCCACACAGTTTGTCGTACAGGAAGCAGCCGATAACAGCCGATGCTCCTCCGGGCGATAAAGATGATCATTCACACCCATCACAATCGTCAAGTCCATTTGCTTGCCAGGCGCTGTTATCAGCACCCGTGCCGCTCCTGAAGCGATATGCTTCAGCGCACCCTGCCGATCATTGAATTTCCCGGTTGCGTCAATAGCAAGCTCGACGCCATAACGATGCCACTTAATGTTCTCCGGCGCTCTTTCATATACGACTTGTATGGAATGACCATTAATGACTAGCTGTTGACCGCGAACCTGTATATCTGCTTTCCAGCTCCCATGGACCGAATCGTATTTCAATAGATGAGCAATCGTCTCCACAGGATATACGCTGTTAATGGCCCTCAACCTTACTGCCGGATTCGGCTCAGACAACATCTGCCTAACGAGCAGCCGTCCGATTCTCCCCATTCCACTAATGCCAACCCCCCGGTGCATTTCCGCATTCCCCCTTCGCTTATTTGCTAATAGCATACATCAATGTACTTTTATAATACAACATAAATATTTTTATGACACACTAAATAAATTTTTATCACCTTTAATTGTTACATATATGTCGAACTATTCAGGAAATGCCCCTATATGATGCGTCACAGAGATAAAGTATTCGATTGCCACCAATCCCTTGCCCTTTACGCACCTGTGTTATGAAATACAAACTAGCCCTTAGATCATCGCTGATCCAAAGGCTGTAATTGTCGATTAATGGTCGATAGCAGCTAAACTCTTTTTTACAAGGTCATGCGGGATTGAAGCTTTCTTGCCCAAAAATGTTACAGACTATGATTTATTTCCGCCTTTGCTGGCTTTACTGCCTTGCTTGTCCGAGGTGCGAGTCGTTGTATTTTGTGCTCCATGCCCTTGCTGCTTAGCCAAAACATATCCCTCCTTTCGAAAAACATCCATATATGATTTGCAAAATAAAGCATTATTATTCACACCTCTATAATGATCGGGAGGATCATTGGCCTTCTTTTGGTTTGGGCAAATAAGAACCGACCCAAGGTGTCCCTTAACGTCTGCTTCATCATATTCCACTGGCTTCCGTGCTCCTCCAGCAGCTTTTCAATCGTCGATACCACGAGTTGATTGATATCTCGCATGAGCGCTTCAGAGTCACGAACATAAACAAATCCCCGGGAAATGATGTCCGGACCGGATAGAACATGCCCCTCCGTTTTACTAAGCGTGATGACAACAACAAGAATGCCGTCAGCTGAGAGCTGCTTACGGTCGCGGAGTACAACATTCCCAATATCTCCAATCCCTAATCCGTCCACTAACATATTACCCGCAGGGATTTTGCCAGTTTTACGCGCGATATTGTTTTGGATCTCCACGGTCTCCCCATTGTTAACGATAAAAATGTTCTCCTCGGCAACTCCCACCGATTCCGCAAGCAATCGGTGTTGATAAAGCATGCGGAACTCGCCATGAACCGGAATAAAATACTGGGGCTTCATTAAGGTAAGCATTAATTTCAGCTCTTCCTGATTGCCGTGCCCGGATACATGCATCCCTGTTGAGCTACCCGAGCCATAGATGACATTCGCCCCAAGCAAATAAAGATTGTCAATGATACGCGCAACATTTCGTTCATTACCCGGAATAGCGGTTGCGGCAATAATGACCGTATCGCCCGGCATAATTTCGATTTGCCGATGATTCGAGCTTGCCAATCGTGAGAGTACAGCCATAGGCTCTCCCTGGCTTCCTGTACATAGGACAGCAATATTTTCAGGGGCATAACGATCTGTATCTCCTGCATCTAGAAGCATATCCTCTGGAATGTTTAAATAGCCTAACTCCTTGGCTACAGAAGTTACATTCACCATGCTTCGGCCAAGCAGGACAAGCTTTCGGCCCGTTTTAGCGGCCGCGTCAACAATTTGCTGAACTCGATGGACGTTAGACGCGAAAGTTGAAATAAACACCTTCTGCTGCGCTTTGCTGAATGCTTCTGTAATGTGATCTCCAACAAGCCGTTCCGATGGCGTAAAACCAGGCCGTTCTGCATTCGTGCTTTCAGACAGCAGCAGCAGCACGCCATTTTTACCAATATCCGCCATTCGATGAAGATCAGGATATTGATGATTGACGGGTGACATATCAAATTTGAAATCGCCTGTATGTACAACCGTTCCTTCTGGTGTATGCATGGCAATTCCCAAGCAATCCGGAATACTATGGTTGGTGCTAAAAAATGACGCCTGAATCGCACCGAAGGCGATATGTGAATTCGAATCAATTAAGTTTAGCTGTGTTGTACGAAGAAGGCCATGCTCCTTCAGCTTTATTTCAATCAGCCCAATTGTTAATCTAGAGGCATAAATCGGGATATTCAGTTGTTTCAAAAAATAAGGAATGCCGCCAATATGATCCTCATGTCCGTGTGTTATGATTAAAGCCTTTACCTTTTCTGTATTATTTAACAAATAGGTTATATCTGGAATAATGAGGTCAATGCCCAAAAAACTCTCATCAGGAAATTTAGATCCACAGTCAATAACGATGATATCGTCCCCGTATTGTAAAATGTACATATTTTTCCCGATCTCATTAACACCGCCTAATGCAGCAACGGATAGTTTATTCCGCTCTTTCACCATAATTAGCCAGCCTCCAGTTCTATTTAGTAAAAAGACGACCGGAATGGGAACCGGACGTCTTTTCACTTGGATATGGGTACTTTATTCAATAGTAAACTTTTATTTTTTTCTGAATGTTGCTGTTAATGAAGGGCTGTTCCTTTATTAGGCTCTGGCATTTGCGGTGTTTCGGCGGCTGGTAAAAATGTATTCAAAATTTGCTGCATATCAGCATCATTTAATTGCGGCACCTGATAATAAGCGTTTTTATTTTGATACAGAAAGAGCTCATAGGACATTTCAATAAAATTTTGCACTTGGGAAGCGAGTACACGACGGACAATCGGGTTCGTTGCTTCAAGAGCAGACGTCGTTAACAGCGAAGCATGGCTTTTAACGATGCCTTGCATAAAACCGCATACTCCGGCATCGTTGACATCAGCTAGTGATTGTATCGGTTTTTTCGGCGAGCTTTGCTTCATGCCGTATACGATCGGTGTTACCTCTTTAATCAAATACGTTGATGTTTTTTGACTTGGCTCCTGACCAGTCTTAAAACATTCAGCCGTCACATTGTATTGCGATTGCATAAATTGATATTGCTTGTCGATAAGATTAAGCAGTTCCTGATCCTGTGCATATTGTCTGAAAATCATAAATTGATCCATTGCACTAATGCTGCAATTCAATACCTCCTGCAAATCAAATAGCTCATGTCCCCCGTGATTTTTGTTCATTGCCTTCTGTGTATCGTTATTCGCTGTAGTTTGCTGCTGCATCATCAATTCTCCTCTTTGTAATTTCTCAATTTATAGTTGTTAATATGAAAGCTGGAGGCTGAATTTATACATACCAGATTTCTACGAGGCGTGTTACCGCTTCTATGGCGCGTTCTCCAGCCCCGTTCGGGACTTTCACCCTAGAGATGACGATCATGCTGGGCGTACTACAAAAAGGCATTGATGAACGGCCATCAACGCCTTCTGCTTCCTGTTTATCGTTTTGACTTATTACTTTGACTTATTGTTCCACGGTGCCGTCTGCCCCGCCTCCCGTCAAGGTGACGACCGACTTCGCCGGAATAACCGCCTCAAACGAATGATCATCCAGCACGGGAATGCTTTCCCCACGTACAAGGTCTTGGCCAGCCGACGTAATATACGGTTCCATGAATGCAATGGAATGGTGCTGATCCATGCCGTCCAATGAAACCTGAACACGCTTAGCATCTTCGCTGTCATTGATAAACACAGCCGTAACCGTCTGTTCTCCAACATGAACATAAGCCGATCCGAGCAAGCCGCTGCGCGCTTCTTTATCCAGTCCTGCAAGCGAGATGCGCTGTGCACCTGGACGTATGAATTTACTGTAATTGCCAAGCGCCCACATGATTTTGGAGGTCAAAATATTTTGCTCATCACCCGCTTCATTAAAATCAGTATAGATCAGTCCATCCTTGTAATCGACCTTGGACACCGCTGTCCACCACTGCCATGCCGCTGCATTTGCCTCCGTCAAATCAAAATGAATCGTACGGGCCACATGCAGAGCAGGCTCTATGCCAAGGTCACGCCCCGGACCATAATCGCCAAGAATACAATATTCAGTCACCCAATATTTAGCCTCATCGTCGTATTTTTTCAGATTGGCATCCAGCAATTGTCTCAGCTTGCCCAACCGATCATCGCCTGGCTTGCTGTAATCGGACCAGTAGGAATGCGAAGCGATTTTATTGCCAATCGCCTCCTTAAGCACAGGATCACCGAGCAGCTCCTTCACATATTCCCGGTATTTTCCTGTTCCCAGACTGTTGGCGCCGCCCGAATAGGTCCCGCCCCCTGCAAACTGCTCATAATATTCATCATCCAGCAGCGCTGTAATTTCCACGCCGTCTGGGGCGCTGATTTGCGCATCAAGGCCGCTTGCTTTCAATTGCCGATGCAATTCAAGTATGACACGCTTAAGATCGTCGTTGTTATAACGGTTGCTTTCTTGCTGGGCCAGATTCCAATCCCAGGTCGGCTCATTAATCGGGCTTATATACTCAAATTCCAAGCCTTCCTCTCTAAAATGCTCCAAAACCTCGATTAAAAATGTCGCAAACTCATCCTCATAAGCCTCTTTCAAATTGGTGGAGCCCACTTCCTCATCCGGCTGGGCATGACCATTCTTGGTCATCCAGATCGGCGGGCTGTTCACGAATGCGATCAAAGTATCCACCCCTCGATCCTTCGCCGCCTGAAGAAACCATTGCTGTCCCGCCTGTCTGCTCCAATCATACTCCCCTTCCTGTGAAAGCTTGAACGTTTCTGCTCGCCTCCATGGATCTGGAATACGCGACTGGTCCGTTTCAATCGAGCCTGCACCAATATTGAAACGCCAGGCTGACAAACCAATTCCTTTCTCTCGTGAAAAAAGCAAATCCGCAACGCGATTTTTATTTTCTTCTGTCCAATATTTGCCCAGAGGGTCCATCGACCACGCGTCGGAAGCGCCAAAATTATCAATCGTTTGGTAGCGAACCGCCCCATCGAGCGATACATAAGCATCCGGCGGCATCAGCTGCTGAACCTTCGCTTCTTCTTTTTTCGGGCTGCTTGCGCTATCAGACCGATTTGAGTTGAAAGCATAATACAAGCCTAGAGTCGACGTAAACGCCACAACGATAACAATGATCAATTTCTTTTTCATCCGCCTCTCCTATCCGACCAAGCCTGATCGTTCGACACTCTCTACAAAATGCCTTTGCACAAACAAATACAAAATAATGAGCGGCAGTATAGCCATCAGGACGCTCGTATTCATCATCATGGACATAAAGAACGGGTCCTGGACGTAGGAAGCGGTTTCCGCCTGTCCCCCTCCGCTAAGAAACGTAGCAATGGCATAGCCGGAAGAAGCCATCATCGACGACATGACCTTTGGCTCATTCAAATACATGTTCGTAAAAAAAGAATCGTTCCACTGCCAGACAAACGAGAACAGCATAACAGTGACCATCGATGGGACCGCATTAGGCAGAATGACCCTTCTAAAGGTTGAAAAGTAGCCGGCTCCATCTACATAGGCGGCTTCTTCAATCTCTCGCGGAATCCCTTTGAAAAACTGGCGAAAAATATACACATATAAACCCGTCTTCACACCCATGCCCAGCGCTGCCGAAATGATAAACGGCCAATAGGTGTTAATCAGATTGGCGGGCTCGCCCTGGATCAGCTTAATCAGTCCGAATAGATCGAAATTTTTAAATTGCAAATAAAGCGGAACCATCATCGTTTGGGCTGGCACCAAAATCGTAAAAATAACGCCTGAGAACAAAAGGCCGCTTCCCCTAAACTTCACTCTTGCAAAGCCGTAGCCGGCAAGCACGCAGGTAGCCGTTTGCAGCAGCATGACCGCAGAAGACAGCAGCAGCGTGTTGAGCAGCACTTGCGGATAGTTCATTGCTTGGAATACGAGCTTGAAATTGTCGAGCGTCAGCGTATGCGGCACCCAAATGACTGTAGAGTCATACAAATCATCCATGCTTTTGAAGGCAATCGACAGCTTCAATAGAATCGGGTAGACAATGACAAACGATATGCCGAAAATGAGTACGAATCGGACGGTTACCCACAGCCATTTTTTCACAAATTCCAACCAATAGGCAGCAGACGCCATGCGATGCTGTAATTCATCATTCGTAGGCTGTCCCACCTCAGCGACTTCCTTCTTCATGTCCTTCCTCCTTCAGGCCGCTAATCTTGATAAAAAACCTTTCGTGAAACCATTGACGTTGTAATCCACAGCACAAGCGCGATGACAACAAAATACATCCACGCCATTGCTGCGCTAAGGCCAAAATTATAGCTTTTGAATGCCGTATCCACCACAAGCCGGCTTGTTTCATCACTGATGAAGCTGTCGATTATGGTATAAACCAGATTCGTCAAAATTAACGGGCTGATCATCGGAAACGTAATTTTCCAGAACGCTTCGTAGCCAGTCGAGCCTTCAATTTTAGCTGCCTCATACAAAGAAGGAGATATCGATTGCAAACCAGCCAGAAAAATAAGGATTTGGACACCCGATTGGCTGATAATCTCATAAATTCGGCTGACGGCACCTGTCAAATATTCGACAAAGGTCATACTCACACCTGATTCGATGAGCAGGACAGCGAGCTCTAGATTTTTCATAATGGACAGGCCCCCGCCGGCTGTATCGTTGGCGCTTCGCACGACGGATTGCATCAAATCTCCATTTTCGATACTGGCGATGATGCCCGATGCCAAAATTACGGGCAGGAAGAAAATCGCCCGGGCCAGTACCCGTCCTCTAAATTTCTGGTTAAGCAGCACCGCAAAAAATAAGCTGAATATGATAATCAGCGGTGTGTTGACCGCAATATCCACGACCGATTCCGTCAATATTCTGACGTACGATTCATGTGACAGCAAGGCTTCCCGGTAATTGGACAGTCCGATAAAGTCTAGGCTAAAGCCGTCATTCGTGACCTGCAGATTGCTAAAGCTGTAGCGAAGCGATGACAGCAGCGGAACGACAAACAGGAATAAAAAGCCTGCAAACCAGGGAAGAATGAAATACAGCCCGTAATATCTGTTTTTTTGCTCAAGCGAAAGCTTCCTCAACCTCATCGCTGAGCTTCACCTCCCACCCAATAATCCTTTGCCCTAACTGTAATTCCGCCCACCTCCGCCAACGCATCGTTATAATTGACGTCGTTATAATTGACGATAATGGTTTTCCCTTGTTCGAAAGTGGTCTGGTACACCCCGTCAGCCAGTGCCCGATGATCAATAATCGCTTGGGCTTGCACATCGTGGAGAACGTTATTCAGTTCGTCATACCTCTTTGCTGCCTCGTCGATCCAGCCCCGATAATCGGCGGAATACAAATGGTCGAACTCCGTCATTTTGATCGCGGATGAATCAGCAAAAAACCATGTGTAATGCAAAGATGAGCCCGTTTCAAGTGCTTTCAGAAAGTTGTAGGAGGCATCTTGATCATCGGCCATGTTCCAAGCGCTTCCAGCCGTATGAACGTATCCGTGATACACCATTTGAAAAAATGGAACGCTCTCATCGGTCATATTAAAGCCGCTGCTCGATATCGGCGCATCCACAATATGCCGCGCATAGGGAACCGTATAGGCGTTTCCGCCCTCCACCAGCAGTTCCTTGACGGAGCCGCTCATTTGCTTCAGCTGTTGCGTTACAATTTCTTTCGCTTCCTCGCGATTAATGACCTCGGAACGATTGAAATCGGAATTCAGCTCGCTGCCAAGATCGCGCAGAGACAATCCCGAGAGCTGCAGCTTCCCGTAATCGTCCATAAATCCAGCTGTTATTTTCGGCAGCGATTTTGGACTTACTACATAACCCGGCTCGCTCTCATCCTCTTGACTGAAGCTAGCCGCGCTATAAGAATAAATTTCCGCCAGCCGCCCCGTAATAAATCGAGAAGCTTCGCTCGACTTTTTGAATCCATCCGCTTGCGGAGCTGCCTCAAGAAAGGCCGCATCAGGAAACAGCCCTATACCGCTTGCATCGGCATATGCCTTTAGCTCGTTTAAGCCTTTGCTTCCACCGAGCTTCTTGTCGACGGCAATCGATTTGGGAAGGTTATGGTTTAACCCTTCGTTAAACCAACCCGTGTAACGCAGCTTGATGCCGCCAATTCCCCTATCCAGCATTTGACCCAAAATAGACTCCGCCTGATTGAAGGTCGTCAGCGGCTCATAGGCGTTATAAGGAATGCCCAGGAAAAATTTCTTCTTCGGTATGCCGCCAATCAGCTCGACATAGAACGGAACCTCCCCTTCATCCGGCAGCCTCGTTAGGCCCGTTTGCTTGATTAAATAATGGCGGTAATGCGCCGCCATGCCCGAATAGCTGGCCTCCTTCGTGCCGAGAAAGCCGTAACGAACCGTCATTTCCCCATCATAGGGCGCCGCTTGAAACTTTTTGACCGTACTGGAGCGCCAACCGTTCGTCAACGTAACCTCCTCCAAATTAGTCAGCGTAAAACTGGGAAGCACGGTGTTGTAATCGTTCAGCCTGCCGCTCACGTCCGCTTCCACCGCGGCGACAGCGTCACCCTTCTCAATAATCGCGACAAATGCCCGGTCCTCATATTTCATGCCGAATACAGGCAAGCGTGCAGCTTCCTCTTTCTGAATTTTGATGGGCTGGCTAATAGACGCATCGGAACCGTAAAGGGCCGTACGAAATGGCGCATCGTAGGTTTTGCCATTGTTGAAACGGATTAACGAACCCGAGCCATCTGGAACGAACGTATAGCCTTCATCCTCGCGCCCGCTCGCGCCAAAAAACGGAAGCAGGGACAGCGTCTGAATTTTCATATTAGCCGGATATTCGATCCCGCCCGCAGGCACTGTCACCAACAGATGCTCACCATCCAGCCGATAATGCAAAGGAATTTGAACGTTGGCGCTGCCGGTAGACGCTTCGCCATAGGAAGCCTTATCGATTGCTTTCTGCTCCTCGTCATAACCGATTCGCTTGAAGATTTCGGTCACCTTGGACAATCCGATTCCTTTAAAGGAGGAGTCCCTTCTTTCATAACGCTGGTTTTCCTCATCATATTTAAAGCGTTTTTCAACCTCTCTTTTGTCCGCCGACTGTTCGATTTGATCCAGAATGACGGTTTGAAATCGCTCCGCGCTAATATATTTAGGAATGGCATCGATGTCGCTTTTAACCTCCCCTAGCGTATAAATGATGTTCAGTCCGTCTTTTGTCTTCTCTATGGCATATTGGCCGTTCTGAACGCTGTGGGTGTAATTGTCATACTTCAATGCATTTCCTGCGCTGTCAAAATAACCGATCTCGACCTGCACATTCAGCTTCGTCTTGTTATAGCCGGTTGCGACCGGATCCGCTTCGCGATTTTGCGGATTGGAATACCAGATCGCTTGGCTGCGCTTGTCCCTAACCGCAATCTCCGTCGTTTCCGCATTGACATACAAGGCTAAATATTCATTTTCAGCCGCCATTTCCATCCCTTCAGGCGGCAATATAGGCACCTGGCCGGAATGGCTGCTTGAGGCAGCAAGCCCGCTATTTAGTCCGTTGCTTGGCGCAGGCTCAGCTGCGACCTCGGATGCATATTCCGCGAAATTGGTGCCTTGAGCTATAAGCAAGCAGCCGATAATGGCTGCCGTCATGATGATCACAAGCTTCCGCTTCACCGCTTGGCCCCCTTTCTTATGCTCGCAATGAAAGTTCCTGATAAATCGTGTACACAAAGCTGACGATTTGCTGGATCAGGCTGAAGAAGAGCAGCCCTAGAAAAATAATGACGCCCATCACTACAACCGTTAGCAGCATCGTCATAATCGTCTTCGTAACCGTATATTGATGAACCGTCATCGTTCCAATAAACAGCAGCCAAACAAACCATAATGCTGCCGCAGATTCCAGCAAATAATAGAAGGAGGCCTCGCGCAGCGTAATCACATTGCTAAGCAGCATATTGGGCAAATAAATCAAAATCAAAGGAAGCATCGCATAGCCCGTAGCGATGACAATCTCTTCAAACTTCCCTTCTCCATCCATCAGCGTAGTGAGCGACCAGTTCGCCACACACCACAGGAGGAATGGAAGTACAATGTACTTTAATTCATCAAAGCTGTTTAGCTCCAGCGGGTGATTAAAGTTGACGACATAGCCAGCATACTGGCGTTTGAGAATCATCGTAACCGTAACGGCGAGCAAAATGACAAGCGCGATCCGGAGCTTTCCTTTGCTTTCGTATTTCAGGTCCCAAAATCCGTCAAAGGGATGGAATGCAACGTGCAGCGAGTACCTAGCCTCCTTGAGAAACCGCATCCTTTTTCAGTTCCCCCTTTCTGTGCCTCATGCTTCGACGAACGAATATAACGACCAAGATCAGCGGGATCAGTACCGTCATATAGATTCCAAAGTGCTCACGCATATATTCCCTGCGATATTTGGTTAATGCTTTGGAATAATATTCTCTGTCATTACCCAGCTTCAGAAAAGTCATCGCTTGCTTGTATTCGCCTTGGCGCAGCATCGACTTGCCGATGCCAATATAGGCCATTTCGTAATTTGCATCGAGCCGGAGCACTTCCTTCCACAGCTTTGCTGCATCATCGTGCTTGCCTATGCTGTATAATCCATTCGCCTCGTTAACGAGGCTTCCGAATTTGGTCGCTGAAAACTCGGTAATTTTCCCCTGATCGCGGTCTAGGACAAACACCCGATTGCCCAGGCTTTCAACCGCAACCGGATTTTTGAACGTGCCCTGCTGATTGCCCAATTGGCCAAACACGTATAATAAATTGCCGTCTTCGTTATAAGTAAAAATCCGTCCCCGGGTCGAATCAAGCGTCCGGTATACGCCATTGCCGCTAACATCAATGTCAATGAAGGCCGAGCGATTTCTGCTCAAATCGCCCACAGGTCCTATATATCCGTTTATCCGAATAACATCAATGCCCGATGGATTCAGCTTTTTGACTGGGGCTAAGGTTTGCTTGTCAGCTGTAGTCGTAAAGATGAATCCATCCAAATCCACATCTAGATTGTTAAATTCAATGGGAACAAACCGGATCAGCTTTTCCCGCTGCTCTTGTGTCGATACCGTTTTCCAGAACAAATCCACAGGATCAAACTGCACCCGGTTCGTCCCCATAAAACCAGTAAAGCCGCCCTCGCTGTCGAATTCGATAATCCCCTCGAAGACGCCTCTGGCAACAACGTAAATGCGGCCGGCTTTATCAACGATGACCTTTCGCGGGAAATATTCGAATTGGCTGCTGATGACCTCCGACTTCGGAGCGGAAATTTCTCTGACGAACGCTCCGCTGCTGTCGAGTTCAACCACGCGCCTATTCTCGGTATCCGCCACAAAAATATGACCACTCTCCGTCACGAAAAGGCCTTCAGGATTATTGAAACCATCCTGCTTTCCATTATTCTGAAACTCCTTAATTTCACGGACTGCCTTCCACTCGCTGTCAAGCACGACAATTCGCCCGTTTCCTGAATCCAGAACGTACAAATAACCGTCAAGTGCAGCAAACATATCAGCTGGAGAGCTCCACGGCCCAATCCCAATTTCTTGACCTGTTATCGTCTTGGAAGGAAGATACGCGATTGGCGAATGAACCGACTCCCCCCAATAAGAATAGGTATATCCCTCATACGGCGACGCGTGGGCCAGCTTCGGACTTAAGCCGGCGAAGAGCAGCACAGCAGCCAATAACAGAATCACTCGCTTTATTTTCAATCCATACGCCCCCATCGCTTTAGTCCTTCATCCCAGACGAAGCCATCGTCTGAATGACATTGCTCTGTGAAAAAACAAACGTCACGATTGGCACGGTCATCATAATGACGGCAACCGCGGCGCCAACCCCGGCGCGGGCAATACCGCCTTGAATGATTTGACCCATCGCGTAATGCATCGTCTTGAGCTGCTCGCTGTAAATAAAGCTGCCGCCATCCGTTCCCCAAAGCATTTGCATCATCAGGATTAACAGCGTCA
Organism: Paenibacillus algorifonticola; assembly: GCF_050481745.1. Taxonomy (GTDB): domain Bacteria; phylum Bacillota; class Bacilli; order Paenibacillales; family Paenibacillaceae; genus Pristimantibacillus; species Pristimantibacillus algorifonticola_A. Next base: position 24,663 of record NZ_JBCNGR010000036.1, on the reverse strand, counting down.
GCCAGGCAGGCTTGACGAGCGGCATAACGACCTGCCAAAATATCCGGTATTCGCTGGCGCCGTCAATCTTGGCGGCTTCCAGCAAAGCATCTGGTATTTGCTCCATGAATTGTTTCATTAAATATAGCCCAAGCGGATAGGCAAACGCCGGAACGATAACAGCTTGGTACGAATCCATCCACCCCAGCACGGACATGATCATATAATTGGGAATCGCCGTCACATGCGGGGAAAACATCAGCGAGAGGACAATTACCGTGAACAGCACTTTATGCCCGCGAAACCTATGCTTGGCCAGCGGGTAAGCCGCCGCCGATGCCAGCAAAATATGTCCTGCCGTTCCTGCCGCCGTAATAAAAAAGGTATTGAAAATATATCTGGAAAATGGAACCCACGAGTTTTTCATGACTTGAAACAAATCTGCAAAATTTTCAAGCGTTGCATTTCTGACAAACAGCGTAGGCGGGAATATAAACAACTCATCAAGCGGCTTAAAGGCATTATTAATGACATAGATCAACGGAACTGCCATAAAGGAGCCAAACAAGCCCAGTACAAGGAGCAGCATGATATCCACCTGCCAGGAGCGGTTCACTCTTTTTTTCAGACGCATGGCCAGCTTCATCTCGCCTATTCCCCCACCCTCTTCAGCAACTTTTGAACGGCCAGATTGGTGCCCAGCATCAGCATAAATAGTACGGTCGCGATAGCAGACGCATAGCCCATTTCAAAACGAATCGTGCCGTAATCGACCAAATGAGTCACAACCGTATGTGCTCCGTACTGCACGCTCGGAAAGCCAGCCAAAGCCATCGCCACGTCGGCTACTGCAAGGGAAGACGTAATCTGGATGACGGCGCCAAACATCAGCTGCGGCCTCATGGAAGGAAGGGTAATAAACCAAAGCTCCTGCCAGCGATTTTTCACGCCATCCACCGCCCCTGCCTCGTACAATGTGCGGTCAACCGTCTGCAAGCCGGCAATAAACGCCAGAAAGCTGGTCCCGAGGCTGAGCCACAGCTGGACGATAATAATTATCGTGAGCATGTAGTCAGGATTTTGCAGCCATTGAATCGGCTCGTAAATAAATCCGATCTTCATCAGAAAGCCGTTCATAATGCCATACGAATCGCTTGAAAAAATAATTTGCCAAATAAAAAAGACGTTGCCCGAAATCGAAGGAGCAAAAAACACAAGCGTCATAAATGCCCTGATTTTCGGATTAAGCTCATTAATAAGCCATGCGAAGACGAAACAAGCGATATAGCTGACCGGACCAGTTATAACTGCAAATATAAGCGTATTTTTAAGTCCTATGAGAAACACATCGTCATTCCAAAGCAGCTTGGAATAATTATCCCATCCGACCCAGCGCGGAAATTCAAGCATATTAAAATGCGTAAAGCTGAAAAAGATGGAAATGATGACCGGCAGCACCGTAAATAACAGAAACAGCACCATATAAGGAATCAGCAGGACAAACAACTGCTTATCCCGCTTCATATCCTTAACGAACAGCTCCCATTTCCGCTGCGGCCCAGCAAGGCGGCCCTTCGGCTGGCGTATAATCTCAGCCGCGATTTTCGTTTTCTGCAAAAGAGTCCCTCCTTAAGTCCCCTCATTCCAAATGAAACTCGCTTCTTTTCTGAGTAATTTCATAGTCGATTTCTTGAACATAATCGTATAAGGAGTCGGCTGTATTCGTGCCGTTGTTAATCACTTCACGCAAAGCATTGTCCAAGTGCCTACCTGTGAAATAGCCGCCCGGAACCTCCGGCACACCCTGTACCCATTGCCATTGTTCTTCCAGGCTGCGATAATTGCGCGCTGGCCAAGGCAGCTCCTTGAGCGCTTCAATATTGGCAGTCGGATAACGTGCAGCAGCGCCCATCAGCCCCTCCATCTCTCTGCCGAAGCGAACCTGGGCATCCTTACCCACCCACCATTTCATAAACTCCCAAGCTGCGTCCTTGTTTTTAGCCTGCTTGAGCATGATAGCGGCTGTCCCGCTGCTAGCCACATCCCGGCGAATGGAACCGTCCTGCTGCACGGTGCCTGGAACAGGAACGAACTCCCACAAGCCCTTAATTTCTGGTGCAGATACGCTCAAATAGTTGTAAAAGGTGTAATCCTGTATGCCTACCGGCATTTCACCCGTTCGAAAGCGCATCGGAAAATCAAAGATGAGCGGCAGCTTGTAGCTCGTATAGAAGTCGGTCCATTTTTTGAATGCAGCTAGTCCTACCTCTGTATCCAGTCCGCTTTTGGCTCCATTGTTCAAATAGAAGGAGCCGTCCAGCTGGTATAAAAGCATGGCAAACGCACGATTCGCCTCCATTACAGGAACACCCGTCGTCTGGGCAATCGGCAGCGCGAAATCCATATGATGCTTTTGCAAAACCGGAATCATTGCGTATACATCATCCCACGTTTGCGGCGGCTCAAGCTTCAGCTCCTCGAGTATATCCTTCCGGTAAAAAAGCATATTGAAAATTTGCTGCTCAGGCAAAGCAAACACCTGGTCCTCAAATCGGTAAGGGACAAGCGCGCTGTCCCTGAACTGCTGCACGACCGCCCTATAGCCTGAAAATTGCGACAAATCCTCCGCTGCGTTCCGCATGCCGAAATTAACCGGCACATCGTTGCCAACCTGCATCGCTACATCGGGTCCCTCACCTGCCAGAGACGCACGCAGCAGCACATCCTGATTGACCAGCTTAAGGTTGACTCCAACACCAGTAAGCGGCGTAAAGGTATCGTCAATCATCGCCTTCAGCACTTGTGCCTGATCGCGGCCGGTTCCAATCCATACCGTTATCGATTGCTCATCCTTCGCCATGCTTCCGATCGTATCGTAATCTTCAAAGAAGGAATGAAAGAAGGAAGATACCTCATGAACGATTTTTTTTGAAGCGGAAGCATTGGCTCCGGGCAGCTCTACATCAGCCGAAGCCAAAGCGAGGTAATCGATTTCGAGCGGCTGCTCTCTCACTTGCAGAATCCAGGCGCCGACGCTGCCAACATTAATTTTGAATTGGGACAGCCGCTTCTGGACCGTTTCCGGTTTTTGAGCCAAATCTGCTAATTGATAGGCGGTTTTATCCAATATAGCCGTCTTGTCGCTCTTCTCGCCTGTCAGGCGAACTAGCTCCTTTGATACGGCATACAAAATGTCGCTTTGCTTCTGAAACACGCCGACCATATCGGGTATTTGTTTATCTAGTTGATAATCCCTATAAGGATCCGGCACATTGCCGGTAATCATCAGGATTTTGCGATACATGGCATTGATGTCAAGCAAGCTTGCTTCTACTTGGCGTATCAAAGGCGCCATTGCCCCTAAGCTCACCTCCAGCTTCAGCTCATGCTTCCCCTTCGTCATATAAAATAAATAAGGCTTTTCCTCGTTGCCCAGCACATTCATCTGCCAGTCCGAATCATAATAAAATGGAATTTGCGTCATTTCTTGAAACGGAATGACGCCGTCAATCCAAAGCGAGCGCGTAGAATAAATACCCCGCAGCAATTCTTGCCTGTTCTTGATCGCAATCCGGTATAGTCCGTCCTCTGGCACTTCGATGTCCCATGCGATCCATTGGCCCGGCACCCGCCAGTTGTTGCCGCCAATCGTATTCATTTTAAGCTTCGATACGTCATAAGGCTCGGTAGACGGGCTTGAACGGTCCGAAATCGGATATAAGGTCGGAGACGATTTGTAGGCAGCATTTTCACCTTGAATTTTAATTAATTGTCCACTAGTCTCCGCATAGCCCTTGGACTTGTAGCCCCGCTCTACCTCTTCATAAGGCGAAGGCTCATCATATGGATACACTTTTAAATAATCGATTGCCATCGGCTCTCTGGAAGATACCAGCGTCAACGTGTGCTTGCCAGCCGAAAAATAAAAGACGTACGGCTCCTCGTAGTATCCTTCTGTATCTCGAAGCAGCGACTCCTGCCACATCGGCGATTCTATCTGGCGCGGCCGCAGCTCATTTTCCCGGTTATCCTGCAAAATCTGATCGCTCTCATTTTTCCATATGCGGTGAAAGGTCAAATTTCTGGCGCTGGCAAACGGCAGCTTGCCGTCGATCAACAGCTCCCTTTCGATTGCCGAGCTTTTTCCTTCGATCGGAAAATAGCGAATGGCGATATGATACAAGCCGGATTTCGGCACCTCAAGCTCCCACTCCATGGAGCCGCTTTCTCCCGTCTTGACGAAGTCGCCCGATACGCCGCCGAGCTCATGCATGATCTCAGGTTCCATTTCGTTTGCGCTTGTATAATCCGCCCCTTGAATGACAATCTCCTCTTGAGGCCGTTCTTCATCCTTGTAGCGCTGCAAGTAATGGCCGTAGCTGTTTTCCGATTCATTTGTCGAAAAGCGCTGGTCGCCGTTTGGATCGGCTGCTGTCGTTGAGTCAGCTTGAACACTCGCTGCGCCGGACTGAGATATAGGGAAAACCAATATCGAAATCAGCATAGCGATAACCATGATCCTAGCGGCCGTTTTTCTGGTAAATACGATTTCCACCTCATTTCCCCCTTTGATAAACTGGCGAAATTTTGTTTGACGGCAACCGCCCGGTTTTCCCAATTGGAAAGCCGGGCAGAGCGCTTTTTTATGGGCAAAGCTTTCGGCATTTACTTTTTGTCGTCTTTCTTGTCTTGCTCGCCTCTAAGCACTTTTTCAGCAGCCGCTTGCGCAGGCCCAATGACTTGGGCGACGCCTGTTGCCGGCGTAATTTCACCTTTGACGAATTTCCCGGTTACAGAGTCGAGCTGATCCTTAATACCAAGCCCCCCGAAGCGTCCACCGAACACACGCTGTACTTTTCCAGCGTCATTCATGGCATTAGCGATAGAGCTTTCATCCGGCAGCACATTTTCTTGCCATAGCCTGCGATTTTCCTGCCAGTTATCGAAATCCTGTAGCTCCTCCCAGATTTTCACAATAACATCTGCATCCTTAACTCCTTTAGGGATAACGTAAGCGGCCGTTTGACCAAGCGGATCAAGATAGGTGTCCGCCTGTGGCCCCTTAGGAAGGTAAACGTATCCCCATTCATCCTTCATTTTATCCTGGAGGCGACCCTCGATTTCCCACAAGCCGCCCGGATACATGGCAATCGTGCCTTCTGCAAAATATTTCGCCGGGTCCTCCCAGTCGTTACCTTCATTTTTCTTCACAACTTTATGCTCGTTATACAGGCCATAAAGGAAGTTAAGCGCTTCCATAGATTCGGGTGAATCAAAAGCTACCTTTTTGGTCGCCTCGTCGTATATAATGCCGCCGTTGCTGGCGATCAGCAGCTCCGAGAAAACATAATGGGCGCCTGCAAGGCCGTATTGGTCAGCTTTTCCATCTCCATTATTGTCTACAGTCAGCTTCTTCGCGGCATCCAGCATCGTCGTCCAATTCCAGTTGTCCTCGTCCATTAGCTGCTGCGGATCCTTTAAGCCCGCCTCCTTGAAAATTCTTTTGTTATAATACACCCCCGTGTCATTCGGGTTATACCAGCTTTCTAATCCGTATACATGGTCGCCGCCAAAGCGCATCGATTCAACGACGTCCGGCGCAATCCGCGTATCGGTGAGGTAATCCTCCAAGGGCGTCAAAAATCCCCCTTGCATAAGGCCCCATATGAAGCCGTCAGGCAGCCTAACAATTTCAGCGAAAGGATCGTTGGACATCACAGAAGAAGATAGCTTCTCTGTCGTCGACCAATATTCCGTATTTAAGTATTTGATTTTCACGTTATATTTTTCTTCCACTTTTTTGATTCTTTCTCGTGCCAATTCATCCGCTTCTGAATCTCCGTTAGGGGAAGCATCCCACCAATGCGAGATGCGAATTTCTCTGCCGCCCAAATCAGCGGCTGGAGGCTCAGGCTCCTCAGTAGGCGCAGACGTTTCCTCCGTTGGTGTTGCCGTTGCGTCAGGCGACTCAGTGGCTATTGTATTTCCTGTATTGTTGCCACTGCAAGCAGATAGAATCAACAATACAGCTGGTAATAAAAGAAGCAACATCGACTTCAACCTTTTTATCTGTTTCACTGTTCAGCACGCTCCCCTTGATAGATGATTAATTAAATGTAAAGGCTTTCATGAAACCCATTTCAGTATAGCTCGCTTGCTTACTATGGTCAACATTAAAGTTTATATTATCCATATATGGCATGGTAAAAGTAAGCGCGACCCCGTACATTCCATTAGACCTAAAAAAAGAGCGGCAAGCCCGAAATATGTGGCTTGCCGCTCTTTTAGGACTTTCTTGTATCATATGAGAAAGGCTCTCCATATGAGCCTTCTACTTCAAACGGATCCTCTTCTTAGAGACTCCGGGCTCCTGTACTTTGACGGACAATAAGCTGTGGCGCCAAAGAAGTAAGCTGCTTGACCTTTTCTTTCTTCATAATCGCTTTAAGCACTTGTACCGCCATTCGCCCAAGCTCATGCGCCTGCTGGGAAACGGTAGTGAGCTCAGGGATAAAATGATGCGCCAGAGGAATATCATCAAATCCGACAACGGACATATCCGTTGGAATCGTCAGTCCAGCCTCCGTCGCCGCCTTGATTGCCCCGATGGCGGTATAATCGTTGACGCAAAAAACAGCGGTCGGCCTCTCTCCCATTTCGAGCAGCTTCAGCATTTGTCGCTTGCCCGAATCGATGGAAAAGCTGTCCGGCAGCAGCCAATTGTCCCGAATCTCCAGCCCCTCGTCCTTCATCGTCTTTCGGAAGGCGCGCAGCTTAATTGAGGTTGTCGTCATATGGCTTTCCCCGCCAATAAAGCCGATTTCAGTATGGCCCAGCTCAATCAGGTGCCTGACTGCGAGAGCTGTGCCTACCGATTCGTCGGTAGCAACTCTAATCAACTTCGTGTTGCGCAGCCCACCGTTAACAAGCACAGTCGGAATAACGCTTGCATGCTGCACGAGCTCCTGCACCAAATGCTCATCACAGTTCTTTAAATTAATCCTGCCCCCCAAAAAAATAACACCATCCACACGCTTCTCCCGCATAATGCTAAGATATTCCGATTCCTTAACGTAATCTCCGATAGAATTGCTAAGCAGAAAGGTATGTCCCGAGTGCTGCGCCTCTTCCTCCGCACCAGCGAATACTTCCGGGAAAAAGGGATTGGTCAGATCAGGTACAATGACACCAATAATGCCGGTTTCTTTTTTTAGTAAGCTTCTAGCCATTGCGTTAGGCTGAAAGTTGTATTTTTGAATAAGCTCTTCAATCTTGGCTCGTGTAGATCCCTTTACCGGGGCGGTATCGTTCAATACCCTGGATACGGTGGCAACCGATACTTTGGCCTCTTTAGCAATATCATATATGGTGACCTGTTTCAAGCCCAACGCTTCCTTTCTGCTATCAAGTATCGTCCCATTATAGCAAAATCGGACATGTTATGTAATGGATGACATCGCTTGGAGCTTATAGAGAAAAAAGGGACGGATAACAAATAAAAAAAACATAAAAGAAAAGGACTGTTTCCCAGTAGTTAAAAACTACTTGAAACAGCCCTTACTCTTCCATTCATAATGCGCGTGGAGGGACTTGAACCCCCACGTCGTGAAACGCTAGATCCTAAGTCTAGTGCGTCTGCCAATTCCGCCACACGCGCGCGATGTTCGCTAACAGCGAATAAATATAATATATCAGAAAACATCGCATCACGCAAGCATTTTTCAAAAAAGTTTTAAAAAAATAATTGGCACTTCTATTTAGAGCCGATATTAGGCTCCTTGTTTACCTGCTGCCGTCACCTTCACTCGCTTAATGAAGAAAGCAATTGCAAGCCCAATAAGGGCAAGCACCATCGCAAATACAAAAGCATTTTGCACACCAGCGGTCAAGCCGCTAACCAAGTTGGCTGGCGATTCTGGATTTCCTTCTGCTGTCTTTAGGAATTTCTCCATTCCTGCTGTCATGATACTCACTGCCAGCGCTGTACCAATGGCACCCGCAACCTGCTGCAAGGTGTTCATAATCGCTGTTCCATGCGGATACAGCTCAGGCGGAAGCTGATTCAAACCATTCGTTTGTGCAGGCATCATAATCATCGAAATCCCAATCATTAGCAGGGAATGCAGCACAATGATCAGCGCAGTAGTCGACGCGGTAGAAATATCAGAGAAAAACCATAGTACAACCGCTACAACGAGCAGACCCGGAAGTACGAGCCATTTCGGTCCATATTTATCGAACAGTCCTCCCATTACAGGAGACAGGAAGCCATTAATAAGCCCTCCTGGAAGAAGAAGCAGTCCCACGGTCAACGGACTCATCATTAGGCCGCGCTGCAAATACATAGGCAATATGAGCATGGAAGACAAAATAACCATCATGCAAATAAACACCATAACCAAACCGATTGTAAACATTGGGTATTTAAACGTCGTCAAATTAATCATAGGCTCTTTCATCTTGAGCTGACGGATAACAAATAAAATGAGTGCAACGATACCTACGGTCATCGCTATAATTACTTTCGCACTTCCCCATCCATGCTCGCCTTCTCCAGCGCTGCTAAAGCCGTATACGACACCGCCAAAGCCAAGGGTAGACAAGCAAATCGACAATATGTCGATACGCGGCCTAGTCAAGGTAGAAACATTTTGCAAATAGACAAGGCCTACAAATAATGAAATAATCAAAAACGGCAAGGACACCCAGAAAATCCAGTGCCAGCTTAAGTTCGCAATCAAAATGCCTGCAAAAGTCGGCCCCGTTGCTGGTGCGAACATCATAATGAGTCCGATAATCCCCATCGCTGCGCCACGCTTCTCAATCGGGATAATGACGAGAATGGTATTAAATAATAGCGGCAGCAGCAGCCCTGTGCCTGTTGCTTGAAGCACACGCGCAATAAGCAGCGTTTCAAAATTCGGTGCAATAGCCGCTACAAACGTTCCTATAATAGAAAAAATCAATGACCATACAAATAATTGCCGTGTTGTAAACCATTGCAGCAGCATGCCTGATACCGGAACCAGTACTCCCAGCGTCAGCAAAAATATAGTCGTAAGCCATTGTACCGTTGCCTCGTTGACGCTCAAATCTCTCATCAAATCAGTCAATGCTACATTTAGCGCCGTTTCGCTAAAAAAACCGATGAATCCGCTAAGCAATAGCGAAATCATAATTGGCATTACTTTGTAAGTCTTATTAGGTGAAGTTGAAGTCTCTTGCATCGTTCCTGCTTGCACTTATGTCATCCTCCTGCGAATTAAAAATTCATTTTGCTGTAACCTGTTGTTCTAGCTTGCTGGGCCACCATTAACAATTGACGGCACGAGACGCGAAATATGGACGAGCGGCTTCTCATCTCCATGAGTGATGGCCAAAATAAACGCACCTTCCACTAAGGAAAGAATAACATTGCTTATTTCAGCAGCGCTGCTGTCATTCGTGCCATTGTTAACGAGCTGCTGGGCAATATACTGCTGCCATTCAATAAAAACGACTTGGCAAGCTGATCTCAGTCTTTCGCTGATCAAGCATGTCTCAGCAGCCATCCAGAAGCTGAACGGTATAAATCCTCTAAACTGCGATTGCTTCCCATCTTGAATGATGTCGGAAATATGGGCCTGAATAGCTGCTACTGGATTAGAATTCTGCTCAAAATTTATCCGCCATTTTTCCAGCACAGAATTCTTAATCGTTGAGATACATTCAACCGCCAGTTCCTCCTTGCCTTCAGGGAAATAGTAATACAAGGATCCCTTCGGGCAGGAGCTTTCCTTAATAATTTGATTTAACCCCGTTGCATGATACCCTTGCACACAAAACAGCTTCATTGCTGTATCTATGATCTGCTGGCGGGCATTCGGCTTTGAAGCCACCTTTTCACCACCTTAATTATAGAGAACGGTCTATTTAATTAAACGTGAAAAAAAGCGGGCTGTCAATGCGTAAACTCGTAATTACAGCACTAATTTTTGTTAAGATATAATGTTGTCATTTCTCCTACTGCTCTGCCTTATGAACCATTGACCATGTCGCCTGCCAATTTTTCTTAACAATTCTTTGTTCGTATACGCAGTGCTTATCCGTCCCCTGCTCATAATAAGCTGTAGGCCGAAGCACAGCTTGAAGGACATCAGCTACTCCCCATGGTGCCGCTAGCTGAAGCTGGCCGTTCGCATCCAGTGCCACGCCAAGCGAGGTCGCCGTTTCAGGAAATTTGGAAATCGCATCCACTGAGCAGGAATACGGTGGCAAGCCGCTGACGACATGCATTCTCGCTTGATTTTTCACTGACCAAGGAATTTCAGGTCTCAAACTCCGCAGTTGCTGCTCCAACTGCTTCTCGATATGCTCACTTAGAGAAGCGGCATCGTAATAAATAACATCCACATCCGCAAGCGGCGTCCGCTTCTTAAAATCATGCAGCACATCCCACAATTTAGATCGCACAAACCCGGCGCATACCCACCAGTCCGGCAAATCGAGCCCCCTTACCGTATGCAAGATGTCCATCATCCAATCGTCTCCCCCAATGATATCCATCATGTATGACTCCTGATTCATCAATCCGCCCCCAATATCGAACATATATTCTCATATTAACCGAAAAACCGCTTATTGGGAAGAGCTTTTACAAGTTGAAACGGCTGTGGCAGTTTTTTGCGGCGCGGCGCGTTTCAATCCGGGAAATATAGAGAAGGTATCGCGCAATGCTATCCTTTCCTATATTTCATAAATGCAAAAAAACGCCTTGCCAGGCTGATTACAACCCGGCAAAGCGTTCGAAAAACTTGAAATATAGGTAACCATGTTCTGCTGAAGCTTTCGCTGCACTGCTTTAATTTTTCAGCTTGTCTTCGTCATTTTCATCCCATTTTCTGGAGTAAGCCTTGTTCGTAATCCAAAAAGTTATCCATGCTAAAATGCCAACGATAACAACCGCTGAAATCCATACGCCAACTGGTACGTCCATTATACTGCTCCCTTCTGCTGTATAGCCGCCCTTTCCCCTTACAATGTGCTCTTAAAAAACATATTATACTGCGTGGAGCGATTCCCAAACGTCAGGCCGCGCGGGTAACCGAAGATAAATACTTCTGGAAACATCAGCAGCTTGACACCTTGTCTGCTTGCTTCGCCGGCATAGACAGCTATTTGCTTGAACGCCGACTCCAATAAACTAGGCGCAGCCACCTCTCTTATTAATTATCATAATTGGATTGGCTGATCATGTAACCATCCATTTATCGACTAAAATGACCATCCAATTCGCCGAAATGTACTATAATGAATGGATAATCCCATTAGACAAAGTGATAATGAACGGGGTGTACGTATGACGTGGAAGCTGGATCGAACATTAAAAACACCAGTTTACTTGCAAATTGCCGAGCTGCTGGAACGCAGCATTGCCTCCGGCGAATATCCGCCAGGCAGCCCGCTTCCCTCCGAACGCAAACTGGCGGAGCAATTAGGCGTTAATCGCAGCACGATTGTACAGGCGTATGCCGAGCTGCGCTCAGCCGGCTTAGTGGAAAGCAAAGTAGGGAGCGGAACTACCGTGAGCCGCAGTAAATGGGGGATATCCCCTTCGCATACGCCGAATTGGCGGCAATATGCAGAAGGAGGCAGCTTCCTGCCTAATTTGCCCTTTATGAGGCGTATTCGTTCATCCATGCACCACCATGGCCAAATGATTGACATGGCGAGCGGCGAGCTGGCGGAGCCGCTGTTTCCGAGCGGACTGCTCCAGTCCATTATGCAGGAGCAGCCATTCACGGAGCCGCTCGGCTATGATCATCCACAGGGCAATCCGCAGCTGCGGGTGGAGCTAAGCGCTTTTTTACGGAAACAGGGAATTGCTGCTCCTGAAGCTTCTATTCTCGTTACTTCCGGCTCGCAGCAATCGCTCTATTTAATAACGCAATGTTTGCTTGCCCCAGGAGATGCCGTTGCGATCGAAGATCCCTCCTACTGCTATTCTCTGCCGATGTTTCAATCTGCGGGACTGCGTATTTGCCGTCTTCCGGTTCATCATGACGGCATTGATCCAGATGATATTGCGCGATTGTATCGCGAGCATCGCATTCGCATGCTTTTTCTCAATCCGAACTATCAAAATCCGACAGGTACTTCTTTGAGCATGGAAAAAAGGCAGCGCGTATTAGCCATTGCTGCCGAGCTGCGTATTCCGATTGTAGAGGACGACCCGTTCAGTCTGACTTCCTTTCACAATCAGGCTTTGCCATCACTAAAAGCGCTGGACAAGGAGGATATCGTGCTCTATATTGGCTCATTATCCAAAATCGCTGCATCGGGCCTGCGAATCGGCTGGCTGGTCGCACCGCAAACGGTCGTGAGCCGCCTCGCCGATGCCCGGCAGCAAATGGACTTTGGCCCTAGCATTTTGCCTCAGTGGCTGGCTGGCCGCCTGCTCGCTTCAAACGAATTTCCTCGGCATTTGCAAATGCTGCGAAAGGCGCTTGAGGCCAAGCAGCAGCGAATGATCGGTGCGTTGGAGCATTATTTTTCAGAAAAAATTGCATTTACCGCGCACCCAGGAGGGCTTAATCTATGGTGTAAATCCAAGGAGAACATCAGTGATCATCGCCTGCTGGAAGAAAGTATTCAGAGGGGGCTTGTGTTTGTTCCTGGCAGTGTATATGGCTCGGAGGAAGGCTTCATTCGTCTAAGCTATGCCCGGCCGGAGCCCGCGCAAATGGAAATAGGAATCGAACGATTAGCAGCCGCACTGCGCGCCAGCTTGGCTTCGAAAAGTTGAAGCCATAAGACTGGCGCCATAAAGCAAGCATACTACAAGACGGTAAGCATGAAACCATGCGCTTCAAGAGCGCCACAATATCGTCTTGTTTCTGCCAGAGAGCTTAGCCTGATACAAGGCCTGATCGGCATAATCAATTAGAAACTCCTGCTCAACCTCCGGATAGCAGGCAATGCCGATCGAGACGGTCACACCTACCGTTTGCTTGTCATTAACGGCAATTTGGCAATTCTCAATTTTGCTGCGTAAATTTTCCGCCAAAGCATATGCGCCGGACGGTGAACAATTAGGCAGCAAAATGGAAAATTCCTCACCGCCATAGCGCGAGGCTACATCCTCTGCCCTAACCGTGCGCCTTACAATAGCAGCAAGCTCGCGCAAAACAGCATCTCCGGCGGGATGGCCGTAGGTATCATTTATTTTTTTAAAATAATCAATATCCAGAAACAGGAGAGCAAGCGGCTCCTTTCCACTCTCTGCCTGAATAAACAAGCGGTTAAACGCCGCATCGAATGCTCTGACATTGGCCAGCTGAGTAAGAAAATCCGTTGTCGCTTCCTGATCCTTCTGCTGGAACAGCTCATCGCGCTGCGTTAAATAACGTACGCAATAAGCGACGATAAGGCCGCTGGCAAGCATCGGTGGAAACAGGAATTTATACCGTGAGCTTGACCATACCAATCCATATGTAAACCAAGAATTTCCATAAAGCAATGCCATTAGCACCAGCAATGAAACCATCCATTTTGCCCAGTACCCACCAAAGCGCTTGTATGCAAAAATGATGCCTGAAAGCACTCCAAGCAAGAGAATGAAAGCTCCAGCAGTAATGGCCGCCTCATTCAGTCCGCCAAACAACAATGCCCGTCCCCCTGCTATAAGAACAGATGCCAATATAGACGCATGTAGACCACCATAATAGGCAGCGATAATAATAAAGAAATATCTAAAATCAATAATGCCGTGATCGGATACAGGCACTCCAAAAAACATAATCAAGATGCCGCAAACCCCATATACCACGCCAAACATGAGCCTCTTTCTAACGTCAAAACGCAATAAGTCCATATGAAGCAAAGCATTTACGAGCTGCTTGCTGAAAAAAAACAATGTGAATGTAACGGATAAAATCGTTATTATTGTCATAAGATGTCCTTTACCTGCCTTGCTGCAACGGCGTTTTCCACAAAAATAGCATGCGGCTTGCCTTAAGGTGCAACTTTGAGAATATGCAAACTCGTATCTCTGCTTAAATCAATAAAGTTGTCATTCATTTTTACTAACGGTCTAAGCGCATTTTGCGGATTGATCAATACGATGGAGCCAATTTCATTGTTGGTGAGCAGCACTTGATGCCCTAGCATCGACTGCATCATTTTGTCCATAAACAACTTGCTGATTTGCGGATCAAACTCGCCAAAAATATTGTTGTTCATTTGAATAAGCGTCTCATAGAAAGGCAGTGCCCTGCGATAGGGCCGATCTGAGGTCATCGCATGAAAAACATCAGCTACCGCTACGATTTTGCTAAGTGGGGCGATTTGCTCCGAGCGCAAGCCGAGCGGGTAACCGCTGCCATCTTGCCGTTCATGATGTTGAAGCGCTACCAAAGCTTGGATATGATTAATACCAACGGTTTCTTTAAGCATCTCATAGCCAAATATCGTATGCTTTTTCATCAGATCAAACTCTTTTGGATCAAGCAATGCCGGTTTATTCAAAATTTCATTAGAAATTTTCGTTTTGCCGATATCGTGGAGCGTGGCCGCCATCGTAAGCTGCATGAGATCGCGCTCATCCATATCCAACCATTTTCCAATTAAGGTAGATAATACACCTACCCCTATATTATGGCGGTAAGAATAATCATCTTTGGATTGCAGAGCACCCAGCAATTCATAAAAATCAGGAAGCTCCGACAGCTCGTTAATAGAAGGTATGATCTTTTCCCGAATCTGCAGCACTGGAATTTGCTTCGCGTAACGAATTTGCTCGAAAAGCTCTGCCATATACAGTGTACAGCCGTCCATTTTTCCCTGTGCCTGCGATTTCCCCTTGTCCCGCTTAATATCTCTTTCTTCCAGTTCAATCGCATGACGATAAATTAAGTCCAGCTGTTCCTGATCCAATACGGTATGGGCAGGAGCAACCAGCACCCCGTTATGATTAAATAAATCCTGAGCCAGCTGCTTTCCCAAAAACAATTGATTGCCGTTGTCCATCTTCAAAACACCTGCGCTCTCAAATGAAGAATATGTATTTATACGTACTCTTCCATTATACTTTACAGGTTTGAAACTTTTTTGAATTTTATTGTATGATCTCCTCATACAGCGAAATTTTTCTTCTTACAACTTATATTTTCTCATAAGCGGAACGCCGGCCGCCAATAAAAGCTTGCTAAGACCGCCCCATACCGCTCTCCGACCTGCCGAAAGATGCCTGATGTAAACCGCGCTATATTCCATTTCCGCTTCCGCCCCGCGAATGCGCTTAAAATCAGCCGCGCCAGAGCTGAGATGCAGCAGCTGTCCCCGGTCCGCTGCAGTCTGCATCGCCAAGTGCATCAGCATCCGGTAGAGGCCTTTATACTGGGGGAGCGCCGTATTGTAGCCGACCAGCGGTACCGATATGACCTCGCCATGAATAAAGCAGCCCATCACGCCTTGCAAAACCCCTTGCTTATCGCGGAGTCCGGTCATTTCCAGCAGACCTTTCTGATGGCAGTGGCGAATATATGCAGCGGTAAACTGGGGATTGAGCGCCGAATATTTGCCTACATACAGCAGGTCATACAGCTCTGCAATACGCTCATATTCCGGTTCGCCGAGCTCAGCATGCGGTATGATACGATAGTCAGACTGGGCGAGCAGCTTGCGATCCCACTTCGTATTTTTTTTCTTCAAGTACAGCGGAATGGCGCCATTGAAAAAATAAACCTGCCGGCTCGGCACCAGCACATAGCCCTGGCGCAGCAATTGCTCCATCAGCTCCCCATTCGTGCGCTTGTTGAGCGAACGATAAATAATCGCATGCTTTGGATAGCTTGCTATTAACGTCTGCCTGGCACCCTCCAGCTCATCCGCGCTTATCTCGGTATACAAATTCGTTGAAAGCAGCCAGTTGTTCACATGGACGTTTCGGTCGATTTGCGCCAGACGCAGCAGCGGGGAAATCACTTTAAGCAAGGAGCCGCACAGGAAGCGCAGCAGCCGATTTTCCAACAAATAAAGCTCCTCTTCCGCATACTTGACATACGTTCCATAGGGAGAGCACACGTAGGAATTGTCATACTCCTGCTCATTAACCGTCATAGGCAGCCAAGCCTGGCCCGCTTGCAGCAGCCGCAGCTCCGTGCGCACGTTGCGGATAAATAAATTCACCCCCTGTTGCATCAAAGGAAGCAAATATTCAGCCGCTTTATTTCTCTCCCCCTTTTTTGTTGCGTCAAGCTCTGTTAATTCTGTAAGGCTCAACTCTTTAACGACCGTCTTAGATAGGGGCAAAGCTGACCATCCTTTCCTTCCTGCCATATTCCGTTCTAAACCTTCCACCTTCGCTCCACCCGCCGCAGCTTGCGCAGCCCTTCATTCGTTTTATAAGGGACAAATGCAATCAGCGGCGCCATGCAGCCGCGAGAAGTAAACAGCTTGGACAGTGCAGCGGCAAGCTCCGGCTGAAGCTCATCTTGCGCTCCATCTGTACGCAAGGCTACTTCCAGCTGCCGAGCCGATTGCTGTACAACCTTGTATTCCTTAATGCGCTCCGAGGTCATGATGACCGCCCGCCTTATAAAATCGGGAAAAATCGGCACCAGCCGCTGCGTCTGCGCATCGCGTCCATAAAATAAATCATCCGTCCTGCCTTCAATAGAAGCAATTGCTGTAAAGCTGGAGCCGCAAGCACAAGGCTGCTTTGCCTCCGTCAGCAAGTCATTAAGCCGATATCGCACGATAGGCTGGGTTTCCCGTGAAAAATCAGTGATGATTGGCGAGAAGGTACGCTGCTCCTCGTCCACATATTCCTTCTCAATGACGAGTATATCCTCGTTCAGATGCAGAGTGCCCTGAGAGCAGGTTGCAGCGAGGAAGCCTTCTGTGCATTGATAAATTTGATCGACGCGCACGCCAAAAGCCTGCTCAATAAGCCGCTTGTCCAGCGGCTCCAGCACTTCTGCAACCGAGATTACTTTACCCGGCGCAATGGACAGCTCTCCGGCAAGCTGCGCTTCAGCGAGCAGTCGCAGCATGGATGGCGGTGCAACCAACAGCGTTGGCTGCTGCTCGCTTAACAAACGCACATTGTCCGCTACCGGATCAATCATGTCGTAAAAACGAAATTGCAGCCGCTTGGAGCGCACGCTTTGGTATAAATGGCTGTCCGCCCGCAGAAAAAAAGCGATTCGCTGCCGTACTAGCAGCGAAGCTGGCAGCGCCTTTGCCAGCACCGTTCCCGCCCACGCTGCGCGTTCCTTGGCACTGACCAGAAACAAGCCGCGGCTGCCTGACGTGCCTGACGACAATCCGACCGCAATATCGCCGATTTGCGCTGAGAAGTCTCGTTCCCGCTCGGCGCGCAGCGCGATTCGGAATGCTTCCTCCTTCGTAATACCCACCGTATTCAACTGGTCAAAATTATCCATCATCATCGCTTTATCGATCATCGGGAAGCTGCGCCAATTTTGTGCATCCAGCCCTTGATAATAACTTCGGAAAAAGGGTGATTGCTTGCGTACCCGCTTAACAAGTGCCACAACTTTGCGGTGCTGCCAAGCCTCCAGCGCCTTCCGGCTGCGAAAGCGCCGGGCGCGAAGCCGGGTCAGCACATAATAGACCAGCAGCCTTAGCACTCTCATGCTCCCACCTCCTGCCACGGTGTGCAGCGTTTCCACGTTTCCTCGCAATGCGTGAAAATTTGCTGCAGCTCCGGATTTCGGCGTTTCAGCTCGACGAGACGGTCGAATGTCTCCTTAAACTCTGCCCGATTGTCGAACACAATGGAGGCTAGCGGATGAGGCCTGCGGTTATCCCGCACCGCCGCCTCCGACCAGCTGGCGTCGGCGCCGAGCAGCAGTTCCTGCCCCGTATCGCCCTGCAGCAGCACTCCGAATTGTTCGGCCGCATGGCCAGACAAACGGATAGCTGTTACGCTTCCATCATTAAATAAATCGTACCCGCTGTGGAAAGGGGCGTATTTCGCTGGCAGCTCCACTTGCTTAGACTGCTCGATCCAGCGTGTCCGCTTCGCGAAATCAGGCGGCAGCAGTTCCGGCAAAAAAGCTTTTTTAACCGCTGCAAAGCCGTTAAGATGCTCGATAGCCTCATACCCCGGCTTCGAGCAAATAAAAGTCGCCTCGGGAAAGTCTCGCAAGCCGCAAACATGGTCGGCATGGAAATGCGAGACGATAATATGCTTGACCTCGCGAGGTGAATAGCCTGCCGCCTGCACATGCTCCGCTGCCGAGCGCTCCCCAGTAAGCGTAACGGGTGTCATCCAGCGATAAAGCGCATAAGGCAGCCGCTTCGTCGCGTCGAGAAAACGCGGCGAATAGCCGGTATCGAATAATACCGGCCCCAGCACAGGATGTTCCATGATAGCAAAAATACCTGGAAAGGCTTGCTGCCGCCAGCGCCCCCCGCTAATCGCCAGCGCCTCCAGCTGCTTGCAGTAGCCCGTATTATGAAAAGTCGTTTTCATCGCATCTCCTCCTGCTCTTTCCACCAGGCCGCGAACCGCCTAAGTCCTTCCTCGACACTCACCAGAGGCCGATAGCCCAGCTCCCGCTGCGCCTTCTCAATAGAAAGCGTTTGGCTGAACGCAAGAATGCCGACCGTATAACGGGTCAGCAGCGGTTCTTTGGCAAGCCCCGGCAGCTTCGCCGCCAGCTCCAGCAAAGAGGCCGCACTATATGCTGCGGGGTATGCAATCTTTTTTGTCCGGATCGGTTTATTCAGCATTTCAAACAGCCTCTCCATAGCTTCCCACAGCTGCACAGGCTCGCCATTCGTAATATTATATTTCTGTCCAAGCACAATCGGATCGGCGTACAGACAGCGCATGAGCGCTTCCGTCACATTATCCACATACGTAATATCGACAAGCGGCTGGCCGCTTCCGAACATCGGAATAAACCGTTTGTCATTTGCCCGCAGCAGCCTTGGAAAAATCGCCCTATCGCCAGGGCCGAACAACGCCCGCGGCCGGATCGTCACAACGCGCAGCCCCTGCTCTCGAGATGCGCGATCAACCTCTTGCTCGGCAAGCAGCTTCGTCGCGGCATAATGATTGACCGCTGCTTTCGGCAGCGGCTCATGCTCTGCAATATTAAAGCGGTGGCGATAGTCAAAATAGATCGAAGGCGTTGACACATGCACCAGCCGCTGGACATTATGTTTAAGGCAGCCTTGTATGACATTGCGCGTGCCAATGACATTGGAAGCATAGAAGTCGCGATATTTGCCCCAAGGCGAAGACAAGGCGCCGCAATGAAACACGGCGTCATGCCCGGCAATGGCTTCGCTCATTTGACTCGAAGCCAAATCCAGCTGTAAAAACGCCGCTCCTGCCTCGCCAAGCCGAACCCCTGTTTCTAGATTGCGCCCGGCAGCGGTTACCGAATGGCCTTCCTTCAGCAGCCTTTTGACCGCATTTTCGCCTAAAAATCCGGTAGCTCCTGTTACCAGTATGTTCATCCTCGCTCCTCCTTTCTCATCCATTCCATTCAATATCAGCAGTTGTAAAAGCAATAATCGGCTGCT
Source organism: Paenibacillus algorifonticola (assembly GCF_050481745.1). Classification (GTDB taxonomy): domain Bacteria; phylum Bacillota; class Bacilli; order Paenibacillales; family Paenibacillaceae; genus Pristimantibacillus; species Pristimantibacillus algorifonticola_A. Next base: position 5,142 of record NZ_JBCNGR010000036.1, on the reverse strand, counting down.
CCGCTTTGCGTGCCCGCCGCCATAAATCAAACCAAACATAACCTTGCATCAGAAATGGACCGGGGTCCTTCCAGCTGAAAATAACATCCCGGCCGCCTGCCATGCTCGCCAGCCAATGCCAAGAGCCGCGCCATAGCCCGCGCTGACGCCGCTGCTGCGAGAGCCCATAGGCCAGCATCGCTGCCGCGATCATTTTGCCCCGCGATTGCTGCGGCAAAATGATGCTGCTGGACTGGCCTGTCCCCCACAAGGCGCGGCCGAGCCGGTCGCGCTTGTCGAACAGATGCAATCCGCTCGTCGCTCGCGGATTGCACTCAAGCGGCCATACCGCGCCGCTTTCGTCTATTATAAAATCAAAAGCGATTTGGCCTGTAAACTGCGTATGCGCGGCGAACGTCTCCACCCATTGCCGCAGCTGCGGCTGATGGCATGGCTTAAAGAAGGTGCTGGCTCCCCTTCCAGCAGTAAAGTCGACTGCGTAATCGGAATAGGCAAGCAGCTTGCCTTCCTTTACAATCGAATACGTGCAATATTCCTGTCCTGCTACGAAAGCTTGGGCTACCCAAGGGGAATCAACGGATAGCTGCAGTTCCGCAGCAGGAGGCGGCGACTCATTTGCATGCCATATATGCACTTTCGTTGCAAATCGGGAATAGACCGGCTTCAGCACCCATATTTGCTCTGAAGCGGGGTTATGCAGCTGTTTTAGCTCAGTGTAGGAACGCAGCTGCTTCGTCTCTGGGGCGGCAAGCCCCGCCTCCCGAACCATCTCAATGAATGCCCATTTGCTGTGCAGGGCAGTGAGCCTTTCCGCTTCATCGGTGAAAACCATGCAGCGTCCAAGCTTGCCGCGCAGCTTGGCAATATAATAAATTTCCTCGCAGATTGGAATAAGCAGCTCGATGCTGTACTTTTCTACCATTGCCGCAAGCGCTTTGCCAAATGCCGCCTCGTCCACTCGTGGCGCTGGAAGCACCTCATAACGCTTAATGCAGGTTGAGAAACGAATGAGCGGACTCGCCATACTGTCCGCTGCATAAACCTCATACCCCTGCTCCGCCAGCTGACGGGCTAAATCCAGCGCAGCTGGCGCCCTGCCTCCCGTAATGAGGATGCGCCGCCCGGTGCGTATTTCCTGCTCTTGGTCTGTTTTAATATTCAATAATCATCCCGCCTAACGAAATGCCCGCCGAAATGCCCATGAGCGCAAAGCGGTCACCACGCTGCAAGCGGCCCTGCTGGATGGCCAGATGAATGCCCATCGGTAGAGAAGCCGCAATCATATTCCCGTGATTTTCAATAATATTCATGAACTGCTCGGGCGCAATACCCAGCTTTTTCTGAAGCAGCCGCATGGCAAGGGCGCTGCCTTGATGCGGAACAACGAGCTTCAGCTCGGACATCTCGATGCTCGCCTCCTGAAACAGCCGCCGGGTAAAGTCGGGCAGCAGCTTCGACGTTTTGCGAAACAGCGCCTCGCCCTGCATCGCAAACAAATATTGCTCCGCGTTTGCCGACCCATACTGTGTGGATGGCAATCCTGAACCGCCGCCGCGAATTTCCGACAGCTCGCGTCCCGATCCGTACGTTTCCATACGGGAAGCGATAATGGCTGAGCTTTCACCTTCACCACTTCTGCCAATGACTACTGCTGCAGCCCCGTCACCGAACAAAGTCGCGCTTTCGGGATGCTTGTCATTAAGGCCGCTTGATGCAATTTCCGGCGATACGAGCAGCACTGTGTCGTATCTGCCCGCATCTATCATATAAGACACCATATCAAGCGCCGCTAGAAACGACAAGCAGGTCGTATTAATGTCGAAGCAAGGAATGCCTGATTCGCCAGCCCACATCTCATCTTGAATGAGCGACGCCGTGCATGGAATAAGCTGCTCGGGAATCGCATTAGCACATATGATGCAGTCCATATCGTCAAGCTCAAGCCCTGCATCCTCCAAAGCGGCAAAGGCAGCCTTTGCGCCCATGACAGACGCTGCTTCGCCAGCTGCGTAATGCCTGACTTTCACACCTGATTTTTTATATACCCAGCCTCGCGGCTTATTCAGTTTTTTGTCCAACTGCTCAGCTGTCACCATTTGGGTTGGCAAATAGGAGCCTGTCCCCCATATGCGTACATTCCGTTGTTGCTTATGCTTGTTTCTTGCATGCATAACCCTCACCGCCATCTATTAGCTTGTTGTCTATCTTAATGTGTATTGCTACTTTATCTTACTAGATGGTGCATAGCTGGACATAGTACCAAATTTTAATAGTACCCTTTTCGATTGATTTATGCATTGCCTTGCACCGTAAAATCCCTAAGCTGTCGCTCGCCATAGTTAGAAAATGCTATTTATTACGTGGTGGAGCAACCTGACCGCCTACTCTTGTTCCAGTAAGAAAGCATCACCGAATTTAAGAGCGAGCAGCTGTTCGTGCTCAAAAATATTGCCGAGGAAATATTTTTCCTGCCCCCTGCTCTGCACAACGATTGGCAACCATGTGCTCATGCTTATGAAGAAAAATTTGGAGCTAATCGCTTAACTCTCGCTCATTAAGCCTATATCAGATTAAACATCGGACTTTTCTTCCTTCAGTCAAAAGCCCTCCACCGCTTGATTCATAGCGATAGAGGGCTTTTGCTTATTTTCGTTATTTTCCGTTTACATTCTAGTTATCCGTACAATTACGTTGTTTCCTGCTGTCATACACTGGCTACGAGGTGACAACGATGTATACGAAAACGTATCGCAGTGCGACCATCCGCGGCAAGCTGAGGGTATGCCGTTTATTGCAAAATAATGCTTCAACTAAATCGCTCATACCAAGCACCACCAGCTTCACCTTATCCAATCTGAAGATGATGGCTGCTGCCCATCACGCGCTGTATATTAAGCCAAATATCGGCTCGCTTGGCGTTGGTGTGCATAAGCTTATGCCGATGAACGATGGCTACGAGCTGCTCTATACAAAAAACAAAAAACAGATTTCCAAATTTTTACACAGTCTAACGGACGTTTATAATGATTTGAAGCCTGCAGCGCCTTCCCATCTTATTATTCAGCGAGCAATAAGCCTCGATCAGGTTGATAATCGTCCCTATGATATTCGTGCCATGGTGCAGCGAAAACCGGGCGGTCTATGGACATTTACCGGTTTTCTTATTAAAGTGGGCGCCAAAGGCAAAATCGTCACCAACTATCATCAGGGCGGCGAAATTTGGACGATGCGGAAGCTGCTGCAGCGCAAAGGATATGAAAACGCCAAAGGCACCGAGCTCATTAGCCGATTGACTCAGCACTCATTGACAGTAGCTCGTGTTCTCAGCAAGCATAAAGCGGGCATGTTTGAAATGGGTATCGATTTTGCCCTGGATCGTAACATGCATCTGTTCATACTGGAGGTCAATTCCAATCATCCCCAATTTCGTCCGTTAAAATGGATTGATCGCCGCGCTTACAACCGGATTATGCGATTTGCCCGAAGCTATGGCCGTAAAGACGATTAGCTTTTCCTACGATTGCCTGTTCTTGAAATGCAGTCTAGCCTCCTGCGCGTTCAGATAATTTTGCATGATCGGGCTGCTTCTCGCTAATTAATAAAGATAGCAAATATTGTGCGAGTGCAGCCCCGAACAGCACGACCGGCAGCCAGACAGACGTCACATCGCCAGCAAATAAGATCAAGCAGCCAATCGACACCACTCTGCCGACATTCAGAAACAACTCACGCATAACGACGCATTCTACACGCAGTTGTCCTTTAAGAGGAAGCGTGCCAATTAGCCGATAATAATAAGAGGTCAATGTATTGACAGCAAGCGGATTGCAGATGGAGAACAAAATCATAAACAATAGCACGGACCAAAAATCAACTTCAATTAGCAGCAACGCAGCTCCTATGGCGACTCCTGTTGTAGAAAATAGCACATATTTCTGGACTTGCTCCTTCTGTGCTTTTCTAGATATGACGTACCCCGTTATGACGGTAAGTGCTGAAAAGGCTACACCTAAGTAACCGACCCGATCCTCACGCCCCACCGTCTGAAACAATAAAATATTCGGTAAAAACAACATAATCCCTTGAAAAAGCCCAAGTATAAAAAAGCTGACGAGCGCCTTGAACCACCGCCTGTTTTTATTCATCGCAAGCCCCATAAATTTTAAATAATAAGCACGGTGATGCGATTTCACAATGGGAATCCGGAAGCTCACAATAGCCGCTATAACAAACATAACGAAGGCTAGTAAAAAAATAGTAACATATCCCTGCAGCCCTTCATTACGGGAAATAATAAATCCGGCCAGTGCCGGGCCCAGTAATCCCGCCGTGTTGAACACAATCATATTCAACGCTAGAAAACGAATCCGATTCGCCTCTGTAGAAACATCATATTGGATGACTAAATATCCGGTCCAATATAATCCCCCTGCAATACCATTACATATGGCGAACAAAACATAATAATTAACAACCTGCTCACCAGTAATAACGACCATTAAATAAAAGACAGCTATTAAAACGATGCCAATTCTGTAAGTCACCATTCGGTCTTTGCGTTTTGCGATCCAGCCCCCAACTGCAAACGTAATCGGTGTCATTATAAATACAATAATGTTGTAGAGCGCATTTACCGTTAGATCCTGCGTTAACCGCCACAAGTACAAATTAAGAAACAATCCAGACATGGATGCACCAAATTGAAAACAACCATGAATGGCAATCGAGATAATGGCCTCCCTGCCTAGCCTTCTCTCAGGTGGAATAGTCGCTCCCCTGCTGAAAAAATAGTCCAATCTCGGCCATGTTCGCATATGTATACTGTCCCTGCCTCTCTCTATTTACATGAACTTCATCTTTCCCGTTCATTTTAGCACAAGGGCCAGACGATCAGACGTTGCCTGAAAGCGTTAACGGTTTGGAAAACAGCCTTAAATGCTGTTGTACGCCCGTTTCATGGGGGTTTAAGCTATTTATTGAACGTTAACGAGTGTTTTCATACAATATCGGCTATGTATAAAGTTAGGCAAATGGTAAACTCGTTTTCGTTTAAAAATAAACAAGCCTGCCACATGAATAGTGGCAGGCTTGTTATTTAAAGCTAACGTTCCGATGTGAATTACACATTGAAAACTGGATGCG
>NZ_JBCNGR010000035.1:0-204892 GCF_050481745.1 Paenibacillus algorifonticola | reverse complement strand
AAAAAAATCGTCCTCTCCTGAATGGGTGTGTGGTAACTTCCATTTTACAAGAAAAGACGATTTTTTTGTGCTTATTTTTAACATTCAAAAAAAACGGGGCGTCCAGAAGTCAGCTTTCACTGACTTTCTGGACAGCCCCTTTTGTTGGTGTTCTTAAATTTACCGCGGTTTCGCGGCAGGGCTTCGCATCGTATGATGCGTCAGCTGCATGAAGGGGTGGAGGCCTAGCGACTCGGCGAGCCCGATTGAGGCGGCATTCGTGTCCAGCACATGGTATCTCGGCCTAAGCCCTCTCTGCCTCAAATGCTCCAAGGCGGCCGCCACGAGCTGCCTCGCCAAGCCTTGCCCGCGCCAGCGCTCCCGGGTATGGACGCCTGCTATTTCCCAAATGTAGATGAGCTTGCTGAAGATGGATGCCTCATAAGCTTCAAACTATCCTTTTAAATAAAGCCGCCATTCACTCGCATCGTCTGCCCCGTTACCCACTGCGACTCCTTGCTTGCCAGAAACAGCACTATTTGAGAAATGTCTTCCGGCTCGCCTAGCCGTCCAAAGGAATTGGTATTGCCGATCGCCGTTATCTGCTCCTCCGTCTTCCCTACCTTGAACAGCTCCGTGTTTACAGGTCCCGGTGCAATGGCATTGATCGTAATGCCTTTCGGTCCAAGCTCCTTCGCAAGCTGGCGGGTAAACTGCTCCACCGCGCCTTTCGTTCCTGCATAGGTGCTGTAAGTCGGGAACATATGGCCCGCCACCGACGTTGAGAAATTAATAATGCGTCCGTTCTCCTTCATATGCAGCGCTGCCTGCTGGATGGCAAAAAACGTGCCTTTGACATTAATCTCAAACTGCTTGTCAAAATCCTCTTCCGTTATGCTTGCGAGCGGCTTGTTGATCATAATGCCTGCATTGTTAACCAAAATGTCTATCTGACCATAGGCTTCCAATGTTTTGTGGAATAGCTCTTCAATCTTCGCCACCTTGCTGATATCCGCTCCAATTGCTGTCGCTTCCCCGCCATTGCGTTTAATTCCAGCGACTACCTCGTCCGCCTTTGCTGGGCTGCTTGCATAATTGACCACTACCTTGGCTCCATGCCGTGCCAAATCCTCAGCGATTTTCTGCCCAATGCCTCTTGATGCGCCCGTAACTAAAGCCACTTTGCCCGTTAAACTTTTCTCCATCTGTGGTTCCATCCTTTGTCGCGAGGAGCTGTGCCTCGTTGTTATTGATTAGAGTATATACTGGCATGTTACAACTGTCAAATAACAAATATTATTTTTTGTCATTTGTATGCTGGCGTTCTTTTAAAAATTCACCGTGAAATGATTTCACGTTTTCCTCTGTTTTTTCCCTATTGAACGCAAAAAAATACGCCTGTTAGAAACGGCTCCCGGAGTAATCCGATCTGTTTCTAAAGGCGTATTTATTGTAATCCGGCAAGCAGCAAGCTCCATACCGCATCAAAGTCCTGAGCTATTTCCTTGCTCGACCATTCGCGAACAAAAGCCGGATGATGAAATTTCGTCGTCGCCAGAAAAATAGCCCTTGCCATCGCATGTGCATCACCCGGCTTAAACTCGCCGCTGTGCATGCCGCGTTCTACAATGACGGCGATCTGCTTGACCAAGTGATCGACATGCTCCGCAATTAAATCAACGGCTTCCAGCGTTACCGCAGCGTACATCGCAAACATCTCCGCATCCTCAAACGCATACATCTGCTTCTTCTGCATAAGCGCGTCAAGCCATGAGCGCAATTGTACAGCAGCGCTTCCGTCCGTTGCAGTCGCAATCCCTTCCAGGGGCTCTGATACGCTTTTATCCAGCCATCTCTCGGTAACTGTTTCTCGAAGCGCAGCCTTGCTGGCAAAATGCCGATATAAGGTACCATGACTGACCTGGAGAAACTTCGCGATATCCGTAACCGACGTTTTATCGGGGCCATACCGCCGAAGCACCTGTTCCGCAGCGTCCAATATGGCTTCCCTCGTTAGCGGCGTTTCATTTGCCATTGTTATCCCCTCTTTGTACGTTTTGCTGCTTCAACCATATCATATGGTCCAGCCCAATACAAATGTCAAAAGCTCAACTTTGTCAGTCGATAACGATGCAGTACAGAGGCTGGGAGGTGCGTGTTGCTTAGTACGCCCTTCCCTCTACCTTAACTGCTGATCGCCATCGGTATTACCTGTTATTTCCTTGCAGGCTGCACCTTAAGCAGCTTGCCCTTAACCGTCGTATTTTTCATCGCTTGCAGCACAAGGCTGCCTTTGCCATTCAAAATTTCCACATAGGTCTTGTTGTCCTCAATCGTAATGATGCCGATATCGACAGCAGTCATGCCTTCGATTTTCGCAATGGTGCCCACGAAATCAACCGCTCTTAGCTTATTTTTCTTGCCTCCGTTGAAATGAAGCTTAAGGATGTCTGCGCTGAGCTGTGACTTCTTGTCCTGCTTCAATTCTGGACTTGCTTTCAGCTTCAGCTCGAAGCTTTCCCTGCGGCTGTCTACGACATCTTCAGGCGGGGCTTCTGCCTGCCGGATTTTAAACCCGATGTACGCCTCAACATTCGCGAGAAAGGAATCCTCATTTGGCGTCACGAACGAGATCGCCTTGCCTTTGTTGCCTGCTCGTCCAGTTCGGCCTGCGCGGTGGACATAGCTTTCCTTTTCCATCGGAAAATCGTAGTTGATCACATGGGTAATCCGATCGATATCAATGCCTCGCGCCGCTACGTCAGTCGCCACCAAATAACGGAACTCGCCTCTGCGGAATTCGCCCATTACGCGATTGCGATCATCCTGTTCCATTCCGCCATGGATTTTGCCAATTGGATAACCGAGCTGGGTCAGCTCATGATGCACCTCATCGACATTCACCTGCGTCCGGCAAAAAATGATGCAGCTGTCCGGGTTTTCCATTACCGTCACATCCTGCAGCAATTGAAGCTTGCGGTTATCCCGCACGATATACAACGAATGATCAATTTCGGCTTTCGCGGCGCCTTCAGCTTTAATCGCAATATCCACCGGATCATTCATATAGCGATGGCACAGCCGCTCTACATCCTTCGGCAGCGTAGCGGAAAATAGCAGCGTCACCCGCTCCTTCGGCAGCTCCTGAATAATCATTTCCAGCTGCTCGATGAAGCCCATGCTCAGCATTTCGTCCGCCTCGTCAATGACGAGGAAGCGCAGCTTCTCCAGATCGATCGTATCTTTTTCGATATGATCCATAATACGGCCAGGCGTACCGACAACCACATGATTTTTTTGCGTCAGCTGCATGCGCTGCGGAGCAAAGGGCTGCTTGCCATAAATCGCCGTCGCTTTAATTCTTTTGTAACGGCCTATATTCGTGATGTCCTCGGTTACTTGATCGGCAAGCTCGCGTGTCGGTGTTAGAACGAGCGCCTGCGGGCGATTTTCATCCCAATCCACCATCTCGCAAATGGGAATGCCATAGGCCGCCGTCTTGCCGCTGCCGGTATGTGACTTGACCGTAAGATCGCGCTTGCTCAGCGCAATTGGAATCACTTCGCGTTGTACAATGGTCGGCTGCTTGTAGCCTAAGCTGTCGAGCGCCCGGGTAATGTCTTCACTTAATTGATAATCCTTAAAGCTTGCTTCACTCATCATAGAGCTCCTTTGGTGACTGTTGTATTAGCTAGTCAATTAAATATCGTTCCTTCAATACGCTCAAATGGTGCAGCTCGTGACCGGCGATAATGTAGGCCAGCGCCAATGCCGTTACCTCGAAGCTGCTTGCGTTGCCACGCCGTGACAGCTCCTCATCGGAAAGCTTGTCGATCAGCTTAAGCGTCGATTGCCTGATCGCCCGATACTCTTCAGCAAGCTCCGCAATCGTATACTCATTAAACCTCGCACCCGCTACAAACACCTCCTGCTCAAAACCAGGCAGCGGTGTCGAATCGCCCCGCGAAACCCGCAGCAGGCGATAGCTCATCACGCGCTCGGTATCATTAATATGGCCAATAACTTCCTTAATGCTCCATTTGCCTTCTGCGTATTTAAAACTGCCGCGCTCCTCCGGAATGCTTGCCAGCAGCTCGCTTGTCGCCTGCTGTGCCTCAAGCAGCACATCCTTAATGCTGCCTTCCGGCACCTTTTCAATGTATGTTTGATAAAAAGGGTTATAGTCATTAATAGAAGGTCGATTGCTCATATTCGTTACCTGCCTTTCTTTATTTTCAAAGCTTCAGTTTCAGAGATTGTAGCATTCCCGCCCCCGTTTGAAAAGAGCGCTGCCGCGTCCTCCCCCTGCAATCGCAAAGTGGGCTGCTCCCCAAGGCGGAATCCTCCGCCCTAGTGAACAGCCCTCGTCTAACAGGTGGACTTAAGCCCTGCCTGTTATCTTTTTTGCTACTCTAAGCTCTATTATACGCTATTTCGTTGCTACAAACGGTTTATCTTGCGATACAGCCAGCTGATGCAAATAAATGCCGGTACCATCGCCGATTGCATAGTTCATAATGCGCTTATTCACCGGAACAAGCTCGGAGCGGTACAGGGTCGGGAATACCGGAACCTGATCAACCATATACTGCTGCCATTCTTTATAAATGCCTTTGCGTACCTCTACATCAAAGGCTTTCTCTGAGACGCCCTCGGCAAGCAGCCTGCTATTCTCCTCCGTCTCAAAACGCGGGAAGTTATAAATCGCATCTTTGCCATATAGACCAGCCGGGTCAACGTCGATGCCTACCTGCCATGCTGCTTGATAGATATCCACGGCAGGATCATCATCGCCATTAGAGCCTACACGGTCATAGAAGGAGTTGAACTCGACCATCTCCAGATTAACATTAAGACCGATTGCTGCCCATGATTGCACATAATAGCGGGCCAGCGGCTCAGCAATATCTCCGCCAGTCATGGAGATAAAGTTAATGACCAGCTCGCTGCCGTCTGGATTGGTGCGGAATTCGCCGTTCATTTTGTAGCCTGCGTCATCCAGCAGCTTTTTCGCCGCTTCCGGATCGTAGGTTACACCTTTGTTCGTAGAATCATGGAACTCTGGGTGGGACGGTGGAATCAGCGTCGTCGCATTCCAGCGCAGGCCGTGATAGAACTTATTGCCAACCGCATCATTGTCAACTGCCTGCCACATCGCCTTGCGCAAATTCACATCACCCATTTTCGCCTTGTCATTCGGCTTAACAACTTTTGCTTCTTTATCCCATGTACCAAGCTTAAAGCCGATATACGTATATGCGCGGTCGATCATCCCGAGGAACTCGATGTTCGACATACCCGCATTGTCCGGATATTGGTCAACCGGGAACGAATCGACGAGATCAACGCCACCGCTCTCAAGCTGCTGTACAACCGTCGTTGGGTTAATGACCTTCAGCACAACCTCGTCAAGAACGGGCTCCCCGCGCCAGTAATCGGCATTTTTCTCAAACACAACCGATTCGCCTGGTACAATTGATTTCACTTTAAAAGGTCCGAAGCCGATCGGCTTCTCGCGCACTTCCTTGGAAGCGGAAATCTTCGCTACATCCATATCGCCAAAAATATGCTTCGCCAGCGGATACGTCCAAACGCCGCCCGTCAGCAGGGACGGAGTAGATTGGATATACGTAATTTGCAGCTGCTTGTCTCCAAGCACCTTAATGCCGGAAATCGTCTTTGCCTTGCCATCATGAAACTCCTTCATGCCTTCAATATTCGTAAAGTTGGAGTCGTAACGCGGACCATCATAAGCTTTATTGCCAATCACTTCATGCGCAAACAGCCAATCCTCCGCCGTCACCGGCTCGCCATCCTGCCAATTGACATTGTCGCGAATAGTGAAGGTAAACGTCCGGCCATCCTCGGAAACCTCATAGGTCGCTGCACCGTCATTCGTGTAGACGTAGTTTGCATCCCAAGTCAGCATTCCCTCATCGAACCACTGCAAGACCATTGCATCAGGGTTTGCCGAATAGAAATTGTAGTTCAGCGTACCTTCAAATGGCGTATCGGACACCAAGCCGTAAGTGACGGAGCCGCCCTTCAGCGCCGTTCCTTCATTAATTTTCACCTTGTTGAAATCCTCAATCGAATAAAGACCGTCATCTTCAGTTGGCGCTGCACTTGCACTAGCCGCAGGCTCAGCACTCGTCCCAGGACTTGCACTCTCGGCAGCTCCGCTCCCGCCATTTGATGTACAAGCCCCCAGCATTAGCGCAAGCACAAGCATCAGCGATACGAAAACATACCTTGTCCCCTTACCCTTTCCCATTACACCATCTCCTCCTTTTATTAACCTTTTCTTTGTCTTGCGTCCGTCGCACGCTTTAGCGCTTGACCAACATTATTTATACTCAACATCAATACCAAAATCAGCACTGATGCGGGTAACCAGATCCACCATCTGCTCTCCAGGGTTTGCGGGTTTCTCGCATAGCTGACTAAGGTACCGAGGCTCGGCGTACTTTCAGGAAAGCCAAAGCCAAGAAAGGAAAGGCCGGATTCAAGACCGATGTTCGCTGCCAGATTCAGCGTCATCGTCACAATAATGATGGAGCTGAGATTCGGCAGCAGCTGCGTAAACATGATTTTCAAATGGGAGGAACCAAGCGTTCTGGAAGCCTGAATGTAGTCCAGCTCACGCTCCTGCAGTGCCTTCGACCGAATCAGCCGGGCAATGCCCATCCACAGAAATGCCGTCATAATGAGCGAGAACGAAACAATGCTGTATTTAGGCACGGCGGTCACGAACGCAATTACAATCATGAGCGTCGGCAAAATCATAAAGAAATCGACGAAGCGCATAAACACATTGTCTACGCTGCCGCCAAAATAACCCGACAGCAGCCCAATCAGAATGCCGATTATCCCGGTCATCAGCGTCACGATTATGCCGATGGACAAGGAATTGCGCGTGCCGATAATCAGCTGTCCGAACACGTCGCGCCCGCCATAGTCCGTCCCCAGCCAAAACTCGGCGGAAGGCGGCTTGTACAGCGAGAACAAATCGACGGTCACGATCTGCTTCTGATCCAGCACAAGTGAAATGCCATACACAAAGACGATAATGAGTCCTAGAAAAAGAAAGGAAGCAAACGCCACCTTGTCGCGGACAATTTCCCGCCAGATGATTTTCCAGCCGGAGGGACTACGATCCGCCTCGGCGATTGCAAGCTTGCCCATAGTTTAAGCCTCCCTGCGCGCTTATTTGATCCGAATCCGCGGATCGACAATGCTCAAAATCATATCCGAAATAAGAGCTCCCAAAATCGATGCGAGCCCATACAGCAGCACCAGCGCCGTCACGACGCTGAAATCCCGCAAGGAGATGGAGCTTAGAAACAGCTGGCCCATGCCGGGATAACTGAAGATGCTCTCGATAAATACGGTGCCGCCAATCAAGCCCGTAATCTCATAGCCGAAAAAAGCGGCAATCGGCAGTAGAGAGTTGCGCAAAATATGGCGGTTGTAGACACGGGATTCCGAAGCCCCCTTGGCCCTTGCGGTCAAAATAAAATCGCGCTGCTTCGTATCAATAATTTCGCTGCGCAGCAGCTGCACCGTCGTCACGGTCGTAATCAGCGCCATCGATAAAGCCGGGAGCAGCAAATGATAGATTTTGCTAAATACATACGCGACCGTGCCAGGCTCTACCCCCGGCTTCACGCTGCCGCCTGTCGGGAACCAGTCAAAGTGGAAGCCGAACAGCCACAGCATGACCAAGCCAAAAATAAACAGCGGCGCAGCAAAACCCAAGTAGGTATAGCCCGTAATCAGGCGGTCCGCCCAAGTATCGTTGTAGCGGCCACTCGTAATGCCGAGCGGAATCGCGATTAAGTAAGTCAATATCAGCGTCGCGACCGACAGCCAGATCGTATTGAAAATCCGCTGGCCAATAAGCTCGGACACGGGCATTTTGAAGCGGAACGATTGTCCGAAGTCGCCCTGCAGCGCATGGATCATCCAGTTCCAATACTGCACATGCCACGGATCATTCAGACCAAGCCGCTCGCGCTGCGCTTCAAGCGCCGCGGGATCAAGACTCGGATCAACAAGGCCTGTGAGCGCATCGCCGGGCATCGCTTTAGCGAGCAAAAAGACGAGAATGCTGAGTAAAAATAATTGCGGAATCATAATGAATATACGGCGAGCAATCGTTTTCCACATCGCTATCCACCTTTCCCAGGCAGAGCTACCAGATGCGTGCTTGAGATCGGCCTTAGTGAATAGGCCAGGCCCTCTTCGTCAAAATAGTCTCTGTAGGCTTGATCATATTCGGCTTTTACCGCTGCTCTAAACTGTCGCTGTTTCTCTCTTTGTGTAGGGTCGATATCAGGAATGGCTGCAAGGAGCCTCTTGGTGTAAATATGCTGAGGGTTATGAAAAATATCTGAGGTTGTGCCTTGCTCAACATGTCTGCCCTTGTACATAATGCCGATGCGATCGCACATATGCCGGATAATGCCAAGGTCATGGCTGATAAACAAGTACGTGAGGTTTAATTCCTTCTGGATGTCCTGCATAAAATTAAGCACCTGCGCTTGTACGGATACGTCCAGCGCCGATACAGGCTCGTCGGCGATAATCAGCTTAGGCTTCAAAGCAATCGCCCTGGCGATGCCGATCCGCTGCCGCTGGCCGCCGGAAAACTCATGCGGATATTTATAGATCGTCTCGGCGCTTAGGCCTACCTGCTCCAGCAGCTCACGCACGCGCCGCTTCTCTTCCTGCGGAGACAGCCGCTCGAAGTTGCGCAGCGGCTCCGCTACAATATCAATGACGCGCTTCTTCGGATTGAGCGAGGAATACGGATCTTGAAAAATCATTTGAATATCGCGGCGGGCATTCAGCAAGCCGCGCTTGCCGCCTTCGTTCAAGTTCTGGCCTTCAAATATGACGCTGCCGGACGTAATCGCATTCAGGCCGATAATCGCCCGCCCCGTCGTCGTCTTGCCCGAGCCGGACTCGCCAACGAGTCCGTAGGTGCTGCCCTGCTCAATAGATAAGCTTACGCCGTCTACCGCTTTGACCTCGCCAACCGCTCTGCCGAATAAGCCGCCGCGGATCGGAAAATGCACCTTTAAATCCTTCATATCAAGAAGCGCCATAGTCAGCCCCCTTCCCGTCCACTTTAGGAAAATAAAAAGTCCGATAGCAGGTGCAGCGGACGAAATGACCGGGACTTACTTCGTGCATCGCAGGCTCCGCCTCATGCGCCGCTTCCTGCATCCACGGGATGCGGGAGCGGAAGCGGCAGCCCTCGCGGGGCAGCTTCTGCAAGGAGGGCACGATGCCCTGAATGACATGCAGCCGAGACTTCTCGGCACTGGCCGCCGGGATCGAGCTGAGCAGCGACTTCGTATAGGGATGCTGCGCATTTGAAATGAGCGTATAAATATCGGCGATTTCCACGATCTGTCCCGCATACATAACGGCTACGCGATCCGCCATTTCCGCCACAACGCCGAGGTCGTGGGTGATGAGGATGATGCCGGCGCCGATATCGCTCTTCAGCTTGCGGATCAGCTCCAAAATTTGCAGCTGGATCGTCACATCAAGCGCGGTCGTCGGCTCATCCGCAATGAGCAGCTCCGGCTCATTGGCAATCGCAATGGCGATGACGACGCGCTGCCTCATGCCGCCGGACAGCTCATGCGGATATTGCTGATACGTATGCTCAGGGCGCGGAATGCCTACCTTACCCAGCAGCTCCAGCACCTTCGCCTTGCGCTGCTCCGCCGTCAGCTTGTCGTTATGGAGCAGCAAAGCCTCCTCAATCTGGCTGCCAACAATCATGAGCGGATTAAGAGCCGACAACGGGTCCTGAAAAATCATGCCCATTTCCTTGCCGCGCAGCTTGTTTAATTTGCTTGGAGGCAGATGAGCCAAATCCTGGCCCTTATAATAAATATGCCCTTCGATTTTTGCCCGCGTATGAAGCCCCATAATCGAAAAGGCCAATGCGCTTTTTCCCGAGCCGGATTCACCAACAATCGCTAATATTTCATTTTTTTTGACCGTTAACGTAACGTCATCCACTGCTGCATAATAGCGGTCAGCGATCCGGAAGGACGTCGTTAAATGCTCCATTCTCAGCAATTCCTCACTCACATTTAATCACCCTAACGAATTATAATTTTGAGTGTTAATTAAATTGATAATTCTGAAAATAATGACGGGCTTAGCTCGGCATTATCAGGCGAATCTAGCTGTTCGAATGTAACATCATGAGACTCAATCTATGTCACATTTTATATCATTAAGAATAGAGTTACAATACTTTTTATTTATCTTTCTCTCTTTTTTTAACATCTAGTTCGATTTAAGAGATAATGTTAGTCAAGTATTAACATATTAGAACGGATAACATTTATTTAAATCCTTAAATAAATATTCATGCCTGTTATTTAATAATATAATTAATTCAATATATTTCTTAATTATAATTCTTCCTGAATTTAGATATTGTTCGTTTTTCATAAAGAAATAACGGAATTCCACTTTGCGACGTCAGGAAAAAGTTGTAAATTCGGCTGTAACAATCATATTTTTTCATTTACGTCTGCCTGATCTTTATTCGCGGACATGCATAAATGCGGCAAGCCTGCTTAATCCGCTGAGTCTGCACTAAAAAGGCTGGCATCCACCTCGGGATGCCAGCCTGCTAAAATTCTATTTTGTTCAATCTGCGCCTTGTTTGCTTTTCTCTCCCTCCAGGCAGAGCCTAGAGAAAAATGAGCAGCAGGATGCCGGCGACAAAGCAATAATAGGAGAAATATTTCAAATTGCCGCGCGCCATAATGTTCATGAACCAGCGCATAGAGAAATAGGTCACGATTAAGGTCGCTATAAAGGCAATGAGATAAGGAATCATCAGCGAAGTACGGTTCGGATCATTCGCCACATCCGTGATACCCAGCACCAAGCCGCCCAAGCTGATCGGTATATACAGCATAAATGAAAACCGCAGCGCCGTCTCCTGCTTCATGCCGACAGCTATCGAAGTAATGACCGTTGATCCGGAGCGGCTAATACCGGGAATGAGCGCGACCGCCTGCGCCAAGCCTACAATTAAAGCGTCCTTGACCGTCAGATCGCCATCCCGCTTGCGTCCTCGCAGATTGCGAATGAGCCAGAGCGCAACACCCGTTACGAGCAGCGATATCGCCACCGTGCGGACAGAGGAGAAATAAGACTCAATTTGATCCTTGAACAGCAGCCCGATAATGACCGCAGGCACCGTCCCAATGACGACATACATCGCGAACAGGAAGTCGTTTTTGTAAGCTTTGTCCCGTGTTCTCATATATTTGATAGTGTTAACGACTAGCCGGTTAATATCCTGGCGAAAAATGTAGCCAATCGCAATCAGCGATGCCGTGTTCGTTAAAATCTCAAATGCCAGTCCTCGTTGATCTACGCCTAGCAGCTGCTGGGCAATAATTAAATGTCCGCTTGATGATACAGGGATCGGCTCTGTAAAGCCCTGAATAATACCGAGAATTAAATACTTCAGCCATAATACGAAATTGTCCATACCGTCTCCTTTTTTGCTTGTATTTACCTCCCCTATCATAACGCACCCTAGTAAAAATGATCAAATCTCCTATGTTGCCCGCCACTCGCAATCATGGTATAAATAGCGAAAGCATAAATCATTTCTAGTTGCAAAAGGGGCAGCAGCGGCAAGCCCCTTCCTGTCTGGCTCGCTTTCGGTGAAACATTCGGCTGGGTCGCAGGTGTACCCGGCAACCATGATATAATGGAGTCTGCGCATATGAATATGCTCGCTGCTAGCGATTGCATGCATTACATGGACCTGCCAGCTTTGACCGAAGTATTAGGACTCCGCCTTGCCGGTCTAGGCGGCATTATCGGACGAGCGGACAAGCCTAATCGCATGTCCCAGCACGATTATGTGAAGTGGCTTCGCAAGCTTATTATGAAGCAGCCCCACGCTTTGCTTTTGCATCAGGGACCGGATGAGCCGGCGCTTGGACTTGAGGGGAACAGCGCCATTCGCGCTGCGCTTGAACAGCTGCCGGAGACGCTCGTGTTTTGCGGGCACTCGCACTGGGAGCTTCCCTATGCCGCGCTTAGCAATGGAAGCCAGATTTTGAATGCCGATGGAAAAGTTTTCATCCTGCTACGCGCCTAGTAAACGCACTGCTTTTAGCTATTTTTATATAAATGCCAACAGAGGAGAGGTTTCGCATTGAAGCTGGTTTCATGGAATGTTAACGGGCTGAGAGCCTGTGTGAATAAAGGGTTTAATGATTATTTTGCCGAGATGGACGCGGATATTTTCTGCCTGCAGGAGACGAAGCTTCAGGAGGGGCAAATTTCGCTGGAGCTTGGCGAGGCGTATTCGGATTACTGGAACTATGCCGTGAAGAAGGGCTATTCTGGTACGGCTGTGTTTACGAAAAAACCGCCGCTTTCCGTCCGCTACGGCATTGAAGAAAATGAAGAGCCGGAAGGCCGTATTTTGACGCTGGAATTTGAGGGCTTCTATTTAGTTAATGTATATACGCCTAATGCCAAACGCGATTTGCTGCGGCTGGACTATCGACTGGAATGGGAGGATCGCTTCCGCACTTATTTGCAGCAGCTTGATGCGGTGAAGCCCGTCATTGTCTGCGGCGATCTCAACGTCGCCCATCAGGAAATCGATCTCAAAAACGCCAAAGCCAACCACGGCAATTCCGGCTTTACCCCGGAAGAACGCGGCAAAATGACCGAGATGCTGGCGGCCGGTTTTATCGACAGCTTTCGCCACCTCTACCCAGACCGTACCGATGCCTATACATGGTGGTCCTACATGCCGAAGGTACGTGAGCGAAACGTCGGCTGGCGGATTGACTATTTTCTGATTTCAGAGCGACTAGCTCCGCTGCTGAAGGATGCGGCCATTGATTCCGCTATTTTGGGAAGCGATCATTGTCCGGTGCTGCTCGATATTGACCTTTAATGAAGAAATCTTATTTTGAACCGTTAAATTCTGCTTGCAGATATTGACGGTTTTTTTGTGTTTTTCTTTTTTATTTCAACATGATTCGACGTTTTGCTACTTCATTCTTTCCAATTAGACACATCCGTTCAGAATCGGTTCAGCCCTAAAAAGTAAAATGAAGCTAAGCATCCTACTATTCGCAACAAGGAGACTCGGACAAATGAACGATAATTGGCGCAAAATGACCGCATTATCCCTGAAAAAGGGCCCCTCTCTTTTTGTTTGTGCTGCAGTATTGGGAACCACCTTGTCACTATCTGCTCCGGCATATGCAATTCCAGAACCTTCGAACTACTTTCTTCCTGTAGTAAACAATGATCTGCACTGGGTTAAAAATGATTCCAATGCGAATGCGGGAATGGGATCAACCATTAACGTTTATGGCAGCTACTTCTCATTGGATTCACAGAAGCTCTTCCCCCCATCAACCGTCATAACGATGTTAACTGCTACTTCCAGCGATACGAGCGTCGCGTCTGCGAACGCTTATTTGCCCAACCTTGAGATGGAAATATTCGGCCCGGGAACGACTGAAATCAGGGTTGAAGGCGTTACCTCTGAAAATGAAAAGCTGACCGAACACTTTCGCGTGACGGTAGACCTCTTCGCCGATACGAATAAAGACGGCATTATTACGTCAGCGGATGCCTTTCACATCGTTCGAGAGCTAAGCAGAAATTCCACCCTTACTCCCGGACACTTCAATTTATATGATATCGACCGCGACAGATCCGTAACGGCAGCGGACGCTTCCACCTTAATGGACCTCTACACTGGCAAAACCGTTCCAGACTCATCTAAAAAATATATCGTCACCTTAAGCGCCATTGACGATGCTCCAGCTATATATAACGGCTCTTTAAGCGCCGATACATGGGCACCAGGCCAAACGGTGACCGCGGAATATAGTTATTTTGATCCTGAAAATGATTTCGAAGGCAATACCCGCTTTAAATGGTTCCGCGGCCTGCAAGCTGACGGATCAAACCGTACGGAAATCATAAGCGCAACGTCTAACAGCTATACTCTTCAGCAAACCGATCTAAATTATTATGTGTTCGCAGAAGTGACGCCAGTTGCCGCATCAGGCGATCTGCTGACGGGCGAAACTGTCCTCTTGAAGTCAAATGCTACCGTAGCAAGCGCTGCCCCTTTCATTGTTAGCCGCACCCCTATACACGGAAGCGTCAATGTCAATCAATATGATGATATTGTTTTCACGTTTGATAGAGACATTTCCGCTGTTGCTGGTAAAGAGATCAAATTTATTGATACCTCAACTAACAGTGAAGTGCTGAGCTTTCCAGCCGACTATCCGGCTCACGTTATCATTAGCGGAAATACGGTTACCATTAGCGGTTTAACCATGTTCCTGCCATCCGATACACAATTCAGCATTATCATTGATGACGGCGCCTTTGAAGATATTGATGGCGTTGATTTTGCAGGCACTGCATTTGCTGAATGGGTCTTCACCACCCAATACGCAGGTTAATCTTGTAATAACTACCCAATGTCAAAATACTCAAGCACCACACATCTACCCTTACAATCATGGAGGTTATTATGCAAACATTATTGAAGCAAGCTCCTGCAAGACGCCTTCTGCTGCTCATGCTGAGCTGCCTGCTCGTACTACCAGCTTTTCTTATCCCATCTGCCGCACATGCTGCATCAGACGCCCCTGCGAAGGTTACGATTACGAATACCAATGTAACAGCCGGACAATCGGCAACTGTCCCCGTCATGCTCACAGATCCAGGAGACGGTGTCGGCGCTTACAATATGCAAATCGACTTCGATCCTTCTGTGTTGAGCATTGTCAGTATTACACCTACTTATGGAGTAGTAGCTCCGGAAGATGGTGCTCCATCGGATACAGGCTATTTCCAGTCCAACTTTGATAATACGGCCGGCTGGGCTCGCGTCATCTGGATCGATTCCACGGGCGGCAATGCGCTCATTCATGATCCGATTCAACTGTTCGCTATTGAAGTCAAATCGCTCAGCAGCGAAACGACGGGAACCTATCATTTGACTGTAGATACTTCAGACGATGAGAAATGGGCGGTCTACCGCAGCTCATCGTATACGATCCCGTCTACAGTCAATGGTGGAGAAATTGTCATTTCGAAGTCCAATTCGAACTCGGGTTCAGGCTCTGGCTCGTCGGGCGGCGGCTCTACAACGACTCCTGCTACAAGCACGCCAGCTCCGACCACAACATCAACACCTGTCATCGTCTACATCGATGGCAAGGAGCAGCCGCAATTCGCAACGGCTCAAGCATCCGTTCAAAATGGCCGCAAAACGGTTCAGCTGAATGTAGACAATGACAAGGTGATCAAGCAAATCAGTACTACCGGCATTAAAGAGCTGCTGCTTCCAGTTCAAGATACAACTGCTGCTATTGTAACTGGCGAGCTGAATGGTCAACTGGTGAAAGAGCTGGAAAGCCGCGGCGCAGCTGTTAAAATCCAAACGCCAACGGCTACCTACACGCTGCCAGCCATCGACATCAACATTGACAGCATTTCCGCACAGGTTGGAGCTTCGGTTGCCCTGTCAGATATTAAAATCACGATTTCCATCACAACAGCGGATAGCTCAGCGACAAGCGCAGTAAAATCCCAAGCCGCCAAGCAAGGGCTGAGCGTTGTTGGCACGCCAGTTGACTTTGAAGTCATTGCGCATTATAACGGCAAAAGCATTGTCGTTAACCAATTTAATCATTATGTAGAACGTGCGATCGCTCTTCCTGCCGGCTCTGACGGCACAGCGATTACAACAGGCGTAGTGCTGGGCTCTGATGGCACCCTGCACCATGTACCGACCCATATTTCCGTTACGGGCAGCACGTATTGGGCGAGCATTAACAGCTTAACGAACAGCAGCTATGCGGTCGTTTATACCCCGGCTTCGTTCAAGGATGTTGAAAATCACTGGAGCAAAAATGACGTCAACGATCTCGGCTCCCGCCTGATCATGAAAGGCGTATCGGGAACTGAATTTGCACCGAACGCTTCCATTACTCGTGCTGAGTTTACGGCAACCCTGCTGCGAGCACTCGGCATCCATGCCGCTTCCGGCAGCACAGCGGTTTCCTTCTCCGATGTGAAAGCAGGCAGCTGGTATGAAAATGAAGTGAAGCTTGCTGTATCAAACAAGCTGATCAGCGGCTATTCGGACGGCACCTTCCGTCCAAACGGCTTGATCACTCGCGAAGAAGCGATGATTATTTTGAACCGCGCCCTTGCGCTCACTACCTTAACGCAAGTGAACGACGCCGCTCAAATTGACAGCCTGCTGGCTGCTTACGAGGACAGCGCTTCTGTGTCCGAATATGCGAAAGCCGCTGTTGCCAGCGCTTTGAAAAACGGCATTGTGCAGGGAGCTGACGGTTCTCTGAATCCGGATTCCAATGTGACCCGCGCCGAGACAGCTGCAATTGTAAAGCGCCTGCTTGTTAAAGCTGGTCTAATTAACGGTTAAGCTTGATCCGCATGATTTCAATCCGGCTGCAAAATTCTATCGCTAGAATTTTGCAGCCTTTTCCTTCGATTATAATATCTCATCAATCCTCTTATAAGGAGATCTGGACGAATGAATAATTATTGGCGTAAAATGGCTCATTTCTCCCGCAGCAAAGGACCAGCGATTATTTTGTGCGCGACTATGCTGGGGACCGCTCTGCCGCTGCCAAATGCAGCAAATGCAACTCCAGTCAGTTCCAACTTTTTCACCCCGATTGTCAACAAGGACATTCCCTGGATTAAGCCTTCCTCGGATTCTACCGCCCCATTTGGTGCGGCTATCGAGCATCACAGCTCCCGTATTTCCTTGGATGCAAGTGTGCTGTTCTCCGGTGTTGCTGGCCTTTCCCAGCTGACAGCCTCGTCCAGCGATTCCGCCGTTGCTACGGCAAATGCCTACCAGCTTTATACAGAATTAGAGATTATATCGGCGGGGACAACTACGATTACGCTTGAAGCGCAAACCCCAACACTTGAGAAACTGACGGAGCAGTTCCAGTTGACCGTAACCCGCATCGGGGATACGACTGGCGACGGTATTGTCACCGCTGCGGACGCCCTGTACATCATGAAGGTCGTGAACAGCGGCGCTGTACTGACGCCGGAAGAGATTAATCTGCTCGATATTAACCGTGACGGCGTGGTCACCGCTGCGGACGCAACCAAGCTGCTAAGCAGCTATGCGGGCAAAGGCTCCTCGGCAGCCAGCTCCAATTACATCATCACGCTCAGCTCTATCAACGATGCTCCTGTGCTGCACGGCGCTTTGCTCGCTGGCTTGCTGAAAGCAGGCGAAATGATGACGTTGCAATATGATTATTTTGATGCTGAAAATGACGCCGAAGCCGCTTCCCGCTTCCAATGGTACCGCGGCACGCAGGCAGATGGCTCGGACCGCACGGCCATTGCCGGCGCAACTTCGCCAGCCTATCCCGTTGCTTCTGAAGACGTCGGCTACTATCTGTTTGTCGAAGCTACACCAGTTGCGGCGGCAGGCACAACTGATGGGCAATCCTTCTTGCTGGCAACCAGCACGGTAGTGCCAGATACGTCCGCACCCTATATTCAGAGCCGTGTTCCGGCCCATTCAGCGGGTGACATTAGCGTAGCTGCCGATTTGGAGCTGACAATGAATAAGCCCGTTACAGCTGTTTCCGGTAAAAAAATCTATATTACAAATGCGGCGAATCCGCTTGATGTTTTGGCCTATGATGCAGACGATGCTAGTCATATCATCATAGATGGCAAAAATATCTCGATTAAGCATGCCGATCTAGGCAGCGAGACAAGCTATTCCGTCACGATTGACGCTGGTGCATTCATCGATCAGGCGGGCAATGCCTTTGAAGGCATCAGCAGCTCTTCAGCTTGGAGCTTTACAACTGCCGATGTAACCGCTCCTCTGCTCGTGCAGACCTCTCCTGCAAATCAGGAGCCGAATTATGCTTTGTCAGCCGAGCCTTCCCTGTCCTTTAACGAGGACATCGTTCCGGTCACAGGCAAAAAAATTACGATTCGGCAGGCCTCAGACGATACGATCGTACAAACCTACATCGTATCTGAATCCGAGCAGGTTACGATTCAAGGCGGTAAAGCGATTCTCCATCCCTCTTCACAACTTGTTCAATTCACGAGCATAACTGCTTATTACGTAGAGGTTGAGGAAGGCGCATTTACAGATGTGCATGGCAATGCATTTGCAGGCATCAGCGATGATGCAGTCTGGACGTTCCTGACCGCAGATGCGCGAACGTTAACGGCTGTCGATCTTGAGGATTTGACGGAGGATCAACTGCGAGCTTCCAGCGGAGCTATTTTCACTGTTACATTAGAAGAGGATACGTTCGAGATGGCTGCAGATACAAGCGACTTCGAGCTGAATCATGCTCCACCAGGCATGACCATACTGAGTGTGATTCCTTTATCCGCCAATGAAATTTGGCTATCGGTAGATTACGATGGCACCGACTTCGATACGGATATTACAAATTTCAGCATTACAGCCAAGGCAAGTGCTTTGACTAGCGGACGCGCGCTTACGACTGCTGACATGCTGATTGGCGCAACGAATGAGCTGGATATCACGAGCCTGTCTCCTGCCAGCCAAGCGATGGACGTGAGTAAAGATTTGACGCTCTCGCTTACGTTTAATCGGCCTGTTCTCGCGACAGCGGGTCATACGCTTACCGTGTATAAAGCATCCGACGATTCCATCGCTGCCAGCGTTGCACTCGATGATTCGACTAAGGTGACGTTTAACGGCAATACAGCTGAGGTCCAGATTTCAGGGCTGTCAGGCGCGACCGCCTATTATGTAAAGGTTGCTGCTGGCAGCTTTCAGGACAGCAATGGGCTGGCATCGCCGGGAATAACCTCAAAGACGCAGTGGACGTTTACGACGGTTGCTGACGCTCCGCCATTCACAACGTCGCCCGTTTATATTTCTGAATTTTTACTTCAGGATGAAAACCGGGCAGCCGTAGAAATTTATAGCAACAGCAACAACCTTACAGGCTATAGCTTGTTTGTTTACGGACGCAGCTCTACCAATGGGCAATATTACGAGAAAGAGCTGGCTCTTCCTCAACTCACTCCGAACGGAGTCACCGTTATAATAGATACGGCGTGGTACGACTTTTTTTATCTAACCAATGCTTTCTATTACAACCTTGAAGAAAAACTTGCTCCAGAATGGGGATTTATCGTGAGCGGCATCGCTCTTAAGAACAATGACGTGGTCGTTGATGTAGCTGGCGATATCAGCTCAAACGGAGCTTTAACCAGCACCCTGTTCCCAAGCGGTGGTACTATGGTCCGCAAATCGGGGGAAATCGGCAAGAGCTTGTACGATACGAGCCAGTGGTCTTATTATCCTAATGAGACGTACCAATATATGGGGCATCACACACCGTAAATATTGAAAACCAACATGGTGCAAGGCTCATATAGCTAACGGCATCAGGCTGGAGTCCGTTCCGGGGACGGCTCCGGTCTCTTTTTTTTATCCGCTTGAAAAAAAGCTTGCCAACCTCCACTGAACTAGGTAGAATCGACAAGGATTATAGACATAGAACACTCGGGAGGATCATTGGTTTATGAAAAACCGTAATGCAATTGGAATTATGGATCGTCCTCCGCTAGGGCAGAGCCTGATGCTGAGCTTGCAGCATCTATTCGCCATGTTCGGCTCCACCGTGCTTGTGCCGAACTTGCTCGGCGTCGATCCGGCTGTGTGCCTGCTTATGAACGGAATCGGCACCTTGCTTTATTTATGGATTTGCAAAGGCAAAATCCCCGCTTATCTTGGCTCCAGCTTTGCCTTTATCACTCCTGCCGGAGCGGTAATCGGCCAACATGCAGCTGGCGAGCCGGGCAATTATGCCGCAGCTTTGGGCGGTTTTATTGCCGCAGGCGTTATTTTCACACTTGTCGCCTTAATTATTCATTATGCGGGAACGGGCTGGATTAACGTCGTATTCCCTCCTGCGGCGATGGGCGCGATTGTCGCGATTATCGGGCTGGAGCTCATTCCGGTCGCAGCGAAAATGGCTGGCTGGATTATGCCGGACAACTATAAGGACCCGGCAAACTGGACGATGGACGGTTCAACGGTCGCATTGTCTACCATTACGCTGGCTATAACTGTGTTCGGCTCGGTGCTGTTCCGTGGGTTTATGAAGATTATTCCGATACTAATTGGAATTGTGTCCGGCTATGTTCTTGCTCAATTTATGGGCATGACTGACTTTTCCGGTGTTAGTGAAAGCGGCTGGCTGCAGTCTCCTCAGTTTACGATGCCAGTTTTCCAGTGGGCAGCCATTCTTGCCATCGCTCCCGCTGCGCTCGTCGTCATAGCCGAGCATATCGGCCATCTGGTCGTGACGAGCAATATCGTCGAAAAGGATTTATCGAAGGACCCGGGGCTGAGCCGCTCCATGCTGGGCAACGGTATTTCAACGATGATTTCCGGCTTCGTCGGCTCTACGCCTAATACGACCTACGGCGAAAACATCGGCGTACTGGCGATTACAAAGGTTTATTCGACCTTTGTCATTGGCGGCGCGGCCGTCATCGCCATTGTGCTCTCTTTCTCAGGAAAATTCTCGGCGCTCATTTCGGGCATTCCGACTCCTGTCATGGGCGGCGTTTCCCTGCTTCTGTTCGGCGTTATCGCCGCATCCGGCTTCCGGATGCTTGTGGAATCGAAGGTCGATTACAGCAGGCCGACTAATCTGTTTCTGACGACGGTTGTTATGGTAACCGGACTCAGCGGCGTCACCATCAAGCTGGGTGATTTCTCCATCTCCGGCATGGCGCTTGCGACAGTCGTAGCGATTTTGCTAAGCCTGCTGTTCAAGCTGTTTGATGTGCTGAAGCTGTCCAACGATCATGAGGCATCGGGGCATTAGCCGCTGACGCAATATACGCTTTTCTTAAAAATGAGGGCTGCCAACTATATGGCAGTCCTCATTGCTATAGGCGGTCTACCTCCGAATCTCCGCGATTTCATGCCTATAGGACAATGCCTAATGCCCTCCCTCCCCCTCTTACATAGGATAGAAGCAAAGGAGGGAAACCTTTCATGCCTTCATACCGCATTATCGTTGATCTATCTGACCGCAGGCTGTATTTGCTTGATGGCAATACGGTTGTAAACGCCTATCCTGTTGGCATCGGCAAAATGCTGACGCAATCGCCGCTCGGCGAATTTACGATTATTAACAAGCAGCCCAATCCGGGTGGGCCGTTCGGCGCTTTCTGGATGGGGTTGTCCAAGCCGCATTACGGCATTCATGGCAACAATGACCCTTCCTCGATCGGGCGCATGGTGTCGCATGGCTGCATCCGCATGTACAATGACGACGTGGTCGCCCTCGCCCATTTGGTTCCGATTAATACCCGCGTGACCATTCGGGAGTAACGGCTGACCTTGGATCTGAAAGCTAAATAAACAGAGCCGCCGAATGGCTGTAGCAGCATCCTTGGCAGCTCTGTTTGTTATTTAATAATTCCAATTAAAATATCGGACTAACAATAGCAGGAATACAGATGATACCGTCAATTAAGGCGCTTGTAATAGACCGCAATCTTTTAATATTTTTTCTATACTCTGCCAGATGCTTAGAGAAGGGTTTTCCGTTTTAAATTTGGCTTCCTGTTTGTATTGAACAAGGTTTGTGAAATGTTCATCATAAGCTTTGTTTATGGGCTTAAGATATTCACGTCTATGAGAGAAAGAAGCATTACATTCGGATTTATGCAAAATGATCCATAATTCAAAAGTAAAATTACTATACCCTAAATGATATTTAAGCTGTTTCCCTATTGTTGCCGTTTTTTTCTTACCACTTTTCTGTTTCCCCCTGCTACTGAGAAATAATATTTATGAGTCTTTTTCATTTTAGACATCTTTTATCCCTCGTCCCTGTCTTGCAGCAAATTTTCGATTACTGGGGTAAAATCAATGTCATGGATTGCGCCATATTGGCTCACAAAATAGTTTTTCATGTAGTCTTCATGCTTACGTACTCCTTTTTCACCAGAGGACCCAAAATCCGACAATGAATAATGTTTGCTTCCATTCGTTATGTCCTCGCGCTCTACAAATTTGATTTCATCTCGTCTAAACACATTAGGATTCAAAAATATCGGATTATGTGTGTTGAAAATAAGCTGTGCGTTTTTCTTATTAAGATCATCATTGTGAAAGAGATTTATAATACTAATTAAAGCAACCGGATGCAAGGAAGCATCAAACTCGTCAATAACTAGAGTCCCTCCATTAAGCAGACAATTAACAATAATAGGAAAAATATTCAAAAAACGCAGCGTTCCGTAAGATTCAAATATTTCCGCCCTTATCGCATTTTCTTTATCCAGTAAAGAATAGAGTTCCGGCTCAGAGTCCTCTTCCTGTGTGATATAACCAATAGCATTGGAATGAAGCCCAAATACCCTGGCAGCCTCATTCATGCTCTTGTCTACATAGATCGTTCTCCTCTTATTATCTGGAAACTTCTTCGTGAGTTGAATCGCATCTGCTCTATAATAAACCATGAATTTTTTATCAAACCATTTGCTTATGATGCTTACTAGTTCTGTACTAAACATGGCTTTGAAGCCATTCATTAAAAAAAGCTCTTCATCATGAAGATTTTTTTTTGCTAGAGCCATTGCAACAGTTAGAAACTCAGCCTCAAAATCATCTATAAAATATGATTTAATCATTTTAAAATCACCAAATTGCAAGGAACCTTCTCTTGAGAAAACACTTTTCCCGTTTACAGTCAACATTTCGGATAATATTTTACGCTTAGAACTCGCATCTAAAAACACTCCCAGATCAAGCGATAGTTTATATTCAAAAAACAGCCCACTCTCGATGAAAGTAATAGAAAAACAAACGGGACTTCTCTCTTCAAAAGTATTATTCGGAATCAGTTCCAGAAGATTGACAGCGGCATTCGCTACAGATTCGCCATTGCCATTACGAATATATCCGTTTAGGAGGATGGATTTCAAAACCTCCATCGCTCCAATAATATTACTTTTCCCCGATGCATTGGGGCCATAAATGACAGCTGAACTTAAAGCCTTATATGTTTTGGAGCCGATTTTCTCGCTTAAGATGCTGTAGTCCAGTCCCTTCTGTTTGGGAGCAGGTATCATCGAAAAAACAAGCTCATCCTGAAACGTTTTGTAGTTCTTCGCTCTAAATTCTAGTAGCATAAGAAGACCTCCGTTTTGCATGATTTACGCAGAATGTATGATTTGAATTACACTCAATATATATTCTATGTTAGCCCAAGGTCAAATATTGTATTCAATTTTGCAAAAATCGTTTAAAATCAATAGAATACGAAATATTCTATCTTTCATTTCAAATCAAAATTCATGGAGACAAACATGATCAATCAAACTCGTAAAATACTCATCATTGAAGATGAACCTGCGATTTCGCGCATTCTGAAGGATTATTTGTCCAAGTATGGCTACGAGATTGCGATTGCTGAAAATGCCCACGATGGGCTGCTAATGATGGATTTGCTGCAGCCTGATTATATGATTTTGGACATGATGCTGCCCGACATGGATGGTATTGATTTGTGCAGGGAAATTCGCAGCCGCAGCAATGTTCCCATTCTAATTTTAAGCGCCCGCGGCAGCGATACCGATAAAGTGCTGGGACTTGGCTTCGGTGCCGATGATTATATGACGAAGCCATTTTCATTAAGCGAGCTGCTCGCCCGTATTAATGCCCATTTTCGCCGCTATGACAGCATGCTTCTACCGCCAGCACCAGAAAACAAGGACCTGCTCCAATTAGGCGCGATTACCATCGACAAGCGGGCTCATATGGTGACGGTGGATGGCCTGGAGGTCGCTCTTTCCGCCACGGAGTTTGAACTGCTTTATTACCTAGCCTGCCATAAGAATCAGGTGTTTTCCAAAATACAGCTGCTTGATGCCGTCTGGGGCTATACCTCCTATGGAGATGAAAGCACCGTCACCGTTTACATTCGCCGCCTCCGCGAGAAAATTGAAGTTAAGCCCTCCGCTCCCGTCTATCTGAAAACCGTATGGGGCGTGGGCTATAAATTCAGCCAGGACGATGGGAGATGAAGCATGCCTTTACGCAATCTACTTCATAGATGGTTGCTCGCTGTAATAAGCTGTTTAATCATAATGGCAGGCTGCGGTGCCTGCTTGTTGTGGCTGCACCTAAAGCCAGAACAGCAAGCTGGTGAAAAATATGTCATTAACCAAGTTCGCCTACAGGTGAATGACTTGGTGCTCTATCTTAATCAAAATGTCGACCAACTCGCACAAAATGCTGCCGCTCAGGAGAAGCTGCGGATGATGTCTGCTGCCAGAGGCATCAGCCTAATCTATGTCCAGCTGGACGGAACGGCCGTTTTCGATTCCGCCCTGCCGCCAATCGCTGCTCCCACTCATTCTTCCTTAAGGAAAATCAATTTACATACATCGCTGCATTATGATTTATATAATGCGAAGCTGGAGGTAGATCAGTTTAAGATCGCCTTCCCGATCATAAGTGAACGGAGCGAGGCGCAGGTCGGAAATGCAATTTTCACCCTTCCCGAAAACCGCATTTTTCCAAAAGCCTCACATACGCTGCCTATCAGCTTGCTAGCAGCGATGCTAGTCTTATTTATCCTTGCCGTCCTCCTGCTGCTTTGGATGAGCTATAAACTGAAGCACCATTATATTGCGCCTGTTCATGAGCTCAAGCAGCATGCCGAAACGCTTTTGAAAGGCTATTACACGGAGAAAATCCATTACCATCGGTCAGATGAGCTGGGCGAGCTGTTCGCCATGTTTGATCAAATGAGGCTGGAGATGCTCCATTTGGGTCAGCAGAGAATGAAGCAGGAGAAAGCGCAGAAGGAGCTCATCTCCAATCTTTCGCATGATATTAAAACGCCGCTGACAACGGTAAAAGCCTATATAGACGCCATACAGGACGGAGTCTGCTCCGACCCAGACACAATGATGGAATATATGGAGGTGATGCAGACAAATACCAACAAAATGGCGCGGCTCATCGATGATCTGCTCATACATGCTTTGCAGGAGCTGGGTGAAATTACCGTCCAGCCCGTCGAGCAATACAGCAGGCAGGCTTTGCTGCCCATGTTCAAACCGCTTGGCCATATGGTACGGACGAGCGGCGTTATTTTTGAACAGAGCCCGGATATTCCCGATGTGCTGATCTCTATTGATCAAGCGCGTATTGAGCAGGTGCTTGCCAATATAGTGGCGAATGCGCTGAAAGCAACCTCCCCAGGCGATACGATCCGTATAGAGACCGAGCTGAGTGCGAGCAAGGAGCAGCTTATGATTAAAATAGCGGATACCGGGCGGGGCATCCGTCCCCAAGATATGCCCTTTGTGTTCGACCGCTCGTTTCGGGGACGAATGGATACGAGCGGGGATGCGGCAGCGCCTGAAGGTACGGGACTAGGACTAGCAATTTGCAAAAATATTGTAGAAGCACATGGCGGCTCCATTGCGTTCAAAAGCAAAAACGGCAGTGGCACCGTTTTTCATTTCACCATTCCCCTATGCTAGTCGCATAATGGCTAACCGTTGTACCAATACATAGGACGCTCATCTATTTGCTCAAAACAAAGCTTATGGGCAATTCTTAAGGACTCCAAGTTATCGGAATGACAGCACCAATTTGGCGTCAGTCCTTTGTGAAGACACTCCTTAATAAAACGGACACCAACCGATGTAGCGAGGCCTTTTTGTTTATATTTTTCTACTGTAATAATGTCAATTTCAGCATAACCTCCCCCAACATAGGGTGAGGAACAAACACTGATAATCTTATCTTCTTTCGTCACAAAATGACCGACACCATGATCGATAAATTGTTGGGCTGAATCCCAAACTATTTTATAATACGGATAAAATTCCTCTCGATATTGACTTGCTGTTTCCAGGTTTAACCCTTCTTCGTTGAATTCAGGGTTGAGCATAAATGAATAATCGCGATAAGTTTGTAGAAATTTCCCTTTGTTGAATTGGTAATAAGCCCGTTTAATTTTGGTCGCCTTTATCAAATTATTTTCTTCCAGCAGTTGCTCCCAATAAACAATAGAATCCACCAACACTCGTTATGAACGCTGCTGCGGGATTTTTCTTATCGTTTACAAACACCTTTCCTTGTTGCAACTGCTGGATTGCCGATAAAGCATAGACAGCTTTGTTTCCCACCTCTTCAAGCATTGTATTGACCCTATTAAACTCTGCTGCTGTTAGCTCATACATAGCAATTGCCTCCTTCTGAAGTGCACTTCACTGTAATGATTTATTAATAACTTGATAAGCCTTTTTAAATATTGCGTATTTATAATGGGGTTACGACAGACTTTCGGGAGAGAGACGCATGACCAAGCAAGCGATTATTCGTGCTAGAAACCTATGTAAAACCTATTCGACAGGCGGCGAGCAATATCATGCCATCCGCAATGTGGATTTAGACATTTATGAGGGCGAATTTACTGTCATTATGGGCAATTCCGGCTCCGGCAAGTCGACGCTGCTGTATTTGCTGAGCGGGCTGGATCAGTTGACGGCGGGAGAGGTGTATTTTCGCGAGCAGCGCATTGATCAGTATAAGGAGCAGCAATTAGCTGACTTCAGGGCGAAGCGCATCGGCTATATTTATCAAAGCATGAATCTTGTGCCCGACCTTTCCCTGCTTGAAAATGTCGCTTTGCCCGGCTATATCGCTGGGGGTGGCAAAGCGAGCGTACAAGAGAAAGCCCAGTCGCTACTGAAAGCGATGGGACTTGTTGGGCAAAGCCAGCGCCTGCCCGCACAAACATCGGGAGGCCAGCAGCAGCGGGCCGCAATCGCAAGGGCGCTTATTAATTCGCCCGATTTGATTTTTGCCGATGAGCCGACAGGCAGCCTTAATTATGATCAGGGCATCGCTGTGCTCGACCAGCTAACCGATATGAATCGTCAAGGGCAGACGATCGTTATGGTCACCCATGATATGAAAGCGGCCTGCCGCGCCGATCGGCTTATTTTTATCCGGGATGGAAAAGTCGGTGGTACGCTTGATTTCGAGAAGTTTGGACTGGGTACGATGCAGGATCGTGAAGCGGTCATTTTCGCTTTTGTAACGGGGAAGGAGTAGACGCTATGTATGCCGTATGGACGCTATGCCGCTCTCGCCTTGCTATAAACAAAACCCAAAACATCTTCATCGCCCTGCTCCTCCTGCTCGCTACCCTGCTGATTGCAACCGCCGCGATCCTCATCACCAATACGGGAAATTTATTCGCAGACAAACACCAGAAAACACATGGCTCGCATCAGCTGTTAACGCTCGAAAAAGGCATTCATGATCCGCAACAGGTTTATGCCTGGTGGAAAGCTCAGACAGGCGTAGATGTTTCCAAGCTGCTTCGTTACCAGACGTTATCCGGCATGAAATACAAGGGACAGGATATTCCTAACATGTATTTGCTAATGATGGATACGCCGCAGCCGCCCTTTGGCGTCGATGAGCTGATTTTTGCTGAAGGAACGGCAACCCCTACTCCTGAGCACGGAACGATCTGGGTTCCTACCTCTCTTGCCTACACGAACGGTATGGCGGTTGGCGATACGCTTCAGGTTCAGGCAGGCTCTGGGCCGCTGAACTTGAAAATTTCAGCGTTCGTTGTGGACATTCCATATGGCGCACCCTTCTCCAACACCGCCCGGATTTGGATGAATCCGCAGGATTATGCTGATCAATGGACAACTGCAGCCGCAGCGGGTAAAGACGGCTATATGATTGGCCTTCGTTTTGCCGATTATAGCGAGCAGTTGGACGATTGGGGCCGTTTCGAGCAGCAATGGGGAACGCCCTATTTGGAATCTAAAATGGAGTTTGAGGAAATATCGTCCTTTTATTTAATTATGAACCAGGTGATCGGCTTTATTATGATTTTTCTCGGTATCATTATGATGCTGATTGCGCTGTTCACCGTTGGTTTTACGATATCCGATGCGATTCTAGCCCATTATAAAACGATAGGCGTCCTAAAAGCGTTAGGGCTGTCCTCGTCCAAAATGATCAGCACCTACGTGCTACAATACGGGTTTCTCGCTATCCTTTCGATTATCCCCGGGCTTGCGCTAAGCCGCTTCTTATCCGGGTTTATTATGAATCTGTCGCTGTCTTCGCTGAAAACAGGTACGGAGGCAATTCCCGTTAACGCCGCAGTAACCGTCCTTGCGGTGGGCCTGCTGCTGTTTGGACTAGTCGTGTTATGCGCCTTCTTTTACGCTAATAAAGCACGCAACGTGCAGCCTGTGCAGGCGATCCGTTTCGGCATGTCAGAGGCCGATAATAATAAACAAGCACGCAGAATGGGCACCACGCTGACAAGCAAGCTGGTGGACTTCCATCTGCCGCTGGCAGCCGCCATGGGGCTGAGGAATATTTTCAAAAATGGGAGAAGCTCCGCCTTCATGATCGTACTTACGGTAACGGCATCTTCCGTGCTTGTGCTGGGCTATATTTTGCTTGCCAGCATCATGAACATCCAGCAAACCGCTGCGAAATGGGGCTATGATAATGCCAA
Organism: Paenibacillus algorifonticola; assembly: GCF_050481745.1. GTDB lineage: Bacteria > Bacillota > Bacilli > Paenibacillales > Paenibacillaceae > Pristimantibacillus > Pristimantibacillus algorifonticola_A. Next base: position 176,252 of record NZ_JBCNGR010000035.1, on the reverse strand, counting down.
CGTGGCCGCCCTGTTGTTCAACAAAACCGCCTTCTCCCAAGCCAAGTTTGAAGAGGCGCTGCAGGCCGATCCCAGAGTGAAAAACTTTGGCTGGCAGGCTAATTTGAGTAGTGTGATCAGCTCGGGGGTTGCGGGGACGGAAACGGTGTACAGCAACGATAATGGCAGTATTAGTGCGGCTTCATCCTCCATCAGCCTCAATCTGACGATTGTTCAAGGGGGGTACGAGCAGCTTGGTTTTGAAACGATTTCTGGCTACAATCCGCGGCAAAAAAATGAAATTGCCCTCGGTGTAAACGCCGCCCGCAATCTAGGCAAAAGTGTAGGGGATACGGTCGATGCGTATATCGCGGGACATAAACAGACGCTAACCGTCACCGGCATTTATCAAGCGATTGCCAATATGTCCAATTCAGCAAGAGTAACAGCCGATGCGGTAAGAGCTGCCAAGCCTGCTTTTTCCGATATGGATGTGTATTTTATTAATGCCAAAAACCCTGCACAGTCAGAAGCGCTTGCCCAGGATTTGAATACGCGTTATAAAGCCTCGGCTACGGTTGTGACGCAGCAGATGCTGCTCGACTCCGTGTTCAAAGAAGCAACCGCTATTCTCATCTACCCGATGAGCCTTATGGGTCTCTTGTTTATGGTGGTCACCTTTCTCATTACGTACAGCACCTGCCGCATTCATATGCGGAAAGAGGGCAAAACCTACGGGATTTACAAATCCCTCGGCCTGACCTCATTTCGCATCCGACTCTCCATCACCCTCGGTATTGGGATTTTATCGACGCTTGGTGCCTTGATCGGACTACTCGCAGGCGTTTATGCGCTGCCGCTGCTGCTTGAAACGATTTTGTCCGGCTACGGCATCGTCGCTATACCGCTGACCTTCAGCTGGGCTGGCGTGCTCGTCGTCTCGTGCCTGAGCATTTTCTCGGCGGCGCTTGGCTCATGGGCCTCGTCGAAAGCTATTAAACAGGCTACCCCACGTATTCTCGTGATGGAGTAGACGTGGGGGCATAGATAGGTTTAGATAGACATAAATAGGCACAGATAGATGCAGATAGACTTAGATATGCTCAGATGCATCAAAGCTGTAGGTTTGCTCGTTCGGATAAGTATGCGGAGACGATATGAAGTGGCTTAATAACCGGGCAAAGTCGGCAGCGGAAATTTGGCGGACACAGACGACGCTATTTTAACCAAATCAGGGTTTTTGGCGGTACTCGCGGACTCAGGAGACGCTAATGAGCGCCTCATACTCATTTTTATGCGATTATGGAGACAATAACGGATTTCCTGTCCGCTCACAGGCTGAAATCACATAAAATGCTAAAATAGCGGCTCCTCAGTCCTTCAAAATGCAAGGTGCGCTGCCCAAAATTAATTCCCCTTGCTCATCCTCTTCATTTTGATTTGGGTCAAGGGGTTGCCCTAGTTGTTGCAGCTACTGAGGGCAGCCCCCTTGCTCAAAAGAGGTGATTTTCAGCTTGTCATCAATAAAGTCCAGCACCTGCTGCAAATCCGCTATTTGCTGCCGAATTTGCTGCTTATGGTTCAGCATTAATTGCACCAGCTCGGGGTAATCCGACGGTATATTAATGAAGGACACACCTATAAACGGTCTTATCTCGTCAAGCGACATGCCTGTTTTCTTCAGGCAGACCAGCATCTTCATCGTTTCAATATCCTTCATCCGGTAAAAACGATGGGTGTTGTTTTTACGCTCCGCCTGCGGCAAAACGCCGATTTTCTCATAATAACGGATTGTATCCTCTGATAATCCTCCTAGCTTCGCGGCTTCCTTAATGGTGTAAATCTTTCCACTATCTTGTACCCGCTTCATTTCCATCGTTTTCTTTCCTTCCGCCATCCCGATTCCCCCTGTTTCAACATAGATATAGAAAGCGTAACAAGGTTTCGGGGAAATTGCCAGTTTATAAGATAGGGAACGATCCCTAAGGTAAAACCTTACAAAATGCCACTTTTCAACCGATAATACATATGTAATAAGATTCATTCACAACAACTTTAAAAATAAGAAGGGTTGAGGTATACATGTCTATCGTCCGTCGGACGTTCATTTGTCTTATGGTGGTTTCCAGCATGCTTGGGGGAAGCATCGCTGCTGCTGAAACCTATGGACCAAGCAATCAATGGTCAGATACATTAATGCAATGGGCCAGAGAAAATGGCATCATTGAGGGTTATTCGGATGGAAGCTTTCAACCGGATCGACTTGTAAGCGAGGCAGAGTTTTTAAAAATATTGTATGAGGCGTTCGATAATGGGTTGTTGAGGAATGCTGAAACGGATGGGACAATTAAAAGTCGGGTAAACACGCTATATCAATTTGCGAAAGAATGGAACCATCCCGTTGTCGGAGCAGCCAAGACAGAACTTCGTACAGCACCGATCACTCAAGCACAAGCAGCCGCGATTATTGCCTCAGCCAATGGCGTCCACTTTGAGGGACAGGATAATCTGATTTATCTAATTGGACATGGGATGGTACACGGTGATGCCGCCTCGCTGTCTACCTTTAAAGCCTATTCTCCTTTGACACGGGCTGAGGCTATTCAATGGATTAGGCAGTTGACGGTTGCAGGAATGATGGGTATCGAGGAGCGTCCAAAATCCCTCTCCAAACGCAGCATGCTGCCGAGTCTGGTGAATGCGCCAAAACCTTTGCCCCTATTCAGCACGCAGCCATTAACCAAAGGTGATTTTGATTTAATCGGAACCGAGCCTAATTCGACAGTGAAATTTGGGGATACGAAATCGTCTATCGATGCACGGTTTGGGGAGTCTCAGACCGTCTCATTTGGATTTAACCAGTATCCTTCCTTCTCAGTTATATACAATAAAGCGGATCTGTTAGGCGTTTGGTCTATATCTACTGATTCAGAATATACGGACACTAGTAAGATTTTCTCTACCAGCAAAGGTATAATAGTCGGAAAAAGCACATTAAGGGATGTCCTTCTACAATATGGAACAGCGGGCTATTTAAGACCAGGCAAAGCGTACCTCTTTTATGAGCAGGCGGAGGACGGCAGCTATTTTTCGCTTGATCCATTATTCAATGATACTCCTATTAAAAACAGAAACAAAACCTATGGCTTTGCCTTCTTCTTCGAGGAAGAAACATTGAAAGTCGATCTCATCATGTCTTTTTGGCTGCCTGCAATCAGTGGGGATGATTCTTAGCTTATGTTTTCACATCTTATATAATAAAATCCCCTCCAGTTCCCCCCTTCCCCACGATTTGTATGGGAAACGGGTCAACCAGAGGGGATTTCTGCTTCTGCTTGTAATTGTAAAGCTTAGTAAGCCAGCCAGCCCGCATCAGCGGTTACAACCGTGCCGTTGACGAAGCTTGCATCATCGGATGCTAGGAACAGAGCAACCTTTGCAATTTCCTCCGGCTCGCCCGTACGCGGGTTGAGGCCCATGCCTGCCATCGCACGCGAAGCTCCGAAAGCGTTAGGCTCCGTTAGCGACGCCGCAATGTTCGTTTTCACACCGCCAGGTGCAATCGCATTGCAGCGAATGCCGAGGTCGGCATATTGGAAACCAATATTTTTCGTGAGGCCCACGACAGCATGCTTGGAAGCTGTATAAGCTGCGCCCGCTCTAGAGCCTTGCAAGCCTCCAGCAGAAGCGATATTGACGATAACCCCACTCTTCTTCTCGGTGAAAAGAGGGAGCACTTTCCGGATCGTACGCATCGGTCCCGTTGTATTAATAGCGAATACCCGCTCCCATAGCTCATCCGTTAAGTCCCCTGCTGGAACAAAGTTGTCCATAATTCCCGCATTATTAACTAAAATATCCACTGTACCGTAATTCGCTACAGTCGTATCGATTAATTGCTGAACGTCCTCTTCCTTCGCTACATTGGCAGCGATTGCAATCGCTTGTCCGCCGCTTGCTTCAATAGCGGAAACAACCGTTTGAGCAGCATCTATGCGAAGATCGGAAACGACAACCTTAGCTCCCTCAGCTGCGAACAGCTCGGCAATCGCTTTACCCATACCTGAAGCTGCGCCAGTTACGACAGCTACTTTTCCTGTTAGTCTCACGGTTCATTCCTCCATTTGAATCAAGGATACAATAAACACATGCTCATTACAGAACATCTGTTACTTCGAGTATAATAAAACGTAGCGTTAAGAAACAATCAGCAAAAAAACCACATTTGCCCGGTAACAGACACAATGCGGTTTTTTGTATATAAACACGTCAAGAAGGTGGAGCATAATGTCTGAAAACAATCCAAAAATCGACCGCCGAACTTTGCGCAGCAGACGTGCCATGCGGGAAGCGCTGCTCACTCTAATGGCGAATAAGCCCTTCCAAGCGATCTCCATTACGGAGATTGTAGAATGCGCTGGCTACAACCGGGGAACCTTTTATGCCAATTATGATAGTAAAGAAGCACTGCTGGATGAGATTACGAATGAGCTGCTCGATAAGCTGCTGCAATCGTTTCGGGCACCCTACGAGCATGTCGAGGTGTTTAACGTTAGTGAGCTTCCTGCCCATGCAGTCACGATTTTCAGACATATTTACGAGCATTCGGGCGTCTACACGATTCTAATGAAAAATGATGTGCTGCCCAATATGAAGGAAAAAATGCTTCATGTCCTTAAGCAAATTTCGATGGCGGAGCTTTTGAACCCTACGGATGATATTGATCCGGAGCTGTTAGCCACCTATAGCATGAGTTCTGTGCTTGGCCTCGTATGGCACTGGATTGAAACCGGCTTTAAGCATCCGCCTGAATATATGCAGGAACAGCTCGTTAAGATCGTTAATATGAATCCCAATGATGCAAATATGGCGCGTCCAGGAAAGCGGCCCTAATAGCTGTCTTAACAAAACGCTGCCCCCATTCCAAATATTCGACCTAATTGCAGGAGCATTCGCACTGCATATCCCTTGCACCTGTCATGTCGTTCTCCGAAACCAGACATCCTTATAATTGATGTTGCCCCAGGCATTCAAGGCAATGCCCTGCAAAGACTGGTGATGCCCAACCAGCTGCCGGCTGTGATGCAGAAACAACAGGCTGAACTGCTGCTTGAGCCGCTCTTGAATGCACATTAAAATGTCCAATCGGGCATCCGGCTGCTGCTCCCGCAAACATAATGAAATATGCTCATCGACAAAGGCGCGGTCTTCAAGGCAAAGACCGCTAGCTACGAAGCTCGTATCCGACTTATACAGCTCAATTAGCGTCATATCCGGCTGCTCCCCCAGCACCTCTCCGCCTAAAATAATATCGGCTTCCTTCCGATGCTCAGCACACGCCACCAGCTCCTCAATTGGGAACACCCCCATTTCGATTCGAATACCCAGCTTCTCGCATGCCTTCCGGGTCCATTCCGCACTTTGCTCATTGCTGGGCATCTCATACGTGTACAGCTTGAGCGTTTCGCCTGCATAACCCGATTCGCTTACCAGCTGCACCGCATAGGAGAAATCATAGCTGGAGCCATAGTCAGCATCCATCCCCTCCTCCAAGAAGCCCGTTGACGCCTGCTCGCGAATGCCGCCCAGATCGGCAATCATTTGCTTGCGGTTCAAGCCGTAATGAATCGCTTGGCGCAGCTTAAGCGATTGCAGCGCTCCTTTTCTCGCAAGATTAAAGGCTAAATAGGTACTGCCCTGCTCCAGCTGCTCCACTTGCTCCAACTGCTCCTTCTTCCCATCCGCCTGCTGCTTTAGCTGCGCTTCAAAATAGGCCAGCTGCGACTGCTGCTCTGGAACAGTCCACCCTTCGCTTGACTCATAGTTTGGCCACACCCACATTTCAATGCGGTCCAAATGGGGACAGCCTTCGAAATACAGCTCATTCGCCTCCACAATGAGCATTGATTCATCATTTCGGAGCATGCGGAAGGGCCCTGTCCCAATCGGCATTTTGGCAAAATCGTCCGCTCCCCCCAGCTCGCCCGCATGCTCCGGCACAATGCTGAAGCGCTCCGTGCACAAGCTGTGCATAAACAAAGCATTCGGCTCCTTCAGCGTGATGGTGAGGCTGTACGTTCCGGTTATGTTGATCGCTTCAATCATCGAGGTCAGCCACTCCGAAGGAGAGCTTGCCATCAGCCGCTGAAAGGTAAAAGCAACATCACGCGCGGTCAGCCGCTTCCCATGGTGAAAACGCACGCCCTTGCGCAGAAAAAACGACCACTGCGTATGCTCCTCATTGCTTTCCCAATAGTGGGCCAGCTGCGGTTGAAACGTCCCCCGCGAAAATTTGACCAGCGTATTAAAAATCTGCTCAACCCAATGCGACTCCGTACGCCGGAACACATAGGCAGGGTCCAGCCTTAAGACAGGACGGTAGAACGGGAAGCGCAGCACATCCTTTTCCTCCGTATCCTGCTGCAAGCCAAACTGCCGGGTCAGCCATGCCATGAACTCGGCTTTAATCGCTTGATCCTCAAATGGCTCCATGAGCTTCCATGCCTCATTGATTTTCCCCTTTTCAACCAGCTCCTGCGCTTTGGCGAACGCCAGCTCTCTACAGGATTTCAGAAATGCCAGCTGCGATAAATTTCCCCGTCCGCGCCCTGGCGTCCATTCAACAAGTCCAAGCTCCGTCATTTTATGCAAAAGCATTTGCGTGTTGCGGCGTGTGCAGGCAAGCAGCGCGCTCAGCTCCTCCATCGATACAGCAAACCGCTGCCGCTTCGGCATGTCAATATAATGCTTCCTTAACTGGCCGTAATAGTCGTGGACGTCCATTTAGACTCCTTCTCCAATAGGCAAACGCTAAAAGGCGAAAAACAAAATCCTCACCTTTCGCTTTTCCTTCGTCTTTTTCGAAAGTATACTTTGATCCATAAATACGGTCAAGAGGAGCAGCCGCACATGTTCATAAAAACCAATCGTCTTCCCCTGTCACGGCAGCAGTCGCACACGACCATATGGGGCCATCGGAACTTTCTTATTCTTTTCTTGACTAGCGGCATCATAGCCTTCGGCAATAAAATCTATGAGCTGGCGCTGCCGCTCATTTTATATGATTTGACGCAGTCGGCTGTCGCCATGTCGACGATGAAAGGCATCGAGTTTCTGCCGAACTTATTGCTGGCCGTGTTCATTGGCGTATTAGTGGATCGGGTGCATAAAAAGAACTGGTCGCTTGCTTCGATTTTGCTGCAAATGCTCGTTCTACTCGGCTTGTATGCCGCACTTGCCTATGGCGACCCTTCGCTGTATGTCCTCTACGCAGGCGGATTCCTGCTAATGACCTTCGGCTATGCCTTCTCCAATGCGCGGGTAGCGATCGTCAAGCAAGCGATTCCTATAGAGCTGCTTACCTCGGCCAACGTATCGCTCAATTTCATTACGACGCTGATCGGCATCATTGGGCCCGTACTGACGGGGCTTATGCTCATGCTGCCGCGGCTTCATGATGGTTTGTTCGTGACGGCGGTGGCGTTCGGCTTTGCTTTCATTTTGCTATTATTTCTGCAATCGAATGAGCAGCCGCGGGCGCAGCGGGAATCAAGCTTTTGGAAGGAGCTGCTGGAGGGCTGGCGCGAGCTGCGCCGCAACCGCTTATTGTGGCTGATTACGTTAACGGTGATTTTCCTCAATTGCGCCTCCGGCATGGTCGATACAACGGTCATTTTTTATGCCAAGGACGCATTGCTGCTGAGCAATTTCGGGCTGGGACTCGTATGGTCAGCGGCTGGGGTTGGCGGCCTGCTCGGCAGCTTCATCATCAGCTGGCTGCGCCGCAGGCTTAAGGTTGGAACGTTAATTACGCTAACAACTTTAGGTCTAGCCCTTACTTATTTCATGATGTACCTTTCCCATTCTGCTGCCATGCTAGGCGTGTCGCTGTTTCTAAATGGCTGGTTCGAAACGATCAGCGTCGTCTGCATTTGGACGTTCCGCCAGGAAACGACGCCGCAGCATTTGATCGGAAGAATCAGCGGCATTACCGGCTCGCTGTTCAAGCTTGGCATGCCCTTCGCCGTCGCGGCGGCTGGCTGGATTTCCGTGTTCACCGCGCCATCCATCGTCTTTCTTGTGGCTATGCTCATCAACTTGATTTTGTTCGTTTGCTGCCGCTTTAGCCCGCTATGGGAAAAGCAGCGAAGCTTGCTTTAAATATGATACAAAAAGCAACGTTTGCCGAAGGCTGTTTCTGTTGTATGGTCAGTCCGTTTAAAGTATTTACTCCGGTCGCGAGGCGATTATCGAGAAGTATTGGATATAAAACGTAGCATTATAATAAAGGCAGCCCGCATTTAGGGGCTGCCTTGCTTTTGAACGCGAACTTTCCCATTGCTGCCGAAGGGGATGAACAATGCCTGGTAAATATTTAGTAAATCTTAACAATTAAAAAATCACCTGTTATATATTTATTAAATTCCTGTATCATTACTTTTTTCTTGTAAAGGCTTACATATTGAAATTGAAAATAAATCAAAAATACGAGCAATACGTGAGAAAAGCAGTAATAAAATAGCATGTATCAACCGATATTAATAGGACACACACTTTATACAAAGGAGAATAGTAATGTCATTAAAGAACTCGCGTTTTATTCGTAATTTGCTCATTCTTGGTTCGATTCGTCAGACAGCAGGTAGAATTGTATTGTCCACACTGCTTATTATCGTCGTTTGTGTCTCCGTGCTCTCCTACACCTTCTACGTTCCAACCTCCAGAGAAGTCCAATCCCAAGCCGAAAAACAAATGGAGCTTTACTCCAGCCTTCTGGCTAAAGAAATTGATGCCAATTTAGTTGAAAAGCAGGCGATTATGCAGGTCATTGCGGAGCAGGGCTCCAAGGTGGAAGCAGACCGGCAGCAGCAGCTTGATTTTCTCGTTCAAGCCCATAATCAGCATCCCGAATTTGAATCGATTTTTTTCTCGCTTGATTTAATTGGCGCCAACGCTGTTAACATTAAAAATACGGACGTCGATCTAGCCGATCGGCCTTACATCAAGCTTGCCAAGGAAGGCAAACCGTTCATTTCTGAGCCGGTTATTTCCAAAACGATGGGCACGATGGTTGTTGTTGTCGGTGCTCCACTAATCAAAGATGGCAAAGCTTATGGATTTTATGGAGCCTCCTATTCGATTAGCCAAGCGGTAGAAAGCGTCAGCAAAGCTCAATTCGGCGAGACCGGAAAAGCTTATATGACGTTAGCTGACGGGACATTCCTTTCGTACACGGATGAATCATTTGTGTTAAACAAAAAACTGTCCGATCTGGGCATCGCTGCACTTGATCAAGCGCTCGCCAATGCGACCCAAGGCCATACCGCCCCGATTCATTATAAGGAAAATGGCGTTAATAAAATTGGGTTTATGAGTGTGACTGGCCTGGGCTGGGTCATTACGATGTTCGCGGACGAAAGTGAAATTTTAAAGCCAGTCGATACTTTGCTAAGTTTGATCGTCTTGGTCGGTTCAGGCATTATCATCCTTGCCTTAATCATGACGGTTCTGATTGCTCTGCGGATTGTGTATCCGATTCGTCAGTTGACACATGGCATTGATGTTTTGGCGCAAGGCGATTTAACGTATCGCATTCCGGTGAAGGGCAAAACCGATATTAGCAGGGCGCTGCATTCCTTTAATGCCGCTGGCGATCAAATGCAGCTGTTGATGAAGGAGGTTAACGGCTTATCCGAGCAGCTGACGGATTCTGCGAAGCAGCTTGCTGAGGGAGCGGATCAAGGCGCACGTGCCGCGCAAAGCATATCCGAAGCGATTCTCGTCGTAGCCGAAAGCTCGGAGCGCCAAACATCCAGCTTGCAGGATGGAAGCCAAGCAGCCGACAGCATTGCTATACAAATTGATGGTATCGCTTCTTATAGTACAAATGCGGCCGACATCGCTTCCGAAGCCTCTACTCTCTCCGATGACGGAGCGGCTTCCATGGATCAGCTTAATGGGAAAATGGCCGAGATGGAGCAAGGCATTGGCGAGCTTGCCCAAACGATTCATGCGCTCAGCGGCTTGTCCGGCAAAATCGGCGATGTCGTCAGCAGCATCAGCCAAATCGCCCGCCAAACGAATATTTTGTCATTGAATGCAGCCATTGAGGCTTCACGCTCGGGAGAAGCGGGACGCGGCTTTGCCGTCGTAGCGGATGAAATTCGCAAGCTTGCCGGCCAGTCGATGGAATCAGCCGAGCAAATTGCTGGCTTTATCGGAAGCATCCGCCTCGAAATTGATCGGACGCTGCAAGCCTCCGAACAGACCGTCACCCAAGCGGCTGAAGGCAGACATACGGGTGAAGAAGCCCGTGAACTGTTCGCCCGCATTCGCTCTTCCATTCAGGAGGTAGCCGTGAGCATTCAAGGCGTATCAACAGCATCCGGCGAGATGGTGTCCGGTACAACTACGTTGGTGGAATCCATTCGCCTCATCTCCGACTCGGCCAGTGAAACGGCAGCCGAATCACAAAACGTGTCCGCTGCCGCAGAGGAGCAAATGGCTTCGATGGAGGAAGTAGCATCATCCTCCGCAGAGCTTGCGAATATGGCCGAGAAGCTGCGTATTCAAATTAATAAATTCAAGCTGTAGTCTTGAGTTGAACGAACCGTCCCGGTGCATCGTCAAAAACAGCAAAAGCCTCATGCTTTTGCTGCTGACGGTTCATCGGGATTTTTCAGCTTCCAATCCATTCAAAAAGCTTTCCAGCAGCGCTAATGCCATTTCGACGACGCAGCTCTATAAGCCTGCTGCTGCTTTGATTTGGGCCCGCTGCTCCATAATCAATTTTTTCAGGCTGTCTGTTCCGAATGCGCCAGTATGAAAGCCATTCCCTTCGGGATAATACACGAGCCGGAAAGAGCTGCCATCCAGCAAGTATACCCTTAGAAAAATACCGGATTCATGCTTCGTTTTTTCATAAACCTGTTTAAACCCCACATGCTGCAGAGGAAGCAGCTCCTGAATAAATTGTGCAGACGCTTCTGCACTAAAGTCGCCGATCGGACTGCCATCCTCGGCACTTTCCAGGCCTACTTTATCAACTTTGCCTTCGATATCGAGCAATTGTCCCAGCGTTGCCGCCTTTGGATTATCCATCACCTCATAAACCTTGTTGAATGCTACGACACGGAACTCCGACTTGTAGCCCTTTATCGCATAAATCTCTGTGCCGATAGGCAAAAAGGCGGCATTGCCATCCTTCTCCACATAATCCGTGCAAGCATGATCGTTCAGCATATAAGTTACCTCGCCTACTTTTTCGCCAAGCTGATCGTCAGATACCTTCTCGCTTCCCTCGTAGTTGTATTGATATTTGATGCCATTAATCATCAGAAAATCGACCCACTCGACAATCGCATTACAAGTTTCAGACGGTTCCTCGGCTTCTGGCAAAGCAGCCTTCACCGGAGCTTGCGAAGGAGATACTTCCGGCCTTTCCATAACTCCCCCTTTTTCTCCAGCGCCGCAGCCGGCAGCTCCCAGCATAAGGAGCAGCAAGATTAGTAACTGCTTGAGTACATTCATTTTTATCACCTCATTTTCATAGACGCCTTTACTCTATCCGATGTTCCAGAAGATTCAAAATCAGCATCCGCGCCATGAAAAATAAGACTGTCCTAACTCGTTCATCTATTCATAATGTCGTTAAATAATTGCCCTTTATCCTGCTCCCTGCCTTGATAAATCCCTAGATAATCGAATATTTCAAATGAAAAATCAACAAATGCACGTCCTTTTGCAGTTATTACATGCCCGTCTCTAACTACCCTCTTATCTATGCAATTGTCACGTGGAAATGGATCTGCTGTCCCTAATTTATCGATTCTTTCAATCGTGCAAGAAGTAGTGAATGCTCTGCTGTCCAGCACACCAGATCTCCCTAGATATTGCGGTCCGTTACATATTGCAGCCAGCATTTTCTCTTCTTGATCAAGTTTAATAATGAGCTCCGTTAATGAGCTTTGCTGGCTTCGAATCGGTCCCCCTGGGACAATAAGCCCTTCAATATCTTCAAGCTTTAACGCTTCGGCAACTGTGACATTAGGTTTGTAATATAAGCCTGATTCACTCATTACTGGTTCATCCTTATATCCCATAGCTATTATTTCCCTGTTGCCCACATTTTTAATTTTGTGCAGGACCAAAGTAATCTCAAAATCAGCAAAATCCTCTGATATAAAACAAATTATTTTCCCCATGACTGATCCCCTCCATAAAATAGTTGATTTTGAGCAAGCAGCTCATGTAAGCAACCTCTGCTCGCCCCTTCAACTAATCCATATCATTAACTTCTACATGCGGAGATGGAAAACCTTGCAACAAGGTAAAACGGTGAAACGGCTGTCGCCAGCCTTTGGCGGCACGGCGCGTTTCATCCCTAGTTAATGTAGAGAAAGGATGGAAAAATCATACACTTTCCTATATTTCAAAAAAAATAGGGCTGTACCCAGTCAAAAGCTCATGACTTTTGACTGGGTGCAGCCCTTGCCGCTGTAAAAACGCAGCTCGGCACAGCTAATTATTTGAATGACAAGCTAAGGCGTTAATTGATCAAATCCTGCCGAAGCGGCGTGAAGGTGTCGAGCAGCTTGCTTGCCTTCAAGGCGCGGCAGCCATGCTCTGCATTACTAGGAATAAAGATCGTCTCTCCTGCGGAAATGATCGTCTTCTCCCCATTGATCGAAAACTCCAGCTGCCCTTCCAGGCAGTAGGAAAACTGTTCATGCACATGGCTGTGCAAATAACCTTCCGCTCCTTCCTCAAAATGCACCTCCATCATCATAATCGTCTCGCCCGGTGTGAAAATTTTCCGTTTTACGCCTGGCTCGGCATTTTCCCAATTGTTCAACCTGCTCATGATTCGTCATTCCTCTCAACTATTATCGGATTAAATTACACCTATTTCGTTTACACATATTGCGACTTGTTGCTGCTGCGGACGAAGCTCAGCTCATAATCATCCGCTGCGGTCAGCTTGAGGGCTGAACAATCGAAGGCAGGAGCAAGCCGGTAGCATTCCGCTTTAAACTGCTCCCAGCTGCCGAACTCCTGCTCCGAGCCCAGCTTGCAGAAATACGCATTTTTGCGGCTGTATGCCCGGTATTCGCAATGGAATAGGCGGTCGTGATGGGGAACCATCGGCTCGCTGCACCAGATCGCGGCGTAGCCGCTGCCTTTTTGCCCAAACAGCCAGTGTCCGTCTTGGACAAATTCATCAAATTTTGCCTCCGGGAAAAAGAGATGCGTAAACGCGACCGGATGCTCCTCCCCGATTTCATAAATCGCGCCGAGCGCACTGCCCTGCTGCTTGACCGCTGGCATAATGCCATTACCATACCAATAGCCCGGCCGCATGCCGCCATCATCAGCCAGCTCTCCTGGATGGTTCGTATACAGCACCGTATCATTGTCCAGCGCCGCATACCACATATGCTGCTGATACCCGTACACGCCCGGCTCGAAACGCGAGGTGCCGTGAAAACGCTCATTGAACGATTTAACATAATCGCCCGATTCAATGTCAACGGACTCGTCAAAGCTAACATTTTGCCAGAAGGTTGGATTAGCATCATATCTCGGAGATTGAACCGAGGTCAGCATATAATCAGGCTGCTTGTTGAGCTTCACCCATGCGTTCCCAGTCTGGTACTCCAGCTCCTGGGACCCATTCATCAGGCTTGTAAAATGCTGCGGCATCACGTATTTGCTGTTCATCAGAAACACGATCCATTCGCTGTTGCCCATAGGTGTATCAGGATTCAGCAGATGAATTAAAGACTGGGCTGACTGGGTAAACGGCAAAATGACGGAGCGGTAAATACGCGCTTGCGGCGCGACGATTGAACCACGGAACGTATGATAAGCAAAGGATTTAAGCATCTCATCAATTAATCGGCCAGCCCGAGTGGATTCCTCTTCGTCCATATAATCAACGACATTTAGGAGCGCACCCAGCGTCACGCACATATAATCCGCGCTGAGAAACTCTTCAAAGCCGTATTTCTCAACATCTGCCAGCCACTCGCGGATTTTGCCAAGCGCCACTTCGCTTGCCTGTACGCCTGTGCGGCCCGATCTTGCGAATAGCTGATCCGGGTACTCGCGACCCGCCATATAAGCGCAAATATAAAACATCAGCGCGTGATTCTCGCTCCAGAAGCACATGCCATCTGAGCCGTTCTCGGTCATCCAGAAGCGGTAGTCTAAAATCGCCTGCTTGGCTCGTTCCGTTAAATGAGCCGGAAGCTCTTGCTGCTGCATGAGGCGAAGCAAGCCAGCAAGGATAAAGTCCGAGCAATCCTCACGCCGCTCAATTTGTCCAAGCGCGTGCAAAATATGCTGTTCATCATTAATACCTTGTTGCCCCAGGTTCCAGCGTGCGAGCACGTAAAACAAACCAAAGCGCAGCGGTTGAAACGCCTTCTCTGTGCCTATTGTGGCAATCTCCTCAAACATAGCGCCTTTAACCTCGGCCGCTGCCGCTCCTTTGCGGTAAATCGGCTTTTTGTTTTGCAGCAGCTCGATTTTGCGAATCAGCTTTCTTGGTCCGATTTCACCATATACAATGGCCATTGGCGCACCCTCGTCAAGCTTCACGCTGCTCTTGCCGCTAATGTCCTCGCAGATCAGACTATCATTTACTTCTTCTCCGTATGCCAGATAGATGCTGCAAGGCGCTCCCGCCGGGAAGCAAAGCTCATTGCCCTTCAGCGTAATGCCCGATAGAAAGCGGTCCAGCGCTAAAAACGGCTCGGCCTGATCCGCATCCGGCAGCGTCACCGTAATCTGATCCAAATGCTCCAATAATTGAATGCCGAAAATGTTCCGCGTATCACGTACCGCCAAATTCTGCATGCGGATGACCATCGTGTTGCTGCCTTTGCGCAAAGGCAGCTGCAGTTCCTGTTTATTAATCGGCTTATACACCGGTACGGCAACAGAGCTTACCTTCTCGCCATTAAGCCATACTTCAATCGCCGTATAAGTCCATAGATTTGCCAAGACGACAAGGTCTTCTTCCGCCACAAGCGCGGTGGCGGCAAGCAGCTCGACTTTTTGGGGCGTAAACGAAAACTGGCTGAAATTAACGAAGCCGCTGCAAGGGTAAAGATATTCCCAAGGCAGCCCCAGCTCGCTCTCAGCACCGATTTGGATGGCTTCTGATCCCGCAGGCGCTGGAAGATCCCTGTCCGCGACAATCGAGCGCAAATATTGCTCGTAGCGTATTTGGTTTTTGTCGGTTTTGTCCGATATAAAATCATTCAACCGCAGTCCTGAAGTTAGATAATGAGTAATAAATCCGTTTTGCTTATCCACATGCTTCACTCCAATCTTTTCATTCAGGCATCGCAAATACGGTAAGGTGCCCGTCACGGTTTAAGCTCAGAACAGGGCGGCCCTGCTCGTCCATGGCAACGCTCCATTCAGAGATCGCCAGCTGCTGCGTGCCAAGTGTGGGCTTCATCACGGTAATAAACCATGCACCTTCATTTTCCGTTGTCAGCAATCCCTGAAGCACCTTCAGCGGCTGCATCTTCATTTGGTGCACAGATTCCCAGCTGTCCTCCACGTCAAGCTCCAGCTCCGGCGGTCCAAATACGAGCAGCTCGCAGGCGAGCGGCGAAGCAGTAGCAGCTTCGGCTCCATTGGCCAAGCTGCTGCCTTTAGCATAGTAGCAGGCAGGCTGAGCATGGGAACGCGTTTGATCTGTCGAGGAACCGCTTTCCTTCGCCAGCCTTTGCGTCTCCCACTTCAGCAGCCTAGTGTGCAGCCGGTGCTGATACGTATGCTCGCCAGTACTAACCAAGCGGTCATAAATGACCCATTCTCCGCTATCCAGAAACCATAAGGCTCGCCTATGCGTAACGCCGCGAGAAGCATATCCGTCATGCTCTGCGCAAAGCATTTGTTGATTCGGCTCCCAAGCGATTAAGGAAACGGCGGCCTCTGGCACGCCCCATCTTTGGGTGCGCAAATAAGGCGTCTGATCCTGCCCGTCCACCAGAACGGTATTATGGGCAGAAGTGCTTTTGAAATAACGGCGCCATGGATTTTCCATATACGTATACGTGCCTGGATCGACGAACAGCGCTTCGCCGTAGGCGCACCATTCGAAGGACAACGCATCGGCATGGCCATGAGGGCCGCCAAGTGCAGCCGCATCGAAGATGAGCTGCTGCTCCGTATCGCCAAGCCCATAATAGCCTGCCGCAGGGAATGCAAACGGCAGCCGCTCCTCCACATGGGCGCTCGTCGCTTCTGCTTCGCCTGGTGTTAAAGCCGCCTGCGATACTGCCGCTTCTGGCGACTTTGCTGCTGCTTCTGCTTCTGCTTCTGCTTCTGGCGAATTAGCAGCCGCCGCTATCAGGCGGTCGATGGCCTCCGGGCCGACCGTCCAAAACTGCTCGTACAGCTGATCCTCCAGCAGCAGCCTCGGACGATCATAATACAGCGCCGCCGCATTCAAATCTGGCGGCTGGTTCGCGAAGGAATCAGCAAACGGCGCCATGCTGCCGTCCTGTCTGATCATCAGGCTTGCGAAACGCGTCATGCCGGCTACAATCCGCTCGTATTCGCCTGAGAACGCAAGCCCACGCTTTTTCGCCATAACGGCACAATCGACAAACAGCTCCAGCGATACCATATGGTAGTGCGGGGTAAGCTCCGAATGGACGCCATCTTGCAGCACCTGCACGCGAATGCATTCCTCCAGCCGCTTCATCGCTATGCTGCGCCACTCCGCGCTTTCCTCCCACGTCACAAAGGTCAGCCCCGCGCCCAGCAGCCCAATCATATGCATAATCGAATGATTGATTTCAATGCTCGCTTTGTAGGTGGAGAGAAACCAAGCATGCTCTTTTACCGATTGGAGAAACCGCTGCTTCGCCTCGCCCTTCCAGCTGTCCGATTCATCGAAAAAATGATAGGCATATATCCATTGGCGCAGCCTGAGACCCGTTTCCAGCAGACGCCACGGACCCGGTCTTTGAAAATAGGTCAGCTCCTCTGCCGGCAAATTCCGCGGACATGGCTGCGTATCGATCCAGCCTAAAATATGCTCCAGCGCTTTAGCCGCATATTTCTCGTCTCCCGTGCACGCATAGGCGGTGCCTAAGGAGCGAAGATGCTTAAAGCGGTTAATGCCCCAAGTAAATTCCTTGTCTCCAGTTGGGTTGTAAAGCCAATTGATAGGCTGGCCCAGATCGATTTCAAAACCTTTCCAAATAATAGGCTTATCCTCGCACCAGCGATCTGCCTGAGCAATTGCAGCGGCCGCCTGCTGCGGAAAATGCTGCTGAAAGCTTGCTCCCCAATCGCTTCTCTGCTTCGGACTAAAATACAAATGATCCATTTAGGTACTCGCTCCTCCCTCTCTCTACTTTTCCCTATATTTTAAAAACAGAGGCTGCCCGCAGGCAGCCCCTCTTTTCCTTCAGCTATACGGCTTCAGCTATACGACTACTGGCCGAGCGAGCCTTGCAGGCTCTTGGCGCTGAACGACGGATTAGCCTGAATATTAGTCAGCCCTTCCGTACGAGCCGCTGCTAGCGCTTTGTTGTATCTCGTATTCAAATCTTTAATCGCTGCTTCCAAATCCTGATTGCTGGTCAAAATGTATTCAATAAATACATCGCTTGCTTTTTTGCCTTCCAGCTTCGTTTCTGTAACCGAAATCGGAGTTGCTGGATAGATGCCGTCATATTTCGTTGGAAGGAAGCCTTCGATGCCCTTCAGTTCAGGCTTGCCTGCTGCTTCATTCACATAAGGCAGAACGGAAAGTCCAAGACCCTTCTCTTGATATTCCGTACGAAGCTCCGTATTGTACAGGTATTCTAAGAACTTAACAGCTGCTGCTTGCTTGTCCGATTGTGCATTAATTCCGATGTAACCGCCTGCATTAACCCATGTAACACCGTTGATTTGACCGTCTTTAGTCGGTACAAGCGTCGACGACCAGTTGATTTCTGTCGGGAATTGCGACGTGTAGACTGCTGGCTCACTGGAGTGGTTCACATACATCGCGATTTTGCCTTGTGCAAACTGGGCGCGAAGCGGATCAATATCCAGTGATTCAGCGCCAGGAATCATGCTGCCATCAGCTTTCATTTGGTGCAGCGCCTCAGCAATATCACGGTACATGCCGAAATCAAATTCTCCGGTTTGGTAATTAAAGCCCTCGTGGCTTGTTTCCGAGCTGAGCGAGCCCGATGCAAATGCCGGACGCGTAAAGCCGGAGCCATTTTTGAAATTGCTGGCGAAGCCGTAAATGCCTTCAGCCTTGCCTTGCTCTGTTACTTTTTTCGCAATCTCAACCATTTCGTCAAGCGTCTTTGGCGGCTCTGTGTAGCCAGCCTTCTCCAGCAGGTCTACATTGTACAGCAGACGCCAGAATTGGCCTGAGTTTGGAAGCGTATACACATGTCCGTCTTTTGTATACACATCCTCTACCAGCAAGCCGTCGAATTTCGCCAGAAACTCTTTGCTGAGCAGCGTATCCAGTGGGGCAAAATAACCTTTGCTTACATAAGTCTGAAAGTCGCCGCTGCGGAAAATGTCTGGAGCCTGGTTGCTCGCGAATGCAACCTCAATCGCCTGATTGTAGTTATCCGCCATAACCTTCATTTCTACTTCAATGTTATCTGTATTCGTTGCGTTATATTTGTCTACCTGCTCCTGCATATAATCCATATCATGACGATCTATTGTCCAATAGGAAATTTTCGTCTTTGCTGCGCTGCTTGCACCGTTAGTGCCCGCGCTTGCTTCTGGTGCGGCGTTCGTTCCGTTACCCGTCGAACATGCCCCTAGCATCAAAGCTATTACCAGCAAGCTGCAAAGCAAGAACGAGCGTTTCGTTGCGAATCTTTTTTTCATCTGTCGTACCTCCCCTTTGTTTGGCAAGCGGCGTTCAAGCGGTGTCTACCACCTAGCCCCTCCTGCTGACCTCATTGTAGCACCGTTGCGCGCTTGTCCATGAAGGACAAAAACACGATTCTGGGAGGGCAAAATGACTATGATTACGCTTCCGGTTCCGAGCTTTCATATTTGCTGCGGAATTCCGTAGGCGTCAGCCCCGTATGTTTTTTGAACAGCTCGGTGAAATAAGGGCGGTCCCGATAACCAAGCTCATACGTAATATCCTGCACCTGCATGCCTTCCAGCAGCAGCTCCTTTGCCTTGTCCATCCGTGCGGAGGTAACGTATTGCATAAATGTCATCCCCGTTTCTTTTTTGAACAAATTGGAAAAATAGCTCGGGCTCAAATGCACGACATTCGCGCATTCCTGTACCGTCAAATCGGTGCCGAGCCGTCCACCCACATAATTCATAGCTTGATGGATGAGCTGGCCGACATTGTTTTTTTGGCGCTTCTGAAGCCAATCACAGCCTGTCAGTCCCAATTCCTTCACATCTTTAATCAGCTCGGAGGTGGATAAATACCGCCCTTTCTTAATGACGCTCAGCCGTTCGTCAAGCCACATGCGCTGCTTGCTATCCGCCTTCTCGGCTATGACACGGTAAATCGAGAAGGCCAGTCCATAAAACAAATTGGTCATCACATCGGGATCAGGCGGCGTCGGATAACGCAGGCATTCCTCGGCAATGCTCACCAGCAGCTTCTCTGTTCCTTCCCGGTTGCCTGAGCGCAAGCAATAAAGCAGCTCCACTTCCTTGTCAGCGGAATAATGCGGTGAAATATGATTTTGCCGTTCAATATCGCTATAGGAGATAACACAGCCGCTGCCGGAATAAAACTGGTAGCTGAGCGCTGTTTTCGCCTGATTATAGGATAGAGCGATTTCGCTGATTCCTTCCACGCAGCTTCCGACGCCAATGGAAATGTCTCGCTTCGCGTAGCGATTCACATTATCCCGGCACGCCTCTGCCAGCGCCAGCATCTCCTCTTCCTCATTGGGATTCAGCAAGATGACAAATTGGCCCAAATGCTCCCGAAATACGACACCTTTCGCCTGTTTTTTAATCGTTTCCTCCATAATGTTTTGCACAGCGAAGCGGGTGATCTCCACCTCACGCACGGACAGCGGGGAATGCTCATCCATTAGCCCCTCGATCTGCACAGACATCACAACAAAGCGGCGGGTATCCATATCGATGCTGAGAAATTCCCATTTGTCACAGGCCCGCTCGGGCAGCTCATCATGCCGGATCAGCAGCCGAAAATACTCCTGGCGCAAATACGGCAGGCTTTCCCTCACTTTGCGCTCCAGCGTCATCCGGTCCAACTGCTCCAGCCGCTGCGTTTCAATCTTCGCTTTAGCGCGGAGTACAACCTCGACAATTTGCTGCGTCGTAAACGGCTTAACCAAATAATCGAAGGCCCCAAGCCGAACGGATTCCTGGGCATAGGTGAAATCCGTAAAACCGCTGAAGAAAATAACCTTTGCCTCCGGCTCTCCGCTTTCCTTCAACTCACGGACCATATCAATGCCGCTGCGCATCGGCATCCGGATGTCGGTCAGCACAATATGCGGATGCTTTTCTTTAATAAGCTGCAAGCCATCATTGCCATTCGCAGCCGTTCCTACGATTTTAATGCCGTGCTCCCCCCAAGGAATCTTTGACACTATGCCATCGATGACCGTCTTTACATCGTCTATAATGCACATCGTAATTTCGCTCATTCGCTTATCACCTCTTGAATGGGAATAATTAGCTTAACAGAAGTCTGCACGCCCGGCTCGCTTTCAAGCTCCATGGAAGCTTTATATCCGTAATACAGGGACAGCCTCGTTCGTACATTCACCAATGCGTAGCTCGTCCGCTCCACTTCTGGACCATTCAGCATTTTCTCCACACGCTCGGCTTCCATCCCAGTACCATTGTCTGTAACGGTTAGTATGAGCAAGCTCTTATTAGCATCGGCTTCCACCTCGATTCGGATAACCCCCTCATGAGGCAGCTCCTGAAAACCGTGCAAAATGGAATTTTCAACCAGCGGCTGCAGCAAAATTTTGAGCACGGGCGTATCCAGCAGCTTCTCATCAACCGTCTGTATGCTGTAACGAAACAAATCCGGATAGCACATTTGCTGCAAATTCAAATATTGCGCCACATGCTCCAGCTCCTGCCGCAGCGTCGTAATTTCCCGGCCATTGTTCAGGCCCAGCCGGAACAGCAGGGACAGCGAAACAATCATGCCGCTGACCGCCTGCTGCTCCTCCATCTCGCTTTTCCAATAAATCGTATTCAGCGTATTGTACAAGAAATGAGGATCAATCTGCGCCTGCAGCGCTTTGATCTCCGATTTGCGCTTGTCCTGCTCGGATGCTTTCACCTCTTCGATTAATTCGCCAATTTGCTCCAGCATCCGGTTGAACTTGTGGCCGACCTGGCTGATTTCATCCTCAAATACGCTCTCGAACCTGACGTCCAGCTTATTCTGCTCCACCTTTACCATGAGATTGCGCAATTTGAACAGCGGCTTAAGCAGCAGTTCCGACAGCATGCTGGACATAATGAGCGCCAGTACGACGCAGCCGCCCATAATCGTAAGAATCGTCCAGCGCATGCGCTGAACAGGCTCAAGCAGCTCGGACTTGGATTGATAGCCGATCAATATCCAATCCGGATTCATCCCAAGCGCCGCGTAATTGAGCAGATACGCATCTCCACTCTGGCTTGTATATTCGAAGTTCCCTCTCGCGCTGGACCCGACACGTTCATAGATTTGCTGATTGCTTTGCGGCATGCCCACTGTGGAAGCAAGAACGTTCTTCCCCATACGATCAACCACAAGCTGGCTGAGGCTGGCGCTCTGCATATCCGCCTGAATCAAATCCAGCAGGTGATCCTCACGGATATTGACAATGACATACACACCTGGCAGCTGGATATCAAAAAACGGTTTAATAATTAAGGTAATAACGGAGCTTTTCCGGCTGAACAGCTCATCGGCATGTCCCGGCACCCATAGCTTGCTCCATTTTTCCTGCGTACCCGTTATTTTCTGATTAATAATCGTGCTCTCAAAATCGCTTTTCGGGCTGCGCCGGTTTCCCGTTGGATAAAAATCGCCGATCGGCGTATGCACCAGCACGGAGTCAATCGACTGCTCAGCCAGCATTAGCTGGGCAAAGGGCGTTTGCAGCTCGGAAAGCCGATTATAATATTCCTTCTTGCTGCTTGACTGCACATCCTTCAGCGTGCGCTGGAAGGGCTCGCCCATCATGAGGGTGGAGACGAGCACGACAATATTTTTCAAGCGCTCATCCAGCACCCTCGCCGACTTATTAAGCGTATCCTGACTCGTTTTCGTTGCCTGTGATTCCATTTCACGAGAAAAAAACACGGAAACATAAGTTCCCGTGACGGATATACAAACGACAGTTAATAAAACGAACGAAACCCACAGCCGTCTTTTAAGCGACATTTTTCTAAATAAACGATTCATGCTGTTCATCGCCTCAATGCATATGGAGTTTATTAGCCTTTCACCGAGCCAGCCGTAACTTGCATAAATGAACGGTTAGCGAAAATATATACGATGAGCATAGGTAAAATCGAAATACATGCGCCGGCGAGCATCAGTTGATTTTCAACTGCGGCTCCCGCCCCGTAGCGCAAGTTCGCAAGTCCCACGGGCAAGGTTTGTAGATCAGGACGCGAAAGGGAAAAGACGAGCGGCAATATATATTCATTCCATGCATTACGGAAGGTGAATAGCGATACGACAGCCAGCGCCGGACGCAGGAGCGGTAAAATAATGAGCCAGAAGGTGGAGTAGAAATTACAACCATCAATGAGCGCCGCTTCATCCAGCTCTCGCGGAATGCCGCGGAAAAAGCCAATTACCATAAAGAAGGCAGTTGCATGCGCACTAATTAGAATAATTATGACGCCCCACAGCGATTTCTGCAAACCAATGGATACCATTAAATCAAATTGTGGGCGCAGCACAACCGCACCGATCGAAATGAACAACGTGAAGGATTGAAGTAGAATAAACAGCTTTTTTCCTCTAAAGGCAACACGGTCAACCGCATAAGCAGCCATGGAGGATACGAGCAAAGTGCCAACCGTAACGAACACAGCTACATATAAGCTATTGAAGGTATAAGCGGAGAAATCAGCTTGATTCCACGCCTGTAAATAGTTTTTAAACTGCCAGGAGGAAGGAAGAAACGTCGCTCCGGTTGTCAGCTCCAGGTTCGTCTTGAGGGAGCCGAATAGCGCGATTACGATTGGAAAAAGCATCAGTGCTGCCGTCACAAGCAGAAGCAGCCATACTGGTGTACGAAGTACTATTTTACGAATGGTCATGATCGTTCCCCCTTTTTAATAAACGTTATTAAGCTTTTTCGACATCCAGAAATACAGCCATGTGACGATACCGACGATAACAGCCGTTGTGAAGCCGACCGCGCTGCCGTAGCCGATATTTTGCACGGAGGTGCCTGACGTCGTCAGCGGGAAGAACAATTTGTAGAGGTATAAATACATAACCTCGGTTTTGCCGAAAGGACCGCCCTCCGTCAATACCATAATGCTCTCGTAGCCTTTAAGCGACGTTGTAATCGCCAGCATAATAATCATTTGCAGAACAGGACCGAGCATTGGAATCGTAATGTACCACATCCGCTGCACCGGGTTTACGCCATCGAGCGATGCCGCTTCATACACATCCTCTGGAATGTTCTGAAGACCGGCGATAAATAGTAGCATATAGTTGCCGACTGCTCCCCACACCGCAATGATGACGATCGTCGTCATGGCATGTGCAGCGCCCAACCAGTCCACTGGAGCGGATACGATGTGCAGCTTCATTAAATACTGATTAATAATGCCGTTGTAGGAGTTAAACACAATATAGAAAACGATGGACATGACAGAGGCGCTGAAAATCGTTGGCAGGAAAAAAATCGCCCGAAACGCATGCCGTCCCCGCAGCTTCCGATTCAATATAACCGCCAATATGAGCGATAGCGGCAGCGTAATCATTAATTTTCCACCCGCGTAGATGAAAGTATTCAAAACAGAGTGCCAAAATTCAGTATCCCTTCCCACTCGCGCAAAGTTCTCAAGTCCGATAAACTTCGGCGTCCCGAACCCTTGATAATCAAAAAACATATATCGAAGCGCCCATACAACCGGATAAATGCCGAGCGCCATGGTTAGAAAAAAGCTTGGAAAGCTGAACAAATACGCCCCGATTCGATTTTTATGCATGCCTTCATCTCCCCTTCTTTTGTAGCTTCATTGTATAGGATGCCGCCTTCCATACGGGATGGGGCAATCAATGATGCTGGGGGGACGAAACGACTTTTGTCGTTATTGACTTGCGGACAATTGTCCGGTAGAATTATTTTCAGTAGTGCGGACAATTGTCCGCAAGCAATGGGCAGCGCGAGCTGCCTGAATGGAGGCTGAGTGAACCGGCGGGAGCGGGGACATACTTATTTTAGAGAAACAGCAGCATTGGCACACAAACGAAAGGCATGAGGAGGAACGATTTTGAACACAGGAAGTCTAGAGACAGCACCCAAGGATTTGAGTGGAATAAAAAGAGGACCTATTGTAGCGGCACTTATTATAGGCGCATTTGTTGCCATACTGAACGAAACCCTGCTTAATATTGCTTTCCCCGATTTAATGAAGGAGTTTGATATTAGCTACGCGACCATTCAGTGGTTGTCGACGGCCTATTTGCTCGTAGTTGGCATTTTGGTTCCGATTACGGCACTGCTTCAGCAATGGTTTACAACCCGGCAAATGTTTTTGTCAGCAATGATTTTATTTCTTGTCGGAACCATCGTCTGCGGCACGGCAACCGTCTTCCCTATGCTGCTTGTTGGCCGCGTCATTCAGGCGCTTGGCACCGGCTTAATGCTTCCGGTCATGATGAATACGATTTTGGTTATCTTCCCGCCGGAAAAGCGCGGCGGCGCCATGGGCATGATCGGCCTCGTCATTATGAGCGCACCCGCTATCGGCCCGACGCTGTCGGGGCTTATTATTGAATCCTTCAATTGGCGCTGGTTGTTTTTCTTAGTTATTCCGCTCGCCGTTTTCTCCATTTTGTTTGCGGCGGTTTATTTGAAAAATGTTTCGGATATCACTCGTCCAAAGGTTGACATAGTATCCATTTTATTGTCATCCATCGGCTTTGGCGGTCTGATTTACGGCTTTAGTAAAGCAGGTGAGGATGGCTGGGGCAGCTCCATCGTCATTTGGTCTATCGTCGTCGGCGCAATCGCCCTGCTGCTGTTTATTGTGAAGCAGCTCATGTCGAGCCAGCCGCTGCTGGATTTGCGCGCCTTTAAATATCCGATGTTCAGCCTCGTCGCCTTGCTCATGCTGGTGATGATGATGACGCTGTTCTCCACGATGATTTTGCTGCCGCTTTTCCTGCAAAACGCGCTTGGCAAAACCGCTTTGGCTGCCGGACTCATTTTGCTTCCGGGCGGAATTATCAACGGCCTGATGGCTCCGGTTTCCGGCGTGCTATTCGACAAGTTTGGACCACGGGTGCTCGTCATTCCGGGGCTTGCTATTACAGCGGCAGCGGTATGGATGTTTAACGGCATCGACGAGCTGACAAGTATAGGTTATATTATCTTTATCCATGTTGTGCTGCTAATCGGCGTTTCCATGGTGATGATGCCAGCACAGACGACAGCGCTCAATCAGCTGCCGCGTAAGCTGTACCCGCATGGCACAGCAATCTTGAACACCTTGCAGCAGGTTGCCGGCGCAATCGGCACTGCCCTATTCATCAGCATTATGTCATCCGGCACAAAAAAATATTTGGAAAGCTCCACTGATCCGGGCTCCCCGCTTGAGCAGGTCAAAGGCTTCGTATCCGGCATGCACAGCGCGTTTCTGGTTGGACTTATTATTGCCTTCATCGCCTTTGGGCTGGGCTTGTTCATCCGGCGCACCAAAGCACCTGAGGTGGAGGAGAAAAGAGCGGCTTAGGTCGAAACGCAAAGCCGATTGCTCCGGCTTCACGTTTCGACCAGGGAGTAAAGTAAAACTGGGGTTTTCAGTTTTAATTTACGACCCAGGAATAACAAAAAAACGGGCCTTTTCGTTTTTTTTGTTATTCCTCTTCGAAGCATTTTTCCGAGAAAGTCGGTTATGCGTTGCTCCCTCGGAGCGGCCTTGCAGTGAGCATAAAGGAAGTGAAAGCTAGTTGAATTTTGAAATGGATGAGGTGGGCCGGGATATTATCGAGAAGGCCCGCCAGCTTTTTAACGAGCATGGCGTTGAAGCGGTCAATATGCACCAAATTGCGAAAAAGGCAGGCATCGGTCAGGGCACGCTTTATCGGCGTTTTCCAAACAAGGGCGCGCTGTGCATGTCCGTTTTGGATAGCCAATTCGAGCAGTTCAAGGCGAATATGATGCGGGAACTAACTGATAAAGCCGCGGAGCCCGTCGTCATACGCCTTTCGGCTTTTATCCAAGGCCTACTGTTCTTTTCGCTTGAGCTGCGGGAGTATATACGTCCTATTCTTTCCGCTATTTGCACCGACGATAAGAACAACCAGGACTGGTTCCAAGCTGAGCCATATACCTTCATGCATGCGACGATCAGCGGATTGCTGGAGGAAGCCGCAGCAGCACGTCAACTGCGGCCGCAAATTTTGCCAACCATCGCCGCATCCCTGCTCATTTCCTCGTTTTCACCAGAGCTGATGGCTCATTTCGAAGAACAGGGCTACAGTAAGGAGTTTATTTCCGAGCAATGTAGAGCGACTTTTATAGAGCCATTGTTTTTAGAAGCATCAGAGGCGGACTATGACGGCAACTGATTTGCCCCCCTTAGTCAGCTCAGCTATGAAATGCAAGCCTATCCAGCTTTCAAAGAAAAGGGTGTCCAGCCGGCTTTAATAGCCGTGGACACCCTTTTTCTATTATATACAATAGTTTAATTACCTATTGCATTTTAAACACCTGCTCCGTTGTTGCCCGCTTAAGCGCAACGTGAAGCGAGAGCGTATCGCTGCGATACTAAGCCCACACTCGGCCGCCGTGCAGCTCGACGATTTTGCGAGCGATGGCCAGTCCAAGACCAGCGCCCTCCGTATTTTGCCTAGCTGAATTGAATCCGCTCATCACCTTCCTAATATAAAGCACCTTCTTAATCGGTCTGTAGGAGAACTTGCACATAGGAGAACGTGCGACTCTCGTAATTGCATCTTTAAAGTTCGGGTTGCTGAACCCCTGAACCATCTCATTTTATAAATTAACCAAAAAAGAGTCACATAATGTCGAATTAACCAATATAATGAGGTAAATAAAGGTAATTTTTACTATGGAAATTACATGCTGTGTTAATCTAAAATATATATTATGAAAAACTCATTTCTTATACATTTCATATTTTTTAGAATTCT
Organism: Paenibacillus algorifonticola; assembly: GCF_050481745.1. Taxonomy (GTDB): domain Bacteria; phylum Bacillota; class Bacilli; order Paenibacillales; family Paenibacillaceae; genus Pristimantibacillus; species Pristimantibacillus algorifonticola_A. The sequence continues at coordinate 148,909 of NZ_JBCNGR010000035.1, read as the reverse complement.
TCCAAAAAATAAAATCCGTATTTATTTGATTGTTTTATCATTTTTTTCTTTTATTATCGGAGGTTGTAATACAAACACTCTACAAGGATATTCTGCCATTGATCTTACTCCCTCTCCACTTGTCCCATTAGATCCTACAACAGTCATAGAAACCGCTGTAGCGGTTATTGATACTGGCATTGCTCGACATGAAAATCTGGATGAATCACTTTTGTTATTTAAAGATTTTATCAATCATAACCCAGAGCCCTACGATGATAACGGTCATGGAACTGAAGTAAGCGGTATTATTTCTGGTAATGGTATTGGAGTTGCCAAGAAATACAGCGGGGTGGTCCCGGGGCAGAAACTCATCGTCTTAAAGGCCTTTGACAACGATGGCAACGGAGATTTATTTGCCTTATCTGACAGCATTGATTGGATTATTGAGAATAAACAAGCCTACAAGATTAAATTGGTATGTATGTCCTTTGGCTTTGATGTCTCTCCAATATTCAATAACTCTGTCATGGAGAATCTAATAGAACGTTTACATCAGAACGGTATCATCATTATAACCTCAGCAGGAAATAACGGTGAGGAAAATGGCGAAATTACGATTCCTGGCACGTACTCAGGCGTTTTGACAGTAGGAAGTTTGAACTACCAGCCTTTAATCGATAAAAATATTTCCAGCGCGGAGATTTCCGATTTCTCTAGCACGAAAATAAATGGTGTATCGTCATCAATCAAACCCGAACTATATGCCCCTGGTGAACAAATCATTACTACCAGTGCGGAGCAGAAAAATGCGTATACAGTTGTTAGCGGAACCTCTTACTCTGCCGCTTTAGTATGCGGTCAAATTGCTTGGATTATGAATCATTATCCTCATCTTACAAGTGAAGAAATTATAGATTTTGTAATTAAAAATAGAGAGAACCGGATACTAGATATTCCGGTTGAATAAGTGAGGTCATTGTCGTTATGCGAATTCCATATAGAAAAACAGTAGTGGTCGCGGTCATATCCGTGCTCCTAATCTTAGTAACATTTGCAATTTTACAACCACCTCCTTATTCAAATGATACTATTTCCATCAATAAGGAGAATAAGATCAATGATGCTCCGCAAGAATATGTGCAAAGAGAGCCAATCACACTCACTCCCTTAGCATCTAAGCTGAGTCTAATGCAGACCTCTGATAAGGGGTACGGCTATTTAACGGAAGAGGCAACAAATTTGGCGGATTTATACAGTACATACTATGCACTGAAGTCAATGGAGCTTCTAACTAAGAAATCACCTGCACTTCCTGATCGAACGGGATTCGAATTGTTAAAGGGTGATACTGACAAAATTCCACTAACCAACATCTATTATTACTGCTCAATTTTTAACGATTTTCAAAATAATCAAGAGCTTGGAAATCAGATTAAAACCCTTATTTTAAAGATGAGATACGAAGATGGCACCTTCGCACCAAGCGTAGCCGATAAAGACCTGCTGGTCGGAGGTCAGAAAGACTACCTTTCTACCTACATGGCTCTTTATGCGATCCGTACAATTAATCCAGACTATGATATGTCAGGAAATCGAAGCTGGATTGAAGACGCCTTGAACTCGGAAGTATTATCTCCCAATGCAGGTGAAATTGAAAAAATGGCTGAGATCAAGGTGTTAATAGATTTGGCAGATATTATATCGCCTAGTATAGTCGACAATTACCATGAAACTCTTCTTATCCTATTAAATGAATATCAGAAATATATGATCTCTCCAGCAGATGCTGAACAGCCATTGTCCAACCTATCCATATTCTTAGATTTGGCTGAAAGGCTCAACTTTTCGACCATACTATCTGAGGAGAACATTATCCATACCATTCAGCAGTATAAAAAAGCCGATGGTGGATTCAGCCTGTTTCTCTCAGATAAATCCAATGCGTTGCCTACTTATTTAGCAGTTAAGTTACTGAACGATTATAAACGTCTAGAAGACTCCGAGAAAGAAATTGAGGCATTCATTGAACGTTTCAAGCTTTTCAACAATTTTTACATTCCTATCAATTATATTGAAAGTGATATCGTCTCTACTTATTACGCTCTCAAAATTGCAGAATTAGCAGGAAATAATTCTGTGAACGAACACATAGAGGAATACTTGAACAATCATGAAGAGTTAAAAGAGCACCCTTATTATTGGGCTATGAAGGTAACGTACGCTCAGAAGAACTTGACTAAAATAGATAAAATATCGATTAGCAAGTTGTTTATAAAGGCTGCCGATGCTTTTACAGAGCACAGTGGCCGCAATGAAGCAATCGAGTTGCATACCTTCCTTTCAATTATGAATGATCTTCAAATCCCTATTGACATAGAAGTAAAAAACAAGGTAATTGCCGCTTCGGAAGAGGGATTAGAAACAGCTCTTAATAAAGCAAATACAGAAATGGCTACATTAAGTTTCTTAGCGTTGATTCTAGTCGAATTAGGTGAGCAAGAGCTTTTACCAGTCAAAGACATTAATCGGGAATTTGCAAATAACCTCAAAAATGTCACTAATCTAACTCAAGATGAACTCGAATACCTTTATTTTAGTTTAATAACCTTGAAGCAAAGTGATCTGAATGAATTTGAAGATATGATTGCGAATGCATCCTTCCGTGACTCAATCGCTAACACACTTGCTGCTTGTTATATCGGCAATGGTCTTTTTAGTTATTCTTCAGATCAAGGAAACATCGACTTAAAGTCTGTTTTTTATGGAGTGTGGGTATATGAAAATATTATTCGCCAAACGAACTAATATTTTCATTGATAGTATAAATGGGAAGTAGGAAAAAAAAGAGGAGTGTTTATATTCATGAAGAAAATCGTATCAGCAGTTCTAGTTACTATGCTGGCAATCCCTTTAGTGGCCTCCAGTGTATCTGCAGCAAATCATAGCGGTAAGCTTGTAAAAAAAGTGGCCATTTCTTTGAGCGACAATAAGAGTAATGTTAATTCCACTGTAGCAGAATTGTCCGTTTATGACGATAATGGCATAAAATTATATACGGTCACCGGTGCTCAGACTCCGAATGAAAAACGAAAAGCCTTTGAAATTTTAAATAGCTTTATGGAAAAAGGTGCCGTTGAACAACAGACCGTAAATGTTACCTCTACAGGTACCGACTTCTATGGGAGCGAATACGGATATAGCTCTGCCAACAATAATGCTATGGGATATACTTGGGCGAAATATAACGCGAGCGCCTCATTCCCTACTACCGGGACTGACAAAACATGGGGAGGCCAAAGCGCAGCATGGAATGGAAGCGGAACAGCTGCATATATTAAACTTTATCAAAGCGTTACGTTAAACGTAAGCAATGCATCTACTACACTGACCGTTGGGTGGCCACCTAGCATGTCGGTAACACCTACAAAATCGTCTTCTACTGCATCGTGGTACTCTGACTCAATTACAAACGTCAACATTCTTGGAGCTGAGCACGGCACGGTACAATTCAATAAACAGGATATCCAGGGCGGATATGTTACGTCATGTGTCTACAACGATTCTGCGGATGTAAAAGTGGGTTCAACGATTTATCGCCCAACCAATTCCGTCCGCTTTACAAATGGTCTATAGAACTTTAAAACAAATCGTAAAATGAAATTTTAATATCCAATCCACTTCCCATTAAACTAAGGGAACTGTTCAACTTAAGGCCAAATCGCCTATAGTCGACAGTTCCCTCCCTTCATGTTTGTAAGAAAATCTTTTGCAGGAGGAGCGGATTCCTAAATGGCTGTATCAACTAAGCGTTTCGCAATTCTGGTGTCCATTATAGTCATTGTTGTAATCGCTGTATTTAGCTGGATTAAACTTATTCAATACACATGGGAGGATTCTAGAACAGTTATCCACAAGACAATAACTGAAATTGATATCCTTAACGTAAAAGCCACAACAGTGACATATGTTAGAAATGGAGAAAGCGTAAAAGTGGAGAACCACGAAATCGCATTAACACAAGAGGAAATCCATCAATTAATTCAGTTATTTAATAATGTACAGGAAAACCGAGTCTTTGCCGTCCCCTCTGTTAAAAGTAACATTGTATTAGGTATATTGATTACAATGGTTGACCGAACACAAGTTAGGATCCAGTATGATTCAACGGATGTTTACGTAACTAGAACTGATAAATCGTCCACTACTTATAAAGTTGAACAAGAGGAATTAAAATCCTTTATTGAGGAGCTAAAAAATCATAACTAGCAATACGCATATACGAAAGTACGCTGACAGGATCAAAGCAAGAAGGTCGTCTTTCAGCTTGCTGAATCAAACGACCTTCTTTTGGCATCTATTTGTTCAAGTCAGCCGGGAACTCAAATGTCCATGGCCCACTAATAACCACCTCAGGATCCGTGATGGTGAATTGAAGTTGTTTACGATTTGGATCTATTTTTACCAAGAAATATTCAATGACCCCTGTCTTTTCATTGAGCGTTCTTCCATCGATACTAAAATCACGCAGTGTTGCACGGACGTTATCCTGACTATGAACATCTACGTAAACCTTTGCCCATTCCTCTCCATTCTCGTTTACTCGTTCGATATTGGAGATACTCACCGGATATCCAGCCAGATTAAAGGTATGGTTAATTTCTTTCTTTGTTGTATCAGGTAGTTCAAGCGTTACGGTCACCTCGTCCTGATAAATCACGTTAATTTCAGGAATGGATACAAAATAACGTTTTTGATCGGTTTGTAACAAGTCGAAATAGAACTCACTGGCAGGGCTAGAGATGCCCATAGAACGATTAATTGAATATGATTTCCCCGTATCATCCCATACGTGGACCTGACTAATTGGCGAGTGCTCACTTCCTATAAAATTCAAGCCAAAATCATCGATTTTATAGGCTTCTGGATGCTTAGAAACAAAGCTGACTCTCGCCTTCTCTCCAGATGGAGTGGCAATCGCGGTAATTTGTATATTGTCTACAATGACCGTCTTTCCAAGCTCTTCATAATTGTTAACGGTCTGAGCCTTGACCAGTTTGAACGGAATAGACACTGTCGGGTATGCATCGATTTGAATTTGTGCTTGTTCTTGGATATCGATTTTTCCATTGTACCAGAATGACCCTGCCCACTTTTCCTTCGTGAAGGTAAGCTGGGCTGCTGGAAGAGTGTAGGTAGTGCCCTTATCATTAATAACAGTCAGACTGCGCAGCTCACTTAAATTTGTCGCTTGAACCGTAATATAGGTCATTTCTTCATCAACCATCAAACCTGTAATGGTTATTGATCCTCCTTCAATCTGAGTCTTTATTTGGTTAGGAAGCACATATCTTTCCGACTGCTCTTCCGTTTGCGTAAAAACCCCAATACCCGGAACAAACTGCAGGGCTTGCTGAATTGCAGCCTTAACCTGTGAATTAAATAGAGCAGTCGATACGATGGTAAGTCCTAATATCGTTGCAATGAGCACTTTGCTAGAGGGGGCCTTCATCTTTCGAAAAATTTTATAAACAGCCGTTTCCTTTCGTTCCAACTCGTCAACAGCTTGTTGAACCCCCATTTCACTTCTTTGATGCAGCTCGGGGGGGATTGGAATTTGCTCGATCTCCTGCTTTAGCTTACCGTTCATAAACATCCTCCTCATTCACCTGCAAACGCAGTTTTCTTAATGCTCGATAAAGAATGGTTTTAGCAGTACCAAGCGGAATTCCCAATATATCCTTGACCTCTCTTAAGGTGAAATCCTGATAGAATCTCAGCATAATTACGCTTTTTTCATCCTTATCTAGAGTCTCGATTAATTCTCTTAAAGACAAGGTAAGCGAAATATCCATATTGCTGGGTTCCTGAATAAGATCTTGATATTCAGGTTGAAGCTGCAGCATTTTTTGTCGTTTTCGAAGCAAATCAATTGAACAGCTAATGGCAATTTTAATGAGCCACGTTTTGAAATACCTTGCGTCTTTTAGCTTCGATATGGATTTAAATGATCGATAAGCAGTTTCTTGCACGACATCCAGAGCATCTTCTTGATTTTTCACATAGATAAAGGCAATTCGATAGACAGCTTCTTCATGTTTCTGAAAAAGCGTTAAATAGTCCTGGCCATTTCCTCTTTGTGCACTCTTAATCAGATGATCGATGTACATCACCCCCATCCTTAACTGTATTTATTAGACGTATAGGACCATAATTTGGCTTTATCACCACAAAAAAATTTGATCCTTATTGAGGGCAGACTTCCCTCGATTCTAAAAGTTCGTTTGTTCCAATTGTATATGAATTAGAAGCGTATCGGTTAAAGCGATCCTCTTTATATCCGTTCATTAAAAACGCCCTGACGATGGGGAGCATCATCAAGGCGGTTTTTGTTTATCTCAATATTTTAATAAGAGCGGCAACCTCCTCGTTGCCGTAGCCCGCATCAAGCGCTCTCGCAAACAACTGCTCGGCAAAGGCCGGGAATTCATTGTTAATGCCAGCTTCTCGGGCCTGCTTCATGAGCAGCTTTGCCGTAACCATACAAATGTTCAAGGAGCTTTGTGGATTATCATATTTTTCAGCTTCGATTAATTCTCCCTCGTATTTAATAACCTCGCCGATGACAGGAGAAATTTGGGCCAGCATAGCACCGAAGGCGCTCACTTGAAGGCCATCCGACTCCATTATGCGAGCGGCATGGAAGAAGCCCAAATAGGAACCAAATAAATAGGACAGAAAAGCAAGATCCGTCGTCGCTGCCGCACTCACCTGCTCGCCAAGATAAGGCACGCTTCCAGCCAAGCTTTTAAGAACCTCCTCACTATTTTGAAAAGCATATGCTGACCCCGATGTAAAAATAACCGCATCCTCTCGGCCGATTTGTGACGGCGAGGCTGCTATTGCGCCATCGAGGTATTCAATCCCCAGTGCTTTGGCCCACGCTTCATTGTCACGCGCTTGCTGCGGACTTCCCGTACTCATCTGTATGAGCACTCGGTCTGCAAAAGCGGACTTGGCTTCCTCCGTATCGAGCAATTGATCGGAGGTCTGATAGTCAGAAACACAGACAATCGTCACCGGACTTGCGCTAATCGCAGCCCCTACACTTGGCGCCAAGCTTGCCCCCTCGCTCACAAGCTGCTCTGCTTTCTCTGTCGTGCGGTTCCAGACGGTGACGCGATAATTTTTCTGAAGCAAGGTGCGGGCAAGCATAGAGCCCATTGCCCCTAATCCGATTATCGTTACCTCATTCATTTTCGTTTTCATCGGATTTCCTCCTTCGTATCTAAAGCCGGAATTAAATGCCGCATCGTTATTTCACGGGTGTCGATCATAGCTGCAAAAGAACGGAATTCCGGCAAAGCCTTTAACTGCCCCAGCGCTGCCATGGCTGACTTCATATCCGACCAGTAAACCATATCCGTCCACTGGGATTCATCCGCTGTATGCATGAGGGAACGCTTTTTAAAACCTGGCACCTGTGCCTTCAGCGCTTCACTTAAAGCAGAGGCTGCCTGGCAAAAAAGCGATTTTTCTGTCCCTTCCTTTAAGGTGATTAAGACGAGCTCCAGCACGTAATTTTGTTGATTCTGTTCCATTTTTCCAATCTCCCTTTCCATTTGCGAAAACATAATCTTGACTACAAGGTTAACTATACGAAATAATAGTGCCATCTAATGGCACTATTATTTGAGCTTTTCAATGAAATTTATCTACCCATAAAGGGGACACTGCCGATGAACAAAGCACAGCGGCTCATTCAGCTCATCATGGTGGTTAATGAGCGTAAGCAATTTACGATACAGGAGCTTAGCGAAGAGTTTGGCGTCTCGCGCCGGACGATGATTCGCGACTTAATGGAGCTTAGCGAGCTGGGCGTGCCGCTCTATCCCCAAGTCGGTCCGGGAGGCGGCTACCGGATTTTACGCGAAAAGCTGCTGCCGCCGATCAGCTTTACTGAAAACGAGGCCACCGCACTATTTTTCGCCTGCCAATCGCTGCAAAATTACAAATCGCTCCCTTTCGAAAATGAAGTAAATGCCGCACTTCAAAAGTTTATGCACTACCTATCGAGCGAGCCTAAGCAAAAAATCGAACGGATGCAGCAGCGGCTCGTATTCTGGATTCCCCCGCATCAGATGGATATCCCTTTTTTGCAGCCTTTGCTTGAAGCCGCATTGGAACAACAGGTTATCACAATCATTTATGAAGCAGCTTCACGGCGCGAACGCATGATCCAGCCCATCGGGCTGTATACGATGAATGGGTTATGGTACTGCCAGGCGTATTGCTTCCTTGCCGCAGATAATCGCGTCTTTCGTGTGGACCGGATCAAGGCATTGTCGCTGCAAGAAGATCAAACGATGCAGCTCGAAAAACCGGAGGAGCATATCCAGCCTTGGATTATGCGAATGGATGAGAGCGATTTGTTTCAGCTAGAGGTGGATTTAACGCCTGAAGGGGTGCGGAGATGCCAGTCGGAGCTGTGGCTGTCGCAGGCTGTTGCCTTGCATGAGGACGGTTCAGGAACGATTCATACGGAAATAAGCGCCTCTTATATGCCGTGGGCAGTGCATTTTTTCCTAGGCTTCGGTACGGAAGCGAATGTAAAGCAGCCCCTTCAGCTGCGCGTTGCCATTGGGGACAAGCTCAAGCAGCTCATGCAGCAATACAGCCATTAAACAAAATATAAAATTAAACAAAAAAATAACCGCCTATCCCCCCTCAGGGAAAGGCGGTTATTCAGCCGTATAAGGCTTTTTCGTCAACTGCATGAAGGCTTCTATAAAAAACTGTGGATTGGATTTCACATTGTAGGGATATACGCCTTGTTTCGTATGCAAATATAAAATACCCTCTTCCTCCCCCATGCGGCGATAGGACATATCGTATACGTCATGAAGAGCAAATACCCGATAGCCGGTTACGATCTCCAGCTCATACAAGCAGATGGTGCGTTCATGGAAAATGATCACTTGCTCGGTAGCAGTCACTTGTCTCTCCATTTTAAAATAAGGATGAACCGCAATCGCTTCAGGCATTAGCAAGCCTCCCTATCGTTATTGTCCTTTCACCCGCTCTTTGGCCATCGCTTGCTCAAGATCGTCCTGAACGCTCTTCTTCCATAGCGGCACTCCCGAACGGTAAGCAGCTCTTCCATTTAAATGCCCCGCCACCGGAGAGGTCAAAAAGACGAATACGATGCCAAGCAGCAGCTTAACGCTGACATGCCCCTCATAAAACAAAAAATAGAGGAAGGCACCGACCAAAATAAACAAAACACCTAGCGTTGCGCTTTTGGTCGCCGCATGTGATCGCAAATAAACATCAGGGAGCCGAATGAGGCCAAATGCGCTGATTAAGCTAATGATGGCTCCAAGCAAAATAATGATTCCTATCGCGATTTCCCCTGCCCCGCTAAGCAGTCCGCTATTCAATGACCTCACCTCTTTCCATATATCGCGCAAATGCCGTCGTCCCAATAAAGCTTAATACGCCGATTAATAGAACAATATCAATATAGGCCGTCGTTCTAAGCAGGACGCAAAGGATCGCAACCATGGACAGCAAAATGACGCCAATCGTATCCAAGGCAGCAATTCGGTCCGGCAGGGAAGGCCCCTTCAGCAATCTGTACATACAGCCCAATATGGCCAAGGCCAATATCGCTAGCGATATAAGAAGCAGATAGGTGATCATGTCCTCGTCACCTCCATAATCGCTTTCTCAAACGTATCTTTAATTTGTACCGCCAGCAGCTCTGCATCGTGAATATCAATGGCATGGATATACAAGGTTTGATTATCAGAGGATACATCTAAAGTAAGCGTGCCGGGTGTAAGGCAAATGAGGCAGGAAAGCACCGTTATTTCCCAATCGGATTTCAGCTCCGTCTGAAAAGCAAAGATGCCAGGGCGCATGGTTAGCTTCGGCTTAACAATTTGCACCATCACAGCTATGCTGGACAGGAGCAATTCCTTATTAAACAGGATGAACAGCTTGAAAATCGCCCATACTCTTCTCATATAGAAGTCATGCGGCCAGAAGCGGCGGAGCAGCCCTATGCAGCCTATGCCGATCAAATAACCGACGGTAAACTGCATCATGGACCATTCATTATTTAGCAGCATCCAGACGAAAGCTATAATCAGATTTAATATGATTTGAAAGGCCATCCCATCTACTCCTTTAATACGGCATCAATATAGGTTGAAGGGTGAAGGAGCGTATCTCCGGCCACGGACACCCATCCGTATACCACTTCTGAGCCCAGCCCCATTCCAATAACGAAGACGCTTAAGCCTACGGCAGGCAGCAGCAGCTTGCTGCTTAACAGCGGCATTTGCTTCAGCTCGCGCTTCTCCTCCCCCCAAAAAGCGGCCATAAATATCCGAATCAAGGAGTAAAGCACGATCAAGCTAGATGCTAGCGCAACTACGGTCAGGAGGTATTCCCCTTTCTGCAAGCCTCCCTGAAGGAGAAGCAGCTTGCCCGTAAAGCCGCTGAAGGGTGGTATGCCCGCAATCGCCAGTGTCGCGAGAAAAAACAGCCAGCCCATTAGCGGATAACGCTTGATTAGACCTCCCATATGCTGAAGGCTGGCTGTCCCTGAAGCCTGAATGATCAGGCCCCCTAAAATAAACAGCAGCGCCTTGCTAAGCATGTCATGCAGGAGATAAAACACAGCTCCATCCAAGGAAGCCTTAGAGGATACGGCTAGCCCTAATGCAATAAAGCCTACGCTAATGACCACGTTATAATTCATAATGCGCCGGATGTCCTGATAGGCGACCGCACCGAAGGCGCCTAACAGCATGGTTGCAATAGCCATCCATTTAATCCAGCTTTCAGTGATCGCCAGGTCCGTATGAAAAATCAGCGTAAACGTCCGCAGCAGCGCATAAATTCCTACCTTTGTGAGCAGTGCAGCGAACAATGCCGTTACGGCTGCGGGAGGAGCGCCATAAGAGCCGGGCAGCCAGAAAAACAGGAAGAGCCCCGCTTTTAAGGAAAATACAATCATGAACAGCAGTGCGATGACATGCAGGATTCCGCTCTGCCCTGCCTCTGCGATTTTAACGGACAAATCGGCCATGTTTAGCGTGCCTACAACCCCGTATAAATAGGCAACGGCTGCGACAAACAACGTAGAGGATAAAATATTAATGAGAATATACTTTAGCGTCTCCCTAAGCTGCCGCTTTGTCCCGCCCAGTACGATGAGGGCGTACGAGGAAATGAGCATGACCTCGAAGCAGACGAACAAATTAAACAAATCGCCGGTCAGGAAAGAGCCATTGATGCCGACAAGGATGAACTGGAAAAAGGGATAAAAGTAATAGCGCTCCCTCTCCTTCCCGATCGTGCCGAAGGAATAAAACAAGCAGAAGGCACTGACGACCGATGCCGTTAATACAAGCAGCACCGCGAGCATATCGGCAACAAATACAATGCCATATGGCGGCATCCAGCCCCCCATGCGCAGCACCTGAATGCCTTCAGCACGAACTTGAATGGCCAGCAGGCAGGACACCGCTATTTGAAGCAGCACGCCAATCGCGCTGATCCAGCGCTGGAGCCGGACCTGATTTTTGAGAAACAATAGAAGAATAGCCGTGCACAAGGGAATCAGCAGCGGGAGTACGAGCAAATTATTCATCGTCCTGCCCCCTCAGCTGCTCCATATCATCGGTGCCCAGCTTCTGATACGCCTTGTAGGCCAATACAAAGAAGAAGGAGGTCACGCCAAAGCTGATAACGATGGAGGTTAAAATAAGCGCCTGCGGCAGCGGATCGACATAGGCCGCTGCTTTCTCCCCCAGCAGGGGCGCCGATCCTGTTTTGAGCCGGGACATCGTCAGCAGCAGCAAATGGACGCCATGCGTAAGCAAGGAGGTGCCCAAAATTATGCGCAGCAGGCTTTTTGACAAAATAAGATAAACGCCGACGGTAAACAGTACACCGATCGTTAGCGACATATATAGCTCCATACTTACTTATCCCTCCCTATCGTAAGGATGATCGTCATCGTAATGCCGACAACCGTCATATATACGCCCAAATCAAACAATACGGCCGTTGCCAGCTCGGTTTTCCCGAGCAGAGGCAGGTCGAAATAACCAAAGGAATGGCTTAGGAAAGGCGCCTTAAATAAGAAGGAGCCTATGCCCGTTAGAACAGCGACCAATAACCCTAGAGCGGTCAGCTTTTTGAAATCGAGAGGAATGACCTCGCGTATCGTTTTTATGCCGAAGGCCATCGTCAGCAATATAAGAGCAGCCGCAGTCATTAAGGCGCCGATGAAGCCGCCTCCCGGCTCGTTATGCCCGGCAAAGAACAAGTACAAGGAGAACGTTATAATAATAAATACCGCTACCTTGGAAATCGTCTGCAAAATCACGTCATTGCTCTGTCCTCGCCAAGCAGCCGAAAGTCGATTTTCAGGAATGGCCGTGATGGGCGCTCGGCTGGTACCATCCGCCTCGTTAGCGAGCCGCAGCCGAATCAGCGCATAAATGCCATAAGACGCAATGCCCAGCACGACGATTTCCAGCATCGTATCGAAGCCGCGGAAGTCCACAAGAATGACGTTCACGACGTTTTTCCCGCCAGCGAGCTTGTAGCTGTATTTCAAATAATAATCCGATATGGAATCAAACAGCTTGCTGCCGCTTACGCTCAGCGCAATGAGTGTCATAATCGCCCCAACCGAAACCGAGATGATTAGGTTAGTCAGCTTAAACGGAAGCTTTATCTCCTCCTTCTTCAGCTTCGGAAGGTGATAGAAGCAGAGCAGGAACAAGGCAACCGACACCGTCTCGACAATCATTTGGGTCAAAGCCAGATCCGGCGCCCGGAAAATAACGAAAAACAAAGTGACCATGTAGCCTGCGGCGCCAGTCAATATAATCGCGATTATTCGAGAGCTTGCAAACGGAATCGCTATTACCGCAGCTATAAGAACCAGATTGATGACCACTTCATATAGCGAAACGGGGGCAAAAGCAGTAAAATCAAGCGCAATGCCGCCGCTGCGATACAACCCTGAGCCGAGGGACAGGATGAAAAAAATAAAAACATAGATCAAATAGTGCCGGATAGAGCCCGTCATATAGCGGTTGGTCAGACGGCGTGATCCTCCATGCAGCAGCCTGATTCCCGTGTCATAGGCAGCATTCAGGGTCGCCCGGTAAAAAAGCGGCTGATGAAGCACTCGCAGGCGCTGATGGAAGCGATACACCATGATTCCAGCGGCTACCACTCCCATCGTCATGTATAGCTCCGGCGTCCAGCCATGCCACATATGGATCGAGACGACGAAGCGGTCACCCGGAAGCAGAAGGCCCGGATGGATAGCCGCCATTGCCGGTTCAATTAACGAATAAGCCAGCAAATTCGGAAACAGCCCGAATACAATCGCCAGAGATGCTAAGACGACCGGAGACAACAGCAGGCCGATTGGCGCCTCATGAGGCTTTTTAGCCAGCTTTTCAAACTGGGCGGGACCTGTAAACGTTCTGAATAATAGAACCATGCTGTAGCCAAACGTGAATATGCTGGCGACCCAAGCAATAATGGGAAAGACAGCCCCGATGGACTGCATGTTCATGACATCCATTTCCATAATACCGAGCACAGCTGTGAAAAACATTTCCTTGCTTAAAAAGCCATTGAACGGCGGCAAGCCTGCCATCGAGAAGGTGCCTATGAGCGCAATCGTAAAGGTGATGGGCATGACCGAAAGTAGCCCGCCAAGCTTGCGCATATCCCGAGTTCCGGTCTCATGATCCACAATGCCGACGACCATAAACAGGGCTCCCTTGAAGATGGCATGATTAATGAGATGAAAAATCGCTGCCATCGTCGCCTTCGTATAAAACAAGGAATCGTTGACGCCCGTATAGTATGCAGCGGCAGAGCCAAGCCCGAGCAGGCTCATGATTAATCCAAGCTGGCTAATCGTTGAGAAGGCGAGCATCGCTTTCAGATCCGTTTGCTTGAGCGCCCGATAAGAGCCATAAATCAACGTAATCAAGCCGACAAGCGAGACTAGCCAGAACCATACCGCGTGCCCCGCGAAAACAGGGCTGAATCTGGCGACCAGGTACAAGCCAGCCTTCACCATTGTCGCCGAATGGAGATAGGCACTGACCGGTGTCGGTGCCTCCATTGCATCAGGCAGCCAAATATGAAACGGAAATTGCGCTGATTTCGTAAAGGCACCCAGCAATATAAGCAGCAGCGCCGGAAGGAATAACGAGTGGGCAGTAAGAGCATCCAAGCTGCCTATCATTTCTCTGATGCTGAAAGTCCCCGCCATCGTGTACAGGAGAATAAATCCAGCGAGCATGGCGAGACCGCCGAGCACCGTAATGAGCATCGATTTTAACGCGCCATATTTGGATTTGTCCCTATTGTGCCAGAAGGCGATTAGTAAAAAAGAAGAAATGCTCGTCAATTCCCAAAACCCGTATAATACAATGACGTTGTCCGAGAGCACTACGCCAAGCATGGCTCCCATAAACAACAGCAAATAGACATAAAAGGACGGAAGCGCCTCTTTTCTCTTGTCTAAATAAAAGATCGAGTATAACACCACTAAGGAGCCTATTCCGCTAATCAACAGGGCGAATAATAACCCCAGCCCATCCAAATAAACCGTAAAGTCGATGCCAAGCGACGGTATCCATGGAATCGTTTCCGTGAGTGAATTTCCCGCTTGAATGAGCGGAAGCTGCAGCAAAAAATAAATAAATAGCAGCACAGGAACGGGAATAACGAACCAGCCTGTATGGATCCGATGCAGCAGCTTATGGCATACTGCGCTGCCGCCGGCAAATAGAAAAGGCAAAATAATAGCCACATGCAGTAAAGACAACTTTCTCATCCTCCTTAACCCCGTTTAAAGCTCTTTTCTACATCAGTTTTTCCAAAAAAACGCAAAAAGAGCCCGCTGTTGGCAGGCTCCTCCGAATAAAGCAATATGCGATTTTATAACACAACTATATTTAATTATAGGTTTAGCCCACTATTTTGTCAAACCTGTGAATCTAGGCAGCTGGGGCATGAAAAACGGCTGGACAGGGAATTACTTTTTAATAAAAGAGGTGCTTCCCTGTGCTGCGAATCAAAATAATCGTTTGCTTATCCATCTTTGTTTTGCTGATCGGTCTAGGAGCTGTCATGAATAACCGATTGGAGCAAAAAAGATATACAACTGCTTCGCCCCCCATAACTGGGCCGTCCTATACGCTTTATCAAGCCTCGATTTGGAAAAACAGAGATTTTCCGCCGCTCCCATTCCAATCCAGGGAATATGTCCGTATTCAAAGGACGGAAAATAATGACTACTAGAAATTGAAAGCTCTCCTTGCCCGCTTTGACAAATTTCTTATTTCCCCTTAATATGGGCAGCACATACGAGCAGCGGATAGGAAGGGTGGATCGCCATGAATCGTCAAGTGAGCACGATACATCTAGGTGAATACGTGCTTGAATACTCTATTGTCGGCGAGGGACCGCCGCTACTGCTTTTTCATGGCGGGCACTCCAACTGCTACGAAGAGTTCGGTTACCAGAATCTTATCACTTCGGGCTATTCCGTTATCACCCCATCCCGAGCAGGCTATAGTCAGACCTCCCCTGTTCCCGAGCTGCAGCAAGCCTGTGATCTATACATGGCTCTGCTGGATCACCTGCATATTACTAAAGTTCATGTTATTGCAGTTTCAGCGGGTGGGCCGACAGGCATCCTTTTTTGTGCGCAATTTCCTACACGAGTGGCAAGCCTGACCTTGCAATGTGCAATCACCAAGCCCTGGCTCTCTTCAAGCGATACAGCCTATCGCATTGGAAGGCTGATTTTCAAACCCGGGGTGGAAAAAGGAACTTGGCTCATACTGGCTAGGATGAATAATCTTCTGCCGCGGCTCACGTTTAGAATGCTGCTTTCTTCCTTTTCTACCCTAACACAAGCTGAGGCGTATGCCAGACTGGATAATCTTGCTGTAGAATTATTTCGCAAAATGAACAACAGACAGCGTTCATATAAAGGCTTTCTTATTGATCTCGAGCAAACCCAGAAAGATTATACGAGAGAGCTACGTTCCATTAAAGCTCATACACTAATTATGCATAGCAAAAATGATCGTTCCGTTGCGCCCAGCCATGCTGAATATGCCGAAGCCCATATTGTACATTCTGAAGCTTTTATTCTGGATGCATGGGGCCACCTGATCTGGATAGGCAAGCACGCTGCCGAATTTGATCGCAAGCAGATTGCCTTTTTAGCTGAAAATAAATAAACAGCCCGCCTCCCTTAAAGCATAGCTATTAAAACCATAATGAACGGGTTTGCAATACGTCAAGCTTGGAAAGTAACATAACATTTACAGGGAGCGATTTCATGCCGAGGGAAAAGCATCCACAAAAAGGGTTGCATCCCTTCACTTAGGAAAGCGAACCTTGGCTCCCGTGAGCTGCCATCATCTTAAGCTGATCTCGGTACTGCTTCGGCGTAATGCCTTCATATTTTTTGAAAATCCGGATGAAATAGCTCGCCGTCTGCAGGCCGATTTGCTCCGAAATACCGTCCAAGCTAAGGGGAGAATGATAGAGCAGCTCCTTAGCCCGTTTCATCCGCAGCCGGATGACATAGTCACTGAAGCTTACGCCCGTCTCCTCCTTGAACAACACACTGAGATAGCTCGGATTCAGATGGACATGCTGGGCGACCTCCTTGATGGACAAAGGCATGCCAATACTTTCATGGATATACTTAACGGCATTAAGAATGTAAGCATTCGTGGATGGCACGCCATAGGAAAGCCCGTTTGCCGCTTCCTCCGACTTGGATTGAAACGCTTTTCCGACCGCCTGTATGAGCTGCTCCTGCCGAATCGGCTTCAGCAAATAATCGGCAGCGCCAAGCTTCAGCCCTTTCTGGGCATACTCAAATTCAGCAAAGCCGGTGAGCAAAATCGTACTTATGTCATTCTGCTCACCGCGCAGCGCCTCAAGCAGCTCGATGCCCGTCATGATCGGCATCCGAATATCGGTAATGAGCAGATCATAAGGCTTCTCCCGGAGCAGACGGATCGCCTGCTTCCCATTGTCGGCCATATCGACCTGCACCTTGTCCTCCCCCCACTGCTCCAAAGTGAAGGCCACCCCCATGCGCGAGTTGTACTCGTCATCAACGACCAATATGCTGTGATTCATCGTCAGAAGCTCCCCTCTCCGGCTCGGGCTTTAGTGGAATTTTCAATACGATCATCGTCCCGGCGCCCGGTGCGCTGTCAATGGTTAAGCCGTATTGCTTGCCGTAATGAAGCTGAATCAGCTTGCATACATTGAACAGGCCGATCCCGTTTTTGCCCGTTACAAAGGCAATGCTCAAATCATTCTGTAAGCGTTCTCTTATTTGATGCAGCTGGTCCGGGTCTATGCCTATGCCATTATCGCGCACCGTAAAGGAAATAACGCCTGCTTCCTCCCTTACGCGCAGCTTGATGATGCCGCCATGCTCCATAGGCTCTATGCCATGCACGATGGCATTTTCAACCAACGGCTGAATCGCAAGCTTGGGAATTCGCACGCCGCCAAGCTGCTGCTCGCAGTCGACTTCAATGGCGAGCCTGTTGCGCCAGCGCATTTTCATAATATCGCCGTACCGCTTGACCTGCTCCAGCTCCTCATCAATAGTGACAAATCCGTCCTGGGTGCTTGAATGAATCGTATACCGGAACAAGTCGGCCAGTTGAATAACGGTCTGCGCCAGCTCCTGCTCTCCTTTGCGGATATGATCCCAGTAGAGCGAATCGAGCGTGTTGAATAAAAAATGCGGATTGATTTGTGAATGAAGCGCTTTAATTTCGCTTTTGCTCTTTACAATTTCAATCTCGTAGACGGATTTAATCAAATAATTAATCTGCTTAACCATCTGGTTATACGTCATATTCAGCTGATTAACCTCACGGTTGAAATACTGGTCGGGATTTTCCCGCGGACTGCCGTGCTTGCCGCCTTGAATAATGCGTGTCAGGCTTCTGATTGGCGAAGTAATAAACTTGGATAAATAATAAGACAGCAGCGCAAACACGAAAATGCTCAGTACGCTCGCCCACAGCAGCACATCACGCAAAAAGTAAATATCGGCGGTCAGCGTTTGCTTGGGAATCAAAATTTGCAGCTTCCAGCCTGTCGATCGTATGGCCCGTTCTACTGTTACGTAATCACTGCTCTCTCCTTCAAGTGCGCCGACAGACAAGAGCAGTCCGCTGTCTTCCCCCACGTTCATGCTGTTGTTGTTCTCGTCAAGAAGACGCATCACCCGGCCTTTGTCCTTCGCCTTGTCCGTAGTCGCCAGATCAATAATCGAAGGCTTAAGCCGGATAAGCAAATAGCCGCCCTTCGCATATTTCTCCTTCTCCAGCTTGACCTGCCTGACAGCCAGCAAATATTCCGGATTGCCTGGATCGCGTCCGATCCATATCATCGCTCCGGCCTCATGGATTTCATCCGCCTGCTGCAAATAACGCGCCTCTATCCGCTCTGCGATACTCTTCTCCACAATGGGGTAGAGGCTGCGGGACAAGCTGTAAAGCTCAATATCCTTTATCGTATCTGAGTAGGCCGTCTTCTCGATGAGCAGCCTTCTCAGCTTCATTCGTTCGTCATAGACCGCCAAGTGCCCCTGCTTCTCCAAGCTGAGCGCTTCTTGTATCCGGTCATCCATGGCCAGCTGCAGCGTCAGAACGTTAACCTCGTTAAGCTGCGATTCCAGCCTCCCGCTTGCTTGCAGCGCAATCTCGTCGATGTACAGTGCCGCATTTTCCCGCTGCACCTTGGACAGCAGCACATAAAGGCTGCTTACGATAATGAGCAGGACAATGGACATGGTCAAAATAAAGCTGACAAAAATTTGGCCTCTCGTCTGATCCAGCCCTATTTTTTTGAAGTATCCCACTTGCTGCTTCCTCCAGTGAAACTTGCACAAAACCTACCCTCTCGAAAGTTCGTGAAAGGATAGGCTTTGTCCGCATATGGTTATTTATTAGGGTAGATCATAATTTTTATACTCGTGTCCTTCTGCGTACGGGCCATTTCTACTGCTGCCTTCGTATCTCGCAGCGCATATTTATGGGTAATGACCTTCTCGATGTCTACGCTGGACTGGCTGAGTGCTTGAATGGCGCCCGGGTAGGTGTTGGCATAACGGAACAATCCGAGCATATCTACCTCCGCATCGATGATCGCGTTCACATCAACCGGAATTTCGGAGGCTGCCGGCATGCCGACAAGCACAATGCGTCCACCGCGCTTGACGGTGCGAACCGCATCGGCGATAGCCCGTCCGTTTCCAGAGGTCTCAACAATAACCGTGACGCCTTTTCCGCCAGTCAATTCAGCAATGCGCGCCTGCACATCCTCTTTCATCGGATCAATAACCGCCGTAACGCCCATTTCCTTCGCCAGCTCCTGGCGGAAGGGCACAACGTCCGTCGCATAAATTTCACTCACGCCAAAAACCTTTGCTGCCTGAATCGCCAGCAAGCCGATCGGGCCAAGACCCGTTACGAGCAGACGGTCTGCCGGAGTAACCTTTGCGCGATTCATCGCGTGAAGGCCTACGGACAACGGCTCCAGAAGCGCGCCCTGCTCAAAGCTCATTTCATCCGGCAGCTTGAATAGGAAATCGCTGCGTACAGCTACATACTCAGCCCATGCTCCGTCAACCGGCGGCGTTGCCATAAAAACAACGTCCGGGCACAAATTGTAACGGCCCGATTTGCAATATTCACAGCGGCCGCATGCTACGCCCGGCTCTACCGCGACCCGGTCGCCAATCGCGACATTGGATACGCGTGCGCCGACAGCAACGACCTCGCCAGCCAGCTCATGGCCGAGAATAATTGGTTTTTCCACGACGTAGCGGCCAATTCTTCCGTGCTCATAATAATGAACGTCCGAGCCGCATACGCCAATACAATATACTTTGACGAGCGCCTCATCGTCTTTCGGCGTCGGAACAGGTACTTTTTGAATCTCGATATCCAGCGGTTTGTTCATTACGGCTGCATCCATTACGTTTATGCTCATCATCAGCTCACCTTTCAGAATACTTGAAATAATCAAAGTCCGCATGCTTGCCTCGTCCGCTTAAATCCTGTACGCAAATGCCGATAAATGCCCCGGTGAAGCCTTGATCCAGCGCAATGCCGTCCTTCACCAGCTCGGCGTTTTCATCCGATATTTTGCTGGCATCCAGAACAGGGCCAATCGGCTGCCAAGCTGCTCCATCCAGCGAATAGTAAAATTGCAGCGCCTCATGGCGGACTTCCGCCTTCAAATAGCAGCGCTCTGCCCCATCAATCGATACGGGCTGCTCAAGCGGCTCATCATATACGGCGCGGTCGCTCTGCATAATGCCGAGACATTTGCCCAGCTGCTCATCGCGGCTGATCCATAAGTAATAATAATTCTTTGTATTATAATAGTATACAAGCCCAGCAAGCTGCTGATAAGTATCTGGCTCAAATTCAACCACCGTTTCAGCAGCTGCTGTGAACGATTGCTGGCGGCGCGCTATCAGGCTCTGCCGGTGGGAGGAATACAGCGATTCTCTTCCCTTCAGCCTCATATAGCCGGGGCGCTCCTTCAGCGTTGCCCATTGCTCACTCCGCGGCTCGCGCAGCGTATGAAGATGAATGCTAATCGCATCCCCGTCAAAATGCTCAAGCTCCGGCTCCGCCGCAAAACGATGCTCCGGCAGTGCAGGCGCGCTCACCTGAATTTCCGGCGAGTGGCCTCCGCCGATAAGTCTCAACCAGCCATCCTCCGTCCAAACGACCCTCTGAAGGGCCGTTTCCCGTCCTAGTGTGCAGCTTCCCGAAGGGCTGAGCGGCCGCGCGCACAGATGGGCAATGTACAGCTGCCCATCCTGCGTCTCGACCAGACTGACATGGCCCGCCTTTTGCAGCGCTAGCTCTGGGCGGTCCGCTGACGTAAGGAGCGGCCCAGCCGGATCGGCCTCATAGGTGCCAAGCAGCGTCCGTGAGCGGGCAACTGTAGCCGCATGGCCAAAGCGCGTGCCGCCCTCGGCGGTAATCAAATAATAATAGCCGTCATGACGGTAAAGGTGAGGACCTTCCGTCAAACCAAGTTGCGTGCCGTCAAATATCGTTTGAATCGGTCCCGTTAGCGCCTTCAGCTCCTCGGAATACTGCTGAATGACGATGCCGCCGAACGGATTTTTCCCTTTTCGGTGATCCCATGTCAAATTGACCAGCCATTTGGTGCCATCCTCATCATGAAACAGAGAAGGATCAAAGCCGCTGCTGTTCAAATAAATCGGCTCTGACCAAGGCCCCATAATATCGGTTGCCGTGACGACATAGTTATGTGTGTCCTTGAACGGTCCCATATGGCTCTTTACATCGGTAAACACCAGATAGAAGGTGCCGTTATCGTAGCTGAGGCACGGCGCCCATACTCCTCCAGAGTCGGGATTGCCGATCATATCGAGCTGACTCGCCCGAGTAAGCGGGTGCGTTAGCACCCGCCAGTTTTTCAAATCGCGAGAATGATGAATTTGAACGCCGGGAAACCATTCGAAGGTCGAGGTCGCAATATAATAGTCGTCTCCGACACGAATGATTGAAGGATCGGGGTTGAAGCCCCGCAATATCGGATTGTTAATTACGTTAATCGTAAACGCCTCCTGTCTCGTGAGCTCCAGCCGTTGTTACTTGATTTTTGCCAGCTCGTCTTTAACGCTGCTTGCATTTTGGCCGACGATCGCACCGACCGAGTTCAGGAACTGCTCGGCACGCTTCGCGTCCAGCGCTTGGTCGTAGTAGCTGAAGAAGCCTTCCAGGCTGCTGCTGATCGAGCTGTCGTAGGCAAACGCGAGCGGATTCATTTTTGCCTCTTCAAGTCCTGGATTTTTCATCGGGCTGATGTTCGCGCCCTCATTAATTTCCTTCCGCTGCAGCGAGTCCGTAAGGAAACGGATCGCTTCATAAGCAGCTTCCTGGTTCGTCTTGGAGGAAATCGCCATGCCTGCGCCGAAGCCGCCTTGGTAAGTGTTAATGCCGCCTTGACCGCCATCTACGGTCGGGAATGGCACGAAGCCGACTTTATCGGCAAAGTCGCCATCCAGGAAGGAGTTCATTGCCCATTCGCCTTGCAAATACATCGCAGCTTTGCCGTTCGTGAACAACGATTCCGCTGCTGCATAATCAAGACCAAGGAAACCATTGATGAAGCCTTTATGATCGACAGCAAGCTCACGCAGCATTTCGCCCGCTTTCACAAAGCTGTCCTGAGTGAAGTCGGCTTCGCCTTTTTTCGCTTTCTCGAACGGCTCCATGCCGCCGATGCGCTGGGCCAGATAAGAGAACCAGTGCAGAACCGGCCAGCGGTCTTTGCCTGCAACTGTAATCGGAACGATATTTTTAGCGTTCAGTTGATCTACAACGCTTAGCAGCTCTGCGTAGGTTGTCGGAGGAGTCAGCCCATTTTCATCAAAAATTTGCTTGTTGTACCACAGGGATACGCCGCTGAACAGAACGGGAATGCCGTAGTTTTTGCCGTCGTAAGAGAACGTTTCCAATCCGCCGTTAAGCACGTCGTTTTTGAACGCCTCATCCTTGTTAAGCGGTTCCGTAATATCGCCCAGCATGCTGTTGGATACGAGCGTATCGAAAGTCTCGCCACTCCAATACGTAATAATATCCGGCACCTGGTTGCCTGTAATGGCTACTTTCATTTTTGTTTTCAAAGCCTCGTCTTCAAAAAACTCAGCCGTAAGCTCCACATTCGGATGCTCGTCGTTGAATTGCTTGATCGACTTTTCAATAATAGCCTTGTTTCTCGTCTCCATGCTCCACATGGTCAGCTTGGTTACATCGCCCGATGCAGCCTCTGTCGATCCGCCTTCCGCCTTGTTTCCAGCGCTAGAGCAGCCTGCCATCACTACCATCATCATTGCCAACAATAAAATAAGACCCTTTTTCATGTTTGTTTCCCCCTTGGATAGTGTCGAATGCCGCAGCTCATAAATAGATGTTTCGATCAACCTTTAACCGAGCCCGCTACAACCCCCTTTTGAATATACTTTTGCAGAAACATATATAAAATAAGGATAGGAGCTGTCGTAATGACCAATGCCGCGCTGATGAGCGAATAATCGGCACTGAAGTTGCCTTTGAACATCATAAGGCCGAGCGGCAGTGTTTTGAGCGATTCTTTGGAAACCATAACGAGCGGAAAGACGAAATCATTCATAATGTTGAAAAAGGAAAGAATCGTAATCGTTGCCAGAACGGGCTTCGCAATCGGAAAATACACTTTGAAAAACGTCTGGTAAATCGAGCAGCCGTCAATCATCGCCGCCTCCTCCAGCTCCTTCGGCACCCCTTGAAAGAAGCCATGGGCAATAAAGACAGCGACCGGAAGATTAAAGGCGACATAAGGGAAAAATAACGCCCAGAACGAGTCATACATACCCAGCTTGTTCGCCATCGTAAACAATGGAATCAAGGTGCTGTGGATCGGAATCATCATGCCGAGAAAAAAGGCCCCCAGCAGCAGCTTCGAGCCTTTAAACGGCCGAATCGATAAGTAAAAGCCAATCAGCGTCGATACGACCAGCAGCCCGACAACCGAGAAGAAAGTAATGTACAAGCTATTGAACAAATAGCCGTTGATGCCTTGGTTCCAGGCCTGCACAAAATTATCGAAATGCCAGGATTCCGGCAGACCCCAAGGGTTGGCGAAATACTCTTTGTTGGTTTTGAATGAGGAAATGACCATCCATACGAACGGATATCCTGTAAATACGAGATGCACCAGTAACAGCACATACAGCAGCAATCGGGAAAAACCTTTGCCGCGCGTCCCCGCCGGCTGCATTGTTTGCGTCGCGCTCACCTTCATCTCTCCTTTCTCTTATTCGAATCTGGCGCCTGTACGGCTCAGAAGCTTGGAAATCATAAATGCGAGGCACAGTCCGAACAGCAGCAGGAATGTCGAGATGGTGCTGCCATAACCGAAGTCCATCATGCGGAAGGCATTTTTCATCATATAGCTTGCTAGCACTTCACTGCTATTATTCGGCCCGCCGCCCGTCATAATATAAATCAGGTCGAAATATTTCAAAGAATTGATCACACAGTTCAGCACCGTGAACGTAATGGTCGGCCAGATGAGCGGGATTTGGATGCTGAAAATAATTCTCCACTCCCCAGCGCCCTCTACTCGTGCCGACTCCAGCACCTCTTCGGAAATGCCCTGAAGCGCGCCGAAATAGACGATAATATAAAAGCCGATAAACTGCCAAGCGACAACCGCGATTACCGACCCTAGCGCCGTCGCTTCTTCTCCGAGCCAAGCATGTGCCCAGCTGTCGAGCCCAAGCTGCATCAGCAAATTATTCAGCAGACCGAAATTCGGATCGTAAATTTGCCCCCACAAAATGCCAAGCACGGCTGTAGACAGCATAACCGGCGTGAAATAAATCGTTTTCAAAAAATGTGATCCTCTCAGCTTGTAGCTAAGCACAATGGCAAAGAACAAACCGACTGGCAGCTGAATGAAAAGCGCTCCCAATGTTAAATACACGGAGTTTTTGAGCGAGGTCCAAAGGATCGGATCATGAATCAGCCGATTGAAATTGTCTCCTCCAATAAAAATCTTTGCCGAAACTCCATCCCATTGGAAGAAGCTATAATAAATGCTCATACTGATCGGCACAACAACGATTGCCAAAAAAATCAACAGCGCAGGACCCATGAAAAACAGTCTGCTGCCCAAGCGTCTGACGCCTGTCTCGTTCATCCGTAACACCCTCTCCTAGCTTAATGCGCATGATGCCTTGCTCTGTTGTATCCGTTTTCATCATTTTATCAATGACATAAATCATTGTAATGACACGATGATTAGGTAAAATAGCACTTTCATTAGTTCATCCGGCAGGGCGAGGGAATACAACAAAAAAACCGCATTCGTCTGAATGCAGTTGTTTGGGATAATGCTTTTAATTGGTGCTGAACGTAACTCCAATAAGCTTGTTGGACACAGCAGCCGCTATTTCAACCGAATCACTGGTTATAGCATAGTTCGCGGACTCAGGAGCAGCTATTGCACTAAAAATCGCTATTTTGAGGGGATAATGAGGCCAATAACGGATCTCCTGTCCGCATACGACCCGAAATCGCATAAAAAGCCAGAATAGCGGAACCTCAGTCCCAATCATCCTTAAACTCTTCAGGGCCAACATCCATTTTAAAATCTCCATTTGCATAAAGAAGCGGACTACGCTCTTCCCCGTCTTTGGAGTATTTTTCAACGTGACTGACTCGCATTTGCTTGGCATCTGTGAAATCGATGTGGGCAATTGCTACCCAATAGGCGTAATCGTTTTTCTCGAGCAGTGGTGCTGTTACGGTTTGGCCCTGATGATTATCAACAATTGCGCGAACCTTCATCGATTTAAAGCTGCCCGTTCCATTGCTTAATGCGCTATAGGCAGCAAATAAAACGAAGCTTAACGCTTCCGGCCGATGAATGACAATCGTTTCTTTACCATGCCCCAAAGCATCCCCATCCAGTTGAATGTACGGTGCAGTATGTGGCGATCCAAAGTTGCGATAATAGATTTTGCCAACCTGCCTGTCCTTTGTTACATAAAAACAATACAAATCCAAATCCTTATCCGTTTGCCATTCCAGAGTCGCCGTAACCTTGGCCGACTTTTGAATGTTAATGCTTTCTTTCTTCTTGAGCTCCACTTTTAGCAGTTGGTGTGGCTTTGCAGGGGAAACAGCGGGTTCAGCAGCAGCAGCCACTTCCGCATGTGATTCGCTGTATACTTTGAGTCCAAAGTTGCTAACAAGAGCAGCGAGCCCTCCCTCAAACCCGCTTCCGACGGCGCTAAACTTCCACTCCCCCTTATGAAGATAAAATTCCCCAACAACGATAGCTGTTTCTATGCTAAGGCCTTCTCCGAAGTTAAATCTTCCTATCTCCTCGCCGTTGATCGGGTTATAGATTCGCCCTACAGCGCTGCGAACTTGGGAAAAGGCTTGGCCGTTCAATTCCCCATCATGAATGGTGAGTGTTACCGCGATTTTATGTATATCACTCGGTATCTTTCCTACCGAAATTTTTATAAGCTCTCGATCACCATTCGCTGGACCTGAGTGCACAACGGCATGCTGCCGGCTGAACTGTTGATTGTAGAAGATCATATCTTCATCCTGAGCACATACATCTGCTTGATTTAAGAGAAAAGCTGATGCATTTATATCAATTGCCGCATCTGCCGCCTGCCAAGAAAGCCCAATGACAATATCAGTAATCCCGCGACCTTTTGTAACATCCATTTTTTGACCTTTTGTTAGGATCATGGATAGCCCCCCTTATCGATCTCCTATTTTACAAAATGACACATTTTTAGTATATCACACGAATTAATGACTATAGACATCGTAACAGCTTCTTGGATTTCTCTTCGCCCAAGTCATGCAAAAGCAATGAACCCAAACACAAAAAAATAAAATAACAGGATTGACTTTCCGCCGAGAAGTAACTATGATAGTTACAACGGTGGTGATAACAATGAAACAACTCAGCAGCCGCTTCTCGATGGGAGTCCATATTCTGACGTTGATTGCTGTTATGCCGGGAGATTGCACAGGGGATATTATTGCTGGCAGCGTGAATACGAATCCCGTCGTCATCCGAAGAATTATGGCCCAGCTGAAAAAAGCCCGCTTGATAAGCGTCCGGCCCGGTGTTGGGGGTGCTACTCTTTTGAAAGACCCCGCATCTATTAGCTTATTGGAAGTGTATCATGCGGTTGAAGTCATTGATGAGGGACCCTTGTTCCATTTTCATCAAAATTCTAGTCCACGCTGCCCTGTAGGCAGAACCATTGAAGCCTCGCTTACGACAGAACTGGCGGAAGCCCAAGCTGCTATGGAGCAGAAATTAAGCAGCGTGAGCATCGCGAAGATGATGGGACAAGTAGGATGAGAAAAGCTCTTGCAGCAGCTTTTTTTATACGCTCGTTGTAACCACTTAAGTTATAACATTGAAAGTTTCAATAGTAAATAAAGCTAGGCTACAAGGGGATTTCGATAGTGGAATTCCGTTTAATTACACACAAAACCACCCCATGGAGGAATGAATCATGAAAATTTTAGTAACTGGCGCAACTGGACAATTTGGCTCCCACGTAATCAATTCCCTGTTGAAAAAGCTGCCCGCTGAACAGCTTGCGGTAAGTGTGCGTACACCAGAAAAAGCCGCGCATTTGCAGGCACAAGGCGTTGACGTTCGCTACGGTGATTTCGATCAGCCCGAAACCCTCGATAAAGCTTTTGCCGGTGTAGACCGTTTGCTCATCGTTTCCGCTGATGCAGATAATGCTACGCGTATTCGCCAGCATCAAGCCGCTATCGATGCCGCTAAAAAAGCAGGCGTAGGCTTCATTGCTTATACAAGCGTTGCCAAAGCAGACAAGAGCACGCTCTCGCTCGCAGAAGTCCACCGCGCTGCGGAAAAAGCGATTGTTGCAACGGGAATTCCTTATTCGCTGCTGCGTAACAACTGGTATGCTGAAAACGAAGCTGGCAGCGTACAGGGCGCCATCCACGGAGCACCTTGGCTGAATGCCACTGGTACCGCGCGTGCAGGCTATGCATTACGGAGCGATTATGCCGAAGCGGCGGCGGCTGTTCTAGCTGGCGAAGGCCATGACAATACGGTTTATGAGCTGTCGGGCAAGCCGCGTACGCAAGCTGAGCTTGCAGCCATCACTGGTGAAGCATTGGGCAAAGAAATCAACGTCGTTGATGTAGATGATGCTGCATTCGCCCAAGCTTTGACGCAAGCAGGGCTTCCTGATTTTGTCGTAGCGATGATTGTTGATTTACAAGCCCCAATCCGTGAAGGCTCCCTCGATGTGGAAAGCAATGATCTGGAAACGCTGCTTGGACGTCCGGCTGCTCCACTCAGCGCATTTGTTACCGCTCTTTCTGGACGTTAAGCTTTCCTCGCTAAGAGGATAATCAGGGTAAGCTAATGAACCGAGGTTGTCTCGAAAGGTCACAAATGACCTCCGGGACAGCCTCGTTTTACGTTAAACGTCTGGAGAAAGGGCTTTGATACATGCCACCCCTTGTCAAGGTGATCATACATACCGAAAGGGTCTGCTCCCGTTTGGCTGTTCACGCTCCTGCCTTCAACCGATCGAAGGCTTCCTGATTTACAGCAATGTCCACTGCTTTTACCTTTTCCTCAAAATAACGCTCGAATTTATGATGAAGCACTTCGCTTAGCAACTGGGATTCCAGACTCGCAATCGGAACCGCATACTGTTCATTTTTGTCGATCAGCTGAATAATGGAGAAGCTGCTGCCCTGATCAATAATGGCGGAATGCTCGCCAATCTTTAATGTTTCAGCAGCCTGCTTCAGCAAGGTGTCTGCTTTGAGCGGAGAGGCTTGCTGCTCTAGAACGAGCGAGCTCTGGCGTATGCCGTCTTTGCCGTACTTCCTCCCCACTTCCGCAAAAGGCGTACCGGAGTCTAGCTGCTTAAGAGCCAGCTTTATTTTCTCGCCTGCCGCTTTCCGTTCTTCATGGCTATAGGAGACGGAAAGTTCATTAAAGGTAATTTGGGTTTGATTTTCAAACTTTGCCGCATGAAATTGATAACGTTCCTTCACTTCGTCCTTCGTTACCATCAATGCCCCTTCTCCCAGCTTCTCCTCCAGGTCCAGCCTTAATTGGCTTAAGGAATAGAAATAATATTGGCTGAGATCGTATTGGGCCAGGCCAAAAATCGCCTTTCCCTGCTCTTTGCTTTCGCCGCGCTCTGCATTGTTTTTCTCCCATCGTTCAGCGAAGCTTCGAAAGGAGCTGTCTGCCGCAAGCCCCTGCTCTATGGCCAGCAGCTGCAAGGTTTTTCCTTTGACAGCCTCGTCCATTGCCTGCTGTTTAAGCTTATCAATCGGACGCTCTGCTCCGAACGTTTCCGTCCAGAAGGCTTCGCTATCTTCTGCCCCATAGGTCACGTTAAAATAGTTGGTAACGGCTCCTTTTTCCTTCTCCATATAAAGCACAAACTCAGCATTGGTCACAGGCAAGCCGCCCACCTCCAGGATGATCTCCTCTCCTTGAGGCTCGGGGGGCAGCAAGGCTCTTAATCCTACGATTGAAATAACCGCCACTACTCCAATAACGACAGCGAATAGCACAATTCGAGACTCAGCCGTATTGAAAAACCTTTGGTTAGACCCACTCCGATTCATCCTTCTCCTCCATTCGCATCCAATATCCCCTGCTCCACTCAGTTAAAGCTGCACTCCGCTTTTCCCTTGGCCTTTCACTCAACCTTTCACATGACCCTTCACTCAGCCTTTCACTCCACCAAGCGACATGCCATTCGTTAATTTTTTTTGCAGCAGCGCGTATACGATAATGGTGGGTGCAAGTACAATGACTAGGCCGGCGAAAAGGGAGCCCCAATCGGTAGCAAATTGCTGGATTTGCATCAGATTAGATAAGCCGACTGGAATCGTCTTCTTGCTGTCGCTCGTAATGAAGGTCATCGCCAGCACGTATTCATTCCAAAAGTCGAAGAAGCTGAAGACAGTCAGCGTAATAATGCCCGGCCGGGCCATCGGTACAATAATGCGCAGCAAAATGCCAAAATAGCCGCAGCCATCCATCATGGCGGCTTCCTCGTAATCGTGCGGAATCGACTTCA
Source organism: Paenibacillus algorifonticola (assembly GCF_050481745.1). Lineage (GTDB taxonomy): Bacteria > Bacillota > Bacilli > Paenibacillales > Paenibacillaceae > Pristimantibacillus > Pristimantibacillus algorifonticola_A. The sequence goes on along the minus strand of NZ_JBCNGR010000035.1, from coordinate 119,151 downwards.
TGAAGCCGGTAAGCAAATAAATAGAAAACGGCAAGCTGCCTGTCGCATAAACGGTGCTTAACCAAAAGCGATTATCGAGCATATGCCATTCATTCATTAAAATGAACAGCGGCACAATAATATACACGCCCCCGATAAACAGCCCTGCCATATAAAATTGCGCTATAAATCCACGCAAGCGGAATTTCATCCTCCCCAGCACATAGGCAGAGGGAACCGCCGCAAGCAGCAGCACCGCCATCGATAATAGAACGATAATAACGGAGTTGATCATGTAATCGCCCATTTTCGCCGTCGTAAAAGCATGAACATAATTGCTCCAATTTAGGCTCGACGGCAGCCGCCAAGGGCTTTCCATAACCTCCGTATTGGTTTTGAAGGATGCCAGTACATTCCATACAAGCGGATAGACGACTAAGAGCGCCTGCACGAGCAGAAAGAGGCGAAGAACGATTTTCCCCGGAATGGATGTTACAGAGGGCATGTTAATACGATCCCCTTTCCGTTAATTTATTGCTCACAAGCGCGAGCAGCATCGAAATGACAAATACGACAACCCCGATCGCCATCGCATAGCCAAAATTCGAGTTCGTGAAAGCTTGGGCATATAAATAAGTCATCACGACTTCCGAATGCCGATCAGGCCCACCCCCCGTCATAATCGAAACTATGATAAAGCTAATGCTAAGGACCCCGTTAATGCTGAAAATAATCGTGACGCGGATAATCTCCCAAAGCATCGGAATCGTTATGCGGAAAAATTGCTGTATGCGGGTTGCCCCATCAAGGTCGGCAGCTTCATAAAGCTCCGGCGAAATGCTGTCGATCCCTGCCATATACATGACCATGTAATACCCGGCCGCCTGCCAGATCAAGGTAATCGCCAATGCCCAAAGGACGGTGCGCTGATCGCCCAGCCATGGCTTCGCCCACTCCCCAAGTCCAATCATCTCTAGGCCAGTGTTCACAAAGCCCATCGTAGGGTGATAAATAAAGGACCACAGGATAGCGATAACAACGAATGACAAGATGCTTGGAAAAAAGAAAACGGTGCGGTAAAAGCCGCGTTCCTTGAGCTTCGATTGCGTTAAGATAGAGGCATTAATTAAAGCGATCATAATCGTAATAATCGGCACGACCAGCATTAAAAAGCCCGTATTGCGCATAGATAGCAGAAACGTCTCATCGTGAAGCATATCCGTAAAATTTTGAAGTCCGATATATTTCGGCTCATCACTGAGCCCCGTCCACAGGTACAGCGACTTTTGAAAAATTTGAAACGTAGGATACACCTTGAACAAGGAGAACAGCAATAGTCCTGGCAATAAACATACGAGGATGAACAAGGTTCTTTTTGTTTTCATAGTCATCATCATCATTCCTTCCCCCTGCCCCAGGTGATACGCTCATGCTTGCAGGCTTATGGCTGCACAATGGTCTATGCCGGGCTTATGATTCTATTTGCAGAGGCCGCCATTCGAGCAGCAAACAGCGGCCCACTCCTTCTTTTTTTACGTAAACAAACCAATTTCAGCGAGCTGCAGCTGTGCTGCACCACCGCTATTCGCCGTTACGTTCAAGCGATAATACGAGTAAGCAGTCGAATTGCTGAACGTATACGTCTTGGTTAAGAAACGGGTGGCAAATGCTTCATTCGTGCGCGTATCCAGCGTCGTCCAGTTCGCTGCGTCGTTCGAGCCTTGCAGCGTCCAGTTTTTCGGGTCCCTCGCCGGCACATCGTTAGCGGACGTTATCGCATACGACGTCACGATATGAGAGACACCGGTTACAAATTTATATTGAATCCAGCCTGTTCCGGTTGTGATGAGCCATTTGGTCGAAATATTCGCATCAAAGGCTTTTTCCTTCTCTTCTCCTGACGGACTGCTTGTGGAGCTCGCCGTTACCGTTCCACCTACCGTGACCGATGTCGGTCCACCGCCTCCGCCGCCTGTGACGGTCGATTCAAAAGCGCCAATATCCGGAGCCGCCCCATTAAATAAGGCATTTCCATAAAAATCGGTCGTTCCTAATTGCGGCACATTATATCCGGCATTAATGAGCGGAGAAGTGGCTTGCAGCTTGTAGCCCTCCCATACGGTGGCACCGCTTGTGAAGCCATTGGCTCCTAAGGTCGGCGCTTGCCCAGGACTCACCATTTGAGGCGGCGCAATCACCTTCGCCGGATCATTCGGTTCGCCAGCCGCATGACTGCCGGTAGTTACATAAAACGCATTGTTTCTAAATACAGCCGTTCCATAGCTGCCGGAGCTGCTCGGCCAAAAGCTGGAGGAAGGGGTATTTTTGTCATAAAAAACGTTATTGTAAAAATAATATGGCACACTTTTGAAATAAGTAGAGGCAAGGTTAGCGTTGGAATTCGTGAATTTCGTTACGCCGCCATTATAAATAAAGACGTTGTTCAGGAAATACGCAGCCGAGCTATCGACGTCGAACCAGCCAAACTTGATTAAATAAGCAGCGTTATCGTCACTGATGTTGTATCTTGCAATATTATTGCTGCTTCTGCCCAGATAGGACATCCAGCCCATGGGGTTGTTATGGGTATAGTTGAATTGATAGACGATATTGCTGTTGGGCGAATCAAAATCAAAGGCGGTTCCATCTCCGTTATTAGCCCCCGTCGTCGTCGGTCCGCCGTAAACCTCATTATTTTGGAACGTTACATTTTGAGATTTCCACGGATAAATGCCCGCGCTCTCCGCGTTATAGCGCTTGGACCAGCCATCTACGACGTTGTATTCGACGATGGCACCCTTCGCATCACATACGTCAATGGCGCCTTGGCCTATATTGCGCATGTAGTTGTGCCCGATATAAATATTCGTTTGCCACAAGTTGTACGGTTCAATTTCGTCTTGGAACGCCGTTGTCGTCGTGTAATTGAAATTGGCAATGGCGAGCAGATCGACCTTCTCGATGGTGTTATTTTCAATCCTGACATCATTGAACGTCATGTTGGCCTTTAAGGCGCCAATGACATAAAACATAATGCCGCCATTGAACGAGGCGTTACCATACTGGTTCGGCCATTCGTTCGGACTATCGACATCATGCACATCATTATCATGAATATAAATATGATCCATGATCGTGTCGCCGCCTGCCGCTACTTGATTCGTATCCAGCACAACCAGAATGCCGTCTCTTATGTTGGTAGGCTTGCTGTTTGCATAAGTAGTCGTTACCAAATCCACGTTAAAGTTGTCATCATTCGTCACTTCCAGATTGCTGATTTCCCAATACTGCTGGTTGCGCAGCATGACGGCGCCCGTCGCTTGATAATCCCTTTGCGTTCCGCCGCCGTTAATAATCGGCTTTGCAGTTCCGCCATATTTATCGATTTTGATAGGAGAACCCGCTGCTCCTGAGCCCTTGGGCCACAGCTGCCCGTTCCATACCCCGCCCGATTTAAACAAAATTTGGTCACCAGGCTGGAACGTCGTCGCATTCACTTTCGTTAACGTTTTCCAAGCAGTAGCTGTCGAGGTGCCATTATTCGCATCATTCCCACCAGCAGAATCAATATAATACGTCGTGTTTGCTGCGCTTACCGCCACCGGCCCAATCATGAAAATAGAGGAACATAAAATCAGCAATACCAATAAGCCTGACATGCGTTTTTTCATTCTATTGCTTCCTCCCACATGTATTTGATTCAGACGCAAAGCTGAGCAATGGATTGCCTTTTGATTCCGAATATCGCTACATGCTGATCAGCCCCTCTCCAATCGAAAGCCTGAGCTTCAGTATAAATTCATTAGCGCGTTAACCAAATGAACAAAAAGGCAGATGGATATAGAGGATTTTTAGGTGTTCATCGAAAAATGCATGAAATCATAAAATCCTACAGGTTTATGAATCATAAACTAGCAAATATAAAAAAAAGGATGAGCCTGAGGTAAAACCTCATCTCATCCCGCCTGCAGCCTACAGCCTGCACCATGCTACCTGCAACATGCTACCTGCAGCTTGTTAGGCTCCAGCAGCCTCCAGCTCCTTCTGAATTTCCGAATACACTTTATACAGCTTGGCAGCATATTCATCCAACGTCATCTGCTTGCTCATAATCGAGGAAAAGGGCTTATAAACTTCATCACTTGGGTTGAATTTGCTGCCTTTGGCGACCGGCTTAAAGGCGCCATTGACCGCAAGCATGCCGTCATCCGCCGCCTTATAAACGTTGTAGGTCGTCTCCGTAATATACGATTTAACGAGATCCGGCGCGCCTTTAACCGCCATAACTGCTTTTGCCTTGTCGCCATTGAGCTGAACGATCTTATCCGTGTACAAGTATTTGAGGAATTCTTTGGCAAGCTCTGGGTTTTTAGCTTTCGCCGGAATGACTACCGTTTCCACATTCGTCAGGGCGGATACCGGTTTGTCTGCTCCAAACGAAGGAACGCCTAAATAACCGAAGCTGAACCCTTCCTCGCGCGGCGCATCCTTCATTTCATCCTCAAACCAGCTGCCATTTGGAATAAACATCGCTTTGCCTTGAAGGAAGGCGGTCTGCGATTGCGTGTGATTAAGCGCCACGGTGCCCGTCATCAAAGCATTGTCTTCGGTTGCGATTTTCTCCATGAGTCCCCATACCTGCTTATACGTATCACTTTTCCAAAACTCAGGATCGTAGTCGAAAAATTGGTTCAGCGCTTCCGTGCCGCCCGCTGCATATATGGCAGGAACGATCATTTCCTCCAGGTAGCCTGGATAAATGCCTTGGTACGTAAATAAAGCGCGTCCGTTCGCTTTAGCCGCCGCATTTGCCGCAAAGAAATCATCCCATGTTTTAGGCGGCGTAATCCCTTTCGCCTCGAACAGCGCTTTGTTATACCACAAGCCCATGACGCCAAAGTTATAAGGGGCCAAATACACCTTGCCATCATCATACGGGGACGTTGCCCGGGAATCCAGAACGCCATCGAGAATTTTATCCTTAAGCGGGGTGCCCTCTGGCGTCAATTCCTCGAATACTTCCGTCAAATCAAGCAGCGCCTTGTCTTTAATCAGCCCGTTCACAAGCGGCGTATTGTCGCTGCCGGAAATGTACATAAAATCGGGCGGATTGCCCGCAACGATTTTCGGCCGAATGAGCTCGCCGATTTTCGGGCTGGCGGTAATGTTGATTTTGGTGCCGGGATAATCCTGCATAAATGCCTCGGCAGCGCTATCCCAAAATTCCCGGCCATAGCCGCCTTGGAAGACGGCAACGTCCAGCTCTGGATTTTCAAACGTTTTGCCGCCTGCTGGCGAAGCACCTTCAGACGGAGATGCAGCAGCTGTATCCGAAGCCGCTGGGGCGGCAGAGGATGGCGGTGTCGCTTCATTGCCCGGGCTGTTGCCCGATCCGCAGCCGGCCAACGTCGTAGTAAGGGCGATCGCTACTGCTGCAAAAGCAAACCCATTCTTTTTTCCCATTGATTTAGTGACCCCTTTCATTTGTAATGAACTTCATTATAAGTTCGCAAGGAGCGTCGCTAAATGAACAAAAGAGCGGATGAGTATGGACAATTTTAAGATTTTCATGATTATACGGGCGGCATCCTTTTTACATTTTTCGGGGGATGGCCGTAGCGTTTTCGAAAAAGGCGATTAAAATAAAACGGATCTGGAATGCCCACCTCAATGGCAACCTGCTTCACGAGATACTTGCCAGACAGGAGCATTTCATAGGCTCTGTTCATGCGGATTTCATTGAGCCTGGTCAAAATGCTGCTCCCCGTTTCTGCCTTGAACAGCTGGCAAAGATACGGCTCAGACAGTCCCACATAAGACGCTACATCCGAAATCGACACGCGATCCGCAAAATGTTTATTTAAGTAGGCCAACGCTTGCCGTATTTCCTGACGCAAAGTAGAAGTTGATGCAGAAAGCTGTGTTCCTTGTCCTAAGGAGACCAGAATTTCATCCGAAAGCTCTTTAATGATGAGCTTTAAGCTGGAATCGGAGTCCGCTGCTTCGACTTTTTCAATCCAGCCCTTCTCGTTCCAAGGCGTGTCCATTTGCAAGGCTGCCACATTAGAAAGTCCCCAAATGCCCCCTGCTACTATGCGCTTCAGCGATTTCGCATGAATGCCCTGCTCGGCGGCGCATTCCATCAATAAAAAAGCTTTTTCCACCCACCGATCAATCGCACCGTCGCCAGAGCCGCGCAGGCTCTCCCGCATTTGGGCTTCTGCTTCACGAAACCGCTCATTCGTATCTGCGGCAAGCCTGGCATTGGACTGGCACCCTGTTTGATACGCCGTATAAAAGCGAAGCGCCTCGGCCTGCCTATTTAAGCTCATTTGCTCGATGAGATGTTTAAATGACGTTGCCGGCCGGCCATAAATGACGCTAATCACTTGGCCATAATACATTTCCGACAGTTTAATCAAGCGTTGGGCTATTTCTTCAGGATCGACGATATTTTGGAGCAAGGGAGTGGAGATGATTAAGGTGTAACGGTTCGGACGGGGATGAAATACAAATAAAAAATGCTTGTTCGGGAACAGCCCTTCGGCAAGCCTCTCTAACGTTTCATGAAAGTCTAGCGTTTGATGATTCGCGTGCTCGCCTTTTGGCATGTATAGCGTAAATGTATAACCGCATAAGCCTTGAAGACGCGAGATCGCTTGCCTTTCCTTTTGATTAAAAATATTCCCGTTCAGCTGAGGCTCCTCTTCTTGATCATGCTTTTTCAACAAATGATACAGCTGCGCCAGCTCGCCATCAGCCTGCTCTGCAGTAGTTGTCTGAGGTTTAAAATAACTCCGTTTGGCATCCAGCTTAGCCGCTATTTCTTCAAGCGTCTGCATGAACGTTTCGGTCTTCAACGTAAGCTTGAGCATATAATCGTAGGCGCCGAACTTGAGCGCCTCGCGCACGAGATCAAAATCATTATAGTTGCTTAAGACGAGAACTTCGCCTTTAAATCCGTCCGCCAGCAAGCTTTTAATCAGCTTAAGGCCATCCATTTCAGCCATTTTCATATCGGTAATGACGATATCCGCATTGGATCTTCGTACGAGCTCCATCGCCGATACCCCGCTCGAAGCAGAGCCTGCGTATTCAAAGCGGCTATCCTCCCATTTAATGATGGTTTTGACGGCATGACGAACGATCATCTCATCATCTACGATAATGACTTTATACATGGGGCACCCCTTCCTTCATCGTCATTGGCAAGCTGATTAATGTTTGCGTCCCGCGGCCTGGCTCGCTTGAGATTTTAATCCCGTATTGCTTTCCTACATGAAGGCGAATTCTCTCCTCTACATTGCTCATCCCTATCCCTGACAGCTTGTCATGGGAATGCTTCCGCTCTTGCACCTCGGCCATATCGAAGCCTTTGCCATCATCGGAAATTTGAAGCAGCAGCCTGCCCTCGTTAATCGAGCCGTCTACGGTAATATGTACTCTGCGGCCTTCCCCGCTGCCCGCATGCAAGATTGAATTTTCTACAATCGGCTGAAGGATGAAGCGCGGAACTTGGCACTGATAGAGCTGATCATCACTCATGCGGCATGCGAGTTTAAACGAGTCGCCATATCTCATGCGCTGGATGACGGCATAATGCATTAAGTTGTCGATTTCCTTGCCCAGCGTAATCATTTCTTCGGTATCCAAAATCGTATTATGGAGCAGCTCGGATAAAGACGCGATCCCTTGCTCCACATTTTCGTTCCCGCTCATCATTGCGCTCCATTTCAAGGAGTTTAATGTGTTGAACAGAAAATGCGGGTTGATTTGAGCTTGAAGCATCCTAAGCTCCGCCTCGCGCTTCGCCTGCTGCTCCGCCTCGACCTGATAAATCAGCATTTTGAGCCGTGCGACCATTTGATTGATCGTTTCGGATAATCGCCCCATTTCATCGGAATGTGTTGGGCCGAGCCGGGTTTCCAGCCTGCCAAGCTTGATCTGGGTCGCATATTGGAGCAAATCTCGCATCGGCCGATTAATACTGCGATAAATCCACATGGCCAGCAGTCCAGCCAATAGCAGGATGAACAAGCAAATATACAGCAAGCTTCCTCTAATCGCAGAAAGCTCCGAAATGATATACGAATGCGGAATCAGGCCAATCATATGCCAGTCTGCTGACCGGATATAGGCGCTGCCTACGAGTACGCGTTCCCCATCGACTTTCGCATAAAAGGTTTTGCTGGGCCCATTGGACATCATGGTGCTAAATACTTCTTGCTGGTTATACGCCTGTCCATGGGGAATCGAAGGCGATACGGAGGACACGACGACGCCGTTATGATCCGTAATGTAGAGCCTGCCTCCTTCCCCAAGGTCCACATGCTCAAAAGTATTGCGCGAGAACACCTTCTCATCAATGACGATAACGAGGTAGCCCAACGTTTGATTCAGATTATCCTGGGAAAAAATAATGCGGCTCAAAGCAATTTTATCCGAGCCCCGGTTGGAATGCAGATACGTCCACTTTATGTTGCCAGCCGTTTCCGTTATGCCCTGCAGGGAATCAGCTATTTGGTTTTTCGGATACCATTCATAGCCCAGATCAAAAAAGATGTCGCCCTCATTAGTCAAAATTACGACATTCGAAATATTGCTTAGGCGAAAGACTTGCTCCCCCAAAGCATCTTTAATATCGGTCTGCAAGCCGTATTTCTCAAAATCCGTCATGCTGTTCATATGCTGGAGCCCGCTTTGTATCAGGCTGTTTATAATAATGGATTCACTAAGGGTCTCGTATTGCGCAAGCTCTCTGGATGCATTCGTTGCGGATTCGGACAGCACTTGAAGGGTGGATGTGCTTAGCTTTTCTGAAATGGACGCCTCATATCTAAGGTTTGAATAAAGCGCTACGGAGACGACGGGCAGAAGCGAGGTAATCAGGAAGGCAATTAACAGTCGATGCTTAATAGATAATTTTCGTAAAAAGGTTGAAGCCCGCATAGGGTTCAGCTTAAATTTTCCGTTCATTCTACACCCCCCTGTTTGTTGCTCAAACTCAAAGCGTGCATCTGTTCATGAATAGAATAGCTCTATCTTAAGGGCAAATGACATAGCCGTCTATACAACCAAACAACAATAACTTTTTGGGGTGTGCCAAAAAAGGAAATAAAAAAGGCGACCGACTATTACAGTCGGCCACCTACAGTGGTATCGGTTCAGCTCTATTGAGCTGTATTTACTTTTTTTCCATTACTGCGAAATAATTTTCTTCATGATCGGCAAAGTTAAATACCCGTCCGGATGGCATTTCCACTACTGGTCCGACTGTAACCTGTTTATTGGATAAGTCGCTATGTAATTGATCGAGATGATCCGAGAAAAACATTAAAGAAGGCGTACCCAAATTTAAACCGGGCGACATTTTTTCAACGAATGCCTTATTGTGGAGAATGATCGTTGTGTGTGCCCCTTTGGCCGGAGCGATCTCAATCCAGCGCATGCCCTGACCGTTGTCTTCTTCCGAAACGACATGAAAACCAACCTTTTCTGTCCAAAAATCCCGTGCCGCATCCTGGTTGTTTACATACAGCATGATTTGCCCGACCTTGCTAATCATTGTTATCTCCACTCCCTTGTATGAGTAATTGCCAGACTGCTAAATGGATAGCGGAATTTCTTTAACTCCGCGCACAATCATCCCTGGTCTCCATTCCAATTCGGCAATATTAGCCTGAAGCTCCAGCCTCGGGAAGCGCCGAAGCAGCGTGTTGATGGCGATTTCTCCTTCCAGCCTTGCGAGAGGCGCGCCCAGGCAGAGATGAATTCCTTTGCCGAATGCCAGGTGCTGGCTTTTGCCACGGGATATATCGAATACATCGGGCTGATTAAAATGCTCGGGATCACGGTTCGCAGAATCAAGAGCTACGATGACCATGTCATTTTTTTGCATCATATGACCTTTGAATTCCAGATCCTCGCTTGCCCAGCGGCCCGTACTGAATTCGACAGGCCCGTTGTAGCGCAGCATTTCTTCAATAGCGCCATGAATGTATTCAGGATGCTGCAACAGCTGCTCGCGCTGCTCCGGGTGTTCCAAGAGCGCAAGCACGCCATTGCCGATCAGGTTGACCGTTGTTTCATGACCAGCAATAATGAGCAGGGTAACGACCCCATATAGTTCACCTTCCGTCAACTGATCCCCACTTTCATCCGCAACCACCAGTTGGCTGATCAAATCATCTGAGGGATGTTCCCGTACAAAGTCGAACCGCTCTTTAAGATAAGCTACGAATTCATCTTGGGCCTGCAAAGAGGCTTCCCGGCTGCTCTCCTCAAAGGAGGCTTCAATAATGGTATTTGACCAGCTTCGAAATTGCTCGCGATCCTCAGCAGGGATACCTAGTATTTCGCAAATGACAATAATCGGAAGGTGAAACGCATAATCGTCAATCAGATTCATGGTATGTCCAGCGGCCACCGCATCGAGAAGCTCATCGGCTATTTTCTGAATGTGTTCTCGCTTCCCCGCAATGATTTGGGGAGTGAAGCCTTTTTGCACAAAGCTACGTAGGCGTTTATGATCCGGCAGATCCGAGAACAGCATATTTTTGCCTATGACACTCGTTTGCTCAATGCTGCTGACTTTGGCTATGTCCTTAATAAAGCGCGGGTCCTTGAGCACTTCCACAGCATCTTCATATTTGGTTACGATCCAGCCATAATGGCCATTCGGGAAAAACTGCTTGAAAATAGGATTGCTTGCTCGTAATTTTTCATAGACGGGGTAGGGATTCTGCTTAAACTCCGGTGTAAACATCATCTGCTCGATCGTGTCTCTTGAACTCAATGCCACCATCTCCTTCCAACATATAGAATACGTGTGGTAATCTACGATTCGGCCAGGGACAAAACTAGTGAAAATTGACGAAGAGAAGCTCATTCATTTCGAAAGCCACGAAAACCCTTTTATACCATATTTTAATAAAAAATCCTTTTCCTGATTCACAAAGAGTATACCTCACCTACAGAATCAAAGTCAATTTGTGCCACAATGATTCACTTAGCGTGCGTAACACTCTGGAAATCTGCGAATTCGATTCGATTGCGTCCATTTTGCTTCGCTTGGTAAAGGGCTTTATCCACTGCAGCAAAAAGTTGAATTAAATAGCCTTCCGGATTGTCCGGTACATGCTCATGATCAAAGTCCTCAATGGATAAAATGCCTACGCTAACCGTGATCGAAACCTGCTTAACTTCATGTTCTACCAAAATGCAGTTCGACTCTACCGCTAATCTCACCCGTTCCGCTAATTGCTCAGCTAACTGGCGTTCTGTATGCGGAAGGTAGATCATAAATTCTTCCCCACCATATCGGGCTAAAATATCGGTGCCGCGAATGGATTGTTTGACTGCTTGTGCTGTACGAAAAAGAACCTCATCCCCTATTACATGACCAAAGCGGTCATTGATCGCTTTAAAGAAATCAATATCAAACAGTATGAGTGAAAATGGCGTTTTATATTGAATATTGGTTATGACCTCATGAGTCAACTGTTGGGTCAAATATCGGCGATTGTAGCAGTTAGTTAAACTGTCCGTAAGGACTAATTCTTCAAGCTTTCGATTGGCTTCGGATAACTCATTACGAATGCGATCCAGAGAATGATTGCGTTCCTGGAGGATCTCATTTTGACGATTCATTTCTTGAACATAAAAGCGCTCTTGCGAGACATCCTGGAACGTAATAATATGACCGATTTGCATCGGGTAAGAATCAACAATCGGGGAAGCTTGTACGATAAAACGACGTTCGATATCGCGCTGGGTGACAATTTCAATTTGAGACAACGTATTTTCCTTCTGCTTATAATGCTCCAGAAACTCCTTGCTGCTGCCCTCTACATGAACAGTTCCAAGAAATGTCTGCATATCAAAATTGTCACCCACTTTTAAATCCATAGATAATCGTAAAGCCTTATTAACTTCAATAATGGATTCATTCTCATCTAATACAAGGATTCCATATGGAATCGTATTGATTACGTCCTCATGCGCGATGGAAACAAGATCAAACACATTGTATTTTTTAATGACATATACGAAAAATAGATCCGAAAGAAAAATGCCTAGAGAAGTAAATCCAGGAATGATCGGCAGCCACTGCTTTAATACCACATTAAGAATAGCGTCTATACCTGCAAAAGAGGCCAGCACGAATATTCCCCACAGCGTGATCTTTACTTGATTTTTGATCATGTGTGACGTTCTTGAAGAGTGTAATGCCCCAAACAAAACAAAGAGAGAAGCAAAAAAGTAGCTCAATAGAATAACGATCACAATCCAGAACCATATGCCATATGCTCTATCGACGTAACCGCCCCTCATCGGAGCTACAAAAAGATTAAACGGATTTATAATGACACCAACTGCTGCAATAACCGCCGGCGCGAACAATAGAAATAGTCTTTTAAATCCCAGCTTATCAGCATTCCCGGTAAGAAAGATCGTGAGCAGAAGCCAACCGCTCCCCAACAAGGAGAGTGCCACAAAAGACATGTTCACATAAAACAGCTGCAACCGCGGATCGTCAGTCAAATCTGTGGCAAATTGACACACCGGCCAAAGCATCATTAAAAAATGAAATAAGAAGTACACCTTATGTAAGTTCGTAATCCTAACGGTAGCAAATACATAAATATATACGACAAACAAGAGGATGAATAAAAAGAGATCATACCATGCTAATGGGCTCACAAATTTTCTCCTTTTTTGATTCGACAGCTACGATATTATAAAATAGCTTTGGTTAAATTAACCACATCTTATCATACAGTCAAGACCGCGAGCTAGCCCACACAATCGCAGTCCAACCAACCTATGTCCTATTTCTTCATACATTCCTTTGTATTGCCGATGCTTGAACGTTTCATATTTAAACTATGGCAGGAGAAAACGTTGTTTTGGGGAGAGATTCCGAAAGTTTTACGAGGGTCTTGCCTTAGGGCCAGCCTTTACCGGATGGCCCTTTCTTACATTTCTATTCATGATTCAATGGATAATTATCCGAGAACAAATCCGGATTTTCCTTAAGCATTTCCGTTATTACTTCCGCTACCGCAGCCGCATCACAGACCCTTACAACGGCATCGCCCAGACGACCTTTATGCATGGCACCTTTACTTTCAAGCACACCGTCTACCTTCCAAAAATGCTGCGACCACGACAGCCCGCAATGCCGGCGGGAAGGTACCGATATTTCTGTTCCATCAGGCAATACCGTGAACAGCATCTCATGGCTATCGGTCATTCTGCCCGGTATGTCCACCCATTCCTCGACGCCATGAATAAAGGTGTTGCGCTTTAAATCGACCCCAACCAGCAATATCGTCGCTCTTCGGTCGAGCAGCTTTCCCCATGCAGAGCCTCTAGCGCAGGGAGTATCGAAACGATGATCGTCATTTGTGAACGCTATTGAATCCAGGCCTAATGCTGCCACCGAATGAGTGGGATGCAACGAGCGCACCACACCAGGCCGCTTGCGAAAAAGCTCAGGCAAAATTCCGACGCAGGAAGGCGACTGATCCACGTAAAATTTCGGATTATCCGCATTGATGTAGGACCAAGTATGGGTGGGCAGCACCAACAGCCCATCCTTCATATAGGCGGTGAACGCATCCAGGACGGTGTCTGCGCCACCCTCGACTGGCCCCATGCTTTTCATCGACGAATGGACGAGCAGCGTTCCTTGGCCGTCAATGCCCAGCTGCTCTAATTGCTTCATTAAGCTCTCTATCGTGTGCATGTTCTTCCCCCCTCCTCAGCCATTATATCAAAACTTGTCCTTATTTAAGATACGCTAAGAAAGCTATACGTGACTTACTTCTACCCATTTTTGTCACCCTATGCAAAGCACCCCCTATTGTGTTCATCGGTTTAAACACCAGGGTGTTTTTCCAATGTCTACAACAAGGGGTATGCTCCAAAAATGGAGTGGTTTTCTTTTGAGGAACTGTTTAAATGTCTATGCTTTTAATGACTTTTGCAGGATTGCCACCTACGACAACATTGTCAGGAACATCTTTGGTCACTACTGCTCCAGAAGCTATAACTACATTATCACCAATAGTAACGCCTGGATTTATAACTGCTCTTCCCCCTATCCAAACATTGTTTCCAATCGTTACAGGCTTTCCAAACTCTGCCCCAGAGACACGTTCAAATGGGTTTAAAGGATGAGTGGCAGTATAGATATGTACGCCTGGTGCTATAAAACAATTTTCCCCGATACGGACTTCACAAACGTCCAAGATCACACAATCAAAGTTAACATAAAAATGGTTGCCTACATGGATGTTGTACCCATAATCACAGCGAAACGTCGGTTCGATATATATATTTTCCCCTGTTGAGCCGAAAAGCTGTTTGAGAAGATCTATCCGTTCAACATGCTCTGTCTCTAAGGTTTGATTAAACAACCGGGTCAGTTTCCTAGCGTTTTCCCGGTCTTTAGATAGTTGTGGGTCTGTAGCAATATATAATTCTCCTGCTAACATCTTTTCTTTCTCGGTCTTAACCGCCACATTCGATCATCCTTTCATTTGTCATGTACTTATTTTAGCACCTATATGTATCAAGCGATACCACTCGTACCAGATGATGTTCTTGTGCTACATGGTCATGAGTTAGCTGGCAAAGAAGCCACCCACGCTTCGACAGGTACCACCTCGGCCTGCTGGGGGAATACCTTCTCGGTTAGAACGCGATGAACCTCGGGGTCGGCATCGATACAGGCATCGGAAAGCACCGTAAGGGCAAAATCTTTATCTGCTGCTTCCCGCAATGTCGATAGAACGACGCCGCTTGTGGCGATACCGCTGAGAATGAGGGTGTCGATTTGTTGGGAGCGAAGAATGACCTCAAGGTCACTTCCGGCGAACGCGCTCACTCGGACCTTCGTCACTATCGGCTCGCCTTGTCGAGGCTGCACCGATTCATGAATCTGCATCATCGCTTCTGGAGCCGCCACGGCTCCGGACCGACTGGCAATACCTGCGAACATTTTGTTTCTAGCACTAATCTCGGGATAGCCTGCACGAAAAGCAACACGTACGTAAATAACAGGAATAGCGTGACTGCGCGCAGCTTCAATCGCTTTTTGGAACGGAAGCAGTGCCTCCTCGCTAGCTACAAACCTCGACACAACGCTGTTTTGCATATCCATGACCAACAGCGCGCTTTTGCTCGGTGAATTTTGCATATGTTTTTAATCCCCTACTTTCTCGCCATAAACGGAGGATTCATTCCGTTTTCAATATTATACGGAGAACACTCTCCGTTTGTCAACAAATCGCTATTGATGTAATATTTATAAAGAGGTGTTATGCGAAAATGTCTAAAAAAAATATTCCAGCTGTAGAAGCTGACCCTACAGTGTCCTTCATCGCCGCGCCTCCCGAGAAGGCATTGCGGGCAGATGCCAAAAAAAATCGGGATAATCTGCTCCATGTCGCCCATCAAGTTTTTATGACCGAGGGCATCTCCGTCTCGATGGATGAAATCGCAAGGCGCGCAGGCGTGGGCGTAGGAACCGTCTATCGGCATTTTCCAACGAAGGAGGATTTGTTTGGAGCCGTCATTGTCAGCCACAAGGCGAGGCTTATGGAAGAAGCCCAGCAATGGCTTGCCCACGACGATCCGGGCGAAGCGTTCTTTCAATATTTTGCAACCATCATACGCGAGGGGATTGCAAATAAGGCGATCACCGATGCCCTTGTCAGCAGTCTGAATGTAGAGGCTGGCCGTTCGGACGTTGCGCGAGATTTTTGGCAAGGGATCGACAAGCTGCTCGCCCGTGCCAAGCAAAACGGCTCCGTTCGGGCTGATGCTCGCCTTGAGGATATCAAGGTGCTGCTTATTGGCATTTTGCAAGCGACCGGGGACGGTGGGACTTTTCCAGACCGCGTCGTGTCGATTCTATGCGACGGTCTTCGCGGGCAAGCAAAATAACCGCTTGCCATTCCAGAGCAGGCAAGCGGTTATTCTTTTTCCCCTATACTTCTTTATTGAATAAGCTCCAGCAGCTCTGTCACGCTGGCTTCGTACTGCGGCTTGAACTGCTCTGATTCCATATATTTGATCACACTGGACAAAAACTGTTTTCCTTCCGGTGTTTCTAGCACCTTATCCGCGTCGAGCGAACAAATAAGCAGCTTGCCTTTTCCTACGCGGCATTCGAACAGAAAACCTAATTTATGATTGCGCTCAAAATTGTCGATGGTCTGTACAATAGGGCTCCATTCCCTGCTCGTGCCGTCCATAATAATCGACTTTGAATGGGATACGATGCTCCACCAAGGATAAGTTGAATGCGGCTCGCACGGAAAGTCCCGGAAGACCGGGTGGCTGTTGTCGACGAGAAGCCCCATTGTGCCGACGGGAACCGGACGGTTCATGCTCTCCGAGATGGACCGAAACATCGGGTAGCACCAGAAATCCGTACTATAGAAGCCTTCGATTCCATGGCTTAAATGTTCCGGCTTCGGCATCAGCCATACCTTCTCCCCTTGCTCTAATAAAGCAAGAGCCTCGGCCGTAAGCGACTCAAAACGATGGACTTTGGACAGCTCCGCTTCCACCTGCTGCGGATAAATCCAGAGCTCGTAGGACTTGCGAATATCCGTCTCCAAAATCCGCAGGGAAAGCACAGCTTTGGTCATAACAGCGACGGCGGGCATTTCAATGCTCAGCTCGCAAATATCAATGTCATTTTGCTGCTCCAATATTTCCACCTCAGCTGCACCGGACGCCAGTACCCCCTGTCCATCCGCCAGCTCCCACTGAAGCTTGATTGCACCGGGTGGCTGATTTCTATACCAGCACAATTCCACATGAGCCTCGAAGCGTTCGGTCGACGTATAGTTGTATTTAGCAAACCTCGCCATAAGGACGGCATCGCTGCAGAAGGTCCGCCATTCCTCCGGCGTAATCAGCCCCTTGGAATCCATAAAGGCATCCAATATGCCAACGAGCGCCGTTCCTTGTCCACTAAAATCCTGAAGGTCGAGCAATTGAAAGCCGGCAAGCTTTCTGGAGCGAAAAGCAGCCTCCAGCTCTTCCTTATAACAGGCTACTGCCAGCTGCCCCGAGCTCTCAAAGTATGATCTGGCCAGATGATCCAGCCCTTTCTCTTTGAGGCGCTCTTGAAAAATGATAAAATTTTCCGCTTTCAGCGAGCCTGTATACTTCTCTATTTCATCGTAATTCGGATACGTCGCGTATTGCCCAATCTCATGGGAAATGACCGGAATGTGGGGAATCCATTCCCCCGAGGCGTCGCCGAGCTGGACAGCTTTCGCTTCCGTGCCGTACTGGATTTGAATGACGCCTCCAGCTTCACCCGACGCGCCCTCGTTATGCTGAAAATCTGGCGGCATAATTTGGTCGTCATAATCCTTTAACGTACCCGGAACGTCGGTCTGAACATGGCCTAGCGGGGCATCACACATCGCATAAGAACCTCTGAACAGCCGCTCCTTCGAGAAACGCACCCCGCAGAAGAAATCATCATGTTCAAGAACAGCAGGAGAAAATTGATGATTATTGGAGCCTTGTGTATACAACGGCCTGCTGTCGAACGCTTTATAGGCTTGCAAAATCGCATCGATTTTGGCTCTGCTGCCCCACAGCTCATTGCCCAGCGACATCATGACAAAGGACGGATGATTGCCGAACGCCTTGAGAATGGCATATCCCTCGCTAATCAAGTAGTCTTGCTCCGTCTGGTTATGGCGCTCATCCGTCGCTTCGGTAATCGTCCCCCAGAAAGGCAGCTCCGGTTCCATGTAAATCCCCAGCATGTCCGCTGCGGTAAACGCAGCCTCAGGCGGGCAGCACGTATGAAAGCGGTAATGGTTAATGCCGTAGGACCTCGAAATCCCAAGAATTCTCAGCCATTCCTCGACATCCGTCGGCGCATATCCCGTTAGAGGAAAAATCAATCCGTCATGCTTGCCCCGGAGGAACGTTTTGCTGCCGTTAATTGTAAATTTATTTCCATCCGTTCTAAATTCCCGCAGGCCGAAGCTCCGCTGCTGCTGGTCAACGATTTCGCCTGTCTCATCCTTCAAACAGATGCTTACGGTATACAAATGAGGAGTGGCTTCGCTCCATAGCAGCGCGTCCTGCCCTAATGCATATTCAAGTGAAATGACTTGGGAAGTGAAGCTATACTCCTTCTCCGCCACCGTATGCACAGTTTCGGAGTTCCAACTGGCTGCGGATACCGTTAGGCTGCCGTTGAACGCTCCCTGCACGCCAGCTTCCACCTTCACGGAGCGCGCGGACAAATTTGGGTAGAGCTGGATATCGGTCAAATACGAAGCGTTATAAAAATGAAGCTCGATGCCGCCTGTAATTCCGTTCCAATTGGTCTGCGTATCAGGGGAAGTCATATGGCCGCCCTTCGTTGGATAATCCGTATTGTCGACACGGATGGTAATCGTCTGCGGACCGCTTTGAAGCAGTCCCGTCAATTCGTAGAGATGCGGCGTATTCAGGCTGTCCCGCGAGCCGACCCCGCGGTCGCCCACCCATACCGTCGTCATTCTCGTTCTTTCCAGATAGAGAAAACACGTCTTTTCAGCAAGCCCCTCGGGAATTTCTACCTCTCTCGAATACCATGCATACCCTTCGAACGAATACTCATCGGTCAAGGCCCCTACTAACTTCGTTTCGTTCCTCGGACCTTTCCGGGCGTAGGATGTCGTTCCGGGCAGCTTAATGGAATCTGTAAACGGCTGCGACAACCTGCTCTTGTCCTTGTCCAGCTGCAGCTTCCATTCGCCCTCCAGGTTGATTGATGTCAGCAAAATATCACTCCTCATAATAATAATCTCTAAACTCCTGCGGAGTCGTTCCAGTCAGCTTCTTGAATAAAAAGGTGAAATAGGCCGCCGTTTGAAATCCAACCTGCTCCGACACTTCATATATCTTGATGTTTGGGTCCCGGAGCAGTTCCTTGGCCTTGTTCATACGCGCTTCCTGGACAAAATCTGATATCGTTCGACCCATTTCTTTTTTGAATAATACGCTCAAATAGCTGGAGTTCAGATGAAACTGCTCCGCCAGCTGCTTCACCGTTACGTTATTATGCAGATGCTCCTCCAAATAGCGGGACACCTTCTGGATCAGGTTATGCTGCTGAACGGTTTGCTCCTTCTGCTTCAGCTGGATATACTGGGCGAGGAAGGCCATTACGACCGTTCTTATTTCCTCCACATCCTTACAGTCAATCATCCGCTGCCACAGCAGAATATTCATCTCGGCGTCCGTTTCCTTTGTGCGCTTCAATTTGCGGATCAGTTCACTAATTAATCCCATGCCAAAGGCCTGCACATATGAAAAAGACATGGGCTTCTGCGCCAGCAGCATCTCAAACGCATGGTTGAAATAGACGATAGCGTTCTCGCTTTCCCCGCTATCAAGCAGCTTTAATATTTCTGGAAAATATTCCTCGTACAATCGAAAATCGTGATATTCAATCATTTCAGCGTGGTCGAAATACAAAATTTGCCCATATCCGGCCATTCTGGCGCTTGCCATCATATGCTTGATTTCTTTATATAACAGCGGAATGTCCGACCAAGTCTGGCATTCCCTGCTGATTCCGACGGTAACGGAAGCGTTGTACTGCTCCTTCAGAACATCCTGGATAAAAGAAAGCTGCTTCTCCAGCTTCACACGGTCAATCGGAGAGGCATTCAATAATATGACTGCTACTTCGTCCGCGCCAGTCTTGCCGATATACGTGCCTGCAAACTCGGACAGACCCATTTTGACACATTTGATGAGCCCTTCGCTGAGCATAATTCGCTCCTTGGCGTCATGCGGATTGGACGGAAACAGACGGTCATAGCCGAACAGGAACAGCGTAGCCTGCCAGTCTTCTGACGGCAAATCGAGCAGACGGCACCAGGATTCGAGCAGCTCGTCACTTTGAATCGCACCTTCTATCAAATCTTTGACGTAATGCTCCTGCAGCACCTCATAGCTTTCCGTCACTTTTTCTTTCAGCTTGCTTGTCTCCAGCTCAATATGGTTTTTCTTCTCAAGTGAATCGCGAAATGCCGCAAGCTTCGCTTCCAATTCGTCCGTCTTAATCGGCTTGAGAACGTAGGCCTTTGCCCCCAGATGAATCGCTTCCTGAACAAATTCGAATTCGTCGTAGCCGCTTATCATCACCGTCTGCAGGGACGCAAGCTTCGGGTAGTCCGACTTGCACTTGGCCAGCAGCTCTATCCCCGTCATTCCTGGCATCGACACGTCGGTGATCAGAACATCCACATGAGCTTCTGCCATTATGGCAATGGCTTCCTCACCCGATTGTGCGGTCATTGGCTGCTCGTACCCTAGCGCCTCCCAGTCAATGTGGCGGACAAGTCCTTGAACCTGCATCGGCTCGTCATCAACGATCAGTGCTTGCATCATGCTCCATCCCCCCTTTTAATTTCAGGAGCTTCCTTGCAGATCGGAATATGAATGGTCACGGCCGTCCACTCATCCTCCATGCTTTCAATTTCAAAACATCCCTCTTGGCCAAAATAGAGCGCCAGCCGTTCGCGTATATTGTTCATTCCGAATCCGTTTTTCGTACCGATATAGCTGCCTGCCTTGATCCGTTCCAGCTTCTCGCGTTTAATGCCCTTCCCGTTATCAAAAATCTGAAACGCAATGGCATCCTCGGTTTTGTTAATCATGATCTGTATGAAGGCCCCCTTCCTTGTTGTAATACCGCCGTGCAAATAGCAATTTTCCACAATGGGCTGCAAAATGAGCTTAATCGAATACAGATCAAGAACGTCCGTCTCCACCTGCCATTCTACGTGCACCTGATCGGGATAACGCAGCTGCTGGATTTCGACATAAGCCTTTAGATGCTCAAGCTCATCACGAATACGGGTCACATTAACGCGGTTATTGAGCGCCAGCCGATAAAAGGTTGTCAGAGCATCGATCGTCCGAATTTGAATGTCATCCTTCACGTCCATGGCACGCCAGCGGATCAGGCTTAAGGAATTATAAATAAAATGCGGATTGATCTGCGCCTGCAGCGCTTTGAAGGACTGCTCGCGTTCTTTTAAAATCGCCTCTGTATGCTCTTCCACCAGCTTTCTGAGGCGTCCAGACATCGAATTAAATAGAACCTCCAGCTCTCCCAGCTCATCGTTGTCCCGGTTTCTCACCGTCGCTTCGAAATAGCCTTCGGAAATATCCATCATGCGCATTCCTAGCTTGCGTATCCGCCAAATGACGTTTTTGAGCACAACCATAATGAGGAAGGTCGATAAAAGGAGAAAAAAAGCGATGCCGCCCACTATATAGTAGAAAATGCGTTTGGACTGCTCCTCCAGCCGATCAAGATGTACAAGTGCGGCGACCGTCCAGCCTGAATTGATTTTCTGCCGAATTAACACCATGCCATCTGCGGTTACTGCCGTTCCTTCCGGACTGCCCCAATGCTCGCTTAAGGAGGATTCGGACAAGTGGCTGCCGATTTCATTGGATTCTGATGAGGCGATAATCTGCTCATCGCTGTCTACGATGTACATTTCTCCCGCACCGTCAAACGGATGATCAAACGATTCAGCAAACACTTCATTATAATTAAGCCGCAAATAGACGATCCCATAGACGTCCCCGTACGGGTTTAATATTTTGTGAGAAACAACTAGCCGGGTTTTATCGTCGAGCGCATTCGTCCAAGTGAGATTGTCTGGCGATTGAAGTCTTTCCTTGTACCATTCCTGTTCGATTAAACCCGATAGTTTACGATCTCCTGGTTTCCATAGAAGCCCGCCGTCCTGTACCAGCGTGTCGTTCGTATGGTAGATGCGAAAATTTTCGATTCCGGGCAAATATTTGCTCGTAAATAAGAAAGCTCGATCCACATATTGAACGGTCGCATACTGTTCGGAAATGTCCTGGTAGTCTCTCGATAATCTGGAAACCAGCTCCCCATCAGTTGCTGTTCGCGTAGCAAGCAGATCATAGCTTTGCTTGCGGAATTCAATGCTTTGCGCGCTCTGGCGAACCGCCTCTTTAATAGTGAGCATATAGTTGCCACGAACGATATGCAGCGTCATATAGCCTGCGCCGATGGCCAGCAGGACGGTCGGAAGAAATACAATGACACCATAGAACAATACAATTTTCTTCCTCATACTCATGGAGCGGGTCATACGTATGATCCACTGCTCGAAACGTTGTCTCAGCCTCATCTGCCACTCCTCCATGAACCGCAAAGGGAGCCCCCTTCCAATAGGAAGGGATGCTCCGCAAATTCTTTATTTCATTTGCCCGCTTCTACTTGTTCATTTTACTTGCTCATTGTAAGCGGCAAGCCATTCCTGCTTGACCTCGCTCCAGTGGCCGCGTTTCTCCAGCGCTTCCTGGAACTTCGTCCATTCCGTCTCAAATTGGCCGCTATCATTCGCCATCAGCAGCTTGGCTCTATATTCCTTGCGAATATTTTCAATTTCCGGAGAATATTTTCCCCATAGACCGCCAGCCTTCATTTCTATCAAATCATACGGCTCGGCAACCCGGATACTTCCCATTTTACCAATGGCCTCTGTGAATTTGATCGTTTTGGCTGCCCCTGCTTTACCGCCATCCGCTGTGTTCCACCATGGGTACCATTCGTTGCTGTAGGATGCAGTCATATACAGCTCCGGTGTCACCTTCGCTTTCTGGGCAGCATCACCCGAATTCCGGCTTGTTTTATAGGCTTCATCCGTGAACTCCCATTTGCCAAGCGGTTGGTCAACCCAATTCCAGTACAGTCCAACCGGTCCTTCATTGATTACATGCTGTTGTTCAGGCTTCGGCTGCAGCGTGTAGTCAAAAAACTTTAAAATCGCTTCCAGATTTTTGGTATTGGAGCTGATATACACATCATAGCCCGGATTCGGATTGACGACCTGGTTGATACCGACTTTCTCTACACCTTGAACCTTCGGGAAAGGAACGACCTCATAAAACCAGCCCGGCTCCGTAGGACCGTCAAGCGTCTCCCATACGGACGTCGGAATATTCCAGAAGCTGCCCGCATTCAGGGCGACGCGTCCCGATTTGTTTTTTTCATTATATTGCTCTTTTTTATTCGTAACGACCTCTGGGTCAATCAGCTTGGCGACGTACATTTTGTTCATCCACGCGTAAGCTGCCTTAAAGTTCGGATCATCGTAAGCGAATACAAAATCATCGCCTTTTTTCTCGATTCCCCTGCCACCCGTCGTGACGCCAAAGGAGGTGAGGATTGCGTTCTCATCGCTCCAGTTGAGCGTATCATTCGTATCCATTAGAAACGAAAGGGGAAGCAGCGATTTACCTGACGCATCCTTTTGTTCAGCCGCTTTTTTCAGAAAAGCCTCTACGCCTTCTATAGTAGCCAGATCAGCTATGGTCATGCCAACGTTTTCCAGCACATCCGTTCTGACGGACCAGCCTTGCGATGCCCAGCCCGGCCATGGGTCTTCAGGATTTTGGTCAAACCAGGTCGGTATCGACCAAATATGTCCGTCCGCATCCTTCATCAATTCGAGATACTGCTTCGGAATCGCAGCCAGCCCCGGATACTTATCCGGCATATCAAAATACTGCTCCAAAGACATCAGCTGTTTCGAGCGGTTCATGGCGCTCTTAACCGTTTCATTTCGGCCAAAAATAGCTGCGTCTTCAAAGCCGCCTGTATTGATTTTCAAATTAAGCGCTGTCATTGCATCGCCCTGTGTCGTCTCCAGCTTAACATCAACACCCGGCTCTTTCTCGCGCCAATATTTCTGGACCAAGCTGTCATTATTCGTTGTTGCTGTCCATCCCAGCCACAGCTTGAACGAGGTTGAACCGCTAGCCGTCGATTCGCTTGCCGTACCGGAATTGCTGGCCTGATTGGCATTGCCTGCCTGATTGGTTGCGGAATTAGAGCAGCCCGCCATTAATGTCAGCGATACGGCAGCGGTTAATGCGGTTAAGAAAAGCTTTTTAGATTTCACTGTCATACTCCCCCTATACAAGATTGTACTGCAAATCGGTATATAAATGTTGCTTTAATACCCGAAGAATCAGCCTTTGACCGAGCCCACCAGGACCCCTTTGACAAAGTATTTCTGCAAAAATGGATACACGCAAAGAATAGGAATCGCACTGACCATTACGACGGCCATTTTAATCGACATCAGCGTAATATTTTGCAGCTGCGAGCTTCTTGCTAATGCCTCCTGATTGGTATTGGAGCCGAGTACGGCGGACAAATCCGACGCAGCTAGAAGCTGCTGCAAGAAGGTTTGAACGGGTATCAGCTCCTGCTTCGTGACGAAGAAAGCGCCAGCGAACCAATCATTCCAATGGCCAACCGCGGTGAACAAGCCTAGCGCAGCCAGCATCGGCTTCGACAGCGGAATAATCATCTGCATTAAAATCCGCAGCGGACCCGCACCATCGAGTTCAGCGGATTCAACCAGCGCCTCTGGTATGCCCTGAATAAATTTCAGCATGACGAACATATTCCAGACAGAGAAGAGACCCGGCAGGACATACACCCAGAACGTATTAATCAAGCCGAGATTGTTCAGCTGAATGTAGTACGGAACTAGGCCGCCGCTGAACAGCATCGTAATCAGAATATAGCCGAGAATGGTGCCTCTAAAAGGAAGTCCACGATAAGACAGGCCGAACGCCACCAGCAGCGTAACGAGCAGTCCGCCAGCCGTTCCAATGACGGTTCTGCCAATCGTTATCAGATAAGAATTGCGAATAATCTCATTGCCAAGAACGATCTCATAATTAATCAGTGTGAAATTCCGCGGCCACAAGTACACCCCGCCCTTGGCGGCATCCGCACCGTCATTCAAGGATATCGCCAGCATATACAAAAACGGATAAAGCACGGATACGCACAGCAGACCGAGCAGCGCTACGATGACGTATTGGGCAATATTTTCACCTTTGCTCATCTTCATACGCCATCACCATAATCCTTCGCCGTTTATTTTTCTTGAAAACTGATTCGTCCCAACGACTAAAACCAGACTGATAATAGAGGAGAGCAAACCCACCGCGGTAGCCATGCCAAAGTAGCCCTGCTGTAAACCGCTGCGTAAAATATACGTGTCCAGCACGTCAGCAACTTCCTGGTTAGCTGAATTCATCAGCGGATAAATTTGATCCATGCCCACGGTAATCAGGCTCGGAATGCTCAAGATCAGCACAATCGCTATCGTCGGCAGCATGCCCGGGATGGTAATGTGGCGAATTTGAGCAAGCTTGCCAGCACCCTCTACCTTGGCGGATTCATAGAGCTGCGGATCGATCGTCGTAATGGCCGCCAAATAAAGAATTGTATTCCAGCCTGTTTCCTTCCACAAGCCGCTCAGCACCACCATGGGACGAAACCATTCCGTCGAGCCCAAGAAGAAGATGGAGTCCCCGCCCGCTTGGTTGATAAACTGGTTGACCAGGCCGCTGTCTAGCGTCAGAAAGGATTGAAGAATGTAAGCGACTACAATCCATGAGAAGAAGTGGGGCAGGTAGCTGACCGATTGCACGAATCGCTTGAACATCGGCCGCGTCACTTCGTTAATCAGCAGAGCCAGCAGGATAGGCGCCGGAAAGCCGAATAAAAATTTCAACACGGATATATAGAGTGTATTTTTGACTACGGTCAAAAACTGAGGGTCTTGGATAAAGGAGAAATTATCAAAGCCAACCCACGCACTATCCCATATGGATGTTCCGATTTGAAAATCCCTAAAAGCCACCTGTATGCCAGCCATAGGGATATAGTTGAAAAGCAGCAGCAGGACCACGCCCGGTAAAATCATTAAATATTGCCATCGATACTTATAAAGCTTAGCGTACAATCTGCATCCCTCCTCGATATGTCTATCATAAAGGTAATTACAGCTCACTCCTACGCAACAGCGGTTGGATATCTATCGTTCTGATTAGAATTCATAACAAAAAGGCTTCGCCCCCATGTAAAGGAGGCGAAGCCTTTGTGCAATTATTATTACTGAGCCGAAACATTTACACTATCTATATTGGGTCCTTCTGTCCCGGTAGTTACGACTTTTAAAATATTGTTCCCGCTATTCATGGGTACCTGAATCGTTTTCTCGCCCCAGGTTGTCCAGCTGCCAGTCGCTGTAAAGGCAGCATTGCTGATTACTTTCGTTCCATTCACATAAATATCCAAATTCCTCGTCCCTGATTCAAGCGCATACCGGAACTTCACATTTTTAGTTCCTGTTACAGCGGCGTAGATGCTGCCCCACTGAATAGCTGCATCGGTTGCAGCATTAAAGTTGACATATCCGCTGCCATTGTAACCCGAATTGATGGTTTCTACTACGGAGGCCGTCAAGGTTGTACCCGTCTCGGCTTCATAAGTAGTACCTGTACTAGCAGCATTTTGTGTAAACTGCCAGTAATCAAAATTAAACAAATGGCCTGTGCCGTTTCCGGTAAATACAAAGAAAACGTTGTGAACACCGGTTGCTCCGCTTACCGTTGTTTCTATTAAGCTCCAGTTTTGCGCTCCACCTGTAGAAGGCACATTAAGCGTTCCTACAAGCGGACCGGTTACACTGTCAAGACGCACTTCAATATTCCCGCCCACGGTGGATGCTACATTTGCTTTAAAGGTAGTGGCTCCACTCACACCGAAATCAGCGTTTCCTACAGCAATCCAGTCTCCATTATTAATACTTGTTACGTTTTGATTATTTACCGGTCCGCCTGCTGCTGAAGATTTCTCCGTTAAAATGCGTCCATTCCAGCCAATCGTTTCGGCCTCTACTCGGTTATAGGGATTGAGATTGGCAAGCTGAGACACGCCTGCATAATTGGCTGCAACCTCTTGAATAGATCCATTCGCATTATGCACCAGCCTATTGATATGGGGCGAACGGTAGCCTTTGCCTGCTCCGTATAGGGCTAGGCTGACTGTTTGAGCATGGTATACCACATACCACTGGTTGTTAAGATTAAACACGGAATGATGGTTGTTTCCTCCAGCACCAAAAAAGAAACCCGGATTTTTCAGAAAATGTCCTGCATACGTAAAGGGCCCCATCGGACTCGTGCTGGTCATATAGCCGATTTCGCCACTAGGCTTATCGGCGGGGTGCGTACCGCTGAAATTGATGCAATAGGAGTAATAATATACGCCGTTATACTTGTGCATGCCTGAGTCCTCAAACATGAACGGCGCATCAATCATGGATGCACTGCCAACAATGCTGGTCATATCAGCGCCTAATTTCAATACTCTGGCTGTCTTTGGATTTGCCCTTTGCTCCTGCGTTGGATTTGAACCGCCAGGGATGCCTCCACCGGCATACAAGTACCCTGTACCGTCGTCATCTACGAATACGGCTGGGTCAAAAAGCCAAACAACGCCGGACATTCCTGGTGTATTGGTTGTAACCAACGCTTTTCCCAGCGGGTCGCTCCATGGCCCAATCGGGCTGTCTGCCGTGAGAACACCAATGCCTCCGGCACTATTTGCAAAATACAGGAAAAATTTATCCTGGCCATTTATTTTTTTCACTGCCGCAGCCGGAGCCCAGGAAGCTCCTGCCCATTTTGCAATGCCTTGACCGCCATTGGCTCCATTTGCACCTGCTACCGGAATAGCTCCGTGATCAGTCCAGTTCACCATATCTGCTGAAGATATGACGAATACGCTCTTCAAATTAGCAAATGAATTGTCTTTAATCGATCCATCGCTATTATATTCATAGTCATCACTAGACATATAAATATAGACTCTTCCGTTATAGGTTAATGCAAAGGGGTCTGCCCCTAAATGATGGTCAATCAGCGGGTTGGAATTCCCTATATTTTTTGCAATGGTCGCACTGGCGGCAAATGCAGACATCTCGGGCAGGCAGCTCAACAGCAAGGCAAAAACCAATAATAAAGCGCTGCACTTCTTTCTCATTTTTCCATATCCTCCTTCAACTTCTGTTCCCCCTTTTCCTCATACTTGAGCCTGGGCCTTTAACCAGCCTACTGGGCCGAAACATTTACACTATCTATATTCGGTCCTTCTGTACCGGTTGTTACCACCTTTAAGGTATTGTTCCCGCTGATCATGGATACCTGAAGCGTTTTCTCGCTCCAGGTTGTCCAGCCGCCCGTCGCTGTAAAGGCAGCATTGCTGATTACTTTCGTCCCGTTAACATAAACGTCCAGATTTCTTGTCCCTGACTCCAGCGCATAACGGAACTTCACATTTTTAGTTCCTGCTATAGAAGCATAAATGCTGCTCCACTGAATGGCTGCATCGGTTGCTGCATTAAAGTTGACATAGCCGCTGCCGCTGTAGCCTGTATTTATGGCCTCTACTACGGAATTGGTCAATGTTGTACCCGTCTCTGCTTCATAAGTAGTACCACTGTTATTGTTTCCACCGCCACCCAATTCAGCTACAAAGGTTGTAACACTTTGGGCTGGAAGCTGGCCTGTAAAGGAACCGGCCGACACATTAATCGACGATCCGGCTGCAAGATTTCTAGTGCTGTCTGTTACCCATGAAGATACCGTCGATGCATTCCCGTTCTGCAGGACAAATTTCTGATTGACTGCCGAGGTGCCTTTGTTGATGGCAACAATAACCACCTTGTTGTCGCCTTTATAGGCAGAGACGGACACATTCGTTTCAGGGCTCTTCGTAGCATCAACCCTTACATAGCCAGGACGAACAAATTTGGAGAAATGAGCCATGTTATAGCCGCGTTTGCTGATCGTGCCGTCCTCTTTCATCGGGCCGTATTGTCTGCGGATATACCACCATACATAGGCTTGGAAATCTCCTTCAACCATCGCATTGTGAATATGATGGGAAACATCCAATGCCTCGGGCCAGAGATCCGCCGAGTTATTGTTGCTATTTGGATAGTATACTTCCGTCATCCAGAGCTCTTTGCCCGCTCCTTTTTGTTTGAACAGCGGATAAGCGAAATTGTTAACGCTTGTACCATAAAGATGGGCGCCAAGAATATCCATATTGGCAAGAGCTTGCGGATCATTCAGAATCGGGTCTGACATATTTTTCAGATATTGAAATGACTCCGGTGCCATGACCTTCGTATTTTGAATCGAGCCCGCATTTTCCTTCATAAAGCGAAGCATCTCTTGTGGCGTCCACCATGTCCAGTCATGGGCGTAATCAGGCTCATTTTGGACCGAAATCGCATAAAGGTTCACACCGTTATTTTTCATATACGTGACAAAATCATTAAGATGCTGCGCATACGCAGCGTACTTATCGTATTTAAGTCGTTTGGCTGAAGTATCCCCATTTTTATTGAAGGTCTCGATCATACTAGTAGGAGGATTCCATGGCGAAGCAAAGACGAGTGCGCCTTGCTCTATCGCACGTTTGGCGGTTGGCACTTCTCTGTACCAATTGTTGCTGTCACCGTCCACAAAGATTCTCAAAACAGAAAAGCCCAGCTGATTTTGTCCATTGCCAAAAGCGGTATCTCTTTGGGATGCTGTCAGATCCCCAATCCAAGCCGGATGGTTGATGCCTCCAAAGCCTTTTATTAATTGTTTTTCTGACGATAGATTAATAACGGCATCACTTGCTGCTGAAACCTTAGGAGGACCTGGAACGGTTAATACTAACGGTAGCGCTGTTAAACATGCCAATAATGCTAACATTGGCTTTTTCAGACTTGAGATCATTGCTTTCATCTCCTTATAATAGTAGTTTTTCCTATAAACTTTCCCGGCTGTTTAAACAACCGCCTGACCACCTCCCTTCTTATTTATCCCTTTGGCTTTCACTCCAGGCAGCCGTTATCCGTACTCTTTAACCCTTAACGCCACCGAGGGTCATCCCTTGGATAAAATATTTCTGCAGGAACGGATACACCATCAGAATCGGGACGCTGGCAATGATCGTCATCGTAGCCCGGATCGAAGTCGGCGTCACCATCGTTCCGCTGTCGCCCGCAGCCTGATAAATATCCCCGGCCGTAGCCGTGGCTGCCGTTGTGGATGTTTGCAAAATTTTCATCAGTTCGTATTGCAGCGTGCTTAGCTTGATAGTGGAGGAATTGTACAGAAACACATCAAACCAGGAGTTCCATTGCCCTACCGCTACAAACAGGGATACGGTTGCAATGACTGGAACAGTCAACGGCAATACGACGCGGATGAAAGTAATGAACTCCCCTGCACCATCAATCCGTGCCGATTCAAGAATGCCTTCCGGCAGACCTTCAATGAAAGAGCGGATGACGATCATATTGAACACCCCAATCACGCCCGGCACAATATAAACCCAAAAGGAGTTAATCAGGCCCAAATCTCGAATAAGCAAATAACCAGGAATCAGGCCTCCGCTGAAATACATCGTAAACACGAAAAACATCGTGACAAACTTGCGCAGTACAAACCCCTGTCGACTGACCGTATAGGAAAGCATCGCCGTGCAAAATACGGCCACCGCGGTTCCAATTACGGTACGCAGCGCCGAAATGAGCGTAGCGTGATACACGTCGGATTCTCCGAAAATATACTCGTAATTATCCAGCGTCCATTCCCGTGGCCACAAATAAATCCCGCCCCTGATGGCGTCGTTGGCATCATTGAAGGAAACGGCAACCATATTGACAAACGGGTAAATCGTGACAATCATCAGCCCTATCATAAATAGAACGTTGCAGCTATCGAACACTCGGTCCCCTAGGCTGGAAGTACGTAAACGGGACGATTTCCCTTTTTGCATGGCGTTGTTCCCCTTTTAAAATAATCTGCTTTCCCCCATTTTTTTGGCAATAAAGTTAGCGGAGAAAAGGAAGGTGAAGCTGACTACCGTTTTGAATATGCCGGCCGCCGTTCCTAAGGAAAAGTTGCCTGTCCCCAAACCATACTTCAGCACGAATATGTCGAGATTCTCCGAATAAATCATGTTCATCCCGTTGCCCAGCAAATATTGGGGCTCAAATCCAGCTTCAAGAATATTGCCCATGTTCATAATTAGCAGAATAATGATTACCGGCTTCATTCCGGGAAGCGTAATGCTAACCATGCGCTGGAGCCTGCTGGCTCCATCTATCTCAGCCGCTTCATATTGGGAAGGGTCAATTGCGCTAATGGCGGCTAAATAAATAATCGTGCTCCAGCCTACCTCTTTCCAAACCTCAGTCGCTCCAAGAATTCCCCAGAAATATTCCCCCTTGCCCATCCACAGCACCGGGCTATCAATGAGCTGGAGCTTCATCATGAGCAAATTAATGATGCCATCCGGAGATAAAACCGTCAGTACAATGCTTGACGCTACTACCCAAGAAATGAAGTGCGGCAAATAGCTGACGGTCTGAACGAACCGTTTAAAAATGATGTTTTTCAGTTCATTAAGCAACAGCGCCAACGTAATCGCCGTAACGAAGCCCAGCACTAATTTGATGGAGCTCATGACCAGGGTATTGCGCAGCACACGATAGAAGGTGCTGTCTGCGAATAAGAGGTTGAAGTGCTGCCAGCCTACCCATTTCTGTTCCCCGAAGGATTTTGCCGGCTTGAAGTTTTGAAAGGCCATGGTCCAGCCCCAAAGCGGTAAATATTTGAAAATAAATGCCCAGATGACAAACGGAATACACATAAAAACCAGCGTTTTTTGCTGAATAAGGCGAGAATAAAACAGCTTGATTTTATTTAAGCCTGATCTATCGACGTCTAGCGCCGTATCTACAGAATCCATCAGTTTCCCCACTTGATATGACTCCTTCCAACTCCTTGCTCAGTTCGACTCACCATTTGCCTGCAACACGATCTTTTACAATCTTGGTAATCGTATTTTCATAGGTGTTCTTGCCCAGCTTGCTCAGCTCGCTGATATACTCCTCCCACAGCTTGTTGAAATTGGACGGTGCCTCCATAATAAGAGCAGGCAAATATCTTCTTTGCAGGTCATCGGACTTCATGGTGAAAATTTGCTCCGGAGAACCTTGCTCCAGTGCGATGGACCATGCCGGAAACCAAGGACGTGCTTCGGGCTTCATAAACATCTCGCTGAACGTCCCGACGCCATAAGCGTTCAGAATCGTCTTATCGCCTTCGGTATAAGAAGCATAGGCTACCTCAGGCTGATTGCCTGGGCTGAAGGCATTGCCGTCTGATAGTGTGGACTCCCCGCCGTAACGCGGCCAGTCTGAGCCGAAATAGGTGAAGCCAAATGTACGACTGAGCTCAAGATCATCATGGTATTTGCGCTGCTCATCGCTTGCGTAATAGAAGCGGCCATTGTCATCTACACTGTAGGTTTGGTCCTTGATCCCCCACTGTACGAGAATTTGATTCTCTTCCTTCAGCAAATGATCAAAGTATTTAATGATGCGAATCGGATCTTTGGCTTTGATGGAAATGCCGACCGCGTAGTTGGCAACAAAGCCTGGCGGGTCCACATACTGATCTTTAATGCCTTTATCGAATACAATCGGGAGCGGAGCATAACGCTTCTCGTCAATGCCAGCCGCCAACAGGTTTTTGGAAGCATCCCCCACCTGCCAAGCATAGTTAAAGTAGCCAAGTACACGTCCTGAGGTCAGCTTGGCCAAATATTGATCCTTGTTCATCGTGAAAGATTCCGGATCAAACAATTTTTCCGCGTTCATTTCGTTCAGCTTCTGAATCCATCTTTTCTGATAGTCGGTTCCGGCCACAACCTTGGCCTCATGGGTTTCCATATCGACGATGACACTGCCGTCATTAGGATAACCCGCAAGATGCATCGCGGGATTTTGCAGCGTAAAGAAGTTATTGGCGACACCCGCCAGAGACACGAATCCTATCGTATCCGCGCCATCGATTGTCGGATGCTTCTCCCTGTATTGCTTGATAAGATCAAAATATTCATCCAACGTGGTGATCTTCGGATAGTCGAACTCCTTCAGCACCGAGCGCTGGATCCAGAAGGCTCCACCGCCAATATTGGGACCGCCGATATACTCGCCCTGATTGGCGGTATACGGCAAGGTATAAATGCTCCCGTCCTCCTGTCGCATCTTATCGAAGTAGGGTCCGTACACGCGTTTGATGTTGGGCCCGTACTCCTCAATCAGATCGTCGAGGGGGATGTAAGCTCCAGCGTCCATCAGCTTCGACATTTCGCCACTAGAGCTGATCACATCAGGATAATCACCGCTGGCAATCATGACTCCGGCTTTGGTTGCGCTGTCGCCCACGACGTATTCCAGCTTCCAGTCGACACCCGTTTGTTTCTGCAATTCTTTTCCGATGACCGTTTCACTCGCCAGAGTGTCCTTCTTGCCTGTCGAAAAATGATAGTAGGAGAAAGTTACGGGCGGGTTCTCCTCTCCGCTTGCTGCGGAAGCATCGAATGAGGACTTGCTATTAGAGGTGCTGTTAGGCGTACCCGTATCCGCCTGGCTGCACCCTCCGAAAGTCGCCGCTAATAAAATAATCATTCCAGCGATTACTGCCTTGCTTTTGTACATTTCAACTAAATCCCCTTCCATCCATAACTTGTAAGCCTTTTCAATATACCAAGAAAGCGCTTTCTTGATTACCCTACAAACCATACCTTTTTCTTTGAAAAGCATACCCATTGTTTCCCAGCTATTATGACTCCCCAGTTTCCAGCGGCAGAACAATTTCTATATGCGTTCCCGTCCCTTCACTGGCGTGAATGGAGAAGTCAAAACGATTCTGGTAGCACAGCTTTAGACGGTAATAGGCATTTTTCATGCCAACTCGCTCGCCTATATCGTCATTTTCCTCCAAATAATGAAACAGCTCATCCAGCTTGGCCTGAGACATGCCGATACCATTATCATCCAATGTAATATAAAGCTTATCCTCCCGCTCGGTGACAGAGATCGTAATCATTCCTTTGTCGGGACTCGATTCGATTCCATGGATGCTGGCATTCTCCACAAAAGGCAAAATAACCATCTTGGGAATTCGGCGGGTAAGCGCTGACGGGTCTGCTACAATGCTGTAGTCCAGCTTCCCGCCAAAGCGATATTGCTGAATTTCCAGAAAGCTGCTTATCAGCTCCAATTCCTCACGCACCAGCACATGCTTCCGACTCCAAGAGATAGACTGGCGGAACATTTGAGCCATATGATGAATGATTTTTGCCGTTTCCCGCTCCCCCTTGATGACGCTCCTCATGCGGACGGATTCCAGGGCGTTAAACAGGAAGTGGGGATTGATCTGACTGTGCAAGGCATGAAGCTGCGCCTGCTGCTGCTTCAGCTCCAAATCCTTCTTTTGGATATCTGCAATATACACCTCATTAATCAAATTATTGATCGTTCCCATCATTCGGTTGAATTCCACCGTCAGCTGGCCGATTTCATCTCTCGCCTCTTCGTGAGGAATGGTCTGAAACGTTTGCGTCTTCACCTTCTTCATATGCATTAGAATCTGCACCAGCCGTACATGCAAAGACCTCGACATCACAGCGATAATGATGGAGGGCAGCACAAAATTAATGCATGCGAGCCAAATGACAATGAACCGCGAATCGCGGACCTCTTTAAGGAAGACTCCCTCGTTCATCACGCCTTGGAGCGTCCACCCCTCCAAATAATTAATCCCCTCGAAAGAGGCCTTGAATAAATGCGAATTTTTAGGAAGCGCGATGTCCTCGAAACGGACATTTGCCTGCTGCCATTCTCCTACCCGTTCATTGCTAAAGCACACCCGTCCCTCAGGGTCAACCAAATAAACCTTGCCACCAAAGGCACTGCTTCCTAATTTTTGGGCGAGCAAGTCCATGTTCAAATCAATTTTCACCAGTTGCTCAATACCGCCGGTGTGGTAGTTATTTAACTGTTGAATGAGGCTGAGCTTCTTGTCCGCATAAACAAAAGCCGGATAAAGTGCAGAAGAGGACTTAGACTGGATATACCAGTCGGACTGCCGAACCGCTTCGTTCAGGCGATCGATGTAGCCCGAGGACAAAACGGTAGGATTATCTGTATAAACCTGATACCAGCGGACACCCTGCACGTTTTGATCGGAAAACGCCCCGCTCAGATAAGATTGATAAGTCTCAATGTAATCCAACTGACTGGAAAAGTGCCTTGCAACTGTTTTGTTAAAGAGGGGATCGGCATATAGGGAATAGGACAAACCTACGCCTTGGTCAACCGTTACGCGCAGGTCGTTTTTGAGATTATTTAAGGCCATGTCGGCATCACGGGTTTTTTGGCTGCGAATATTGACTGTAGTCACGTTGTAGAAGACCACATTAGTGACAACGATAGGGATGAATACGGACAGTATGTACATGAGCAGCAGCTTGTCGCGCAGTTTCATGTAGTTCAAATTGAATTTAAACATAATTCAGCCTCCCAGCTCTTTGGTGTTCAGTATGTTCCGGTATTCGGTCGGCGACAGCTTCTCTCGCTTCTCGAACTGGGCGACAAAATAATCCGCATTCTGAAAGCCGACTCTGGCGGCGATTTCGTACATGCGCAGGTCAGTCTGTCGAAGCAGCTTCTTGGCTTCCTTTACCCGCAGCTCCAGCAAATATTCATTGAAATAAACCCCATAGCTTTTGCGAAAAAGCCGGCCCAGATACAAGGCATTCATATAAAACATGGCCGCGATGCATTTGAGACTGATATTTTCGCTATAATGCGCGTCAATATAGTTTTTGATCTGCTTGATGCTTCCCTTGGACCACTCCTGACGCAGCAGCGCAATGTAGTCCTCCGCTTCCGCAAGCGCCAGCATAAAATGCTCCTCCAGCAGCTGTAGGCTCCAATTGCCATGCTCCCGCTCGGCCAGCTCCTTTAACCGCCGAGCCTCCTTCTCGCTGCCGTCCATTTCCTTAATAACAGCTATAATTCCGGTGATGCATCGGGAAAGAGACCCCGTTACAGCTTGCGGGGTGAAGCGCTGCTCACGAAACAATCGGAACATGTCCTCCGCCGTTTGACGATACGCATCCCTGCTGCCCTCCTCCAGCTGCAAAACCAGCTTATTTGCAACGTCTGGATTAATATCAAAAACATACAGAGGCAGATCTTTAATTTTAGCGAACCAAATCACACCGCGTTCAGCATATTTATGCCGGGCCGCTTCGCTAGCCTCCAGATAGGAATGGCGAAGCTCGGCAACATGATCGACGGAATTGCCCACATACATGCCGATGTCTAGGCTCAGGCGATGGGAAAAGGCTAAGCGCAGCCTTTCCAATGCGGGTCCAATCCCCCCCTCCCTCTTATGCATCCGGTCCACGTTTAACAGCAGCCCAAACTTGCCCGGCTGCACCTCGATGACGGGAATATCTCCTTCTCTAGCCTCAATAGCATGCAGCGCTTCCTGAAACATCTTAATGTCTGGCAGCTGTTCCTGCGGAGCGGCATAAATGTCGACCAACACATACATCATATTTGCACCTTCCGGCATGCCTAGCATCGCGGAATATGGCTCTGCCTCCTTTCTGTCCAAAGCTCCCTGCATCAGCGCTTCTAGGATGGGGCTGCCTTGCTGTTTGTCTCCGGCCAGCAATGCCTTCTTTTTCTCTATAATGCTGTAGGTCAGCTTTCGTAAAGCCGCCGTCATTTCCTCTTCGTCAATAGGCTTCATAATATAGTCGTGCACCCCGTAGCGCAGAGCCTGCTGAGCATATTTAAAGTCACTATAGCCGCTGATTATGATGAAAACCGGGTCAAGCCGGGGATGCTCCTTCACACTTCGAATCAGATCAAGCCCATCCACGAGCGGCATGCGTATGTCCGTAATGACTAAATCCGGCTCCAGCTCCTTAATCATTTCCAGCGCTTCCTTGCCATTGTTCGCCTCCCCGACTACCGTGAACTTCATTTCTTCCCATGGGATTAGCTCCATCAGCCCTTTCCGAACAAACACCTCATCGTCTGCCAGCAATATTTTGAGCATCTCCATTTTCCCTTCCTTCATTAAAATAAAAGCTCTAGCGATCACTTACCTCATTCAATAATGTAAGCGCTGTCATAATTATAAAAGGACAATAAACCCCCTAAGTAATCTTTGCGAATTAACGCTGATTGGGGAGTTGCTATGAGAGCAGCGAGAAATCTCCTCGATTGAGAAAAGCACCTCTTGGCGCGTCTCTACTATATAATCAATTAGCTTGCCGACGAAATGAATGCGGCTACCGTGCCCAATTTCATACTCATGTTAACACATTTACATATTTTATCCAATTAAAAAGATTAAATGCTAAGTAGACCTGGAAACTTATATATTTCCCGCCTTATTCAAAGAGTCTCGATTTATAGATAGATATATAGATGAGCAGAGTTTATACAGCACTAGTAATTCCATATGGAGGTTGAGCATTCGAATGTGATATAATTTTATAAAGCCAGATACATTATTTAGAAAAGAATTGAATGATTGCAGAGGTCCTCAGTCCTATGAAAAATTACATCGCTCATCAAGCGGAAACCTTTATTCTTAGCAAATATACAAGCCGCTTCTTATTCGGAATCGCATTTCTTGCTGTTATTGCGGCCGACATTTATTTCGAAAATTACATATTGTTTCAGTTTGGTTATTTAATGCTCAGCTTACTGGTAGGCCTTTCTTTCTGGAAGGAAGCCTGGATTCGCAGCATGCTCGTCGTTCTTATCGTTTTCTTTCGAGTTTATTTGGAGAAGCAGCCGATATTTCTCATTCATGATGAATTCCTCCTGAGAGTCTTCACTTTAGTCGTTACGTATTTCTTAACCTCCTCTTCGATTTCGTTTATGATTTTGTATTACAATAGACAGAAGCAAAATATGCTTCAGCTCACCTTTACATTAGCTAAAGCCTTGGATTCTAGAGATCATTATACGGCCGACCACTCGGATAACGTGGCTTATTACTCGAGGAAAATCGCCGAAGAAATGAATCTGTCCAAGCTAGCGTGCGAACGCATTTATATTGGCGGCATCCTTCATGACATTGGGAAAATCGGCGTGCCTGAGCATATTCTCCTCAAACCATCCCGATTAACGGACGGAGAGTTTGAAATTATTAAGGAGCATCCTAATACGGGCTATGAGATGCTAAGTCATATCTCCCATCTTAAACGGTCCGGCATTCTGGATATGATTCTTCATCATCATGAAAGATTTGACGGACGCGGCTACCCGAGCCGTATTGGACATACCGAAATTCCAATAGCAGCTAGAATTATGGCTGTTGCAGATACGTTCGATGCCATGACCTCCAAGAGGGTATATAGAGGAGAGCTCGATGTTGAGTTTGCGGTAGAGGAAATTCGAAAAAATGCAGGGACACAATTTGATCCCGACGTAGTCAAAGCCTTTATGAACATCTGGCAGCGTGAAGGACCTCAATTATTATCCAAGTATTCTGCTTAGTCAACTATAGAGCAGCCTTGGAATAAAGAAACAGCTGCAGCCCCGGACCTGAAAATAACGTCCTGGACCGCAGCTGTTTTATTTTTCCTGCTTTAGCTTTACGATATGCTCATTCTCATGAATATGAATGCCTGACTGATTGCTTTTCGCTGCAAAAATCATCGTTTTGGCAACCGCACTGGCCTGCACAGGCGCATATTTTCTGAGCGGTCCCGAAAACAATGGGGAAAATAGGCCTGACAATGCTGCGGCGATTCGTTCCCCAAACCGAAACTCCTCTCGCTCGCCAAGCAGCAGCGAAGGACGGAGTATATGCAACGCCGGAAGCTCAAGGCTCCGCAGCGCTTCTTCGACTTCCCCCTTCACACGACTATAGAAGGTACGCGATGATGGATTGGCCCCGATTGCAGATACAAGCAATAGCTGCCTCGCTCCTTGCCTGCTCGCCAATTGTCCGAGCGATAGCGGATATTGATAATCTACTTTTCGAAATGCATCCTGGCTCCCTGCCTTCTTGATTGTCGTACCGAGTGTGCAAAACACATCTGCACCGTCCATCTGTACACCCGCTTGCTGCAGTTGCTCGAAGTCGATGATTTGCTCCACGAGCTTGGGATGCTCCATGCCTGTTGGCCTCCGAACAAGAATCGTTACGGCCTTGTATGCAGCATCGTTAAGCAACAATTGAACCAGCTCCTTGCCAATTAAGCCTGTGGCGCCCGCCACTACAGCTGTTCTGTTCATTTGGCTGCCTCCTTTTTTTTCAAGATGGATCAAACGGACTACTTGCCTTCTTGTACGAATTGTTCAATGCGATGCTTAATTGAATCGCGAACCCTGCGGAACTGAACGATGATCTCTTCCTCTGTTCCTGTTGCTTTTGCCGGATCATCAAAGCCCCAGTGCCATTTGGTCACATTCGGATTAGAAACGACAGGGCAATGCTCGGCTGCATGTCCACAAAGAGTAATCACATAATCTGCACGATTTAAAATTTCAGGGTCAATGACATCGGACGTATGGCTGCTCATATCGACACCCGCTTCTTTCATTACTTGAACGGCACGAGGATTTAAGCCATGAGCTTCAAGCCCCGCGCTTTTCACTTCATAGTTATCCCCGCCAAGCGCTTTCAAAAAACCATCGGCGATTTGGCTTCTGCAAGAGTTCCCTGTGCACAAAAAATAAATAAGTGGCTTGTTTTTCATTTTCTTATCCCCTTTTTCATTATAGGCGACTTCCTTTTTTTACCCAGCCATTTCACCATGATCACTGTAAGCAACACGAGGACGGCTGCTACCAAAACAGTGGAAATCCAAACGTTAAGGTTTACGGTGTAGATGAAATATAGCCATGCAGACAACCCCGCAAGCGTCATAAATAGGGTCGGTACCGTTAATAAAACACCGATCTTAAAATAGTACCCCCAGCTAATCTTCACCTCTTTGCGCGAAAGCACATGAAGCCATAGAAGCGTGGCGAGTGAACCAATCGGGGTAATCTTCGGTCCTAAATCAGAGCCAATCACATTAGCGTAAATCAATGCTTCACGGAGCATCCCTTCCGTTTGGGTTCCCTTTATAGCTAACGCGTCAATCATGACCGTCGGCATATTATTCATCAAGGAAGACAATATCGCGGCAATAAAGCCCATTCCCACCGTGGCGACAAACATTCCCTCATCCGCAACCGTTTGAATCACATTTCCAAGGGCATCCGTCAGCCCTGCATTTCGCAAGCCGTATACGACAATATACATGCCCAAGGAGAAAATGACGATCGTCCATGGAGCTTCCTTAACAAGCTTTACCGTATGGATAACTGGACTTTTACGGGCTGCAATAAGAAATCCAATAGCCGCCATACCTGCTACAATTGAAACCGGAATGGAGAAAAATTCGCTGCCGAAATACGCCAGCAGTAATACAGCTAAAATGATCCAGGAAAGCTTGAATAGTCTCTTATCCTTGATGGCATCGGCTGGCTTCTTTAATGGAGCCAGCTCGTAATTGATCGGTATGCTGTTTCTAAACATCAGGTAGAGCACAATTAAGCTTGCCATAATGGAGAAGGAACCCGGAATGATCATACGGCTGGCATACTCAGCAAACCCGATTCCAAAATAATCGGCAGATACAATATTAACTAAATTACTCACAACTAAAGGCAAAGAAGCCGTGTCTGCAATAAACCCGCTCGCCATTATAAAAGGCAAAATCATTTTATGTTCAAATTTCAACGCCCTCACCATGGAAAGCACGATCGGAGTCATAATTAATGCGGCACCATCGTTTGCAAATAATGCAGCGACCGCAGCTCCAAGCAAAATGATATACACAAACATTAGCTTGCCATTCCCTTTGGCGAGACGGGCCATATGCAGCGCTGCCCATTCAAAAAGACCAATTTCGTCTAAAATCAGGGAAATTAAAATGATCGCTACAAAGGCAAGGGTCGCATTCCATACAAGCGCTGCAACAGCCCCAACATCAGCGAAGCTCACCACT
Organism: Paenibacillus algorifonticola; assembly: GCF_050481745.1. Taxonomy (GTDB): domain Bacteria; phylum Bacillota; class Bacilli; order Paenibacillales; family Paenibacillaceae; genus Pristimantibacillus; species Pristimantibacillus algorifonticola_A. The sequence continues at coordinate 78,311 of NZ_JBCNGR010000035.1, read as the reverse complement.
CCCATGAGAAGCGCGAGCACCGCTCCAGCCGTTGCCGACCAGCCAATGCTTAGCCCCTTCGGCTGCCAAATGACAAATACAAGGGTGAGCAGAAAAATGACAACGGCAATGACAGTCATGTTTCCCCCTGAATGCCGCAGCCGTTATTTTTCAAGCCTGCTAATTGTGCTTTCATGGAAGGCAAATATTCATAAACACATTGTACATAAGCTTCTGCCTCCGGGTTTAAAGAATAATAGACCCACTGTCCTTTTTTCTTCTCACTCAGCAGCCCTGCTGCTTTCAGCTTTCGAAGATGCTGGCTGGCATTCGGCTGAGACATCCCAATCATTTCGGTTATATCACAGACACAAAGCTCTCGCTCTCTTAACAAAGCCAATATCGTTAACCTCGTTTTATCTGCTAACAATTTATAGGCTTCCGCCATCTGTCTAATTTTTTGATCCATATGCGGCACCTCCTGATAAATCTGGTTATCTGATTCCCTTTTCATAAGCATATAATTAACCACTTATATAATCAACAACGAATATACTAAGCTTTTGTAAAGTCAGCGTTTCTTTTATATAGCTTCTCTGCCAGAAAAAAAAGAACAGCCAAGTAAAATCAGGCCTGGATGCCTGATTTTACTTGGCTTGCAGTCTAAAGATTTCCGTTATCCCTTCACACCGCCGACAGTCATCCCTTGCACGAAATACTTTTGCAGAAATGGATACACAATAATAATCGGCAGACTGGCAACAATCGTCATCGTTGCTCGAATGGAAGTCGGTGTTACCATCGTTACATTGCCCTGTGCATTGGCAAAGGCATCAGCTGCTGTTCCGCCCGAGCTGGTAGTCGTGCTTGATGTTGAGAGTACCTTCATCAGCTCGTATTGCAGTGTGCTCAAATTAAGATTGGAAGAGTTATATAGAAAAACATCAAACCAGGAGTTCCATTGATAAACCGCTACAAATAGTGAAACCGTCGCGAGAGCTGGCACGGTGAGAGGCAGAACGATTCGCATAAACGTCGTAAAGTCCCCAGCACCATCTATTCTTGCCGACTCCATAATTCCTTCGGGCAAGCCTTCTATAAAGGAACGAATGACAATCATGTTAAACACACCGATAATCCCGGGAATAATATAGACCCAAAAGGTGTTCAGCAAGTCCAGTTCCTTCGTCAGCAAGTAGTTCGGAATTAAGCCTCCGCTAAAATACATCGTAAAAATAAAAACGATGGTCACAAACTTTTTGAAAACATATTCAGGACGACTAATGGTGTAGGCCAGCATCGCTGTGCAAAATACAGAGACTGCCGTCCCTACGATCGTGCGGGCTATAGAAATAAAGGTTGCATGAAAAATAGCGGACTCATTGAAGATGTATTCATAATTACGCAGCGTCCATTCACGAGGCCAAATATAGATGCTCCCACGAATGGAATCATTGGCATCATTAAAGGAGAGAGCAAACATATTCAAAAAAGGATACAGCGTTACAACGATCAGCAATAGCATAAAAATGATATTGCACACATCGAATATTTTATCCGGGGAAGAGAAATATGCTTTACGCGTTGATTTGGCCTGACTCATAATGTTTGCCTCCTTGCACATGGATTAGTAGAGCCTGCTTTGACCTAACCGTTTCGCAATATGGTTCGCTGCGATCAGAAAGATAAAGCTGACAACCGTTTTAAACATACCGGCGGCCGTTGCCAAGCCATAGTTATTCATCTGCATGCCATATTTCAAAACGAATATATCCAGATTTTCTGAATAGTCCACGTTCATACTATTGCCAAGCAAGTATTGCGGCTCAAATCCTGATTCAAGAATAAAGCCAAGGTTCATAATTAATAAAATAACGATGACAGGTCTCATGCCTGGAAGTGTAATATGCCAAATACGCTGTAACCGTGACGCACCATCCATTTCTGCCGCTTCATATTGCGCAGGGTCGATCGTTAAAATGGCAGCGAGATAGATAATCGTGTTCCAGCCTACATTTTTCCATATTTCAGATACCCCTAGAATGCCCCAGAAATATTCTCCTTTACCTAACCAGAGAATAGGCTGATCAATCAGCTGCAGCTTCAGCAGCAGGATGTTGACAATACCCTCGGGAGAAAGTGCGGTTTGCACAATGTTTGCCGCAACAACCCAGGAAATAAAATGGGGTAAGTAGCTAATCGTTTGCACCGTTCTTTTGAAATAAACGTTGCGAAGCTCATTAAGCAGCAGTGCTAATACAATAGCTGTTATGAATCCTAATACGAGATTAATGGAGCTCATGACAATCGTGTTGCGCAGTACGAGATAAAAGGCCTCTTCTTTAAATAAAAATTTGAAGTTATCAAGCCCAACCCATTTTTGATCAAAAAGATCCTTAGCCGGCTTGAATTTCTGAAAAGCGATTGTCCAGCCCCAAAGCGGAACGTACTTGAATAAAATGACCCAAGCTAAAAAGGGCAACGACATCAGCATTAGCATTTTCTGCTTGGATAGTCTTTTCAATAAGTTTGTTTTGTGCAAGCGGCCAGTAGCCGTTGCTGCAATTAGCTCAGTCTGTTTCCCCACTCCAGACGCCTCCTTTATATATAAATTTCTAATAATGAAATATTTTGGAAGTAAAAAGCGAAGCTAGCTCCACCTTTTACTCGCCTCATCTCCCATTAGCTGCTTATTCTAGCTTACCATTTACCTGCAACACGTTCCTTCACCTTGTTTGTAATAAAGGCTTCAAAGCCAGCAACGTCCAGCTTGCTGAATTCCTTCACATACTCATTCCAGATGGATTCATAGGCTGATTTGGATGCAAACACCAGCTTCGGATAATATTTCTTTTGCAAATCCTCGGATTTTTGATTATAAATCTGTTCGGGAGAGCCTTGCTCCTTCAAAATACTCCAAGCAGGATACCATGGTCGTTCTACCGGCTGCGCAAACATTTTGGAGAAGGTTTCCACTTTATAGGCTTCAAGCAATTTGAGATCGCCTTCTGTATAATTCGCAGCCGCTACCTCAGGCTGATTGCCTACAGTATAGGAATTGCCATCCTCAAATACAGAGTTGCTGCCATAACGCGGCCATTCATAATCAAAATACGCCCATCCGTACGAACGTTTAAACTCATTATCATTACGATTGGCAAGCTGCTGCTTATCCATCACAAAGCGGCCTTCTTCGTTCTTGGAATAGGTTTCACCTTCTTGCCCCCATTGAACCAGCTTCTGATTCTCTTCGGTCAGCAGGTTGTCCCAATATTTAATAATACGGACAGGGTCCTTTGCACTGACGGAAATCCCGATCCCGCGATTGTTGACGAATGCAGGAGGATCAATATAAGCATCTTTAATACTTTCGTCGAATACGATTGGGAGCCCTACATAACGAAGATCGTCATTGCCGGCAGCTTTAAGGTTGTTGGTTGCATCTCCTGTCTGCCATCCATAGTTGAAATACCCAAGCACACGACCGGAAGTAAGCTTGGCAAGATATTGGTCCTTGTTAGCTGTAAAGGTTTCTGGATCAAGCAAGCCTTTGCTGTTTATATCATTTAGTGCAGTCAGCCATTTTTTCTCGAACTCCGAAGCTGCATACACTTTAGCTTCATGGGTGTTCATATCAACCATTACGTTGCCGTCGTTTGGATACCCGGCTAAATGCATAGGCACGTTTGTAATGGAATAGAAATCACCCGACACACCTGCGGAAGTAATGAATCCGATTGTACTTTTACCGTCCATCGTAGGATATTTGGCTTGATATTTCTCAATCAGATCAAAATATTGATCGAGTGTCTTCACTTCAGGGTAGCCAAATTCCTTCAATACACGGCGTTGAATCCAGAAGGCGCCCTGCCCAATGTCAGGCTCAGTCAAATATCCGTTGACATTAGCAGTGTACGGAAGAATATATATATTTCCGTCCTCGCTCTTGATTTTATCCATGTAATCGCCATATACCCGTTTAATGTTCGGGGCATGCTTCTCGATTAAATCATTTAATGGAATAAGTGCTCCTGCATCAATCAGCTTCTCAAGCTCCGCAACTGGGGATATAACGTCGGGATATTCTCCCCCGGCAATCATAACGCCAGATTTTGTGCTCGCATCGCCGACGACAAATTCCATCTTCCAGTCAACACCTGTTTGCTGCTCAAGCACCTTGCCGATGGTCGTGTCGCTGGCAAGCACATCCTTGTTCGAGCCGAAGCCAAAGTAGGTAAAGGTCACCGGCTCTGTACTCACTTCGGAGCCCTCCGTCTTACCTGCTTCATTGTTTCCAGCGTTCTTTTCTCCACCATTGCTGCAGCCTGCAATAAGCAATGCCGAAGCCATTATAATTGCCATACTTGTCTTTAGCCATTTCTTGTTGATCATCACTTTGTCCCCTCTCTTGCAACAATAATTGTAAGCACTTTCATTATAAAAGAATTGAGGGAGCAATGTTATACCGCAAACCTTAGAATGTTCTTTGTAAAGTAAAGGATCTGATCCGCCAGTTTAATGATTTTCATTTCCCATCGGCAAACGCAGCATAATTCGCGTGCCTTTCCCCGCATGACTGTCTATCGTATAATCAAACGAATTTCCATAACAAAGCTTCAAACGTGTTAATACATTTTTCATGCCTACCGAATCGCCCATTGTCACGTCCTCGGAAAAGTAATGATGCAGCTCCTCCCGTTTTTCTTCGCTCATGCCGCCGCCATTATCGGCAATAACAAATAAAATCCGGCCCTTGTCTTGTCCAATTTGAATGGTAATAAAGCCGATTCCGGGACTGCTTTCAACGCCGTGAATGCTGGCATTTTCTACGAAGGGCAACAAAGTCATTTTCGGTATTTCATATTCCAGTAATGATTGTTCAACCGCAATTTGGAACTGAAGCTTATCATCAAAGCGATACTTTTGGATTTCCAGGAAGCTTTCAATCAATTCCAGTTCATCACGTATCGTAACGAAGCTGCGCTTCCACGAAATCGACTTGCGAAATATTTTTGCCATATTATGAATGGTGTTGGCCGTTTCTGCTTCCCCCTTCATCAGACTTCGCATACGGACCGTTTCCAGTGCATTAAACAAAAAATGCGGATTGATTTGGCTGTGCAGCGCATGAAGCTGTGCCTGTCTTTGACGTATCTCCAGCTCCTTTTTTTGGATATCCGCTACATAAACATCATTAATTAAATTTTCTATTCGCTCGCTCATCCGGTTAAATTCAACAGCAAGCTCGCCTATCTCATCCCGTTCCCGATTATAGGGGATTCTTCCAATCGTTTTGTTCCTTACTGACTTCATGTGCACTAAAATATCCTTTATTCGTGTATGGATCGAACGGGATACCATTGTGATAATGAGGGTAGGAACAAGAAAATTGATGATCGCGAACCACAGAATAAACTGCCCTGACTGCCGCACCTCATACAATATCTTCTTCTCATCCATTACGCCATATAACGTCCAGCCTTCCATATAACGTCTATCATGATATTGCTTTTGGATAACAATCGGCTCATCCGGCTTTTTAATCTCATTGACCGTCCATTTGTCGCCTGCCGCTAGCTGGTCGCCCAACTGCCCATTAACAAGATGGCTGTAGCGAACCTCGTTGCTTGGGTCCAAAATATAAATATCGCCCTCAAAGCTGGAGAGTGCTATTAATTGAGCAATGTACTCCATATTAAGATCAATCTTTATAATATGCTCGTAGGCTTGATCACGCTGATCTGCTATTTTTTGAATGACACTGATGTTTTCCGGCGTTACATGCAAAAACGGATACGTATTGCTGTAATCCTCCACATGCTGATACCAGTCGCTGGCCCGGATCGCATCATCAAGCTTGACTATATCGCCAGAGACCAAAATAGTCGGATTATCACTCATGATGACAGCCGAGCTCAACATTTTATATTCCTTGTCCGATCGATTGAAAATGTTGGAAATGGATGCAAGCGACTCGATATATTGATCGTAGGTTTTATATTCCGTATTCAGATGATGGATGAGCGATTTATCAATGGAATACAAATAGGTAATGCCTGCCGCATCATCAATGGCGACGCCCAGTTCTTTTTTCAACTGCGTAATCGCCAGTTCCGCGTCTGCCTTCTTCTGATTTTTTATCTTATTGGTCATGACGTTATAAAACATAATATTCGTCAGCACAATGGGGATAAATACGCAGACGATATAGATGAAAATCAGTTTGTTTCGCAGCTTTAAATGATGCAGACTAAATTTGAACACCCTGCATAGCCTCCTTATTTTCTGCCAATGATCTTATTGCGATAATCCGTCGGAGTCATTTTTTCCAATTTTTCAAATTGTGTCGCAAAGTAATCTGAATTCGGAAATCCCACGAGCTCTGCGATTTTATACATACGATTGTTCGTTTGCCGCAGCAGACGCTTGGCTTCTTCAATGCGCAGTGAAAGCAAATACTCATTAAAATAAACGCCATAGCTTTTGCGAAAGAGCTGGCCGAGATAAACAGGATTCATATAAAATTTTGCTGCGATTCCTTTCAAATTTATATTTTCCGTAAAATTCGCATCAATATATTTTTTTATTTTTTCAATGCTGCCCTTTCCTTTTTCACTTCGCTTTGCAGCTATATAGCCAGCCGATTCTTCTACAAAACGCAAGCATATATGCCGAAGCTGCTTCAGGTTGCGATATTTGTTTGGCCAATCCAGCAGTTCATTCAGCAGCAGCAGCTCCTTCTCATCCCCTTCAAATTGTCTGATGGTGTTTATGACTGCAATAATGCACCTTCTAATGGTATTGGCGACTGCGTCTGGAGCAAAACGCAATTGCTGAAATTGTTCAAAAATAGTATGGATGACCGTCTCGTAGCCCTCACGCACATTCTCTTCCATCTCGGTAATCAATTTGCTGTGCAATTCTTCATCTACGTCAAAATAATATAAGGACAGCGGAAGCATTTCAGAGGCCATTATAATACTGCACGAGCCTGCAGCAAAACGGTAATTCAAGCATTGGTTTGCATGGCTTCCGGATTGGTCCATGCGCTTAAGATGCTCCTCCCTGCTTCCGATGAATAAGCTTATCGTCGTTCCCAGCTCTTTCTCAAGCATATCCAGCAGCCAGGCATAGGCCGTATGCTCGTTTTCGCCCCATTGCATTAGCCAGGCTTGTGGGACAATAAGTCCATACTGATTGTTCTCGCGCACATGAAGGAGCGGAAGCGTCCCTTCGCTCTGCATATACCGTTGAAGCGCCGTCTGTATGGCCGGTAAATAATCGAAGGATCCGGGCAGCCGCATATCCTGTATTTCTGCAATGACATAAGTGTAAGAAGCAGCGGCTGGAAGCTTCAATATCTGGGAAATTTGCTGAATGACCTGGTCGTTGGGCTCTGTCTGCAGCAAGGTTGCGATAATGGTATCAGCGAGCGGCTTCTCTCCTGTATATGACAATAGCTGCATTTGATTCAGCGTATTTTCCACCTTTTTCAAAGTGGCGCCCAGCTCTTTCTTGTCAACTGGCTTCAAAATATAATCCGATACATTGTAGCGCAGGGCTTGCTGCGCATAAGTGAAATCATGATGGCCGCTTATAATAATAAATAGAGGCTGGTGGTCTCCCTCCTCCTTCACATGCTTGATCAGCTCGAGACCATCGAGCATAGGCATCCTGATATCCACAATAACCAGATTAGGCTTCAGTCGCTCAATTAGCTCAATAGCTTGCTTTCCATTCTCTGCTTCTCCGCATATTTCGAATTGCATGGCGGCCCAATTCATTAAATTGATCAGGCCCTTTCGCACAAATATTTCGTCATCCACAATAAGCACCTTATACATAGCTGATCCTCCTTCATCCTGTGCAGCCGTCCGTTTGATCTTATGATACCATGCTCAAGAAACAAGTCTATTCTTCGGAACACGCGTCTTAAGGTGCCGCCGGCTATTTTCTAGTAGGACCAAATTATATTAGACTCCGACGTATATTTAATTTTATTTAGACTATGAAAACAATCAAATGCCTCGTTACAAATAATAGATTGCGGTCATATATTGTAGGATAAACGAGAAAGGGGGTTTGCATATGTCAAACTTCAATTCATCCTCCTGCTCTGGCGGCAATCGTAGAGGTGGTAACCGTACGGGCGGCAATCGCACTGGAGGCAGCCGTACTGGCGGTAGCCGTACTGGCGGCAGCCGTACTGGCGGTAGCCGCACTGGAGGCAGCCGTACTGGCGGCAATCGCACCGGCGGCAATCGTTCCCATGGTAACCGCACGGGCGGGGAGCGTTCACATGACAATTGCCATGGTCATCGTTCACATGGTCATCGTTCGCATGGTCATCATCATCGCTCGCATGGTAACTGCAATCGGGCTGAGCAATTCAATAGAAACTCGGACGACGATTTCGAGTAAGCAGCTAAGCAATCCTCACACTGGGTACTGACTGTCGCCTTCTGCTGAAGGCGGCTCTTTTTGTCTACACAAAAAACAGAAAAAAGAGAGTAAAGAGAACCCTAAACGAGCTTCATCGTCGTTTGAAGGTCCTTCCTATCCCCCTTAAGACTGCTTGTTCATTTTGTAAGCATGACGCTGTGCATGAATATACTCACTTTCAATACTAGTATCATACCATTTCTCTTTAAAAACATAGCCATACGCTTCATCCTGCTGACACAGAACGTTCAACGCATCCGTTAGCTGAAGCTCTTCCCCTCTGTCAGTCTCCAATTGGTCAAGAGCTGCAAATATTTTCGATGTCAAAATATATCTGCCCATGACCGCAAGCCGGGATGGCGGGTTCAACTTGGGCTTCTCGACAATGGAATTAAGCCGGTATACCCCAGCCTGAATCTGTTGCCCAGAAATGACTATAAGGAAGCCTCCCCGACTAGCCGTTTTGTCGTCAGCCTGCATAACGAAATGTTTGAGCGCAACAAAATATCCGACGTCGATGCCGAGCTTTGTGTGGAATATGTGCACAAAATAACGACGGTAAGCAACTATATTAAATCAACGATTACCAGGCGTATTCCCGCTGCCGAGGAGAAAACAGAACCGATTTTCTCCGGAATTGACCCTGATTCTTACCATCCCATTTGGACCTCCCGCGGCTTGCAATTACGCAATCAAATGCGTGAAAAATACGGCGTTCAGAACAAAAAAGTTATTTTGTTTGTTGGACGGCTCAGCGTCAAGAAAGGACCTCACCTGCTCATTGAGGCAATGGACCGTGTCCTTGATGAGCATCCGGATGCGGTCCTTGTTATCGTCGGCGGCAAATGGTTCAGCGACAACACCGTGGATAGCTATGGACAATGGTTATTGAAGCTGGCTGAGCCTTATCGCAGCAGAGTCATCTTCACCAAATTCGTTCAAGCTGACGAAATTCAAAATTATTTTTCCATGGGCGACGTATTTGTCTGCAGCTCCCAATGGCAGGAACCGCTCGCTCGTGTTCATTATGAAGCGATGGCAGCCGGAGTCCCCGTCATTACAACCGATCGTGGCGGCAATGCCGAAGTCGTTCAACATAAGCGCAATGGCTATATTGTTCGCACCTACAACAGTGCAGATTCATTTGCCGATGCTATTAACTATATGCTTACTTATAGGGACGAAGCCCGAACGATGGCGTATAGAGGAAGGGAAATGGTCGAAGGATTTTTCACATTCAAGCATGTTGCGGATCGTTTAAATAAAATTTACTTGGACGCTTACAGAAGCGAGCCTACCCCATTATCAAAAATTACGGTTACCAAACTTAAAAGCCGGTTCACTAGGCCCCTTCGCGAAAAAATCAAACGCCGCTCTAGCATCAAACGAACTCCGCAAAGGGGCAGGTAACGATTATGCAAACGATAACTGGACTGATGTCCCAATATCCGCTTCAAGTGAAGAGTATTAAGCTCATCTCGGATAAAAGAAAGAAGGCAACCTGGAGCCTTGCGACAAGCGCGGGAACTAAAATTTTGAAGAAGGCGCCCGTCTCCAAGCAAAGGCTCCTCTTCCTCCTTCAAGCGATTAGACATTTGCAGAAAAATGGTGCACCTATCCCTCGCATGGTAGCTACCACGGATGGAAAGGATTACGCGGAGGACAGCAGCGGCAGCTGCTACGTCTTGTCAGACGCAGCGGAAGGCGAATCGCCCTCCTATGCAACGGGAGATCTCCTTCTCATTATGAAGGAGCTTGGAAAGTTTCATATGGCTTCCCGAGGTTTTCAATCCACCTATACGACGAATGAAAGGGAGCATCTTGGCAGCTGGGGACGGAGCTATGCGAAGCATCTCGATCAATTAGAGCGGTTCAAGGGAATGGCCCTCAGCAGCAGGAGCGGTAAGAGCGGCAGCATTAGCAGTAGCAGCAGCGAATTTGAAAGGCTGTTTCTTCTGCATGTGGACAAATTTATTGACCAAGGAAAAGCTGCACTGCACTTGATTCAAAGCAGCCCATACACCAACTGGGTCAATAAAGTAGCCGTGCAAAGAAACCTTTGCCATCAGGATTTTGCAGCAGCCAATTTGATAAAGACCCGGCAAGGGCTTGCCATTATCGATATGGATTCCTTAACCTTTGACTTGCCCGCAAGGGATATTCGCAAAATATTCAACAAGGTGATGAAGAAGCATGGCTGGAGCTCATCTAAAGCCATATCCATGCTGCGTGCTTATCGTGAGGTTCATCCTTTAAGCGCCGAGGAATGCAGCGTCATCTATGCGGATCTGCTATTCCCTCATCTTTTCTATGGCTTATCGAGCAAATACTTCAATAAACGTACGGAATGGAATGCTCCCCAAACGATACAGAAGCTCAAAGCTTTAATTACGTCAGATCGCGAGCGCCAGCAAATGCTTGCATCGTGGGACAGCATTGTCAAACAATCTTAAGCACGAAGCTTCTTTTAGTCTTGCTCTGGCGTTTTCAGGCAAGCCTTAGCTTATAACGAGGCCTCTCTATGTTGAAGCCGCTGCAGAAGCAGCGGCTTCAGCTTGTGTAGGAATAGAACCAAGGCGTGGCTAATACTCAACTTAACGGATTAAGTTCTGCCCTTAGATTGGAATGAAACTGGAGGCTAATCGCCTCCGCCTCCTCTTAGCACGTGTCCCCACCTTCCAAGTAGGCTCTAAGTTCCTTTAGTTTTTCGTATTCTTCAGTCGCATCTCCAAGTACTGTACCGGATAACGACATCCGGTCTGCTTCTTGGACGAAAGTATTTACAATAGCTCGTTCATCCATGGAGAGGGCGATGTCGGCACGTAATACATACGCTCTATATCGAAGCTTTGCCGATGCTTCTTCGGCTTTTGGAAGAACAAGATCCAGCACTTTGGCCGCAGCCGCTGGTTCGTCCTTGGCGTACATCAACCGGTATGAGGTTTCGAACGCGCTAGCAAATTTGGAGTTCTCTTCCACGATTAGCTTTGGGGCGGCATGCTTAGTTCCAATCAACAAGCGGTTACCGGCAGGATCGATGATATGGAATCTGCGATCTTCCATCAGGTTGCTCGGTTTAGAAATTCTGGGATATCCCTTGGTGGGGATTTTCCGGTACGCTTTTTTTAAATTTTCGCTGAATTCCTTATACACGGCATCCACGTCAGGAATGTGAACGTAGCACAAGCTATAAGAATTTGCTGGATTCAATTGCTTGAGTACAAAGAAATGCAGTTCCACGATACTGTGACGGACGCAAGCGTATAGGTTTGGTTTGGCTTGACGATAGGTCACTTCGAAGCCTAGCGCTTGGTAGAAATCCAACTGTTCGTCAATAGATCTGCTGGGTAAAATAGGGATCGCGGTTCCGAAGCGTTTTGTTGACAAGTGCTCAACCTCCTCATTTATAGGTCTTATTAACCCAATTACCTCTTTATCGTACAACATTAGTGCAAATGCTAATGTTCATATAGATTTATCCATGTATTATACTGATTCTAGATAAAAAGCCGTCATGTGGTTTAACTATTAATTACAGGTTGAAAGAAGGGAATCGAGATGAAAGGTATGGAGATAGCAAAGAAATTGAAGATAAGCACGAGTGCATTAAGGCATTATGAAGCTTGGGGACTTATTCCTAAAGTCGAGAGAATGGCAAATGGGTATCGCAACTATACAAAGGAACATGAGGCTTATTTTCAATGTATACGTGCGATGTACGCTGGTTTTGGAATGAATATAATTCGAGAGGTTATGCCACGCATCGTAAATGGGGAAAAACTCGATGCTTTATGGATAATTAACAAGGCACAAGTAAACCTTCATACAGAAAAGGAAACCGTACAAAGAACAGTTGAGATGCTTGATTTAAAAGAGTGGACAGATTTCCCAAAGTATCGTAATAAACATTCGTTTACGATTGGAGATGTAGCTAAAGAAGCGAATGTATCTGCTTCCGCAATTCGGCATTGGGAAAAGGAAGGGTTAATTAGGCCCGAGCGCCAAAAGGAGAGTGGATTCCGTATATATAGCCCTTCTGATATTCGCAAGGTGCTTATCATCCGCACGGTTCAAAGAGTAGCGTACTCCTTGGATATTGTTCGTGAAGTATTGTCAGGTCTTGATAAAAAAAACATTGCTCAAGTTAAGCTAATTGCCCTAGAGTCTCTTCAATACATTGATAATGCATTGGTTGAACAGATGCGCGGTATCGCTTGTTTGCATAATCTTCTTGATGTTGTGTCAAATAAGGAAGAACAGTAGGTAAACCCTTTTAACATTTCTTTACGTGAATCCATCCGATATATAAACAAAAAACTGCGAAGCATGAATAAATCTTATTAGAATTGAAGACCATTAAAGCATAGTTCTTACTTCTGGAGGTTAACAGCATGAACCAAATGAGCTTTGCCAGTACCCGCTCAGAAACGGATATCCAGCCGATTTCACCCGTATTGGAATCTAATTTAAAATGGCTCGAAACGCATTTTGAATACTGCGAAGACTTGTCCGTTTTTCAGTGGCACTTTGGACCAGAGCTCCAATCCACAGCATTTTCCGTTTATTTCGATTCGTTATTTGAAAATAAAGCATTAAATTATATGAAAGCATCGCTACAGGACCTTGTCCCCCATGAAGTAGGCCCTGCCATTTCTGTCACTCCTGAAGATGTCATTCGCTTTTTCAGCAACCACGGTGTTTCCTCGCAATCCTCCAAGCTTGTACACGATCTAATAGAAGCTAGTGATGATATTGTTACAGGGCATCTTGTTATCTTCATTAATGGCTGGAATCAAGCTTTGTCTTACAAAGTTGCTTCAATAACAACCAGGCAAGTAAGCGAACCGAGTGCAGAATCCGTAGTTCATGGTCCACGTGAGAGTACAGTTGAAAACTTGCAAAAGAATATCGGTATGTTAAGGCAGCGGTTAAAAACCCCTAATTTTAAATTAGAAAAATTCACGCTTGGGGTAGAAACCAAAACTGAAGTCAATATCGGCTATTTGATAAATGCAGTTAACTTGGAAGTCTTAGCTGAGTTAAAAGAGCGAATTTCCAGAATGAAGGAAATTAATGTTCTTGACACCTCTTTTATTGAAGAGTGGATTGAGGATTCGACTTATTCTCCATTCCCTCAATACCGCTATACAGAACGGCCAGATACCGCTACTGCAGCTTTGTTGGATGGTAAAATCATCGTGCTCGTCGAAGGCACAGGTTCGATTTTACTATGCCCGGGACTTTTTACAGAAATGTATCAATCCTCGGAAGACTTTTACCAAAGAAGTATAATTGCCTCCTTAGTTCGCATAATGAGGATAATTGCATTTTTTATTGCTTTAAGCTTGCCCAGCATATATATTGCTTTAACGACTTTTCATCCAGAATTGATTCCTACTGTCCTTTTACTTGCCCTTATGAATGCGCGTGAGGGCATTCCTTTCCCTGCATTTTATGAAGCCGCGATAATGGAATTCTTCTTTGAACTTCTTCGGGAAGCCGGAGCGCGATTGCCAAGACAAATTGGCTCCACTATAAGTATTGTTGGCGCTCTCGTTATTGGTGAAGCAGCCATATCCGCAGGTATTGCCTCTCCATCGATGGTCGTGGTCGTTTCCTTAACCGGAATTGCTTCATTTGCCATTCCTCAATATAACATGGCTACTGCTTTAAGAATTATAAAGATCCCGCTCATGATTTTAAGCACATTCCTGGGTGGATTCGGTCTGATGATAGGTTTTCTCTGGATCTTGCTACATTTAACAAGTCTCAGATCCCTTGGGCAGCCCTATCTAACCCCTCTAGCGCCTCTTCAACCTAAGCAATTACTGGATACACTCATTCGTGCGCCGTTAAAAATTTTACTGCGTTCACCGCGCAATAAGTTATTCGGATCTAAAAAATAAAAGGCAATTTTTTTGAGAGAAGGCTCTTTTATGCGAAAAACCGCATTTGCCGCCTGTATGATGGTCTGCATTCTATTGCTGCCGGGTTGCTGGGACAAGACAGAACTTACAGATCGGTCCTTAATCCTAGGCCTTGCCATCGACAAGGCCGATAACGGAATGATTGAGCTTACCGTGCAAATATACAAGCCGGGACTTTCCGGCGGTTCACAAGGAAAGCAAAGCGGAGATGTTTCTTATATCAATGTGCAAACTAAGAGTAATACGATGTTTGATGGGATTCGTGATATTATCCTTCAAATTGGACGCAAAGCACAATGGAGCCATTTGCGGACTATCATTGTAGAAGATCAGTTAGTACAACTATATCCTATCGGTGAGGTTTTGGATTTCTTTTACCGGGATCATGAGGCTAGACTTAGCTCTTCGTTTTTTATTTCCCACGGGAAAGCATCGCAATATTTAAAAATGAAGCCTTTAATCGAAAAAACAGTAAGTCAACAGTTGTGGCAAGTTACCAAAAAATCCAATCAACACAATTACAAAACGACCAACACTTCGTTACTTGAACTATTCATCGGTCTACGCAGCCAGACGGGGATTTCGTTAGCTCCTTACATCACTAAAGGCGGAGACAAAGGAGAGCATCTGGTGGCCACCGGAATGGCAGTCTTACAAAAGGGAAAATGGAAGGGAATCGTTTCTCCTCAAGATACGCAAATGATACATATGTTAAATAATAAGTTCAAGAGTGGAATTATCCGCGTGCCGTGCGAAACTCCAAACGATTCGGGCGATGCAAGCAATAATTCCCTGGAAATATTATCCTTCCATTCCAAACTAAAACCACAAATTGCAGGTGAAGCAGCCCAGCTTCAAGTATTCGTTCAAGTATCAGGAGCTATTGGAGAGATGAGGTGCATGACATTAAAAACGCCGGAAGATGAAAAAAAATTTAACGAAGCCGTGGCTCGGACAATTGAACAATCTTTAAGAGAAACTTTCAATCGAATGAAAAAAAAGGAATTAGACCTAATTGGTTTAGGAGATCGGATATATCGTAAAGATCCAGCCCTATGGAAACGGTGGAAGAAAAATTGGGGAGAGCGTTTCGCTAATACTCAAATCGACATTAAAGTAAAAGTTGAAATAAAGAATAGCGGAACTGCAATACCAAAACCGCTTTCCATAGACCAGCAATGAGGGAGCAAGAACGGATGGCTGAAAAAATGATTGTTGTGATTTCGAGTTATTTGTTAATGACGTTCTATAATCTTTCAAAAATAAAGAATATGGTGCTGCGCGACAAGATCGCATATGGTGTGATCGTTTTTGTCTCTATTTATCTTTGTGTTGAGTATGTTGGAGGGTTTGGAATGCCGTTTCTTCATGACATCGCATCATGGCTGTATAAAGATTGGGCTCAACATATTGTTGAGTATTTAGACTAAGATTCTTAGAAAGGAGCAGCATAATCTTTATGAATAAACAAACCATTAGTCAAGATCAATTGATCGTATTGTTTTTTGTTTATTTGACTGGCTCAGTTATTGTAAACCTTCCCGGTCCGTTAATTGGATTCGCCCATAACGGTGTGTGGATATCTCTGCTGCTCTCCGGCACGGTTGCCATGATTCAATTGCTGCTTGTTCTTTACTTGGATAAGGAATATCCCGGAAAATCTTTTAGTGAATACAGTCAAGCTGTTTTGGGAACCTGGCCCACCATTGTGATTGTGATCCCGTTTATTTCGCTCTTATTTGAAATGAGTACTGATATCGTACATGAAGTAGGTAAATATGTTAACAGTTCTTTAATGAGGCAAACTCCTCAGTACATATTTGATATCTTTATTTTCACCACAGTCGCCATAACAGTACGAGCAGGAATTGAAGTCATGAGTAGAATGTTTACCATTCTCATCTTTATCATGATGCTGTTCATCGTCTTGACTTTGTTGTTTTCTATTCCTAATTATCACACAGAATTTCTTTTTCCTATTCTTCCTGACGGAATAAAACCTGTATTACATGGCGCCTACCTTTCATATGGTTTCACCCACGCAGAACCGGTGTTACTCGCCCTACTCCTGCCTTTTGTTCGTCGGCCGACCCCGAATTTACATAAAAAGCTGGTTATTGTGTTTGGTATCAGCATCATCCTATTGATTGCGGTCGCTATAGCAACCATTCTTGTTTTCGGGCCCTTGGCCGGGGAAAGAAAGTATTCGATGGTAGAGGTTGCACGAATGATTGATCTACAACCTATTCAACGGGTCGAATTCATTGTTGGGATAGCTTTAATCGTCGGTTCCTACATGAAAGCTTGCATTATAATTTTCATATTAAATCATTTAGTTGTACGTATATGTAAATTAAAGGATGAGAACGTATTTATATTACCTCTGACTTTTATCAATATGATAAGTGCTTTTCTTTTACAAAGAAGCGAAGCAAAATTGGCCGAGCACATCACGGTAATTCTTCCAATTTGGAAGTTGACCGGATTTACAATTCCTCTGTTGCTCGTGGTTGCCATTCATCTGCTGAAGAAAATGCTTGGCTTACAAAAGACGCCAACCAAATGAGAGGCTCAGCGTTTCTTGACAATAGAACCTATATCTCATTAAATTTAAAATACTTTTTCCAATTCAAGCTGCGGTTTTAATAAAAATTCCCCCTACAGAAGTAGGAGGAAAGCAGCCTTGGCGAATGCAGAGAGGCTATTTAAATAAGCGGAGGTTCAATACTCCGACTTCGTTAAGAGGCTCTTTCCCTCCCGACAAGAGTTCAGCCCTACGCCGTTCACGGTTCCGTTCCCCATTGGAGAGCACCTGCGATGTAGCCGGTCTTTTTGCTCCAATCGGCGTAAGCCGTATGGGTCGGGTCGAAGGAGTAATCCCCCGTCTGCGAGTAGTTCGACCAATCGGACTTGGACACGCGGATCTGAATCTCAATGCTGGCTCCCGCAGCCAAGCTTCCGGCTCCGCTCGTAAAGCCAATCTTCAGATAGTGGTCGGCCCCGGTCAGGGAAGTCGCCAGCTTGACGATGGTGCCCGTTACATGGCTGCTGCCGACATGCGACCAGTCACAGAAAAAGTTCTGAGCGATCTCCCCATCAATCGTGTAATAATAACGCAGCAACACGTCGGACATATTGATGGCGGAAGTGCCGGTGTTCGTCAGCTTGATCCGCGGGTTCAGCGTATTGCTCGTTGCCGTAACGGTGGAATTATACTGCTGCACCTTGATGGCCCCGCTTCCGCTGGAGGTGGTATTTATCACGGATACCGTTAGAGCCGCATTCGCTCCCGCGCTGAAGTTGAACGTCAGCGTCGTTGTTCCAACCGGCTGGGCGGCTAGATAAGCCTTCTGAATCGTCACCGTTGTGTCCGATACGGTGTAGTCCGTACCGGCAATAAGGGTAGCTGTGCCATTCTTAATACTAGTAAGCGTGTTGCCGTTCAACGTCAGCGTAACTGGAATATTCGCCTACATGGCGGCATTCTTGTCAAAGACAGCGGTCGTCGGGCTGATGACCGAGCTGCTGCTGCTTCCCGTTGCGAATGCAGCAACAAACACCAGCCCCGAATCCTTGCTTCGTAATTACACTTCACCCGATATATTACAATATATTGAAAGCGTTTACTATATCAATTCTTTGCTTATAACACCTCGATCATGTAGATGCTGCCTTTATAATTACACCCGCTCATTTTAAAGCTGCCGCCCTCCTATGACGCCAAAGCAAAAAAAAGCCTGCCAAATCGTTTTGGCAGACCTACTATTAGTGTTTCCCAAATCCATCGTCACACGCAATATCCAATTCAAGAATATCGTATAGATTTTGTTTGGAATTCTCTAATTTTTTTTGAGCTTCTTCAATTTCTGAAATTTTCCCTTTAATAATGCGTGTTTGTTCCTCTTTTGATATTCCTTTTTTTGAAATCATGGATTTTATATCGTGAATTGAAAATCCAACAGCTAAACAATTTTTAACCGTATTTAGATGATTAACAACTTCTAAAGCGTAATTCCGATAGTTATTCTGTTCTCTCCATATATACTCATCCGTAATAATGCCTATTTTCTCATAGTAACGGATAGTTGATATCGGAAGATCAACCATTTTTGCTACTTCACTAATTTTCAACTTAAACACCCCGTTTTTGCTCTTGCTATAAAGTATACTTCATAGTTTACAATCCTCATAGTGCAGATAAGCTGCAGTACAATTTTGAAAACAATAGATAAAGGAGAGAAATTCACATGAGCAAAATCACCAGCAAATTCCACAAAACAAACGATTTTAATCAAATCGTCTTGGAGCGCCAATCCGTTAAAGTTTACGATCCTGAAGTGAAAATCAGCCGGGAGGAAATGACCGAAATATTGGCGAAAGCTTCCCGCGCCCCTTCTGCCATTAACATGCAGCCGTGGCGTTTCCTTGTCATCGACAGTGCTGAAGGCAAAGAAAAGCTTGCACCGCTGGCCTCCTTCAACCAGACGCAAGCTCTAACCTCCTCGGCTGTCATTGCGGTATTTTACGATGCAAACAATATTGAATATATGGACGAAATTTTCGGCAAAGCCGTGAAGCTTGGATACATGCCCCAGGACATTATGGATATGCAATTGCAACAAGTGAAACCTCATTATGCGAATATGGCCGCATCCGACCTGCGTGATATGAACCTGATTGACTCGGGCCTCATTTCGATGCAGCTGATGCTTGTTGCCCGTGCTCACGGCTATGATACCAACCCGATGGCTGGCTATGATAAGGATCAGATCGCTGAAGCCTTTGGTCTGGACAAGGATCGGTTCCAACCCGTCATGTTGATTTCTATAGGAAAAGCTGCCAAAGAGGGCTATCCTTCCTACCGCCTCCCGGTTGAAACGATTACAACTTGGGCCTAATCAGCCGTTACACTTGAAGATTAACCTAACTACGAAAGTAGGTATTCAACAGTATCATTCACGAGTAAAGATCGGTTTCAGATCACGTCCAAGTGATCCAAAACCGATCTTTTTTGTTTAAGCGATATATGAGCAGTAGCGGACATTCGTTGATAAAAACTAAGGAACTGTCACTTTTAAAGCGGGGCGCACGCCGTCACGAGCTAAGTTAACACGACCATAACTGCGTATACTGCTGCGTGGGCCAATAAAATAAGCACGTGAACAACTAAACGGCTGGGTTCTCAGCCACCACCAAGAGCAGCCTGATTCCTCACCATTCTCGATGATATAGTCAGCTTTAACGGTTTTATCATACACATACAGGTGACAGCCATCTTCCTTTTTTAGTTTGGAAAATTCTGTTCCTATTGCCCGACGTTTCACGTTTAAAGCGACTTCATCACGTTTAGAGGTCAGTTCTTTCACCTCCGATACACTGAGCAGAAAAACCTTGTCGTCCGTGTCCGCACTCCCCTCTCCGTTGTCAGCGCAATGTGCAGTCTTGATGAACCGCTTCTCGGAGTCATTGAATGCCGTGTTATAAAATTCATCGTTAAGCCACTTGCGCATATCAGAATCACGCCATGAGATATCAACAAATTCACCATGATACCGCCTGCAGTCCAGAATATACTCGCTCAACAGGAACAGCTCGCTGCCTGAATTTTGCAGCACCCGCCATCTGATCGGCGTTCTGTCTGCACCGCTCGCCGTCTGAGGATATGTGCCGAAAGTAATGATTGCGCCGGGCTCTGCGCTCCTAAACTGCGTGCAGGCAAAATTAACATTTTCCAAAAAAATCTCCAACTTTCGTTTTTAATTTAATTGTACAACGTTGATGCAATAACTAAGATGGGTTCTTCAATCCTTTGATTTACCGCACGATTCATTTCAAAAAACTTAACATACGTACTTTAATGTTTTACTTTAAGTAAAGACGGCAGTTCGAGAGAGTCGGCAAGCTATTCCTAGCCAAAACCGGCTTACTGCACGAAGTTAGGAGTGGGCTGACTTTTACACATAAAGAAGACCCGATGATCGAGAAAGGCATCACCGGGTTGTCGCTTCCTTATTCCATAACGTGTCCCTTAGCGGAATGGAGTATCGTTAGGCAGCCATTCCTTACAGGTATCAGCACGTAATTGCAGCTCATTATACAGCATCCCGGCATGGTAACCGTCGCATACAGCATGGTGAAATTGTCCGGATAATGGCAGCAGTATTTTATCATCCTGTTGAAAGTATTTCCCTATAGTAAAGATGGGGAGCAAAAAGGTTCCCTCGTTATAGATGTTCAAATTAAAGCCTGTGAAGCTGACCCAAGGAATGCTAGAAATAGGGAAAGTGTTGGGTTGTTCGTTTGGTTTAGAGGCAAATTGTTTAACCTTTCCGTACTTTTTCATATCATCAAGATAACGAATGTAGAAATCATTAAAATCTCCGCCGTACAAAGTCCACATGCTTGAAAAAGTCTTATCATCATCATGGAAAATGGTAAAGCTAGGAGACAAACGATCCCAATAGCCTAATGTCCCATCCGAATGAAAGCATGTGCGAAATTCATGATGGCGATTTACCACAGTAGTTATCATGTGGATGAGTGCAGGATACAGCTTTATCTCCTGACTCTTGAGTTCTTTCAGCAGCCGGGTAATATCCATATTTGCCGTCATGCTAAAGGTGCATCTGACCTTGTTTAAATAATGCTCAAAGTATGGTTTTCTACTCCAGTTATCCATAATAATCGGATTGAAATTCATTTATAATAACCTCCTAAAATGATTGCTTTTTTCGTTTTAGGAGGCTTGATCCACTGCTTTAATCATATCCGCAACACAATCCCTTTTATTATTTTAATACGGAGAAAAAAAGCCGCACTCTTTGCGGCTTTTTCATTAATGTCATCCAGCATCTTATGTCTTTTCAATAATAATCCCGACCGAGAGGGATTGCCTTTATAACAAAGGAGCACCCAAGGAGTAGCCGACGATCATTAGCAGCAGCACCGTGATGTGATTCAGCGAAAAAATGAACATCGAACGGGCCCACTTCTCCTCCGGCTTCCGTCGATATCCGTCGACGCTCAGAATTAACCAAGCCAAGCTCAGGAGCGCATTCGCCGCCGCGATGTATGGATTAAAGGACCAGAACATGAAGCTGCTGAGGAACAACGCAACCAGATATACATTCATCTGCACGTACGTTCTGCGAATGCCCTTGACGACCGGCAGCATCGGGATGTTAGCCGCCCGGTATTCCTCCATACGACGAATGCCAATGGCATAAAAATGTGGCATCTGCCAAATCACCATTAACAGGAACAACGCCATGGCACCAGGGTGAAAAATGTCAGGTGAGATTGCGGCCCAACCGATCAGCGGAGGCATCGCCCCTGACAAGCTGCCCACCTCCGTATTATAGATGGTTCTGCGCTTCGTCCACATGGTATAAGGCACAACATAGAGGAACAGCCCCAGAAAGCCGCAGTAAGCGGCAAGCGGAGAAGAAATATATAACGCGACAAGACCGCCTGCCGCGATCCAGATCCCCATGATTAGTCCGCTCCAGAGGTCAATAATCCCTGATACAGTCGGCCTATTTTTCGTCCGTTCCATAATGGCATCGATATCACGGTCATATAAATTATTGAAAATGCCAGCCGCTCCGATTACCAAGGCAGATCCAATCAAGGCGAGCACAATGTTGCCGATCTTATCGAAGAAAGATAGGTGATGAACGTACAGCGCCATGCTAAGCCCTGCGATCATCGCAATGAGGTTCGACTTAATAATGCCAAACTTTATCGTTTCAAAGAGCACCTTCGTTATGGAGGTGGGAATTCGTTCAATACTAGTTGTATTGCTTTGTACCAACATGAGCATAACACTCCCTGTATATGATTTCACTTCTATAGGTTACCATAAAGCGTCACATATTTGCTGATACTCAGTCAACCCTCATGATTCTGTCAAAAATCCTTGTCGCTTTCGTGAACAACCCGTTTGCCGGTCCAAGACGGCATGGTAAACAACTACGATTATGAGTGCAGATCGCCAATCCAATAGCTCCCTTTATTCCACTATGGCCGCTTTCAATCTCTTGAAGGATAGCTGACTTCTCTGCTGCACTAAGCTTCTTTTTAGACATGAAAAAACTCCCCTTACAGTAACAGGTTTTATTATTTCACCTGTCTACGTATGGGGAGCCTATCCCTTTTAGGAATATGGTCTAAATGTTGTAATAATCACCTGGCACCCTGCGACAGAGGAAGTCATCACTATCATTAAGCTGGATACATTTGCGGATTAGGCTTTACTGTGAAGGGTGACCAGGTAACCGTCCGGGTCGGCGAATGTAAAGGTTCGCCCGAATGGTCCATCTATTGGTGCGGATGTAATCTTTACGCCTGCTGCAATCAGCTTGTCGTGAATTTCTTGCGTATCAGGGGCATGAAGCCACAGAGCGACACCAAGTCCAGGCTGAGTACCTGAACCGAGTTCTATTCCTGGCATTAGGTCACGAAGAGCAAATGCAATAGGCTTTGTTTCAAAGACCACAGCATGAGGTGGTCCCGCCTGTGAGCGGACGAGTCCAAGATAGTTTTGATAGAATTCAGCAGAGCCTTCAAGATTGCTCACTTGAAGTGAAATGAAGTCGGGTCCAATTGCTGACATAGTGTCCTCCTTAGTGTATGCGGTTGTTTATGTGTTACAGGTTTCTCCAACGGTTTTTCTTAAAGGAATTGCGAAAACCATTCATATATGACGTACCCTTTAGCTCGCCATCGCCTCAAAATAAGCATGTGCAATCTTCAGTGCACCATTCGTTTCATTTAAAGTCATGTCATGTAAATAACCTCACTTTCATTTGTTTGTCTTGATTATACAATCCCCCTACTGCCACCTGTATGTCAGTAGCTTACTTTCATTTTTTCGATTTCTACTCTTATTCGGTTTTTGAATAATTCAGGTATCCAAAAATTCGACACAACAATTCTTCCGGTTAACGAGGTTCCCTGATTTTAGCTTTATTTTATTTGATATTGCTTAGGACGTCTTGATACAGGCTGTTATGATGAATCTCGGCGTCACTGCCTTTGAATGCCTTACCTGCTTCTTCATCCCCCTGCAGATGCCATATGAACCACGCAGTCATGTATCCATCGATTGCCTGGTATGTTTCGCCGTGATCGACAGCCGTCTTTCTAGCCATAATTTTTGCAACAGAATTCGGCAATGCCTCATAGTTTGTCTGAAGTGACCATAACGGACTGATACCCTGTCCTTCCGTTGCAACGATATTTTCAGCAGTACCTGCATTAAAGCTACCGGTACCCGCAGCCAGGAAAGTTGATATATTGACTTTTGAAAGATTATAGCTCCAATCGAGTCCAAATATGTTTTCCTGCCCCCAGTATGGAGATGTAGCACTGACGGCATATAATGCCTTATACATGTTTCCATGCCCCTGCGACGTCACTGCATTAATTGCTCCAACGCCGCCCTGTGAATGGCCACCGATTCCTATATGAGTTGTATCCACTTTACCGTAGAAAATACTGTTTTTGTCGTCGCTTAGCTCCAGCAGGAATTTAAGACTTGATTCCGAAGAAGCACCTGTTCTTGAATTTCCATCTTCATTGCCGATAACGATAAAGCCCCATGAAGTTAGATGCTTGAAAAATGATTTGTATGAGCTGGCAGGAATCCCTGTTCCGTTGGCAACCACTACGACCGGATATTTCATGTCGCTGCTTTCCAGTTTTTTCGGATACCAGATTTCATATTTTTTGATTGTCTCGTCCTCAGCCTCAAATTCCGCAAACGATACTTCCTGTGCTCCAAGAGCAGTATATTGCTTCTCGAGCGGCCGCTCTGTCTTCGTGAAATTGTAGTAATGTGAACTCTTATATTTTAAAAATATAACCCCTACTGAAACCAATAAGGCGATGATAATAACGATAATTAACGAAATTTTCAGGATAATTTTCATAATCCCCATACTCAAATTTCCTCCAACTTCTTTTTACTTATTTACTTGCCTGTTTTTCCGTTTATTTGACAGGTATATAAGTATCCAGATATTTTTCCACGGTCTCCATATACTTCACATACAGAGCATCGTCGTTTTGAAGGGCATGCCCCGAGTGCGGGAATTCGATGTACTCATGTGTAACGTTATTTTTTTCCAATGCATTGATTAAATACTTTACTGTATCAAACGGGCACACTTTGTCATATACGCCGTAGGCGGAGACAGTGGGGACCGAATTTTCATTGACCCACTTATATGCTGAAATCGGTTTGATCGCCTCTTCATAAGCTTCCGTGCCGAGCATATTCGCTGTGATTTCAGTACCGGCCATAATTGAAAACAATCCGGCTGCCGCTTCAGGGTTCTGATCGAGGCCGTATACGGACCAGTCTTCCGGGTAAAAGCTCGACGGCCCTACGGCTTCAAACAGCATCTTCACCGGAATCGGCGATTCATGCGCATCGCGGTATGCATAGAGCATCGCCAGCGTTCCTCCTGCGGAACCTCCGGATATGGCCATCGAATCAAGATTGTATCCTAATTTTTTTGCCTCTTCAACAATAAAGGGTATACTGCTTTTGATTTCCATTGACTGTGAATAAACGCTGGACTCAGGGTGTTCTTCATCACGCAAGGTGTAATTGATTCCCGCTGCCACATAACCTTTGGAGGACAACCACTGCAGCATTTTTGCATCATCCGATTTATCGCCCGAAGTAAATCCGCCCGCATGGAGATATACGACAAGACCGTAAGTTTCTTTTGTATGATCAGCCGGTACATATAAATCAAATTTGTTTGCTTCGCCGTCTCCGTAAGAAATATCGGTGTAGCTCGTTCCAATCTCATCGTTCCAATCAACCGAATATTTTTTTAAATCGGGAGAAATATAAGTCACTTTGAAAATAGCCGATCCAGCAAAAGAAACGATAAACGCCCCTATACATAGCAGAATAAACATGCCTGTTTTGTTTCCCTTCCTTTTACCTTTACTCATAGAAAATTACCTCCGAACAATGATCCGCCGACCATCAGATTAATAAACATTCGCACCGCCAGTCTTCCTAAAATCAACCCGGTAATCATGATTGCAGCGAGAATAACGATTCGTTTCATCGTAAAAAGTTTTGTCATAAGTGTCTCCTTTATCTTTGCGTTTTCAAACTCGTATTATCTGCCTTGACAATCTGTTGTAGCAGATGTATTCTACCGATGTGACAAATGTACCAGCCTTTAATTACAAGATCAATATTTACAATAAAAATGGCACAAATCAGGAGGAAATGTACCCTCATGAATAACGAAGAAAAAAACACTTTTGTAAAAGAACAAATTACAGAAGCTACAATACAGCTATTAATGAAATACGAGCTTTCCCACATATCAATAAGTCAAATAACTGCGAAAGCGCAGGTGAGCAGAAATTCATTCTACCGGAATTATGTCGATAAAGAGGATATCTTACTGAAACACATAAAGAATTTAATCTCGAAGTGGGAAGCAGATTATCAGCAAATAAATAATGATTCCAACGCCGAACTATATGGAAGTCTATTTAAGCACTTAAAAGAAAATAGCGATTTTTATCATTTGCTAAAAAAACGAAATTTGTTTTATCTGTTTTTAAACACGTATATCGAGCTCTACGGATCCAAAACCGAATATGACAATATGACAGCCTACGTCACATCTTTTATAGCCTACGGAACGTATGGCTGGATCGAAGAATGGATTGGTCGTGGCATGCAAGAATCTGCCGAGACCATGTCGTCGCTCCTCTCATCACACGGGATGAAGTAATATTTTTATTTGATCAAAGTTTTTTAATCTTGGTCTTGATAATTTTCGTTCAAATACCTTATTTTCTTCTGACAGGTACTAAGCTAGCGGGGTCGTCCACGTTTACGTCATATTCTTTTTCCCATTACGATGAGCATGGCCATGACGAACCCGGAAACTCAAGCTTAACTAAGCACGGATTATCGGGAGACATTATTCAAGAGGGCTCGGACCCGTTCCGTTAGCTCCCCGTATTAAATCTAAACGTCTTTTTCAAAAAAAAAACCATCGCCCGGGTTGGACGATGGTTTTGTTACTTCTACAATTCCCCTATTGCCTCCAGGAATCTGTAAATAATCGATGCAGCCTGATCTCTTTGAGATAACATCCCCGGTTCATAGGAAGTCCTACTGACACCATTGATAATCCCCAGTTTAAAACTGGCTTGGATGGCATCCTTTGACCATGAAGCCGCCTGATCCAAATCTTCAAATCCTGTATTGTCCTCGTCGCCGACGGCGAAGGTTGTCTGACCAGTTGCATAGGTATAGGCGTTGATTACCATGACAGCCATTTGTTCACGTGTCATTTCTTTATCCGGGTCATATCTGTCGTTGCCTGCGCCTTTAATAATGCCGCTGGCCTGTGCTGCTTCCACATATGCCGTATACCATTGCCCTTCCGGCACATCGGTGAATGTCCCTTTGTAAGCCAGAAGATCTATTCCTAGCGCTCTTACAAGGAAGGTTGCGAACTGGGCACGTGTGACTTTTCCTGCTGGATCAAAACGGGTCTCGCTGATACCTGAAGCGATATGCTTTGCTGCCATCACTTCGATATTAGCCTTAGCCCAATGCTTGGATCCAATATCGGAAAAACTTTTGTTGTACTCCATGACGGCAAACTTCGTAAAATGTCCGGTTTTTGCTTCTACCTTCTCTGTTGCGGAATTGTATTTGCCTCCGACATAAATCCATGTCCCCGAAGCTTCATCCAGATAATAAATGCCAAGCTTCTTTGCATCTGTCTTGCTAGTAATACCTTTAGCAGCAATTTCTATAGTCACTTTCTCTTTGAACTGCGTTACAGAATTCTGTACATTTCCTTTTACAGATGTCAGCGTGAATTCAATGACGGGACCGGTTGCTTTCAAGCCGTTAAGGCTGGTCAGCACATTCTGCTTTTCAGTATCCGTGAGTGTTTTTATTTGTATTATCAGATCACCTGTCATCTCTTTAAGAACAGATAACGGTATTGAAAGTGAATTATTTTCCAGTTCTACTTCCAACTCCAATTTTTCGTTTACTATTTTTTCAATGGCATCAGCAGCAAGTACCCATTCATAAATCGAAGCGGAAGATTCCGGCAGCGTTAAGGTTATTTTCTTGCCGTTCTGTTGATTGATAGCTTCGATCATCGAAGAAATAATATTTTTCGTATATTTAGCCACAGCCTTGCTGCCATCAACGGTAGTTGTGCTTCCGTCCGGATTTTGAATGGTTACCGGCCCTTCTTCGGGATCGGGTACAGGTGTGGTGGTGGTGGTGGTCTTGTTGATGACAAGGCTCAAAGTGGCTTGTTTTCCGTCGTAGGTTATCTTCACCACTGCGTTACCGTCTTTTTTGATGGTGATGATTCCGTTGTCGACACTGACGACATCCTCCCCGCTTTGAACTGACCAGGTAGCATTAGAAGTAATATTTACATCAGCCTCTCCGTCTGCTACGGTTTTACCCCATGCCTCCAAAATGATGGTACTCACCGTATCCCGTGCGTTCAGTGAGGTTATTTCCTCTCCCTCATGCTTGAAATAAACTTCCTGATATATATTCTGCGGCTCTTCATCTGTGTTATAGACGTCAAACTCTGCGACGGACCACCAGTAACCCTCGTTGCCGGTGACGACGACCTTGATGTAACGAGCTGTCTGCGTCTGGAAGGCGACCTCTTGGAGCGGACCGCTTCCTGTTACGGAAGTAACCTTGGTCCAGTTGGTTCCGTCCGTAGATACGAACATGTCTGAGCTTCGCGCATAGTCATTGCTGCCGCTGCCGGAATCGATCACCATCTTATTGAAAGTCTCCGTTTGCCCCATATCCACTGTAAAGGAAAGACCATCGTACTGCCCTGTTCCGGAGCTATATCGGGTGGAAGCATTGCCATCCAGCATGTTACCTGGCACATCGCCCCATGGGCTGACATCTGTAGCCGTTGCCGTCCAACCCGCCCGATAATCCGTTACTGCGATGTACGCGTCAAACTCTGCGACGGACCACCAGTAACCCTCCGTGCCGGTGTTGACAACCTTGATATAGCGAGCTGTCTGCGTTTCGAAGGTGACCTCTTGGAGCGGGCCGCTTCCTTTTATAGAAGAAACCTTGGTCCAGTCGGTTCCATCCGAAGATACATACACGTCTGCGCTTCGCGCATAGTCATTGCTGCCGCTGCCGGAATCGATCACAATCTTGTTGAAAGCTTCCGTTTGCCCCATATCCACTGTAAAAGAAAGACCATTATACTGCCCTGTTCCCGAGCTATACTTGGTATCAGCATTGCCATCCAGCATCTTTCCTGGCAGATCGCCCCACGGACTTACATCCGTAGCCGTTGCAGTCCAAGTCGTTCGAGTGTTGTATACGTTAAACTCTGTGATTGACCACCAGGTACCCGTAGTGCCGGTATTGATGACCTTGATGTATCGGGCTGTCTGCGTTGCGAAGGCGGCCAGCTGAACTTGTTGGCCGTCTGAAACGATAGAAGAAACCTTGCTCCAATCAGTGCCATCCGAAGATACGTACACGTCTGAGCTTCGCGAATAGTCACCGATACTGCTTCCGGAATCCAACATAATCTTGTTGAACGTTTGCATTGACCCCATGTCCACCGTAAACGAAAGACCATTATACTGTCCTGTTCCCGAGCTATACCGAGTGTTAGTATTGTCATCAATCATGTTTTCGGGATTGCCATCGCCCCACGGACTTATATCCGTAGCCGTTGCGGTCCAACCCGCCTTCGACAACACAGCAGGTAGACCTTTGACGTTGAACGAAGATCCGCCTGCATATGATCCATCGCTTCCATAGACAGAAACCGCTACTGACCCCGATTGAAGTCCGTCCGGAACGTAAGCGACGATGCTCGAATCTGACCAACTGCTTATGTTGGCCGGGATCGATCCGAAATGGACCGTACCCAGTCTTTGTACGTCACCGAAGTTAATACCGTCGATCGTAGCCTTATAGCCCACTATGCCTTCGTTTGGCGTCAAACTGCTGAAGACCGGTGCCGGGAAGCTTGACGAATCCATAGTTGTAAACATCGCTGAGGTTCCGCCTTGGAGCGTATAGGTATACGAGCTGTCCGTAGATATCGGGAAGCTTTGGCTGCTCCCGGTTCCATTGTATACTACGGTTACCCGCTCCCCTTTCGGGCTGGTCCAGTTCTGCAGCTCGAGGCCGTTTGTTACCTCTGTCGGTGCAGTGATTGAACCCGTTTCATTCGAATTGCCATACACATTCATTTCACCGATGGACCACCAGAAACCGCCAGTTCCGGTACTGACGATGCGAATATACTGTGCTGTCTGGGTTGGCAGCGTGATGGTTATATCTCCTATGCCCCCACTGCCTTGTGCAACCGCGCTGCCCCAATTGACGCCATCATTTGAAACATATACCTGATACTTAGTAATGTAGTCAAAAGAACTGTTTACGCCGTTTTCAAGAACAATTTGATCGAAGCTCGTAGGGTTTCCAAGATTGACCTGATACCAGTCGCCGTTCTTCAGCCCATGACCGTTGGTCCACCTTGTGTCGAGATCACCGTCGATAGCGTTCAGTGCCGCATCCCCAGCCGCATTCCCGGTTCCGTCCCCAACCGAATTCGACGAAGCCGTGACGGTCCATCCGCTGCGGTCCAGCACCGTTCCTGCTGTCTGAATAGCAGCTCCGACCGGAAGGGAATACGTCACAAAGCTATTTTCGGAAGCGATTGTATGTTGAAAGTCCAGTAATTTCGGATCGTAGGTTATAATAGCCGAATCAGAAAATCTAAAGTCATAGGTCACATCCGTGACGCTGGCCGCTGCAGGGGTAGTGCCGCTCTGCTGAGGTCCCTCCCACTTAAACGTGACGGCATTGCCGGCGTTTAAGGTGTAATCGAACGATTGTGTTCCGTCTGCAACGCTGAAGGTCTTCGAGTCGCTTCCCGAATTATACGCAATCAGAACCTTCGATCCATCCGGATTCTGGAACGCAACATTCTCTATGCTTCCTTCCCCGAAGGTATTCGAATAAATGCGATCGGCTCCGGTCTTTACAAACTTGCTGGCATGAGCGAGTGCGTAGTAATCCACATTCTTAGTTACTTCTCCGTTATCCGGATTAATGGTAAGCAATCCGCGAACCCAAGCTTCACCATCCGTGTCGCTGTTGAGCGGACCTTTCTCGGGGTCAAGCGCAATGTTCCATAGAATCACTCCGTCCGCCCAATTACGCATACCGTTGATAATCCAAGTATTAAGCGAATCATGAAACGCTTCCTGGTCATTTGCTTGCCATATACCACCCGTTCCTTCCGTGATAAACACTTCTTTTCCTGGATAGTCGTTGTGGACCAGAGTTTGTGAAATGGGGGTGCCGCTATAGATATGCCAGCCCGTTCCAACGGCATACTGTGAGGCATCAGGGTCGCTAAATATCTTCTCGGGATACGAGGGCACATCCCAGTTGTGATCCCAAGCTAAAATCTTCGTCGAAATATGATTAGCGGCAAACGCCTCGCCCATCTCCTTAATCAACGTGGACTCCTGGTAAGCGGACAGAAACATGCCGGGATAGGTGGGAGTACCCATCGGTTCATTTTGCGGCGTAACGTAGGATATCGGTATACCTTCATCACTGTAGGCCTGCACGTACTTTACAAAATAGTTGGCGAGCTCATCATAGTACCCCTCCTTAAGAGTGCCTCCTATCATAGAATCGGAGGTCTTCATCCAACCTGGCGGGCTCCACGGAGTAGCCATGATTTTCATAGAAGGGTTAAGCGAAAGAGCTTCCTTCAATGCCGGAATGATGTAATCCTCATCATGCTCGATAGAGAAGCCCGCAAGCGTCGGATCCTCTTGTCCCTTCTCCATGTCGTTATAGGAGTAATTCCCGGATGCATTGAAATCCGTAGCCCCCATCGGAGTGCGGAGCAAACTGAGGCCGATGCCTGACGTGGGATCAAACAAATCATTCATCAGCGCCATGCGCTGAGATTCCGACATCTTGTTCCAGATTAGCCAAGCGGAAGAGTCGGTCATACCCGCCCCAAAACCTTGAACCTTTTGATACTTGCGGCTTGCGTCGACATTGATCGTTAGCGGGTTAGTCGTTTGATTGGTTTCGAACAACACATCGTTTTGTTGTTCAAGCCACTTGTTGCTCGATAAGTCTGTCAGCCAAATCTGCGCGGAATTGCTTGCTGCAGCCTGGACAGGATAGGATGGCTTTAAAACAAGGCTCATACACAGGACAGACACGAGTAGTAGAAGAAAAGATTTTTTTGTTTTGTTCATTTTTATTCTCCTAACAGTAAGAGATTGTTTGAATCATTTCCCCCATAGCGTTCGAAAACGCTTCCATAGATCAACGGAAATCTGCGAACACCATACATCGGAGAACGGATGCTCAGGGACGTATGGATTGTTCGCTAATTTTCCCCGGGAGGCGATATCCTGATCAAAATATCATCCCCCCAGAACAACTATAATTTAAATATCCTAACTTTATAGGGTATCTCGTTCTTCCCGTTACAAAAAAATGATAATCCTAATGAGGATGAGGACGGGTAAATCAAATCTGTAATGACGGCAAGACCGTCGTTCGCAAATACTTCTACCGATGCGCGATCTACAATAAGGCGCAGTTGCTGACGCTTCGGATTCGATGGCAAGACAGCTTGATGTTTGCCGGCGAAATGCTCATGAAAATCAACAACCCCCGAACGCGTGCGGTCTAAAAATACGGCTGATTCCTCCACGGAATAACCTGCCACTGTTTCTTCCTGTTCCGAGGTTCTAAGTTTAAACCCGAAAGAGTCAATGCCATCTACAGGTTCAAATTCGGCTACAATTTCATACGTTTCCAGTTGTTGGTCCTGCAATAGCGAATTCAGCTCGTTTACAGCTTTCCCTTCCGTCTCTACAAGAAGCGTTCTGATCTTCTCCAGCTCCCTCACTGGACGTTGAATCAATGCTGCTTGGCCATTCCTTGATTCCAGCGTAAGTTCTCTTGGAATCGTCATAGCGCCCCTCCAGCCTTCGGTTGGCGTCTTATTCGCATATTTCCAATTGCTCATCCAGCCTACGTAGATTCGGCGTCCGTCTTCTTCCGGTATGTCCGACCAACATACGCCTGCGTAATTATCCCTGCCATAATCAAGCCAGCGAATCGTTTGGGAAGCTTCATCCGGTACGAAGGTACGACCGTCGAAATGCCCGGTAAAGTACTGGGTTCTTGAACCCTCCTTGATGTGAGGTTCGTTTCCAATGCTTACAAGCAAAACCCATTTCTGTTTCGTACAATCCCCATCCACAGGCAACGCGAACAAATCGGGACATTCCCAGACACCGTCATGCGAACCGATTCCTTCACCGAATTCGCTGCTAAAAGTCCATTCTATTAAATTCGGGGAATGGTAAAGGCAAATCGTTTGGCCGCAAGCAAGAACCATCACCCAGCGATTCGTTTCTACATGCCAGAAAACTTTCGGATCCCGAAAATCTTTATATTTGTCAGAAGTGATAACCGGATTACCCTCATATTTGATCCAGGTCCTACCGGAATCCTTACTATATGCAATACTCTGGCTTTGCTTTTGTGTCTCATGAATATGGTGAGTAAAAATGGCGACAAGTCCAGGATTTCCGCCGAAAAAACCCGTTGTGTCGTTCCAATCCACCACAGCGCTGCCTGAAAAAATCATCCCATTCTCATCGGGCGCAAGCGCTATGGGGAAGTGTTCCCATGTCATGAGATCCCTGCTTACAGCATGTCCCCAATGCATAGATCCCATTTCCGTTCCGAACGGATGGTGTTGGTAGAATAGATGATATTCCCCATCGAAATATACCAGCCCATTCGGGTCATTCATCCATTTCTCCGCAGGAGAAAAATGAAACTTGGGACGGTACTTCTCAACATTCATAGTAATCAAAATCTTCTCTTCCTCTCCATGCTTATCGTTCAAATGCGCTACAGTCTATACAGGCAGGCAAACAATGAGTTCCGTCAAAGACAGAACCCATTGTTACCGCTATGAAAGAATGGATCTTACTTTACCAACGTGCTTTGGATTTCTTGCGTGACTTTGTCGCCGCCTTCTTTTTTCCATTGTTCTACAAATGAATCAAAGGTGTCGATCGGTTGCACGCCGACAATGATTTTGGAGAACGTTTCATACTCGAGTTTCTTCAAATTGGCCCAACGTTTATCCATCGTTTCGGTTTTTACATAAGTCAACGTATTGACCCATTTGAACTTCCCACTCACATAGGGGCGCAGACCTTCACCAAAGGAATATACCAGTCCGAAATCATTCGCCTTGTCCCCGTTGAAATCCCAGCCCGAGATGTTCGTATTGTCGTACGGCTTGGTTTTGAATGCGATCAACTTGTCGAAGATCGGGTTCGCGCCAGGATCGTAGCTGTCAAAGTTAGCGTGATGCTCGTCGAGCGTACCCTTGCCATTCAGATAGTCAATCGCTCCCTGCAAGATTAAAGCGGGGCCGTCCGCGAGAGAATACGTCAGGTAGAACGGGTATGGATAATCCGACAAAATCGACCGTTCATCTTTGGAAACGAATTTATCCAGACTCTCTGTTTTAATGTTCAGCAGTTTAATAATGGCTTCCGGGTTTTTGGCGTCCTTGCTGATGACCGCAAATTGAGAGGCTGCATTACCGCCTTTCGCCAGTTGAATACCGTCGGATCCGGAAGGCAAAATATAAGCCTGCCAGTTGGCGTTTTTGTCGTTTTTCCAGCTGTTTCCGATCTCCGTGAAAGGGTTCCACCAAGTTCCGAAGAACAACCCCGCTTTGTTATTTGAAGTCAGTTCCTCAGTATTAGACGTCAACATACCCTCGGAAATCAACCCTTGCTTGTACATGTCGGCCAACTTCTGAAGAGCCGTCTTGGTTTCGGACTGAATCGAACCGTAAACCGCTTGGCCATTGCTGTCCTTCACCCAAAAGCCTGGGAATGCGTTGAAAGCTGAGAAAATAGGATCAAAGTGCAAGCTGAAGTTCTGGTCATCCATATCCTGGTACAGTTTTCCGTCATTCTTCGGACCTACAAGACCTGCCGTATCCGCTTTGCCATTGCCGTCCGGATCTTGCTCGACGAACGCTTTCGCTACGGTTGCAAGCTCATCCAGGTTAGTAGGCGGTTTAAGACCAACTTTATCCAGCCAATCTTGACGAACCCACATGACAGGCAAGAAATCCACAAGCGGTTTGGAGCCAGGGATGCCATACATCTTGCCGTCTTGCTTGACCATGCTGTCGAACAATTCCTTGTTGGAGTCGTATACCTTCTTCACATTCGGGCTTGCGTACTTCTCCCAAACCTCGGAAATGTCCATGGCGAGGCCTGCTTTAACAATCGCTCTGTACTGACTATAAGTCAGATTGGTCAAGTAATCCGGGATAGTACCGCTTGCGATTGCCAAATCCACCTGCTTCGGATAATCGGATGCGACGAATGCATTCTTGATCTCAATGTTGTAATCTTCCTTAATCTTCCTTGTGTACGCGTTGTCTTCCAAGGATTGGCCGTCAGGGTATTTCGCATCCGGGTTCGCCCATGTTCCCCTCGTAAGAACGGTCAGCTCGGGCTGTTTACCAAACGGATCCGCTTGCGTCTCCACTGGAGCCGTAGGCTGATTGCCAGAAGACTGGGTGTTGCCGTCATTGCCGCTGTTGTCGGCGCAACCCGCGAGCATGGAAGCAGCAATTGCCAAGGACAGGGCTGCTGCGCTCGCTTTTTTGATGATGATTGATTTCATGCGTTCATTCCCCTTTTATATTATTATTATTATTTATGTCAAAGGATTTTCTCCTCGGACAACAAGGCCTACTGACACGCAGGTTAACCCTTCACGGATCCAAGCGTAATCCCTTTCACGAAATATCTCTGCAAGAACGGATAGATCAGCATCACCGGAATCATCGCCACAAAAATTTTGGCCGCATTCAAGGATTCGTTATTCAACTTGGAGGCCCGGTCGAGATCTTCCAGAGACAGGTTGGCGAGATTATCCAGGCTCGTCGTAACAACCAATTGTTGAATATAGGTTTGCAACGGATAATTCTCCGCTTGCGTGGACAGGACCATCCCTTGAAAGAATTCATTCCAATGCCCAACCATCGTGAACAACAAGACGGTCGCCAATACGGGCTTCAGGAGCGGCAGCAAGATCTGAAACAGTACTCTCCACGGTCCGGCCCCGTCGATTTTCGCCGCTTCCTCCAGCTCTTCCGGCAGGTTCTTGATGAAGTTCATAATCAGAATCATGTTGAATATCGGGATTCCGCCGCTTAACACCAAGCCCCAGATGCTGTCCATCAGGTCGTAGTTCCTCATGGTGATATACCAAGGTATCAAACCGCCGTTAAACAACAAACAGAAGACGAATGCCCACATCAACAAATTGCGTCCCGGAAATTGCTTGCTTGTTCTGGACAACGGGTACGCAGCCAGCGACAACACCAGCATCGTAAACGCCGCTCCAAGAACAACCCGTTGTACGGATACCCAAAACGCTCTAAAAAAACCGGAGTCCGACAAAATCGCGTCAAACGAAAACAAATTGAAGCCAATTGGAAAAACAGATACCAATCCCGCTTGCACGGCTTCCTTTTCACTTAACGCAACCATCAAGGTATACCAGAGTGGCAACAAACACAGCAGCGTCAAGATAATGAGAAAGATTAAATTAAATACGTCAAATGCTTTTGATCCCCATGAACGATTCTCGATCACTTTGCTTCCTCCAAACTCAAAATATTCGATAGCCCAATAGCTTCCTCGCCAGCCAATACCCTGTCGTAATAAGAATAAAGCTGACGACCGATTTCAATAAACCGACCGCTGTGCCAAAACTGAAATCCAACCCCTGCAGCCCCGCCCGATAAACAAAAGTATCAATAATATCTCCGGTGCTGTACACGAGCGGGTTGTACATGTTGTATACCTGGTCGAAGCCTGCATCCAGGATGCCTCCAAGCGACAAAATGGCTAATAGTGCGATGGTGCTGCGAATGCCCGGCAGCGTTACATGCCATATTTTTCTCCAGCGGCCCGCCCCGTCCATCACTGCCGCCTCATAGAGCGTGTAATCAATGCCGGTTAATGCGGCCAAATAGATAATCGCGTTGAAGCCAAAGTTCTTCCATACATCCGATCCGATAATGAAACCCCTGAATAATTCAGCCTTTTGAAAAAAAAGAACAGGCTCAAGGCCCATAAATTCCAGCAGGTTGTTTACCGGACCATTAATCGAAAAGATTTGCAGCATAATGCCGGATAAAATAACCCAGGACAAGAAATAAGGCAGGTATACGCTCGTTTGAATCGTCTTGACCAAGTACTTCTGTCTTAGCTCATTCAGCAGCAGCGCGAATACTAAAGGAATGAACAAATTGCAGAGGATTTTGCCAACAGCAATGATCAATGTATTCCTCAAGGCAACTCGCGCATCGTTCAACTCGAACATGTATTGGAAGTGCTCAAGACCGACAAATTCGGAATGCAGAAACCCTGTCCCCGCATTGTAATCCTGGAATGCCATCACAATCCCAAACATCGGAACGATTTGAAATAAAATCAACCAAACGAAAGCCGGTACAAGCATGATCCAGTAATGCTTTACATCGGCATTCTTAATCCTGCCCCGTTTTAACCTCACATTTTCATTCTTCAGATTCGAATTCACTGGCGAGAAACCCTCCACATTCTATAATTTACAAAGTATTGCATCGCTCCCGATAAAACTATTGCATCTGTCATTTGTCGCCTCCTAAAATATAATTCTGCACTTGTCCGTGAATATCTATGAATACGTATTAATGCGGTGGAAGCACTTTCATCGAAAGCATATCACTTTGATTTATTAGCTGTCAATACTAATTATGAAGCTATAAACTCAAATGACACTGGCAATTTTAGGGTTGGTTTATTCAAAAATACTGAATACGATTTCATGAATCACAAGAATTATTCTTGGATATTCATTTTTTTATTCTGAATATATTATTGGGCTTGGTTTTATGATATAGTAACTCTGAAAGGAGCTTATCCCCATGGCAAAAATGACTATGAAGGAAATAGCCAAAAAGGCGAAAGTGTCCCAACCGACCGTATCCCGGGTCCTTAATGGCCATAGAGGAGTCAGCGAAGAAATCGTCAATGCAGTTATGAAAGTAGTTGAAGAGGCTGGCTATGTTCCCAATAAAGCGGCTCAAACGTTGAAAAAAAGCAGTACGAACATTATTGGCATAAGCACAAGGGAGATCGACAATCCTTATTTTGTGGATATCATTGATTCGCTGGAGCTTGAAGCGAGGAAGAACGGTTACAATATTCTGTTTCACAACTCCAAATACAATCCGGTTACGGAATGGGAGAACATACAAAACTTTGTTTCCAGACAGGTGGATGGGATCATCATCGTGCCTTCAAGCGATTTTAACCTTGAGCGGATTTCAAAACTGGAAATACCTACCGTTGTGATAACCAATAATAAAAAAATGCTCGACAGTGTCGGAATCAACCATCTTCAAGCAGGAAAATTGGCCGGCGAGAGCTTCATTCATTCAGGACACAAGACATTTGGATATATTGGATCGATACGAGACGACGAAAAATTTTACGGTTTCGAAAGCGTATTGCAAGAAAACGGCTTTACGTTTGACCCAAAAAACTTTCTATTACTAGAATCCTCCAATAACAACTTTATGATTCGCAGATATATCGAAGAATATCTTGATCAGTCAGAAAAGCTTGAATTTACAAGTCTTTTCGCGGAAAATGACATCATGGCCCTTGAGTTCATGAGAGCCGCGCAGCAAAGACAAATTCGGGTTCCCGAAGACGTTAGCATCATTGGTTTTGACGATACGTATCTGGCGAAAATCATGGAGATTTCAAGCATGCATCAACCAATTGGAGAAATGGTAAAGACCAGTTTTGAAATACTCCTGAACCGTATCAATCAAGAGGTGCCCTCCAGCTTAGTGAATATTATGATGGAACCCACCTTGATCGAAAGAAAAAGCTCCAAGTTTAGACGAAGATAGTCTTCCATAAGATCCTTGGAATTTAAGAAGCGGTTGTCCCGGAGGTTATGCCGGGACAACCGCTTTGTTTTTTTGCTCGATTACCTGCACGGAATGGATACTCGAACTCATCACACTGTTCCAGCTTTTTACTGCTTTTCTCTCATTTGCTGACTTTACGTGTGGTCCATTTGTAATAACCGCTTCTGGAAACGAGCTGAGCAGCAAGCTCGAATCCAATCCCGGATGTTCCACCCGTTATAAGAATTGTATTGGAATCCATTTTCATAAACATCAATTCTTCCTCTTTGAATGATTTATATTGAAAGCTTCCGTTTTGAATGTTTTTTCATGCGCTCAATGGACCACCAACGATTGCCGTGTTTCTCCAATCATGCATCGGATTCAACCCCCTACGCATAATAGTGTATACACACTCCTATTAAGCAAAGCATTTCTCAAAGTTCATTAACAATTTGGGGTTCCCTTTGATCCGAAGTTTTCTTGTCAGCAATGCCGCAGCTACATTTTTTTCCTTCCCCACGATCTTAAGCCATGTTTTGCTATCCACCGTAATCCGAATATCCGGCTTGCCGTGAAAACCGTCCCGAATCTGGAGCTTATTGTCACGAATGTCGAATGTCGTTTGTCTCCTTTCATCTCCGGTGAATGTAAAATGATAGGTGCTGTTTAAACCTGTTGCCTGCTTCGGCTGGAATGCATGAGGCATCAGGGTGATCAATAGGCGGATCGTGTTCGGCCTGAGTCCATTCCCGACGCGTTTTACCGTTTTATGGGGAAAACGTTTCATGACATACGCTTCCGCATCGGAGCCCGGGGTTACATAAATCGTCTCCTCTTTTGCCTGCAACGGCTTTAATATATCATTCAAGAACCCTTTACGGTCTTTCAGAAACGGCCCGATCACATCATCGCCCGCCGGACAAACCGATAAGCAATAAGCCGCTTTGTAGTTAGCCCCAAAACTCAAACTTTGCCACCAGGAAGCCGTTTCGGTTGCCGGTACTTCATTCCGGAACTCTTTGAAGTTCTTGCTGTCCACGACCGTTTCCATAAAGTCGCCGAAACCGCCCATAAACTCACGATAATTGTGCGTAGCGCATGAAGAAAAATTAAATTGTCCGTCCGCACCGATCGCGCCCACAGGACAGGCAGATACGCAAAGCTTGCATTCCAGACACGGGTTGTAGTCAATCGGCCGGTCTTCCTTGTTGACCCTAGCATCGATCATAACGGCGCCAAGCAGAATGAAGTTTCCGAATTTCGGATGAATCACGTTGCGATGGATGCCCATATGGCCTAACCCTGCCGCAACGGCTACAGGTTTGAGCGATACGACCCAGGCCTTTCCGGGAAATTTATCCATCTCCATCGGGAAACCCATGGCTGCATTTAAAGCCCGTATCCCTCGCGCTTCCAATGCGGACACGATGTGATGAGCTGTCTCCGCTACCTTATCGCCCGTATGATGAAATTCAATATTGGCAAGGGATCGTGCTGGTGTGCGGATCGGTTCTCGATTCATTTTGGCAACGAAACTGATCATCGTCTTAGCATGCGGAAAGGCGGACAGAATGTCATCACGCTGATCATCCAATTCGGAGCGTTCAATGGATATAACCCCGACATCGTCAGCTCCGGCCTCTAGACACAATTCTCGTATCCACTCATAATCAAGCGTTTCGTTGTCAAGAGTGGCGGATTGCGCAGAGGATTCGTAGTAACGCACAACTGTGGGATGTTTTTTCATATCGGCCACTTTCATCTATCCTTTCTAATTACGTGTATATACACCTTTTTGGTGAAAAAAAATTAATCTCTCCTGTTCAGCTTAACGACATCAGATAATTGACCAAGCAAGGCTTGATAAGGGTCCTCGCCCATATAGTCTCGAATACGGGTTTGCGCCTGTTCCCATAACGGCAGCGTACGCTTAAGAAGGTCCTGTCCATCGGGGGTCAGAGCAATAAATCGTTTCCTGCGATCCTCCCCTTCCGTGATCGACACCCATCCCTGTCTCTCAAGCGGCTTGAGATCCCGTGGCAATGTGGTCCTATCCATCAGAAGTATTGCGGAGAGAGATGTAATGGTGACAGACCCGGCCTGTTCAAGTGCCATCAGGATAGACAATTGGGTTGCCCGAAGCCCG
The DNA here is from genome assembly GCF_050481745.1 of Paenibacillus algorifonticola. Taxonomy (GTDB): domain Bacteria; phylum Bacillota; class Bacilli; order Paenibacillales; family Paenibacillaceae; genus Pristimantibacillus; species Pristimantibacillus algorifonticola_A. The sequence goes on along the minus strand of NZ_JBCNGR010000035.1, from coordinate 37,719 downwards.
ACTGGTCTTAAATATTCATCATATACACTGGTAATGAAGCGGGACGCTTTTCTTAAATTCAAGCAAGCGCACTCTGCCATATAATCGGTCGTCCCTGAAAAATCTGAAGTTGAATTATGTTTTCTCATAAATGCGAGTATATACACATATTGTGTCGTTGTCAATCTTGATAATCATCTTAAACCTGGACGGATCCTTTTTATGTAGGGTGGAGAACTGACCTTCCATAAATATATATTGAAGTAATAGAGAGTCATACTATATTCCTCTCCATTTGTTGCATTAAATGTCTTAATATCAACCGATCTTCCTTAGAAATGGATTGAAGCAATTTCTCCTGCTGCTCCCTCCATTTCATCTCAACCGGTATTTCTAATTCTTTTCCTTTGTCCGTTAGAAAAATACGCATGATTCTTGCATCTTGTACATCACGTTTACGATATATAAATCCGTTCTGCTCCAGTGATTTAACCATGTTCGTTACCGTTGGCGGTTCGCACTTCAAGTGTTCACATAGTTGCATCTGTGTTACCCCATCACCCAACCACAGACGATACAACAAATTATCTTGTCCTACATAGAGATTAAGTTCCCTAAGAGATTCACTATAATTTCGACGCATTTGGAAGGAAATCCTATCCAACGACTGTCGAATATCACAATCTACTGCATCTGTCATGAATTATCCCTCCCAGTCATCCTATTGATATTTAGCAAACTAAATGTATCACGGTGATATAGAGGTGTCAATTTACCTTAGAGCTGCGCCTATTGGGGCAGCTCTAAGGTCCATAGGACTTTGTTCGAAACTTATTTTTTTGCTGCTTGGGTCGCCATATCGTTAAGTTGCGTTACAAAAGCTCCTTCATTCGGGCCTTGATTATCACGAATCATTTTCGCTTGTTCCACTAGAACCTCTTCAGCATCCGTACCGAGTAATCTTATTGCTTCTTCAATGAATGCTTCAAGTGGCATCGCATGCGGATCGTCACTAAGACCTGTCATGAGTTCCGTTTGAACCCCAGGTGGTATGATTTCTAATACTTTTACTGTTGTATCTTTAAACAAATAACGTTGTGATAAGGTATAGGAATGGAGCGCTGCTTTGGTCGCCGAATACACCGCAGTCGCTGCGTACGGAATAAACCCGACCGCAGAAGTCGTATTAACGATCACAGCTTTTTCTTTAGACTTCAAATGTTCGATTAATGAAGACGTCATTCGAATTGGTCCAAGCAAGTTTGTTGAGACCGTTGAAACCAGAACCTCTTCGTTAATCACACCCGCAGCCTCATCAAAAGGCATGATTCCGGCGTTATTAAATAAGACATTCAAATCAGGGAAGTCCTGAATAAGCTGCTTAGCGGTTGCCTCAATACTGGAAAGATCCTGTATGTCCAGTTCAACTGCAGACATTCCGGGATTAGCACTTAGTACTTCCTCCAGACGCTCTTTTCTTCTTCCCGAGATGATTACTTTGTTTCCAAGGTTGTGTAAAGCTTCTGCCAATGCACGTCCAATTCCTGAACCGCCACCTGTAATGAAGATCGTGTTTCCTGTAAGTTTCATTTGAAATCCCTCCAATATTTGGTTTTTAATTACTTTTAAACTTTATTACATTGTTAGATGAAATCGGTACTTACTATAGAATCCATTTTCGAGTCTCTTTTCGAACTGATGGAAGAAAAAGATTTTGATAAAATCACAATACAAAATTTAACGGAACGGGCCCAAATCAATAGGGCAACTTTCTATGCTCATTTCCAAGATAAATATGAATTGTTGGATGAGATTATAAGAAAATCAGCGGAAGAACTTATCCAACAACATACTAATGGTGTGTGTGCATTTACAAAAGACAATATGATGCAATTAGTACTCGCAGCATTTGAATATCATCAACAAGTCAAAAAGAAATGTCGCCGGAACTATAACAAAATTATTCCTCTACTCTCTTCAAAATTAGTCAATGCACTAAAGCATTATTTGAATCTTTGTATGCAGGAAATATACTCTGATGAACGTACTTTGTACGTACAAATCTATGCCAACATGATTAATGAAGCAGTTACTCTTCATACTGCTGAACAAACTAAACTAACAGAACAAAGTGTAGCAGAGCATATTGTTCAAATGATACACCTGGACTAATCGGAAAAGCGGAATTATCCCTTTCAGTCGTCCGAATGATATTTAGCATACTAAATGGATCACGATAAATTAAAGTTTTCAGTTTAACTTAGAGCTATCGCCTATTGGGGCAACTCTAAAGTTCAGGAAGTTTGGCTTAGTCGTAAAATTTATTTTTTAGCAAATCCTTGCTTTTTCAAATAGTCCATCACTTGAGGTTGAATACTTCTCTGGAGATGATCCTGAATGTGGTCACTCCATCCTTTTACTTTTTTCACGGTGAAAGGGGCTTTCGTCGGTCGATTTTCATAATACTTCAACATCGTTTCATCATAGGCAGCTAATTTATCTTGATCTAGAGATTGATACTGATTTTCAAGTAATACCATGGATTGAGGCAGCCGAGGTTTCAGCTCAGGTTTATCTCCAGCTGGATGACCGATGCATAGCCCCACTAATGGAATCACATACTTCGGTAAACCCAAAACGTCGGATAGCTCGTTCATATTTGCTCTGACAGCACCAATATACACCCCACCGAGCCCCATGGATTCGGCAGCGGTTAACGCATTCTGCGCCATCAGTCCGGCGTCAAATGAACCGATTAACAAAAATTCAATATATTCGATATCCACTTCTGGAGCAATTTGATGATTGCGATAGAAATCTACACAAAAGATCCAGAACTCTGCCGCCTCTTCAATATATGGTTGATCGACACAGAGATGACTGACTTTTTTTCGAAGAACTGGATCTGTGATTCGAATAATGGACACAGCCTGCAGAAGACTGAACGATGAAGTTTGACTAGCTGCCTGAAAGATTGCATCTCTTTGTTCCTCTGTCAGGGGTTGAGATGTGTAAGAACGAAACGATGTATGGTTATGAAGTAATTCAAGCGTATGATTCAATAAAATCCTCTCCTCGATTCGTTTATGGGCCAAGAGTGGAATCACCTTTTGTAGCGCCATAATAATTGGCCTGCTAATGTACCTTTAGATTAGGAGTGTTTGCAAACGTTAAAAAATCCGCAGCTGCAATGTGCTCGCTTGTTCTCTGCGGATTCGAGTTTTTAAACATTAAAAATATTGACGTTCACCATTTTGTGCTGATTTATCGACGGCATCAAGTAACTGATGAAGCTTGACCGCATCCGCGAATGTAGGTGTTAAGGACGTTCCTTCTTGAATATCTTGACCGAACTTACGATAAGCCTGAGCCATATTCAGAACAAATCCTGAGTCGTCTTTAAGGGAATCTGGAACCCGGTAATAGGAATCCGGAATGGTTAGATCACGAAGCTCGTTGTCAGTAGGCCCTGCTCCGCGTAATTGATGTGATCCGAATTGAATGGATGCAGGTGCACTCAGCACGATCGTGCCCTTGTCTCCAAAAATTTCAAGCATTAGCCCTGTCTGATGTTTGACTCCACCTTGAATATGAACACTGGCTGCGGCACCACTCGTTAATTTTCCTGCAATCAGTATTTGATCATCTGTCGTCTTCTCAATGACTTCCTGAATATCCACCAGCTCGACTTCAGGAAACTGCTGTGCTGTGAGGGCAGAAAGTTCGGTAAAGTCCCCAAGCATGTAGGTAAATGCATCCAGATTATGTCCACCTACAATGGTCAACAAGTTCCCTCCAATCTTTCGATCAAACAAGTACGCATTGGACTTGTCGCTCACGCCACCCATGCCATCAATGGAGATCTTTAAATTAGCAGACAACACTTTCCCAACATAACCTTCTGCCAATAAATCTTTCACATACTGAACGGCCGGGGCTTGTCTGGCCTGTAATCCAATCGCATTTGGCAATTGTGCGGATGCTACCCATTCCTGCATTTCAAGTGCTTCACCTGTATTTGATCCCAGCGGCCATTCGCAATAGATCGGTTTTCCAGCAGGCACAATGGCCTTAACGGCATTATAATGTTCCTTGACATTAATACTGACGACGACCATGTCCACATCAGGATGTTGAGCCAGTTCCTCCATTTTGTCAAAGCCGTGATTTGCGTAGAAGGCTTCTGCGCTTTTCTTCGCACTCGCCATGTTGCTTGTCCCCACTGCTGTAAGCTCAAACTCATCTAAATGCTTAATGGCTGGAATATGTGTACCGCTCGCCCAACCATTATTAATTGAAGCACCTATGATTCCTGTACGAATTTTATTACTCAATGTAAAACATCTCCCTTATTTTAAATGTATTCTCCAAGCCGATTCTGATCTACAACAGATCAATCACCCCTGTCATTGCAGCTGAGATAATGGGATACTCAATTCCTAGTATTCAATAATTCGATTTTTCACCATTCATTTCTCTTCTTTTTTATCTGATTTATTATTTTTTATACCTGTTTTCAGGGTATGGCAGTTCTAAATTACCTCGTAGTGTGTTGTCCTCATATTCCTTTCGGAATATGCCCTTATCTTGCAAAATAGGTACAACTAATTGAATAAAATCCTCAAACCCTGCCGGATAGTCTTGTCTAATCAGCAATATATCCATAACGCCTGCTCTATACCAATGTTCTATTTTTTCTGCAACATTCTCAGCGGACCCCATCAATATGGGTTTTGGCATGCGATAACCTTTAGGCATCCATGATTCTATTTCCCTTAACTTATCTAATGCTTCTTTTTCCGTTTCGCCAACTATGGGGCTATGTGAAGGCATAATCAGTAGATCGTTTGGTGAACGTCCTTGATTTTGCACTCTTTTTTTGAGTTCAGAAGTGAATCCTTTAAGATAATCAAAATCACCTGGCGCCATGATGACTTCAGCATGCTTTGCAGCTACATTCATGAAGTCCAAGGAGGTGCCGGCTTGAAAGACGACCGGTCTTCCTTGTCGAGATCGACTAACATTTAATGGCCCCTCCACTGAAAAGTAATTCCCGGCGTAATTTATTGGATGCATTTTACTGGGATCAATAAATATCCCGCTTCCTTTATCACGTATGAAAGCATCGTCCTCGTACGAATCCCATAGGCCTTCAACAATCTCTAAAAACTCTTTTTTCATGGGGTAAAGATCTGCTTTTCTTAAATGGGACCGACTGTAATTGGCTAATCCCCCTGGATTGGAGGTGATCGCATTCCATCCTGCTCGGCCTTTGCTAATCTTGTCCAGCGAGGCTATCTGCCTGGCAACCGTAAATGGATCAGCATACGAAGTAGCTATTGTTGCAACCATGCCAATGGAGTGAGTCACCATACTCAATGCAGACAATATAGATACGCCCTCAAACATGCTTAGATAGTGTGGGATCATGCCAGGTCCAATATGGCTGACGTCAGCTAAAAAAATGAGATCAAACTTACCCTGCTCAAGCTGTATGGCTTTTTGAACGTAATAATCAACATTTTCACTGGCATCTGCAGGAATATCGGGGTGGCGCCAACCCGTGTGATTCCAACCAACGCCATCAATGATACCACCTAATTTAAGTTTTCTTCTTTCCATTGTTGGGTGGTCTCCTTTACGCGAATTCATTGCTCCCCCTGCAATAAACCTAATTCCTTTGCCAATAATTCATGCCCTTTCTTTCGGCTTTCTTGATTAGGATAAAAGTCTGCAATCATGATTTCATCCACTAAACTTGCTTTCGCCATTTGTTGCAGCTGCTCAGCAACCTGCCCAACACTTCCAATCACAAAACGTTCTTTATTTCGTTCCCTGGCCAGCTCTTCATGAGGAGTGTATGTGTGATTTTTGGCATCTTCAGGTGTAGGAAAAGTAAGATTCCTTGTCCCTGTGCTCATCTGGGCCCACATTAACTCCGCTGGTCCTGCTATATATTGAGCCTCTTCTTCCGTCTCAGCTGTAATAACGATTGTCGTTAACATACTTTGGGGTTCACTTAAATACGACGAAGGTTTAAAACCCGCATGATAAGCTCTTAACATGGGAATAGCTAGTTGTGGGGCCAAATGAGCAGCAAATACAAACCCTAATCCTTTTTCCAAGGCAAAATGCAATCCACCCTCGCTAGATCCCAACATAAACATATCTGGAACCATTGATTTATCACCAGGAGGGTTGATGTGACTAAATGGGTGGTTTTCTTCAAAGTTACGGTCAAAAAAGGAAAGCAGGTTATCTAATTGCTCAGGAAAATCATTAACCTCCATTAATTCTCGTGATCTTAACAATGCCAACATGGTTCTGCCATCAGTACCCGAAGCCCTGCCAATCCCGAGGTCAATACGCCCTGGATATAATCCTTCGAGAAGAGTAAAGTTCTCCATCACTTTCAAGGGGCTGTGGTTAGGCAGCATGATTCCCCCGGAACCTACTCGAATGCTTTTGGTGTGCGCTGCTGCATGCAGGCTCAGCAAGTCTGGTGAAGTACCCATCAAAGTTGTTGTGTTATGGTGTTCAGTGAACCAATACCTGTTGAACCCCCACTGTTCTGCTAATTGAACCATTTCCGTCATGTTTTGAAGACTTTTCGTAGCCTCAGTTCCTTTATAGATATGAATAAAATCCAAAATCGATAGTTTTAGTCTATTGGCTGAATTCACTTATCAATCACTCCTTTCTGTGTTATATTTAATTAGCTTGCTAAATATAAATCCGAAATTTCATTTAGCTTGCTAACTGTTTGCTTTTGTTCGATGACATAATCATAAAATCATTAGGTTCATTTGCAAAGAGGGCAATATAGATGAACCTAGTACAACTATTTGCACCTTTAGAGTGGGAGTGGTAATAATGAAGGTTTGTAATGAAGGATTTGAACAAGAATTTATGGATGAAAATAGAGACATGTATGCGATAGCCTTAACTCAAAATGTCCTATCAGGACGTTGGAAATATTTTATATTATGGTATCTAAAAGGAGAAAGACGCCGTTACACGGATATAAAAAAATTTCTCGGAGATTTATCACAGGGCTCGCTCACAAAGCAGCTTAAAGAGTTGGAGAACGATGGAGTTATAAAACGTGATGTTTATCCAGAAGTTCCTCCGCGAGTAGAGTATTCGTTAACAGACAAGGGAAACAAATTACTACCGATCCTTGAAAAAATGGAGGACTTCGGTAAAGAATACGGTGAAAAACCTTAATCTCCAAGCCACCGCTCCGCCCCTTGCTTTCACTCGCCTCCATGCTTGCCAGATGATATCGCCACAGTGCACTTTGTGACTTGGCTCCTACCTCGACCGAACTCTCACCGGCTAGTTGTGCCTAGCTTCGCTAGTCATGCTATTTAGAAAAAGGCTGCCGAAAATTTCTCGACAGCCCATATCCTCTCTAACCTTCGCGCGTTTCTGGTTCGCTTGTTCAACTGGTAAACCTTACCATTAATTCAATAGGGAACATCCTGTCGACAGGATGAGCAGATTCCCCCTTCGTTTCAATAGATTGAATTATTAGCTCAGAGGCATTCTTCGCCAGATCGTTAATCGGATGCCGGATCGTGGACAGACTGAGCAGCTCGGATACAGTCGGCATATCATCCACACCCAATACCGCAAGCTTCTCCGGTATGGACAGATTCAGATCCTTACAAGCCTTCAACACCCCAATGGCAGTGATATCATTGAGGCAGAACAACGCCTCCGGTAGCTTGTCATTCTTGACCAACTGCATCACAGTTTCGTACCCGAAGCTTTCTGTCATATCTCCTGTAATAACCGTCGTCAGATTCCCTTTCTCCTGAAGAGAGCGGGAAGCACCGTTCAACCTATCGTCGAAACCGGGAACCTCACCATGTGGATAGGTCAGAATGATAATTTTCTGATAACCCTGAGACATTAAATGGTCCACTCCCGTTTGGCCGCATTGATAGTCATTTACCCGGACAATATGGGCTCCGTAGGATAGATTATGCCTGCCAATGGTAATTACCGGTACGTTGAGTTCCATGAGTCTGGGCATGAATTTTTCTGTCTCCGAGGTGGCCTTTACGATAATTCCATCGACCATTTGGATATTCATGAATATCTCATCAAAGTCCAGGAGGATCAGCTTGTAGCCCATAGTCTTCAGTTGTTGCTTCAACACCTTGGCAAAATGCAAGAAATACAAATCTTCAAAATAACCATCGTATGTACTGTTTGACAGAACCAGTCCGATGGTATGCATTTTGCCGGTAATCAGGCTTTTGGCAACGGGATTTACCTGATATCCGAGCTTGGTGATCGAGTCGCTTATTTTATCTCGGGTCTCCTGACGCATCCGGTGAAAATTGCCGTTCATGAAATGGGAGACCGTTGCAGGCGATACGCCCGCGTCTTTGGCGACCTGAACTACCGTAACTCTTTGTTTTGCCATTTGATGCACCTCTGCGAATTTACTTGGACAACGCCTTTACCTACGCAGTTATCGCGGACGTCTATCCATTACTGCCGGAAATTCCGGGAACGCCTGATGCGGCTCAGTCTGATACCAGTAGCTTACTGAACTAATATCGTCACTACGTTCAAATAAGGCTTGGCCATCATGCCCTATTTGCTGTACGGTCACCTTCAGATCCTCTTCGAACAGAACTGGATCCAAGACGTGCCAACGATAGAAGCCCCGCATCGGGCACGCGGCTCCGTCATAAATATGTGACCGTGTATTGTCTCTCGTCTCAAAATATGGGAAGCCCATAAAGGGAGTCGAATAGGTCTGCTCCTGTACCGGGTTTCCGTTATCATACTTTACAAAACCCCATGCACCGCCGAAATAATCCTCGGCCCCGGTACCGCAAATCGTCGGCCAATCTTGGTCGCCGTCGATATAGAATTTCACTTCTCCTTCACCATACCAATAACGGGATAGAGAAGTCCAGGACATATAGGTACCGATAAATTTGCCTCTTCCTTTAATTCCATCAATAAGAGTGTAATCCTGCCTCAGCACTGTGGGATTTTCTCTGCGGAATTGCGCATGAAAATACTCAGTATCCTCCTCCAATTCATCTACCAACAAATAGTCGAATTGATAGAAAAACGCCTCAATACTCTGCGGATGTTCATTCGTAATCGTTACTTTGGCAGCTTGGCGGAAGGGCATGGCAAAGTAGCTGTTCATACCGCCGACCGGATTAACGACAATCGGCAGTGAATTGACAACCGTACGTGCCCCAAAGCCATTGCAGAAGAAATCGCCCAGCGGTACTTCAACGGATGGATGTTCTTCATTGTCCCAGTACATGCGCAGCACAAGATCGCGCAGGACGAACCAGCCCGATTCGGTCTTATCTGTAACGGTCATCCAGATATGCTGAATGATTCCGGGACCTTCAATATCAACAAGCGTTGCGGTTTCTCCCTGCGCTAGCGAGATGAACGCTTTTCCTTTGCGGGCAACGCCAAGGGGGCCTTCCGCTTTACCGCCCTGCCCTTTGAGACCCTGCGGATTCTCCGCCGTAATCGCTCTGCTCCTACCTTTCATTCTACCAAACAGCTGATTCATGGATTGCATGTTTAATCGTCTCCTTATCCTTTAACTGCGCCATCAGATACACCGGCCATCACATATTTATTCAAGAACAAGTACGTAACAATAATGGGAATAATGCTGATGCTGATTGCTGCAAAAGTCTGGCCCCAGTCTGTAGCCCCAAAGGCACCGATAAATTCCTGCAGCCCAACGGCAATCGTCTTGTATGCCTTATCATTCGTGAACGTATTAGAGAACACGAAATCATTCCAGATGAAAATAAAGTTAATAGATGCCACCGTAATGGTGGTATTAATCGTAAGCGGCGAAACAATTCGGAAAAACAACTGAAAAATGTTGCAACCGTCGATTACTGCAGCCTCTAGGAGTTCACCTGGCACATATCTGTAGAAGCTGGTGAAGATCAGAATAGACAATGGCAAGGCAAAACCAACCTGAGGCAGGATCAGCGCCGCATACGAATTGAGCAAACCATAATCTTTGTACATAATAAACAGAGGAATCAGCGTAACCTGAATCGGAATCATAATGCCTATCGTGAAGAACAACAGCAGCTTCGAATTCAGTCGGTTGATCATTTTGACAAGGGCAAAGCCTGCCGTCGCGCTCAGAAACACAATCAGTGCGAGACAGGTAAACGTCACAATAGCGGTGTTCTTGATATACAGCAGCAGACTGCTCTCCCGGAATACACTCGCATAGTTTTCGAACGACCAGGATGAAGGCATTGCAAATGGCTGTGTAGTCAGCTCGATGCTCGACTTAAAGCTGGACAGCATCAGCCAGACTACCGGATAGATTTGAATCAGCATAATCACAATGACCAGTATATACAAAAGAGAATAGGAGAGCTTTTTTTTCGTAGACATGTCAGGCATCTCCTTTCCTTGAATTAAAAATAGCCCGTATGAGCAATACTGCGAGCAGACTTTCGATAACGATGAACACAGCAATCGAGCTTCCGTACCCATACTGGATGGTGGAGAACGCTTGCTTATACATATAGGTGGTAACTAGCTCTGCCGCTGACCCTGGCACACCGATAATGTAAGGAATATCAAAGCCCCGCAGAGCCCCAGTGGTACACATTATCAAAGACAAGCTCAGCACATGCATGATGCTCGGAAGCTTAATATAACGTATCAGCTGCCAGCCGTTTACACCGTCAATCCTAGCAGCTTCTTCGATTTCTTTGGGGATCGCAATCAGCGCCGCATAAAAGATAACCATATACATCCCGATAAACCTCCATCCCTCAGGGATGGATACGGCGATCAATGCCGTATGGGGATTTGAGAGCCAGGCGGACTGGAGATGGCTCAGGCCCACCCAATCCAGGAACATATTCAGCAGACCAATAGGCTGAAGGGAATAGAAATTACGGAACATTTGCGCAATAGCTACGGTTACAACAACCGCCGGCAGATAATACAGTGTTCTGAAGATTCCTGCACCTTTTTTGACATAGGAGAGCATCAGGGCAAAAAACAAGCCGATGAACACCTGCATAAATACTACTATCACCACATATACCAGATTGTTTTGCACAGCATTCCAGAAATACGAATCTTTGAACATCGCGATATAGTTATCAAAGCCGATGTAACTTGGCTCCTGAATGCCATTCCATTGCTGAAACCCGTATCTAAGAGACTGGACAATGGGGACAAAGACCGTTCCCAAATAAAATATTAAGGCTGGCAAGATAAAAATTAACCACGCTTTTTTGTCTTTAAGCACATTCATATAGGGTCACCCCGCTTGTGTAATCACACTAATATTGACAAAAATCTCCACCCGGCCTTAGATGTCCAGGCGGAGAATGATCAAGCTATAAGAAAATCTAATATTTTTATTTACTGGCTGTATTCTTGGTAATGGCATTATCAATCTGCGCAGCAAAATCCTCTGGTGTCATAAAGCCCATGGTCAGTTTAGTAATCAGGTCGCTCATCACCGAGTTGGTATTCGGATCAAGCAAAGTATCCCAAGGCTTGGCAAACTCCGAGCCATAATTGTCCATGTCTTTTTTGATCCGCAGAAATAGCTCGGAAAATTTGGATTCATCATCTATAGTGAATTTAAGCGGTGACATTTGTTGTTTGGCCACATAGACATCGCTATAATTTTTCAGCACATAGCTAAGGAATTCTTTAGGCAGTCCATCGAATGTTTTCGCGGAAGCCCCGAGTCCGATGCCGCTGTTGCCGAAAAATTCATTATCCGGTGTGACCGCATTGCTGGCGGTAGGCAGATAGAAATAATCCACATTGCCCTTGAGTCCTTCCGGAAGACTATCTTCCACAAAGGATGGTATTTCCCAAGTTCCCATGTTGTACATGGCAGCCTGACCGTTCAGGAACAGATTTCTGGCTGTCGTATAATCGGTGGTAGCGAATCCATCTTGAAAGTATTTTCCGATTTGAGAAGCGAAGTTAGCCGCCTGCATACCTGCCGCATCAGACATTTTGGCTTTGCCTTGACTCAAATCCCGGATGAACTGATTGCCTGTAGTCCGGAAAGGGTACATAGCCGCATAACGCAATACCGGCCATACATCAACGCCGTCTACAGCGATAGGCGTAATCCCCTTGCCTTTAAGTGCTTCGCTGACCACAAGCAGATCATCGAGGGTTTTGGGTATTTCAAGGTTGTTGTCGGCAAATATTTTTTTGTTATACCATGTCATTTCCATATGGTATTCCATCGGCAGAAGGTATAAGCTTCCATCTGGGAGTTCCTGATATTTAAGCGCAGGCTCATAGAACTGGTCATATAACCCCTCTTCCTTTAGGAATTTCTCCATGTCCACCAGCAAGCCCGCGTTTACAAGTTCCTGAGCGAACGGATCGGCATCACTGTCTATGAAATCCGGCATCTGCCCTGAAGCTACCATCGTTCTCAGCTTGGTCAAGTAAGAAGGTCTATCTGCGGTCACCTGAAGGTCCAGTTTAAAGCCGGGATGGTCGGTGGCGAATCGATCGGCTAGCTCCCGAACCGTCTGGACAATGGCCCCATTCTCTGGTCTGGCCGAGAGCCAGGTCACCGTTTGCTCCTTAGGCGCATTCGAGGCACCCGCATTGTTTGAGCTATTGTTGGCTGCGGAGCTGCCGCATCCTGCAAGAATAGTTGCTGTCAAGGAAAAAACTGCAAGACCAGTGATAACTTTCGACATTTTTTTTGTCATATTAAAACCCCTCCAATAAATTATTCCCCATAAGAGTCGTGATAACTTTTGTCGGTTAAAGCTCAGCATTTGTCTTCATTGTGATGTCCTGAACTTTTACTGCCCCTTCATTTACGAAAAAACCAAAATGACCGTCCTTGAAGTTATAAATTCGCGTTGTCATGGCAACTTCATCATTGACGTACAGGCATAGAATATCTTCTTCGAGAATCAACTTAAAATGAATCTTGCTGTGTCTCGCAAAATCAAATGGACGTTCCAGCTCAATCATTTGCGGCTTGTCCCCGGCAATCTGCCATTGAAAGAATCCCGGTTCTGTTCTTGGCCACATATCAAAGGCAATCCGGTTATGAAAAGGATCAAATTTAATGAAGTAACCATTGTCCAGCACCGTATCCGTGCGAACTGCAATGCCAAAGTCCTTCACACGCTGCCAATCCGTAAAGGAAGCCTCAAGCATGACCTGAGAAGGCAAAGAGTTAAGCACGCTATAAGCCAGACCATCCGGGGAAGATAGCTCCAGCCTGTTTTCCTGCTGAATGCAATTTTTCTCCTCTTGCTTCAGAATTTCCTCTTGCTTGTTAAAATGTCCATATATGGAAGTCGGCATTCTCACAAGTAATTCTCCACGCTCATTCTGGTGCAGCTCATGGACAACCAGAGTGCCCGCCCACTCCCAATCCCCAAAATCATTCGAGCCCTTCTTCGATGGAACCCAGCCAAAGGCATACCGTTTCGCGCCATCGGAAGCTGTTTTGGCTGCATAAAATCCTCTACCGTCAAAGGTGTCCAACGTCGGTGATGTGTACAAACCATCAATTGTCTTACTCTTTTTATAATGGGTGACGAACTTCTCACTGAAGGTGGAGTAGATCAGGTAATGCCAATCCCCCATCTTGAAATAATCGGGACATTCCAGCGTAATGTATTTGTCCGGGCTGTAGAAGGGTTCATGATAATTCCAGTTCACAAGGTCATCAGAAGTCAGAAGTGCGATGCACCCGCCTCTTTTCTCGGTAGAGTTCATTCCCCTGGAAGTAACCAGCATCCAATATTCCTGCTTCTCTTCGTTGAAGAATACAAAGGGATCACGCCAATCAAATTGCTCATAGATCACTTCATCCCCGTACAGTTTAAAGCCGATATCCTTCGTCCAATGAATGCCGTCAGTCCCCGTTGCCCGCAGCACAACTTGTAAGGGCTTACCATCCTTACAAAACGCAGGGTTTGGATTATGTCCCGTATAGAAAAGATGGTACATGCCTTCCTTGTCCTTGATTACAGAGCCGGTATACGCATTCCTGTCAAGAGCGGTTTCATCTCCGTTCGGCAGAACCTCTCCGTGATCCTCAAAATCTAATCCATTTCTGGTAGCTAACAAATTCCATGAGGTATGGTTTCCATAGTCCCCCCCCTCTCTCTCATCGTGAAGATAGTAAAGCTTGTACTCCCCATTGTCATAAAACGGAATCACATCACCAACCCAGCCGTTCGCAGGCTTGTAGAATATTTTTTTCATTTTCATCATCTCCATTAGTAAAACGTTTTACAAACATATAGTAACACGAATTTCAGTCTTGTCAACGATTTCATTTGTTTGTATAGTAGGATTATTAGTAAGAACCACATTTTTAAAATTACATTTTAGTAAATCGTTTACCAACGAATACAACTCGGGAAGTTTATCCTTTCCTAACAGAGGAGACGTATCATGATTATTGGGGCAATTGAAGCAGGAGGAACAAAATTCATCTGCGGATTGGGTAATGAGGAAGGTGAAATTCTGGATCGGATTAGTTTTAAAACGGAGACTCCGGAGAAGACACTGCAACAAGCCGTTGATTATTTTAAGGGTACAGGCTTGGAGGCTATTGGTGTCGGGACATTCGGGCCGGTTAATTTGGATCTATCCAGCCCCTTGTACGGGCATGTGACCACTACACCAAAGCCGGACTGGGGCGGTTTTGACTTCGTGGGGTTTATGAAACAGTATTTCCCTGTGCCGATTGGGTTCGATACGGATGTGAATGCTGCCGCACTTGGTGAAGTCCAATGGGGCGCGGCTCAGGGCTTGGACAGTTGCGTCTACTATACAATTGGGACAGGTGTTGGAGTAGGCGTATATGCAGAAGGCAGGCTAATCCACGGACTTGTTCATCCCGAAGGTGGTCATGTCCTGACTCGGCGGCATCCAGAGGATCGCTTCGAAGGCTTATGTCCATATCATGGCGACTGCCTGGAAGGATTGGCGGCAGGCCCAGCAATCGAGAAGCGCTGGGGTGTCAAAGGTAGTACGTTGCCAGCGGAGCATCAGGCATGGAGAATAGAGGCCTATTATTTGGGTCAAGCCATCGCGGGCGTGATTCTTCTGTTATCTCCGAAGCGTGTAATCCTGGGCGGTGGCGTGATGCACCAGAAACAACTGTTTCCACTGATCCGCAGAGAAGTCCGTCAGGCTCTGAACGGCTATGTTGCAACGCCAGCAATTCTGGAGTCATTGGATACTTATATTGTACCTCCTGTCCTAGGTAACAATGCGGGCTTATGCGGGGCTCTGGCGCTAGGGATCAAAGCTGTGAAGGGATGGGATTAAGAGGTTATACCATAAGAACCGTTTTACAATACCGGAGGCTGCCCGTTATTAGATACGGACAGCCTCTCGCTTGAATCAGAAAGCCTATTCGAATCAGCTTTCCTCCTTGACCTTTATTTTATCATTCTGGGGAGTTTCAATCTTAACGCGCTTAAATTCCGCTGTGCCCTGGCTGACGAAAATAGCCAGCTTTCCATGTTGAATGTCGTACATTCTGGCACTCATCGCTACGTCTCCGCCAACATATATTTCGCAAATCGTGCCATCCATAAATATCTTTAACTCATATTCATGCTCTGGCAGCAGCTTGAACGGACGCTCCAGTTCCACCTCGTACGGGAAGGTTTTGCCTCCTTCTTCAGATTGCATAATTGGCCCGCGGAAGGTAATTCGGCTACGTTGAGGCTCAATCGTGATGTAATAGGCAAAATCCAGACTTTTACCTGCCCGAATCATGAACCCCAAGCCCTGGGTCGACTCCGAGAAACGAACGGCTGCAGAAATCTTGCACAAATCTGGAAGCTCCTCTTGTGTGATACAACCGGCAAAGGCATATGGAGATGAGCTGAGTAGTGTATCATCCGTAATCGACCAATCTCCAGTGATTCCCTCAAAATTCACGGTTAACTGCTTGGTAAAGGCAGAGTCAACTGTTTCGGGAACGTTGACGCCAAGCGTTCCATCCGGACGCTGAATAATTTCGTGCACAATCATATTCCCCCCCCAATCCCAAGTATCATAATCTTTGCCTGAAGCTTTTGGCGGGTTCCAGCCAAACAGATCGTCATTTTTTGTTGGATTCCAGCCGAACAAATAACGTTTCAGACCATCCGACGCCGACTTGGCCGCATAATATGCGCGTCCATCAAAAGCCTCTTCTTCTGGAGTTATCCAAGGGCCATTTAAAGATTGGCTCATCCGATAAAAGGTGCCGAAACGCCCCGTATAAGAAGAATAGATTAAATACCACCAATCTCCAATACGGAACAAGTCTGGGCACTCATGCGCGCCTACATGCAGGTTCGGAGCATACAACGGCTCGCGGTACTCCCAATGCTTGAGATCTTTGGACGAAAGCAGACCCGTGCAGCCTTTCCGGTTTGTCGGTCCTTTGGCCAGAGCAGCAATTAACATCCAGTATTGACCTTCTTCTTCATTCCAGAAAACAAAGGGATCACGCCAGTCTGCCAGCTCATAAATCTCGCCATCCGGACCAAAAGTATCTTCAGGAATGGGCTCCCATGTTTTTAAATCCTTGCTGACGGCATGACAAGCAAACTGCTTTCCTTCAGGAAAAATACAGTAGAACATATGATAGACATCGTCAACTTTTAGAATATGGCCGGTCCCGCCTTCAATCTTGCAAGCTCCATCTTCTCTGTAATGCACGAAATCTTTTGTTCCAAGCAAATGCCAGCCATGATCAAGGCCTTCCTTGTGGTTGTCTCTCCACCCATGCAGATAGAACAGCTTAAACTCTCCATCTTCATAATAGGGAATAACGTCTCCTACCCAAGCATCATCTGGACGATAAAAAAATTCCTTCATATATAATCCTCCCCATTCTATATATAGCCTCTCGGCATTCGCAAGGTTTACCCCGATGTAAAATTGAGAAAGTCGGAGAAAAAAATGATATTTCTTTTTTTCTCTGGCTTTCCTTTAGCAGTTATTGATTGACTTTTTCAAGCAACAGAGATGCGACTTGTGCACTTTCTGCACGGGTTACTTTTTCATGCGGCATAAATAATTGATTCCCTCGGCCGCTGATTAATCCAAGCTCCTGTAGGACAGCAACAGAATTTGCAGCCCAACTGCTGATGGTACCGGCATCCTTAAAATTACTCAAGCGATTAATGGCGCTGCTCTGTTTTGTATGGAATAGATATGCTTTGTAAATCATAGCCGCCATTTCTTCACGGCTTATGCTTTGCTCTGGTGCAAAGGTGTTTATGCTTCTTCCGGTGACAATTCCCGCTTCATATGTTGCAGCTATAGAAGCAGCGTACCATTTCGTTGGGTCCACATCCTTGAATATGACTGAGTGAGCCGGTGTTATTCCGAGTGCACGAGTGATCAAGGAAGCAAACTCAGCCCGTGTCACGTTTTGTTTTGGTGCAAATGCCGTATCGCTTACACCAAAGACCATTTGTTTGGCAGCCATCTTTTGAATCTCCTCATGGGCCCAATACGATGCAGCAACATCTTCAAATGACTTGTCATAGATAAGGACGCCAAATTTACTGAAATGATTCACTTTTGAAGTCCATTTATCCCTTGAATAGCTTCCGCCCCTATACTCGAGGTTCCCTTCATCGGCGATGGAATAAATGCCTGTCAGGTGCTGGCGGGAATTCGCCTGTGCACTCATCCTTATTGTGGCGAATGTAGAGAATTTATTAAGCGTAAGCGCGGTACCGTCGGCCTTCACGATAGATAATTTAAATTCATAAATCTCCCCAGTTGCAGAGATGTCTGCGTGGTTTTTCTGTACTGCCCGTGCAAGTAGTTCCTTGCTCTGCTCGGAAGACAAAGGTTCCATTTCAAAAGAGATTTTTGCATGTGCAAGCTCACTGTCCGTGACCAACGCCTGTAATTCCTTTAATACGTCTGCGGGAATTTCAATTTCCACATCTGTGCTTTTAATCTTTAAAGCATTTTTGCCGTCATTTGCCGGAATGGCGATTGGAAACAGCACCTGCCGCTCTCCCTTTGCCATCTCGAATGACAATTCACTCTGATTCTCCGGTTTGTTTACCGAAATTACAGGCTGACTTGGAGAAGGGGTTGGATTAACCGGATTCTCCACCTTAACCGGTACATTGAAATCATCGACGTTAATATGTCCGAAACCGCCTGCGGATTGGTCAACCACCTTGAGGTAAAGCTCCTGGCCGATATATTGCGACGCATCCCAAATCTTACGTTGGTACTCCTCATAATTTGTAGCAGTCTCTTTAAATAGTTCTTTGCCGTCCGATGCCCGGACCAACGCAACATACAGCTTATCGATATCACGCCCGCCGCTGACCAGGAAGTTGATCTTGCCATTCCCGCCAAGAACGAAATTCTGTGATTTTAGCGTTCCCGTTAAGCTGTCACCGCCGGCTTCCTCATTGAAGCCCCACAAATGATAGCCGCCCGGAATTTTATGCGACGGATTGAAGTAGATCGTGTCCCAGAAAAACTGAGCATCGGTCACATGGACATCCTGGAAAGCGTCTCCTTCTGTAATCCAGCCTGTTAAGTCGCCTGTGGCAAAATCATGGTTAGGCAGATCCGTAATATCGGTGTACACGGAGTTATCCCAGTCGTCAGGCACATTGACCGGAGCAGCCGGTTCACCCGTCAAGGCATTCATATTCCATACTTCCATCGACTTGACCGTAATATCGTTGTCAGCCCAGACTTGCAAGCCCAAGGAATCGTATCTTCCTACGTAGACACGTGTGGTCAGTTTTTTCTTGTTATTGGCAAAGGCTTCAACAACCGAGCGGTCCAGGAAAATGTGCAGCTTCAGGTTCTCTCCGTCCAGATCCACATATCCGCCTTGGATGCCATCCACGCGAACATCCGGATCAATGCTGCTCTTGGTCCGATCTACATTGAAATTCCCATCCGTCTTGTCATAGTAAATCAGCGTTTCCTCCTGGCCGTTATCGGAGCGCCGCACCTTAAGACCGAATTTCTGAGCTTCACCCGGATCAATTTCCATCACGATCTCCAGCATGTCCCCTTTGACATTTTGGATCAATTGATTGGCAGTCTGCAAATTTTCGTCTGCAAATTCAACCAATTTAGCACCTCGTAGACTTTGCAATTCTTGAATCGGCTCAATGCGTAATTCATCATGCTCATCCAGACTCAGTGAAACCGGCAGTGCCAGATTATGAGCCCATCCAGCTTGATATTCAGCCTGCGGCGTTCTTACATTCTGCACCATGGAATAAACGACCGTTCTTCCGTCGGGGGTGACCATACCGCTCTCTGCGGTTAAATAGCCATCGCCCACATCCATTTTGGAAGGTGCATCCTGATCAGGTATAAATTTAAAGTTATCCCGGTCCCAGGTTCCAATCCAGTAAAACACCTCAACATCTCTTTGCACATCATTCGCCGGCGGAACCTGCTCCGGCTTTTCATGGGGATTGATTATGAAGATATACTTTTGTGTGCCCATGCTATCCTTGCCTATCGGCAAGAGTACCGGCAGTTCCCATACCGTGCCAAGCTCCGGGTACAGGCTTCTGTCACTGACGTATATTGGTCCCTTATACTCCCAGTTGTACATGTCGTCAGATACGTATACCAAAGCTGTTCCACTGCTGAAGTCTTGAAGACCGGATGTTACTAGCTGATACCACTTGTCCGTCTCTTGGTCATACCATACAAACGGGTCTCTGAACTCGTTATGAATACCGTTTCCATTCTGCTCTGTAACCGGTTCAGGATATTTCTCCCACTTCTCCAAGTTAGGGTCCGACAAATCGGCCGGAGTTGCCAGCCCTGTTCTTTGGTTCGGCGTTAGAGAGTCATTGCCTGCTGTATAGAAAAGAACAGGGTTACCGTCCCGGTCATAGGCTGCACTGCCTGACCATGCACCATCCGGGTCAAGGGTACCCGCTTCAGGCGCAAGCGCAGGTCTCACATTTTCCCAATGCACCATATCGTCGCTCACCCAATGTCCCCAGTGGATTTGATGCCAGTATGGACCTTGCGGGTTATGCTGATAAAACAAATGATATTTGCCGTTATAATAAATCGGTGCATGCGCTTCATTCATCCAGTTTTGTGGAGGCATCGCATGGTACTGCGGACGGTGCTGATCACCGTCGAACACACTGGGATCCTCATCAATATCCCCATTTGGAATTTCCGGAACCGTGCCGCCGTGGAGCGTCTTTACACTCTCATATTCAGCAAGGATCTCTTGATCTGTGAGTGCTTTATTCTGCAGTTTCACTTCATCGATGAGTCCACTGAACATATTGTAGGAGAACAGGCCTGCCAGCTCTACGGGTTTATTATTTTCCCCGATAATCAGGCTTTCCGCAGAAGGTGTGATCGGAACGTTGACAGGGGTTGCTTGGGATGCTACTTCCTGACCGTTTAAATATAATTTAATGACTCCCTCCCTTTTATCGAACGTAGCCGCCACGTAATTCCACATGTATTTCTCAAGTGGATGATCATTAACCCATACCTGAATCCACTGTCCACCAATACCGACCTGCATCGACCAACTGCCGTGCCGGTACATCCCAAGGGCAAAGCCTTCAACCTTATCTTGATCGGACTGATTTACAATTGCAGACAGCTTGCTGCCGTCTCCCCATTCATAGCTGCGCGGAGCAACCCAGGCTTCAATCGTTAACGCATCGCCTACTGGAATGGTATCCTTAGCATTGACCTCAATATCATTCGAGTAGCCGTCAAACAGCAATGCGCCGCCTTTTACTCCGCGCGGAGTCCATCTTGGATCTTTGGAGTCCATGTATCTGGCGTTGTTAAATACATAGTTCACATCATGCTCTAGACCGCTTACTTCCTCAAGCGCCTTTTTTCCTGCGCCTTCATCAAGATTCATGTAAAAAATAGTGCCCGCATTATTGGCTTGAAAAGCATCCACGGAAATACGGGCTTGACTGGATTGATCGACAACCTTGATATAAAACTTCTTATTGTAGTGTTTCTGCATTTTCCAGGAAATCTTCTCATTCGCACTGACATCCCCGGTCTTCTCAAGTAGCGCATTAGTGCTGGCATCATATAGTGCGACGTAAGCATCTTCTGGATTGTCGATGCCTAAAACGGTGAAGGTAATCGTTCCGGTTCCCTGAAGCATGAAGGTACTGGAGATTATAGAGCCGACTTCTTCCAAGATAGACTTGGCAAAAAAGCTGCCTTCTTTGCCAGCCCCGGCTTCATCAGTCACTTGAAAAGCATCACCATCAATCGTCCAGCCCTCGAAGTTTCCGTTTTCAAAACTGCGGTTTGCGATTTCGGTCGGGATAATGTTATCCACCATGATTCCATCTTCTGGTACGAGTTCATTGAAGGTGTTGAAGGCATCCGCAAAGATCACTCCCCAATCCGAAGCTGCATGATCAACGACTTCAAGATACAGTTTTTTTCCGATATGCTTGGAGAGATCGGCTTTATATTGCTCCATATTCGCAAGTCTCAAGCCCTGTGCCGGTTCTGGGAAACCCGACTCGTTAAACGCTGTATTTCCGTACCTGGCAATCAATTCGCCAGTGTCCGCTTCGATGACGCTCACATATACTTGATCCATATGCTTGCCGCCGCCTAGTCTGAAAGTAATCCATCCCGTTCCCCCCAATTCAAAGGTACTGGAACGAAGCACGCCAGTTGCAGCTTCGGGATACTTCCAGCCATTTAAATGATAAGCGCCTTCCTGGTTGTACGGGATTTGTTCATCCCACCAGGTAGTTTCATCGGAAACGCTGTTTGGCCCGAATGCTTCGCCTTCTACAACGGTCCATCCGGTCAAATCCCCAGTTTCAAAGCTTGGATTCTCGATTTGATATCGCTTGAAATCCGGCTTGATATCTGTAGCAATGATGCCTTCGGCAGGCTCGGATTCATGATACATAAAGAAAGCATCTGCAAAAATCAATCCCCAGTCTGAGGTTGCATTATCTACAATCTCTACGTACAGCTTCTTGCCTAAATAATCGGATAGATTTGCCTTATACTGCTCCATATTGGCAAGCCGCATGCCCTGAGCGGGATTCGGAAAGCCTACGTCTGCAAATGCTTTATTGCCATATCTGGCAATCACTTGACCGGTATCCGCTTCCACGATATTTACATATACCTTGTCAGGATTTTTTGCACCGCCAAGCTTAAAGCTGATCCAACCGCTACCGCCCAGCTCAAAAGTGCTAGAACGGAGCACACCTGTCTCAGCCTCATTATATTTCCAGCCGTTTAAATGATAATTCCCCTCTTGGTTATAAGGAATTTGTTCCGACCACCAAGTACCCTCTTCTGATACGCTGTTCTGACCGAAGGCTTGACCTCTGATAACTGTCCAGCCTGACATGTCCCCAGTTTCAAACCCTGGGTTCTGAATTTGATAGACCGTATCCGTGACAGATGCACTCAAACTACTACTTGGACTCTGATTGACCGCATCTGTAACAGACGATCCCATATCCACTATTGGAGCAGAAGTATCTGTTTCTGTTTCTGCTGCGGCTAAAGCCGTAATCCCCGGAGTCACTAGCTGAAGAAACAAAACCCCTATAATCAATTTGGAGATCCATGATTTGCTTCTTTGTTTGTCTATCACGAATAAGCCTCCTATGTTATTAAATTGTAAAATAAAGCGCTTCCAACAAGGTTTTTTGCTTGAGTATTGCCCGCATTTATAGGGTAAGGAGCGCCAAGGCGCTCACATTACCATATAGAATGCATATTCCATATTTCCATCGATTTTACCAGCGGTTCGCCATCTCCCCAGAGTTCAAGACCCAAGGCATCCTTACGGCTCGGATATACCCGGGTCGTCAGACTTTTCAATCCGTTGGCGTAAGTTTCAACCATAGAGCGGTCCAGATAAATATGCAGCTTAAGATTCTCCCCTGACAGCTCCAGCTTACCTCCTTGTACTCCTTTACATTTCTCCCCGGAATGCAGTGTCGTTTTGGTCCGGTCAGCGAAGAGCATGGATTCATTTATGTCATAATACAGCAGCGTTTCTTCCTCTCCATCCGGCGATCGCCGGATTTTGATTCCAAGTTGTTTGGCACTACCAGGCTCCAGCTCTAATTGAATCTCAAGCATGTCTCCTTGAACATCCTTAAGAAGGCTATTTGCTTCACTTAATGACTTGTCCCTGAGTGATAGCCTCTTCTTGTCGCGCAGTGATTGAAGCTCCTCAATCGGCTCGATACCCAAGCGCCCATCCTCTCTCAAATACACACTTATCGGCAGGCCGCCGTTATGGGCCCAGCCCGATTGATACTCCAATTCAGATGTACGGTCACCTTGAGCAATAGTAAAAATAATTTTTCTGCCTGTCACAGGATCAACCATTCCACTTGGACCTGTAAAATGGAAATCGCCGACATCAATTAATTGAGGTTCCTCTTGATCGGGTTTGAACGATAGATTGTCTTTGTCCAGCTGTCCGATCCAGTAGAAGACCTCTACATCTGCCCCTGCTCCAACAGGGCTGACCAGCAGAAGATGCTTGTAATCTCCCTGTTTGTCAGTTCCAAGAGGGAGAAGGACAGGCAATTCCCATATAGGACCAAGATAAGGGAATTTACGAATATCTGCTTTATAGAAAGATCCTTTGTATGTCCAATTCAACATATCTTCTGATACAAATGCCAGCGCTGCTCCGCCCTCCCCTTCAATTCCGGAACCCGAACCAACCAGGGCATACCAGCCGTCCTCATCCTTCCATACGAACGGGTCACGGAAATCTCCGAATACCCCCATTCCATTTTTTTGTACAATAAGCGGCTCGGGATGTTTGACCCATCGGACCAAATCAATATCTTTGTCTTCGGAGTAGGTGCTTCTAGCAAGCGCGACGCTTTGATTTGGTGAGGCACTATCATTACCTGCTGTAAAAAACAAGACAGGAAGGCTATCAGCATCATAAGTCGCGCTCCCAGACCATATTCCGTCCGGTGCAAGCTGATCCTTCTCAGGCGCTAGAGCAATAGGTAGATCACGCCAATGCACCATATCCTCACTCACCCAATGTCCCCAATGAATATGATGAAAGTAGGGCCCTTGAGGATTATGTTGATAGAACAAGTGGTATTGCCCCTCAAAGTAGATCGGTGCGTGAGGCTCGTTCATCCAATGAGCCGGCGGGCTAACATGATACTGTGGTCTGTGCCGATCTGTTAGCAAAAGGGTACGATCCAGCTTGATATCATCATATTGTAATTGTGGATGGACGCCTCCATGTTCTAAATCCAGCACTTCTTGATAAGAAGTGGCCACCTCTTCCGCACTCAGTACCCGGCTGTAGATTTTAAGTTCATCAATGATGCCGCTAAACATATGAAGGCTGAATACTCTTGCCAGCTTGCTACTATGATTATTTTTAGCGATGAATAAATCTGTGCCTACTGCCTCATTTATACGAGAATCGCGAGGCAAAGCTTCCGAAGCGATTTCTCTGCCATTCAAATACAGCTTGATTTCACCCTCGTGCCCGTTGAACACAGCGCTCACGTAGGACCAATCATTCTTTGGCAATTCGCAGCCATCCGGCGACCAGATTTCCTTCCACTCTCCTCCTTCCAGCCCTACTTGAAAGGACCATGACCCGTGGCGGAACATGCCAAGTAGATACCCCTGTTTGTCATCCCTATTGTGGCGGTTCACGATGGCAGCTAGCTTGCCTTCATGCCCCCATTCATGGGTTCGCGGGGCAACCCATACTCCGATACTGAGAGCCGAGAGGTATTCCGGTTCGCCATTACGCTCTTCCCGATGAACGCAATGGGCAATGTATGATGAGTAGCCATCGAACAGGAGCCCGCTTCCTTTAACCCCGTGTCTCCACGGCGGAGTAGATGGTTCGGTAAACTCCGCTTGGTTAAATACGTACTGGATATTATTTATGGATTTCGATACGCTCTCCAAAGTGCTTGCCCCGGTTCCTTCATCAAACGCCCAATGCATAATTAATCCCCGGTTATCCGTTGTATTGCTCATACATTATTCCTCCCTAATATCACCTCTGTGCTTTCATCTGAAGCATGAATAGATTTAAGCGAATGGATTTGAAGCGATTTGAGGACAACCTGTCCTGATTTTGTGCTTACCTCAATATTCTCTATCGGTGCATCAGGGAAAATCTGATCGGTCAGCACAACCAAACCATTATCCGCGTACACTTCTACCGCGTTGCGGTCCAACCAGATATGCAACTTCAGCTGTCCATTTACCGCAGCCAGGCTGGCTCCGTGCTGGCATGCAAACGCCGGGTGGAAATTGGTCTCACCTGATTTCGAGCGGTCGGTGAACAGCCACTCCATAGCAGAGTTGTACCCGATAACAATCTCGCTCTGTCCAGAGGATTTCAGATGGAAACGCACCTCGTCCCCTAACCGGACATCCATCTCCGCTTCAATCTCTAACAGATCATTTTTCGACTTCTGCATAAAAGAGGTCACTGGCGTAACTGTGATATCATCCCAGCTCATGGATTCTTTGCGTAGCTTCCCGATTTCCCTGACAGGCATTTGGGTCAGCACTATACTGCCATCCTTGCTGGTGAGCGACAAGGTGCGCGGCAGGGTCATTGCGCCTCTCCAGGAACCGGTAGGCGTCTCATTGGCATACTTCCAGTTGCTCATCCATCCGATGATCACACGGCGTCCGTCCTGCTCAGGGATATCTGACCAGGTAACTCCCGCATAGTTGTCTCTGCCATAATCCAGCCACATGATATGATCGGGCGGATTGTCATTAATGAAGGTATTTCCGTCGAACTCTCCAACAAAATATTGCGTACGCGAACCTTCCGGACAATTGGGATTGTCTCCGATGCTTATGATCAGTACCCATTTGGAACGCTCGGTGTCATCCACCGGCAATTCAAACAGATCCGGGCATTCCCAAACACCATCATGTGAGCCTTCTTCTCTGCCGAATTCACCCGTCAGTGACCATTCACGCAAATTGTCGGATGCATAGAACCGGGCGTGGTCTCCCGCAACAATAGTCATAATCCACCGCTCACTTTGCGCATGCCAGAACACCTTCGGGTCGCGGAAGTCTATCAAATTATCCTCGACAAGCACTGGATTCCCGTCATACTTGTGCCAGGTTTGCCCTTTATCACTGCTGTAAGCCAGGCTCTGCCGCTGGCGTGGCTGTCTCGTCTCAGGATGGATATCCGCATGCGTAAAGATTGCAACGAGTCCATGGGAATCTTTAAATAAGCCGCTGCTATTATTCCAATCCACTACACAGCAGCCAGAAAATATCGCTCCATGCTCATCCGGGAATAGAGCAACAGGTGCGTGCTCCCAGTGAACCAGGTCTTCACTTATAGCATGACCCCAATGCATCGGCCCCCATTTATTACTGTAAGGATGATATTGATAGAATAAATGATAGCTTCCCTCATAATAGACTAATCCGTTTGGATCATTCGCCCAATTGGAGGGTGGTGAAAAATGATACCCCGGTCTGAAACGCTCTTCATTGTACGGTTTGCTGGACTCTATCATCTGATTAATCTCATCTGTCGTCGGCATGGACCCAAGAGCCCCCTTTCGTGTTGTTACTAACGCGCCGCCCGCATTAGCAAAAGTCAGCATGCTAATGATTTGCTGTTTGGTTAGATCTTCCAATGAACTTCCGCCTTCCAGGATCTTATATAACAAGCAGCCCAGAAAAGCATCGCCAGCTCCTGTTGTGTCGATGGCATTCACTTGAAATCCAGACACATATCCATCCTGACCAGCCAACCGGTAATAACAGCCTTGTTCCGCTAAAGTGACGACGACCAACACGATACCGAATTGTTGTTGCAACTCTAGCGAGCCCTGTTCCAAATCGCTAGTCCCAGTTATAAAAAAGAGCTCTTCTTCCGATATTTTCAAGATATCGGCGTACTTCATACCCCAAAGGATATTATGTTTTGCTTCCTCCTTGCTCTCCCATAAAGCAAACCGGATATTCGGATCGAACGAGAGCAGCACTCCTGCTTCCTTGGCTCTGAGAACTGCCGTCCTGGTTGCGGTACGGGCCGGTTCATGGGTCATGGACACTGAGCCAAAATGCAGAGCCTGGCAGGTTTCAATCCGATCGAGCGGGACATCCTTCGAGTGTAAGAAGGTATCTGCTCCCGGCTTTCGGAAGAAGCTGAACGATCTGTCTCCCTTATCATCCAGGTGGACAAAGGCAAGCGTTGTACTCGCTTCATTTGTGAATGAAACTTCAGACACATCAACACCACTACTTAGCAGTGTGTTGTGCAGCAGGGAACCGAATTGGTCCTCCCCAACCTTGCTAATCAATGCAGTTCTGGCTCCTAATCGGGATAGCACAACGGCTACGTTAGCCGGAGCGCCTCCTGGATTGCATTCAAACTGCTCGTTCCCCCCAGTTGTATGGCCTGCTGGAGTAAAGTCAATCAATGCTTCTCCAATCGTAATAACATCAAGCACAGTTTCTCCCCACCTGTCATCTATTTATTTATTTTTAGATTTGCGTTATAGCGATCCAGTCCGTTTTGATAAATCTCCATTAATTCGTTTAGGCCCATCTTTTCCAGTGTTTTCACATAGCTTTCCCACTCCTCATCCGCGCCGCCATTAACAATGAATTTTCCCCTTTGGGTATTTACATACTTAATCAGTTCAGGCTCGATCTTGTTGATTTTGTCCAGTTCGTCTGGTTCAAAGAAAATACTCGGATAGTTTTCCTTTTCCATGTATGGATCGTAATATTGCTTTAAATCTTCAACACGCTGCTGAGCTCGTGGTTCCAGATCAACAACTTTCCCCAAGTCCTGTATGGTAATGACGCCAGGTCCGCCTGCGCCTGGAGCCACTTTTTGACGGAATTCACCTGCAGAAGCTCCCTCAGGAAGCGGCAGGTTCACCAATTTCCCATTTTCGTCTTTTTTGTATACAATATCTAGTGGTCCCCAATGAATCTGAGCAGCCATGTACGGTTCATACTGTTCATCGATCCAACGCATCGTGATTTCCGGATTACTGTTCTCTTTTGTAATCACAAAGGCCCCACGCCCTGGACCACCGCCATTACCGCGTCCGATTGTTTGATCCCCATTTGGTCCTTTAAGTGGAGATAGTAGAACATAATCCTTACCGCGTTCAGTTCCGACAACCTCTTCAATTTCCCACCAGATATAAGATCCAAGTGTCTCATCTGTCGTTTTTCCTTTTGCCAGATACTGCGCCGCATCTTGCGTGAAAGATTCGGGGTCAATCAGACCCTGCTTATACCATTTTTCATGGAAGTAATTCAGGGCTTCCTTATATTCAGGCTGAGTAGCCGTAAAAATAACTTTTCCATCTCTGACTACTCGATGCTCCATATTATCAGGAAGACCAAATGCACCAAAAATTCCGGCAATATCCATGCACCACTGCATATGCATGAAGCTCAGCGGGATTTCATCTTGCTTGCCATTACCATTTGGATCCTTCGTTTTAAAGGCAAGCAGAGCTTCCGTATATTCATCCAGTGTTTGCGGCACTTCCAGACCCAGCTTATCTAGCCATTTTTTATTGATGACATGGAAAAAGGGGTTGGTTCCAAGGTTATTCTCTTCGAATGATGGCAGCCCATAAATATGTCCATCCGGTGCGGTAATCGATGATTTGATGTCGGGTCGACGATCAAGAAGCGCTTTCAAATTTGGCGCATATTGGTCAATCAAATCCTCCAGTGGAATAATAGTTCCGTCTTTGCCGTAATTGATCAGCTCGTAATCGGTGAATCCGGCTCCATAAAATGCATCCGGCAGATCCCCGCTTGCCAATAACAAATTTTTCTTTTCAGTAAAATCAGTATCAGGGATGTTTTCCCAATTTATCTTTACGTTTGTTTGCTCCTCCAGCCGCTTGAAAATTTCCATTTCCGAGTATTTCGGAGCCAAGGCAGCTTTCGGGGACACCATTCTCAACGATACTGCTTCTTGAACAATCGGAAGACCGGTTTTATTGAAATTGGCTTCTTGATCCGTATTTTCTGCCTGATTCTTTGATCCGTTACTGTTTCCCGAACATCCACTAACCACAAACGCTCCGGCCAACACAAGAATCCCCACATTTTTTAATAAAGATTTCATTGTACATAACCTCCCTTAGTTGTCATCCAACATGCTGAAAATCACTTTCTTACATGCTTCATCTGAATACTGCTTGTACATCCCCCCTTTCAAGCATTACGTCCACATCACCCCTTGATTGATCCGATCATCACGCCTTTAACAAAGTACTTTTGCAGGAATGGATACAAAATCAACAGCGGCAGACTGGATACAATAATTACACCGTATTTGATCAGTTCTGTGACGCGCATCTTCGCCGCGTAAGATTCAACATCTATCATCATGCCGGAGTTAACCTGATTCTGAACAAGAATGTTGCGAAGCACCAATTGCAGCGGGTATTTGCTTTCATCGCTAAGGTAGATCAAGGAGTCAAAAAAACCATTCCAGAAACCAACGACATGATACAGCACCATTACGGCTAGGATCGATTTGGACAAAGGCAGAACGATGCTCCAGAAAAATCTGGTGTTGGAACATCCATCAATAGATGCGGCTTCCCACATTTCATCCGGTATGGACGACTGAAAAAAAGTCCTCACGATAATAACATTGAATACACCGCCCGCTCCGGGAATCACGAGTGCCCATATTGTATTCAGCATATGAAGATCCTTAATCAGCAAATAGGTTGGAATCAGTCCTCCGCTAAAAAACATGGTAACCAACAAAAACCACATAATCACAGACTTACCTGCCAGGTTTTTGCGTGCTAAAGGGTAGGCTGCACAAACAGTCACGGCGACTCCAATAAATGTTCCAAGTGTCGCGTATAAAATTGAGTTGGCATACCCCATCCATATAGATGAATCCTTGAAAATTCGTTCGTATCCATCTAATGTAAAGCCTTTCGGAAACAACCAAACTTCACCTGAGTAAATATAATTGGGGTCACTGAATGATGCTATCAGCACAAAGTACAACGGAAATAATACGAGCAGCATGATGATGGTTAACAAGAAGTAGTTGACTAGATCAAACCATGCATCCCCTGTGCTTTTTCTCTTCAATAATTGATTCAAAATAAACTCCTCCTTACCACAGGCTAGTTTCAGTTACTTTTTTGGCGATTCGGTTAACGGTGAAAATTAGGATGATATTGATTAGAGAGTTGAACAGGCCAATCGCCGTGGAAAAGCTGTATTGCGCCTTCTGAATCCCCATTTCATACACGTAGGTGGGAATAATATTGGAGGTGGCGTAGTTCAGATCGCTCTGCATTAGAAACGCTTTTTCAAAACCAATGCTCATTATGTTGCCGAGTGCGAGAATCAGCAGAATGACGATCGTCGGCAGAATGCTCGGAATGTCCACGTGCCATACACGCTTCCTTTTGCTCGCTCCATCCATAGTTGCGGCTTCATGCAGTTCGGGATTGACTCCCGCAAGGGCAGCAAGATAAATAATCGTGGCAAATCCGGTCTCCTGCCATATCCCCGATAGGATATACAAGGGACGGAACCAGCCCTCATCGGCCATAAAGAGCACGGGGTCCCCTCCAAACCAGGTGATGATGTGATTCACGATCCCGCTGTTCGGAGATAAAAAAACATTAAGCATACCGACAAGTACAACGGTAGAGATAAAGTGCGGCGCGTAAATTATGGTCTGAACAAATTTCTTATAGGTCTTCCCAAGCATCTGATTCAGCATAATTGCGATAATGATGGGAGCCGGGAAGCCAAACAGCAGGGAAAGAAAACTGAGTGTAAGCGTGTTCGTAATGATAGTCCAGAAGTTATAGGAATTGAAAAAATCTATAAAGTGCTGAAACCCCACCCATTCACTACCCCATATCCCCTGACTTGGTGAAAAGTCCTTAAAAGCAATTTGCACCCCGTACATCGGATAATACTTGAATACGAGATAAAGAATAATGATCGGCAGTAAGAACAGATACAACTCATAGTCGCGTTTGAATCGGCTCCATCTTTTTCGATTTGGTTTGATCATGGAATGATCCAGGCCACTCATTTTTGAATTCACTCTTGTACACCCTTTCCAGTAAAGTATTCTTCGTTTTGAAACGTTTCCAACTTAGTGTGTGCGAAGGGATTTTTAGATAAATCGACATTATAAACCGACCGTTTAAACGGATACTTTTAGCCTGATCACAATTTGAAACGTTTCCAATTATGGTTAAGAAAAACGCCAGAGGGTCGATTCGCACTGTTGAATCGACCATGAGCTGATGCTTTTCCTACCAATCATAATCACGTAGTTTCGCCTTGCCTAAAAGTAACCGGGAGTCGATACACTTGCCGTTCTAAATCCTTGCCTTCAATCTTCTCATAAAGCAGTCTGATGGTCATGCGTGCCATTTCCTCCACCGGTTGTCTGATTGTTGACAACAAAGGATGGAAATAGGGATGATCCTGGATGCCATCGTATCCAATGACCTTTACATCTTCTGGGACCCGAATACCCTGCCTGCCTGCTCTTTCAATATATTTGGCGGCAAATATATCGGTAATGGCAAAAATGCCGTCCACATCGTGATGCTCTTTTAGTAACTCATCAAAATAAGCGTCGTCATCCTCAACGGGGTCTGGCTTCTCGTATACAACATACTCAACACCCATTGTTTTCGCCTCTTGAATGAAGCCTTCTCTACGATTCATGGTTTCACTGTAAACTGAAGTGACGCTTCCTATAAATGCCGGTTTTCTAGCGCCCGCTTTTACTAGCTCCCTTAAGGCCAAACGCCCGCCTTCGTAATTATCCGAAGTTACGCAGGTAATTTTCTTGTTAAAATGCCTGTCGATGCTTACAATCGGAATGTCGTTGCTCACGTTGTTCTCTATATCGTTGTAAGTAATGCCGACGATACCAGCCACTTTGTTTTGCTGAAGCATTTCCAAATAATACAGTTCTTTTTCAGGCTTGCCTCCGCTATTACAGAGCATGAGCTTATAACCCCCAAGGTCCAACTCATCCTCAATATAATACGCCAGTTCAGAAAAAAATGGGTGCCAGATGCTTGGTAACATCAGTGCTACCATCTTGGATTTCCGCATTTTGAAATTTCGGGCAATTTCATTAGGGACATAATTCAGCTCTTGTATGGCTTCTTCAACTTTTCTGCGTGTAGCGGGTTTTACAGCACCTGATTTGTTAATGACACGGGACACGGTTCCTACTGCAACGCCAGCTAAGATGGCTACATCTTTAATACTCGACATCTAACCCCCCACTTAAACTCTCTTATAAAAATTATATTATCACCAAATTGGAAACGTTTCAATATTTTTTCGAACGTTTCCATCAAAGTTCAATTCCTGCGGAATGTAGTTGTCCTTGAAGAATTGTCTGACCGCTATTTTAAATTTCCGTTTCGTCACTTCATATTTAGAAGGGAACAAAACTTTATTGTAATGAATCAACAACAGGCTTTCATTGTGGCCAAGTTTGCGTTGGTCAGGTCCCCAATAGTGTATATGCCCATGCGGGCTAAGTTTCGTTCCATCCCCCTCCATTACCCAGAATTATAAATTATTTAATATTTTGCATAAAAATCAGCTAGAAACAGCTGAAATTCGCGTGCGGCTTGGGATAGGTAACGCGCACCATTCCATGCAACAGAAAACGCCCACCTACTTCCATGCCTTCAATCTGGAGTAAAGGGTAGGACTACATAAATAACGCTTCTTCGTCCAGCAGATGGATCAGACTTGTGAATGTCTCTTTGGGCTCTTCTTTGGCTAATTGTGCTATCTTAACAAGTTTGGTTTCCAATTCTTTTCCACCTCTGCGTGTGGCAATTGTGTCCTCATTCTCGATCTGTAACGTGCCAAACTCTAAGACCCCGGAGTGCCCGTTCAAGCTCACCTTATCGCTTGAACCGATTCTGCCTTCTGCATGTGTAACTACATCGGCCTGTCTCCACGTATTTTCGGGGCTCAATCACTTCAGCTTGCGCTTTCGGCCCGTTATATTGCCGTTCTACGCTTAAAACCAACCGTTACCGATTAGCCTCCAAAAACTAGCTACAGGACTGCTGGTTAGGCTTTATCCTGATGGGACTCCCACCCACTAGAATGAACGACCTTGCCCGGCCGCACTACACAGAATATTTTACAGACTCATCTGGGGTACCGCCAACAAAACGTGAAAAACGTACGCTAAGCAATTCGTTGCAAGAAAAAACCGGACCCTTTACTCTACAAGGGAATCCGGTTTTCGTAATCGCGGATTAAGCGGATCTAATTACTGGCAATAAAAATGTATAAAAAATCAGTTGGAAAAACTCGCTTCTTAATTGAGAATCCTGCCGCTTGAAGTGCTTCTTCCATTTTATTTGAAGCAATACGAATTTCCATAGGGGGACCCATCGGGCTTTCTTTGGGCTCCCATTCAAAGATAAGTAAAAGTGCATCTGGTTTCATTACACGTTTTATTTCATTTAAACTAATAGATATTGGTCGAACTGCATGCAGCACCAATGAAGCAATTATAATATCAATAGAATTATCTTTAAGCGGCATATCGGTCATTGAGGCTTCAACTAGCTCAATGTTAGTAATGCTTTGTTCCTCCATTTTAGACTTAAGAGCGGTTAACATTTCAGGTTCTATATCTAAGGCATATACTGTACAATTTGTCATTAGCGCAGCTGGAATAGTAAAATACCCGGTTCCAGCTCCAAGATCCAAGATATGATGGTCTTTTTGAATTGGAAGCATTCCTAACAATTTTTCAGGGGGAATTAATTTCTTTCTTTCGCCACTTTCAAGTACATCTTTATTCTTCGGGTCAAAACGGTGTTGTTCCATTCCACACCTCCAAGATATTCATTAATTTTCCTAATCTTTTCGTACCGCGCGCAGCTCCCAGCGCGCGGTGTGGCGTCGCATGACGGTGGTCAACCACCTCAATCTATTTTACCATAATTCATTCGCAGCAAATTGAAGACGATGCCACCGGAAGCTGCTGGCACGGGCGTCCGAATATTTACGGAGCGAGGTCGATCTCGAGGTTTTGCCTGATGGCGGCATTCGCGACCTGCTCTGCAGTATCAGAGACGGCGGGGCATGGAAGCCGATCGTGTTCACCGATGCGGTTGCACGCCAAGTAAGCGGTCGTGCGGTGGAGGAAACGCGCGGCGTGCTCGAATACATTCAGCATATCGAAATTTCCGAACTGCTTGAATATACCATATCAGCGGCAATCAAGAAGGCATAAAGAGCAGGCTGCTTCCGCTTATCGGAATTTACCCTGGGACTAAAAAGCCTTAGCCTGACAGATATTTGTCAGAGCTAAGGCTTTCGCGTTTTCTATTCCGGTTGAACGACGCGGCGATCGGCTTTCCCTTCCGGCATGATTGCCGACGCTCCGGCGCGGCGTTTGCGGAACGGCAACCAGTTCGCTTCGCCGATCAGGTTGGCGAGGGCGGGAACGACCAGGCCCATAAAGACGGTCGAGTAAAGCACCAGACCGATGACGATGCCTGCGCCGATCTGAAAGAGCGTAGTGACGCCGGACATCATAAGCGCGGCGAAGGTGCCGCCCATAATGACCGCCGCTGAAATGATGACTCCGCCGGTCGTCGACATCGCCCTGGACATGGCGTATGCAATGCCGCCCGGTCGGTATTCCTCCTTGAAGCGTGCCATTAGGAAGATGCTGTAATCCACACCGAGCGCGACGATGATGAGGAAAACGAAGAACGAAGCTCTCCAGGACAGGCCCGGCTTGCCGAGCAGATCGACGAAAATAAATTCGACGATGCCCATCGTCACCAGATAGTTGAAGACAAGCGAGAGCAGTACATAGAGCGGCGCAAGGAACGAGCGCAGCTGAATCATCAGAACGATGAAGATGCCGAGCAGGACGAATATGCCCGTTCGCGTGAAGTCATTACGTGAGATGTCCTTCAGCTCGCCGATTTGCGCGGATGTGCCGCTCAGCAGCACTTCCGGGTCGGCAATGGCTCCGCCGGCCAAGCTTTGCCGCAGCGTATCGCGGATATTATCAACCGTTATAAGTGCATCCCCGGAGTACGGATTGACCGATAGGACAACGTCCACCTTCGTCGTTTTACCGTCCTTCGACATGTAGTAATCGAGCGCCTGCTTCAGCTCCGGACTATCCAGCGCTTCCTTCGGCAAATTCCAGCCGGGGATTTGACTACCGCCGATCATTTTCTCGGCGTCCTTCACTTTGACCAGCCCCGCCGAGATATCCGTGAGCCCTTTTGCTCCATCCTTCAACCCGCCTGTCAGGTCGTTTAAACCGCCCTTAATTCTGGCCGTTCCGTCCGCCGCTTGCGACTGGCCTTCAGCCAGCTGCCCAAGTCCGCCTACGACCCCGGCAACGGAAGAATTAATCTGCTTGAAGCCCTGCTGAATCGCGGCTGCGCCTTGAGTCAAATCGTTCAATCCGCCGGTTAATCCCTGCTGTTTCCCAAGCAATGCCTGCAAATTGGGATCGTCCTTCAGCTCCGGATGCGCTTTGATCAGCTGCTGTAAATCGGCTCCCATGGAGGCGGACAGCTTCGCGCTTTGCGACAAACCACCGGCCACTTGCCCGGCGCCTTCCGACGTCTCTTTCAATCCGCCATAAATTTGATTCAACCCGTTTTTCGCATCGGTCGTTTTGGAAGACATCGTGCGGAGTCCGTTTGTGAGCTTGTCGATGTCGCCTTGACCCTTCGCGATCGAATCGCTTGCGGACGTTAACCCGCCTGCGATTTTGCCGACGCCGATCCTCATATCCTCCAGCGCATCGGACGTACGCATAAGCTGACTCGACACGGTCAGGTCTGCAAGCTGCTCGCCGAGCGGCCTGATCGCGCTGCGTACTTCCTTCACGCCGCCCAGCCTCGACAAGCTTGCGCTTGCCGATTCCAGCGCCGCGAGCGCTTCCGGCGTCCGCATCGAGGCCGAAGAGGTGAGGGCGATCGATACCGGGAACACTTCTCCGGAGCCGAAGGCGTGTTCCACTTGGCGGAAGCCTTGCACCGAGCCGTGGCTCGGGTCGATTTCGGCGAGATCATCGAACGAACGCTTGCCTTCAAACAGCAGCGTAAGCGGCGCTAGCAAAATGACCGTTACGAGCAGTACCGCAACCGGTCTGCGCGCCGCGAGCGACGACATGCCGCCCCACAGCTTCGACTCGCCGTGTCCTTGACCGCTCTTCACCTTTGACGGCCAGAACGTCGCCTTCCCGAAAATCATTAACAGTGCGGGAGTAAGTGTCAGGCCAGCGATCAGCGTAACTGCGACGCCGATTGATACCCCGACGGCGGATTGGTATAAGCCGAACTGTGCGAAGCCGATCAGGAAAAAGGCCAGAAACACAGTGCTGGCGGAGAAGGCGACTGTCTTGCCGACGGTTCTCATCGTCCGCACAAGCGCTTCGACTTTATCGCCGTCACGGCTCAGCTCCTCACGGAACCGTTGGATAAGCAAAATGCAATAATCCGTTCCGGCGCCGAACAGAACGGCGATGAGGAACGTTTCGGTAAATGAGGATACGGGCATGCCGTAATCGGTCGCCAGCGCCACAAGACCACGCGTAATGATAAGCGATATTCCGATCGTGAGAAGCGGAATGAACGGCGCTACCGGGGAGCGGAAGACGATGAGCAAAATTACAAGCACGAGTGCTACCGTCAGCAGCTCCGTCTTTTTCAAACCTTCTTCCGAGCTTTTCTGAAAATCTTTCCCGATCGGCGCGCTGCCGGTGATCGCCACCTTGCTTCCGGCCGGGGCGCCTTTCACCTCATCCGCCAGCTTATCGACGGCTTCCTGTGTTACCGTGTCATTCTCCGCCTTGTCGAATCCGACGATAAGCAGCTCGGTCGTGCCGTCCTTGCTGCGGAATTTGGAAGCGAGTTCCGGTGTATCGTAGGCGGATTGGACGGACTTGAAGCCCTCTTTGCCTTTCAGTCCGGCGAGGACGCCGGCTTTTTCCTTGAGCCAGGCTTTGTCCGCTTCCGTTAGACCGCTCTCGCGCGAATATACAATAATGGCGCTTGATTTGGTCGTCGCTTCGGGATCGATCCGCTCCAAAGTTTGTTTAGCCACAACCGATTCGGAATCGGCCGGTATGAATTTCTGCTCCGTCTTTCTCACTATTTCCTGTAAATCCGGCAATCCGAACATCGCCGCGACCGTGATGGCCAGCCAGGCGATCAATACTATCCACTTTATGCGGGCAAGACCGCGTACAAAGCGTTCCGTCATCTTCCGTTCCTCCCTTTATTCGATCTCTAGAATTAGTTATATCCGATCCCGAAATTAAAGTCAATATTTTTGCACTTATGGTCATTATTATTTTTTGTGAATTTCCCCTGAAATATCAATACATTAAGTTATAAATAACCCCGGTCTGTATACAAACGCGAATAAATATTGAACCTATGGTCATAATTGTTTACGTGAGGAAAGCGGTTGTGATAAAATAAAGAGGACAATAACCGGATTATAGCAAGCGACAGCGGGGAGATAGAAACGAATGAATCGCGAGCTGAAGAAGGAACAGACAAGGCAGCGGATTAAAGATGCCTCGCTTTCGCTGTTTGCTGAGCAGGGATATGAAACGACAACAATTGAACAGGTGGCTAAGCTCTCAGGCGTCGCCAAAGGAACTTTTTT
>NZ_JBCNGR010000034.1:0-2509 GCF_050481745.1 Paenibacillus algorifonticola | reverse complement strand
GTTCCTGCAATGGCTGCTCCAGCTAGCACTGCGCCGACAACGACCGCTCCCGCTCCTAGTGTCGCTACCGTGAAGGCCGCTGCTACCGCAACTACCGCGACGACCGCCAATCCTGCCAGCACATTCCTCGCTAGTTTCCCCCAACTAAACGGCGGTTTTTCCGGAGGTTTCAGCTCAATATATGCCCGAATTTTAAAGCGATCACCCAGACGATAAAACGTCTTGGATTGTATTTCATAGCCGAAAAAATCCGTATCATGCAGGCCCGCTGCTTCTCCGCCTGCTTTTTGAAATGCCGCCAAATCTTTACTCACCGTATACGATGCTCCATCAGGCAGCTTATGCTCTCTCCCCTCCGGCATGCCAATAAACAGCTATGGCGTTTCTTCCAATATGTCACAGATGACAACCGACTGGAACTGGCTAGCTAGACGTATCGTCAACTCCCAATTCGTCTCCTCATATTGAATGACGGGTTCAGATGGTTTTTCTTTTTCTCTTTGTTGAAGTAACATATCCCCACCTGGATACGCACGCAGTCGGTAGTTATGATCTTCTCGTACGTCTGGCTCGTATCCTGAAAAGATCGCCTCCGCTTCTTCAGATCGCTGTAGATACTTCCCGATACCACCTCGATCTCGACCGTGTACACCCCATTGCGATGCACCGTCTGCACAGATGTGACGCCACCCTTGAACAGGGGCTTCCGTTTACCCTCTTCTTCGTCGTACAACGCGATTTTATCCTGCCATACCGCTTCCAGTGTGGCATTCGTCCGCAGCTCTTCCTCAATGATCCCGCTAATCCGGATTGTTATGCAAAAAAGGCTAGCTCCAATATTGTTGCCTGCTGGAGTTAGCCTTCAAGATCATTCATTATTTAGTTTAAACAATGTGCTGTTGTTCTATCAAAAATTATCTTAATCTTTAACTTATAGATCGACATCAAAAGCTTTATAACATACAATCGCACTAACAAATCATCCCCATTAAACCAGCAATTCGTTCGGATTTCTCTCTCATATTACAATCCGTCATAAAAAATCCCTTTCTTAACTTTCTAGTCATTTGAACGGATTAGGTTTATACAACGCTAGTGAGACAAAATCATTCCCATTCCTGTCCTCCATTTCCGCTTATTAAATTTTCCCAAGCTTCTAATGGACTATCTCCCAATTTTCCAGTACTACAATATACTTTTCCGGTTTCTGAAACAAATAATATTAAATATCCACTATCAATCTTCCCCACAGGAACCAAGTTTTCTTGAGCATACTTTTCCTCGGACTTAAAACTCC
Source organism: Paenibacillus algorifonticola (assembly GCF_050481745.1). Taxonomy (GTDB): domain Bacteria; phylum Bacillota; class Bacilli; order Paenibacillales; family Paenibacillaceae; genus Pristimantibacillus; species Pristimantibacillus algorifonticola_A. The sequence goes on along the minus strand of NZ_JBCNGR010000034.1, from coordinate 1,212 downwards.
CATATGAATAATAATCTGTAAATATTAGGCTAGTATCATGAATCTCTTCATTTTCTTTATCCTCGATTATTAAGTTCCCAAATTCCATCAAAAAAAGCTTTACTTCTTCAAAAACAAAATAACCTAATTTCTTTAAATTTTCTTCAATTTCTCTAATATCAATACTCCTACCTTCAAACCATCCCGCGTTCTCCAAAGTAACCAATGTCTTTCTACTTATACTCAAAATACTTCCCCCTAATCCATTGATTTCATAAAATCACCGAATGTCACCTTGCAATTCTTACAAAACGCTTTAACCAATCCAGTCTCCACATCAACTGATCTTAATACTATATTCTCAATTTTCGCACCTTGTAATATAGCGTCACGGACTGCCCAAATTTCTGCACAATTTTCCACAAGCCAGTTATTTTGCATACTTGGCTCGCTCTCATTATTTTTAAAATATTTACCCTTAGATGCTGCAAAGTCCTTAGTTTTTTGAATTAATGCTCTTAGTTTTTCCATTTCAGATTTAATAGAATTTATATCTTTCCCTTTAAAATAAGAAGGATTTTTAGCTATAAGATCATCAATGTATTCATCAGTTAAAGTTTTTCTATAAAAATCCACGTATTCATGTGTCGAACTAAACATTTTACTGTCAATACTTGGGTTGTTTTGATAAATTCCACTTGATCCAAATCCAACCCTTGATATATTAGTAGCATCAACTGCTACACTAGTTACTGAAGGTTTAAAATCCGGACCATACTTACTACCATTTTTTATTGCATTTGTATAATCATCTAACAATTTTGGCGCTACAGCAACAGCTTCAGCCTCACCCTTCAAACGATCCGCCAATTCCTTCTTACCAACCTCGGATTCGCTAAAGAAATCCTTATGATGCTGTGACGGACTGGAAGGTACAGAATCAGGACTTTCATGAAGTTTAACATTTCCTCCATAACCTGCGGGAACAAGATCATCCCCCACCTTCTTAATCGTCAAAGCATTCTGAAGCTTTTTCCAGCCTGTAGTTGCTGCATCCTTTATATCCAATGCATCACGTATCAGTTTCGCTTTAACCGCATCTGCCGCATTCCCAATCCAGCCCGTCATTTTATTCAGCGAATCACCAAATGCGTTGCCTAAGGTCTTCACGATTTTTGCATTTGCAATCTTGCTACCAATCGCTTTAGTGAGACGTGAATCCATTATACCACC
>NZ_JBCNGR010000033.1:0-165819 GCF_050481745.1 Paenibacillus algorifonticola | reverse complement strand
GTTGCCACGACCGCTCCGCGCCCAGCCGCCTTGTGCGCCGCTAATACGGCGCACAAGCGGCTAATGCCCTCGGCGTCCAATCCCGCCGTCGGCTCATCCAGCAGCAGCCATTGCGGCTTGCATGCCAGCAGGCAAGCGACTGCGAGCCGCCGCTGCTGTCCGCCGCTGAGCGACCCTGGATCGCGGGCAAGCAGCTCGGCAGGCAAGCCTGCTGCTTGCAGCGCATCATGCAGACGCCGCTCCTTCTCCGGCGGCTCCAGCTTATACGGCTTTAGTGAATAGAGGAGCTCCTCCTTCACGGTCGCCGCAAACCATTGCGACTCCGAATGCTGGAGCGCGATGCCCGTATTCAGCACGACGCTGCGACTGAGACGTCTGCGTCTGCCCTTTTTCACCCAAAGGAAATCAGCGCCAAGCGAAATTTCGCCTTCGTTCAGCCTGCGAAGCCCTGCCATTGTTTCCAGCAGTGTGGATTTGCCTGCCCCATTGCTGCCAATGAGCAGTGTGATCGTGCCTTCTTTAAATACGAGCTTTTCTTTAATAGTCAGAAGCGTCTTGTCTCGTTCTCCCGCTGCATAGACGCTTACCCCTTCCAGTCTCCAGCTAAGATCGGTCATCGTTGCAGCGCCTCCGCAAGCCTGTCTACAGTCAAGGGCAAAGGCTTTATTACGATGCCCAGCTTCTCCAGCTCCCAAGCTGTCTGTACCGCATAGGGGGCCTCAAAACCGAGCCGCTCGCACCAGCTCCGCCCTCCTTCTTCACTCCCCGTGCTCTCCGTACCCTTTTCAATACCGTTACGCTCATAAAATGAATCCGTGGTCCCGTCAAAAACGATTCGGCCCTCTTCCATCACAACGACTCGATCACCATGTCGAAGCTCAGCCAGCTTTTGCGTAATCCATATGATCGTGCCTCCTGCGGCATGAAGCTCGCGCACTTGCTCCCCAATAGCAAGGCTTGCTTCAGGATCAAGCATTGCCGTGGCCTCATCGAGCACCAGCACAGGTGCTTTAACCGCCAGACAACCAGCAATAGCTGTCAGCTGCTTCTGCCCGCCCGACAAGGTGCCAACAGCTTGGTCCTTTCGTTCCAGCAAGCCGGTTAAGCCGAGCGACACTTCTGCCAATGCAGCTATTGCATCGCTATCAATCCCATGCTGCTCCAGCATCAGCACAACATCCTCCCAAGGTGTTGCGCCAAGCATGGAAGCCTCAGGCTGCTGCATCACAATTGGAATCGGCTTATTGTAGGCAGCAAGCTTGCCCCCCATCAAATAAGTCCCGATTTTTTCACCCACAGGAAATCCGGCAATGACCTTAGCGAGCGTGCTTTTGCCACTGCCATTGCTCCCTAGCAGCGTCAGCCAATCTCCTTCCTTCAGAGCAAGACTGACATCTCTTATAATCGGAGGCTGCTCACTCGCCGCATCAAAAACGCGCGGCTTAACCGTCAGCCCCTCAACCCGTATTAAATAATCGTTCAAAAAAATTTCACCTGCCCTCTTCCCCAAAGCGCCGCTCTGTGCTACAATCCATTTTGTTAACCATAAATAAATAATAATTGGTTAACATTATAAAAGCAATCATCATTTTAAAGGAGACGATTTCATTGATCAAAAACAGTACGAACATTCGCAGCATGGTGTACATAGCCTTGTTCGCTGCCTTATTTATTGTCATGAGCAGCCTTCAATTCAAATTTGCCGCTTCACCCGTACCGATAACCCTTCAAACGCTCGCCGTTGCCCTAGCGGGACTATTCCTCGGTGCACGCAATGGATTTTTCTCTATTTTGATTGTCGTTGTACTGGCCACGATCGGACTTCCGCTTATTAATGGAAATGGCGGCTTCGGCATGATAGCTGGACCTACCGGCGGTTTTCTCGTTGCCTTCCCCTTTTGCGCTCTGCTTGTAGGCTTCTTCACATCCAAGCTGCTTCATAGCTCTTTTGCAGCAAAAAACCGGATCGCAACTGCTATTTTGCTATTTGTCATTTTCGAGCTGTTTAGTTCTTTTTTCGCTTATGTAATCGGCATCCCTTGGCTGATGCAAGCAACAGGCCTCCCGTTTCAAAAAGCTATGATAAATGGCTGCTACCCATTTCTCCCAGGCGATGCTGCCAAGTCTGTACTTGCAGTCATTATAACGTTGGCGTTAAAGCCGTATATTTTGCGGATACAAGCATCAACTAGCAATAAAAACACCGCTCCCGCTGTTCCATTCACAACAACTCCGTAAATTCCTAAAAATGTATCATACACTTTACCTTACAATGGTTATAAAAAAAGGGGCTGCAAGCAATGGTATTCCACCATTGCACAGCCCCTTTCCTGTTTCATTCCGCTTGCCCGAATTTCACCGGTTCAACCATCAAGCAAGTTGTTAGTCGCACTCAGCAGGTGCTTCCGAAGCTCCTGCCTCCACATTGATTTTCTCCGAAACCGTATCCCGTACAATGGAAATAACGAGCTGCAGCAAATAGTTGATGTCGGACTGGCTTTGCTGGAATTCCGTTACAATCGGAATGCCATCCAGCTCATCCTGCAGCACTTCCATTTCCTGCTCGATTTTTTTGACCATCGTTTCGTTTTTGAAAGTTGTTTCAAATGCGACTAGTTCCTTCTGCTTTTTCTTTACAGTTGCAATTAATTCCTGAATTTTCGTATTGCCTTGAATTTGGCTTTCCGCACGGCGGTAGTGCTGCACTTCCTCAGAAGTATAAATCAGGTCAGCAAGCTCCTTCGCCTTCTTCATAATGTCTTCGCGAATTAGCAAATCACGCGTATCAAACTTTGGAATGCCGCATCCTTCACCATGCTCATGATGGTGATGGCCATGCTCCGTATTGCCTTGGACCGTTTGTTGCTCAGACATATATCATCTCTCCTGTTATTAGTTTCAAGTGTAAACAGCTGAAGCCATCCTTTGGTGGCAAAGCTGCTGTTTCGTTTAGAGTACAACCGCTTCGCGCAGCTCCGTTCCTGTAGGCTCTGCTTTAATATACCAGGTTTTCGCTTCTGTTACTTTCGCTTGAATGAGCTGGCCAATCCATTCCTGCGGGCCTTCCAAATGAACGAGCTTGTTCGTACGTGTACGTCCAGCTAGCACATTAGCGTTATTTTTGCTCTCACCTTCAATCAGCACCTCAATTGTCGTGCCGATCATCCGTTCATGACTCTCCAGGCTCATCTGCTTCAGCAGATCATTCAGACGCTGCAGCCGACGTTTCTTGACATCAAGTGGAACATTATCCTCCATACCGGCAGCTGGCGTGCCCTCACGTGGCGAATAGATGAAGGTATAGGCTGAGTCAAAGCCCACCTCGCGAACGAGCGAGAGCGTATCCTCGAACTGCTCATCCGTTTCGCCAGGGAAACCGACGATAATATCAGAGGTCAGCATAGCATCCGGGATAGCCGCTTTAATTTTACCTACAAGCTCTAAATACATTTCACGCGAATATTTACGGCTCATCCGTTTAAGCACTTCCGTGCTGCCCGATTGAACAGGCAGATGAATATGCTCGACCAGATTGCCCCGCTGCGCCAGAACCTCAATAAGATGATCGTCAAAATCTCTAGGGTGGCTCGTTGTAAAACGAACGCGCGGAATGTCGATTTTAGACATATCGTTCATGAGGTCGCCAAAGCGATAAGCTATATCTTCAAAATCCTTGCCGTAAGCGTTCACGTTTTGCCCAAGCAGTGTCACTTCCTTGAAGCCTTGTCTTGCCAGCTCCCTTACTTCGGCAATGACGTCCTCCGGACGGCGGCTGCGCTCCTTGCCTCTTGTATAAGGCACAATGCAGTAAGTGCAAAATTTATCGCACCCATACATAATGTTAACCCAAGCCCGCATGCCTTCACGTTTCTTCGGCATGTTTTCGATAATGTCGCCTTCTTTGGACCATACCTCGACAACCATCTCTTTGCTGAAATAGGCATTTTGCAGCAGGAACGGCAAGCGGTGAATGTTATGCGTACCAAAAATCATATCGACGAAGGAATGTTTTTGCAAAATACGTCCGACAACCGATTCCTCCTGCGACATGCAGCCGCATACGCCGAGCAGCAAGCCCGGCTTCTGCTGCTTCAGCACCTTAAGATGCCCAAGCTCCCCGAATACTTTATCCTCGGCATTTTCCCGGATCGCACATGTATTCAGCAGCACCACATCCGCTTCAGTCCGATCCTCCGTCGCCGTATAGCCCATTTCCTCGAACATGCCCTTCATTACTTCCGTGTCATGCTCATTCATTTGGCAGCCGTACGTTTGAATCAAATAAAACTTGCCTTTGCCCAGCGTCCGGAATTCCTCCGGTATGGAAAAATCATAATGAACCTCTATATCCTCTTTGCCCCGTTTTTTCTCTTCCTTGTGGTTCGGAGCAGCATTGATTTGAATATTACGTCCTTTGATTCGATAGGTGATTTTGCCGTCTTCCTCGCTAAGCACCTTCGCATCAGAGAAATCAAAATATTTCGAGTAATCCCTATCTTTATTAGCGGCTTTCAAATCCGCTGAATTCCCCTTTGTCATGCTTTAGTCACATCCTTATATCCTTGTGCTCACCCGTGTTTAAACATCAATAAGAAATTATAACACATATAAGTCCATCGAATCCATTACTGTTGCTGCTAATGCTCTATTTTTTCCAACAATTCTTGAAAACGCCTTCCTATTTGCTTTGAAAAATAAAAAAACGGACAACAGCTCATTCGCTGCTATCCGAATCAAAAAATGAGAAGAACCTGATACGGCTACTCCTCAAGCTGTATCTTGGCAAAATGATGATTAGCCTACAATTTCAGCTGTATCACCGTTTTTAATGCCAGCGGCATTCGCTTCGTCTGTATCAATATGCATGTCCAAGGCGAAATCTGGGGATACACGGGCGATCACTTCCTCAAATACGACGCCACGATCACCGCCAAAACGCACTTTCAGCTTTTGCTTATCGGCAATGCTCCATTTTTCGGCATCTCTCGTGTGGAAATGAATATGGCGCGCAGCAACGATAACGCCTTCCTCAATCGTCACTTCGCCAGCGGGCCCTTTCAGCGTAATGCCAGCCGACCCGCTAATATCACCGGACTCGCGAACAGGCGGGTTTACACCAATCGAGAAAGCGTCCGTGCGGGATACTTCAAGCTGTGTTGCCTTGCGAACAGGTCCAAGAATTCTTACTTTAGGAAAAGAAGATTTCGGTCCGATTACGGCAACCGTTTCATTTGCTGCATATTGTCCTGGCTGAGAGAGTGCTTTCGCCTCCGTCAGCTCGTAGCCTTCTCCAAATAAAATCGCGACATGCTCCTCAGATAAATGAATATGGCGTGCCGATACCCCTACAGGTACTAGTTTTTGTGTCATTGCATTTACTTCCCTTCGCTTATTGATCTGCTTTCCTTGCAACAAGGATCATGTGCCCTAACCCGCATCATGTTAGGCAATCATAACATTTATTTGTTTTATCCCACAACAACATATGTCACTATAAAGCAAAAAACCTGCTTACGCGATTGTAGGCAGGCGTTACATATGAACTTTTTTCTACATTTCTCTAACGACTTAAGGCTTCGTATAAGCGCTTATCTAGGCTCAACAATGAGCTTAATCGCTGTCCGATCCTCGCCATCAATCACAATGTCTGTAAAAGCTGGTATACAAATTAAATCCACCCCGCTGGGAGCAACAAATCCTCGCGCAATCGCAACTGCCTTAATTGCTTGATTTAGTGCACCCGCCCCGATAGCTTGTAATTCAGCGGCGCCGCGTTCACGTAAAACTCCGGCCAGCGCACCTGCAACGGAATTTGGATTGGACTTTGCTGAAACTTTTAATACATCCATAAAAATGTACCTCCTCGGGAATGATGGATGGATTCCACTACTAGCAATAGTATTCGAGAGAGGTAGAAAAATTCCTGCTTTTATTGCCGAAATTAACGAACTGTTCTGAATTGTCTAAACTTTCAACAAAAAAAAGCTGCTACATGAGCAGCCAATCTTCTTCTATAAGTCTAATTTTTTGGAATTTGGTCGTTTCGCCTGTCGCATCATCGATTTGGATTGACACGCCATGCAAATGCCACTTGCCTTCATCCACGACAAAGCGTGTAGGCATTTGGGTCATAAACCGATGCAGCACAGCATTGCGCTCCATCCCCAGCACACCGTCCTTCGGCCCCGTCATGCCAACGTCCGTCAAGTAGGCTGTGCCGCCTGGCAAAATCGTGTCGTCATTCGTCTGAACATGCGTATGCGTTCCTACAACCACAGATGCATGACCAGCCAGATGCCAGCCCATTGCAATTTTTTCTGAAGTCGCTTCCGCATGAAAATCGACCAAAATATTTTTCGTCGTTTCATGCGCTTCCTCGATTAGCTCATCCGCTTTGCGAAACGGACAATCAATCGGCGGCAAAAACGTTCTTCCCTGCAAATTTATAATTGCGAGCTGCTTGCCGTTCGCTTTAATAATCGCCATACCTTGTCCTGGCGTTCCTTCCGCGAAGTTCGCAGGCCTTACGATACGGGGCTCATCATCTATCCAGTCAAAAATATCTTTGTTATCCCAAGTATGATTGCCCATCGTAATCCCATGAACACCGCATTCAAACAGTTCATTGACAATGTTCTTTGTAATGCCCCGGCCTGCTGCTGCATTTTCGCCATTTACGATAATAATATGCGGGTTGTATTTCGATTTAAGCGCTGGAAGCACTTGCTTAACAGCTGCACGCCCTACACTTCCAACAATATCCCCAATAAATAATACGTTCATTGCTGCTCACTTCCTTTTACCTATTCAGACAGGAAAAGTGGCTGCAGGGCAGCCACTTTTCCGCGTTGCTATGCTGTTTACTTCGCGTATTCCACAGCCCGTGTCTCACGAATAACGGTGACTTTGATGTGGCCTGGATAATCAAGCTCACTTTCAATCTTTTTCGTAATGTCGCGAGCGAGTCGGAATGCTTCTGTATCGTCAATCTTCTCAGGCTGTACCATAACGCGTACTTCACGGCCAGCCTGGATGGCATACGATTTCTCAACACCATCGAATGACTCCGAAATATTCTCCAGCTTCTCCAGACGCTTGATGTACGTTTCGAGCGTCTCCCGGCGTGCACCTGGACGTGCTGCCGACAAGGCGTCAGCTGCACCAACCAGCATTGCGATAACCGAAGTGGCTTCACAATCGCCGTGGTGGGAAGCGATACTGTTAATAACAACAGGATGTTCTTTGTACTTCTTGGCTAATTCAACACCAATCTCAACGTGCGAGCCTTCAACCTCATGGTCAAGTGCTTTACCGATGTCATGCAGCAAGCCTGCACGCTTCGCGAGTGTAATATCCTCGCCCAGCTCGGCAGCCATAAGTCCAGTCAAGTAAGCAACCTCCATGGAGTGCTTGAGCACGTTTTGACCGTAGCTTGTCCGATACTTGAGTCTTCCCAAAATCTTAATCAAGTCAGGATGCAAGCCATGCACACCCACCTCAAAAGTAGCTTGCTCACCGTATTCACGGATGCGCTCGTCCACTTCCTTGCGTGATTTCTCAACCATCTCTTCAATACGAGCAGGATGGATACGTCCGTCAGCGACAAGCTTCTCAAGTGAAGTTCGGGCAATTTCACGCCGGATAGGATCGAAGCCGGACAGGATGACCGCTTCCGGTGTATCGTCGATAATGAGATCGATACCGGTCAATGTTTCCAGAGCGCGGATATTACGACCCTCGCGTCCGATAATGCGGCCTTTCATTTCCTCATTCGGTAAGGAGACGACTGATACAGTCGTTTCTGCTACGTGATCAGCCGCACAACGTTGGATAGCGAGCGATATAATATCACGTGCTTTTTTATCTGCTTCTTCTTTAGCCTGCTGCTCGATTTCCTTGATCATCTGCGCTGTCTCATGTCGTACTTCCTGTTCAACATTAGACAAAATAATCGATTTCGCACCTTCCATCGTCAAGCCGGAAATTCGCTCCAGCTCGCTAAGCTGCTGCTTATAGATGGTATCAATCTGTTCTTGGGTTTCATCGATCCGTTTCTCTTTGTTGGCAACTAATTCTTCTTTGCGTTCCAGCGCTTCTAATTTTTTATCCAACGACTCCTCTTTCTGGAGTAAACGTCTGTCCTGTCGCTGAACCTCATTACGACGTTCACGAATGTCTTTTTCAGCTTCGGTACGAAGTTTGTGGACTTCATCTTTCGCTTCCAGCACCGTTTCCTTCTTCTGGGCTTCTGCTTCTTTTTTCGCATTTTCTACGATTTGGATAGCAGCCTGCTCAGCACTGGAAATTTTGGCTTCGGCAATCGACTTTCGAATAAAATAACCAACTCCAAAGAAAATAACGCCAACAACGAGACTGATCAAGATCGTCCAAATAGGATTCATCCTCTTGTTCACCTCCTCGTTGCATTCACAAAAGCAAACGCTTGGAATGATATTTGATTTTAGTCGGTTTCCATACCGTTTTCATCTTCTAACAACTTGCCGAAAATAATCTTCTCAAATCAATTTTTGGAAGGAAAATAGATTTGATGTGGAAGGAATACAAATTCATTTTATCTTTTGGTAAAATCAATTGTCAAGCAAAAGCCCAACGTGATCTTTTTGCTTTATTGATTATGCATTCTCTTCCGCTGATTTTACTGCGGCTTTAATAATGTCTACAGGAAAGCCTCTTCGTATTAAAAAAGCTGCCAGCTTGCGTCTGCGCTCAAACGGCTCGCCTTTTATCGTTCTCCATTTTTTGGAGGCGGTAGCAATAGCTGTTCCAAGCTCCATCTCTCTGTCAATTGCCGAAGTAGCGGCAAGCGCAGCTGTTTTCGACACACCCCGCTGCAGCAATTCCTGCTGAATGTAACGCCTGCCCTTCTGGCTGCTTTTCATTCGCTGAGCGGCAAATTGCATCGCATACTGTTCATCATCCACAATATGTTCCTTTTCTAAACGCTCAATGGTGTAATTAATATGATCCTCAGCAATTAGCTTCCGTTTCAGATACTGCTCTATTTGCTTGCTTGTCCGCGGCTTAAAACCCAAATAATAAACAGCCATCGCATAAGCGCGATAACGCTCGTCCTCGCTGCCAATTTCCTCTATTTGCGCCTCTGTAATAAGTTGTCCTTTAAACAGCGTATGGCGGATCAACAGATCCTCATGCACCGATAAAATCGGCTCTTCGCCTTCCGCGAATATAAGATAGCGGCTTCGATGCTTGCTGTCTTTCTCAACCGCTCTGATTTCAATCATAGGCCCTCCAAATTACATTTTGCAACTAGTTGTAAATGCTAAATAAAACAAGTTCGCCGTCCCTAGAAAGGAACGGCGTCGTCATTATTTATCCATTTCGCTACTAATTGAGCGTATTAGTCCAATTCAGACTCATCAAAATCGTCTTCGTCCTCTTCTTCTTGACCAAGTCCTGTCGCTTGAGTAGCAGTCGCTACCAAGTTGCTGGCATCACGAATTTGCTTATCAATGACGTCGGCAATATCTTCATGGTCTTTCAAAAACTGCTTAGCATTTTCCCGACCTTGACCGAGGCGCTCGCCATTGTAAGAAAACCATGCACCGCTTTTTTGTACAATATCGAGTTCAACGCCCAAATCAACGAGCGTACCCTCTTTGGAAATGCCCTCACCGTACATAATGTCAACCTCGGCTTGCTTGAACGGCGGAGCCACTTTGTTTTTGACAACTTTAATACGTGTACGGTTACCAATCATATCATTGCCTTGCTTCAGTGTCTCAATCCGGCGGACATCAAGACGTACGCTGGAATAAAATTTCAAAGCGCGTCCACCTGGTGTTGTCTCAGGGTTACCAAACATAACGCCGACTTTCTCACGCAGTTGGTTAATAAAGATCGTAATCGTCTTCGATTTGCTGATGGCTCCGGACAGCTTGCGAAGTGCCTGAGACATTAGGCGTGCCTGCAAACCAACGTGTGAGTCGCCCATGTCGCCTTCGATCTCAGCCTTAGGTACAAGTGCTGCAACAGAGTCGATAACAACAATGTCAACCGCGCCACTACGAACGAGCGCTTCTGCGATTTCCAGACCTTGCTCCCCTGTATCCGGCTGGGAAAGCAGCAATTCATCGATATTAACGCCCAGCTTGCTTGCATATAACGGATCAAGTGCATGCTCCGCATCGATAAAGGCAGCTTGTCCACCTGCACGTTGAACTTCTGCAATCGCATGAAGCGCAACGGTCGTTTTACCAGATGATTCCGGTCCATATACTTCAATAATACGTCCTCTCGGAAAACCCCCGATTCCAAGTGCGATATCTAAAGCAAGCGAGCCGCTCGGCACGACCTCCACTTGCATATGTGTTGATTCCCCTAGTTTCATGATAGAGCCCTTGCCGAATTGTTTCTCAATTTGACGCATAGCCATATCTAACGCAGCACGACGATCAGCCAATCAACTCACATCCTTCGTTATTTATAATATAATGATAACCTTTTTCCGACCCTTTGCCAAGCACTTTTTCGAACATACATTCGTTTTTTTTGTGAAGCCGACGGAAGGCATACAACTTTTAAATATCTGTGACTAAACAAAAAAAAACCGCAGCAAAGTTATCTTCGCCACGGTTCTTCCGTAAGTTGAGTTCAGTATACGCCCGTTTCCGGCAAAAAGCAACACCTTTCGCCAAATTTTGGTCGAAGAACTCTTATATAGTTAGTTTTGAATGGCAAGCCACAAACGGTACAGCAATGTTTTTACAGCGCGAACGCGAATAATCGTTCGGCTGCCGCTTAATTGCAATGGATAAACCTTCGTCTCCTTGCCGCGCTCGGCAATAGCTATATAAACAAGCCCTACCGGCTTGCCTTCACTCTCCGCAGGTCCAGCAACACCGGTTATAGACACGCCGAAGTCGCTGTCTGCGAGCTGCTGCACACGCTCAGCCATTAGCGCAGCTGTCGAATCGCTTATGGCGCCAGGAGCCCCTTCGCCCTCTAGCTGAGCAAGAGGTATGCCAAGCAGCGCATGCTTCATTTCATTCGTATACGTTACAACCCCACCCGTGTATTCCCCACTGCTTCCAGGTACGCTCGTAATCAACTCAGCTAACAGACCGCCGCTGCAGCTCTCAGCACTAGCCAGCTTGCGTTTGCTCGCGCGAAGCAGTCTTATGACCGCCTCCTCCAGCGGAATGTCCTCTTGGGCGTATAGATGCTCTCCAATGCGTTCAATAATCTGCTCCACTGTCACATCAATCTTGCCATCAGCCTCTGCCTGTGTGGCCGCCTTCGTCGAAACGCGAATAGCTACCTCGCCTTCCTTTGCATAAGGAGCAATCGTCGGGTCAACCTGAGCCTCGATTAGATCGAGCAGTTTAGCCTCCAAGTTGGATTCCCCAATGCCTGCAAACTTCAGCAGCCGCGAATAAAGCGGCTGCTCATGCCCTAGCAGCGTCCGCAGCCATTCCTTGCCCGGCCCGTCGATCATCGGCTTCATTTCCCGTGGAGGTCCCGGCAGCAGCATATAATGCGTGCCATCCTCCGTCAAAGCGTTGCCTACCGCAAGGCCCGCCGCATTGTGCAGCGGCACGCTGCCATCGATAGACAATGCCTGTCTGCGGTTGCTTTCGACCATATGTACGCCTCTTGAGCTGAACAGCTCTTCGATTTTATCCATGGAAGGTTTGTGCAAGGACAAACCTCGGCTCAAATAAGCAGCCAGCACATCCTTTGTCAAATCATCAAGGGTGGGTCCCAAACCTCCCGTAAACACGAGCAGGTCAGCGCGTTCTCTGGCTGTCACAATCGCTTTGCGAATACGCTCGGGATTATCCCCGACTACCGTTTGAAAATAAACATCAATGCCGAGCGCGGCCAGCTCTTGGGACAAATACTGTGCATTTGTATTTACAATCTGTCCAAGCAGCAATTCTGTACCTACTGCAATAATTTCTGCTTTCATGCTATTCATCCTCCTCTAGGTAATGGCAGCGCCATAAAGGGTGCAACTTATAACTTCTTATATTTTAAGCAAAAGCATCCTTCCCGTAACAGGAAAGATGCTTTTCAAAAAACGGCTAAGCGCGTTTCATCGTTATTCAACCGGTATTAGATGTTTATTTTTCACAAAATAATCAATTCCGGAATAAAGCGTAATCGCAACTGCGACCCAGCTTGCAATCAAATCAAATGGAAATGAGATGAAGGCGAATGGGAAATTGTTAAGCAAAAGCGATATAATCATCGTAATTTGTATGGCTGTTTTCCATTTGCCCCAGTTGCTGGCCGCCATAACACTGCCCTCAAGCAGCGCAATTTGACGAAGTCCCGTAACGGCGAATTCACGGCTAATAATCAGGATGGCAATCCAGCCAGCCAGCTTATCCATCTCCACAAGGGAAATCAGAACCGCCGCAACAAGCAGCTTGTCAGCGAGAGGATCTAGAAGCTTGCCCAGATTGGTTACAATTTTGTTCTTACGGGCGATATACCCATCCAAACCATCCGTACTCGCTGCCACAATAAAAATAATCGCTGCAATAATCTGGTTATATGTAATGGAATAGTCGTCAAATACAACTGAGCCCACATTCATATTAACGAGTAGGAAAACCATAATAATCGGCACTAAAATAATTCTAACCAGCGTGATTTTATTGGCGAGATTCATACCTCTTCCTCCCCGAATAAAACAAAATCCGTCCTGCCGTTGCCCATCATTGCAATCACCTGTTCTGTCATCTGCGTCTCCCCAGATCCCTTCCGCGAAACTATCTTATCAAGTATAATACATTGTTTAATCTGGTGTCAAAATGAAGAAAAACAGGTTTAACAAAGCCCCCTTCTCCCGCCAAAAGCGAAAAAAGAGGACTTCTATACCATCACATGCAGTTAACGATAATTTGTAAATTGCAGCTCGATCGGCAAATTAGCCCCGCGCAGCAAATTCATAACAGCTTGCAAGTCGTCACGGCTTTTGCCGCTTACGCGAATTTGATCACCTTGAATCAGGCTTTTCACCTTAAGCTTAGAATCGCGAATCAAAATATTAATTTTTTTGGAATGCTCCTGATCAATGCCCTGTTTAAGCTTTACATGCTGACGTACGGTATTCGCCGAAGCCGATTGAATTTTGCCGTAATCCATATTTTTGATCGGCACGCCGCGTTTAATCATTTTCGATTGCAAAATATCAATTACACTGTTCAATCTGTACTCATCGTCAGAGACAAGAACCAACTCTTCATTTTCCAGCTTAATGCTGCTCTTGCTGCCTTTAAAATCAAAGCGTGTCTCGATTTCACGTTCCGCCTGCTGAATCGCATTGTTCAGCTCCTGCATGTCCACCTTGGACACAATATCAAATGAACTTTCTGAAGACATGTAACTCCACTCCCCTATAAAATAGCTTTTATCCGTGTTATGGCGTAGCCGAAACAGTCGCTTCCGGGCTGCCTGCATTCGCAGATGCCGCCGGATTCAACTGGATTTTTTTTGAGCCTGCACGATCCCCATCGGGAACAAGCACGCCATCAACTGAAATCGTGACCAAATCGGCACGGCCCACGTTAATATATAATGGCTGCGTCAATTCAAAGTTCAGCGTCGAGCCATCATTTGCATTTTCCGATAGCAGCGCACTGCCTTTTGAGCCGCCTTCACGAACTTCCATCCAGCTTTTCCCTCCGGCAACCTTGATTTCCAGCTTGTGCCCGGATGTTCCTGGACCTACATCATAATGGTCGACCTTGCCGACTTTCGATGAAAAGGTAACCGTCACTTCCTCCTGAATCGTCGGTGTGGGAGATGGTGTAACCGTAGGCGCAACAGCGCCCGTTGATGCTCCAGCTTCCGGCGTCGGCGTAGGTGGCGCAGATTCATCGGTAATCTTTGTCCCTTGATCGACCATATCAGACGGTTTGTCTTTTTGACTAATGACGAAAATCCATACGACCGCCACAATCAAAATCAAAAATGACCACATCATCACATTAAAGCCGAGCTTGCCAATTCGGTCAGAGCCGACAGATTGTACGCGTCTGGGCGGCCTTGTGGTAACAGGCTCCGTTAATGTTTCTGTAATGGTATTCGGTACTTCCTTCTCGTGCAGGCGCAGCACCTCTTCGGTATCAAGCCCTACAGCTTCGCAATAATTTTTCACAAAGGCCCGCAAATAGAAGCTTCCAGGCAGCACGCTATGATCGCCGCTCTCGATAGCTTCGAGGTAGCGCTTGCGAATTTTCGTCGTTTCCTGAATATCATCAAGCGTCAGCCCGCGTTCTTCACGCGCCTTGCGGAGCAGCGCTCCAAGATTAGACATGCCTGCTTCCTCCCTTCAACTTAAAAATCATCCGAGTAATTTGCAGTAAAGGATTCGTACGTAATTTCCTCATCCGGCGTATTGCGCAGCTCTATAATAATATCAAAATGGCTGTGATCGTATTGGGACTCTTTAATAAAAATATCGGGATGCTCAATGACCTTCGTTGAAGGCATAGCCATAATTTCCTGCAGCAAGGCATGATGGCGCTCATTGGAACGAATCGTGCTCACAATGCCGTCAATTATAAAAATATTATTTTCGTTCATTTCTTCTTCCGACAGCTGGCTTCTTACCGTTTGGCGGAGAAGCGTTGAAGAAACGAACGCCCACCGTTTATTTGAGCATACGCTGCCAGCGATAATGGATTCCGTTTTCCCTACGCGCGGCATGCCACGTAAACCTATTACCTGATTGCCTTCCCGTTTAAACACTTCGCCAAGAAAGTCAACGAGGATACCCAGTTCATCGCGGGTAAAACGGAATGTTTTGCGATCATCAGAATCACGTTCGATATATCTTCCATGGCGCACAGCTAAAATATCTACAATCGTTGGCGTACGCAGCTTATTCACTGTTATATTATCAACTTTTTTCAGCATTTTGCCGAGCAGCACGATTTTTTCTTCATCATCGGTTTGCAGCAGCATGCCGCGCGTCCGGTCTTCTACACCGTTAATCGTCATTATATTAACTTCCAGCATACCAAGCAAAGAAGCTATATCGCCGAGCAAGCCTGGCCTATTCTTATGTATCTTATATTCCATATACCATTGTTTTGATTCCAGCCTAATCACCATCCCAGCACATTGTTGACCGTACATATCCAGTTGTCCGTCAAAATCTTATTCTACAATTTTCGCCACAATCCTGCAACCTCACATCAAAACTATTGAAAGATAGCGGTCGGTGCTTGCGGTTATTATTCATATTCGCAGAAAAGCCTCCGTGCGGGAGGCTTTTCTGCGAATAACATGTAGCGGATTACGCCTTTTGTACCAGCTTTAACATGAGACGGGCTAGAACTTTGCGCTCGTTATCGTCGCCTGCATCCCAGAGCTCCTTCAATACCCGCTGCTCCTCATTTTTCGGATCGACCTTTTCATCGAGAAAAGAGCCGATTTCGAAGGCCAGGCTGGAGATGGCCTCATCGTCCATTCCGATTTGCTTCGCATGCTGTACCTTGTCAGCCAAAAACTGCTTCCACGTATCGAAGTTTGTAAGAACGGTTGACATTTTTCTTCGCCTCCTTGTTTTGTGAAGAATCATCAACAGTCATTATTTTGCTTCGATACGAGACAGATTATGCGGATCATTGCCATCAAAAAACAGCATTTTACCTTACGTATGCCAGCCGCCATTCGGGCTTATGACTTGACCTGTAATATAGGAGGATTCCGGCAGTGAGAGAAAATAAACGAGTGAAGCCACTTCATCCGGCTGGCCAAGGCGGCCCAGCGGAATTTCCTGCTCCAGTGCTGTTTTCTCATCCTCATTAAATCCATCCATCATTTCGGTGTTTACTGCTCCAGGAGCAACCGCATTGACAGTAACGCCCGATGGCGCCAATTCCTTAGCCAGAGCTTTCGTGAAAGCGTTCATTCCTCCCTTGGAGGTGGAATACAGCACTTCACAGGAGGCGCCCGATATTCCCCAAACGGAGGAAACATTAATAATTCGGCCAAAACGATTTTCAATCATGTGCGGCATAAAAATCTGGCTGCACAAAAACATTCCCTTCAAATTGACAGCCATCAGGTCGTCCCATTCTTCCTCCGATACGTCCATCAGCATGCCATAATGCGCAACGCCGCCATTATTAACGAGTATATCAGGCATTCGGTTATGCGCCTCAAGCTTGTCTCGCATACGCAGCAGCTGCTCCTTGGAGCGCAAATCAGCGGTAATGGTCATCGCATCTCCGCCAAGCTGCAAGCATTCCCGTGCTGTTTCATTTGCCGCCTCATGGGCGTTTAAATAATGGATAACGACATTCATGCCTTCCGCCGCGAAGCGCCGCGCAATTGCGGCGCCGATTCCACGGCTTCCCCCTGTTATAAGCACAGTCATCTCCCCCAGCGTCTTCACGCTTCAGGCTTCTCCACTATCGATACCGCCAGCTGATTAAAATCAAAATGCTCGCGCAGCCGCTCATTCGCTTGCTCGAGCGTACAGCTCTCATACAATGGCAGTACATCAAACATGTCACTGTCGCGGAAGCGGTAGCGCGTAAATTCGCCAGCGATGGATTCAGGGGAGTTCAGCATCCGCAAGTAACCGCCGATTTTTTTTCGTTTTGAGCGTTCAAAGGCGATTTCATCGAGTCCACTCTCAAGCGCTTGCTCAATAGCAGACTTAACACGAGCCAGCAGCTGCTCTGGATTTGGCGTATCTCCGCCAAGCACCGAAAACGCATAACCCGGATTTGCATTATATTCGGTTCCAAAGGAATCGGAGATGAGCTGGCTTTCATATAGCTCTTCATACAAAGCGGAGCTTGGCCCGAACAATACATCCAGCATCAGCTTGGAAGTAACTTCCTGACGCAGCAGTTCTTCGCTGGATAGCCCCGTATTTTTCTCCTTGAAGCCAAACATGCATTTCGGCAGCGATACCGGAAGCTTCGTTACTTTATGCGGCGTTTTGACCGAAGTCGGCTCATCCTCAAATAAACGACGTATTTCACCCTGAGGCTTGAAGTTTTTGGCTGTCTGATTACGCCGTACAAGCTCGAATACTTCCTTCGCATCTACGCCGCCAACGACGAACAGCAGCATATTGGATGGGTGGTAAAAGGTTTCATAGCACTGATACAGCGTTTCCTTGTCAATTTGATAAATCGACTCTACAGTGCCAGCAATATCAATATGAACCGGGTGGGTGTGATACAGCGCATCAATGAGCCCGAAATAAACGCGCCAGTCGGCATTATCCTTATACATATTGATTTCTTGTTCGATAATGCCTTTTTCCTTGTCCACATTCGTATCGGTGAAATAAGGATTTTGCACAAAATTAATGAGCGTCTCTAAGTTGGCAGGAATTTGCTCCGTCGCCGAAAATAAATAGACGGTACGGTCGAAGCTCGTAAAAGCGTTCGCTGAAGCGCCTTGGGAAGCAAACGTAGCGAAAATATCGCCCGTTGGCTCCTCGAACATTTTATGCTCCAAAAAATGGGCAATACCGTCGGGAACTTTGACCGCCTCCCCATCGCCGACTGCAAACCAATTATCTACGGAGCCATATTTCGTCGAAAATGTTGCGTAGGTTTTATGAAAGCCCTCTTTAGGCAGTACGATGACTTCAAGCCCATTTTCCAGCACTTCACGATAAAGCGTCTCCTGTACGCCCTTATACTCTAATGGTTGCACGATGGTTACGCCTCCTTCCGATCACGCAAATAATAAATCGTATCGAGCTGCACATTTTGTGCGACTCTGACAATATCAGCAGCAGTAACGGCCTGCACCTGCTCAAGCAGCTTCTCGGCACTTCTTTCCTTGCCGGACAGCACCGCATTAAAATCGTAAGCAATCATTTCATAAGCGGAATCCTGCAGCTCGCGCAAATGATTCGCGATCATCGCTTTCGTCTGACTCATTTCAAGCTCAGACAATTCCCCTTGACGCATGCTCTCAAGCTGCTCGCGAATAATTTTGACCGCTTTCTCATAGTTCTCGATTTCAATGCCTGACTGCACTGTACATATGCCTTTATGTCCATCAAGACGGGAAGCGGCATAATAAGCCAAGCTTTCCTTCTCTCGCACATTTAAAAACAGCTTGGAGTGCGGGTATCCGCCGAGCACACCATTATACATAAGAGCTGCTGCATAATCATCATCGCCATACGCGACGCCCGTACGCAGGCCCAAATTAAGCTTCCCTTGGGTCACATCCATCCGTTCAACAACCGTATGAACCTCGCGGACCTGATGAGAAACGTCTGCCTTTGGATAATTTGCCACTGCTCCGTCTGTCAGCTTGAATGCATCACGTACGTAAGCTGTCACTTCATCAAGCGTAGTATCGCCAACTACATACAAATCGAGCGCCGCTTCATCAAGCCACGTCTTATATTGCTTGTAGAGAGATTCCGGGGTTATCTCGTCAATTACAGCCAACTTGCCAAGCGGATGCAGCCTATAAGGCTCATTCGCGCACATTTCTTCAACGCAGCGCTCAGCGGCATAGCGAATTTTATCATTGACGATGGACTCCAGCCGCTTTGTGAGCGTCACTTTTTCCGCATCGACGTATTTGCGGCTGAATGCGCCATTTTCCAGCAGCGGCTCAGTCAGCACTTCGCCAAGCAGTCCTAATGACGCGGCAAGCAGCGGCGTGCCAGAAGATACGAATTGATCATTAATAACATCCATGCGGAATTGAACGATTTGAGAATCGCCACGCTTATATACATCAAAGCCGAAGCCGGCACCGTACAAATCATCGAGTCGCTCGCGAAATGCTTTCGTCTCAGGCGTCGCCGCCGTCCCTCTGCGCAGCACAAAAGGAATAAGAGCTGTCTCTGTAACCGTATCTTCTGCAAGAACGCGCCCGGCAAACAAGGAAATCGCGAATGTCTTGAAACGTTTAGTTGGCAGCACATGCAGCCGTATTCGACCAAATTGTCCTCTTTCAAAAAGTGTCACTTTCGCTAGCTCCTTCCAAACTAAATTCTTATGCCTACAAAAAGCATAACGTTCTATGCTTCAAGTCAATGTATTCCAATTTCGAGCTTCCTATACCATTCTAACCGATGGGAAAAGGAAGAAGCAACCAGAGCTGCTTTAAGGCAGAACGGTTGCTTCTGTACAGGCTCTACATGCAAAAAATATGCTTGCCTATCGTTTTTACTTGAGGCCTGGTCCATATCCACTTCGAGGTTGCCGTTTCCGGATTAAAATAATACAAACAGCCATTTGATGGATCCTGGCCATTGATGGCATCCATCACCGCACGGCTAGCTGTTTCATTTGGCGTCAGCCAAATTTGACCATCCGCTACCGCGGTAAAGGCACCCGGCTGAAAAATAACGCCCGAAATCGAATTCGGAAAGCTCGTCGAATGCAGTCGATTAAGAATAACGGCTGCAACGGCTATTTGCCCTTCGTAGGGCTCGCCTCGGGATTCGCCGTAAACGGCGTTAGCCATCAGCTTCAAATCATTGGCACTGAGGCCCAGCTTGTTGCCCTTGGAAAGCGAGCTGCCACCTCCGCCGCCTTTGCTAGGAGCAGCTGCATTCCCCGTACCAGCTTTACCGGATGAAGAATCTGCTGCTTCCGGCTTCCAGGATTTAGTTACTTCCCAAAGCTTCAGCTTTGTCGAAGCCCCAACTACACCATCGGCCTTCATTCCAAATTTCCATTGGAACCAGGTAACGGCATTTTTCGTGCTTGATCCAAACTGTCCATCCACTTTGCCGCTGAAATATCCAAGATGCTTCAGCCTGCCTTGCAGCTCGTACACATCATTGCCCGAGGAACCAATCTTGAGCGTCGCATTACTGAATGTCTCCGACGTCTTGACTTGATGCATATGACGGAGAGAGTAGGAGCCAAACAAGACGAACACGAGTACTGCTGTTATGACCATTAGTCGCTTTTTCATAGAAGGATCTGCCTTTCTCTTACAAGATAGTACGCTAATTAGCAGCGTTGCCTAAGTCTAGTATGAGAAATCAGTGCAGCTTCTATGCAAAATTTTTCGCTGCTGGCATTTTAAGAACTGATTCGTCCCGCTTCGAGCTGATCTATTGTAAGCAGTACCTCACGCGGCTTACTTCCTTCGTATGGCCCCACGATATGACGAGCTTCCATCTCATCAATAAGCCTTGCAGCCCTTGTGTAGCCAATACGCATGCGGCGTTGAAGCAAGGATACCGACGCCTGCTTTGCTTCGACGACGATCTGAACGGCCTGATCATACAGCTCGTCCATGACCTCGTCAGAGCTAGCCGTCTCCTCCTCAATTTCCGGTACAAGATCCTCTTTGTATTCCGCTTCTGCCTGTCCTCTGGCATAACCGACAAGCGCCTCTACTTCCTGATCGGAAAGGAATGCGCCCTGTACCCGCGTCGGCTTGGAGGTACCCATCGGCAAGTAAAGCATATCGCCGCGGCCGAGCAGCTTTTCCGCTCCGACCATGTCGAGTATCGTTCGCGAATCGACCTGTGAGGAAACGCCAAAAGCAATTCGCGATGGAATATTCGCTTTAATGACACCGGTAATAACGTCAACAGACGGACGCTGCGTTGCAATAATAAGGTGAATGCCTGCCGCACGGGCCATTTGCGCAAGTCTGGCAATGGCATCCTCGACATCGTTAGCCGCTACGATCATCAAATCGGCAAGCTCATCGACGATGACGACGATGTAAGGAAGAACCGCTTTCGGATTGTCTGCCATTAAAGTGTTATAGCCTTCAATATTTCGCGTTCCCGATTTGGAAAACAGCTCATAGCGTTTTTCCATCTCGACAACGATTTTCTTAAGCGCAAGCGATGCACGACGCGGATCGGTGACAACTGGCGCCAGCAAATGGGGAATACCGTTGTATACGTTTAGCTCTACCATTTTCGGATCGACCATGAGAAACTTCACTTCATCCGGGGTTGCTTTGTACAAAATACTAGTAATAATTCCGTTTATACAGACTGATTTACCGGAGCCCGTCGCTCCCGCTACAAGCAAATGGGGCATTTTCGCCAAATTGCCCACGATTGGCTTGCCCGCAATATCACGGCCGAAGGCAATCGACAGCTTGGAAGGGGAATCATAAAATTCCTTTGTTTCCATTACTTCGCGCATCGTAACGATCGATATTTCCATATTCGGCACTTCAATGCCGATGGCCGATCTGCCTGGAATAGGCGCTTCCATCCGAATATCCTTAGCTGCAAGCGCAAGCGCAATATCATCAGTCAAGCTGACAATTTTACTAACCTTCACGCCCGATGCCGGCTCAACCTCAAAACGGGTAACGGCAGGACCGATAACGGGATCAAGCACCTTCGCCTTCACGCCAAAGCTTTCAAGTGTCCGCTCCAGCTTAAGCTTCGCCTCCATGGAACTGGAGCCAATGCCGCCTCTGACCATGTGGCTTGGCTTGGACAGCAATGTAAACGGAGGCAGAACGTACGGCTTGACTACCGGCACGTTCGATGAGGCTAGCGCCGGCTTGCTTTCGGCTGCTTGTTGGTTCGCTTCATTGCTGCCAGCGATTGAGCCAGGAACAGCAGCAGCTTCCAAATGGCCTTCTGCTGATTTCTCGTCATCCAATAAGGGCTCATCGTATCCATCGTCACCTTGTTGAACAGCGTGCCCCCCAAATGCCTCATTCGCATGCTCAACTAGGTCATACTCCGCTTCTTCTGCTTCATTTCCTTCTATATGTACCAGCTCTTGCTGCTCCTGTGTTTCTTGCGGTCTCCATGGCTCTGACCATTCCTGCTCATCCGTTATACCTTGATGAGCGTACGGCTGGGCAGCTTTAGCAGCCAAATCCTCCTGCTCACTAGGCCATAAGCTAGCGCTTGTCTCTGGCAGCGGAACTGCGGCAGCTGTTGATGAAGCAACGGTGCTAGGCGCTGTTTGGGCAGCAAATTCATCCTGCTCATTGTCCCAATCCTGATCCCAATCTTCCGACCAATGCGGTACAGCCGCGCCCTCTTCGCCACGACCAGACTCACCGTGAAGCGGATCATCCTCCAGCTCCCATTCGTCATGACCGGATGCGGCCTTCGTCTTATCGGATTGTCGCCAGGAGAAAAACAATGACTTTTTATTTTTGACTGGACGGGGTGCAAAATCTTCTTCATCATCGTCAATCGTATTGTCCGAAGTAAGCACAGTGCTTGCAGACGATACTACACTTGCATTTCTAGATGATTGCGCTGCAGCCCGCTCAGCGGAATAATCCGACCATTTGGCTGCGAGCAGCTTGAGCATGCGGACAAAGCGGGTACGAAGCGTCTTGAACAGCTCCACATACGACTTCCCCGTAATGAGCATAATGGAAATTGCGATCATGACAAGCATGAGCAACTGAGCTCCAATTTTCCCAAATAAGGTGAAAAGTACGGAATATTGCAGCGCTCCAACGTAACCACCGCTAATAGCCTTGTCTTTAAGCGGGCGCAAATCCTGCGGGTTGGAAGCAAGCAGCTCTCCCCTTAAGTCGCTGTCCAACTGATTCAAAATCACTTTGCCAGACAGCAGTGTCGTATCCCCAAGCTTGCGGTCGATTTCCGCAATGGAGCTCCACAGTGTAAAGGCAAGCACGAGCACAAGCATGCCTGTTTTCCGATTGGACCAGCCTTTCGGCCACATCCGTTTGACCATCACGACCAGCCCCACATATATGCCAATCAGTGCAATCACAAAGTAAAATTTACCCAGAAAGAGGCCGAACAGTTTGGACAATGAACGTCCTACCGTCGCCTCTCCCGATAAAGCAATAATCGATACCGTAATGAGTAAAATACCGTAAACCTCATATTTCAAATTTGCTGCGAGCGATTTCTTGCCCCTTCTTTTCTTAGCCAACGTTCGTCACCCCCGGTAAAACATTATACCATAGGTGGACAAATGTTCCTATTCGTTCGATAGTCCCTTAAACAGCAGCATCCATTATCAATATTTGACAACAGCTCCTGGCGAAAGCTGCGGATTTAAGTAATCGTCCAGCCCGCAATGAATGAGCCGAATGACTTTGCCCATCCCTGGCGCAATCGGCTCTACCTGCATATATACGCCATCCACCCAAACTTCGCGGCCTTGATTGATTTCCTCCTCCGCCTGCCAGCCCGCGAGCACTTCTTCCAGCGGAACAATCGTATATAGAACAGACATTAATTAAACACCCCCGGCATTCCCGCCTGCCTGCGTTCCTCTACTAGCCGCTTAAGCTCCCGCAGCGCATCGCCAAGACCGCCTACCGCATCAATCAAGCCATGGCGCACCGCATCCCCGCCAATGACTGTTGTTCCGATATCACGTGTCAGCTCTCCTGTTTTGAACATCAACTCCTTGAAAGTCGCTTCCGACACCTTGGAGTGCATCGTAACGAAGCGAACGACGCGCTCCTGCATTTTATCCAAATATTCGAACGTTTGCGGAACGCCAATCACGGTGCCATTCAAGCGAATCGGATGTATGGTCATCGTTGCTGTCGCAGCAATGAAGGATAGGTTGCCCGCTACTGCTATCGGAACGCCGATCGAATGTCCGCCACCGAGTACGAGCGTTACTGTCGGCTTTGACAAAGAAGAAATCATTTCTGCAATAGCAAGCCCCGCTTCCACATCACCGCCAACTGTGTTGAGAACGATCAGCACACCTTCGATTTTTTGATTTTGCTCGGCTGCAACCAGTTGTGGAATCAAATGCTCATATTTTGTCGTTTTATTTTGCGGCGGCAGCACCATGTGCCCTTCAATCTGTCCAATAATCGTCATACAAAAAATGTTGGACTCGGCCTGCGGAATGCTCACCTGACCCAGCTGCTGCAAAGCATCAAGCGCCCCAGCCGCCTTTTTCTTCTCTTCATCATATGGCTCAGGCTGCTCTCCTGTTAAACTCATTGAATATGGCCACATCGGCGAATTCCCCCTCTTGAACAAGGCTAATACCGTTTTGGCTGAACCTACGGCTCGTCATAGTATGGGAATGTCGCGTTTATTTATGCCCCTCCTCCTGCAAATATTCACTGTATGGTCGAATGCTTACCGCACTCGTCTTAAAGTCCGGCATTTTGCAAAAAGGGTCTAGCTGCGGACTTGTCGCCCGGTTTACATTTTGCACGCCGCCCCAATGCATCGGAATAAATACCGTGTCCTCACGAATGCTGTCCGTCACTTTGCAGCGTAATATAACAACTCCGCGCTTCGACTGCACGACTACCAGTGAAAAATCCTCAATACGGTATTTCCTAGCGGTATGAGGGTGAATCTCCAAATGATTTTCCACATTTCTCGCTTCCAGCGTAGGACTGCGGTGTGTTTGCACTCCTGTCAAGTAATGGGACAGCTGCCGTCCATTCGTCATAAGCAGCGGATACTCATGGTCTGCCTTTTCTGCTGGGGAATCGCTCGTAACGGTTTGAAAAGCAGCTAACCCATCCTCATGGGCAAACGACTTCTCGAACAGCCGTTTCGTACCCGGATGATCCAGCGATGGGCAAGGCCAATAAATGCCCTCCTCCTTGCGCAGCCGATCATACGTAATGCCATAATAATCAGCCAGCCCCCCCTTGCTCGCCAAACGCAGCTCATTAAAGATTTGCTCGGAATTTTCAAAGGCAAAATACTCGCCGCGGCCAAGCTTCTTTGCCAGCTCGCATAGTACTTCCCAGTCATGACGGGCTTCTCCAGGCGCAAGACGACCCGCTTCCCTCAGCAAAACGCGGCCTTCCAAATTGGTCATCGTTCCGGTATTTTCCAAATAAGCGGATATCGGCAGCACAACATCAGCAAGCATCGCCGTTTCGGACAGAAACATATCGGTTACGACGGTAAAATCAAGCTTGGCGAGCCCTTCCTCTACAAGCGTCGCATTCGGGTTCGATACGATTGGATTCGAGCCCATGACAAGCAAAGCTTTAATTTCCTCGCGATGCACCATTTCCATCATTTCATAAGCGGATACACCTTTGCCAGGGAGCTCCTCCGGGCGAATGCCCCAGACGCTTGCCACATAAGCACGATCATGCTCATTTTCGATCAGTCGATAGCCGGGAAGCTGATCAGCCTTTTGACCATGCTCTCGTCCACCCTGACCATTGGCTTGACCGGTGACTGCTCCATAGCCGCAGCCCTCACGGCCGATTTTACCCGTTGCCAGTACCATATTGAGAAAATTCCGCACCGCCAAATGCCCATCGGCATGCTGCTCGACGCCACGCGCGGTAAAAACCATTCCCGTCTTCGCCTCACCAAATGCGAGCGCAGCGAGGCGAATGAGGGCCTCAGGCACTCCCGTGCTTTCAGCTATATCAGCTAAATTTAGCGCCCTTACATGCTGCTCCAGCTCCGCAAATCCCTTCGTACGGCTGCGAATAAAGCCCCGATCAATGAGACCCTCATCAAAAATGACTTTAAGCATGCCATTCACAAGCGCAGCATCCATGCCTGGCTTCACATGCAAATGAATGTCCGCAAGCTCGGCCGTTCCCGTCATTCGCGGGTCAATGACAATTAAGGTCGCCCCGTTTTCCTTCGCCTTCGTAAAATAAGGCATAAGCGTCGGCTGGCATTCCGCTATATTCGTTCCGGCAAGGATCAGGCATTCCGACCGTTCAATTTCCATCAATTGATTCGTTAGTCCGCGATCAATTCCGAACGTTTTGCTTCCAGCAGAAGCGGCGGCCGACATGCAGAAGCGCCCATTATAATCAATATAGCGGGTACGCAAACCAACACGAGCGAATTTACCCAGTAAATAGGACGTTTCATTCGTCAATGAGCCGCCGCCATATAAAGCGACCGAATCCGCACCATGCTCGACCTGCAAAGCTTGAAAGCGGCTGGAAACCAAATCCAGCGCCTCTTCCCATGTCGCCTGCACAAGCTTCCCTTCCCGTCTAATGAGTGGATGCATGAGCCGCTCGCGATGAAGCGCATGCTGATGCGCATTCATCCCTTTCACACATAGCCGTCCTTCCGATGCGGCATTCGGGATTGCTGTCACCTTATAAGAAAATCGACCGGCCGCTGAGCGCTCCTCTTCGACGCGCATTTTGCATTGCACGCTGCAAAAAGGGCACTGTGTATCCATGACTGCTGTTACTTGGGGCTTCTGCTCAACCATTTTTAATTCTGCCATTATTTTTCCTCCCTACTCAAACGGTGCATGTCTCTCGGCTAAGTTCCAATCGCCAGTTGTCCAGCAGTTCTTCGCGAAAATCAGGGTCTAACAGCTTCTCTCTTATCGCAATAAGTCCTGCCCGCTCCAGCCATTTCCATACGGTTTCTCCATAAAAGGCGGATTGACGGTACATCTGCATGCAGGCAATCGCCGTTTCTACTGCCCCCTGCTCAGACCCCTCTATTATAAGCAGCTGCGCTTGCTTGACCGGACTTTCCATATGCCCGCCAATATAAAGTTCCCAGCCTGCTGGCGAAGCTGAAATACCAACATCATGGACCAGCACACCGGCAGGATATAAGGCCCCGGCAGATACAGAAGCTTTGAGCATGCTTGGCGATGCCAGGCTTCCGAGTGCTTTCTCCAGCTCCGCGGCTATATAGCTCGGTCCGCCGCCTTCGAAACGATCAGCATGCGATATCCGGCATTGGGATGATGCTTCCCCCTGCATCGATGCAGCTACAAGAACAGACTGCAGCGTGGGGTAATGAATCTGCGCCTGCCCTAGGACATCGCCCGCGTCGCTTGTTACAGTCAGCCGCAAATAGTAGCCCATCGCTGCCTGACAAATGAAGCAGCCTTCAGGCTTTCTCCACTCAAGAGCCCTTCTTGCTGAAGCGGCATCACTGAACGTATCGCCTAGCATGGCTTCTTTAAGTCCTGCCGGATCAAGCTCCGTACAGCTGCAAATTGGCGCTGCTTTGACTGCTCCCCCAACTCCCGATAAGGCATAGGCAACGAGCGCCTCCACCATTGGACGGCATCCGCCGCAGGAGCCGGAAGCTTTCGTCTTGTCGCGCACCTGATCAGCCGTCTCAAGTCCATCAGATTGTATCGCAGCTACGATAGCCGACTTGCTTACCCCATTACAAGCACAAACCGTTTCACCGCCTAGCATTGCAGCTGCAACAGCATCTGCTCCCCCTGATTTGGAGCCTGAATCACTTTCCTTAAGCACGCCTATTCCAGCACGGCGCTTCAAATACCCAAGCAGCTTGCTGCCCTCGGAGCTGTCTCCGAACAGTACAGCACCAGCTACAATACCGCCTTGCATCGTTACTTTTTTATAAGTGCCTTTCATCGCATCATAATGCTGCAGCGCGGTTTCAGCTTCTTCATCACGGATAACGCCCGCGGAAAACACCTCCACGCCTGATACCTTTAATTGTGCATATGGAATGGAGCCGTGATAGCCATCGGTTTCTAGCTTGCACAGATGACGTGCCAGCACCTTTGCCTGTTCATAAAGCGGAGCAACTAGCCCATACACGGTCTCCTGATGTTCGGCGCACTCCCCTACCGCATATATGCCAGTAATATTCGTTTCCATATAATCGTTAACGATGATTGCACGGTTCGTCCGAATGCCGCTATCCGCTAAAACGGCCAAATTCGGGCTAATTCCAATCGCTACAACGATGAGGTCCGCAGCAAGCGTCGTTCCATCCGAGAACAGCAGGCCACTTGCCCTGCGGACACCTGTTATTTTTTCCGTCCGCTTGTTAAGCCAAAAACGCATGCCCTGCTTCATCAGTTCTTCCTTAAGCAGGTTTGCTGACATCCGGTCCAGCTGGCGATTCATTAAATAGGCTGCGTTGTGAACAACATCAACCTCCATGCCGAGATTGAGCAGTCCTCTAGCCGCTTCGAGCCCGAGCAGCCCGCCGCCAATAACGGCAGCACGCTTAAAGCGCCGGGAAGCCTCCATCATCGCCTGACAGTCCTCCATATTGCGGAAAGCCGTTACGCCAGGCTTCTGAATACCTGGCAGCGCAGGCATAAACGCTGATGAGCCGGTTGCAATAATCAGGCGGTCATAGGCAATCTTTTTCCCTGATGCCGTACGCACCCATTTCCCCTCCGCATTTATGCGCTCAACCATCTCGCCGGTTAACAGGTTAATGCCACGCTCACTGTACCAATTCCAATCGTTCAATGTAATATCAGATAGCGCTGTATTCCCTTGCAGCACTTTGGAGAGGAGAACACGATTATAATTGGGATGCGGCTCTGCTCCTATAATCGTAATGTCATAAGCCTCAGGCGCCAGCTCGTAAATTTCCTCTACGCATTTAACTCCAGCCATCCCGTTGCCGATAACAACAAGTTTTTGTTTTATCAAAGCCGTTACCCTCCGTTCTATCGTAAAGTGGCCAAAATGGTATTTGCTCGTTAAGTCAAACTAAGAAATGCAGCATGCCTTCCTGCCTTAAGACCTTCACCCGGAATCGCCGCCAGTGCATTTGCACCCGCAAAAGCAGCAATATTGCCCGATTTATCGTTCGGCAGCGGCTTAACCCGCCATTCTCCCGCCTCCATCCATACAAAAGCACGGATATAACGGGGATAGGGCGAAGGCTTATCCACATTGTCCATTAATACGGCTTGTTTCCACTCCGCCATGCTTTCATTAAGCCCTCTCAAATGCTGTACGATAGGCTTCACTAACAGGATAAGCCCTGTGTAGCACGCTGCAGGGTTGCCAGACAAACTAATCAACAGCTTACCTTGATGAAAAAATGCCGACGAATGCGGCCCAGGGCGCATCATCACTTTAGTGAACAATGGCTCAAAACCGAGGCGATCTGCCGCACGCGCTACACAATCATAATCCCCTACCGAAATGCCTCCCGTTGTAATAACCAAATCCGCCTGCGCCGCAGCTTGCTTAATCGCCGTAGCAATCACTTCCGCATCATCCTTGATTGGCAAAGAACGAATCACCAAGGCACCCTGTTCTAATAAAAATGCTTCCACAGCGAATCCATTGGCATCGTAGATCCGATTCGGCTGCAAGGGTTGACCGGGAAGCAGCAGCTCATCTCCAACGGGAATGATGGCGACAATGGGCCTTGCGACTACAGTGACCCGTTCCTGCCCATACGAGGCAAGAATGGCGATTTCCTTCGAACCAAGTCTGGTGCCTTTTTTAATGACGAGGCTGCTTTCGGCAAGATCTTCGCCTGCTTCGGCAATATTTTTTCCCGGCTGTACGGGCTGATTAATTTGAATTTGCGACATTCCCCACGCCGCGGCGTCCAACTGCTGTCCTTGCAGGCTCGGCGACTGAATTTCCTCCTGCCTAATAACAGCATCGAAACAGGCAGGCACAGGAGCTCCTGTAAAAATACGTACTGCCATCAATTGCTCATTAATGAAAGGACGCTTGCCAGAGCCCGTATGCCAAGCTATTTCTCCCGCCCCCGCCTGCACCTCGCCAGTTACGATAAGGCGAATCGGATTGCCAGGTGAAGCCGTCTGAGTAAAAGCAGCATGGAGCGCATAACCGTCCATCGCTGCCCGACGAAAAGGCGGCATAGGAAAAGGGGAGTAAAAATCCTCGGCAAGCACTCGTTGAGCTGCTTTCTGCAGAAGCACTTGCTCCACCTTACCCGGCAGTGTACGCTCGATTAGACAGTGAACCGCTTCGTCAACGCTTAAACCTTTTTTTATATCAACACGATCTACACGGGCAACCGTCATTTTCACTTCCTCCTTCATATAGCTGAAAATAAGCACAAAAGCCCGTTCCCTGTCAGCAGGGAGCGGGCTTCATTGCCAGTGGGCGGCGGCACACCATTGTGCGGCCTTTATATGGATTATTATGAGCATAAAAGAATTCGACAGAAGTGTCAATATATATGACGCGAATTACACATTTAAAGCATATGAATGTTTTATGTAATATTTATTGACATGTGATGGTCGATATTTTATAATTCAGCTTGAGTTCACAATGAGGTGAGCAATTATCGTCCGCACAGAGTCGTGCTGGCGTTCGGCAATGAGGCCGCAATCCGTCCGAGCTTTAGCTTGGGGCAGACTGCGGCCTTTTTTTTATATGTACAGCTGGAATTGCGGTGCGACATGCACCCCGGGAATGCGAAAACCGCCA
Source organism: Paenibacillus algorifonticola (assembly GCF_050481745.1). Classification (GTDB taxonomy): domain Bacteria; phylum Bacillota; class Bacilli; order Paenibacillales; family Paenibacillaceae; genus Pristimantibacillus; species Pristimantibacillus algorifonticola_A. Next base: position 135,753 of record NZ_JBCNGR010000033.1, on the reverse strand, counting down.
TCACCCACGCTGACTGAGCACGACAAAACCAAGCATAGAGGAGATAGAGACATGGTAGATAAAAAAGCGTTTTGGAAAAGTGGACATAAACCATCCTTGTTCAGTTCTTTCTTGTATTTCGATATCAGCTTTATGATTTGGATTTTGATGGGACCGCTCATCGTTGTTATCGCCAGCGATTTTCCAATGGATGCTGCTCAGAAAGCCAAACTGGTCGCTCTACCTATTTTAGGCGGCTCGATATTGCGGCTTGTGCTTGGTTTTATGACCGACCATATTGGACCGAAGAAAACCGGACAAATCGGTATGCTCGTTACAATGATTCCTCTCATTTGGGGCTGGAAATTTGTTGATTCCTTAACAGAGCTGCATTTCGTTGCTCTATTGCTTGGAGTAGCTGGAGCATCTTTCGCAGCAGCACTGCCGCTTGCAAGCAGATGGTATCCCCCGCAATATCAAGGTCTAGCCATGGGGATCGCTGGAGCAGGCAACAGTGGTACCGTACTGACGACGCTTTTCGCTAATCGGCTGGCACAGCATTTCGGCGGCTGGGAAGCGGTATTCGGACTTGCCCTTATTCCCATCGCAATCGTATTTGTCATCTTCACGATTTTTGCTAAGGAAAGCCCAAACCAGCCCGCTCCGAAAAAGCTGTCCGAATACGGACAAGTGCTGAAGCAAAAGGATGCCTGGCTGTTCTGTCTTTTATACGGCGTTACGTTCGGCGGCTTCGTCGGCATGTCCAACTATTTGACTATTTTCTTCAACACACAATATGGGCTTTCCGCGATTCAGGCGGCAGACTTTACAACCATTTGCGTTATTGCCGGAAGCTTCTTCCGTCCAGTAGGCGGCTGGCTCTCCGATAAGCTTGGGGGCATTCGCGTCCTGATGGCGCTGTATGTCGGAGCAGGTGTTATGCTAGCTTCCATCTCCCTGCTGCCTCCACTCTACGTGGTCAGCACCTTGCTGTTCCTTGGCATGATGTGTCTCGGCGCAGGCAATGGCGCTGTATTCCAGCTCGTCCCACAGCGCTTCGGCAAGGAGATCGGCATTATGACCGGGATTGTCGGCGCAGCGGGCGGTGTTGGCGGATACTTCCTGCCCCTTATTCTCGGCAGCCTTTATCAATCGACAGGCTCCTACACACCGGGCTTCCTCATTCTCAGCGCCATCGCCCTGCTCAGCATGCTCATGCTCGCGTTCATTCAAAAGGAATGGAAGCGCACTTGGGTCGGCAGCGGCGGCAAAGCCAAAATTGAAGGCGGCCAAGCAATGGGCAGCTAAATTTTACAGCGTTAGAAGAACAGCACGAAAAAAACGGAGTGAGCAACGGTCCGGTTATCCGGGCGTTCCTCACTCCGTTTTATTTTTTGATCAACTACACTTCCATAATGATCGGCAAAATCATTGGCCGACGGCGTGTTTTCTCATAGAGGAAACGACCGAGCGCGTCCTTCACATTCGTTTTCAGCGAAGCCCACTCATTCACTTTATCGTTCATTAGCTTGAGAAGCGTTGCGGACACAATTTTGTTCGCCTCGTCCAGCAGCCCTTCGGATTCACGCACATAGACGAAGCCGCGCGATATAATATCCGGCCCAGATACAATGGTGCCCTCCTGTTTCCTCAGCGTCACCACGACAACGAGAATACCGTCCTGTGACAACAGCTTGCGATCCCGCAGCACAATATTTCCGACATCGCCAACGCCAAGACCATCAATCAGCACATTGCCTGCTGGAACCTTCGAGCCTTTGCGCGCCTTGCCGCCCTGTACCTCTACCGTGTCGCCATTTTCCATAACGAAAATATTGGATTTCTCAATGCCAACCGCCTCGGCCAGCAAAGCATGCTGCCGCAGCATCCGATATTCGCCATGAATAGGGATAAAATATTTGGGTTTAATCAAATTGAGCATCAGCTTCAGCTCTTCCTGGCTGCCGTGACCGGACACATGGACTCCGGATACCGAGCCAGGGCCATAAATGACGTTCGCTCCAAGACGGAACAACTCGTCCACTGTCCGCCCTACATACCGCTCATTGCCCGGAATTGGCGTTGCTGCAATAATGACCGTATCTCCCGGCAAAATATCGACTTTACGATGCGTCGAGCGCGCCATGCGTGTCAAAGCTGACATTGGCTCTCCTTGGCTGCCCGTACATAAAATAACGACGCGATCCGCGGCCAGCTTATTCACAGCTTCCGGTTCAACAATCATGCCATCTGGTATGTTCAAATAACCTAACTCACCAGCAATTCCGACCACATTGACCATGCTGCGTCCTACTACAGCAATATAGCGATCCGTAGCAATAGCTGCATTGATGACCTGTTGAATACGGTGTACGTTGGAGGCAAACGTTGCAACTACGACACGCTGCGGTGATTTGCGGAATATATCTTTGAGCTCTTCGCCTACATTTTTCTCCGAAGGCGTATAGCCCGGACGCTCCGCATTGGTACTGTCGGACAGCAGCGCAAGCACGCCCTTCTGCCCAATTTCCGCCATGCGCTTAATGTCAGCATATTGCCCGTTGACTGGCGTATGGTCAAACTTAAAGTCTCCCGTGTGTACGACAACACCTTCGGGCGTCTCCAAGCATACGCCTACGGAATCAGGAATGCTGTGGTTCGTTTTGAAAAAGGATACATTCATGCTGCCCAGCTCTATCTCCGAATCCGCATTAATGAGTATTCGCTTCGTTTCACCCAGCAGCCCTGCTTCCTTCAGCTTGCCTTCAATGAGTCCCAGCGTCAGCTTCGTTGCATATACCGGAACGTTGAGGCTGCGGAGCATATAGGAAAGTCCGCCGATATGGTCCTCATGCCCATGCGTAATGACAATGCCGCGCACCTTCTCTCGATTTTCCTTCAAATACGAAATGTCCGGAATAACAATATCTATGCCGAGCATATCCTCCTCCGGAAATTTAAGCCCCGCATCTACAATCACAATATCATTGTCATATTGAATGACGTACATGTTTTTCCCAATTTCACCAATACCGCCCAATGCAAAAATCAACAGCTTATCCTGCACATTCCTTTTGGACAATGACTATCCCTCCTTTTTCCAACCTGATGAGGTCATGTTTTTTTCCTGTTAAACAAGAAGGAAGCTGCTCCATTCTTCGCTTAATTTGCAAATCATTTCCGCACCCGATCACTTGAACTCATTATACATGATGAAAAAGATCGAATACAAGGCTGAGGGGCCGGGTGCGTGGAAAAGAATGGGTTGAGGATGGGGCGCTGCGTGAAAGGTTTGGGGTTCCATCGCCGTTCCCCTGTGATTTCTCCGAACTGTAAAAGCTTTTGCGGTAGAAATCACAGGGCAAAAGCGAACGCCCGCGCTTCTCACTCCCAAACCTTTCACTCCGCTCGTTCCTCTTTACCCTTTGCTTTTAAAACCGCATTCAATCCCCTGCACCTTCGGTAGCAGGGAAGGGCGATATTGCGCCTCCACTGTGGCCCAATTTATCAGCAAGAGCAACTACAATAGCCACTACAAAAGCAACTACAATAGCCATAGATAGTACTGCACGGCTCTCCACTGGCCGCATTCGCAAAATGAGAAGTGCAAAGGCATAGCCTGAATTTTGGGGTCATGAAAACAATTTAGGTGAATAAAAAAAGCCGGTGCCTGGGCACCAGCTTCGTGATTTGATAAGAGCTTGAACTAAAATGCAGTTGAAGAATCGACGAGGTTTTGCAAAAATTCAGCTTCCGAATCGGTAACGCCTACCAAAGGAAGTCTAACTCCGCCAACCGGGAAGCCGCTCAGTCCCATTACATGCTTCAGAGCAACCGGGTTCGGTACCGGGTTCGGACATTCGAATAAGCCCTTGAATACTGGGAAGCATTCAGCGTTTAGCTTGGCCGCCAAAGCAACGTCCCCACTCACATAAGCCTCGATAAGCTGCTTCATTTTTTTGCCGATAACATGGCTAGCTACACTGATAATGCCATAACCGCCTACTGCTAAAGTCGGGAGCGTTGCCGCATCGTCGCCACTGTAAACTTTAAAGCCCTCTGGAGCGCCTGCTACAAGCTGGATCATCTGTTCCGATGACGCACAATCTTTTGTGGCTACAATGTTGCTAATCGCCGCTAGGCGCAGCGTCGTTTCAACCGAAATATTCACGACTGTACGGCCCGGAACGTTGTACAATACAACCGGAAGCTTCGTCGAATCTGCAATCGCTTTAAAATGCTGATAAAGGCCTTCCTGGCTCGGCTTGTTGTAATAAGGCGCTACGAGCAGCACACCGTCAACTCCACACGCCTCTGCCACCTTTGTCAAATGGATGGAATGTGCCGTATTATTGCTGCCTGTGCCTGCAATAATTTTAGCCCGCCTTGCAGCGCGCTCTACCGAAAAACGAAATAGCGCTTCTTTCTCCTCATCCGTAAGCGTAGGAGATTCCCCCGTCGTTCCAGATACAACAAGACTATCGCTAAGCTGCTCTTCAATTAAGTAATCGATTAATCGCCCAGTCGCATCCCAATCAATTTCGCCAGCGGCATCGAATGGGGTGACCATCGCCGTAACTAACCTTCCATATTCCATTTTGATTCCTCCTAAAAGTTTTGCGGAGCAAAACTTACTTCGTAAGCATAATCTTCAAGTTTTGCGGAGCAAAACTTACTTCTTCTACTCCGAATTTGGCAAAGCAAAGCTTCTTCGAAAGCCGGGGCTCAAAGCTTTGCTTCGCAAAACGGGTCTATTGCAGCTGATCCTGCTATAAATGAAGCTCGAACTTGGCATGAAGCGCGCGCAGCGCGGATGCCATGTCCGCATCCTTGACCAATACCCAGATGGTCGTATTGGAGTCCGCTGCCTGCATAATGGAAACACCCTGCAGCGTAAGAGCCTCTACAATACGGGCCATAATGCCTGGAACACCGTTCATGCCACCGCCAATGACTGATACCTTTGCACAGCCGCTAATCGCGGTCGGTGCATAACCGCAGTCCGTCAGGACGGCTACAGCCTTCGCTGCATCGTAGTCAAATACGGTATAGATGACTCCGCTTGGCGTCACATTTATAAAATCTACGCTAATATGATGACGGGCCATCGTTTGAAAAACTTGCAGCTGGACGTCAGCCTTGCCTTCTACCGTCTGCACCGAAATTTGAGTAATGCCCGCTACGTGCGCAATGCCTGTCACATGTCGGTCACTTACCATTCCAGCAGCATGAAGTGGGCTATCCGTTACCAACGTTCCTTCATCAAGCGAAAAGGTCGAACGCACACGGATCGGTATTCCGGCTTGCTGGGCAATTTCAACAGCACGCGGATGAATGACTTTAGCCCCTTGACGAGCCATATTGCAAATTTCTGCATAGCTGACGACAAGAAGCGGTTTTGCATCATTCACTATTCGCGGATCAGCTGTCAGAATACCATTGACATCGGTATAAATATCTACCCGCTCTGCACGCAGTGAAGCGCCAAGTGCAGTCGCCGATGTATCGCTACCGCCGCGGCCGAGCGTAGTCAGCTCTCCATCTTCAGTGCCACCTTGAAAACCGGTAACGATAACAACTTTATTTTCACCAAGATTCTTTAGAAGCTGCTCCGGACGCAAGTCGGTTATTCTCGCTTGGCCGAAATGCCCGTCCGTAATAATGCCTGCTTGATAGCCGCTTAAAATGGTAGCGGGAATGCCCTTTGAACAAAGCAAGCTGCATAAGACCGCGGCAGAAATCATCTCACCACAGCCCAGCAGCATATCCCGCTCACGCAGCGGAAGCGTCTCACCATTGCTTCGTACTAAACCAAGCAGCGTATCCGTAGCATATGGGTCGCCCAGGCGACCCATAGCCGAAACGACAACGACGAGCTGAAAACCATTTTCGCGTTCACGCTTAATATGCTCCAAACAATGATTTCTGGCAAAATCGGATGATACTGAGGTTCCTCCAAACTTCATAACGAGAGTTCGCATAAGCCTCTTCCCCCATCACCGAAAGGCAAGATGCTGCCAGCTATCAAGTCCTTACACCGTTTATTCGTTAAGCCTGTGCGATGTGCTCGGCGATTTGAACCGCATTCCATGCGGCCCCTTTAAGCAGGTTATCCGATACGATCCATAGGTTAAGCCCATTTTCATGGCCAAGATCGCGTCTCAAACGTCCGACAAATACTTCCGGCTTGCCGGCTGCTTCCGTTGCGAGCGGGTAAAGCTGATTCGCCGGATCATCAACCAGCACGACACCCGGGGCGTCAGACAACAGCTGCTTGACATCTTCCAGATCGTAGTTATTTTTCAGCTCAACAAAAACCGATTCCGAATGGCCGTAAACGACTGGAATACGAACGCAAGTAGCCGTAACCTCAATGGTTTGGTCATCCAAAATTTTCTTCGTTTCATTGACCATCTTCATCTCTTCTAGCGTGTAGCCGTTTTCTTGGAACTTGTCGATTTGCGGAATCGCATTAAAGGCGATTTGATGCTTCACAGGCAGAGAGCCTACTGGCAAAATAGCCGGATTCACCGCTTCGCCGTCAAGGGATGCACGCGTCTGGCGCAGCATTTCCTCAATAGCTTTCGCACCTGCTCCTGATACCGCTTGATAAGTCGATACGATTATGCGATTAATGCCGTATTTGTCTTGAAGCGGCTTAAGCGCAGCTACCATCTGAATCGTCGAACAATTCGGATTCGCAATAATACCTTTATGCTCGCTCACCTTGTCAATATTCACTTCAGGCACAACAAGCGGCGTATTTGGATCCATACGGTAAGCGTTCGTATTGTCAATACATACCGTTCCATATTCAACTGCATGCGGCGCGAGCGCCTTCGTAACGTCTCCACCAGCGCTAAATAATGCTATATCAATGCCCTTAAAGCTTTCCGGCTTCGCTTCCTCCACCGTCACTTCCTGGCCTTTGAATGTGATTTTCGTACCAGCAGACCTCGCTGAAGACAGAAGCTTCAGTTCCTTAATAGGGAAGTTTCTCTTATCGAGCAAGTTTAGTATTTGTTCCCCTACTGCGCCTGTTGCGCCAACTACTGCAACGTTAAACAATTTTTGATTTGACATTTGCCGTAATGCTCCCCTCGGGTCTTATAAAAGCTCAGAATAAAAAACTTAATAATTAAAACGCTCAATAATGAGCGGTTGTAACTGTTTGCCTTGCAGCGCCGCCTCGCATGTTTCCAGTGCCAGGTCCATTCTTGCTACGAGCGAATTGGGCTTCTGAACCGGATTATCTTGGCCGAACGGCACAAAATAAATATTTTTCGTTACAATCAGCTTCGCAATATTCGCCAAATTAAGGCCCAGACCATCATTCGTAGAAATGGCAATGACGATTGGCCTTCCATTGCGCATTTGCGATTTGGATGCCATAAGCACCGCGCTGTCAGTCTGCGCATTAGCCAGCCTGCTTGTTGTATTGCCCGTGCATGGTGCAATGAGCAGCACATCAATAAGCTTCGATGGGCCAAGCGGCTCCGCTTGCACAATCGTCGAAATAATTTCATTGCCAGTTATCGCTTTGAGCTGTGTCTGCCACTGCTCCGACGTTCCGAACCTCGTATCCGTCGTCATAATCGTCTGCGATACTATGGGTACTACGTTCGCGCCTGCGTCTACAAACCGCTGGATTTGCGGCATAACCTCGGCAAACGTGCAGTGAGACCCTGACAATGCATACCCTACTGTAAGCCCGGACCAATTCATTCCCCATTCCCCCGATTTATCAAGTCGTCCATAATCAATTGTGTTAAACAATCGGCTATGATTCGTCCAGCAGTTCTGGGTGCGACGATACCGGGGAGTCCGGGCGCGAGCATCGCCTTAATGGCCCGTTTCTCAGCAAAGCGGAAATCAGTTCCGCCAGGCTTCGAAGCCAGATCAATAATGACGCTTCGCGAAGGAAGATTTGCTATAATTTGCGCTGTGACTATCATAGTCGGAATTGTGTTAAAAAGCAAGTCAATATTGCCCGTATATTGCCGCAAATTGCTGGTGTAGAAAGGCTCGAAGCCCATTTCGAGCGCTCTTGCAAAATGCTCTCCCCGGCGTACCCCAACAAGCACATTCGCCCCTAAGCCTTTTAACGTCCGTGCCAATGTAAACCCCGTTCTTCCGAATCCGAGCACCATGCAGGTGGAGCCATGAATCGTAATATCGGTATGTTGAATCGCCATCATTACCGCACCTTCAGCTGTCGGAATGGAATTGTAAATCGCGACATCGTCGCGCTCAAACAACTCTACCAATTCCAGCTGATGCCCCTTGCAGAGGTCGCTCAAATATGGTTTTGCCATACCGGCATATACTTTGCAGTGCTTAGGCAAGCGAGCCATATGGCGCTCTTCCAGCCTGATCTCGCTATCGCTGAATACAGCACTAATGACGCCTTGGTCATCGGTTCCGACAGCAGGCAGTACTAATGCGTCTACCCCATCAAACAACCGTTCATCATATTCAGCCTGAACGGCTCCATCTGGCGTCGACTGCAGACCGTCAAACCCCGATATGACTACGGTCGCATCCAGCTCCGTCAGTTTGCGGATCACCTCGAGCTGCCTGGCGTCGCCGCCGATCAGCAGCACCTGAACGCCTGTTAGCATCGGCTTCACTCCTCTCTCGCGCATGTAGATATAGACTATCTTATGCCTGGGCCCAGAATGGGTGAAAAAAAAGACCAGAGCAGCTGCTCCAGTCTTAATCATTAAACGCCAGTATGTCCGAACCCGCCGCTGCCACGCAGCGTATCCGGCAATTCATCTGCCTCTTCAATAGTAATAATCGGCACTTTCTGGAACACCATTTGGGCGATGCGCTCGCCGCGTGCAATTGTGAACGGCTCCTGCCCCAAATTAACGAGAAGCACCTTCACTTCTCCGCGGTAATCAGCGTCGATCGTTCCTGGGGAGTTCAAGCATGTAATGCCATGCTTGTAGGCCAGTCCGCTGCGTGGACGAATTTGCGCCTCCAGCTCGGCAGGCATTGCCATCGCAAAGCCTGTAGGAATAAGCTTGCGCTCACCTGGAGCAAGCTCAACAGGCTCTGATACAGCGGCCTGCAGGTCGAAGCCAGCAGCCCATTCGGACATTTTGCAAGGAAGCTTGATGTCTTCGTTGCCCTCTACTCTTTTAAACAATACGCGATACAAAACGATCCCTCCCAAGTTTAGATGCAGCCCTTTCGCTTGAACCTACCATTGCCACCGCAAAAGGTGCCGCGAGCAAACGCTCCGTTACGCTTCTCACATCGTCCATCGTCACGGAATCAATACGCCCTAGCAGCTCATCGAGCGTGTAATGCCGGCCAAGCATCAGCTCATTTTTCCCAAGACGGGTCATTCGGCTGCTTGTGCTTTCCAGACTAAGAATCAGGCTGCCCTTCAGCTGCTCTTTGCCACGATGAAGCTCAGCATCCTCAAGCCCCTTGGAAGCAAGCTCCTCTAGCTGCTCCATCGTCAAATCAAGCACTTCCTTCGTTTGCTTCGGCGCAGTACCCGCATACAGGGTAAACAAGCCGCTGTCCGCATAAGAAGAGTGGTAAGAATAAACCGAATAGGCGAGGCCGCGCTTTTCGCGAATTTCTTGGAACAGGCGCGAGCTCATGCCGCCGCCAAGCGCATTATTGAGCAGCACCATCGCATACAGCTTCTCATCAGAAATCGAACAGCCTTGAAAGGACAGGCAAAGATGGTTTTGCTCGGTTTTCTTTTTATAGAAAATATAATCGCCGCGGAAATCCGGTGCTTCCACCAGCTGCGATGTACCTTTGCGATCAAACTTGCCAAAATACTGCTCCAGCAGCTCCAGCAGCTTGCCCTCTTCCACATTGCCGGCGACACTGACGACGGTATTGTCAATCGTGTAATAATCATTCATATACACGCGCAGTGTATCAGGCGTCATTTCGGCAAGACGCTCCTCCAGGCCCAGAATTGAATAAGCGAGGGGGTGATCGCCATAGGCAGCACGCGAAGCTTCATCATGAACCTTGTCATCTGGCGTATCCTCATACATCGAAATTTCTTCTAAAATAACGTTCCGCTCTTTCGCCAAATCCGCCTCGTCCAGCTTGGAATTGAAAAACATGTCCGAAAGCGCATCTACAGCGAGCGGCAAATGCTCATCCAGCACCTTGGCATAATAGCAGGTATACTCTTTGGAGGTAAATGCGTTGACATTGCCCCCAATACCATCGAACAGGTCGGCAATGTCTTTCGCCGTGCGTTGATCTGTCCCCTTGAAAAGCATATGCTCGATAAAATGGGAGATCCCGTTATTTTCAGGCGTCTCATTGCGGGAGCCTGTTTTGACCCAAATGCCAAATGAAACCGAACGGCAGGTTGGGATATATTCAACTACGACTCTTAAACCGTTGCTAAGCGTATATTTTTTCACGAAGGGTCCTCCTGTAAGCATGAATGTTAACACTATATCAAAATTATGGTTGCGGCTCAACAGCAGCAGGTATTCGCGCCTCCGAAAGCGTCTCGCTAACGGGGCCAAGCGTATAGCCCTGGCGTTTGATTTCACGAATCATTCCGGTTAAAGCATCGCGCGAGGACGCTGTTGGATGCATCAAAATAAGTGCGCCTGGCTCCAGCCGCGACGAAATGCGCCGAATGATCCAGTCTGCCCCCGGCTTGGTCCAATCAACCGTATCAATTGTCCATAACACCGTGCGAAGCCTCTGCTCCGCCGCCACCTGTACCGTCATTTGGTTAAAATCGCCCGAAGGCGGGGCAAACCACTTATTCGTCACGCCAAGCGTCGATTTAAGCAAATCCTCCGTACGGGAAATTTGCAAATAAGCATCATTTCGGCTGAGCTCACTCATCTTCGGATGCGTATACGCATGATTGGACATTTCATGCCCTTCCGCTTGAATTTGCTTGGCGATTTCCGGATATTTTTTCAGCCACGAGCCATCTAGAAAAAAAGTTGCCTTTACCTCTTCCTTGTTCAAGGTTTTAAGGATCGGCGTTATGTATTCATTGCCCCACGCAACATTGATCATTAGCGACACCATTTTTTTGTTTGGATTGCCTTTGTATATTGGAAGCGGACCTAAATCCGCAAGCTTAATACGTGGAGAAGTCTCCTTGTACACATATAAAATCGGCGAAAGGGCGCCCGATGCAATCGTCTTCTCCACCGTGGCCTCGACATCCACCTCAAGCCCATTGTAGCCGGGAATAGCCTTCCATACACGGTCAATCCGGGCATCGATAGGCTTAATGGAGCGACTCTCGGACTCCGCTAAGACAGAAGCGCGCAGCTTTGCTTTATTTTCATCCAAAATTGAATCTTGAAGCTGCGTCATCATGCCTTTTTCCTGCTTAATTGCGCTGATATAGCCCGCCGTACCTCCTCCATTCGCGAGAATGAACACCACCATAATCAGCATACAGCCTATGGCTACCCCTATTTTTCTCAGCATCTTCATTCACCCCGTTCCTCATTGCTCCATATGTATGAATATTGGGACGAGATTATGTTAAGGAAAATGGATGCCTTCTATAGGCAGGCGATTTTTGACGACAAAATAAAAAGAGACAGATGGAATCTGGCTCTTTGCTTCGAGTATAAAAAAACAAGTATAAACGGCGTTGCCGTTTTTTTGCGGCAACAGTCCGTTTGGCGTAGAATAGACGCGTAAATATAAGAGGAAATCTCTGCATTCTTATATTTCAAGCGTAAACGGCTGTCGCCGTTCTGACGGCAAAGCTACCGTTTTTGAAGGTGAAATATAAGCCCATTATAAGTGTGAAACTTATAATTTCTTATATTTTGAGAAAGCACCTTGCGGTGCCCCTATCATGTAACGCTGCAGCCGTTATTGTGCTGGTACAGTTGGCGTCAATACAGCTTTACGGGACAAGTTAATACGGCCCTGCTGATCAATTTCCGTTACTTTAACTGTAATTTGGTCGCCGATTGCAATGACATCTTCCACTTTAGCGACACGTTCGTTCGCCAGCTGGGAAATATGCACAAGACCATCTTTGTTCGGTAAAATTTCAACGAATGCGCCGAACTTCTCGATCCGTTTTACCGTACCTAAATAAATTTCGCCAATTACAACTTCCTTCACGATACCTTCGATAATCGCTTTGGCTTTTTGGTTCATCTCTTCGTTCGAAGAAGCAATGTAAACCATGCCATCCTGCTCGATATCGATTTTCACGCCAGTTTCCTCGATAATCTTGTTGATGATTTTACCGCCAGAGCCGATAACATCACGGATTTTGTCCGGATTAATGCGAAGCGTGAGAATTTTAGGTGCATATTGGGAAAGGTTAGGACGAGCTTCCGAAATAATCGCTGTCATTTTACCTAGAATATGCATGCGTCCTTCGCGTGCTTGCTCAAGCGCCTGCTCCAATATCGAACGATCGATACCGTCAATTTTGATATCCATTTGAATGGCAGTTACACCTTCTGCTGTACCCGCTACTTTAAAGTCCATATCGCCGAGATGATCTTCCATCCCTTGAATGTCGGACAAAATGGAGAAATGGTCGCCATCTTTAATCAGACCCATTGCAATACCTGCAACCGGAGCTTTAATCGGAACGCCTGCATCCAGCATAGCAAGTGTGCTTGCACATATACTAGCCTGCGAAGTCGATCCATTCGATTCGAGCACCTCGGATACAAGACGAATCGTATACGGGAAGTCAGCCTCAGATGGAATAACTTTCGACAAAGCGCGCTCGCCGAGTGCACCATGTCCAATTTCCCGACGGCCTGGAGGACGAAGCGGTCTTGCTTCACCTACGCTGAATGGCGGGAAATTATAGTGATGCATAAAACGTTTCGTTTCTTCCGGGCTGATGCCGTCAAGAATTTGCACATCGCCAAGCGGTCCAAGCGTACAAATGCTGAGTGCTTGTGTTTGTCCACGTGTGAATAGTCCAGATCCGTGTGTACGCGGCAAGATCGCCACATCACATTCGATTGGACGAATTTCTTCTGGCGCACGACCATCAGGACGGATTTTTTCATGTGTAATCAGGCGGCGAACCTCTTCTTTAACGATATCATAAAGCACTTCTTTGACATCGCCAAGCAGTTCAGGCATCTCCGCATATGCTTCTTCAAAATGCGCAACCGTGTCCGCATTAACGGCATCAATGGCATCTTGACGCTCATGCTTCTCGGGAATGCGAATCGCTTCAACCAAACGAGCAGATGCAAATGCACGAACTGCGGCATTTACTTCTTCGTTGACTGCATGAAGCGTTACTTCCATTTTTTCCTTGCCGGCAATGGCCTGCAGTTGCTCGATTGTAGCGACGATTTTCTTGATTTCATCATGCCCGAACATAATCGCTTCCAGCATTACATCCTCAGGAACTTCATTTGCTTCTGCTTCCACCATCATAATGGCATCTTTCGTGCCAGCTACTACAACGAAAATATCGCTTTTCTGCTCTTGCTCAACGGTTGGAATGATCACAAACTCACCATCAACACGACCTACGCTCACGCCGCCGATTGGCCCGTTGAATGGCACATCAGAAATGGCCAGCGCTGCGGAAGTACCAATCATTGCAGCCATTTCAGGCGAGCAATCTTGATCCACGCTCATGACGATATTCGCGATTTGAATATCATTACGGAACCCTTCAGGGAACAACGGACGAATCGGACGGTCCGTCAGACGGCTGGACAAAATCGCTTTCTCACTTGGACGTCCTTCACGTTTAATAAATCCACCAGGGATTTTACCAACTGCATAAAGACGTTCTTCATAGTTCACTGTAAGCGGGAAAAAATCTAAATCCTTCGGACCTTTGGAAGCGGTCACTGTACAGAGTACAACGGTGTCGCCATAACGTACAGTAACAGCAGCATTCGCTTGCTTCGCAAGTCTGCCTGTTTCCAATACAAGCTTCCGTCCACCCAAAATCATTTCAACTTGTTGCAAACGTATCCCTCCTGTATTTCAAAAATTAATTTAAACGATTGACAAACATAACCTTCGCCAGCAGGACCTCTATATCCTGCTTAACCTTCGCATATTACAAAAAGCAACCCGATTTTGCCAAGTCCGTAATGCCGGACAGCAAAACAACCAGGTTGCTTCTCTTGAAACATGTTTTAGCGGCGAAGGCCGAGTTTTTCGATCAATGCGCTATAACGGCTAACATCTTTGTTTTTAAGGTATCTCAACAGCTTACGACGTTGACCTACCATCTTGAGCAAACCACGACGGGAGTGGTGGTCTTTCTTGTGCTCCCGGAAATGTTGCGTCAAGTTAACGATGTTTTCCGTTAGGATAGCTACTTGAACCTCCGGTGAACCCGTATCGCTCGCATGCGTTTTGTGCGTATCAATCAATTCTTGTTTACGCTCTTGTGTAATTGCCATCCTAAAGTCACCTCCTTGAACTTATATTCAATAATCGCCATTAGCCCAGGCGCCGTCGGTGAGAGCGGACATCCAAGCTAAGGTTCCAATTGCAGCTGCATATTCTGACAAAAAGTAGAATCGCAACGTGTTTCAGTATATCACAAGCCTATAGCAAAAGTAAATGCCAACCGGCATTTATTCGACGCCAAACTGTCGCTTCGCCTGCTCGGCATCCGCATGGATTTGGCGAATAAGCTCATCTACACCGCTAAAGCGCTGCTCGGGACGAATAAAAGAATGAAATTGCAGTTTAATGGGCTCGTCGTAAATAACTTGATGAAAGTCGAATAGATGGGCTTCCAACACCGGACGAATATCTTCCTTATTAAAAGTAGGTTTCATCCCGTGATTTAATACGCCATAATACGACTTGCCCAGTACGACCGCTGAAATGCCGAAAACGCCGAGGCGCGGCATAACATAAGGCAAGGAAACATCCACATTAGCTGTCGGGAAGCCAATGCTGCTACCTCTGCCATCGCCATGCACCACTGTCCCTGCTAGCTCATAGGGACGCCCAAGCAGCTTCGTCGCAAGCTCAATATCACCGTCGCTAAGCGCCTGCCTAATGTAAGTACTGCTTACCTTCAAGCCATTATCGTACAACGGCTCAACGATTTCGACCTCAATGTCCGGCTCGCATAACGCCTTCATTGTGGCAGCATTTCCTTGGCCCTTGTAGCCAAAATTGAAATCAAAACCAACTACAATTTGGGCTGCACCTAAAGGGCGAAGCACTTCATCAACAAACTGCTCTGGCATAATCGCTGCAAAATCATGGTCAAATTTGACGACTAGCACCAAATCAACACCTAATTCAGCAAATAGCGATTGTTTGACTGCAAGTGGCGTCAAACAATTGTAATATTGATCACCACGGCCCAGAACTTCCTTTGGATGCGGGTTAAACGTCATAACCGCAGACAATCCTCCGTTGCTCTTGGCAGCGGCAACGACTTGCTCAATGACATTGCGGTGTCCGCGATGTACACCGTCAAAATGTCCAATTGCAATAGAAAGCGATTTGTTTCGCAGCTGTTCCGGCAGCTCAATTGCCGGATATTCCAATGAAATCATTTCCAACGCTGATGCACCTGCAATTCCTATATGACTTTCCGATAACCGAGTATGGGCTCAGTTACGAGAACACCTTGATAGGCTTCAACACTGATAAAGCATGATCGGCCTCGAAAATACCAATAAACAAACCATTTTCATCAAAAAGACGTACCGGCTGCTCCGTTTCAAGCTTTTCAGCAAGCAAGCGAAGCGGAAGCTTTTGTCCTTTCAGAGCAAGCGAGGCCGAATGAGCATCGACCGTAACGCGAGGCAAATGCTGGATACCCAGCTCAGCAGGCAAAATAAACGGCCCGATTCCCTCCGTGCCAAGAGCTTCAATCTGCTCTAGGCTTACGCATTGCTCCTTCGTAAAACCACCGGACATCGTCCGGGTGAGCTCCGCCATCGCCGCTGGAACACCCAGCGCCTGGCCGATATCTACACATAAAGTGCGGATATACGTTCCTTTCGAACAAACAACCGAAAACGAAAAACGCGGAAACCCTAAATCAAGCTCCAGATTAAGCAGTTCAATTTGATGAATCGTTACTTTCCGTGACTTGCGTTCTACCGTCTTGCCTTCACGTGCCAGCTCATATAAACGTTTTCCATCTACCTTTACAGCAGAGAACATCGGCGGAACTTGTTCGATAACGCCCACGAAGCTGCGCAGCACGCGAATAATATCTTCACGCGTTACCTGCACACCTGTTTGCTCCTGCGTAACCGAGCCTGTCAAATCCTCTGTATCCGTTGCAATGCCAAGCTGGATAACGGCTTCATATGCCTTGGGACGCTCCTGCACGTATTCAACTACACGAGTAGCCCTGCCGAGACATAGCGGCAGAACACCTGTCACCATCGGGTCCAGCGTCCCCGTGTGGCCGATACGCTTCATCTTCAGCAGTCTCCGCACCTTGGCTACGACGTCATGCGAGGTCCAGCCAGCGGGCTTCCATACTGCGATAATACCGTCCATCTGTTAGCTCAACGCCTTTCTGACCGCATCGACCAATTGGGCGATTGCTTCTTGAAGCGGTGCATCAATTCGGCAGCCAGCAGCGCGTACATGTCCACCGCCGCCAAAGGATTGGGCAATCGCGGCCACATCGGCCGTTCCTGCTGATCTTAAGCTGGCTTTCACTCCGCCATCTTCTGTTTCTTTAAACATAATGCCGACTTCCACGCCGTCAATGTTCAGAGCATAATTGACGATGCCTTCCATATCCTCCGAAACAGCACCTGTCTCAGCAAAATCATCCTTATTGACATAAAGCCAACCAATTTGCTGATTATCGCTAAAAGTAAGCCTGCTAAGACAACGCTGCAGAAGCTTCAGCTTTGGCATCGTCATCTTTTCGAGCAGCAGATCGGCTAATTTGTGACCCGGTACACCAATCGACAGCATGCGGGAAGCAATATTCATCACATGAGGTGTCGTATTTGAGTAGCGAAAACCGCCAGTATCTGTAATCAAACCTGTATATATAGCCGTCGCGCATTCCAAATCAATCGAAATGCCCGCACTTTCAATTAAATCATATAAAATTTCAACCGTAGCTGCTGCATTCGGACGAATCAATTGAACCGTACCAAAGCCGTCATTAGTTGGATGATGATCGATGTTAAGCAGTTCTACGCCTGCAGCAAACAAACTTTCCACTTTGCCCATCCGGCGATAATCCGCACAATCGACTGCAATAACGCGAGCAAACGATTCTGATAGCTGTACTTCACCATAATTAATAATCGTATCGAATGAGCGCAAATGAGCAAGTCTTGAAGGCAGCTCACTTTCGTTAATCAGCTTGGATTTTTTCCCAAGCTTCTCCAGCAGCCAGCCGACGACGACCGTCGAGCTAATGGCATCGCCATCTGGTTGAACGTGGGAGACGACCAAAAAGTCGTCCCCATCACGCATAAAAGCAAGTGCATCATCCAACTGCTGCAAATAGGTCGCAGCAGCCGTCATGATCCTTTGTTCTCCCCATTAATTTCCTCGAGGATTCCTTCAATACGGCTTCCATACTCAATGCTGCTGTCGAATTTAAAGATCAGCACTGGCGTATGACGCAAACGCATCCGCTTGCCTAGCTCAGAACGGATAAAGCCTGTTGCTCGGCCGATTGCTTTAAGCGTTTCTTCCTTTTGCTCTTCGCTGCCCAGCACGCTCAAATATACTTTGGCTTGGGACAAATCATTACTCGTTTCAACGCCAGTCACTGTAATAAAACCGACGCGTGGATCTTTAATTTCTGTCTGGATAATTTGGCTAAGCTCTTTTTTAATCTGCTCGCCTACCCGACCTACACGAATTTTAGCCATGCTTTATTCACCTCTCTACTGACTCCATTACGAAGGCTTCAATAATATCCCCTTCTTTGAAGTCGCTAAACCGTTCAAGCGTAATTCCGCACTCGTAGCCTTGAGCAACTTCCTTAACATCATCCTTGAAGCGTTTGAGCGTATCGATTTTCCCTTCGAAAACAACGATGCCGCCGCGAACGATCCGCGCTTCAGAAGAACGAGTGATCTTGCCGGAAGTAATCATGGAACCAGCGATTGCCCCAACTTTGCTTACTTTAAATACGTTGCGGACTTCAGCATGACCGATAATTACTTCTTTGAAGATTGGATCAAGCATTCCTTTCATCGCTTGTTCAATCTCTTCGATTACGTTATAAATAACGCGGTGCATACGAACATCAACTTTCTCCTGCTGTGCAGCCAGATCAGCCTGCGGCTCAGGACGAACGTTAAAGCCGACAACGATTGCATTCGAAGCAGAAGCCAGGTTGATATCCGATTCGGTAATCGCGCCTACACCGCTATGAATGATTTTGACACGTACGCCTTCGATGTCAATTTTCGCGAGCGAGCCTTTAAGCGCCTCTGCCGAACCTTGAACGTCTGATTTAATAATAACGTTGAGATCCTTGATCTCCCCATCTTTAATATGCTTATACAAATCGTCAAGCGTTACGCGGGAGTTCGCGCCCAGCTCGGATTGACGATGCTTAATCGCACGGCGATCAGCGATTGCTCTCGCTTTACGCTCGTCTTCAAACACCATGAACGGATCGCCAGCAAGTGGAACCTCTGTCAAACCAGTAATTTCGACTGGTGTGGATGGTCCAGCTTCTTTTAAGCGGCGGCCCTTGTCATTAACCATTGCCCGAATACGACCGAAGCAGTTACCTGCAACGAAGGCATCTCCGATTTTGAGCGTACCATGCTGTACGAGTACACGAGCAACCGGACCTTTACCTTTATCCAGTTCAGCCTCAATGACCGTACCGCGTGCACGCTTGTCAGGGTTAGCTTTGAAATCATTTACTTCCGCTACAAGCAAAATCATATCGAGCAGTTCTTCCAGACCAATACGCTGTTTCGCTGAAACGTTAACGAAGATGGTATCTCCGCCCCACTCTTCCGGAACCAGCTCATACTCGGTCAAAGCTTGCTTGATTTTATCTGCATCAGCATCTGGCTTATCGATTTTGTTAACCGCAACGATAATTGGAACGCCCGCTGCCTTCGCATGGTTGACTGCCTCTACCGTTTGCGGCATAACGCCGTCATCGGCTGCAACCACGATAATTGTAATATCCGTTACCTGCGCACCACGGGCACGCATGAGCGTAAACGCTTCGTGACCAGGTGTATCGAGGAACGTAATCTTTTTATGGTTAGCTTCGATTTGGTAAGCACCGATATGCTGGGTAATACCGCCAGCTTCTCCGCCTGTTACGTTCGTTTTGCGAATCGCATCGAGCAAAGTTGTTTTACCATGGTCAACGTGTCCCATGATCGTTACAACCGGAGGACGAGGCAACAGATCAGCTTCCTCATCCGTTTCTTCTACCGTTTCGAACGTATCCTCTTCAACCGGAATTTTCACCTCTACTTCTACGCCATATTCACCGGCAAGCAGAAGGATTGCATCCATATCGATCTCTTGGTTAATGGTAGCCATTACGCCAAGAACGATCAGCTTCTTAATAACTTCGGAAGCATCTTTATGAAGCAGCTTAGCCAATTCGCCTACGGTCAACGTACCGCGTACGATGATTTTCTTAGGCGTATTGTCGATTTTCTCACGGAATACTTGCGGCTGATTGCGCTGGTTGCGTCCTCTGCCACCGCGATTATTGTTATTGTTGCGGCCAAAACCGCCTGGTCTGCCATCTTCAAACCGTTTTTGCCCTTGGTTTGCGCCCGGTTTTCTTGCGCCTGGCTTATTATTCGCATTGCCGTTTGTGCTTCTCGAAGCATCGCCTGACGGACGGGACGGACCTGTTCCAGATGGGCGATTAGCTCCTTGTGAAGCTGGTGGACGCGATGGGCCGCCACTGCTTGGACGGTTGCCTTGGCCTGATCCTTGGCTAGGACGGCTGTTTTGCGATTGGCCACCTTGACTTGGACGGCTATTTTGCGTTTGGCCGCCTTGGCTAGGACGGCTGCTGCTTTGCGATTGGCCAGAACCTTGCGCTGGACGGCTGCCGCTAGGTGCTGCGGACCTGTTGTTGCTGCTTGGGGACGATTGGGACGGACGTTGCTGTTGGTTGTTTTGCGTTGTCGTTTTAATAGAATTCATAGGCTCCTGTCTATCTTGCGTAATTTTTTTATTGTTTAATCCGGAAGCTTCGAGCTCCGGTTTAATGGCTTCTTGCTGTGATACTGGCTGTTGCTTCGGCTGAGCAGGCTTAGATGGCGCTTGCGAAGTGGAAGATACGGTTGCTCCGCTTGACTCTTTCGCCCGCTTCGCTGCTGCGTTAGCTTTAATATCGCGGAAAAAGCCTTCCACTTTATTAACCATTTCGTTTTCCATCACACTCATATGGTTGTTAACGGGCATATCCAGCCGTTTAAGAATCGTTATAATTTCTTTACTGCTCATGCTGAGGGATTTCGCATATTCATATACACGCAGCTTATCTTTATTGTCCTTGCTGTCCTGTGGTTTGTTCAATATGATCCACCTCCGAATTTTGATTCAGATGACCCGCAATCATTTTTCCGAACTTTGCGTCAGTTACCGCCAGTACGACTCGGTCCAGCTTTCCTATAGCTTTTCCAAGTTGATCGCGGTCGAACGCTTCGGCGAGCTCTACCCCATAGGTGCTGCATTTATCTTGAAACTTTTTTTTCGTATTTGGAGATGCGTCACCTGCAATAATAACGAGATGCACCTCTCCCTTACGTACCGCCTTGAGCACGATTTCATCGCCAGTAACCAATTTTCCAGCCCGCATGGCCATGCCGAGCGAGGACAAGCCTTTATTCATCTTCATCGCTGACCCGCTCCTTTTCTGCCAGAAACTCTTCCTCTACCGCAATGAAATCCTGTTCAAGCTGGTCGTAAATGGCTACGCCAACAGGTTGCTTCAAAGCACGATCCAGTGCTTTTGTCTTTTTGGCCAGCTTAAAGCAGCTGACTTTCCCGCACAAATAGGCGCCCCGACCGGCTTTTTTGCCAGTAAGATCAATTAGAATCTCCTCATCAGGCGTTCTAACGACCCGAATAAGCTCTTTCTTCGGTTTCATTTCCTGGCAGGCTACGCATTTGCGCAGCGGCACTTTTCTCGGTCTCATCGCACATCCCCCCTTTACCCGTTGATGAACGCAGCCGATATATTAGTTAAGCCAGATCAATGGAAACCGAATCTTGCGGCATAACTGCCGTCATCGTTTTCGGACGACCGTACTCCTGCTCAGCTTGCGATTCACTCTTAATGTCGATTTTCCAGCCAGTCAGCTTCGCCGCTAGACGAGCGTTTTGCCCCTTAATCCCGATTGCAAGCGACAGCTGATAATCCGGTACAATAACACGGGCCATTTTTTCCTGCTCAAAAACGATAACTTCAAGCACTTTAGATGGGCTCAGCGCGTTCGCAACGTATTCTTCGACATTTTCAGACCAGCACACGATGTCGATCTTCTCGCCTTTCAGCTCGCTAACAATCGTCTGCACACGCATTCCTTTCGGACCTACGCATGATCCAACAGCGTCAACTTCGTCATTGCGCGAAAAAACGGCAATTTTCGAACGGAAGCCTGCTTCGCGCGCGACCGAGCGAATTTCAACGACTCCATCGTAAATTTCCGGAACTTCTAGCTCAAATAAACGCTTAAGCAGACCTGGATGCGTACGGGACAAAATAATTTGCGGACCCTTAGTCGTATTTTCTACTTTCGTAATATACGATTTCACGCGGTCTCCGTGCTTGAACTTATCGGTTGGCATTAGCTCTGTCAGCGGCATAACCGCTTCTACTTTACCCAAATCGATAAAAAGGTTGCGAACGTCCTGGCGCTGCACGATACCATTCACAATATCCTCTTCTTTGTCGATAAAAGCATTATAGATCAAGCCGCGTTCAGCCTCGCGAATACGCTGCGTCACGACCTGCTTCGCGGTTTGCGCTGCAATACGGCCAAAATCACGAGGCGTCACTTCAATGTCCGCCACATCATCGAGCTGGTAATGCGGATTCACTTCACGCGCCGCTTCTACTGTAATTTCCAAACGGGGATCAAGCACCTCGTCCGTCACCGTCTTGCGGGCATAAACTTTAATAACACCCGTATAGCGGTTAATATCGACACGCACATTTTGCGCAGCGTTGAAGTTCCGCTTATAGCTTGAAATCAGCGCTGCTTCGATCGCATCAATCAGCACTTCTTTGGCTATCCCTTTATCCCTCTCTATTTCCGATAATGCTTCAATAAAATCCATGCTCATTGGAACTCTGGTCCCCCCTTCAATAATAACAAACGTTGTTTTTTAAGGTGTTAAAAAACGATAGCGAGGCGTGCTCCCGCCACTTTAGAATAAGGAATGGCATGCTCTTTCTTGCCGACTTTGACTACAAGCTCTTCTCCATCGAATGAAATGAGATCACCTTCGAATTCCTTGGATGCGTTAATCGGCTCATAAGTCGTGATGTACACGTACTTGCCGACGGCTTTGCGCACATCTTCGGCTTTCTTAAGCGGCCTTTCGGCGCCAGGCGACGACACTTCAAGAAAATAAGCATCCGTTACCGGATCGTTCTTGTCCAGCTGTTCACTTAAAAATTCGCTAATACGGCCGCATTCGTCAATATCAATGCCGCCTTCCTTGTCTACTGAAACCCGGAGGAAGAAGTTGCTTCCTTCCTTGACGTACTCAATATCAACAAGTTCAAATCCATTTTCGCTTAGAAACGGTGTTACCATTTCTTCCACGACGGTTTTGATTTTGGAAATGCTCAAATTGCTGCTACCTCCCGTTCGGTCCTAACGATTGATTTGGCCTTTCAGACCCTTAAAGACCCGAAAACAAAACGTAAAGAGTGGGTTTCCCCACTCTTCTGCATCAAACGCTTATCAACATCATTGCCACGAAAATTATAACATAACCGCATAAGTAGTGACAAGAAAACTTTTCAAGTTGAAATGCTGTACAAATGCCGATATACCTCGTTTTAGAACAACGACAGCTGGTTCGATTCCGGCAATCCCCGGAAGCAGCCCATCCCGCTTAGCACCTCGACAATCGTTTTACTTGCCTTCGATCTTTGCTGGAAATCCTCAATCGACAGGTACTCGCCATCATTACGGGAAGCGGCAATATTGCGTGCGGCATTTTCGCCAATACCCGGAATCGCCGCAAACGGAGGCACGAGCGAATCGCCATCGACTTGAAATTTTGTCGCATCCGAACGGTACAAATCAATCGGTTTAAAAGAAAAGCCGCGCGCTGTCATCTCAAGCGCCATCTCGAGCAGCGAGATGCTCGCTTTCTCCTTAGGCAGCGCAGCAAAGCCTTTTTCTTCAATTTCAATCAGCTTGCGTTTGATCGCATCATATCCTTGGCACAAAATTTCAAGATCAAAATCCTCGGCGCGAACGGTAAAGTAAGTCGCATAATAAGCAATTGGATAATACAGCTTGAAGTAGGCTGTGCGCACCGCCGAAATAACATAGGCCGCGGCATGCGCCTTCGGAAACATATACTCTATGCGCAAGCAGGAGTCAATGTACCACTGCGGCACCTTGCAGCGTTTCATCTCTTCGATCCATTCGTCGGAAAGCCCCTTGCCCTTACGCACGCTCTCGGTAATTTTGAAGGCCAGACCCGCATCCATGCCCGCCTTGTAAATTAAATAAAGCATAATATCATCCCGGCAGCCGATAACGGTTTTGATATTGCAGGTGCCCTTTTTAATGAGCTCCTGCGCATTGCCTAGCCAAACGCCGGTTCCGTGCGACAAGCCGGAAATCTGCAGCAAATCGGCAAAAGAAGACGGCTGCGTCTCCTGAAGCATTTGCCGAACGAACTTCGTACCCATCTCTGGAACACCGTACGTGGCAACAGGTGTGCGAATTTTCTCCGGAGAAACATCAAGCGCTTTGGTTGAATTGAACATGCTCATCACTTTAGGATCGTTCATTGGGATCGTTGTTGGATCAACCTCAGTCAAATCCTGAAGCATCCGCATCATCGTCGGATCATCGTGTCCGAGTATATCGAGCTTGAGCAAATTCGTCTCAAAGGCATGATAATCAAAATGGGTCGTCTTCCATTCTGCATTTACGTCATCGGCTGGATATTGAACAGGTGTGACATCCTCTACCTCGATATAATCCGGCACAACGACGATACCGCCCGGATGCTGGCCCGTGCTGCGCTTAACGCCCGTAACACCGGCAGCCAGTCTGGAAAGCTCGGCACCGCGCCATTTTTTACCGTTCGCTTCTTCATATTTCTTGGCAAAGCCGAAGCCCGTTTTCTCCGCTACCGTACCAATCGTCCCAGCCCGGAATACCGCTTTTTCCCCGAACATGATCTTCGTGTAATTATGGGCAATCGGCTGGTATTCGCCAGAGAAGTTAAGATCGATATCGGGAACTTTATCGCCTTTGAAGCCAAGGAACGTTTCGAACGGAATGTCCTGGCCTTCGCCCTTTAGTGGCTCTCCGCATTTTGGACAAGTTTTGTCGGGAAGGTCAAAGCCGCTCGGTATGCTGCCATCAAGAAACCACTCGCTATGCTTGCACGCTGGATTTTTGCACATATAATGCGCTGGCAGAGGATTAACCTCGGATATGCCGAGAAACGTAGCTACGACGGAGGAACCAACCGAGCCCCTGGACCCGACCAAATAACCATCCTCATTCGATTTCTTCACCAACCGCTCGGAAATTAAATAGTTGGCAGCAAATCCGAATTTGATAATCGGCACGAGTTCTTTCTCCAGACGGTCTATGACGACTTGCGGCAGATCCTCGCCATAAAATCCTTTTGCTGTATTGTAGCAGGTGGTGCGGATTTCCTCCTCCGCTCCCTCCATAATCGGCGTAAACAGCTCTGGCGGAAACAGCTCAAACGGCTCAAAGCGTTCGGCGAGCTGCACCGTATTGGTCACAACAACCTCATACGCCCGCGCTTCTCCAAGGAATGCAAATTCCTTAAGCATCTCATCGGTCGTACGGAAGTGGGCATCCGGTTTGCGCATGTCTTTGAGCGGGCTAAAGCCCGTAATGCCATGAATGGCAATGTCACGGAACAGCTTATCCCGTGGATTCAAGTAATGGACGTTGCCTGTTGCAATAACCGGCTTGCCCAGCTCATCGGCAATTTGGCACACACGGCGGTGGGCTTGCTCGATTTCAGCACGGCTGCCAACGAGCCCTTTATCCACTAAATGCATGTAAAAATCAATCGGCTGAATTTCCAGCACATCATAGAACCGCGCGACTTCCACAGCTTCCTCATAGGACTTGTTCAGCACCGTTTCGTAAAACTCGCCTTTTTCACAGCCGGATATGACCAGCAGCCCTTCGCGCAGCTCCACAAGCTTCGTCCGCGGAATGCTGGCTACCCGCTTAAAATGCTCCGTGTGGGAAAGCGACACAAGCTTATATAAATTTTTCTTGCCGACCGCATTCAGCGCATAAATACAGCAGTGAAACGGGCGGCTGTTCGATAAATCGATACCGACATAATCATTTAATTGATGAAGGCCTGTCACATTGCGTTCTGCCGCATCGCCAATCAAGCCGAATAATACGCCGCCCAAGGCAATGGAGTCATCAATCGCCCGGTGATGGTTTTCCAGACTGATTTTGTATTTAGCTGACAGCGTATTGAGACGATGGTTTTTCAGGCTTGGATGCAAAAATCTCGCCAGCTCCAGCGTATCGAGGACCGGATTTTTAATTTCTGGCAGTCCCAGCGATTTGCAGTTAGCTTGCAAAAAACCAATATCAAAGCGGGCATTATGGGCAACGAGTACGGTATCGCCAATAAATTCAATAAATTCACGCAGCTTTGGTGCAAGCTCTGGCGCATCCTGCACCAT
This sequence comes from Paenibacillus algorifonticola, assembly GCF_050481745.1. Lineage (GTDB taxonomy): Bacteria > Bacillota > Bacilli > Paenibacillales > Paenibacillaceae > Pristimantibacillus > Pristimantibacillus algorifonticola_A. The sequence goes on along the minus strand of NZ_JBCNGR010000033.1, from coordinate 109,934 downwards.
TTCGTCGTTAATATTCGTCAACTGCTGAATATGATAAGGAATTTTTTCATGCGGATTAATGAAGGTCGCGAACGTCGCTATTTCTTTGCCATCTTTCATTTTCACGCCGGCAAGCTCGATAATTTTGTTATTAATGACCGAAAGTCCCGTCGTCTCGATATCGAAAACGATGTATTCGGAGCCAGCGAGCGGCTGCTCCCGCGGATTAAGCACCATCGGAACTGCATCATTTACCACGTTAGCCTCTAAGCCAAATAATAGCTGAATGCCGTTCTTTTTCGCAGCTTTCGCTGCTTCCGGGTAACATTGCACGTTGCTGTGGTCAGTGACCGCCATTGCTTTATGTCCCCATTTGGCTGCCATCTTTACATAAGCATCAATGGGAGCCACCGCATCCATCGCGCTCATCGTCGTATGCAGATGAAACTCTACCCGCTTCTCCTCCGCATTGTCTTTGCGGTCTGCGGGTGCATGAACCTCATGCAAATCATTCGGCATCATAACAAGCTCCGGCTCCTGCATAAAGCGGTCATATTCGACTCTGCCTCGCGCCTTCACCCATTTACCGTTGGACAATAGATCCAGCACTTTGACATCATCTTTTGTTTTGGCGAACATTTTCAGGGACAAGGAATCGGAGAAATCGGTCAAGTTGAAGGTAAAGAGCGTGCTTCCGTTGCGCAGCTCCTTCTTATCCAGACCGAATACGGCGCCCTGCACCGTTATTTTCTTCTCTTCCTCGCGAATGTTCATCAATGGAACCGGCTCTTCGCGAATGTCATATCCGACCGCCAATCTTGCCGGCGGCTCGCCATCATCGCCCAATTCCTCAGCTGCGGCGCTAGCCATAATTTGCTGAATGACCTCGCGTTCCTCCGCTACCCGCCGCTGCTCGAACTCTTCGTAAACTTCTGCTTTCGCTTCGCCAACGGCAAGCTTTACTTTGTAGCTTCGGCTGAATTGCCGCTCATAAAAGCGGGTAATTTCTTCATCCATCCGTTTTTTGCGCGCCAGCTCCAGCCCCATTTCGTCCAGCATCAGCAGCGTAATAACATCGCCTTCCGTCGTAATCGTCGCTTTGAGAAGCCAACCGTTAACTGAAGCGATTTCCTGCTGCGCCCACTCTTTGAACAGCGGCCAATATTCGCGAGCAAGCTCTTCTGAAGAAAGCTGCTCATCGTATATAAATTGGAAAGAGGTATCGGCAATATGGGCAAACTTTTGCTTAACCGCTTGGCATAATCCACTATAGGCCTTATAAGGAACCAAAGACGTTTTGCGTATGCAAAACGTCCACTTGCGGTTGTTTTTGGCGACTACAACCTGATCTATATAACCATCCTGAAAAAAGGATTGTATCATTTCCTGCGGTAATTCCGACTGCTGCAGCAGCAGCTCAAAGCGCTGCCTTTTGTTGTCGGTTTGGCTCATGATTTTATCCACTCCTAACGCTCGCTGGCTTATTTTCGGTATTGCTTGGGGAGAGATATGGATCGGCTCGGTTAAGGGGGATCGGCGCTGCGTGAAAGGTTTGGCTTACGATCGCCATTGCCCTTGGAATTGTTAGAATAAACCGCTCAGCGGTACAATTCCAAGGACAAAAGCGAACGCTCCGCTTCTCCAGCTCAAACCTTTCACTCCGCTTGCCCCTTAACCTCGCTCTCCCCCACCGCAAAAACCGTTGTATAAGCGCTCGCTAAACCAGCACTTCTCATAGAAGCAGGGAAATGGCTGATTCCATTTCCCTGCCTTGAAATTGCTTTGAAATTAGCATAACACATTAAAACTCAATGCAGAACAAAAAAATACAAATTAAAATTAAAGAAAAAACGAAAGATTCTGTTGCGTACAATGCTCTTCAATCATTCGAACGAAGATGCTCTGTTGCTACAGGAGCGCCCGCTCTAGTAAGCGCGAGCGAAAACGACTGTATGCTCGGCGGCGTCGCCGCAAACGAGGCAGGTACTCTTTTTCTCGGCAGGCTCGAATGGAATGTTGCGGCTTGTTGCTCCCGTCTCTTCCTTGACCTGCTTCTCGCATGCTTCCGAGCCACACCAGCCCGCAAGCACAAAGCCGCGCTGCTCCTCTTGCGATGCCTTCATTTCATCCAGCGTTTCTACCGAATAAAAATGATCCTCGCGGAACTGCTTCGCTTTCTCAAACATTTCATTATGGATTTGCACAAGCATCGCTTCTACTTCAGCGACAAGATTAGCCTGCTCGACTACCTTCTTCTCGCCGCTAATGCGGGATACGAGTACAACTTGTCCATTTTCCATATCACGTGGCCCCAGCTCCAGACGAAGCGGAATGCCGCGCATTTCATATTCATTGAACTTCCAGCCAGGGCTTACGTCCGAACGGTCATCCACCTTGACGCGAACACCCGCTTTTTTAAGCTCGGCATACAGCTCATCTACTCGGTGGGCGACTTGGTCGCGTGTTTTTGCTGGACCAATAGGGATCATAATCACTTGTGTTGGAGCGACTTTAGGCGGCAAAGCAAGACCACGATCGTCACCATGCACCATAATCATAGCACCAATGAGACGGGTACTCACACCCCATGAGGTCGTGTGGGCGAATTGCAGCTGATTTTCACGGTCCAAATATTTAATATCAAATGCTACCGCAAATTTCGTTCCTAAATAATGGGAAGTCCCCGCCTGCACGGCACGGCCATCCTTCATCATCGCTTCAATCGAATACGTATCTACAGCGCCCGCAAAACGCTCCGAAGGCGTCTTTTGTCCAACAACGACCGGAATTGCCAGGAATTCCTCAACAAAGTCACGGTAAATGCCCAGCATTTGCATCGTTTCTTGACGAGCTTCCTCTTCATTCTCATGCGCTGTATGGCCTTCCTGCCATAGAAACTCGCTTGTGCGCAGGAACGGCAGCGTGCGTTTCTCCCAGCGGACTACATTCGCCCATTGGTTAATGAGCAGCGGCAGGTCGCGGTAAGATTGAATCCATTTGGCGTACATATGCCCAAACATCGTCTCCGAGGTTGGACGAATAGCAAGGCGCTCCTCAAGCTTCTCGCCTGCTGCTTCCGTTACCCAAGGCAGCTCAGGATTAAAGCCCTCGACATGCTCCTTTTCCTTCTGGAAAAAGCTTTCTGGAATAAAGAGCGGGAAATACGCGTTGCGATGTCCGGTTTCTTTAAAGCGGCGGTCCAGATCACGTTGAATATTTTCCCATAGCTCATAACCTTCCGGGCGAAAAATAATACATCCGCGCACCGGCGAATAATCCATAAGCTCGGCTTTTTTAATGACATCAATATACCATTTCGAGAAATCCTCGCTTTGCGGCGTAATTTCCGAAACAAATTTTTTATCTTTAGACATAAAAGGTTAAGACTCCCCTCGCACCAATCGCAAAATATCGTTATAGGTTACTACCAGCATCAGCAGCATAATGAGCGCAAAGCCGACGAAATGAACCATGCTTTCCCGGTTTGGGTCAATCGGTCTTCCGCGCAGCGCCTCCAGCCCGAGAAAAATAAGTCTGCTTCCATCCAGTGCTGGAATGGGCAGCAGGTTGAAAATCCCCAAATACAAGCTCAGCATGGCGGTCCATCGCGTCAATTCGGCGATGCCCTGCTTGGCAATTTGACTGGTTACCTCTGCTGTACGCACAGGCCCGCCCAAATCATCCAGCTTAAAATCACCGGTTACGAGCTTCTTAAAGCCTTCAAAAATGATAACGGTCATCTGCTTCATCAGCTTGCCCGCACCCGTTACCGTTTCTGTAATCGTTGCCGAGCGCGTCTTGTAAGCAGCAGTGATACCGACTTTACCGACTCCTTGGTCATCCGGAGCTGGCGTCAGCTCGATCTTCTGCGCTACGCCGCCACGCACAATGTCCATTTGAATCGGCACGCCAGGCGAACCGCCAATAATCTCAATCATTTTATCATAATCCGTACCAATTGGCGTACCATTAATCGCTTGAATCATGTCGCCGCTTTGCAATTGGGCCTTTTCTGCCGGCATCCCCTTGCTAATCGAATCCACGAGCAAATTTTCCGGTGTACCCGCGAGTTGAATATAAGCGCCGCACAATACAAACGCAAGCACAAAATTCATAAACGGACCGGCAAAAATAGCCCGTGCCCGCGCAGCTACCGATTTGCTGCCAAACTGTCTGTCCAGCGGGGCAATTTGTGTTTCTTTGCCTTTGCTAATCATCAATGCTTGTGGATGCAGCGCAAAACGTTCCTTCTCGCCTTCAATGTCGAGCGTAACAAACAAATCCCTTTCCAGGTCGATCTGAGTCACTTCGCCGCGAATGACGCCGCTGCGCTCATCAAGACGGTCCAGGTACAATCTCGTTACCTTATCCCCTTTAAGCTTGATGGCAATTGTCTGCCCAGAGGCAACATCCACAATTTCCGGGTCCTCGCCTGCCATACGGACGAAGCCACCTGCCGGAACGAGGCGAATGGTAAATCGCGTCTCACCGCGCTTAATGGAAATGAGCTTAGGTCCAAAACCAATGGCAAATTCCCTAACCAATATCCCTGCTCGCTTGGCAAAATAATAGTGGCCCCATTCGTGGATAGTCACGATTACAAAAAACACGAGCACGGTTAATAAAACAATCTGAATCGTCTCCATATAGAGCCTCCTGTTCGTAACGGCCTGTACATAGATTATCATTATTCTCCTACCCGTTACAAGAGAACCGCGAGACAGCGCACAAGTTACACAGTAGCAGCCATTCTCCGTGCCCAGCTGTCGACTTCATCGATAGCTTCAAGAGTATCAACCACCGTTACTGGATGGCGAGTGAGCACCTCCTCAATCGTGCGCTCAATATCCAGAAATTCAATTTCGCCAGCAAGAAACCGGGCCACCGCTACTTCATTCGCTGCATTATATACCGTTGGCGCCGATTGTCCCGCTTTGCCGCATTCGAAAGCGAGACGCAGGCACGGATACCGTTCAAAGTCCATCTCTCGAAAATGAAGCTTGCCAATCGCAGCCAAATCTAGCCGACCGGTCGGCGTTGGATAGCGATGCGGATACGTTAGCGCATATTGAATCGGTACACGCATATCAGGCAGTCCAAGCTGCGCAATGACACTATGGTCAGTAAACTCCACATAAGAGTGAATGATACTCTCTGGATGAACAAGAACATGGATTTGATCATATGTAACATCAAACAGCCAATGGGCTTCAATAACTTCCAGCCCTTTATTAGCCATTGTGGCAGAATCGATTGTGATTTTAGCACCCATGGACCAATTAGGATGATTCAGCGCTTCCGCCACCGTAACGCCTTTCAATTGCTCGCGTGTGCGATCGCGGAATGAGCCACCTGAGGCAGTCAGCGTAAGCTGGTTAAGCGATCTGCGATCTTCTCCATTCAGGCACTGAAAAATAGCCGAATGCTCGCTGTCGATCGGTATAATCGAAACACCCTTCTGCCTTGCCCGTTCCATTACAATATGCCCCGCCGTTACGAGCGTCTCTTTATTCGCAAGGCCAATCATTTTGCCTGCTTCAATGGCAGCTAGCGTTGCAGGGAGCCCTCTGCTGCCCATAATCGCCGTAACGACAATATCGGCTTCCGTCTCTCCAGCAAGCTCAATTAAGCCCTGCTCGCCATAAATGACCCGAGTTCCCGCAGGCAGCGAAGAGGCAACCGCTTCAGCCGCTTCCTTCGTTGACAAGCAAACGATGGATGGCTTGAAGCGGATCGCCTGCTGAATCAGCAGGTCCGTATTGCTGCCCGCCGATAAGCCGACAACCTGAAAACGCTCCGGGTCGTTTGCAATAACATCCAGCGTTTGCGTGCCAATGGAGCCTGTTGAGCCAAGAATCGTTATTTTTTTCATCTCAATCTCCTCTGACACTCGGATTAGACATGTGCTTGTTGCATCTCTTACAAATTACATGGGGAGCAGACCAGAGAGCACGATCAACGGAAATACGATAATCCAGCTGTCGCAGCGGTCCAGAACACCACCATGTCCAGGCAATATGCGGCCTGTATCTTTGATATCACGTACTCGTTTGTAAGCGGATTGAATTAAATCGCCAAACTGTCCTGCTACAGCGGCAAGCAGCCCAATAAGCAGCGCTTTGCCAATTCCGATGACGTCGGGGAAGAAAAAAGCTCCGATAGCTGCAACAATAAGCGACAGCACAACGCCTCCGAGCGCCCCCTCAATCGTTTTATTCGGACTAATGGATGGCCAGAGCTTGTTTTTGCCAAAAGCCTTCCCGGCAAAATAGGCGCCAATGTCTGAGGACCATATGCAGCCAAGCAGCAAAAATGTCCAAAACAAGCCATGATCATCCATCTGTCTTACCGCATTCATCGCTCCAAAGCCCATGCCAACGTACAGCGCACCAAGCAGCATAAGCGCCGCATGATCGATTGTTGTTTTGTTTTTGGTCAAAACCGTTAAAGCAAGCAGCAAAAAGGCCAGCACCCACGTTACAAACATGAAGGATGGCGTTTCTACCCCAATTAAGTTCCATGGTAGCACAAAAAACAGCACACCCGCGTATCCGAGCAATGAAGCCGGATGAGCCCAAGCTTGGCCGTTCATCTTGACATATTCAGTAAAGCCTACCATCGCGAGCAATACGAGCAGACCAGCATATAGCCAGCTTCCCGCTACTGCAAGCGCAATAAAAAATGCGCCTGCTACTACTCCCGTCACTATTCGCTGTTTCAATGTATAGGTCACACTCCGTTATCGAAGCTTATAGTCCGCCATATCGCCGTGCGCGCCGCCCATACTCCTCAATCGCCTCTTCGAAATGGGTCTCTGAAAATTCAGGCCAATAGACGTCCGTAAACCACATTTCGCTATAGGCAAGCTGCCAAAGCATAAAATTGCTTAAACGCAATTCTCCGCTCGTGCGAATCAGCAGATCAGGATCCGGAAGGTCGCGGGTCAGTAAATGCGAACTCATCACATGATCATCTATTTGGTCACAGGTGAGCCGTCCTTCTTGCACATCCGCTGCGATCTCCTTGATCGCTTCAAGCATTTCCTTGCGGCTGCCATAGTTTAGCGCAAAAGTAAGTACGAGTCCCGTATTATTTGCCGTCTTGCTCATTGCTTCGTCCAACGCTTTTATCGTAAAGGACGGGAGATCCTCCCTGTGTCCCATGACGCGAACCTGAACATTTTTTTGCATCAAATCGTCTATTTCAATTTCTAAAAATTGCTGAGGGAGCTTCATTAAAAAATCAACTTCGTCTTTAGGCCTTTTCCAGTTTTCCGTCGAAAAAGCATAAAGCGTTAAATATTTAACGCCGAGCCGGTCTGCTGCCATCGTAATGCGTCTGACCGCTTTCATCCCGGAATGATGACCCGCTATTCGCGGTAATCCACGGTCTTTGGCCCAACGCCCGTTTCCATCCATAATAACAGCAACATGCTTAGGCACGTTGTCCAATCGTGGCGGCGCTGCCGGACGTGGGGACGATTTGCTAAATTTAGCCCAAAGTCGACTGATCATCTTCGTTCCTCCAACCCGGATTTAACAAGCGTAAACGGCTGCCACCGTACCTTATAGAAGATAGAAGACAGCTTGCGTTTCGCGATGATATATAAGGCATTTTAAAAAAATAAAAGTCTTATATTTAAACCAAACCCCACCTAACGGAGGGGCTTTAGTGAAATTATACTTCCATAATTTCTTTTTCTTTAGCTACCAATACTTTATCCACTTCTACGATAAAACGGTCAGTCAGCTTTTGAATGTCATCTTGATGACGACGGGACTCATCTTCTGAAATGTCCGTTTTCTCCAGCTTCTTCACATCATCATTCGCATCGCGACGGATGTTGCGGACAGCTACCTTCGCTTCTTCACCGAATCTTTTCGTCATTTTGACAAGATCGGTACGACGCTCCTCGGTCAGTGGTGGAATCGAAATACGAATCGTTGAGCCGTCATTAGCTGGCGTCAAACCAAGATCCGATTTCATAATCGCTTTTTCAATAGCAGCAAGAGAGGTTTTATCCCACGGCTGAATCATCAGCGTCCGGGAATCCGGCGTGTTAATGTTGGCCAGTTGTGCAACTGGTGTCAATGCGCCGTAATATTCAACTTGCACACGATCAAGCAAAGCTGCTGATGCGCGGCCTGCACGCAGGCTGGCCAAATCGCGGCGCAGTGCACCGATCGCTTTCTCCATACGTTCTTCGGCATTTTTCTTAATAGCTTGAGGCATTATTTCGCACTTCCTCTCACAATGGTGCCAATTTTCTCGCCCAGCACGACCCGCTTAATATTATCCTGCTCAGTTATTGCAAATACAACGAGCGGTATATTGTTGTCCATGCATAGCGAAGATGCTGTCGCATCCATAACACCAAGATTTTTATTTAATACTTCCATGTAAGTAAGCTCTTCAAACTTAACTGCAGTTGGATCTTTGAATGGATCAGCAGAGTATACGCCATCCACTTTGTTTTTAGCCATCAAAATCACTTCTGCTTCAATCTCAGCAGCACGCAAGGCAGCTGTTGTATCTGTTGAGAAGAACGGATTGCCTGTGCCAGCAGCGAAAATAACGACGCGTCCTTTCTCCAGATGGCGAATAGCACGACGTCTAATGTACGGCTCAGCGATTTGCTGCATTGCAATCGAGGATTGTACGCGGGTTGGCACTTCAATTTGTTCCAATGCATCCTGTAGAGCAAGAGAATTCATAACTGTAGCCAGCATACCCATGTAATCCGCCGTTGCGCGATCAATCCCTTTGGCAGTTCCTGCAATTCCGCGCCAAATATTACCGCCGCCTACAACAATGGCAACTTCAACACCGAATGCTACAACTTCCTTTACCTGCTCAGCAATAGAAGCAATTGTCGAAGCCTCAATACCGTAGCCATTGTTTCCTGCCAACGATTCGCCGCTAACTTTTAATACTATACGTTTAAACACGGGTTTTTCCAACGTCGCTTACCTCCATGAATGAATCTAAAGCTCTTAGATTGCATCCGGTTATCATAATATAAAGTTTCTCCGCTTACGAAAGCAGGCGAGGCGGACGCCCCGCCCCGCCTTTGCGATCGGTTTACAGTTTAGCTTGCGACATAACTTCTTCTACGAAGTTATCAACTTTTTTCTCAAGACCTTCGCCCAGTTCATAACGAACGAAACGACGGATTGAAATGTTTTCACCAATTTTGTTGATTTTATCGTTAAGAAGCTCGGAAATCGTCTGGTCTGGGTTTTTGATGAACGATTGCTCAAGCAAGCAATATTCTTCATAGTATTTGGAAATACGGCCTTCAACCATTTTATCAACGATTTTCTCAGGCTTGCCTTCGTTAAGTGCTTGTGCACGCAAAATTTCGCGTTCTTTTTCAAGCTCATCGCCAGGAACTTCTTCGCGGCGAACGAATTTAGGGTTTGCAGCAGCGATTTGCATCGCGATATCTCTTGCAAACTCACGGAATTGATCTGTTTTAGCAACGAAGTCTGTTTCACAGTTAACTTCAACTAGAACGCCAATACGGCCGCCAGCGTGAATGTAGGATTCAACAACGCCTTCTGTTGCGATACGACCAGCTTTGTTAGCTGCAGCAGCAAGGCCTTTCTCACGAAGGAATTCAATCGCTTTCGTGATATCGTTGTCTGTATGATCCAAAGCTTTTTTACAATCGAGCATTCCTGCTCCTGTTCTTTCGCGAAGTTCTTTTACTGCGCTCGCACTAACTGCCATTTTGAGCCCTCCTGAAGGTTTCGATTTATTTAATTAGGTATTCGTGAAAAAAGGGCGGTGAGAGGCTTTCACCTTCTGACCGCCCTTCGCCTAATAGCTTACGTTTATTGAATTAAGCAGTTGTTTGCTCACCTTGGTTAGCTTCAACAATTGCATCAGCCATCTTGGACGTAAGCAATTTAACCGCACGAATTGCATCATCATTACCAGGAATGACATAGTCAATTTCGTCTGGATCGCAGTTTGTATCAACGATACCTACGATAGGAATTCCAAGCTTGCGTGCTTCAGCAACAGCGATACGCTCTTTACGAGGATCGATGATGAACAAAGCGCTAGGCAACGATTTCATGCCTTTGATACCGCCAAGGAATTTTTCCAAACGGTCTTTTTCTTTGCGAAGAATAATAACTTCTTTCTTAGGAAGAACTTCGAAAGTGCCGTCCTCTTCCCATTTCTCCAAAGTTTTCAAACGGTCGATACGTTTTTGAATCGTTTGGAAGTTAGTCAGCGTACCGCCGAGCCAACGTTGGTTGATGTAGAAGTTGCCGCAACGCTCAGCTTCTTCCTTAACGGAATCTTGAGCTTGCTTCTTCGTGCCGACGAACAGCATAGTGCCGCCCTCTGCAGCGATCGAGCGAACGAAGTTATAAGCCTCGTCAACTTTTTTAACTGTTTTTTGCAAATCGATAATGTAAATTCCGTTTCTTTCAGTGAAGATATAACGATCCATCTTCGGGTTCCAACGACGAGTCTGATGACCGAAGTGTACCCCAGCTTCAAGTAGCTGTTTCATGGAAATAACCGCCATTTCTTCAACACCTCCTGATAATGGTTTTTTTGTAGTGCCCTCCGCCGACGTCATCTTTCGCTAAAACTTCCACTTAAGTAGAAGCACCGTTAACAAAATTAATCAGCGTGTGTTTTTAACACCGTCAATTAATATACCATAACTGCATGCCGTACGCAACAATCTCTGGGTGAAAATTACCGCTTTCCGCCATTTTATTGCGATTTAAAAGCTTTTACTTCCTCTGGTGTCATCGGCTGTGTCGTAATAGTTGTAATTACTCCCTCAAGCGAAGGGATCCCGGTAAACAAAAAATAACCGGCGCGAACCAGTTTCTTTTCTTGCTTCATTTTGCGGATAAATGCCGCTTTATCACTAATCAGCTGCTCCTTGGCCAACAGCTCAGACGCCGCAGTCAAATTCGTTCCTGCCTGTATGCGAACCATTTTGCGAATGGTATTCTCATCCGTGTCCGCAGCGGCTGAAGAATTATCCGTTGGCACTGCTGATGCCTTTGGGGAAGCTGGAGCGGAGGCTAGCGGAGCAGCGCTTTCAGAAGGCGTTTGTTTAGGCGAAGCGGTTGGTGAAGGCACTGCCGCTGCTTCGCTTTCTTCCTTTATGCTGCCCGTTGCCCGCTCCGCTTCAATAATCGCATCGACTTCACTTTGCGAATATATCTTTTCCTCTTGCCCAGCATCTGCATTGTCGCGGTTACTGAGCTTTTGCTGGCTGGATTCGCCAATCATCATCATTTGGAGCAATAATGCGCCGATAATAATGCCAAGGCCAAGCCCGGTTAAAAAAACGCGGTTTTTAAACACGGGCACCCTCCTCCTGTTTCGCAAGCTGAAGGATAAGCTGAACCTCGCCCTTGTTCATGTTCATTTTTTTGGCAATTGCCTCAATAGACTTGCCTTGCTGATGAAGCGCAAACAAATCGGCATAACGCTCTTGAATCGATTGCTTTACTGGCGAAGCCGGCTCTTCCGGCTCTTCCAGCTCTTCAGGCTCTTCCTGCAGCACAGCTGGAATGGGTGTAATGGGAACGTCAACCTTGACCGGTATCACCTGGGCAGCTTGTACCGCCACTGCGGAAGCCTTCTGCTGCTCAAATAGCTGCTCCATAGCGCTATATTTTCGCTCCAGCTCGGCTAAACGCTCCTCGCTGCGCTGTGCCTTGGCACGTGCTTCCTCTTGTGATTGCACGATAAGTGCAGTAAGCTCACGATTGTCCTGCTCCATGTTTTCCATAAACTGTTCCAGTGAAACTTCCATATTATTGACGGCTTGCGCGGCTGCGGGCTGTTTCCTTCTAGGCAAAAGCAACCCAAAAACAACGACTACTGCGCCAAGCAAAACGATGTATTGCCAGTTAGACATGCTTGCTCCCACCTGCCTTTAAAGCGAAATATCTACATGATGTCCCTTATAGGGATGTACAGGGGGATGGCTTTCTTCATGCTTGTCCTGCCCATCCTGTTTTTTGTGTTTGCCCTTGCGTTCATCAGATTGCTTGCTTGTTTCTTGATCCTGACGAACGTTCAGGCCTACGGAATGCTCAACTTCCGTATTTTTGTGGCGAATAAGCTCGGTCTGCGCAGCTTGCTGCTCGGCAAGCTTCGTCTGGTCCGACATCGGCTTATGATTCATATGGCTTTGAAGTCCGCTGGACTCCGGTGTGCGAGGAACCGATATTTGCAAATCAATAGGTTTGAAAGCCATCTTGTTACCTCCCTATTGGGTCAGCTTGCTCAAGTTTTTACGAACGGTAACTCACCTGTGATATATCTCCATCTAAATACTGAAAGGACACACGCTGCAGCGGGTCTTTAATATATTTCGTATATCGGCCGATTACAATTTTGATTCCGCCATAAATAATGTTATTGACGTCAACCCCAGCTTGCTCGCTATCTTCCAGCGTGCGCTCAATGTCCAAAATCCGTTCACGGAACTGCTCAACCTCTGTCAGCGACTGCCGTTTGGTTGCGCCTAGCTTAATGCGCATAGCCATTTTGTCATCTGTTAGCTGCCCAATTGCAGCCAATTGATCCAAAATTACAAGCGCTTTATCCGCCTTATCCATACTCTCGTTGTGCTGCTTGAGTTTTGTGCGCAATTCCAGCAGCTCCGAGCGATGCTCTGGCTTTACACCTACTTCAACTACTGTTGCAGTAGACATCGTATTGCCGATTGTTCGAGCTTTAACCCGCTCGCCCGCTTGAATAGTCCCGCCAACGATCAGCCCTTTGGCCCCTGAACAAATGACGTTTTTACCAGCGCGAACATTCGAATGCATAATGCTTTGCGATACGAGCACATCATCGCCGGCAATAACATTGCCGTCCTGGATAAAGGAGCATTTCACATTTTTCCCAGCTTTGACAAAACCTTTGTTGCCGGCCATAATGCCGCCTGATATTTCAATAGAGCCTTCAGCGTCCAAATCGGCGCCCTCAACTCCGCCAATGATGCGAATATCTCCGGCAGATTTGACGCGGAAGCCGCTAAGCACATTCCCTCGGATGACTACGGTACCGACAAAATCAATATTTCCTATTTTATAATCTACGTCGCCATTCACTTCGTAAATAGGAAATACATTGATTTTATCCTTATCCGTCATCGTAATAAGTCCGTCCAGTGCTGCATACATTGCGGTTTGCTCATTGTTCAGCACGACATTTTTTCCTATTTTAAAACGCGCAGCCTTGCCTTCTTTCGAAGCAACCTCATTCCCGGATACCGTCATGCCCGGTTCGCCAGCAACTGGTTCGACCAGTTCAGCAATCAGCTGGCCGCGCGTCACATTTTTCAACTGCGTCATTTCCTTAAAATCTACGGTGCCGTCCTCATTTTCAGCAGGGCGTCGTTCCTTGCTTTTCATATCGTAAATAAATTGAACAAAGCCGTCCTTGCCAACTTCAGCAGGCTTTCCTTCAGCAATCAAAGTTTGCTCTTTATAAAAAGCGAGCGGATTGTTACAAATGTTTTGAAGGACGCCGGGCACAATTCCAACGCTCACTCCACTACTTTGCACAAACTGCTCTAATTGTTCAACCGAGCATTCAAAATCATCCGTCAAACGTTTGAATGTCAAAAAGGCTGACATTTTATCTGCGGATATTTGAACGCTCATAATGGTATCCAATGATTGACCTTCCATTACACGCCTCCACTCTAGTACTGCATTAGTTGATCTTTATGCTTGGATAAAGCTCCTCTAAGACGTAAAATAGCTTTGGAATGGAGCTGCGAAATTCGTGACGGCGAGAGCGACATGACGTCTGCGATCTCACTTAAAGACAGCTCTTCATAATAAAAAAGGGAAACGACGATACGTTCCTTCTCCGTCAGCTTCTCTATTCCATTAACCAATGAATCTTTCAAATATACTTCATGGACTTTATGGTCAGGATTTTTTGCCCGTTCATCCACGAGAAGCGAAAGTCTTGTTTCCGATTCTTCCTCGCGAAGAGGATCCTCAAGTGAACATACAGTCGTTACCGCAATCTCTTGAAGCATCGTTGTAAACTCCTTTTCCGTTATGTTCAGGTAATTGCTAATTTCAGCATCGGAAACCGAGCGTAAATACTGTTGTTCCAGCTTTTGATAAGCCTCTTCCACTTTTTTCGCTTTCTCTCTCACGGACCGCGGTACCCAGTCGCCTTGACGGAGACCGTCAATAATTGCGCCGCGAATGCGCCAGGATGCATAGGTCTCAAACTGCAGCCCCCGGCAATAGTCAAACTTCTCTATTGCATCAATTAAACCCATAACGCCATTGCTGGCAAGGTCATCCTTGGATACGTTTTTAGGCAGGCCAATAGCCATACGATTGGTCACATAATCAACAAGCGGCAAATATTGCTCAATAAGCCGCTTCTTCGCTTCAATATCCCCTTCTTCTTTCCAAGCTTGCCACATCGGAATGTTTAAAGAAGCAATCATATTTTTCACCCTCCTGTCAGGTGACGTACTACTTTAGCCAGTTCTTCCGGTTCTTTGTTTTGCGCAGACACGAGCTGTGGCGGCGCTAATGGCCGAAACGGCTCGTGCTCTTGTTCCATTGACTGCTTGCTATCTGCCTCTACTTGCGCTGGGCGAATATCCAGTCCGTCTTTCAACAGCTGATTTAAATCTTCACTTTCATCCGGCGTAGTCAAATTAAACTGTGTTCCTATTCCATCTTCTTCTGCAGCTCCGTTATCCAGCAATGCTGGCGGCTTCAAAATAAACGTAAGCACTGCACGCAGTATAAACGCAATGACAACAAAGGCGATGAATGCATATACACTGCGCAGCAGTATGACTGTGACCGCATTTTTACCGAGTGAGAAAAGAATCGTTAATATAACACCCGTGAGTCCTAATCCGACATTCCATCGCCAATTTCCGATCATAATAATTCAAATCTCCTTTATTCCAAGCTGTACGCTGCGAATGAGTAACAGACCGCTTCCGCTGTCGAACTCAATGGTGCGACCATAATTGCCGCCCGTATCCTGTGCAAACACAGGAATTTTGAACTTGTTGACGATCTCAAGGCAAGATTCGACATTTCGCGGACCAATACGCATAGAGTCCGACTGACCTGAAAAGGCGAACATTTGAGCGCCGCCAGCCATTTTCGCTACAAGGCGATTTTGCTGTGCGCCCACGTGCTTCATCCGTTCAACAAGCTCAGGAATGGCCGTATCCGCATATTTCGCCAAATTAATCGTTGCCTCTCTTGCAATTTCAGAGGAAGGCAGCATAACATGGGCCATTCCGGCTACTTTATTAACCGGATCATAAAGCGTAAGTCCTACACAAGAACCAAGCCCTGTTGTTTTGAGGACGGAACCCTCCGTAGCAATATTTAAATCAGCCATTCCAACCTTAATCAAATTTTGCTGTATCATTCGACATTTACTCCCAGAGCGCGGAAAATTTTTGTGAATGATTCAGGGTCAGGTATGAGGAAGAAATGGCCTTCCAGGTCTTGGCAGTCTTCGAGAAATGTCGTCTCAATCAACAGCGCGGAATCGCCCATCTCGCCATATTGCAGCAAGCCGTAGCTTAAAATAGCTCCCGCCATGTCCAGTGCAACGGATGGAACCGATGGAGCCATCGCCAAATGAGTAAAATCAGCCAACGAAGACAGATACGAGCCGGTCAAAATATTTCCGATTTCGCATAAAGCCGAAAGCTCCATTTCGGAATAGCCGTTCTCATCATCATGAGGCAATGAAAGCAGCTGAGTCAGCAAGCGCTTCGCTGCGTCCTCCTGAATGATAAAAAACATATTGCCCGGCGCTTCGCCTTCCACTCTTAAAAACACCGCGATGACGACCTGCTCCATACCGCCTACGCGATCGGCAATTTCTTCGAAGGGCAGCAGGCTGACCTTCGGAACACCCATATCGACTGGCTTGTTAAGAAGACGAGACAATGCAGTAGCTGCATTGCCCGCGCCTATATTGCCGACTTCCTTTAGTACGTCAAGCTCAAAAGCTTCAAACTTGCTGAACTGTGCCACTTCTATCCCTCCAGTTGCATGAGCTGTTCGATCTCGTTTTTATTCAGCACCTCAACTAGATTTAGCATAATAAGCAGTCTGCTGTCCCCGAGCTTGGCAATACCGTGCAAGTACTTCGCTTTAACGCCGCCTACGATTTCCGGTGGAGAATCGATGTTGTCCGTATCGATATCTATGACATCATTCGCGGAATCGACAATAAATCCTACTTCAAGATCATCTACCGCTACTACTATAATTCGCGAATTATCTGTCGGTTCCTGCTCAGGTAGGCCAAAACGCCCACGAAGATCAACAACAGGCACGACCACACCGCGCAAATTCATAACGCCTTTAATAAAAGCGGCTGTTTTAGGCACGCGGGTAATCGGTGACATCCGCTCTATTGTTCTAACTTTATCTACTTCAATACCGTATTCCTCATCAGCTAGCGCAAAAACAATGACCTTCAATTCTTCTCCCATTGTGAAAACCTCCTATTTGATTAATGCGTTAGGATCAATAATTAATGCCACCTGGCCGTCACCTAAAATCGTCGCTCCAGAAATCGCCTCGATATTGGTCAAATATTTGCCAAGCGTTTTGAGCACGATCTCGTTTTGACCGATAAACTCATCGACGGTGACTGCCGCCCACTTTTCTCCCTTGCGCACCACTACAATTTCGGTTTCTTCCTCGGCGCTATCATTAAAGTCAGGTGTCTCAAGCACACGGCTCAGCGATACAAGAGGAATAACGGTATTGCGGAATTCAATCATTAAATTGCCATGAACGTTCAAAATTTGCGATCTACGGATAATGCTGGTCTCCACAATGGAGGATAGCGGAATCGCATATTTTTCCGAGCCCAGCTTGATCAGCATGGCCGAAATAATCGACAAAGTCAGCGGGAGCTGTACCGAGAATTTCGTTCCTCTGCCAAACGAAGAGTCAATGGTCACATTTCCGCCAAGCGACGTAATTTTGGAACGTACAACGTCCAGTCCTACACCGCGTCCAGAAATATCCGAGATTTTCTCAGCTGTACTAAAGCCAGCTGCAAAAATCAGCATATTGATTTCGTCGCTGGATAGCTTTTTCGCCTCATCTTCGGTAACGACGCCGTTTTTGATGGCCGTCTTCAGCACGCGCTCCTGGTTAATTCCACGTCCATCCTCTTCCACTTCAATGAACACATGGTTGCCGCTGTGGTAAGCACGCAGGAAAATGGTACCTACTTCTGACTTGCCTGCTGCAATACGTTCTTCCACCGTCTCGATGCCATGATCGACTGAGTTGCGGAGCAAGTGAACGAGCGGGTCGCCAATTTCATCAATAACGGTACGGTCAAGCTCTGTATCTGCGCCTGTAATGACCAAATCGATTTTTTTATCAAGCGACTTCGCCAAATCGCGAATCATGCGAGGGAAACGGTTGAATACCGAATCGACGGGAACCATGCGCAGCTTGAGTACGATATTTTGCAAATCCGTACTTACACGCGTCATATGCTCAACAGTTTCGGTCAAGTCATTGCGCTTAATTTCGCTTGAAAGCTGTTCTAGTCGAACGCGATCAATGAGCAGCTCGCTGAACAGATTCATCAGCGTATCCAGACGGTCGATATCAACGCGAATCGTCCGATTAACCGCTGCTGGCGCAGCAGGAGCAGGCGAGTCTTTACGAGGCGCAACCGCAGCAGGAGCTTTGGCTGCCTCTTCTTTTTTCTCGACGACTGTAATAGCTGCTGCAACCTCTTCCTTCGCTTTCTTCACTTCAGCCTCAGCTTGCTGATTCGCTGTTGGCGTGCTTAGCAGATGTAGCGATTCCTCATCCAGCAAAGTTATAACTGCCGTCTCCACTTCGGATACATTCATAATTTGCGTATGCAGTTCTTCCAGCTTCGTCTGTGTAATGGTAAATACAGTAAAGGAACGATCGAATTTTTCCTGTTCCAAATCCTGTACAGAAGGTTCCGATTTCACAATCTCTCCGTGTGCTTCCAGCAGGTTGAATACCATGTAGGCGCGAACCGCTTTCAGCAAACAGTCCTCGCGAATCGTTACATGAATATGATAAGCCTGATGTCCACTATCAATGGATTGTTTAATCACCGAAGTCTGGTACTCATCCAGCAGCAAAATAGGCTTGTCTGCACTCGTGGAATCATCTGCAGCTGCGGCCAATTGATCTGACTCCGATTGCTTATGCTCTCCGCTAAAAATCGATTGCAACGCGGACACAATTGATGTCACATCCGCTTTACCAGTACCACCGTTAACGACATCCTGCACCATCGCCTCCAGCGCATCAAGACCCTTGAAAAGCGTATCAAATATAAAGCTGTCCATCTTGAGCTTGCTATTGCGAACAAGATCAAGCACATTTTCCATTTCATGTGTCAAGGCAGCCAGATCCTCATATCCCATCGTAGCCGACATGCCTTTCAAAGTATGAGCCGAACGGAATATATTTTGAACAATTGATAGATCTTCCGGCTCGCCTTCCAGTCGCAATAAGTTTTCATTCAAGCTTTGAAGATGGTCGTTAGATTCGTCGATGAACATCGACAGATAGGCATTCATATCCATTGTATCGCACCTCCTGCTAGACTTGTGATTGCTTCAATCGTTATTTAAGTACACAGCTTTCTATACGTGCAGCGATTTGTTGCAGCGGGAGCACGGTCTTGACTGCTCCGCTTTCGTAGGCGCTGCGCGGCATGCCGTAAACGATACAGGTTTCCTCCGCCTCGCCTATAGAGGTTACTGCACCGCTCTCAACAAGCTGTTTAAGACCTTTCGTACCATCACTGCCCATTCCGGTCAGGATGACCGCGTGACGCTTAAGCTCCTTGAAAGGAACCAATGATTCATACATCACATCTACCGATGGACGATGTCCATTGCGCTGCGGCTGCTCTGTTAAATGAATATAATAACCGGAACTATCTTTGCCAAGCTCTAAATGATAGCCTCCGGGAGCAACATAGACAACGCCGGGATGAACCCGGTCGCCTTGAGCCGCTTCAACGACATGCAGCGCACTGAAGCTGTCGAGGCGCTGAGCCAGCGATTTCGTAAATTTCGGCGGCATATGCTGGACAACTAGGACAGGTGCGCCTAGATCGCCAGGCAAAGCGCTAATGACCGTATGCAAGGCACGCGGTCCTCCCGTTGAAGCGCCGATTGCGACAATATGCTGAAACGAAGTAGACTTCGGCAGCTCTTTTTTCGGCGGAGCGGGATCTTCCGTTTTTTTGCTCGCTTTAATCGGCGGAGCAGTTGGCTTATATGTAGAGGAAGGCGCCACCGCTTTGACTGCCGCTGGTTGTTCCGGCTTTTTAATCATACTAGACGGCTTTATTGGTGGCGTAACTTCCGGTTTCTTCTTCGCCATAGAAGGTGCAGCAAGCCGTGACGCTGCATTTGTTGTTGCTTCGGTTATTAGGGGCTTTTTAATATCTAGCGCCTTCACTTTTACCGGCGGGTCCATCTTCTCCTCAATGAATGAAGGCTTCCTCGCCAGTACAGCTGTTTTTAGCTTTTCTATCAATTGCTCGCCAACCTGGATAATATCATTCGTTGCAATGCCTGACGGCTTGCGTATAAAGTCAAAAGCTCCAAACTGCAATGCTTTGATCGTATCCCTCGTGTTATCCTCACTAATGCCAGACAGCATAATGACAGGCGTCGGGTTTTGTTTCATAATCTTTTGCAAAGCCTCAAGTCCATTCATTTCAGGCATTTCCAGATCGAGCGTTACAACATCGGGCTTCCATTTCTCCACCGCTTTTACAGCTTCGGCCCCATTGGTTGCAGTCGCTATTATTGAAAACATTGAATCCTTTAAAATTAAGTCACTAAAAATTTTTCTCATAAATGCAGAATCATCTACAATGAGTACACGATAAGGAGCCATCTTTTCCCCTCCCCTGATTAAAAGGACTATCTCGTTAGCTTGAATAATTTATGCAAAAATCCCTTTACACCGTTTTTAACATCAGATTCCGGCCTCTTGATTTCTAGAAAACGAACTGCAATTTCATGCATAGCCTTCGATGCTTCGCTGCTTGGATAAGCGATGGTGAAGGGAATCTGACGTTTTACCGCCTTGCCTACATGAACATCATCGGGTACGAGCCCGAGAAATGGCAAGGAGGCTTCTAGGAAGCGCTCGGCAGCCAAATTGATTTTATCTGCTGTCAAGCGGCCTTCCCGCTTGCTGTCTGCCCGATTGACGATAAGTCTGAAATCCGGATGGATGCCCATTGCTTTTACCATTTTAATTAAGGCATATGCATCGGTTATAGAAGTCGGCTCTGGCGTCGTTACAACGATGGTTTCCTGCGCTGCGGCGATAAATCTCGCCGTTTCCTTGGAAAGTCCAGCCCCAGTATCAAACACAATGACATCGTACAGCCCTTGAAGCTTTGAAACCTGCTCCGTGAACAACGTCAATTCTTTCTCTGACAGGTCCAGCAAATCTTTAATTCCAGATCCGCCTGCAATAAAGTGCAGTCCTTCGGGCCCTTCCTGAACGACATCCCAGATCGTTTTGTCCTGCTTGAACAAATGATATAAATGGTAGGAGGAGCGCACGCCCATGAGTATATCGATGTTCGCCATGCCAATATCAACATCAAAAACGAGAACCTTCTGACCAAGCTTCTGAAGCATCAGCGCAAAATTGAGACTAAAGTTGGACTTCCCAACACCGCCCTTGCCGCTGGTAACAGCTATAATGCGCGTTTCGCGCTTGCCGCCATCGCTGCTGCTTGCCTTCACCATATATCGCAGCGCTTCGGCTTGATCATTCATCGTCCGCTTCCCCCAGCAAGTCATTCATATAAGCAGCAGCGTTAAAGCGATCGATGTCATCCGGCACCGTCTGCCCTCTTGCCACATAAGTCGGCGTTAAACCGAACTTCATCACAAGGTTAAAAATAGAGCCGTATACCGCCGTTTCATCCTGCTTCGTAAACAATACCTTCTCGATGCCGTATTTCACAAAGTTTCCGGCTACTGACGTCATATCCTTCGTTTTGCCGGTAAGGCTCAGCACAAGCACCGTTTCATTGCGGTCATGCGATTGAAGCAGGCTGTTTACTTCTGATACATTCAGCTCATTGCGGAAGTTACGGCCAGCCGTATCCATATAGATGAGCTCTCTATCTTCGAGCTGCTTGAACGCCTTCGGCAAATCCATAGGAGAAAAAACAACCTCCAGCGGAATGTTTAAAATATTTGCGTACGTTCTAAGCTGGTCAACGGCAGCAATTCGGTACGTATCTGACGTAATGAAGCCTACTTTTTTGTTATGCTTAATCGTTTGATTAGCCGCAAGCTTAGCGATCGTCGTCGTTTTACCTACGCCCGTCGGGCCAACAAAATGAACGATTCTGGCCTGCTCATCGATCATGCCAGCAGCATATGGAGCCATCCATTCGAGCAGCTGCCGTTTGGCAAGCCCCCATACTTGCGTACGCGTCAATGGCTCCCTTTGCTGCCCTTCCTGCTCAGAGATGATCGCCATTAGCTGGTCAATCCACTCCACTTCGAGCTCCTGTTCTTGAAGGCGATCATGAAGTGCTTGAGCAGCTTCTGATAATGAGTTTCCCGCTTTTTGCGAAGAAAGCTGCAGAAGGGATTGCTTAATCCCTTTAATTTCATCCATCAGCTGATCGTTGACCGGAGAAGCCGACGCAACTGGCGCAGGCCTTGCCGGCGGCTCAACCGTAGCTGTAGCAGCGGCGGTTGCCGCTGCTGCACGCTGCTGCTTCTGCATCGTCTCCGTAATGGCAGCCATTACGGCACTGACATCATCTGGCGCCTTGCGCTTCTGCGGCGGATTTTCCGGAGCCGCTGCATTCGACTCAATAGCGGCAATAACTTCCATCTTCTTTTTGCGGAACATGCCCATAAAGCCGCCGACTTTAACTTCTTTCGTATTCAATATAACGGCATCCTTGCCAAGATCGCTTCTAATCATCGGCAGCGCCTCGGGAAGGGCATTTACGACATAACGTTTCACTCTCATAAATTCACCACCCCTACGCTCTGAACTTCAACGCTCGGTTCAAGCTCACTATAAGAAATGACCGGAACCTCCTGCATCGTCCGTTCCACAATCTGGCGCAAATACATGCGGATAGTAGGGGAAGTGAGTACAACAGGCTGTTGTCCAGACTGAATTTGCCGGGTAACCTGTTCATTCAGCTTGGAATAAATTTGTTGAGTGACGATCGGGTCAAGTGCAATGTAACTTCCCTGATCGGTTTGCTGCACTGACTCAGCGATTTTTTTCTCCATCGCCGGACCGACTGTAATCACTTTAAGCTTGTCTCCCGTTGCCGCAAACTGCTGGGTAATTTGCCTTGACAGCGCCTGTCTGACATATTCCGTCAGCACATCGGGATCTTTCGTGTAATGTCCATGATCGGCCAACGTTTCAAAAATGGTCACCAGATCGCGAATCGAAACTTTTTCACGAAGCAGCTTGGCAAGCACTTTTTGCAAATCGCCAATGGATAGTACAGAAGGAATGAGATCATCGATAAGCGCTGGATACGATTCCTTGACATTTTCAATAAGCGCCTTCGTCTCTTGACGGCCAAGCAATTCATGGGCATGACGCTTAATAATTTCTGTCAAATGCGTGGCGACAACCGAAGGCGGATCTACGACGGTATAACCCGACATTTCCGCTCTTTCCTTCATCTGCTCGTCAATCCAAATGGCTGGCAGTCCGAATGCCGGCTCTGTTGTTTCAATACCAAGTACCGATTCATCATCGAAGCCTGGGCTCATTGCTAAATAATGATTGAGCAGAAGCTCGCCTTTCGCAACGGTATTTCCTTTAATTTTAACGACGTATTCATTGGGTCTCAGTTGAATATTATCGCGGATCCGAATAACGGGAACGACAAGCCCCAGCTCAAGCGCGCATTGCCTTCTGATCATAATGATGCGATCCAGCAAATCGCCGCCCTGCTGCGTGTCTGCCAATGGAATCAGACCGTACCCAAATTCGAACTCGATTGGGTCCACCTGCAGCAAGCCAATGACACTTTCCGGATTACGAACCTCTTCAATTTGCTGCTCTTCCACAAGCATCTCCTCTTGCTCCACTTGCTTCTCCTGCAGCTTCTTCATTCTCCATGCGCCAAATGCGAGCAATGCCGCAAAGGGGAGCGTGCGCATAACGCCGATTGGCGAAACGAGTCCAAGCAAAGCTATTGTTCCTGCAACTATGTATAAAAGATTAGGGTATTTAAATAACTGTGCTGTCAAATCCTGTGCCAGATTGCCGTCCGATGCAGCTCTTGTAACGATTAAGCCTGCTGCTACCGAAATAAGCAATGCTGGAATTTGACTGACGAGACCATCCCCGATGGTTAAAATCGAATAGGTTTCGAGTGCCTCGGCAAAGGGAAAACCATGTACCGCCATCCCAATTATAAATCCGCCAACCAGGTTAATAATGAGAATGATAATGGATGCAATCGCATCCCCTTTTACAAACTTGCTGGCACCATCCATAGCTCCGTAGAAGTCTGCTTCTCTTTCAATCTTGGAACGCCGGTCCCGTGCCTGCTGCTCATTAATGAGTCCCGCATTTAAGTCGGCATCAATACTCATTTGCTTGCCGGGCATCGCATCGAGGGTAAACCTTGCTGCTACCTCGGCAACCCGCTCAGAACCCTTCGTAATTACGATGAACTGAACGACGACGAGAATAAGAAAGACGATAAACCCGATTGCGATTTGCCCGCCGCCCACCCATCTACCGAATGTTGAGACAACTTCCCCCGCTTCTGCATGCTGCAAAATGTTCCGGGTTGTAGAAACGTTGAGTGCTAATCGGAATAAGGTCGTAACAAGCAAAACTGCGGGAAAGATGGAAAACTCCAGCGCTTCCTTCGTATTCATCGCAATAAGCAATATCATTAAAGCGATGGAAATATTCAGAATAAGCAAAATATCCAGCAAAAGAATAGGGATGGGAATAACCATCATGAGCACGATGCCTATGATCCCGATTAACACGATAAGATCTTTTGGTTTCATGACGCTTCCTCCTCCCTTAAATTACGATGATTTGACGCGGCCTTTCAGCTTGTAAACGTATGCGAGCACCTCCGCCACAGCCTGGAACAAATCTGCCGGTATGGCATCTCCGATTTCGGCGCGTTCGTATAATGCTCTGGCAAGCGGCTTATTTTCCATCGTAATAACGCCGTGCTCTTTGGCGATTTCCCTAATGCGCAGCGCCACATGATCCATGCCTTTGGCAATAATAACGGGCGCCTCCATATTAGAGGAATCATATTTCAAGGCGATTGCAAAGTGCGTCGGGTTGGTAATGACGACATCTGCATTCGGAATTTGCTGCATCATCCGCTGGATGGCCATTCTCCGCTGCTTTTCTCGGATGCGGCCTTTAACGAGCGGATCACCTTCTGATTTCTTATGCTCGTCCTTAATGTCCTGCTTGGACATCTTCATGCTTTTCTCCTGCTCGTACTTCTGATACAAATAATCCGCAAAGGCGAGTATAACAAGTGCAGCGCCAATTTTGATCCCCATGCTGACCGTCAGGCCAGCTGCAAAGGCGAATATTTGCTCAACAGACAGGTCGGAAAGAGAAAGCAGCCGACTCCAATCGCTTGCAATCGTCTGGTATACGAGCACTCCAATAATCAGCAGCTTTAGCAGGCTTTTAAGCATTTCAACAATAGAACGCATAGAGAATATTTGTTTCAATCCTTGGAGCGGATTAAGCTTGCTGATCTTCATCTTAAGCGGCTCCCCTGTAAGCAAGAAGCCAAATTGCGCAACGTTACCGATAATGCCTACTAAAATAGCTACCGAGAATATAGGCAGTAAAAAAATGAGCATTTCGGTTACGAGCGTACCGAACAAGTTAAATACATTTTCAGACGTAAGCTCCATAAGCAGCCAATTTTCGAAAATATCATCAAACATATTCATAATTCGCTGCTTGTAAAAGCCGCCAAACATCGCAAAGCCAGCAAACGTAAACAGCAAAATCAAGGAGCTGGGAAAATCAGCCGATTTGGCTACCTGACCCTTCTTACGCGATTCCGAGCGTTTTTTGGGCGTCGCTTTCTCCGTCTTCTCTTGGCTGAACAGCTGCAGGTCGAGCTTTAAGCGGTACATTTGCACGATTACAGCCTCCTTTACCCGTCCGGCCCTTTGAAAATGGCGAATAGCTGCTCCAAGTTGTCAAACATGATGGCAATGAGCCGCTCATACAGACCACTTAGCCCCGGCATAAGCAGCACGAGCAAAATCATCCCGATAATAAGCTTAAGCGGTATCCCAATGACGAAAACATTGTATTGAGGCGCTGTTTTGGCTAAAAATGCCAGTCCGACATCCGTCAGAAACATGGCAATTACTAGTGGAGCTGCGACCTGTAAAGCTAGCAAAAACGTATTTCCAACGGCTTTCGTTAAAAACTCGCTAATGCTGCCACTGCTGATTCTCGCAAAAAAGTCTCCAGCAAGCGGCATCCATTTGTAACTGTCCATTAGCCCTCGAAGCAAGTAGTGATGCCCGTTCAAGGAGAAAAAAATGACAATAAGCATCATGTATTTAAAATTACCTAGCAATGGAACGGAAGTACCCGTCATTGGATTGACGACATTCGCCATTGCAAAACCAACTTGCAAATCCATTAATGCCCCTGCCGTCTGCACGACTACGAAAAACAAATACACCACGAAGCCGAATAGCAGGCCTATCAATATTTCCTGTACGACATAAAGCACGTAGCTGGCATCTGTCGCTACCGTCTGATTAATGCCGTACGTGAGATACACAATAAAAGAAATAAAAAAACCTAAACCGATTTTTGCAATATTCGGCATCATTTTCCCTGAAAACATCGGAGCTACGACGAAAAATGATGTAATTCGACAAAAAATCAACAAAAAAATAGGAAAACCTTGCTCGATAAGCTCCATCGCTGCGATTCACGCCTATCCGATATATTTATGCAGGTTGTTCAGCAGATTATAAGTGAAATCGACGATCGTATTTAGAATCCACGGCCCGAACAAAACAACGGATGCAAAAACCGCTACAATTTTCGGAACAAATGCTAAGGTTTGCTCTTGTATCTGGGTAGTCGCCTGAAAAATACTGACCAAGAGCCCAACAACGAGAGCAATAAGAAGCATTGGAGCACTGCTTTTTAGTACGGTAAATACAGCCTCGCTGGCCAGACCGATAATAAAATCGGCGCTCATTGAACATCCCCCCTATACAGTCGTCAGGTATTAAAGCTTAATAACAAGGATTTGACTATCAAATACCAGCCATCTACCATAACGAACAGCAAGAGCTTGAACGGCAATGAAATCATTACTGGCGGAAGCATCATCATCCCCATCGCCATTAACGTACTGGATACAATCATATCAATAACGAGGAACGGTATGAATATAAGGAAGCCCATTTGAAAAGCTGTCTTGATTTCGCTAATTGCATACGCCGGAACCAAAACGGTCAGTGGAATATCCTCATAAGTTTTCGGCTTTTCCGTCTTTGTGTAATCCATAAACAGCTTTAAATCCTTCTCTCTCGTCTGCTTGAACATAAACGCCTTCATCGGTACCGACGCTTTCTCGAAAGCTGCTGTTTGGGAAATTTCCCCTTTCAAATATGGCTGCAAAGCTACCTCATTTACTTGAGAGAAGGTAGGGGCCATAATAAAAAAGGTTAAAAACATAGCAAGGCCGATTAGTACCTGGTTCGGCGGCATCATCTGCGTACCGAGCGATGTCCGAACGAAGCTAAGCACGATAATGATGCGTGTAAAGCTGGTCATCAATACTAGAATAGCTGGTGCTATGCTTAGCACGGTAATCAGCAGCAAAATTGATAACGCGCTCGGGTTCGGCTGATCGCTGCCCGTGTTGCCAAAGTTAATTTCTACGTTCGGCAGCGGTTCAGCAAAAGCATGCGATTGAAATATTAAACCGGCTAACTGCACCGCAACAAGAGCTATCCACCATTTATTTTTCATGATCATCATTCAACCGTTCATTAGGGTTAGGGTCTTTGAGGAGTGCTTCGAGCTGCTGCTTGCGATCCGCCTGACGATTCATCTTGTCCTTAAGCACATTCTGAAACGAAGAAGCGTCGTTCCATTGTTCATCCTGCGGTTCCTGTTCGCCAGAGCCTTGACGAAAGCGTGATACTAAGCCCGTCAAAGCACTCGGCGACCAACCACCTTGCACTTGCCTCTCCATTGCCTCAATAATCGCCTCAGCTTGTTTTTCATCATCAATCTTGTCCAGCAGGGTAATGTTTTCTCCAACCCCTACAACATATAGACGGCCTGACAGTTCAACAACTTGAAGCGAATGATTTTGACCTAAGGAAATGCCCCCGAGCGAACGAAGCGAACGATTTGTTCCTCCGAACGCCCGGTTGCGCCGCGAGAGCCATTTAATAACTACAATGATTAGTCCAATAATAAGGAGTAGAGAAAAGATAACCCATACTACACTGCCTGCCATGTTGGACGAACTAGTATATGGCAATTCAGGCTGGCTCGTCTGAACTGCTTCCGCTAAGGCGGCAGCAGGCAGAACGGCCATTCCTGAAAACAATAAAAGCGTTACACGAGCTTTAAGTTTGACCATCGCATACAACCGTTAGCCTAACGTTTTCTTGATCGCTTCAATAACACGGTCCGCTTGGAAAGGTTTAACGATGAAATCTTTCGCTCCAGCTTGAATGGCATCAATAACCATTGCTTGCTGTCCCATTGCAGAGCACATAATAACTTTTGCATTCGGGTCGATTTTTTTAACTTCTTTCAATGCTGCAATGCCGTCCATCTCAGGCATCGTGATATCCATCGTAATCAGGTCCGGCTTAAGCTCCTTAAATTTCTCCACCGCTTGTGCGCCATCAGGTGCTTCACCAACTACTTCGTAGCCGTTTTTGGATAAAATATCGCGGATCATCATGCGCATAAATGCTGCGTCGTCTACGATTAGAATACGGTTTGCCATCTTTTTTCTTCCTCCTAGAATGCTATTGTAATTTTTGAATTCGGTCCCATTGGCTTACGATATCGGTTACACGTACGCCGAAGTTCTCATCGATAACGACAACTTCGCCTTTTGCGATCAGCTTATTGTTAACCAGAATGTCTACAGGCTCTCCAGCAAGCTTGTCCAGCTCGATAATAGACCCTTGCGACAATTCCAAAATATCTTTAATTTGCTTCTGGGTCCTTCCTAATTCTACGGTAACCTTCAGTGGTATGTCGAGCAGTAAATTGAGGTTCGTTTCTTCACCTTGAATATATGGAGCATTATTGAAATTAGCAAACTGCACAGGCTGAACATTCACATTGCGATTGGCTGCATGGCCATATGTATTCGGGCCAGGCGGCTGCATCATCGGCGTTTCATAATTTCCCGCTGGCGGTTGTTGTTCTTGCTTCTGCAATGACGGAGCCGTAGGCTGCGCAGGAGCACTTTGTGGCGGCACTGGAGCAACCGGTGGCGCTTCTACTACTGGCGGCGTTTCAACTGCAGCAGCAGTCTCCAAGGCCGTCTCTTCACCCATTAGAATAGCAACCATTTGCTTTGCAAAAGAAACAGGCAGTAGCTGCATAATTGTCGAATCTATCAAATCTCCAATTTTAAGCCGGAAGGATATTTTGATGAATACATCAACCGGTGGAAGATGCCCCATCCCTCCGCCGTTGTCTACATCGAGAATATCGATGCCGGGCGGCGAAATATTAACGAAACGATTGAAAATGGTCGACATCGACGTTGCAGATGACCCCATCATTTGATTCATCGCTTCCTGAACGGCACTGATATGAATTTCATTGAGCTCTTCATCTGTAGGATTACCTGCTCCGCCAAGCATCAAATCAGCAATAATTTGTGCATCTCTCGTCTTAATGACAAGCGAATTTATTCCTTGGAAGCCATCAACATATTGAACACTTACAGCAACATGAGGCTTTGGAAATTCATCAGCCAGCTGATCTCTGCGAATAAAGGTAACCTCTGGTGTCGTAATATCCACCTTCACGCCTAGCAATGTGGACAAGGCAGTTGCTGCGCTTCCGAACGTAATGTTCCCAATTTCACCAAGCGCATCCTGTTCCATAGCTGAGAGGAAATCTGATAACTGAACATCATCGGCAGATGGCTGTTCAGCATCCGTACTGCCAGAAGATTGATTTAGTAACGCATCAATTTCCTCCTGCGACAAATAATCTTTACTCGTCATATTCTTCTCCCGCTCCTTCGTTCACAACTTCATCAAGCTGAATAGCCAACCGATCTTTCACGGAGCCTGGACTGCCGATGAACTTCAATTTATCGCCTACCTTAATATGCAGGCCTTCCCCTACCGGCTTGCTGAGCGAAATGACATCTCCAACATTAAGACCCAGAAACTCCTGAATCGTTATGGAAGATTCACCAAGCTCGGCAACAATCGGCAGCTTCGCTTTGCTTACGCGCTGCTCCAGCATTTCAACTTCCTCTGGAATACGCTCCTTTTTCTGCGAAACGAACCAATGATGCGCCGACAAACGAGGCATAACGGGCTCAATGACAACGTGGGGAATACAAAGATTGATCATCCCCGTCGTTTCACCGATTTTCGTGCTTAAGGAAATAAGGGCGATCGTTTCATTCGGTGATACGATTTGCATAAATTGAGGATTCGTCTCGAGCGCTTCCAGTCGTGGAGATATATCAATGATCGTTTTCCACGCCTCTTGCAAACTCTCAAACGTCCGGCTAAAAATCTTTTCCATAATAATCGTTTCGATTTCAGTCAAGTTATTGATTTTGGAAGGCGCAACGCCTTGCCCGCCAAGCATGCGATCCAGCATCGCGTAAGCGATATTCGGATGTACCTCAAGCACCATGCGTCCCTCAAGCGGCTCTGCTTCAAAAATATTCAATATCGTCATCTTCGGAATCGAACGAATAAACTCATCATAAGGAAGCTGCTCGACCTGAACGACACTGATTTGAACGAAAGTACGAAGCTGCGCTGAGAAATAGGTTGTCAAATATCGCGCGAAGTTCTCGTGTATGCGAGTCAAGCTGCGAATATGATCCTTCGAAAATCGAACAGCGCGTTTGAAATCATACACTCTGACTTTTTTCGTTACTTCTTCCTTTTTTAAATCCTCGGCATCCATCTCGCCAGAATTAAGGGCCGCCAGCAGCGCATCTATCTCATTTTGCGATAAAACATCAACCAAATTTTCTCACCCCCTTCAAGGAATGTCGCCAACCAGCATTAAATGTTAGTCATAATAAAAGCTGTTATTTCTACCTTGACCAGCTTCTGCTTTTTATCCAAAATTGGATTAATTTCATTAAGCAGCTTCGATTCCAGCAGATCCTCGCCTTTAGAGCCATTCAGCTCTTCAGCCGTCATATCCGCAAGTGCCCGGTTAATAATAGGCTTAACTTCAATTTCGATGATTTTATCAAAATCTTCCTTCGTCTTCTTGCTGTCCAGCTGGAAAGCGAAGCTAACGACAACGACTTTGTTCGAATCTTTCAAGTTACGCTTAAATTCTTTAAGCTCAGACGTTACTTCTACACGTTCATCGGCGGTAAGATGCTTGACTTCAACCTCTTTGTTTGTTGAACCATCAGTTGTACTTCCCATAATTTTCGGCCACATAATCACAGCCACAACGGCAATTAATACAATCGACAACAGTATAGTTACTAACCATGGCATCATTTTTTTCATCTCTATGGACCCTCCGTCTGTTCACTCTTCTGGGCCGCCGCATATACGCCGATCGTACGAAGATAGTTCTGGATCAGCAGCAAAAGCTCCTCCGAGCTTTCTACCACTATGAATTTTTTACCAGTGGTCAAGGTAATAATGGTATCGGGCACTTCCTCCACCACTTCAATCAACAGAGCATTGATCATGAGCTTAGTACCATTAATACGAGTCACTGTAATCATAAACTGCCCCCTCACATCGCGGGGGAGGCACTATGGCCCCCCACCTGCGTTATGCCTAACGATTATCGTTTCAGGTTGACAACCTCTTGCAAAATTTCATCGGAAGTCGTGATAATACGCGAATTCGCTTGGAAACCGCGCTGAGCCACGATCATTTCTGTAAACTCGCCTGTCAGGTCAACGTTTGACATTTCAAGCTGTCCGGCCACGATTGCGCCTGTTCCAAGCTCTGCATCTCCAGCGACCGTTCTGTAAGCCTCAATGTCTCCATCTGGGTTAGCATTGTTGGTCATTCTGTACAAATTGCCTCCCATTTTCTCGAGTCCACTTGGGTTAATGACTTTGACTACACCGATCTGCGCGACTTCTTCTGTTGCATCCGCCGTAACACCTGTAATCGTCCCATCTTGCCCGATTGTGAAGGAGGTGACCTCTGCTGGCAAAGTAATAATGCCACCACCACTATCTAATACAAACAACCCGTTTGCGTTTACCAGCTGTCGGTTCGCATCGAGCACAAAGTTGCCGGCTCTTGTCAAAAATGATTCTTCACCATCTGCTGCGGTAACTAGAAAAAATCCATCGCCATCAATGCGAAGATCGGTCGGTTGGTTTGTAGTCATTGCGCTTCCTGGCGTATGAACGGTATCAATAGAAGCAATGCTGACCCCAAGTCCGATCTGCTTCGCATTCACCCCACCTTGCTCGCCTTCTACCGGAGCGGTAACACCTGCTGTTGTTTGGCTCAAAATATCGCTGAACATGACGCGGCCGCCTTTAAAGCCCACCGTATTAACGTTCGCAATATTGTTGCCGATGACATCCAGCTTCGTTTGGAAGCCGCGCATACCTGACACACCCGAGTACATTGATCTTAGCATAGTATTTAAGCCCTCCTAATTTAGGTTTATCCTTTTGGTTAGTTGGCTGCCTCTGTCGGTCAGCAGCCTGAAGAGCCTCCGTATTGGTCCGGCTCTAGCTTAAAATAACGGCGCTGTCTATTTGCGTGAATACATTGCTTTGCATTTGCTTGCCATCCATTGCAGTAACTACTGTACGGCTAGGCACATTTACGATCATCGCAATATCTTTAAAAACGATTAAAGAATCAATGGCGCCTTTCGATGCCGCTTCGTCCACAGCATTCACAATTTTCGTTAATGAATCCGCTTGAAGCTGAATGCCTCGCTGCTTCATCCGAACTTCAGCATGATGGCTGAATTTCAATACTTTCGAATCCAGCAAATCCTTAAATTCGCTAGGCTGCTGGGATTTTGGCCCCGCCGTCTTCGCATTGTTTAATGGCGAGGATTTCAGCGGAAAATAATGCCCAATCTTTACGCTGTCGCTCATGAGGTTTGTTCCTCCCCGCTGTCAGCAGCGGCTTCGCTATCAGGCGTTTCAGCATCACCAGCACTTTCAGCTGGAGCATCCGTTTCAGGCTCCTCCGTCTCTGCTGGAGTCTGCTCAGAAATTGTAACGATATCACTTACTTTAATCATCGTATTATCTTCAAACTTGGCATATAATACCCCGTCTGTTGCGACAATCGACTTCACAACATCCGTATACATGACGGTGCTTCCTTTATCATCAAGCTCCTGCCATGTTACACTCTTGCCAATCATTGTAGATGCACTGCCTATGTCCGAGTTCAGCTGTGTAAGCTGCTTATTCATATTCATCAGTTGCTCAACTGAGGTGAACTGCGCCATTTGGGCAATAAACTCTGTATTGCTCTGCGGGCTTAATGGATCCTGATTTTTAAGCTGTGTGACGAGCAATTCGAGAAATGCGTCCTTACTTAGTGATGTTTTATCATCCTCGGTCTTACCTGCTATTTTAACATTGGTCTGATCGTAATTCGGCCAGACCACTTTATTCGTAACGACTGCCAATTCCATCACCTCCATCCCGCAAATGGTTGCTCACGAGCATAATATCTCTTTAAACTGTAGCGTTAACCGCCCGTCCGTAGCCCATATCCTGAATGGCAATTTGCTCGATTACATCTGCTTCAAAAGCAGCATCATCCGCTCTGCTTCCGCCTTTGCCGTTGTTGTTTCGATTCGTAAATTGTTGATTGGAGCCTTGTCCCTGCCCGCCGTTAGCCAGCTCTGATGCAGCTTGCCCCTGGGTCACTTCAAGCTTGTCAATCGTTAAGCCCTGGGATTGCAATGCCAGTCTCAATTGCGACATTTGGTTGTCCAGCATATCTTTTGCCATAACCGTATCTGTATGGAAAAGCGCCGTCAATTGGCCATTTTGCATCGTGATCCGAACATCGACCTGGCCCAGCTGTTCAGGGAACAGCATGATTTTAGCTTCGTGCTTGCCATTTAATGAAGAAATATCAAACTTCTGCACGATAAGCCCCGTCATGGATTCCGCAAATTCGTCTGCTAATACGTAAGGCTGGGCGACTGCTCTCGCTGCCACGCTACTCGTTGCCTGCTTAAGCGAATGAGCAAAGTTTGCATTTAAATTGCCTGCCAGAACGGACTCATCATCGGCTGTATCGGCCGTTTCTTCAACCAATGTATCGGCTGATAAAGCTTCCGCTACTGCGCTTTTCAGGGCAATTGTATGCTGGGATTGCTGGTTCAAACGCTGAAGCCATGCAGCTGTTTGCTGTGGTGCAGCCTCGTCTGCTGCGGCTGGTTCAAATACTACTTGAACATTGCTCGGATTACGCTCGGCTGTGCCTGCTTCCTTCTGCTTTTGCAGCAGTTTCTGCAAAGCTTCCAGCTGCTGTCCAATCAGCTGCGATGGCTCCTGCTGCTGAACGCGTTTCGCAGATCCCTGCTCAAGCACATTAGCCAGCTGAATCAGCGCATTTTCCAAATCATGCTTCACAAGCGCAATTTGTGCTTTCACTGCCTCATGTCCATTGCCTGCATCTGCTGCTTGAACAACTTCCTCTGAGGATAGCTGCGCATCAGGCTGCTTCAAAGTGACAAGCGGAGAACCTAGCAACGCCAGTAAAGCCTGCATTTGCTCCAGCATCGCTTGCAAATCTGCCAATTGGGCTTGTGCAGCCTCATCCGTGTCCGCAGTATCCAACTCATCAATTTGCTCTAGCAGTCCATCAATAGCTGCAAGCAAATCCTGATTGTTCGTTTCCCCAAGCAAGCCAGCTGTATTGAGAGTAGTCATCCGAATCGTTCCGAGTGCTGCTGCATCCGTAGTGTTCGCAGCTGCTGCTGTACCTGCTCCCGCTTGGCCATTATTCAATTGACCATTCAGCGTTTGAGCAAAAGCCGCATCTCCCGTTCCCTTCGCTTGGGCATTTCCGCCAGTGGAAGGAGCCGCCGGCTGCGAAGCTGCTGGTGATGATAAAACATCCATTTAATTTCACCTCCTCTCTATTTACCCGCCATCAGCTTCGAAACGATTTGAGCTGTAACTTTATCATTCAATGTCGACATCTCGCCAACAATTTTGGATCTTGTTGTATCATCTACAGCATTCAAAATACGCAGCACCTTACTGGCACTTACGTCAGACATCGTCATCAGCAATTTGGCCGCACTTTTCGCATCCATAGCTGCAAATGTTGCTCCTAGCTGCGTCGAATCCAGTGTCGAAGACGTTGTAGTCGTTGTCGCTGTAGTTGACTGGGCATTTTTGAGCTGCGATTGCAGAGCCGCAATTTGCAAGTCTTTCGCCGAAACGGTATCCTTCAGCTTCAGCGTCGCATCAGCCGCTGTTTTTGGCGTCATTTTCTCCAAAATTTTCACACGATCATTTGGAGCCATCGCATCGAGTACAAGCACCATTTCATCAAGCGACATGCTTTCTAAAATGGGTGCGGCCTTATTCGGTGCAATTCGTGCATACATGCTGGCGAGCTCTTTAATTTTGGCCGTGTATGCCTCATCTTCAAGCGCCTGTGTTGCATTTGACTGCTTCAACTGCTCAATTTGGCTTTTCAAGCTGGCAATTTCTTTTTCCTGATCCGTTTTAAGAGTGGACGTCTCCGTCAGCTGACCCTCTTTCTCTGTCAGTTGAGCTTGCAGCTCGGAAATTTTACGAGTCATATTTTCTGCCTTGAGCGTTTCATCTGTGCTTTCACCGCCAGTTGACTGCGGATTCGGCAGCACATCTCTGAGCAATGGAATCGAATTTCCGACCGTGAGTGCCTGATTTCGCATATCGCTATTAAGAAGGATTAGCAATATGCCCAGCACAACAATCGTAAACAACACCGGGGTCATAAAAAACATGGCCCGCTCAAAACCACTATATCCTTGTTTCTCCACATCTGTATCTGCCACTGATTTCACTCCCTCTAGCCTTGCGCTGCAGCCGGATGTTTACGGCACGCTTACCATGAAACGGACAGTTGCCATTTCATCCAACTCGTTTTGCTCCTTAAGCTGCATCGCATACCGGAAACGTTCCTTCTCGTTATCCTTTGCCTTCAACCATACTTTCTCGTCCTGCATTTTATCCGATAGCTTGATCCGATTTTGCTCGACGACCTTTTGCGCCCGTTTCACTTCAAGCCGTTTAGCTTCAATACAGGAGTCCAAATAATCCACATATTGTTGAATGGTCTGAAGCTCAGCCAAAGAAACGCCGGATTGCGAAGACTGATGCTGCTTCTGCTCCCATTCTGCACGGCTTTCACGCAATTGCTCGACGGTCAGCTCGGCAGCCTGCAGCTCTCCAATGGAAGAGGACAGGATCCATTCTGCCTGCGTTTTTTCACTTGTCTTCAGATCAACGATTTTTTGGTAGGAATAACGAAATGCTCCCATTCAACGCTTCATCTCCTGTAAAAATCAATTATTAGCCGCTCCTGAGCTTCTTCCAAGGTGACTTTTTCATTTGTTTTTTGTCTCGTGAACTGATGAATCGAATCAATGAATTGCATCGCCAAATCAATTTCTTCATTAGAACCGCGTTGGTACGCCCCAATATTTATAAGGTCTTCCGAATCTTTATAAATAGATAATAGGCGCTTCAACTGATTAGCCGCATCCTGCTGCTCCTCCGTAATAATTTCTTTCATCACCCGGCTCACCGATTGCAAGACATCAATGGCTGGAAAATGTCCTTTATGCGCAAGATGCCTACTCAGAACGATATGGCCATCCAAAATCCCCCGGACTGCATCCGCAATAGGTTCGTTCATATCATCCCCATCTACTAGAACGGTGTAGAACGCGGTGATTGAGCCTTTTGGACCAGTTCCCGCTCGTTCTAGCAATTTCGGCAAATTCGCAAATACGGAAGGCGTATATCCTCTCGTTGCAGGTGGCTCGCCGATCGCCAGACCTACTTCACGAAGTGCCATAGCGTAACGCGTAACGGAGTCCATCATAAGCATGACGTTTAGACCACGATCGCGAAAATATTCAGCAATGGAGGTGGCGATCAGTGCCCCCTTCATTCGAATGAGTGCTGGCTGGTCCGAGGTAGCGACAATGACGACCGAACGGGCTAAGCCTTCAGGTCCCAAGTCCTTCTCAATGAACTCTAACACTTCACGGCCACGCTCGCCGATTAGTGCAATGACATTGACATCGGCTGAGGTGTTTCGGGCAATCATGCCGAGCAGGGTACTTTTCCCTACCCCGGATCCAGCAAATATACCTACACGCTGGCCTCTTCCAACAGTCAGCAAACCATCAATAGCTCTAACGCCAATGCCCAGCGGCTCCAGAACACGAGGACGCATAAGCGGATTGCTTGGTTCATTATGAGTAGAATAATGCTGCATTCGGCTTGGTAAAAAAGACCCATCAAGCGGCTGACCGAGGCCATCCAGCACTTTTCCAAGCAGCTCGGAGCCTACCTGCACGCTAAGCGGCTTGCCTGTTCCTACTACATCACAGCCTGAGCTGATGGAATGCAAATCGCCCAGCGGCATTAGAATCACTTTATTGTTCCGAAAGCCTACAACCTCAGCCTTTATCGGCTTTGCCGCTTTATTCGGATAGATGTAGCACACATCACCAATACTTGCATCTGGCCCTTCCGATTCAACGGTAAGACCGATGACCTGGGTGACCTTTCCATTCACACGTATGGGGTCAATTGCCTGCAAATGCTCGACATATTTGCCAGCCTGCAATGAACTATTGCTCATCAGCCTGTCCTCGCTCGTCCCTTGATTGATGAGCGAACTGGACCAGCTCGCGTTTTAATTCTGACAGCTGTGTATCGATTCGGGCATCAATGCTTCCGTATGCGGAACGAATAACGCAGCCAAAATCTTTAACCGTCGCATCTGGCAAAATTTGCAGCTCGGCTTGCGAGTCGACTGCCAAATTCAGCTCTTCTTGCGCAGCCTGGACGAAAGCCAACTGACCAGGTGCGACGCACAACGTAATAACACCTTGCTCGCGTCTTCTTGCAAGCGACTTTTTAATTAGTTCAATGACCATTTCTGGAGCTTGCTCCAGCTGTTGGCCGATTACCTTTTCCGCTACCGCGCAGCTTAGTTCCACCAGAAACGGTTCCGCTTCCTGAATGATCTGCTCACGCATCGTATAAGCGGAAGATAATATCGCATTCGCTTCGAACAGCTTTTGCTCCCATTCCTGCTTGGCCAGCATATTCGCTTGCTCAATGCCTTCCGCGAAACCACGTTCATAGCCTTCGCTGCGGGCTGCTTCTGTCGTCGCTTCATCCTCGAGCCTTTTTTCCAGCCACCAGGCTTCCACATTCGCTTCAGCCTCAGTCAGCATTTGCTCGCATTGAGCTCCCGTTTCCCGCAATCGTTCTTCTGCAAACTGCCTGGCATCAGCAATAATTTGATCCCGCAGCGTAATCGTTTCTTCATCAGGCTGTTCTTCCTCTGGAGCTTCAGCTTCACCATTCGCATCTGCTGCAAGTGCTGCATGCTTGTTCTTCCAGTAAAGCTCTCTTAGTTGATCGATAGAAACAACGCTTGTGGATTTTATCAAATTAGACAATGATATCATCTCCTCCGCCACGGGCGATAATGATTTCACCTGATTCCTCTAATCTGCGAATCGTTGCGACAATACGGGTCTGCGCCTCCTCTACATCACGCAATCGGACTGGACCCATAAACTCCATTTCTTCCTTGAAGGTTTCCGCCATGCGCTTCGACATGTTTTGGAAGATGGCATCCCGCACTTCTTCGCTAGCGACTTTAAGCGCAAGCTGCAAATCCGAATTTTCGATATCGCGGATAATCCGCTGAATCGAACGATTGTCGATGTTGACGATATCTTCGAAGACGAACATCCGTTTCTTGATTTCTTCTGCAAGTTCAGGATCTTGAATTTCCAGAGAATCGAGAATGGTACGTTCCGTACCGCGGTCAACACCGTTCAAAATTTGAACGATAGAGTCGATACCGCCAGCATTTGTGTAATCTTGAGTAACGGTAGCCGAAAGCTTCTGCTCAAGCACTCGTTCCACCTGAGAAATGACCTCCGGTGAAGTGCTGTCCATAAGCGCAATCCTTCTCGCGACTTCGGCCTGCTTCTCTTGTGGAAGAGAGGACAAAATGTGCGAAGATTGCTCCGATTGGAGATAGGACAACACGAGCGCAATCGTTTGAGAGTTCTCGTTTTGAATAAAGTTGAGTATTTGCATCGGCTCTGCTTTGCGGGCAAAGTCGAATGGCCGCACTTGCAAAGTAGCAGTCAATCGATTTATTACTTCCGCCGCTTTGCTCTCGCCCAGCGCCTTCTCCAAAATATCTCTGGCATACGTAATACCGCCTTGGGAAATATATTCCTGAGCTACACAGATTTGATTGAACTCTCCTAAAATCGTTTCACGCTCTGAGCTGTCCACTTTACGCACATTGGCAATTTCAAGAGTTAACTGTTCAATTTCATCTTCTCTTAAATGTTTAAAAATTTGAGCTGACACTTCGGGACCTAGTGTAATTAGCAGTATTGCTGCTTTCTGCCTTCCGGTTAGCCCATTCATCGATTTACTCATGCAAACGACCTCTATTCATCGACAAGCCAAGTCCGAAGTAAATTAACAAATTCATCCGGCTTGCGTTTGGCGAGTGTCTCAAGATTTTTACGTGCTTGGCTGTCATTGCTTAAGCTATCGAAATCAAGGGTAGGATATTCTACAGCCGTAGATGCTACAACTGCTTCCTGTGCTTCAGCTGCTGCTGCTGCTGCCGCTTGCTGTCTGCGTCTGCGAACGAGCAAAATGATCAAACCGGCAATAATCGCAAGTGCTGCTGCTCCAATTCCGATTGCCCATCCCATTGATAAGCCGCCAATCGTGTTTGTAGCGGTGCTTTCAGCAAATGTTTGCCCAATAAGTGAAACCTTTTTGTTGATTAAATCGTCATTATTAACATCTTGACCTGAATCGGCAAGCTGTGCACGTACCAAACCTGTCAAGAAGGTCGTAATCTCTGTACGAGATTCTGGAGTGAGTCGACTTGCTTCAACACCGATGCTAATGGATAGATCTTTAATTACGAAAGGTCCTGAAATCGTGGTACGATTAATTCTTCCAAAATCGTAATTAATAGTAGAAGAGCTTTCTTCCGAGGTAGAGTTTCCAGAGCTATCTGTTGCAGTATAGCCCGGCACATCCGTTTCTCCCGTTCCTGCTACACCGCCTGCACTGGAGCTGCCACCTGTAGAAGAACTGGTCTGATCGGACTGGCTAACAATAATTCCATTATTATTATTGTCAGGCAGCGGCACAACCTGCTGTTCCTCTGTCTTCTTATTATCGAAGTTCAAGCTGCTTCCGATGCTGATAACTAGATTTTCGGAACCGACAATCGGTCCCAGAAACTGTTGAATGTTCTTTTTCAATTCCGCTTCATATTTGCGTTGAATTTGGAATTGGCTGTCTACTGCTTCTGTTGTACCTGCAATCGTGCCCCCCGCTTCGGAGGATACCAGCTCGCCCTGCGGACCAGAGATGGTGATGCTGTCCACTGTCGTACCTGGAACTGCCGATTTTACCAGATTGTAATAACCGTCAATTTCCTTTTGAGTTGGACGATAGCCAGCCATAAATTCCAAGGAGATGGCAGCCGTTGCTTTGTCTTTCTCTTCAGGAGTTAGAAACACACTTTCTTCTGGCAAGTTCACAAGCACTTTAGAGCTTTTCACGCCTTGCATGCGATTCAGCAATTGTTGGATCTCGCCGTTCAAGGCGCTTAAATATTTGACATTAAATTCATTTTCTGTTGTCCCGAAGGTCGAAGAGCTTTTTGTAAAGGCCTCAAAACCGATTGAACCGTTCTGTACAAGACCAAGTGAGCCGATTGTTACTTTTGTGCGTTCCGCTACAGCACTTGGTACCGAAATACTAGTTCCGCCGCTCCCTAGCTCATAAGGGATACCATTGCTATCCAGGTAGTTCATAATGGCTGCTGAGTCTGTTGTATCCAAATTTTGAAAAGCCAATTCATAATCCGTTCTTGTAAAAATGACAGTAAGAAGAATTATAGATAACAACAGTACGCCTACAGAAGCCCCCAAGCCTATTTTTTGTTTTTTTCCCATTTGACTCCAGAATTGCGAAATTCTCAGTCTAAATTGGGCGATTTTCTCGTTCACCTTGTCACCTCACCCAAATTCTTTGCCAGGTTTTTTATCGTTCATTATACCTGCATCCGCATGATTTCTTGATATGCCTCTACAACCTTGTTGCGGATTTGTGAGGTTAGTTGAAGACTAAGCTGCGCTCTTTCGCCAGCAATCATGACCTGAGAAACATCAACTTCACCAATTAAAAACTTATCGTTAAGCGTATGTACATTTTGTTCCTGGGCGCTAACGCCCTCAATTGCGTTATTTAAAAACTGGCTAAATGTTTTTGTAAGTTCTGCCGGAGTAGCTTGCTCTACAGGTGCAGCTGTCATCGTCTTTAAAGGCTGCAACTGGTTCATTGATGAAATGGCTTGAATCACTATATTCCTCCTCGGCTATTGTTTAATGGTTGCTGCTACTTCCCAATTTCCAATGCTTTTACAAACATCGCTTTAGAAGAATTAATGGCTGTTACGTTCGCTTCATAAGAACGCGAAGCCGAAATCATATCAACCATCTCTTTCGCGACGTCTACATTCGGCATATTTACATAGCCGTTTGAATCGGCATCAGGATGGGTAGGATTATATACAAGCTTCGTTGGGGCTGTGTCATCAATGATTTTGGCAACCTTTACCCCGCCAGTTGTTGTACTTTTTCCCATTTTGGCATTCAGCGCATTGGAAAAGCTTGATTTCAACGGCTCCAAAACGACCATTTTCCGTTTATAAGGCACGAATTGTCCATTCTCATAGCCGGCACGCGTCGTTTCCGCATTCGCAATATTTGAAGAAATAACATCCATTCGCAGGCGCTGTGCGGTTAGAGCAGAGGCGCTCGCATCAAATCCGCTGGAAATTTTCACTCTTTAACCTCTCCCTTCTATTGCGGTTCGCATCATTTTGATTTCATGATTGACTTGCTGCAGATAAGCGTTATAGCTCAGCTGATTTTTCGCAAGCAACGACATTTCTCGATCAATATCCACATTATTCTCATTATTGTTCATGGCGGTGTCTTTATCGCTTATGACTTGAGGCGTAGGATTGACCGGCCCACCTATAGGAATATGCCTTGCATTCGTAAGCTTTCCTTTCAGCTTAGGTGAGCTATTACCCATTTGTTGTTCCAAAAGCTGCTCGAATTCGACTTCTGACCGTTTAAAATGC
This sequence comes from Paenibacillus algorifonticola, assembly GCF_050481745.1. Lineage (GTDB taxonomy): Bacteria > Bacillota > Bacilli > Paenibacillales > Paenibacillaceae > Pristimantibacillus > Pristimantibacillus algorifonticola_A. Next base: position 68,245 of record NZ_JBCNGR010000033.1, on the reverse strand, counting down.
GGAGTATCCACATTGGCTATGTTATTCGAAATGACATTTTGCCGCATTTCTGCTGCATGAACTGCCCCCTCTAGCCTTTGAAATGAAGATCCGCTTAATAAGTTCACTTTATTATCACCACTTTCGATAATTAAAAGATCCTAATATAAGGTATTCAACACACTTCGTAGCATTCCTGCTTTGTTCGACATTAAATTATTAAAAAAATGAGATCATGCTGTCGATATTTGCCGACATGTTTATATTCAACAATTCTCCAAATTATTACAATAAGAAAAAAGCCCTATCTTTAAAATAAGATAGGGCTTTTTTAGTCGTTTAGACTCATATTTTATGATTTAATTTTTTCCAACTCTTGAAGAAGCTGGTGATTTAATATCTTAATGTAAGTTCCCTTCATTCCGAGTGATCTAGTCTCAATGACCCCCGCACTTTCTAATTTCCTTAGGGCATTTACGATTACAGACCTAGTAATACCGACCCTGTCAGCAATTTTGGAGGCTACAAGCAGCCCCTCTTTTCCTTCCAATTGCTCAAAAATATGCTCGACTGCCTCAAGCTCGCTGAACGATAACGAACCAATAGCAACCGACACGACAGCGCGACTGCGTGCCTCATGCTCAATTTCTACCGAACGCTCGCGTAAAATTTCCATGCCGACAATCGTAGACCCATATTCTGCAAGCACTAAATCATCATCGTCAAAAGCTCCTTGGTGCCGTGTCAAAATTAGCGTGCCTAAGCGATCTCCGCCACCGGTTATCGGGACGACCGTCATAATTTCCTGCTGCCCTAGGGACGGGAATGTCTCATAAACGCCAGCATACGGCGCCACATTCGTGACCGATTCTGTCATTTCAAGAAATTGCTCGTTGCTTTCCTGCGGGAATCGCAGCTCTTCTGCCGACATGGAACGCAGCGAGTCATGATCATGCGGATTCACAGCCGCACAACCGAGCACCTTTCCCCTGCGGCTTACGACAAATACACTCGTTTGAATGGTGCTGGTCAGCACCTCCGCCATTTCTCTGAAAATAAGCGGCTTGCCAGCCGCCCGCTGCAGCAGGCGGTTTAGCGTCCTTGTTTTTGTTAATAACGTCATGCCATTGCCTCCTAAAACTCATACCAACTACAATATATATTGACTCAAATCTTTATTTTGCGCAATGCTTCCCAGCTTTTCACGGACATATTCCGGTGTGATCAGCATGTGATCCAGCGTAATATCCGGAGCTTCGAAGGAAAGATCCTCAAGCAGTTTTTCCAAAATCGTATGCAGCCTTCTCGCTCCGATATTTTCAGTATTCCGATTCACTTCTGCGGCAATGGATGCCAGCTCATGAATGGCCTCATCTGAAAATTCAATTTCAATGCCTTCGGTTTGCAGCAGTGCTGTGTATTGCTTAGTCAGCGCGTTTTTCGGCTCCTTCAAAATGCTTACAAAATCATCAAGCGTGAGCGATGTAAGCTCCACCCGAATCGGAAAACGGCCTTGCAGCTCGGGAATCAAATCGGATGGCTTGGCGATATGGAAAGCACCTGCGGCAATAAAGAGCACATAATCCGTTTTTACCGGACCATATTTGGTCATAACCGTCGAGCCTTCAACGATTGGCAAAATATCACGCTGCACGCCTTCACGCGAAACGTCTGGGCCATTTCCACGCGAGGAGCTCGCAATTTTGTCAATTTCATCGATAAAAATAATGCCTGACTGTTCCGCACGTGTAACCGATTCCGAAATCACATCATCCATATTGATCAGCTTGTTTGCTTCTTCCTGAATCAGCACTTTACGCGCTTCCTTAACCGGCAGCTTGCGCCGCTTCGTTTTTTTCGGCATCAGCTGTCCGAACAGCTCCTGCATATTCATGCCCATGCCTTCGGGGCCCTGGCCGCCTGCGAGCATGTCCAGCATATTCGGTGCAGCATCTTCAACCTCAACCTCGACCATTTCATTTTCCAGCTTGCCAGCAGCAAGATCAGCCTGCACCTGAGCCCGTTTCTGCACAATCGTCTGATCCTGCTCCGGCTCTTCAGCTTGCAGATTATCGTTTTGCTGGTTGCCAAAAAGCATCTCGAACGGATTTTTTTGCGTCTTTTCCTTTACTTTGGAAGGAACAAGCAGCGTCACCAGCAATTCGTTTGCCAGCTTCTCCGCTTTATCTTTAACCTGCTCGGTTTTTTCCGTTTTCACCATGCGGATCGCTGTTTCAACCAAATCGCGAACCATGGATTCAACGTCACGACCTACGTAACCTACCTCGGTGAATTTCGTTGCTTCCAGCTTTACGAAAGGCGCTTTTACGAGCTTCGCCAATCTGCGGGCAATTTCTGTTTTACCAACGCCTGTAGGACCGATCATTAAAATATTTTTCGGCACGACCTCATCACGCAACGCTTCATCAAGCTGACTTCTGCGATAACGATTGCGCAAGGCGATTGCGACCGAACGTTTCGCAGGCTTTTGACCGACAATATACTTATCCAGCTCCGCTACGATCTCTCTTGGTGTTAACGCTGCATTTGCCATATTAATCTCCTCCGCTTAAGAGCCGATTTCTTCGACAATAATATTGTGATTCGTGTAGACACAAATATCTGCTGCAATTTCTAGCGCCGAACGTGCCATTTCCTTCGCATCCAGATGAGTGGCATGGCGCTTGAGCGCTCTAGCTGCGGACAAAGCAAAGCTGCCGCCCGAGCCAATGGCTAAGAGGCCGTCATCCGGCTCAATAATTTCGCCATTTCCTGAAATCAGCAAAAGTCCCGTCTGATCCATAACCAGCATCATCGCTTCCAGCTTGCGCAGCACGCGATCCGAGCGCCATTCCTTCGCCAGCTCTACAGCCGAGCGCTGCAAATTACCATGATGCTCCTCAAGCTTCGCCTCGAACTTCTCAAAAAGCGTAATCGCATCAGCAACCGAGCCGGCAAAACCCGCAACGACTTGCCCGCGATACAAGCGGCGTACCTTTTTCGCTTTATTTTTCATCACCATGCTGTTCCCGAACGTTACTTGACCATCCCCTGCAATCGCGCCTTTTCCCTCGTGACGGACTGCGCAAATCGTCGTTGCATGAAATTCCATTTCCATCTCTTCGCCTCCTCTATGCAAATGTGCCTGTACTGATCCAAACCTTTAAAAATAGCTGCATGACCGTAATTAGTTGTTTACCAAATGGGTGAAATGCTCCTGCTTAAATTTCTCAACACCAGCAAGCGCACGGTTCGCAATCGCTTCATTCTTTTCCTTCTTGCTCTTCAAGCGTTTCTCAAGCGGCGGGAACAATCCGAAATTCGCATTCATAGGCTGAAAATGTTTGAAATCCGCCGTCGTAATATACTGCGCCATACTGCCCAGCGTCGTGTCTCCAGGAAGCACAAGCGGCTCAAGATTGCGTGCAAGACGAGCGGCGTTGAATCCGGCGATTAAACCGGAAGCCGCTGATTCCACATAACCTTCAACACCCGTCATCTGGCCAGCAAAAAATAATGTAGGACGATTTTTAAGCTGATAGGTCGGCTCGAGCAAGCGTGGCGAATTGATGAACGTATTGCGGTGCATAACACCGAAACGCACAAACTCGGCATTTTCAAGTCCTGGAATAAGCGAAAATACCCGCTTCTGCTCTCCCCATTTCAAATGAGTTTGAAACCCAACCAGGTTATACAGCGTGCCAGCCGCATTGTCCTGTCGCAATTGAATAACGGCATGAGGCAGCTTGCCCGTATGGGGGTTCACAAGTCCAACTGGCTTCATCGGTCCAAAAAGCACTGTTTGCTTGCCGCGGCTTGCAATAACTTCAATTGGCATACAGCCCTCAAAATATACTTCCTTTTCAAAATCTTTTATTTCCGCTTTCTCGGCATTAACGAGTGCATCATGGAAAACTTCGAATTCCTCTTCCGTCATCGGGCAGTTCAAATAAGCGGCTTCGCCTTTATCATAGCGGGAAGCGAGATAAACCTTGCTCATATCGATAGAATCTTTCTCCACAATCGGTGCAGCAGCATCGTAAAAGTAGAAATATTCCTCACCCAGCAGCTCGCGCACTTGCGCGGACAAGGCCGGAGCCGTGAGTGGGCCGGTCGCAATAATGACGATTCCGTCCGTTGGAATTTCCGTTACTTCCTCATTGCGGACTTCAACGAGCGGATGCTCGTGCAGAAGGCGCGTTACTTCACCGGAAAACCCGTCCCGGTCAACAGCAAGCGCACCGCCTGCTGGAACTGCATGACGATCCGCGCAGCCAAGAATGAGCGAATCCAGCTGGCGCATTTCCTCTTTTAGCACGCCTACGGCATTTGCGAGTCCATTGGCACGCAAGCTGTTGCTGCATACGAGCTCGGCAAACTGATTCGTATGATGGGCTGGGGTTTTCGTCTCGGGCCGCATTTCATAGAGTACGACAGGTACGCCTTGGGATGCGATTTGCCAAGCGGCCTCGCTGCCGGCCAGGCCAGCCCCGATAACGGTTACTTTTGGATAGGATGATGATGACAATGAACTTACCTCCAAATCATAATACGCGCTTCGCGCAAATAAATATCATTTTTTTTGTGAAATTGCGGGTCAAACCTACAGGAAGGATAAAACACAGCTGTCCTCCCTATTCAGGGAGGACCGGGTCCACTCACATGTGGAGCTGTGCACAGCATCGTAGATGCCGCTTTATGCTTCTTCCTGTTCTTCATCCTGCAGCTCTTCGGAATAATCGCATGTAGGACATTGCAGCTTTGCTCCGCTGCGATTTCGTTTTTCTACGAGCATGCTTTCGCATTTCGGACATGGCTTGCCTGAAGGCTTATCCCATGAAACATAATCACAAGCTGGATACGTATCACAGCCGTAGAAAATCCGGCCCTTTTTACTTCTCCGTTCAATAATTTTGCCTTCCTCGCATTTCGGGCAAGGCACGCCGATATCCTTAACGATCGGTTTCGTATTGCGGCAATCCGGAAAGCCGGAGCAAGCGAGAAACTTGCCGAAGCGTCCCATTTTATAAACCAAATGCCGGCCGCATTTTTCGCAAATTTCATCGGAAACCTCATCTTGAATTTCGATTTCCTTCATTTCCTCTTCCGCTACTTCCAAACGCTTCTCGAACGAGTCGTAGAAGGTCGCAAGCACTTTGACCCAATCCTGCGAGCCTTCCTCCACATGGTCGAGATCCCCTTCCATGTTAGCTGTAAATTCAGCATTGAGAATTTCCGGGAAAAACTCTTCCATCAACTGAATAACAAGGTCGCCAAGCTCAGTCGGCATAAATTTCTTCTCTTCTATCGCAACGTATCCGCGCTTCTGAATCGTTTCCAGCGTTGGCGCATACGTACTTGGCCGCCCTATGCCGAGCTCCTCAAGCGTTTTCACGAGCCTGGCCTCCGTAAATCGCGGCGGCGGCTGTGTAAAATGCTGTTTAGGCTCAATAGCTTCCGCAGGAATCATATCCCCTACTTCAATTGGCGGCAGGAATTTATGCTCCTCCTCTGCTCCATCATCATTGCCTTCCACATATACTTTCATAAATCCGGCAAACTTGACCTTCGATCCATTCGCACGGAACTTCACATCGCCAGATATCATATCGACGGTCATCGTATCGAGAATGGCTGAAGACATTTGGCTGGATACGAAGCGTTCCCATACCAGTTTGTACAACCGGAACTGATCCCGGCTGAGGAAGGGCTTCATCGTATCCGGATCACGCATAATAGCCGTCGGCCTGATCGCTTCATGCGCATCTTGGGCATTGCTGTTCTTTTTGGCATAAATGCGAAGCTGCTCTGGCATATAAGGAGCGCCGTAGCGCTGCGTAATGTATTCCTTTGCTTCTTCCTGCGCAATCGGGGATATACGAGTGGAATCCGTTCTCATATATGTAATTAGACCGACCGTGCCTTCCTTGCCTAGCTCTACACCTTCATAAAGCTGCTGGGCAACGGACATCGTCTTAGACGCCCTGAAACCAAGCTTACGGGCGGCTTCCTGCTGCAGGGAGCTTGTAATGAAAGGAGGTGCAGGATTGCGCAAACGCTCCTTTTCCTTCACTTCCGCTACTTTAAAATCGGAGCCGCTTTCCATCGCATCCAGCACGGCTTGCATTTCCTGCTCGTTGCCGAGCTCGCGCTTCTCGCCGCCGATGGAATGGTATTTGGCCTCAAATGGGACACCGTTTTGCGATACCTTTGCCGTAATCGACCAATATTCTTCCGGCACAAATTCATCGATTTCATTTTCACGGTCAATAATCAGCTTGACGCATACCGATTGAACACGGCCAGCAGAAAGGCCCTTCTTGACCTTTTTCCACAGAAGCGGACTGATTTTGTAGCCGACAAGACGATCTAGAATACGCCTTGCCTGCTGCGCATTAACCAAATCCATATTGATTTTGCGCGGCGTCTTAAAAGCATCCTTAACCGCTTGCTTCGTTATTTCATTAAATACAACGCGGCAAGTATCCGAGGCATCCAGCTCTAAATAATGAGCCAAATGCCATGCAATAGCTTCCCCTTCGCGATCCGGGTCAGCCGCCAGATAAACATGCTTCACTTTTTTGCTGGCGCTTTTGAGTTCTTTCAGTACGCTGCCTTTGCCGCGAATCGTAATATATTTTGGATTGAAATCATTTTCAACTTCGACGCCAATCTGACTTTTTGGCAAATCGCGAATATGGCCCATGGAAGCCTTAACAATATATTTGCTGCCTAAATACTTCCCTATTGTTTTCGCTTTGGCTGGTGATTCGACGATAACTAATGAGTCTGCCACGTTAGGCGCCCCCCTCTCTACTGCTTACTACAATGCTATATATAGCGATCCAGACTGCTGCTCGATCCTACGTTTTATACATAAATTTATCAGAAGAGCGCTTAAATGTCCAAAAGGAACAGCTATCAGCTGGTGTAATTCATTAATGGATAATGGACGCTCTCGCAGCAGTGCGATAATTTTTCGTTCATCAGCGGACAATTCCTTGTCCGATTGGCGCTGTGAAAAGGCAGAAGTATTCGACTGTTTCAGCCGTTCATCGCCAAGCCACGTGTACTCTTCAAAAATATGCTCGGCCGCGCTAACCAGCTTTGCTCCTTGGCGAATAAGCGAATTAGGCCCTTCACTTTTAGGTGAAGAAATCGGGCCCGGCACAGCGAATAAATCACGGTTCATGTCCAGCGCTTGCGCTGCTGTAATCAAAGAACCGCTGCCAATCGCACCCTCTATGACGAGCGTGCCAAGGGAAAGTCCTGCGATAATCCGATTGCGCAGCGGAAACATGCCTGGATGCAGCGGTGTGCCGATTGGCGTTTCCGAGAGCAATAGCCCCTCTTCCGCTATTTGGCGGTACAAAGTTCTATTCTCTGAAGGATAACAACAATCTACGGCGCATGCAAGCACAGCTATCGTGCTGCCAACTCCTCGCAGAGCCGCTTCATGCGCCTTGCTATCGATTCCACGGGCTAAACCGCTCGCAATAGTCATCCCGCCTGCTGAAAGCTGCTCAGAGAGCATAGAAGCAGTATGACGGCCATATGCGGTAGGATTGCGCGTTCCGACGATTGCTATAATTGGACGCTTCAACAGCTCCAGACGGCCAAGCGCATACAGCACCCAAGGCGGCTGCGGAATTTGCAGCAAATAGTTGGGATAGGCTTCATCAAACGGTGTAATGACACTAGCTCCAAGCTGAACGGCCTTTTCATAGGAAGAGCCTGAAGCAACAAGTCCTTGCCCTACTCGCTTAACAGCCGACCGTGCCTGCAGGGTGCTAAAACCAGCCTTAACATAGGCTGCTTCATCCTGACCGCTGCCCTCTCGCCAAGCGCCGCTCCCTACTGCCTTCTGAATCGTGCGCCAGCCAATGCCTGGCACTTCGCTAAGCATCATTATGATTTGCCTGCATTCATCATGATCACGTTCCATATCGTTCGGCCTCCATTATAATGAGGCACGCCCTTACATTCTTTCCTATTGTGCGTTACATGGCTGAAGAATGCAAGTCGCCCTCTCATCTTCATAAAAAAAAAGCAACCTTTCAGCTCCCGCTAACGGGAATCGAAAGGTTGCTTACCTTTTTCAAAGCTTTATTATTTTGCAACAGTTGTGCATTTTTCCAACAGGCCTTGCTCTTCAAGCACTGATACGAGCGTGGAGCCCATATCCGAAGGAGTAGGCGCTACTTTAATTCCGCATGCTTCAAGCGTAGCGATTTTTTCAGCAGCTGTTCCTTTACCTCCGGAAATGATTGCGCCAGCATGGCCCATACGCTTGCCCGGAGGCGCTGTTGCGCCGCCGATAAAGCCTACAACCGGCTTTTTCATATTGGCTTTAACCCATTCTGCCGCTTCTTCTTCTGCTGTACCGCCAATTTCACCGATCATAATAACCGCGTAAGTATCAGGGTCATCATTGAAACGGCTCAAAATGTCGATAAACTCGGAGCCTTTCACTGGGTCGCCGCCAATACCGACTGCAGAGGATTGTCCAATGCCGCGAGTCGTCAATTGGTGAACCGCCTCGTAAGTCAATGTTCCCGAGCGGGAAACAACGCCTACATGGCCTTTCGTGTGAATGTAGCCTGGCATAATGCCGATTTTACATTCGTCTGGTGTAATAACACCTGGACAGTTAGGTCCGATCAAAATCGATTTGCTGCCTTCCATATAACGCTTAACTTTGACCATATCTAGTACCGGAATACCTTCCGTAATACAGATAACAAGTTCAAGTCCAGCGTCAACGGCTTCTAGAATAGAATCAGCTGCAAATGCTGGCGGCACATAAATAACCGAAGCTGTAGCGCCAGTCGCTTTTACTGCCTGCTCAACAGTGTTAAACACTGGAAGCGATACCGTTGAACCGTTTTCAAGAGTGATATCAACGTTAGTTCCGCCTTTACCCGGCGTTACTCCGCCTACCATTTGCGTACCGTAATCGAGTGCGCCTTTCGCGTGAAACAAGCCAGTTGCGCCCGTAATCCCTTGCGTAATCACTTTTGTATCTTTGTTTACCAAAATGCTCATCGAATCTCACATCCCCGTCCATGAATTCATACGCGTATTTATTTCACGAGAGCGACAATTTTTTGTGCGCCGTCTGACATAGAGTCCGCTGCTACGATGTTCAGTCCCGACTCGTTCAGCATTTTTTTACCCAATTCAACGTTTGTGCCTTCCAGTCTTACGACAAGCGGACGATCGAGGCCAATTTCCTTCGCGGCCGCAATAACGCCATCCGCAATAACGTCACAACGCATAATGCCGCCAAAAATATTAACGAAAATCCCTTTAACATTTTCATCGGACAAAATGATTTTGAACGCTTCTGTTACTTTCTCTTTCGTTGCACCGCCGCCTACGTCCAGGAAGTTCGCCGGGTCGCCGCCATAATATTTGATAATATCCATTGTCGCCATAGCAAGGCCTGCGCCATTAACCATGCAGCCAATGTTGCCATCAAGGGCAATGTAGCTGAGATCGTATTTGGAAGCTTCGATTTCTTTCGCATCTTCCTCTTCCAGATCGCGCAAAGCGACAATATCCTTATGACGGTATAGGGCATTGGAGTCAAAATTCAGCTTCGCATCCAGCGCCATTACTTCACCATCGCCAGTTACGACAAGTGGATTGATCTCGGCAATAGAACAATCTTTCTCTACGAAAGCGTTGTACAACGAAATCATGAATTTAACAGCTTTGTTGACGAGTGCAGTTGGAATGTTGATTGCATAAGCGAGCTTACGCGCTTGGAATACTTGCAGTCCCACAGCTGGATCAACGATTTCCTTGAAAATTTTCTCAGGGGAATGCTCGGCAACTTCTTCAATTTCCGTGCCGCCTTCCTCTGAAGCCATAATGACGACGCGGCCTGTGCCACGGTCAAGAACAGCACCGATATAATATTCTTTCTTGATGTCACAGCCCTGCTCAATAAGAAGGCGCTTAACTTCTTTGCCTTCTGGGCCAGTTTGATGCGTAACGAGCACTTTTCCAAGGATTTCTCCTGCATATGCGCGAACTTCATCCAAGCTTTTTGCGACTTTAACACCGCCAGCTTTACCACGGCCGCCCGCGTGGATTTGTGCTTTTACAACAACAACTTTCGTACCAAGCTCTTCTGCTGCTGCAACCGCTTCATCAACGGTGAACGCAACTTTGCCCTCAGGCACAACTACACCATACTGTTTCAATAACGCCTTGCCTTGATACTCATGGATATTCATTGTTGAAATCCTCCATTTCATAGACCGAAATCAGTCGTATGTACACAAACATCTATTATCATAGCATTTTTCCTCAGGTGTTACCTTATATTCATGCAAGAATACTTCGGCTTTTTTGATATGGATTCAATCTCAATTTGAGATTAAACGCCACAATTCGCTAATTTACTGCCTTTTACTCGCATCCATCCCCCTTTCGTTCAATATTCAATATTTGACAAAAATGGACAGTGCCCATTATGATTAGTTTGTACCAAACATTCGTTTGCTACTCCATAAGAGCAACAATTTTGGCATTTCACTAAAATCATAACCGCGATATACAGGACGTAAGGAAGCACCTTCATCCCACTAATTGGAGGTGCTTTTTTTATATGTTCAGCTTAATGCAAAGCGCGACCGTATATGGTGTCGAAGGCAAAGAAATTGCAGTGGAGGTCGATATTGCAAGCGGCCTGCCGCAAATTGCGGTAGTCGGTCTGCCAGACCCCGCTGTGCGCGAATCCGTCGAACGAGTACGGGCTGCTATTAAAAATAGCGGCTTCACCTTCCCCATGGAGCGTATTACCGTGAACCTCGCCCCTGCCGATTTGCGAAAGGAAGGCACCGCATTCGACCTTGCCATAGCTGCTGGCATTTTGGCGGCTAGCGGACAATTAAATGCGACCCTCTTTCATAACACGATGATGCTGGGCGAGCTGTCGCTTAACGGCTCTATTAGGCCGGTTACGGGCGTGCTTGCGATGATCGAACAGGCTAAAAAATCGGGTATCCGCCGCGTGCTGCTGCCGCTCGCCAACGCTCCGGAGGCTGCCTGGATAGCCGGCATGGAGCTTTTTGCGATCGCGCATTTAATGGATTTGCGTCCACAGGATAGCGAGGGGCTGGAGGCAATTCGCTACACGCCATCACAACAGAATGACGACAAGAGCTATTCAGGGCTGCTGGCTAAAAATAAACCTGTGCTTGCGCCTGAATGCGGCGACTACAGCGATGTTATCGGTCAGCAGCTGGCCAAGCGTGCGCTTGTTATTGCTGCGGCAGGTCGGCATAATGTGCTGTTTTCAGGCCCGCCAGGCACAGGAAAAACGATGATGATTCGCAGGCTGCCAACCATTCTCCCGCCTCTGACCGAACAGGAAGCGATTGAAGTGACCAAAATATACAGTGCTGCCGGCAAGCTGTCTACGGATAATCAAGGACTGATTGCTGCTGCCCCTTTCCGCGCCCCGCATCATACGATTTCTGCAGGCGGGCTCGTAGGCGGCGGCTCTGTGCCAAAGCCTGGCGAAGTGACGCTCGCCCATCATGGCGTGCTGTATTTGGACGAGCTGCCTGAGTTTTCTCGGCAAACACTTGAGGTGCTCAGGCAGCCGTTGGAAGATGGAATTGTGACGATTGCCCGCACTAGCGCCGTCTTCCATTTCCCAGCGCGAATGATTTTAGCTGTGTCCTTTAACCCCTGCCCTTGCGGATTTTCAGGGCATGAAACAACAGATAAACGGTGTACCTGCACCGATGCCGTAATTGCTCGCTATAAATCCAAGCTGTCCGGTCCGCTTCTCGATCGGATCGATATCCAGCTTGAGGTTCCGCAGCCCATTGATCTCGGCAGTTCGATAACGGATAGCAGCCGAAAACCTCTGTCTTCTGAAGCGATGGGCCGCCTGGTCGTAGCAGCTCGGGAGCGGCAGAAAGCACGTTTTGCCAAGCTAAAAATCGAGGGCGATGCAAGCTTATCTGGCTCATCCCTGCACCGGGCGATGCTGATTCGACAGGATGCTGCGGAGCTGCTCGGTCACGCGCTGCAGATGCTCCCTATCAGCATGCGTGCCCATGACCGCATTATGCGCCTTTCGCGAACGGTAGCTGATGTTGAAGGCAGCCAATATATCGAGGCCGAGCACATAGCAGAAGCTATCCAATATCGAAAGCTAAACTTATAAGCAATTCAAAATAGGATTTTAAACAAGTAATCAATCAAACGACAAAAGGAGCATCACCGCCTATGCGCAGTGATGCCCCTTTCATTTTTAGCAGGATGGCTTTCGACTTCTAATCAATGGGACTCACACACCCCTTTAAATGTTCTCAATTCAACCATATACCGCTAAAATGCCGCTATTATATGCTTCAGCTCGCTGATTGCATCATCATGCTCCAGCGTAATTGCAATGACATCAAAGCGTATGCTCCGTTCCAGCTGCCGAGTCAGCTTCAAGTAAACTTGCGCTGTTTCCGCTACTTGTTTTTGCTTGCGCCAGTCAACCGACTCCGCGGCTGTGCCGAAACGTCCGCCTGTCCGGCGTGTGCGCACCTCGACAAATACCAGCTTGTCTTCCCCGCACACAATGAGATCCAGCTCGCCCGATCGGCAGCGCCAGTTTCGCTCCTCAATCGTATAGCCGGCATCCAGCAAGTAGGCTTCTGCAGCAGCTTCCCCAAGCTTTCCAGTCCATTTGCGCTTGTCAGAACGTTTGCCGATAGCCAGATCAGGCTTTCTTCTATTACTCATTCAAATCCCTCGCCTTACGATCCGAGCGATAAACAAAGCTGAGTATTTCTGCTACCAGCGTATAGAGCTCAGGTGGAATCGTCTGATCGATATCAAGCTTTGAGAGCACTTCTACAAGCGAAGCATCCTCCTGCATCGGAATGCCGTTTTCCTTCGCCTTTTCTATTAGCTGCTCTGCTAGATAGCCTTTGCCTTTCGCAACGACGACAGGCGCTGTTCCGACGCCCGGCTCGTATTTGAGCGCAACCGCCCGCCGTATCGGTTCAGGTTTGTTGTTCTTGTTCTCTTCTGCGCTCATGCCTTCAGGTCCACCCCTTTATAACGGCCGGAAAGAAACGTCCTTGGGGCAGTAATATGTCCTTCTGCAGCTCCTTCTGCAGCTCCTTCTGCAGCATGGTCATCATTTTCTGCGATCGGAGAGGTTCGCAGCGACAGCAGCTGGTAGCCCGCCTGATTCAAGCTGTCTGCCACTTCCGCTCGGGAAGACTTCGCAAGACCATCCATCGCCGGATGATTATTCCACAGCGTCAAGCTTACAATTTTGTCCACGACATGGACGTCTACTACCGTATCTCCTAACGTTTTCATCGATAAATCAAACAGCAGCCGGCAATTATCCGCATCAAGCTCTCCCTTTCGGCCTCGCCGCGTTTGAATATGGACCGATGCCGTCTGATTGCCGTCATCTCCCTTAAAAGGAACGAAAACGGTGAGATGGCTGAAAAGAGCGCCATTGCGCTCAGGCGACATTAGCAGCTGCTGGCCTGTAATATGCTGCACTAGCTGCTGCGCCGTCTCTTTGAGTGCGGCGGGCGCGTCATCGAAGGTTGAAAGCGCGAGAAGTACGCTTTTCAAAGATTCCTGCACATTCTGTTTATTATCTTGAGCAAGAGCAGGCAATGGCTCCCCTTTGTGCCCTTGCAGCGTATTCGCCCCAAAATCGGCTTTCAGCATGTCAGCGCCAAGTTTACCGCCTTCAGGCAGCTTGTCGCTCGCCGCTGCTGCCTGCTGGTGCGCTTGGGCAGCTGCTAAAGGCCGCTCAGCTGCTCCAGATCGCTCTTGCAGCTGAACGGGGCTTGCATTGCGCCCAGACGCGTTTTCACCGCGCAGCGCCTGTTCTGCGCCGTTACGGGTCTGATTGGCGGCACCCTGCTCTGCTTCTGCTGCTTGTTGCTCCGTCGAGCCTGCCGCTGGCTGTGCCTGAATGCCGAGCAGTTGCTTTCCGAGCTGCTGCTCGTGATCAACACCGAGCCACTTCATCATCTGGCCGAGCCAGTTGGCCGGACTGGCATCCGCCTTGCCCGCCGCTCCTGCTGTCGCAGCGGCGGCACCCGTTCCCGCAGCAGCATCGCCTTTGCTCGCTGCCACACCCGCTTCAGCCCCGCTCGTCTTCGCGGGCTGTCCACTGCCTGCTGTCTCCGCCGCTCTCGCCGCGGCAGCTCCCGCTTCTGCTCCGCGCGGCTGCAGCGCATTCGCGCGCCCGGCTTCGCCAGCGGCGGCTCCCGGCTTCTCGCCGCCGCCAAGCCCCCGCAGCAGCTCTGCGCCTTCGCCGAGCAGCGCTTGCAGCTTGCCCAGCTGCTGCGCCAGCTGGGCCTCCTTCCCGCCCGCCTGCGCCTGCCCGCTGGCGGCTTCCTTGCCGCCGGCTGCAGCAGCAGACGACGCCAGCTGGCTCAGCTGGTCCAGCAGCTCATGCGCCGCTGGACCAAACATCACCTGCTGCAGCGCACTAATCGTCGCTGCTGCCACAGGCAAACCGCGCTTGAATGCCGAGGCTGCCGCCTGCATCCATTGCTCCGTATTCGCGCCTGACGGCATAGCTGCCGCCGCTTGCTGAAACATCTGCGCGGCATCCTTGTTCAGCGGGATGCCTTCTTGATTTAAGTTCTTTATGATTTGCGCCGCCCATTTCTGGTCGGGCAAAGCAAACTGCTTAAGCAGGTCCTTGATCGACTGCTCCGGCAGCTCGGCGAGCGCAGCATCTATTTGCTTGAGCATAATAAGGCCGCCTTCCGCCTGCGCACCAACCTGAAGCATCGCTGCTTGACCTGCGGCCAACGGCACCTCAAGGGTCGCCCTTATCTGCACGCCGTTGATTTGCACGATTGCCTCATTGTTGTCCGATACCTGCAGCACCAGGGCGCGTACCGTCTGTCCCGGCTTCAGCTCAGCTGAACGTATATCCGTTCCCGACGCTTCGCCCAGCATGCTTCTCATCATTTGTCCAATATTCATTGCCATCGCTCCCGTTTTACGATGAAATTCAGCTTACGCCCGTCAGGCATCATCCTGCTTCGCTATCAAAACATGCTTTATTACCTTTATCGGCTAGTCGCCTTCGTATGATGAATCAGCTTTTTCGCCGCTGGCTCAATCTACTCGTTTTAACCCTCATTATACAAAAAAAGACGGCGCATACGCTGCACCAACAGCACGCCGTCTTACTTTATTTATCTAAAATAATTGCTGCTGCTCCGCAAATATTTTCCCAAGAAAGGTTTTGCGATGCAGCGGGCTCGCCCCATACTCTAGCAGCCGCTCGCGATGCAGCTTCGTCGGGTAGCCCTTATGTACAGCTATGCCGTATTCTGGGTACAGCTGCTCCCATTCATCCACACATAAACGATCGCGCGTTACTTTGGCCAAAATCGATGCAGCAGCAATCGTCTGGCTGTTGGCATCCCCTTTGATGATCGCAAGCTGCGGCTTTGGCACATCCACTTTCTCTGCATCAATGAGCAAATAATCAGGCTCTATCGCCAATGATTCGATGGAAAGCTTCATCGCAAGCCTAGCCGCCTGCTTAATATTAATGCGGTCAATTTCAGCAGCGTCTACACGGATAACCGACCACGCGATACACTTTTCGATAATGATGTCATAAAGCTGATCCCGCTTTTTCTCCGAGAGCTTCTTGGAATCATTTACCCCTTTAATGACCAGATCAGGGGGCAAAATGACAGCAGCAGCGACGACATCGCCGAACAGACAGCCCCGGCCAACCTCATCCACACCGGCAATCGCCCGGCTGCCTTCGCTCCACAGCTTACGTTCATACTCCAGCATGTTCGCCTATCCCCCGCTTCAAATCCTCAGGCCTCTAAGGACACTCATACAATCAAAAATCTAGCTATTTTGCTTCCAAGGTGCTTCAAGCGAAATATGGCCGAACTTGCCTGCACGCAGCTCCCGCAAAATAATGCCCGAAACCTTCTCCAGATCAACACGCGCTCCGCTTTGCAGACAACCCCGCTTGCGTCCGATTTCCTCCATCACCTTGACGATTTCATCAGACTCGTTCGTATCCGGC
The DNA here is from genome assembly GCF_050481745.1 of Paenibacillus algorifonticola. Taxonomy (GTDB): domain Bacteria; phylum Bacillota; class Bacilli; order Paenibacillales; family Paenibacillaceae; genus Pristimantibacillus; species Pristimantibacillus algorifonticola_A. The sequence goes on along the minus strand of NZ_JBCNGR010000033.1, from coordinate 52,200 downwards.
TGTTCCATCGTCAACTCGAAGCGCTCTTTTACACTGTTCCAGTAACGGTCAACCAATTCCTTCAAAGCAAAAAACGCAATATCCTCAATGTTCAAAACCTGCTCGCGAATCGCACCTGTCATCGCAAGGCGATAGCCGACAAGCTCATCCTCAAACTTCGGCCACAAAATGCCCGGCGTATCAAGCAGCTCCATATCCTTACCAGCTTTTATCCACTGCTGGCCTTTGGTTACCCCTGGACGATCGCCAGTTAGCGCAATATTGCGACCTGCCAGGCGGTTGATCAGCGTCGATTTCCCTACATTCGGAATGCCGACGATGAGACCGCGCACCGCTCTTGGATTAATGCCCTTGGCGATTTGACGGTCAATTTTTTCCTGCAGCAGCTCTTTTGCTTTAACCGGAACCTCGTTTACCCGCGTTCCTGTTGAAGAATCGACCGCAATACACTCATGGCCTTCTCCCTTAAAATACGTAATCCATTGCTCCGTCACCTTAGCATCTGCCAGGTCCGACTTGTTGAGCACGATCAGCCGCGGCTTGCTTCCTAAAATTTCATCAACAATCGGGTTGCGGCTGGACATTGGAATACGTGCATCAAGCAGCTCGATCGTTACATCAATCAGCTTGAGCTTGTCTTGTATTTGTCGTTTCGCCCGCGTCATATGACCGGGGAACCATTGAATCGTCAACTTCTCACCTCATTCAAATGCCAATTAATGCTTAATAAAGCTCAGCTTGTTCAGCGGCCAGAAAATCACTTCCGCCCGTCCTACAAGCTCTTTATTCGAAATATAACCAAGGGCACGGCTGTCCTGGCTGTTGCTGCGATTGTCGCCCATTGCGAAAATCGTATCCTCCGGCACAGTCGCTTCCGTTATTCGCTCATTAGGGAAATCTGATTCATTATTATAAAGCTGACCATTTGCCTGAGCCTGTTTAATGGCCTCCGCAATGTATGGCTCTTCCAATTTCACATCATTAATGAAGACGTCATCGCCTTGAACCTTAATTGTATCTCCTGGCAGCCCAATGACGCGTTTAATAAAATCTCTGCCTTGTTCCGGAACATGGAACACGACAACCTCGCCTCTGTCAGGCTCTCGGAATTTGTACAATATTTTATTCACAATAAGACGCTCGCCAGTTTCAAAGTTTGGATGCATGGACTCGCCTTCAACCATGAACGGTGCAAACAGAAAACTGCGAATAATGACGACCAGCACGACAGCTATAGCAAGCGCTTTGATCCACTCTACTGTTTCTTTCATCGCTTTTGCTTTTTGGTTAGGCGCCGCTTTGTCAGACTCAGCAGATGGAGTAGCCGTTTCGGCGCTATCTGATGTGATTTCAGTTACATTTTCATCATTACGTGATTGCTGGTCCATAAAAACGCCTTCTTTCCATCCTCGAATTCATACTTGCAGACAAGCTGTAAGAATAACGAAAGGGAGCTTGTTTAACCAAGCCCCCTCTTGTCTATTCGACTTAACGAATTTCTTTAATTCTAGCTGCTTTACCACGAAGGTTACGTAGGTAGTACAGTTTAGCGCGACGTACTTTACCACGACGTGCCACATCGATACGATCGATTTTAGGCGAGTTCAACGGGTAAGTTCTTTCGACGCCAACACCGTAGGAAATTTTACGTACTGTAAAAGTTTCGCTAATACCGCCGCCACGACGTTTAATTACAACGCCTTCAAATAGCTGGATCCGCTCGCGGGATCCCTCGATAACTTTAACGTATACTTTCAACGTGTCACCGGGACGAAAGTTAGGAAGGTCTTTGCGAAGCTGCTCTTGCGTAATCGCTTGTACGAGATTCATCTTGGATTCACTCCTTCCACCATAGACGTTCTTAATAGCTCTCCAACTTCCCATTTGAAATTGGGTCATTACCATTAGCGGACCGTCCGATTAATACGAACAACATTTGAAATCATACCATATTCAAACCCAAATTTCAACATCTTTTTCCGGGCTTGCCAACATTATCGCTTAAGACTGCTGTTTGTCCAAAGAAGCAAGCCATTTACGCTCCTTCGCGGTCAATTCGGCCTTCTCCAGCAGGTCAGGACGTCTATCCCGTGTGCGAAGCAGCGATTGCTCGCGGCGCCATGCCTCGATGCGGCTATGGTGGCCGGAAACAAGCACCTCCGGCACCTCCATATCACGAAATACGGCGGGTCTTGTATAATGCGGATGCTCCAGCAGGCCTGTGCTGTATGAGTCTGTAACTGCCGAAGTTTCATTGCCAAGAACGCCGGGAAGCAGGCGTGCTACGCTGTCGATAACAACCATCGCAGGAAGCTCCCCTCCAGTCAGCACATAGTCGCCAATCGAAAGCTCATCCGTTACTAAATGCTCGCGTATACGCTCGTCATAGCCCTCATAATGGCCGCAAATCATAATCAGATGCTCTTCCTTCGCCAGCTCCTCTGCCTTCTGCTGGGTGAAGGTTTCCCCCTGTGGACACATTAAAATCACACGGGGACGAGCCCCTGTTCCGACCTGCTCGATTAAGTGCTCAACCGCCGAAAATACAGGCTCTGCTTTAAGCACCATGCCTCCTCCTCCGCCATACGGATAGTCGTCTACCGTATTATGCTTATTGCCGGAGTATGCGCGAAAATTAATGGCATTCAGTGCTACGATGCCTTTTTCCTGTGCCTTTCCAAGAATGCTAGCTCCAAACACGCCATCGAACATTTCAGGGAAGAGCGTAAGCACATCTACTATCACGCTAAATCAACCCTTCCATCAGATGAACGGTTACAGTCTTCTGCGCAATGTCTACGTTCAGCAATACTTCATCAATAACGGGAATTAGCACTTGGCTTCCTTTTCCTTTAGGACGGTCGACGACCCATACATCATTAGCGCCTGGCCGCAAAATTTCAGAAATGATGCCCAGCTCCTCGCCCTCGTCTGTTACGACGCGACAGCCGATAATTTCGTGGAAATAATATTCCCCTTCATCCAGCTTCCCAAGCTGCTCCTCTGCTACCTTCAGCAGCCAGCCTTTGTACTTCTCCACTTCATTAATATCATTATATCCCTTAAGCTTAATAATATAATTGCCCTTATGCTCACGGGAGCCCGCAATCTCTACTTCCAGCTTCGTGCCGTGCTCCTCATGTATCATAACGAGCTTATTGCCTACTGCAAAACGCAGATCTCCAAAATCGGTCTGGGACAGCACCTTGAGCTCGCCGCGCAGACCATGTGTATTAACGATTTTGCCAACTGTAAACCATTTGCCGCTCATTATTCATGTATCCTTTCTTTCGTGTTTTCTTTTATTATGATCAGGATTTTGCATAAATCAATGAAGCGCAGAACGCCGATAAGCGTTTGATCCGCCATTCAAGGCCATTTATGCAAAATCCTCATGATACACGCATAAACGGCTGACGCCGGCCCAAAAAAAGGCGGCAGCAGCCGTTTTGCGTAAAAACAGAAAATATCCATTATGAATATCATCCTGCTTTTATGTTTGAAAAAGGGTTAGGATAAACAACCCTAACCCTCTCCGAATACGTTTTACGATATGATGTCCACGATAACCCGCTTCTCTGATTTGACAGCTGCGGAGGTTACAACCGTACGCATCGCTTTCGCGATGCGGCCTTGCTTGCCGATAATTTTACCGACATCCTCCGCATGAACCGACAGCTCATATACGATGCCGCGGTCATCGTCTCTTTCCTTCACGCTTACGTCTTCCGGATGATCCACTAACGCCTTTGCTATGACAAGAATCAATTCTTTCATTATAAAGGCCCTCCGCTGTTCAACAGTTATTTCTGTTGCTTAAGCTCATGGAACTTTTTCATTACGCCTGCTTTGGAAAGCAAGTCGCGAGCTGTATCCGAAGCTTGCGCTCCGTTTTGCAGCCATTTCAAAGCTTTTTCTTCGTTGATGGATACTTGAGCCGGTTGTGCAACCGGGTTATAAGTACCGATCTCCTCGATAAAGCGACCGTCGCGCGGCGAACGGGAGTTAGAAACAACTACGCGATAAAAAGGGGCTTTGTGAGCACCCATACGTTTCAAACGAATACGTACTGCCATGTGAAATTCACCTCCTTCAATTAATAAACCTATTTGCTATTTAAAACGGAAACTTCATGCCTTTGCCCAGCATGCCTTTAAGGCCCTTCTTGCCGCCCTTAAGGCCTTTAGGCCCCATCATGGACGAAAACTGCTTCATCATTTTGCGCATGTCATCAAACTGCTTGATCAGTCGATTGACTTCGGCAACCGACGTTCCGCTTCCGGCAGCAACCCGTTTCCGGCGACTGTGGTTGAGAATTTCCGGCTTCGTCTTTTCTTCCTTCGTCATCGAGCGCACAATCGCCTCAATACGGCCAATTTGCTTCTCATCGATTTTCATGTCTTTAAGGCCTTTGACCTTGCCCATCCCTGGTAGCATATCCATCAGCTGATCAATCGGCCCCAAATTCCGCACCTGCGCCATTTGCTCCAGAAAATCATCAAATGTAAACTCAGCCGTGCGCATCTTGCGCTCCATTTCGGCAGCTTTGTCTGCATCAATATTCATCTGAGCCTTCTCGATAAGAGAAAGCATGTCGCCCATGCCGAGAATCCGCGATGCCATCCGGTCTGGATAGAACGGCTCAAGCGAATCGATCTTCTCGCCCATAGCAGCAAACTTGATTGGCTGGCCTGTTACAGCTTTAACGGATAATGCCGCACCACCACGGGTATCGCCATCTAGCTTCGTCAAAACAACACCAGTGAGCTCAAGCTGCTCATGGAAGCTTTGTGCTACGTTAACTGCATCTTGACCTGTCATGGAGTCAACAACGAGCAGCACTTCATCAGGCTTAACCAGCTGATGAATTTGCTTCAGCTCGTCCATCAGCGTTTCGTCAATATGAAGCCGGCCCGCTGTATCAATAATGACATAATCATTATGATTATCTTTCGCATGCTGCAAGCCTTGCTTCGCAATTTCTACCGGAGAAGCTTGATCGCCAAGCGAAAACACCGGAGCATTGATTTGCTCGCCGAGCACTTGCAGCTGCTTGATTGCAGCTGGACGATAAATATCGCAGGCTACTAGCAAAGGCTTATGATTGCTCTTCTGTAGAAGCTTGGCAAGCTTGCCGGACGTTGTTGTTTTACCTGCGCCCTGCAAACCGACCATCATAATAACCGTTGGTGGTTTATTCGCTTTCGCCAGCTTGCTTTGCGTACCGCCCATCAGCTCGGTCAGTTCTTTATTAACGATGTTAATAATGACCATGCCTGGAGTGAAGCTTTTCTCCACTTCCTGACCAATAGCCTGTTCCTTTACTTTGGCGATAAAATCTTTGACGACTTTAAAGTTAACGTCTGCCTCCAGCAGCGCAAGACGCACTTCACGCATCGCCTCGTTTACATCAGCATCGGACACTTTGCCTTTGCCCTTCAGCTTGCTAAAAACGTTTTGCAATCGGCTTGACAAGCTTTCAAATGCCGCCATGATCCATCACCTCCGTTATTTCCTTACCTGTTGTTCGTCGTTATTAATTGCTCGATTATATCTAGAATTCCCTGCTTGGCATCCGTTCCAAGGGAAAGCTTCGTTACGCTATTTCCCAGATGTTCGGCAAGCTGCTGCAGCGCTTCATGCTTCTCCAGCAAGCGAAGCTTGCCTTCGTAGCTTTCAAGCACCTGTACCGCGCGCTTGACATGCTCATAAACCGCCTGCCTGCTAATGCCGGATTCCGCTGCAATTTCCCCAAGCGAGAAATCATCGTGAAAATAATATTTAAGTGAAGTCCTCTGCTTCTCAGTGAGCAGGGGCTCATAAAAGTCAAACAATAAATTAATTCGGGTCGTCTTCGCAAGGGCGTCTGGTTCACTAGCATTCATAACCTTTGCTCCTTCCCGTCAAGGGTAAATCCTTTACACCTAAGCAACGTCTCTTATCTTACACGATTGAAGCAGGCACTGTCAAGCTTTAAACCTTGTCATCCCTAGCTGAATGCATTTCAGGCCAAGCGTAAACGGCCGAAAGCCGTCCTCTGGCGGTAAAGCTAACGTTTCGCGGTGAAAAATAAGCAGAGTATAAGGGAGAAACTTATACATTCTTATATTTTCAAAAAGCTGATTTACTGCTGCGTTTCCGCCTCTTCCGATCCCTCTTGATCTTTAATAAGGCCCGCAAACAAGGCATGTACAAACTGCTCCGAATCAAACTGTTGCAAATCCGTCATCTTCTCGCCTAAGCCTACCAGCTTCACAGGCAAATTCAGTTCATTGCGGATAGCGATGACGATGCCGCCTTTAGCTGTGCCATCAAGCTTCGTCAATACAAGTCCGGTTACGCCGCTTTTCTCGCCGAACAGCTTCGCTTGGCTGAGTGCATTTTGGCCAGTAGTCGCATCGAGCACCAGCAGCACCTCATGAGGCGCATCTGGAATTTCACGCTGAATGACGCGGAAAATTTTATTGAGCTCTTCCATCAGATTAGACTTGTTTTGCAGCCTTCCCGCTGTGTCGCAAAGCAAAATATCTACGCCCCGCTGCTTCGCTGCCTGCACCGCATCAAACATGACGGCTGCCGGATCGGAGCCGGACTGCTGCTTAATGACATCAACGCCTACGCGCTGGCCCCATACCTCCAGCTGCTCAATGGCACCGGCGCGGAACGTATCGCCCGCCGCCAGAAGGACGCTTTTGCCCTCATTTTTATACTTGTAGGCCAGCTTGCCAATCGTCGTCGTTTTGCCAACGCCATTGACGCCAACGAACAAAATAACGGTAATGCCGCTTCCCGACATGCGAAGCGCTGTTTTCTCGTTGTCATCACCTTTCAGCAGCTCAACGAGCTTCTCCGACAATACCGGCTGCAAATCCGCCGCATCTTCGATTTTGCGTTTTTTCACTTCCGCGCGCAGCTCGTCAATCAGCTTCATTACGGTATTGACGCCTACATCGGCGCCAATCAAAATTTCCTCAAGCTCCTCGTAAAACTCCTCGTCAATCTTTTTCCGGCGCGTAATGAGCTCTTCTACTTTTTCGACAAACGCTGTGCGGGTTTTGGATAACCCTTCTTTAAATATCGTCGTGACCGCTTCCGTCTTGGAAGCGATGCTTTCCTTCAATCTTTTGAAAAAACTCATCGCGATTGCTCCTCCGTCTTCGTAACTATGCTATATTATTTCCTCATTCTTAGTGCAGCATGCTACGCGGTAGCTTGCTCCTCTTCTTCCTCCAGACGCACCGATACGAGCTTCGATACGCCGCCTTCCTCCATCGTTACGCCATACAGCACATCGGCTTCTTCCATCGTGCCTTTGCGGTGGGTAACGACGATAAACTGCGTGAGCTCGGAAAATTCACGCAAATATTGGGCAAACCTCGATACATTCGCTTCATCAAGCGCTGCCTCTACCTCATCCAATACGCAGAAAGGGACTGGCTTCACCTGCAAAATAGCAAACAGCAGCGCAATTGCCGTAAGCGCCCGCTCACCGCCGGAGAGAAGCTGCAAGTTTTGCAGTTTCTTGCCTGGCGGCTGCGCTACAATGTCGATCCCCGTATCAAGCACGCGATCCGGCTCAACTAGAACAAGATCTGCCCGGCCGCCGCCGAACAGCTTTGCAAATACGATGCTGAAGTGGCCTCTGATTGCTTCAAAGGTCGTTTTGAACCGTTTCGACATTTCATCGTCCATCTCGCGAATTACTTGATAAAGCGTCGTCTTGGCTTCCACCAGATCATCCTTCTGTTCCGATAAAAACTCATAACGCTCCTTGACGCGCTCATACTCGTCAATAGCGCCCAGATTCACATCGCCTAGCATCGTAATTTGGCGTTTCAAATCACGAACCAGATTTTGCGTGCCAATGACATCTTCAGGCACAGGGTATTGCTCTCTCGCCAGTTCAATGCTCAGCTCATATTCCTCGCTGAGCTTGCGCAGCAAATTGTCCAGCTCCACATCAAGGCGATTGGCGGCGATTTCATTTTGACGCAGCTGCTCCTCGATTTGCCGGAGCTGCGTACGCTGCTCCTTCGTCTCGCTTTCGCCCTCTTCCAGCTCACGGATTCGATCCGCCCTTGCCGAACGCTGCAAATCCGTCTGCTCCGAGCATTCCTGCTTCTTAAGCTTCAAGTGATTAAGCTGCTCCACCTGCTGCACGCTCTCCTCAGCATGGCGAGTGATCTCCTCTTCCTGCTGTGCAAGCAGCGAGCGGACATTGCCAAGCTCCTGCTTCGCCCTTACAATATCAGCCCGAACACGGGCGGCTTGGTCCTCAAACGACTGCTTTTCTTGATCCGTCTTGGCTGAGCTGATTTTCAAATCCGTTAGTTGGCCCTGGAGCGCTTCCTTCGCGGTTTCACTTGCTTTGCGGCGTTCCTCAGCAAGCTTGATCGCCTCCTGCAGCCTAGCCTCGTCTGTTACCAGCTTCTCAAGCTTCGCTTGCGCTTCCTCAGATGTAGCCTGCATCGTTTGCTGCTCTGCCAAATGGCTGCTGCGATCAGCGGAATACAGCTGCTCCTGCTCATTAAGCTGCTTTTCTTCAGAGGCCAGCTGCTGGAGCTCTGCCCGTACCTGCTGCTCGTCAATACGCGATTGCTCCGAACGCGAACGCAGCTCCTCCATATTTTGCGATCGGATTGATTGCTCCTTGCGAAGGTCGCTAAGCTTGTCGCGCAGCTGCTTCATCGTTGCCTCAGCTGCCGTAATTTCCTCATCCAGCCCTTCAATTTGCCGCTGCCGTCCAAGCAAGCTTGCCCCTTTTTTCTGCAAGCTTCCGCCTGTCATCGAGCCCCCGGCATTTACAACATCGCCCTCTAGCGTTACAACCCGGTAGCGATATTGACATTTAGAGGCAATGCGGTTTGCCTGCTCCAAATTTTCAGCAAGCAATACATTGCCGAGCAAATTTTGAATAATAGACTTATATTGCGGATCGCACGAGACAAGATCGGCAGCAACTCCTACAAAACCTTCTGCATTTTCTGCCAGTCGTTTGTCATGCTCCGGCACTTGCCTTGCGCGAATGACATCGAGAGGCAGGAAGGTAGCTCGGCCCAACTGCCGCTGCTTCAAAAATGCAATCGCTGCGCGTGCTGTTTTCTCATCCTCCATGACCACATGCTGAAGCGCACCGCCAAGCGCTGTTTCAACCGCTACCTCGATTCGCTCTGGCACGCGTACCAGTTCGGCAACCGCGCCATGAACGCCACTAATGCCGCCTGAAGTGCGGCGCGACGCCTTGAGCACTTCCCGAACGCCGTGCATAAAGCCATCGAGTGCATCCTGCATTTCTTTCATCGTATCGCGACGGGAAATGCTGGCGTCGATTTTTTGCTCCCATTTGCGAATAGCTGCAGCCGCTTCATCTACATACTGCCCGGTCTGCTTCGCTTTTTCAGCCTCATCTATGTATTTGTTGCGGGCGGCATTAATATCTTTCAAAATCGCTTCCAGCTGTGCTTCCAGCTGCGCACGTCTAGCTCCACTTTTCCGCTTCTGCTCTTTCCACTTCAGCTCATCCTCGCCAAGACGCTCCATTCGCCGTCCAACAGCTTCCTTCTGCTGCTGGGCATAACGAATTTCGTTGCGCAGCTCCGCCATTGCGCTAAGCACTTCAAGCAGCTCGCCCTTCAGCGTCTCCTCGGCATCCGGAGCAGCTCCGCCAACAACGCCAATAAGACGGTCTTCCTCCTCCGCCAGCTTCGACTTCAAATCTGCAAGCTGCAGCTCCAGAGCAGCCGCACGGCTGCGGAATTCCGCCTCTTCCTGCATCAGCGTGCCGATGCGGGCATCCTGAGACGCAGCGGATTCCTCAAGCTGCAGCTTGTTATGCTCCAAATTGCGTTTGCGTTCCTTCAAAACCTCGCCGTAGCCTTCGCATTTTTCATAATCCTCGCTGTATTGCAGCATCGCTTCATGCAGGCGGTCGAGCTTCTCCTCTATTTCACGCAGCGCAAGGCGATCCTTCTCCAAATGCGCATCATGCTTGCTCACAACCGTTGACAGCTCCAGCTCACTTTGCTTGAGCACCTCCAGCTTGGCATTTGCCTCCGACCAAGATTTATGGACCGAATCAATGTTGTGAACGTACATGGAAATTTCTTTCGTCCGCAGCTGCTCCCGCAGCGCTTTATAATGAATCGCTTTCTCCGATTGTTCCTTGAGCGGCCCTACCTGGTCTTCGAGCTCAGTAACCAAATCGTGTATGCGCAGCAGGTTCTGCTCCGTCTCATCAAGCTTCTTCTGCGCTTCCCGCTTGCGCGATTTATATTTAACGATACCGGAAGCCTCTTCAAAAATACCACGGCGATCCTCAGACCTTGTGCTTAGTATTTCCTCAATACGGCCTTGTCCGATAATCGAATAAGCTTCCTTGCCGATTCCCGTATCCATAAACAGCTCCGTAATATCCTTGAGCCGGCATGATTGCTTGTTAATCATATATTCACTGTCACCGCTGCGATGGACACGGCGGGTTACTGTCACCTCATTGTACTCCAGTGGCAGTGCTCCATCCGTATTGTCGAGCGTCAGCGACACTTCGCCATAATTGACTGCTTTGCGCGCATCGCTTCCGGCGAAAATAATATCTTCCATTTTGCCGCCGCGAAGGCTTTTGGCGCTTTGCTCGCCGAGCACCCAGCGGATGCCGTCGGAAATATTGCTTTTGCCGCTGCCGTTAGGGCCAACCACTGCCGTAATCCCCGTAACGAACTCCATCTCCGTCTTATCGGCAAACGATTTAAAACCTGCTAGTTCAATACGCTTAAGGAACATAAATTGTCTTTCACCTCACCCGCTATTGTACCACAAAATCCAGACGCCGGATAACCTCACTTTATGCTCTCTGCTGCTATAGCCGAGTTCTCTCCTTCTAGTCAAAGTGAAACACCTGTCGCCGTCCTTTGGTGCGTGGCACGTTTTATTCCGAGAAATAGAAGCAATGGGCAGAAAAAGATTTTCTGTTTTTATTTCAGGCGTTTTTGGGCATGGACACCTCCGTACTAAAAACCTGGTTAAATCAATCAGCACTCTACCTGCCTTATTCTTTGCTCGCTACCTTGATAGCAAGGGATATGAAAATACAACGTCGAATAAAAGTAATTGATTGGTAACTTCACATTTTTCCCTTCATGAAAACGAACATAGCACATAGAAAAATGACTTATAGTTAGCCTAGACAAGCGAGTAGAACATAACCAACAAAGAGGAGGAGTCGCTTTAATGACACCAGCGCTGCAATCAATTATCGAGCATTATTTCCCTCTAGATATTGTACAAACTGAACCCGTGCCCTTTGGGTTAACTAATACAACCTGTTTTGTAATAGTAAACGACCAAAAATACGTAGCACGTCATTATGACCTTTATACGAAGACCTCAGAAAGCTTGCACTTAGAAATGGAAGTGACAGCATTTCTATTGCGCTCAGCGCTTCCCTTTAATATCCCGTCGTTTCTGCCCACGCGAAATGGAGACTTGTCTGTGACGTTATCAGACGGATCATTAGGCGCACTCGTAACCTTTATTCAAGGAACCGCTCCGCCGATTCAAATACCTGATGATGCTTACTTATTTGGCAGCGTCGTCGGTGAAGTTAGTGCAAGGCTGAAAAAATATGAACAACCAAAGAATTTTAAATATAATGGAACTCCGTTTACTAGCTTGTATCAGCTACATCCTCTTGCGACGGCAGAAATTACAGCTTCTTTCTGGAAACAACCGCCTTTTCCCGTTACAGACGAGCAAAAACATTATTATAGCGAAGCACTGATTTCAGTTGAATCAAATCGTGAGGCTTTATTATCCTTACCTTTGCAAATGGTACATCACGACTTATTAGTATTCAATTTATTATCCGTAGACCGCTGCATTACGGGAGTCTTGGACTTTGATTTCCTCGCGATTGATATCTCATTTTTGGAATTTGTAATTAGCCTCAACCATGTGCTCCAAATGTCTGGCGGCTCCCTTGAAATGGCGGCAGCGTTTATTGAAGGATATGTATCATTTCGAACCTTGTCATCTGAGGAATTGAGCCAACTACGTACGTTAACCCGTTTGTACCATATTGCGGTTCTACACATATATATTGGACAATTCAGGGCAGGAAAGGACATTTCTTATGCCTTTTCCTACATTGCGAATCAACTAATTGAGCGGGATAACTGGTTGGAGCATAACGAGGACCAACTAAAAGGGTTAATAGCAACGTACACATAGTCATATTTAAAAAAGAGGCTGCCGGGATTTATTAATATCCCAGTAGCCCCTTCCTATAGCTTCCTCTTTACGGCTGAGCGGAAAGGGAGTGCCACGCTTCTTCCGCTGCGCGCTGCTCCGCTTCCTTCTTCGTCCGACCGCTGCCGCTGCCGCATCTGGCATCACCCAAAATCACTTCCACGACAAACTCGCGATCATGCGCCGGTCCGCGCTCCTCGGTAATCCGGTATTCTACCGTACCTAGCCCATGATGCTGGGCGCGCTCCTGCAGCTTGGATTTGAAATCCTTCACGAGCAGGCCGTAATCGTTCGATTCGATGAATGGAAACACATGCTCTTCAAGAAAAGCACGGGCCCGATCCATACCCGCATCGAGAAAAATCGCACCGACAAATGCTTCAAACAAATCCGCCAGCAGTGCCGGCCTCTGTCTGCCGCCCAGCTGCTCTTCACCCCGTCCCAGCAGGACGTAGGCGCCAAGAGCGAGCCGTTCCGCAAAAAGGGCAAGTGACGGTTCACATACGACCGAGGCGCGCATGCGCGTAAGTTCGCCCTCCGGCCGACGTGGATAAGAGCGAAACAGAAATTCTGAGACGAGCAGCTGCAATACCGCATCGCCCAAAAACTCCAAACGCTCATTATGCTCGATTGTGCCATGTTTATGCTCATTTACATACGACGTATGCGTGAAAGCTTGCTTCAGCAGCCTATGTTGTTTGAAGCGTAGCCCCAGACGCGACTGCAGCTCGCTTAGAGAATCATGCTTCATAAACTTTCATCACGATCGTCGCATTATGACCGCCAAAACCGAAGGAGTTGGACATTGCGATACGAACATCCGCTTTGCGCGGCTCATTCGGCACATAATCCAAATCACATTCCGGATCCTGGTTGTCTAAGTTAATCGTTGGTGCAATGATACCGTTTTGCAGCGTCAAGCCTAAAATAACCGCTTCCACTCCGCCGGCTGCGCCAAGCAAATGTCCCGTCATCGACTTCGTCGAGCTGACTGCCAGCTTATAAGCATGGTCGCCAAATGCTTTCTTAATCGCTTTCGTCTCCGAACGGTCGCCTACTGGCGTTGAAGTACCGTGCGCATTAATATAATCGATTTCTTCTGGAGCAAGTCCAGCATCTTTGAGCGCTTTCACCATACAGCGTGCTGCGCCGTCCGGATCAGGCTCTGTCATATGATGCGCATCGCCGCTCATGCCATAGCCAATAATTTCAGCGTAGATCCGAGCTCCACGTTTTTGGGCATGCTCGAGGGATTCCAATACAAGCACGCCTGCACCCTCGCCCATAACGAAACCATCGCGGTCAATATCGAAAGGACGGCTTGCTTTGCTTGGCTCATCATTGCGAACGGACATAGCGCGCATAGAGCAGAAGCCAGCCATTCCCGTTGGACGGATAGTCGCCTCAGCACCGCCGCACAGCATGACATCAGCGTCGCCGCGCATAATCATTTTATAAGAATCACCAATGGAATGCGTGCCTGTCGCACAAGCGGTAACCGCTGTGCTGTTCGGGCCTTTCGCGCCTGTCAGCATGGATACTTGACCAGATGCCATATTGGCGATCATCATTGGAATAAAAAACGGGCTGACGCGCTTTGGACCTTTCTCCAGCAAAATATTATGCTGATCCTCCCAAGTGCCCAGGCCGCCAATACCGGAACCAATCATAACGCCAACGCGTTCTTCATCAGCGTTTTCACCGATTTTCAAATCTGCATCCTTAACCGCCAATTGGCTGGCTACCGCAGCGAACTGCACGAAGCGATCCATACGGCGCGCTTCCTTCTTGTCCAATCCGAAATCCTCCGGATTGAAGTTTTTGATTTCTGCGGCAATGTAGGTTGGGTATTCCGAAAAATCGAACGCTTCCACAACGGACACACCAGACTTGCCTGCGAGCAAATTGCCCCAAAACTCCTCAAGCTCATATCCGAGGGAAGTCATAACTCCCATACCTGTAACGACAACTCTTTGCTTCATTTCGATTCACCTCTATGAACTGCAATATAGATAACACGCTGCTGCGCTGTATCTTTTATATATAAATAGCTCTTACGCTCATTTATTCGTCTTCATAATCACATGCCCTAGATGGAGAGAAGTCCCGTTTGTGACAACGGGACCCAGGCTTCCTTAGTTAAGAGATTGTATGTATTTAACAACTTCTCCTACTGTTGTGATTTTCTCTGCATCTTCATCAGAGATCTCCATATCGAACTCGTCTTCAAGCTCCATGACCAATTCCACGACATCGAGCGAGTCAGCGCCGAGGTCATCTTTAAATGAAGCTTCAAGCGTTACTTCCGCTTCGTCTACACCTAGGCGGTCTACAACGATACGTTTTACGCGATCTATTACTTCGGACATCCGGTTCACCTCCTCCTTGGTATTATACGAGAATTAAAACTAAAATGCCATACGTAACCGTTTTAATTCCCGGCAAAGCCCTAGCGGCCCTGTATTACATGTACATGCCACCATCTACATGAACGGTTTGACCCGTCATATAGCCTGCTGCATCAGACGCCAGAAAACGTACAGCTGCTGCAATATCCTCAGGGCTGCCAAGGCGCGCAAGCGGAATTTGACCGGAAAGCGATTCCTTCATTTCTGCTGGAAGCTTGTCCGTCATTTCAGTCTGAATGAAGCCAGGAGCGACGCAGTTGACTGTAATGCCACGCGAAGCCAGTTCCTTCGCGCTAGCTTTCGTAAGGCCAATAACGCCAGCCTTAGCGGCAACATAGTTCGCTTGTCCAGGATTACCAAGCACCCCAACGACGGATGAAATATTAATAATGCGGCCTGAACGCTGCTTCATCATTGGACGAGTAACCGCCTTGATGCCATTGAAAACGCCCTTCAAGTTCGTCTCAATAACTTGGTCAAATTCCTCTTCCTTCATACGCATGATCAGGTTATCTCTTGTAATTCCGGCATTATTTACCAGAATATCAATAGCACCGAACTGCTCCAGCACATCCTTGACCATAGCCTCGAATTCAGCCGTATTGCCTACATTTGCCTGCAGTACAATTGCACGGCGCCCGAGTGCCTCTACAGCTTGAGCAGTCTCAGCGGCTGCTGCCTCGCTGCCCGAATAGTTAATGGCAACATCGGCCCCGGCTTCTGCCAGCGCGATCGCAATCGCTCTGCCAATCCCTCGGGAAGCGCCTGTTACAAGCGCCTTCTTGCCTTCCAAATTCGCGAACATGATAAAACCTCCCCTATTCGGCTGCTTGCAAAGCATCCAGAGCTGCGATGCTGTTAAGCGAAATCACCTTGACGGATTTATCGATTTTTTTGATCAAGCCGGCAAGCACCGTGCCTGAGCCGATTTCCATGAAAGTATCTACGCCTTCCGCGATTAAATAACGAACGCTGTCTTCCCACAGTACAGGGGAGTAGACTTGCTCGACCAGCAGTCCGCGAAGTTCCGCCGCATCCGTCACTGCACTAGCTGTTACGTTAGCTACAACAGGCACAGCTGCATCGCTCATGTTTACGCCAGCCAATACGCCAGCAAGCTGCTGGGCAGCAGGCTTCATAAGCGAAGAATGGAAGGGACCGCTTACCTCAAGTGGAATGACCCGCTTGAAGCCAGCTTCCTTGCCGCGTTCAACAATGGCCGCAACGCCTGCCGCCGAACCTGAAACGACGATCTGCCCGGGGCAGTTCACGTTCGCAAGCTCAACAATATGGCCTTCTTCCGTTACCGTACGGCAAAGCTCGGCAAGCGCCTCGCGCTCTGCGCCAAGTACAGCTGCCATTGCGCCATGTCCGCCAGGTACCGCCTGCTCCATAAAGAGACCACGGGAACGTACCGTACGAACGGCGTCCTCAAAGGACAAGACGCCCGATGCTACTAGCGCGCTATACTCCCCAAGGCTGTGGCCCGCTACATAGTCTGCTTTCAAACCGCGGCCTTCTAGTGCTTGCAATAGCGCGACGCTTACCGTAAGCAGCGCAGGCTGCGTATTCGCCGTCTGCTTTAGCGAATCTTCCGGCCCGTCAAAAATAATCTCGCTCAGCTTGAAGCCAAGCGCATTGTCTGCCTGTTCAAAAACCTGGCGCGAGCGCGCGAACGCTTCATAAACATCTTTGCCCATCCCTACAGCCTGAGCGCCTTGTCCTGGAAATACAAAAGCGGTTTTACCCATCCTGCAATCCCTCCGTTACCAAATCAATACAGAAGCTCCCCAAGTCAATCCGCCGCCAAAGCCGACGAATACGAGAGCGTCTCCTTCTTTCACACGATTTTGCTCAACCGCTTCCGCCAACGCAACCGGAATCGATGCTGCCGACATATTGCCGTAGTTGTTCAAATTAATCATGCATTTCTCTTCAGACAAATTCAAACGGTTAAGCGCCGATTGAATGATTCGGATATTCGCCTGATGCGGAATTAGCAGATCGATTTGATCCTTCGTCATATCCGCTTTGTGAAGCGCTTCCTCTGCTGCGCTGCCCATAATGCGCACCGCAAATTTAAACACATCATTGCCAGCCATATGGATAAAATGCTGCCGTGATGCGACACTTTCCTCCGAAGCTGGCATGCGGGAACCACCGCCGCTTACTTTCAGCAGCTCGCCGCCGCCTCCATCCGCTCCGAGTTGGAAGGACTTGAAGCCTCTGCCTTCTGGCACCTCACCAAGCACTACCGCTCCCGCACCGTCGCCAAACAAAATGCATGTATTGCGGTCCGTGTAGTCCGTAATGCGCGAAAGCGTCTCTGCTCCAACAACAAGCACATGCTTATACAAGCCGGAAGAAATCATGCTCGTTGCTGTCGCAAGGCCATAAATAAAGCCCGAGCAAGCTGCCGAAAGATCGAATGCTGCCGCCTGCTTGGCTCCAAGCTTCTCTTGAAGCAGACAGGAGGTCGATGGAAAAGCCATGTCTGGCGTTATCGTTGCCACGATAATGAGGTCGATATCCTCTACCGTAAGTCCCGCAGCTGCAATTGCAGCTTTGGAGGCCTCATAAGCGAGATCCGAAGTTGCTTCTTCGGGTGCAGCCATCCGGCGCTCGCTAATCCCAGTACGGGTAACGATCCATTCATCATTTGTTTCAACCATTTGTTCCAGCTGCTGATTCGTTATAATACGTTCAGGCACATATTTGCCTGTACCAATAATGCCTACAGGATGCAAATTCACCACAACACACTCACTTCCCGCTTATTTCCGCTGCGATTGATTCAGTCAGCTTGCCTTGAATGGCAATTCGCGCCTGGCGAATCGCGCTTTTGACAGCTACCTCGTCAGAGGAGCCATGACATTTCATGACGAGTCCGTTCAAGCCAAGCAGCGGTGCGCTACCATGTTCTTTATAGTCCATTTTGCTTTTGAGCTTTCGCAGCTTCGGCAGCATGATTGCTGCGGCGAGCTTCGTAAGCAGCGTTTCGCCAAAAGCGTCTTTGATAAAGCCGAACAGGGAGCCTGCCGTGCCTTCCATCGCCTTCAGCATAATATTCCCGGCAAAGCCGTCGCAAATGAGGACATCACAGCTGCGGCTAAGCACATCTCTCGCTTCAACATTTCCGATAAAATGAATCGGCGCCTGTTCAAGCAGATCATACGCTGCCTTAGTCAGTTCATTGCCCTTGCGTGCTTCCGTTCCAACGTTGAGCAGCCCGACACGCGGCTTTTCCATTCCATGTACTTTGGAGCGATAAATGCTCCCCATAATAGCGTATTGCAATAAATGCTCTGGCTTCGCGTCCATATTAGCGCCCAAATCGAGCGCCAGCATACCGACATCATCCATCGTTGGGAGCATTGGCGCGAGTGCCGGACGCTCAATGCCATCCAGACGGCCGACAACGAGCAGTCCTGTCGTCATTAATGCTCCTGTATTCCCGGCAGACAGCATCGCGTCTGCGCGTTTTTCACGGACGAGCTGGCCCGCAACGACCATGGAGGCTCCTTTTTTACGCCTAACGGCCTTTACCGGCTCATCATCTGGACCGATGACCTCATCGGCATGACACAGACTAATATTGGCTGGCTTATCGCCACCCATCAGCTGTTCAATGACGGCAGTATCTCCGACCAGTACAAGCTCCGTATCCGGCCACTCATGCGCGGCTTCAAGCACGCCCTTCACAATGAGGCCAGGCGCATTATCTCCGCCCATAGCATCAATGGCTATCCGCATGTTCGTCCCCTCCTTCATTCTCCGCCTCCCCCGCGGAGCGGAAAATCACAAAATTCCCTTGAAAAACCATTTCTTCACCGACATACGTGAAAATTTCGACCTTTGCTTTGGAGCGTTCGCCGGAAATAGACCTCACATAGGCTTTCGCTATGCATTTTTCATCTAATTTTACTGGGCGAATGAACCGAATGTCCGCCGTTACCGTTAAAGCGATGGGATTGTCGATAATGGCGACGGCCAGCGAATTGGCTTGGGCAAAAACATGATGGCCCCGGGCAATGCCGGTTCGCGAGAACACATGCTCCTCTCGTATTTCAAAGATCGAAATTCCGCTTTTATCCAGCTGCAGATCAACAATATCACCTATCACTTCATGAAGCGGCAATGACCGTACCGTATCGTACGAACGCTCCGCCATCAGCTTCAGCCGCTCGCGCAGTTCGGGAATACCAAGTTCCATCCGATCCAGGCGGATCGTTTGGATGCTTACCTTTAAATGCCTAGTAAGCTCCCGGTCTGTCATGAACGGATTTTCCTCCATAAGTTTGGCAAGCAGCTGATGCCGCTGCCGTTTGGGCATTCGTTCGATCGTCGGCACCACCTTGGACTGGCGTGAGCAGGCACAAAAACAGCCCTTTTCACCAATCATATATTTTATAAAAACGTCGGCCCAACAGACCAACATCTACTATTATCACCTGGTACTAAACTTCTCTATAAAAAAAGCCTCTGTAAGCAGCGAAGCAAGCCTTGACGGCTACTTCCACCTAATTAAAGGCGACTTCGTCCCGTGACGAAACGAAAAACGCTGCTATAAGGAGCTAAACGTGTGCAAAAAAACAGCACCTCACCAAGCGATGAAGTGCCATTGTGAGATCCCGGAAATTATTGAGCAATAATTTCTTTCGTTTTGTAGTATCCGCACACTTTGCATACGTGATGAGCCAATTTCAGCTCTCCGCATTGCTCGCATTTTACCATACCTGGCACAGCCAGCTTAAAGTGAGTGCGACGTTTGTCGCGGCGAGTTTTGGACGTTCTTCTTTGAGGTACTGCCATGTTTAACACCTCCTTCACAATATTCGCGAAGCGATACACTATTGATCCTTGAACAAATCCTTCAATGCTGCAAAACGATGGTCAAGCTTCTCGTTGTTGCAACTGCATGTCTGTTCATTTAAGTTCTGTCCGCATGTGTGACAAAGTCCTTTACAATCGCTCTTGCAAAGCGGGGCAAACGGCATAAACAGTTGAAGCGCCTCTTCCACATAAGGCTGCAAATTCAATCTTTCACCGGATACCGCAATGAAGTCGCTGTCGTCATCCTCTTCCTGCTCATCCTCGTCTTGGCCACGTTTCGGCGCAGGCTCAAACTGCTCGGAGAAAGGAATAACTGTATGCTCCTGAACGGCTTCCAGGCATCTGGAGCAAGCAAGCTCCCAATCGATCGTCATTTGACCATCAACCAAAATCGACCCTGCATTTCCTTCTACCTCAAGCGCTACATGGAGCGGACCTGTGTGAATCACATCAGCCCGTCCTTCAAATAGAGGGGCAACATCAATGGATTCATTGATTGTATGCTTCAACCTCTTGGACATCGTTTCTTCTACATGAAACTGCATATTATCACCTCAAACAAACAAAATTTATTATAGCTATTTTATAAGGGTTTTGTCAACATTTTCACAGAGGAATAGCTATTTCCCACTTTCAACGTTTGAAAATGAGGGCTCTGATTTTATCTTAATCATAGCTGTGCTATTCTTGAAACATAAGAATTTATAAGTTTCACAACTATAAATAGGCTTATATTTCTCGGACTGAAATGTGCCGCGCCGACCAAGGACGGAAGGCAGCCGTTTTACCTTGTAATGCAACCATTTTACAATTAAGGAGCACGGTTATATGCGTACGGTAGGATTAATTGTTGAATATAATCCGTTTCATAACGGCCATCGCTATCATTTGCAGCAGTCGCTGCTGGCAAGCGGTTCTGACGCCGTTGTCGCTGTCATGAGCGGGCAT
This sequence comes from Paenibacillus algorifonticola, assembly GCF_050481745.1. Taxonomy (GTDB): domain Bacteria; phylum Bacillota; class Bacilli; order Paenibacillales; family Paenibacillaceae; genus Pristimantibacillus; species Pristimantibacillus algorifonticola_A. Next base: position 31,768 of record NZ_JBCNGR010000033.1, on the reverse strand, counting down.
TTTCTTCAGCGCGGCGAGCCAGCCGTAATGGACAAATGGAGCCGTACAGAGGCCGCGCTGCGCGGAGGCTGCGATCTCGTCATTGAGCTTCCTGTAGCCTACGCAACACAGGCAGCAGAATGGTTCTCCTACGGCGCTGTTGCGCTTCTGGAGGCAACAGGCGTCGTCGATGGCTTCTGCTTCGGAACGGAAAGCGGCGATTTGGCTCCGCTTATCGATGCCGCCTCCGTCATCGCGCAGGAGCCGCACGCTTTCTCCTTGCAGCTAAAGGAGCTGCTTGCTACGGGGATGAGCTACCCGAGCGCCTACAGCAGCGCTGTAGCCGCTTATTTGAGCAGCATAGGCAAGTCGGAGGCTGCCGCTTTTCCTTTTGCCATGCCCAACCATACGCTGGGGCTGCATTATTTGATTGCCCTTGCGCGTCTTGGCGGGCGAATGGAGCCTTTTACGATTCGTCGTGAGAAAGCCGCTTACAACCAGGAGGACGTAACGGACAGCGCCATTGCCAGCGCTACAGCCATACGCAAGCAGCTTCTGCTGGAACGGCAGCTTGCAGGCATTAAACCATTCGTGCCAGACACAACCTATGACGTATTGACGCGCGAATGGGATGCAGGGCGTAGTCCCGTAAGCTGGGACAGCTTCACTTCGCCGCTGCTGCATGCTATCGTCACCCGTTCAGCAGAGCAGCTGGCCGAGCTGCATGAAATAACCGAGGGGCTTGAACACCGCATTCGCAAAACATTGCCTCGCCTAAAGGAGCTTCAGATGGAGCACTTGCTTGCCGAGCTCAAAACGAAACGCTACACCCGAACGAAGCTGCAGCGGTCTCTGCTTTCGATCTTGCTTGGACATGCCAAGTCGGATTTCACACCGGACAAGCTGCGCAGCGGGCTGCAATATATTCGCGTGCTTGGTTTTAGCGAAAAAGGCAAAGGGCTACTGCGAAAAATGCGCACGACCGCAACCTTGCCCGTCCTCTTAAGCGCGTCGGCAGCCGAGCAGCCCTACCGTTATTTAGAGCTTGATACGCAAGCTACTGCTGCCTATATGCTTGCTAATACAAGAAGCCAGCAGCCGGGCGCCTTATTTCGCGACTATTATGCCAAGCCAATCATGCTCTAATTCAAACGGCCTATTTTTCGCTGACATACTGCTCAATGACCTGCTTAGCCTCGCTAAGACTATTCACGCTGACGACTTTCATGCTCGCCTTGATGTCCTTCGCCTTGTCCGCAGCCTCCTTGTAGTTCTCGGACGGGGCGAGAAACAGCTCAGCCCCCTCGCGGCTCGCCGCAATGACCTTGAACGCGATTCCGCCAATTTCTCCGACCGTCCCGTCCGCTGCGATTGTACCTGTTCCGGCAATAATCGCGCCACCCGTCAAATCCTGCTTGCCGAGCAGCAAATCAAGCGACTGCAGAGCAAACATCAGCCCCGCCGAGGGGCCGCCAATGGCTCCTGCATTAATTTGCAGCTTAAAGCGGCTGTCATCCGGCTGCAGGCTGCGAAGCTCAGCAAGCTGTATACCGCCAAGCGCGCCAGGAAGCTTATCCAACGTTAAAGGAGCCTCATACGCCCCCAGCCTCATCGCAACGTCTTGCTCTGCTCCGCCCCGCTTCACGGTAAATACGACCTCATCGCCCGACTTGTAGGCACCAAGCTCGGTGACGATTTGCTTGGCATCCGCAAAGGGCTTGCCGCCTTTTAACGAAATGAGGATATCTCCCGGCTTCCAACCGCTGCCATCACTGCCCTGAAGCACATCCGACACCGCAATGCTGTCAACCACTGATTGATAGGAAAGATGCGCGAAGCGGTACGCGGCTTCAATAGCTTGATTTTGCGAGCCTTGCATGACGACGGTCATTCGCTCAGCATATTCCTGCTCCGTATAACCGCGTAATATCGATGAGCGGCTGTATGTCGCGATATCCTTATCCCATGCCGAAGAGAGGGTTTCCCACCAATTCGCATCCGAGAGCCTAACAGCTGTCATAAGAAAAGCGCCCTCTTCTGGCGTCGAATTGGGCGATGGGCTTGAAGAAGGCTTCACCGCTGCATCGCTATCCCGCTCCTCTACTAAACGCACCATCGGCTTCGTCGGGGCAGCAAGTCCGGGCTCGTACATGACATAGGGGGTTGGTGCGTACAACAGCAAATACATGAATAAAGCGGTCGCCAGCATAATAAAACCTAGCTGCCTTACTCCAGACGATTTCAAGGACAACTTGCGCCCCTCCGTTCCTCATAAAGCTTCTTTATCCCATCTAACAACGGTCTAACGGGCCAAGCGAGTGCATACATATCGTACAAGCCGCTATACTAGCTGCCCTTCGCAATCTCCCAACGCTCTCAAGCAACCGTTCCCTACGATACGATGACCTGAAATGGAGTTGATCGTCCAGTGGCTAAAACCTTGCTCGCAGCGCTAGCATCCATTCTGCTGGTCGGAGCTGTTATTTACCAGTCCGAGGCAGCCTTTCAAGCTTCCCTTCAAGGGCTGACCTTATGGTGGAATATTGTTTTTCCCGGGCTGCTGCCGTTTCTCGTCCTATTTGAGCTCATTACCGCCTTTGGCCTCGTTCATGGAATTGGCGTGCTGCTCCAGCCGCTCATGCGCCGATTGTTCCGCCTTCCTGGAGAGGCTGCACTGCCCTTGCTGTTCGGCTGGCTATCCGGCTTTCCCGCTGGTGCTGAAACGACGGCCGTGCTTCGCAGGCATGGGCATGTTACGCTCCAGGAAGGCCAGCGGCTGCTCGCCTTTTCACATATGCCGAATCCCATCTTCATGCTTGTCGTTCTCGGCGCAGGCTTTATGCATCAGCCGGAGCTGGGGCTGCTCATCGCAGCAGCCGTCTGGCTGGCTGCGCTTTGGACAGCCTGGCTGCTGCTGCTGACCAGCAGGTCCGAGGCTATGCCGGCCCGCGCCGCCCAGGTGCAGGAAGGCCGCTTAATTGAGCGGGCGGCCAAGGCCATCACCGCCGCGCGGGAAAGCGACGGCCGCGGCTTCGGGCGGGCGCTCGGCGAAGCCGTATCCGGCGGCGTGCAGAAGCTGATGCTGATTGGCGGCCTGATCATTTTCACCGCCGTCATCGCCCGGCTTATGCAGCCGCTTTGGCTGTTTATCAGCTCAGGAAGCTGGTGGGAAGCGCTCTTCCTGCCCGCGCTGCTCGAAAGCCATATCGGCACCTACACAGCTGCCGTATTGGAAGCACCGAACCTGGCACCTGTGCTGAGCACCGCAATCACCGCCGCGATACTCGCATGGAGCGGCATCAGCGGGCTGCTGCAGGCAGGCTATTCAACGAGCGGCACAGATCTTAAGCTGCTCCCGCTCGCTGGCGCCAAGCTGCTTCATGCCGGGCATGCCGCTTGGTTCGTTGTGCTCTTGTGGAAGCCGGCGCAGCTGCTGCTTGCCAGCGCCCCTTTTGATTTTTTGCGGCAAGCCGCTAGCGCGCTGCCAGCTGTTTCAACAAACGGGGCGTGGATGAACAGCCCTTTTCCGGACTATTTTCACGCGCAGCAATTCCCTAATCTATGGCCCTATACGTTGGCTGCATCAGCACTGCTCGTACTGCTGCTCGCAGCACTGTATATGCTGGCACGAAGAGAGGCTGAAACACCTAAATAATGCCTGGTTCCAACTATGGATATAGCTTAGCTAAGCCGAGCAGCTTCTACTGCTTCGACTTGTACTTCTCAGTCAGGCGTTTCTCCACCGCAGGCGGAACAAGCTCAGACACCGCACCTTGAAACTGCGCGATCTCTTTGACGATGCTGGAGCTGAGATAGGAGTATTTCGGATCGGTCATCATAAAAATTGTATCAATATCCTCATCTAGCAGCCGGTTCGTCGATGCCAGCGTAAGCTCGTATTCAAAATCCGTCACGGAACGAATGCCTCGTACAATCACGTTGGCGTTGCGGGACTTCATGAAACGCACAAGCAGATCGCGGAAGCTTTCTACCGAAACATTTTTCAAGTCCGATGTCAGCTCGGTAATCATTTCCTTGCGCTCCTCCAGGCTGAACAGCGGATTTTTGATCGTATTATTAAGTACAGCTACTATTAAATGGTCGAACTGCTTCGCCGAACGGCGGATAATATCCAAATGCCCAAAAGTGACAGGGTCAAAGCTTCCAGGGTATACGGCTACGCGAATCTGGTCATTCGTCTGCATCGTTAAGTCCTCCATTTTGAGTAACATTTGGCTCGTAGCGATAAATCGTTACCGCCGTATCGCCGTATTTGTTTTTTTTCAGTTGAAAAAAGCCGCTCCACTGCTCCTCATAGCTATGGGCTGCGTCGTGTTCAACGACAATCGTTGCCCCTTCTTCAAGCATGCCGTGGTCAGCCATGTAAGTCATGAGCTTGTCCGCCGTTATGATTCGGTATGGCGGGTCCAAAAAAACAAGCGAGAAAGCGATTCCACGCTTTTCCAGCAATTTCAATGCCCGCTCCGCATCGTTGCGGTAAATTTCCGCTTCCTGCCCCATGCCGGCCGCCTGCGTATTGTGGCGAATGATGTCGATGCTATTTTTCTCCTGATCGATAAAAATCGTCCGCTCGGCCCCTCTGCTCCAAGCCTCTATGCCAAGCCCTCCGGTTCCAGCAAACAAATCCAGCGCAACGCCCCCGTCAAAAAAAGGCCCAATCATGCTGAAAATCGCTTCCTTCACCTTATCGGTCGTAGGTCTTGTGTTGTTGCCAGGCACCGCCTTCAGCGGTCGTCCCTTGGCTGCGCCCGCAATGACTCTCACTGCCAAATGCCCCCTTTATTCGCTATCCTCGCCTATCGTACCATAATTGCCATGGGATGATAAAGAGGAGTTGCGGTCACAGCAGAACGTTCTATATGATCGACCTTAAAATAAAAAAAAGAGGGGTTGCCCCCTCTTAAATGGTCGTATCCTCATATTCACTTACATCGAAAAACAAGATTTTATCAAAAATAACGTAATCTGTCCGGCTGAGGAACGGTCCTTTATTCCATGTTTTATTGAAGGAGTATTTTTCTTTGCCTACTCCGGCATCCTTCGCATCATACCAATCGATGAAGGCATTTACTTCTGCCATCGTAAGATCGTATTCTTTCTCAAGACCATTAGTCATCGTGATCACTAGAATAGCACGGTTGTTCTGCAATGTTTGTGCTGAAGCTTCAAATGAGCAGGAGCAGTCCACATTATTTCTTACCGCCACAATTTGATAGAAATAAGTCGTATTTTTCACAACGCTCGCATCCAAATAGGAAGTGCCGGAAACGCCTGATGCAATCGTCGTATAAGCCCCACCGCTAGCAGTTGTTCTGTTTACCTTATAAGTAACTCCATTCGTCACGTTCTCCCATGTTAGCTGAATGCCGTCTGTTCCAGCAACCGCTTGGATGCTTTGGCTTGCTACAGGTGTTCCGAATAGATCCCACTCATAAACATGAGCTATTTTTTCCTCTTCATGGTCTTTGTTAATAAGTTCTACCTTTTTTATATTTTCATATGGTGTTGGAAATGCAGTATTCACACCATTTCGGTTCAAATTAGTAATCTCATAACTTGTGCCATTTGTATCAATAAACTTCATCTTTAAAGTTCCTAAATTGTTTTGTGTTTTTAAGTAGTAAGAATCAATTCTCTTAGCTTCCGAAAATTCGTACCAGACGATGTCAAAACTTTTTGTACTATCACGGCCAATCTCATTATATGAATTTCCAGTCTCAACATTATCATTCATTGCCAGTGTCGTGATTGGTACAGTATCTTGATTGTCATTTGCGCCCCGACTCAATTTCACACAGTTCAGCAGACCATTATCCGTTGGCACCGCTGCAAACGCACTCTTTTCAAAAACAAAAAACGATACCACAAAGCTTAATACAAGCAAACTTTTTGTAATATTAATGAATAAACCCTTCACATGACCATCTCCCGCTGTTTTATAAGGTCATTTTATTGCTTAATTACATAAAAAAACAGTCTGTTTAAATAAAAATATTCATATTACACTGAGGAGTTATATGGAATTTTCCTCTATTCTATCTATTCATCCTTCCACATATCGCCAAAACATAACTTTTGTAGTATATTGGTGTCGAAACAATGATAAAGGGAGCGGACACCTTGCAAACGAGAAAAACATTTTACAAAAAGATTAGTTATGGCCTATTAACAGCGGTCGCTATTAGCGTTCTGAGCGGGTGCTCCTCGGATGAAGCGGCTCCTGCATCACCAAGCCCTACAGCGAAGATTGAGACTTCGGCATCTCCTTCACCGGAAACCGAGGCAACTGCCGCACCAACCTCCAAGCCTGAAAAGGACTTGGACGTAAGCGAGCAGCTTACGCTTGGCTATATTAACTCCTACTACAACGAAACCGATGTAGAGGCCAGAAAGAAATTTGCCCAGGAGTATATGCATCCTGATGTTCAAAGCATATTTGCATTTGCCGCATCTGCGGTTAATGATGAGAAGGATCATTTTTTAAATCCGAAAGTTGTGGAAACGGTTGATTATGAAAAAGACGGCACGAAAGGCTCCTTGACCTTGGTCAAAGGAGACGGGGATAAGGAGTTTATCGGCCTTATTATAGATGATAAATTCAGCTTTGGATTCATTTCAACCGCAACTAGCGATGATATGAAAGCCGCTTTTGAAGGGGTTCGCACGCAATTCAAGTAAATTTCAGTATAGGAGTCGTTACAATTGAAACGAAAAAAGCTGTTATTCAATCAGACCCGATTTATCATTGTCGTTGCCCTAGCGGGCAGTATGGTTGGAATTATTTACACGGGGAATAAAGATAAGCAAATAGCGGATGAAGTGCCGTCTCCCCCTTCAATAACAACAAGTTTGGAGCAGCTGACATCCCTCTCCTCCTCGCCTGAAGTGCAGCTGCCTGAATACGAAATAACGGAAGAACGTATGGATGACTCTGGTATTTGGCATGTTACGCTCGGTACGCTAACCGCCAATCAACAAGAGCTGAAAAAGCTTGTGCAGCATGCATGCTCAATCGCGCTCACTAAATCGCAGATCGTCAACTCTGTGTTTATTGATGTCGTCCAGAACGATAATTCTTCCTCTAAGCTCGCTACCGGTAAAATGGCATTAACGAGTACAGGCGAAGCCCAAACCGGATCGAAAAAGCTGGAAGTCGCATTCCAACTTAACAGTTAATTTATATTATTTCGTAGGTGAAAAGTAATATGGATGCTGGTGACGGTACTCCGCAATCAGGTGCTAATTTGATTTTGTCATTCGGGGCTTTAATCGGAGCCACTAATCCTGAGCTGGAAACCAATGAAAGCGGAGATATTTTTGAGGAGCTAGGTTTGATGGAAAGCAATGTTGATATGTATAACTTGAATAAATCTGCCGAGCGCAATGGCATTACATACACCATTAAATCCTTAAAAGAAACAGGTATATGGTTTATGGCTCAGAATGCTTCTGTAAAATAAAACACAAAAAAATCGAGCGCCCCTTTCGGGACGCTCTATTCATGGGAGAGGAGAAACCGGACGAAGAGCTTATGGGGAACGTAAGTCTTCTCCGCGGTTGTCTACGACATCTTGCGACGTCGATAATTTTATTTTGTCCGTTTTGCGGACGTTTATACCTTCACGACAAGAAAAAGGTGGAAAGTCGGCCAAAAAGCTTTGGACATCCTGTATAATTGATGGTAAGAATTAAAAAAACTTACACCAATTTAAAGGGGATGCACCATGGACTTTGTGGCAATTGACTTTGAAACCGCCAACTCCAATCGCTCCAGCGCCTGCGCGATCGGCATCGTCGAGGTGCAGGGTGGCAAAATCGTTTTCGAGCAGGTTTGGCTCATTAATCCGCAGCAGCATTTTGACCGGATGAACATCGAAATTCACGGCATCACTCCGGCTATGGTGGCGGATAGCCCTACTTTTTCCGAGCTATGGCCTATACTTGACCCATTATTAAAAAATAAACAGGTAGTAGCGCATAATGCTTCCTTCGATATGAGCGTCCTGCGTTATTGCCTAGATGATGCGGCTCTGCCTTATCCGGCATTTCATTATTATTGCACCTACCAGCTTAGCAAAAAACTGCTGCCGGACATGCCCTCCTACCGATTGAACGTATTAGCTGGCTATTATCAAATACCGTTAAATCACCATGATGCACTTGATGATGCGAGAGCGGCAGCGTTAATTTTAGTAAGACTGCTGGAGCGTGAGCAGCAGCCAAGTCCTACCGAGCTTGCGCTCAACAAGGGCTATAAAATCGGCAAAATGCATGCTCGCGGTTATTCGCCCTTCTCAACAACAGCTGCTAAAAGCAAGAAGCAACCAAAGCCTGCCGCCTCTGCCAGCGCTAAACGTGCTGCAGCTAGTCATCATTCAAATGAGGTACATTCATTATAACGACCCTGATAGTGCTCCAGCCTTACTCCCAGCTGTCATATCTCAAGCCTTCAATGATCTGCGGTCGTTTCGTAATGCCCGCAGCGGCTTGCAGGGCAATCTTGCCTTTGCCGCTCTTCACCAGCTCAAATAGCTGCTCCGTATGGAATACGCCGCCTGGCAGTCCGCCTTCATACACTGCGGTGGCAACAGCGGTCGCCACTTTAGCGGTCGCTGCCGCCTCATGGGAACCATCCACCAAATATTGAACATGCTTCTTCGCACCATTTTTCGTTCCCCAGCCATCTACTTTAACCGCATAGCCGTCTGAGCCAAAACGCATCATCCCAAAGCTGCTCACAGCAGCAGAGCGAATCCATTTGACCTTCAGCAGCCGGAATAATCCCGTTGCGCGTATCCATGCAACCAAGCGGGTGACCGCACCTGAATCGAAGCAAAGCCTTGTTGATACGGTTGGCACTTTCAGCGTTCTTGGCAGCGACTGCTGATCGGAGAACGGGAAGCGGTAAGCCATACGGCTGCCCAACTCCTTGCCAAAGTCGGTGCGCTTGCCGCCGCTAAAGCTGACCGTCTGCGTGCTGCCGGCATTTTCAACAATGGAAAATGCACGGCCAATACTGTCGACCGTCCACTCTATCGCCGCCTTGCCATGCTGATCGCCCAGTCCCAGCATAATTGCGATATCTACGCTATCCAGCTGATCAAGCTCCTGCTGTGCCTTGCGTGCAAGCAAATTCGTTACACCTGGCGCCAGCCCGACGCTAAGCACTGCTGTCGCCTGCGCCTGTGCAGCTTCCTCTGTATGCTTCTCTAAGCTGGTCAGGAAAGGGCCATACGCCGAAATATCTACATAATGCGTGCCACTCCGCAGACAAGCGTGCACAAAGGCATCATCCGTCTGATCCATGCACATGACCACGAGCTTCACTCGTTCGAAATCCATCTCTTGCTTCCAGTTGGTTAAATTAAATGCCATGGGTTTCACCTGGCCACCCGTCTGGTCCGCGAAATACTTCGCTCGCTCTAGGCTTCTGCCCGCCGCATACACTTTTCCTGGAAACTTTGCTCCGAGCTGCTTGCTTATATCTCCGCCCACATGGCCATAGCCGCCTATAACAACGATGTCTTGTTTCATTTGTCCTGCCTCTTCTCTACTATGTTGCGCTCGCCATCTGCTTTAACAGCAAACCATCCTGTAATAAGGTAGGAACCGAAAAATTTCGAAACATGTCTAAAGCCTACTTCCCAAAGCAGCTCTTCCACCTGCTCTGGCGGCACGGGGTCTGATTCGGCGCCAAGGGAGGCGGCAAATCGCTCCCAATCCTCAAGCGGAATGCCATTATCCAGCATGTGGCTTTGCCAAGCGCTCATTTGCACGGCAAAAGCTTCTTCCTGGCGATCACAGCTTATTGCAGCAATCAATAACGGTGCTCCCGGCTTCAAACGCTCGGCTATATTGCGCAGCAGCGCCCTTTTCTGATCCAGCCCCTTTATAAAATGCAGGACCAGCAGGGAAGTCGCTGCATCGTACAGCTTGTCCTTCGGCAGCTCGTCTGCCGTTCCCTCACGCAGCGTTACTCCCGCTTCTAATCGCTCCATTCGGATGCGCTGCTCTGCTATCGCCAGCATGCGCGCAGACGGATCAACCCCGGTAAAGCGCCACCCTGGATGCGCACCGCCGAGCGTCACAATCTCCTGCCCGCCGCCTGCGCCAACGACTAATATGTCCTGTTCCCTCTCAGGGCCAAGCATCACGTTCATTAAGCGGTCCGTCATATCATACAGCATGAAATAGCCGGGTATTTTCAAAGATATCGTTCGTCCATAGCCCTCCACTCGGGGATCATTCCAACTCATTGCCTTCTGTTGCTGCAGCTGCTTCCCATTCATCGGTACAGCTCTCCCTTCATCTTCTGTATATGGTCCACCCTTTTCAATTTGGCGGGTATTCTGTAAAATGTAGCCTGTAATTAATGTTAATTATATCGGGTCGCCTCAAAATCACTATCCCATAAATGTGGGTAATCAGGAGAGCTGGAATGAACAAGCAAAGAGAAGGTGTACGGAAACAGCTCGCCAAATTAGAGGAAGCTAACCTCCGCTCCAGCGAATACAGGGAGAGGCTGCTTGCAGAGCTGCGAACGACGCTGCCTTTTACAGCCGCATGCTGTACGCTCGTCGATCCGCATACGATGCTGTCTACTGGCGCAGTTACGGAGGAAGGCGTAGAGGCCATTCATCATTTATTGTTTGAATATGAATATTTACGAGAGGATTTCAACTCGTATGAGGAGCTTGCCAAGCTTGCGGAGCCCGTTGCTACATTAAGCGGTGCAACCGAGGGCGATTTAAGCCGCAGCCTCAAATATATGAAGGTGCTGCAGCCTGCCGGCTTTGGAGATGAGCTGCGGGCAGCACTTACGGTGGATGGAGCTTGCTGGGGGTATTTGACGTTATTTCGGCTGCTCAATGAGCCGTTTTTTCAAGAAGAGGAGCGCTTATATATCGCTTCCTTAGTGCCGAGCATGGCCCGCACCTTGAAAAAAGCCCGCTTGCTGCTGCCAGATGGCGAGGGCGCTGCCTTTCATGACGATCCTGGCATTCTCATATTGTCCGAGCAGTTGCTGCCACTATCAAGCAATGAAGCTGCAAACAGCTGGCTGTCGGAGCTTCGGGGGTGGGAGTATATGGATGAGCAGACTCTGCCTAGACCGGTGCGAGCTGTATGCTCGAGAGCTTTGGCTGCCAATGCCACGGACAAGGAACCACAGGCCGCTGCAAAAGTATGTATTCGGATTCCTGATGGTCCTTACTTATCGCTGCGGGCAAGCAAGCTCCAGGCTGCTGATCGCTCGGTGCAGCTTGCGGTTTGGTTCGAGCTTGCGAAGCCCAGCGATATTTTGCCAATCATTACCGAAGCTTACGCGCTGACTTCGCGCGAGAAGCAGCTGGTCGAACGGTTATGGCGAGGCCTATCCACGAAGGAACTGGCCAGTTCCCTGCATATTTCCTCGTATACGGTGCAGGATCATCTCAAATCTATTTTTGCCAAAACGGAAGTGTCCAGCCGCAGAGAGCTGATTTGGAAGCTTTTTTCCCGTTATAATCTTTATACGAACGAATGAAAAAGAAGGCAGCTTGCCGCTTACGATTCGACTGTCTGCCTCTGAATGCCAAGCGGGGTAGGCAGCCGGTCGAGGCTGTAGCTGTTTTTTTCATTCTGATAGGCAACAAGCTTTTGATCGCCTGTATTCTCGGCCCAATCCTTCAGTTGTTCCCGTTCGCCCTGATAGTCATAAAATGGGATGCTAAATCCGCACGCTGTCGTCACCTTATGAATATCGAGCACAATTATTTGCCTAGCACCTGGCAGCAGTTCGAACCTCCCAATCAGCTCACTCCAGCGCTCGGTTCCTGGCAATACTACGTTTCCTGTGCCGAATAACCTCATAATAACGGGCTTTCCCTCCATGGCTACAAACATAATCGTCATCCTGCCATTTTCCAGCACATGCGCACTCGTTTCGTTGCCGCTCCCTGTCAAATCAAGATAAGCGACCTCCTGGCTCGACAATATGCGAAAAGTATCGTAGCCTTTCGGAGATATATTAACATGGCCCTCCGCCGTCAGCGGAGCCGATCCTACAAAAAACATATGCTGCCGCCCGATAAACTCCTCATGCTCTGGCAATAATTTTTCAAATGCTTTCCCCATTATGTTCAATCCCTTCTGATGTAACTATATCCCTATTATATCCCAACTATAGCAGACGGAAAAATGAATGATGCTGAGGAGGGATCTTGCAGCGAGAGCCGCTTCACCCTTTCCACATCTCTTGTTCCGCTGTATAGTTATAGAGTACTGATCAGCTTGCTATACGAAGAAGATGCTGCAGCACCAAATAGAAGGAGAGATAACAATGACCGCCCTTACCTTGCTTGATGCTTTGAAACAAAGACGCGCAGTGCGCAATTATTTGCCGCAGGAAGTAGAGGAAGCGAAAATCGCTGCTTTGCTGGAAGCTGCTACGCTCGCCCCTAACGACCGCCTGCGGGAGCCTTGGCATTTTTATGTCGTTCGCGGCGAAGCGAAGCAGCGTTATGAGCAATTGGCGCGCACCTATCTGGAGGAGCGTTTTCCAACCAAGCCGCATTTAGTAAAAGAATCGATTAAAGTGCTGGAAACGACGCCCCTTGCCATTGTCGTAACGGCCGATATCATTGAAGGGGACGAAGCTTCCTCCAAGGACAATGAATATGCCGCAGCCTGCGCTATTCACTCCATGTGGCTGACCGCCGAAACGCTGGGACTTGGACTTGTATGGCGTACACGCGGCATCGGCCTCGTTCATGACGAGCGGATGTTTGCCTTTATTGGGTCGCCGGAGGGCAAAAAAATAATCGGAACCCTTTTCATCGGATACCCGCAAGGTGAAGCTCCTGCTACTGCGCGCAAGCCTTATTCAGAGAAAACAACCTGGCTGTAACACTTAATTTTGCGCAGCTCCTATTTTCATGCAACCTGCTAAAGATTGCTTCGTATGATAAGGGATGAGTTCCTTATGGTAGGAGGTGCGCAGATTTTATGAATACTTTCGGAAGAGGCTGTCTGTATATTATTTTCGGCTTCGTGCTGTTGTTTATTTTCGCTTTTGTTGCTGGCAGAACCATTCACATTCCGTGGTTTATAACGATTCCGCTGATTGTGCTTGCTTTCTGGGCAGCCTCCCAGCGTAAAAAATAGCTGCCTTGCCCTTATATAATCGTCACGGTGCGTGTGCTCGGTTCCCATTCGATTTTTTTATTCAGGGAAGCAGCCAGCGCACGCATCGTTACATACCCCGTTCCTCCATCCAGCAGCGACTCCAGCACTTGGCCATTCACCGTTACTTTTGAACCCGTCCAGCCAATTGTTCCGCCGAGGCGGCTGCCGAGCGCTCTCGCTGGCACCCATACGGTGCCGGCACGCTCATAACCGATCACCTCCACCATCCCTCCTTGCAAAATCGGCACCGTCTTCGCGCCCTGAAATACAGTTGTTTTTACAGCCGCCGCAGCCTCGTCATCATACTGCCGAAGTCCATTGCTGTTTATGATGGCGATCAGCTTGGCTGCATACGCCGGATCGGTTGCATAGCCGCAGGCCAGCAGCATTTGCGCCTGTTCCTCTGGCGTCTTCGCAAGCCTTACCCGATCATAGCGCGCTTTCATAAACAGCAGATCCTGATCCTTCATAAAATGATAGACACTGCTGTATGCACGAAAGGCCGCGCTCGTATTTATATTTCGGCCATCGACATGCTCCCATGTTCCTTTGACAACAGCTTGGCCCTGCCAGTAGGCATTGGGCGAAGCTCCCAAGACTTTAATGCCCCCTAAATTGTACCAGGAATGAATGACACCTCCGGTTTCCAATATATACTGCGCCAGCCGTACAGATGGCAGCATCGGTGAGCCCTCGCGCCGTACTTGTATGACGGCAGGCGCCAATGCTGCAATAAATTGCTGTCTTGTCATAGCCACCATCGCTCCTTCCCCCTTCTTTTTCGCAAGTTGTTTAATCGTCAAGTTGTCCATCAATTATGGCTTATGCAGCAAAGCTGTTTTGCGGCACGGCCACCGCACACACTCCCACGCTCCGTGTATAAAGCAAAGCGTCCTCGATTAGTACCGCTTGCCTATTGCCGCGCATTCTGCATGCTTCTAGTCATACGCCGCTTTTACTAGCCATTAGGTCATTGTCTATGAATGTGAGGTCCATCGTGAATACATTATAGTCAAGCGCGTATCCGCTAACGATTTCTCCTCATGCTACTCACGAGAAAGGAAGGAAACAAGTGGCCAAATCACTTAAGCGCAAGCGACATCTAACGTCCGCCAAACGCAAGAAACACAGCTCTTCCAATAAAACGCTGCTGGCCAAACGCCGTAAACGCAAAGCCATCAAACCGCGCGCCAAGCGGCGGGCCGAACGCAGAAAGAAAAACAACGGCGGTCTTCGAAAAACAAAAAATCGTGCCTCCACCAGCCTATCGCAACACGTCAAACAGACTCGTCAAGCAGAAGAGCACCCTCCTGCCGAAAAGGTTCTTGATCCGCAGCCATGGACCGCACAGGGCATAAATCTTGTCGGCTTTATTCATGCGGAAATGGGCATTGGCGAATCGGCCAGACTTGCGGCAAGAGCGATTGAACGAGCCGAGATTCCTTTCGGCATTTTAAACTTTCCGCTTCAGGTCGCCACCCGGATGTCGGATATGAGCTGGGACCATAAAAAAACAGAAGACCGCTCCTTTAACACGAACCTGTTTCATATGAATGCAGATTATATGGCTCAGGCGATGGACCATTTTGGGCGCAGCCTGTTCCACAACCGCTACAATATTGGCTACTGGCACTGGGAGCTCCCGGATTTTCCGGAAGAGTTCGTTCCAGCGTTCAAGCTGGTGCAGGAGGTGTGGGTATCGAGCCGCTTCGTGCTTGATTCGGTCGTGCAGAAATCTCCTGTCCCTGTCGTCATCATTCCTCATGGCGTGGAGGTTGAAACTTCTCCTGAGGTGACGAGGGAATCACTTGGGCTGCCAGAGGACCGCTTCCTGTTCACAATGATGTACGATGTGCAAAGCTATACGCATCGCAAAAATCCGCAAGCCGTCGTAGAAGCATTCCGGCTCGCTTTTCCAAAAAATGATCCAACGGTCGGGCTCGTACTCAAGGTCAACAATACGAATTTCCGCCCGGAGGATATAGAACCGCTTCATCAGCTCGCTGCCGAGCACAACAATATTTTTATTATTGATCATATTTTCTCTCGCATGGAAGTCAACTCACTGCTGAGTGTCACGGATTGTTTTGTCTCGCTGCATCGCGCTGAGGGCTTTGGACTGGGCCTAGCAGAAGCGATGTATTTAGGAAAACCGGTCATTGGCACGAACTGGTCCGGAAATACTGACTTTATGAACGAGACCAACTCCTGTCCCGTCAATTACGAGCTGGTGCAGGTCGGTACCGATTGGGGACCGTATCAGGGGTATCAAACTTGGGCTGAGCCTGATGTGCATCACGCCGCTTTGTATATGCAAAGGCTTATAAAAGAGCCGGAGTGGCGTGAAGCCATTGCAGCGCAGGGGCAGCATACGATTCACACTTCCTTTTCGCCGCAGGCGGTTGGCGGCATGATCCGTGCACGCCTGACCGAGCTTACGCTTCTCTAACTTTAAAATCACACGAAACACGGACTGCCTCTGGCGTAAATGCTGGGGCAGTTTGCTTTTTCCAGCAGCTCTGTGCCACTTTTGCTTGGCAATAGCATAAGAGCAACGTAAAAACACCCTCTACACCTTTATCAGACAGCAGTAAAGTCACCGTCCGATTTTCCGTCTAGAGGGTATTAGCCAAAAAACAATCCAAGCGTAAGCATATGCTGTTCCCAACAGACGTGGTCATCCTACATGCAGCCTAACCTAATTCCGCCCGCCAGTAGCTTAGCAAATCCTGCATCGTCTGCTCAAAAGGAATTTCCGGCCGCCAGCCTGTACGATGATGAAATTTAGAATAATCGCCGATCAGCTCGGGCACATCCGCAGGCCGCAGCCGTGCCGGATCTTCCTGAATCGAAATGGTGCTGCTGCTAAGGCCGACCAGCGTCTGCAGCATCTCGCCAATCGCCCGGGAGCTTCCCGACGCAATATTGTACACTTCTCCAGGCTCGCACTTTTCAATAGCCAAGTGGTACGCTCGCACAACATCGCGCACATCGGTAAAGTCGCGCTTTGCCTCCAAATTGCCTACATATAGAACGGGCGTCTTCAGTCCCCGCTCGATTTCGACAATTTGCTTCGCAAAGTTGGAGGTTACGAACTGCTCGCCGCGCCGCGGTCCTGTATGGTTGAAAGTTCGCATGCAGACAATATGCATCCCATAGCTGCGATAATATTGGTAACCTAAATAATTTTGCGTAATTTTGCTGACGGCATAGGGACTGAGCGGACGCAGTGGTGTCGTTTCCTTTATCGGAATATCCTGCTTATCCACTTGGCCATATTCCTCGCTGGAGCAGGCGATCAGCAGCTTGCAGTTAATTCCTGCCTTTCGTACCGCTTCCAGCAAATGAATTTGCCCGGCAATATTGTTGTAGATTGTCGCGAGCGGCGATTCCCACGACTTTGGCACGAAGCTTTGCGCTGCCAGATGAAAAATCATGTCCGGCTTAACGTCAGCTATCATTTTTTCCACATCTGCTTCATTAGTCAGCTCGCATTCATACAGCCTCACAGCAGGCAGCAAATGAGCGATATGCTTAATGCTGCTGGTCTTTCTGACGGTGCCGGACACTTCCATTTGATGCGCCAGCAAGTATTCTGCCAAATGGCTTCCGGCAAAGCCGGTTATGCCTGTAATCAATGCTTTCACGGCATGCCTCCCTCCCGCTCAGCATCCATCGCGGCTATCGCTTGTTTAACCGCCTGCTCCTGCGTTTTATGACAAATCAGCAGTCCTTCGTCCGTCGATACGACGATCAGATTATCAATGCCAATGACCATTACCCGCTGCTTCTCCGCGTAAACAATGCTATTGCTCGTGCCTGTCGGATAGATTTTTCCGAGCAAAATATTCCCATCGCTATCCACTCCGAATATGCGTTCAAGCGACGTCCACACGCCAACATCGTCCCATGTAAAAGCAATCGGCAGCGTATACAGTCGTTCCAGCTTTTCTATAAGTGCATAATCGATAGAAAGCTTTGGCAGCTGCACATAAGCATGAGCCAACTGCTCTCCTTCAAGCTCAAAAACGCGCCACATCTCCGGCTGGTACAGCTGCATGTAGCCTGCAATAGTCGACGGCTTCCATATAAAAATGCCGCTGTTCCAGTACATATTCGGTATCGCGATCAGTTCCTCCGCCCGCGAGAGCGTCGGCTTCTCGATAAAAGCTTTTACCGTCTTTATGTCTGGCCCATATTTGCCATCTTCATGCTCATCCGCTTCAATATAGCCGTATCCCGTCTCTGCCCTTGTTGGCACAATCCCCATCGTTACGACAACGCCTTCATCCCGAGCCGCCAATTCCGCTGCTCGCAGCGCCTCTATCAGCTCGGCAGCATCTGGAATATACTGATCCGAA
Source organism: Paenibacillus algorifonticola (assembly GCF_050481745.1). GTDB lineage: Bacteria > Bacillota > Bacilli > Paenibacillales > Paenibacillaceae > Pristimantibacillus > Pristimantibacillus algorifonticola_A. The sequence continues at coordinate 14,243 of NZ_JBCNGR010000033.1, read as the reverse complement.
GGAGCCGTTACAATAACATCATTTAATCCCCGTTTCTGAAAAAAACTCGCCGTCAGCGCAATGCAAGGGGCCGTATCCCGCTGCTCTGGCTCAATAATGAGCTGATCTTCACTGAGCTGCGGCAACTGCTCCCGAACAAGCGGCAAATAGTTGCGGCTGACTGCTACATATACATCCTCCTCCGGCAAGCAGCTGCGAAAACGGCTGTACGTTTCCTGCAGCATGGTAGCCTCGCCGGATGTTAAGGAAAGGAACTGCTTCGGCTTTGCCGTCGTGCTTCTCGGCCAAAAGCGCGTCCCTTTCCCCCCCGCCATAATGACCGCCTTCATGCCGGTTCACCCCAAAATAAATGGCTTTCTATTATACATGTGCGTGTAGCCAATATGCAGCTCCTTCCTACCATAGCCGGCCCCGAAAGTATAGAATAGTATCGTCTCTTCAACATCGTATGCTTTGCTAGAGCTTTCATAGTGGACGAATTGCCTGCCCTTGCCGCAAATCGGGCATTTATCGCCGCCTGTATTGCATTTGAAGAAGCAGGAGGGCCATTCTCACAGCAGAACCTATCATTTTAGAAAATATACGATTATCCTTGGACAAATACCGTTGCTCTCTCTCTCTATCAACATATGATGTGGTATACGATTGAAAGGAGATGAATCAATTATGGGTGAAACAGGATTAACTGGCCTAACAGGACTTACTGGCGCTACTGGCGCTACTGGTGCTACTGGAGCTACTGGCCCTACCGGACCAACAGGACCTACTGGACCTACTGGACCTACAGGATTAACTGGCCCTGGTTCTGCTGTTGTAGGTATCCAGGGTGCTGTTCCGACTTCTATCACTGCTGCTGATACAGCTGTTGTTGCTGCTACTCTAATTGTTCCGGTAACGGCTACTTCCAACCAAGTGATTATTGAAGGTACCGTTAATGTATCCCTTAACTTTACTGCTCTTCTGGTTGTAGCGCTCAACCCGACAATTACAGTAGACCTGCTGCAAGACGGCGTCACTGTTGCTACAGTAGCAAGCTCCGACTTGCTTGCAATCACGCTGCTTGGATTGTTCTCTTTGGACAGAGTAATTCCGATCACTTACTTCAACGGCGGCCTGGCTGCAGGCAGTCACACGTACGAGCTGCAAGTTACAGTATCAGGGGTCGTCATCACGACAGGTACTACAGCTGACATCACTTACTCGTCGCTTACTGCTACAATTGGCACTATCCCTTCCTAAGCGCTGCTGCGTCCATTACAGCAAAACAACCGTCCCTCACGGGACGGTTACATAAAATCGCTTTACGAAAAAGCTATACGATTGACATTAGCTTCCCTGTTTAATTATGAGGAGAACGGGTTTGAATAACGCTAGCTGCCACCGATTAAGCCTGAATCGGGGCCTCCCCTTTGATAATTGAATTAGCCATATGGCCAAAATCAAGCGCAGCCTTGCCCATTTCCGCTGCTATCGCATCCGCAAGGATTACAGCCGCAATGCCTGCTGACACTAAAGCCAGATCAAAGTTTTGCCCTCTGATCTCCCCCATCACCCGGTCCACATCATGGATTCCCTGAACCTGCTCAACAGCTCCCGCAACCACCACGCCGCTCTCAGCGAGCACTTTGGCGAGCGGCTGCGCCAAATTCCCAACAACAAGCACTCTTCGTCCTTTCATCAGGCGGGACAAATGGCCGTCTTGAAACAAACGATAATTAACGAGCGAATCTGTCAGCACTTTACTGCGAAAATCAATGCCATACGATTGAAAAACGGCCGTAGCCAGCCGTTGGTAGTTCGGCTGCCGCAGCTTGGGAATGCCTACAATGTCAGCCCGCTTTACCGCTGCCAGCAAGCGGTCGCGTGCAGCAATGTCCGGCACCTTCACTCCGGCATACTCTAAAAACCCGCCCTCCTGGCGAATCTGTTCAGTCGGCAGCACACTTTCCTGTGCCAGCGTCAACAGCTCACCATCACCAAGACGGACGACAGATAGCGGCTTGCGCTGCTCCAGCGCTTCCAGCAATTTCCCTGCCACCTGCTCAGCTGTCAAAAGGTGGACGACGCGTTCTCCTAGCGCAGCGATGCCCGATGCGATGACCTGTGCTACGGATGTATCTGGAAGCACATGAGTTTCCGGCAGCTGCTCGTCGATGATGGCATCACCGCCTTCGTAGCGCCCGATTTTCAGCCCTTTCTCGTAGCCAGCCTTCTCAGCTAGCTCCCAGCCATGCGAGTGATCTGTTTTTTCTCCCTCTGCCTGCTTGCTTCCATCTTCATAGCCTTTACTGTAGCCTTCCTGATGACCGATTTGATAACCATCCTGATAGGGTATGATGGCCGCCTGTGGCTTGTCGGGCTTTGCCGAACGATTTTTACTCTTTGAAACGGTACGCCTCTTCCGCCGCTTAATCGGAATGCTGGAGGCTTTGCGCCTTCTTGCTTTTTTCATGCTGAACACCTCCTGCTTTGGTGCAAAATTTGGATTTGGTCAAGGTGAAACGGCTGTCGCCGGCCTTTGGCGGCGAGGCGCATTTCATTCCGAGTAATATAGAGAAAGGATAGCTTAGAAAGGACAGCTTTAAGATATCCTTTCCTATATTTTAAATAAACTGCTGCGGATCCACACCCCACTTGTCTGTAAACAGCTTCCGATTACGGGCAAGCAGACGCTCTACCGCATCCTGTCCCTCTTGTTTAAAGCTTGCGCTGCCATGATGATAAACGAATGTATCCTTAGCCATCAGCAGTCGGTAGCCTGCTTGCCGCGCACGATAGCAATAGTCATCATCCTCATAATGACCGGGCGAGAAACGCTCATCCAGCAGACCAATTCGGTCCATCAGCTCCCGCGAAAACAACAGGCAAAAGCCAACCAATCGGCTGACCTCCTCATAATTGCCTCCCGCCTCTGCGGCGAGCTGCCTCGCCATCTCCATATAATTGCCGCGCATCTCGATTTGCTGCTTGCCACTTACAAAGTTGGACATCGGCCCCGCGATGCCAACCTGCTTGCCGCTTGATAAAGCCTGCCTAAGCTTGCCAAGCCAACCAGGCGCAACCAGCACGTCATTGTTCAGCAGCAGCAGCTGCTCCCCGCGGGCCAGACGAAGCCCCCAATTGCAGGCGGCGGGAAAGCCCTGATTGCTCGGCAAGCCGACAAATGTAATATGCTGCTCACGTAAATAGTCGATTGTGCCATCCGTTGAGCCATTATCCACGACAATTAGCTCATAGGCTTCCGGTGTACTGCTGCGAATGGAATAAATCGCCTCCTGCAGCAGCGGCAAGCGGTTGTAGGTTGGAATAATAATACTGGTCAGCATTTATTCCCCTCCTCCGCCAGCACTTTTGCGTTCCCTTACTCCGTCCGTATATTGCAGGCGAGCATTTCCCGCGTTCATCATCCACGCCAGCGCTTCCAGATGGTCGCCCACAATAAGCCTCGCTACCTGATTGCCCATGCCTACATTTCCCGGACGCAGCCGATTATGTCGAATGACATCCACCATGCTCGCTGTACCAACCTTGAGGCCATATCGGAGTGCAATCGCCTGCGCCTTTGGCGGAACGGCCAGATGCGCTGCTCCAATCGCCTCAATCGCTTTACGGGAGAGCGCATGTGGAACGGCAGTCAAGGAATTAACGGTAAGATCGGGCCGATTCACCGAGCGGTTAATGAATTCCTTCAGCATCATAACTTCATCTCTTCCCGAAAAATTCCCCATATAGGAAGATAAATTATTGAGCACCATATCCGTCCCTCCAGCGACTGCTTCAATAAAAGGCAGCAATTGCTCCGCAGCAACCGGAATATCTGCATCGACGAACAATACGATATCCGAAACCGTTGTTCTTGCGCCCACCGCCCGTCCCACATCATGACCGAGTGCTCCGGCGTAATGAATGAGCACAGCTTTGCTGCTTTCCCGAACTTTGCTGGCCGTCGTGTCGGTCGAGCCGTTCACCACAACGACGATTTCATTTAGAGGAAGCCTCTCCAATTGCCCAATCATGGAAGCCATGGATTCCTCTTCATTCATCGCCATCACTACCACCGCCACCGTCCGGTTAGTTGGCAGCAGCACCCAATTTGGCGCTGGGCTTCCCGTAGCGGCAAAATATCCCTCTATGAAGGCCTTCATACAGGCCAAATATGCTGATTTAGAAGCTGCCCCGCCCGCCGCAAGACAGTAGCTATGCCATAACCGCTGCAAGTGCTGCAGCTCATCGGCTGGCTCAGGCTCCTGTCTCGTCGTTAAGCCCGCTGCGAGACCTCCGTTTCGCGCTTTTGCACACAGCCCTCGGATGATTGCAGGCTGCAGCGCCCACCCGCGCCTCGCCTTCGCCTGGCTTCCGCGCTGTCTGCGCCCGCGGCCCCCTGAGCGTCTGGCTGTGCGGCGGCGAATGCCGCCTTGTGAGCTGCGCGGGGTTCTTCTCCCCGCACGACCGCTTTTTCTACTGCGGCTTCTCAACCTTTCCACCTCGCATCCATTGGGAATTATTCGTTTATGTTGTCATTGTATGTAGGGGAAATGCGCGCGTAACGGCGGCTGTACGTCTATAAAGAGGAGAAATGTGCGCTTTGACTTGGCGCAACTGCCCTATCCTATCTGGCAAGCTGCACATAGGATAGTGTAGTTATGCTTCTATTTTGCAAGGCAGGAGGATGTTATGGACTGGACGTTTCACAACCCGAAATTTATTGCAGATGCAGCACCTGAGCTTCCTGCAAGCTTTATCGCAGGCGGAGCTTGGTCCGGGCATCGAAAATTCGCTTATGATCTTGTCCGTTTTGCTCGCCCAAGCCTAATTGTGGAGCTAGGTACGCTATACGGCACATCCTATTTCAGCTTTTGCCAAGCGATTAAAGATGCTCAATTGAAAAGCTTATGCTATGCGGTGGATACGTGGATGGGCGATGCCCATACCGGAGCTTACGGTACGCTTGATGATTCGATGTACGCTGCGGTCAATGCCGTAAGCGCTCGTGAATTCCCTGGCATCGGAACACCGCTGCGCGGCACCTTTGACCAGGCGCTGGCTGCCTTTCCCGACGGTTCCATTCAACTATTGCATATTGACGGCTATCATGCATACGAAGCCGTTCTGCACGATTACACGACTTGGCTTCCGAAGCTTGCGGAGGGCGGCATCATTTTATTTCATGACACCGTTGTTCGGCTCGCGGATTTTGGTGTTTACCGGCTTTGGGCGGAGCTTTCGACAATGCCTCATTTGCATTTCGAGCATTCCAACGGTTTAGGGGTTCTGTTCCCTAAAGGCTGCCCTGCCAAATTCCGGCCGATCATTGGGCGGCAGCAGGAGCTTGCCGATCATTACGGTTAGAGATGGAAGCATATTTTGCAATTCTAGCATTATGCAGCGCGTATAACGATAGGCCAAGCGCGCTGCATGATTCGGATTGAAGGAGGCGATCCCTATCTATACTATCCCTCAGCAGTTTTATGAAAAAACGAGAGATTGGGCGCAGCAAGCGGCTGTCCCTCCCGATCTGCTTTCCTATTACTATCAGGTCATTTACCCAGCTGAAACGCTGACGCTTCCTGCGGGCAAAGGCATCGACCAGCCCCGCTGGGTGACGACTTCTGCCTTTGACGAAGCTTTTCTGGCCTCCATTCCTGGCGGACGACTGGTGACGAGCAACGCTTATGTCGTTACGCCGGACAATAAGCGGCTGCGTGATGTCGAGCTCGACTGCCCGCTCATTGATTTCTCGGAGCTGCCGGAGCCTCAGCACTTCAAGGGAACGGTCGCCACGCTCATTTGGGGCTGGAATATGCCTCATATTAATGCCTGTACGCAAAACATTTTTGGACACTGGTTTTTCGACCTGCTGCCCAGGCTCCATTTGCTGGAGAAAAGCGGCATTTCAATTGACAAATATGTCATTGGCAAGCTGTTTCACCCTTTTCATTATGAATCGCTCGCCATGCTCGGCATTCCGCTCCATAAGTGCATTCAGGTCGAGGATGCGGACTTCCATCTGCTCGCCGACCGCCTAATCGTGCCAGCGGTGCCGCTGATGGTCGGCAAATGTCCGCCGTGGGCATCGCATTTCATGGCTAAGCGGCTTAAAGCTGACCGGGGTGTGAAAGCCAAAAAGGGCTTTGAGCGTCTCTATATTACCCGCAAGGATGCCGCGGCCCGCTTTGTCACCAACGAGGACGAGGTTCTCCGTTATCTCAAGAGCAAGGGCTTCAGGGAAATCGTGCTCACTCCGCTCTCTACCGCAGAGAAAATTGCGATTTTCTCGTCAGCGCAGCATATTGTGGCCCCCTTCGGGAGCGGGAGCATCAACATCGCTTTTTGCGAGCCGGGCGCAGCTCTTTTTGAGCTTGCTCCTTCCACCTTCGTTGACCCTTATTTCTGGAAGCTATGCGCACATGCTGGCGTAGACTATTATGAAATCGTATGCGAGGTGGAGCAGCCACCCAAGCCCTTCGTTGGAACGGACAATATTGTCGTTAATATAAATAAGCTTGAACATGTGCTGAAGCTCGCAGGCATTTAAACCCGCTGCGGGCCTGTACATTGCTCCTGGTGCGAATAACTGCCCGCTCGCCGACATATATTGAATTCGCAAGCGCAACATTTTTCATATTTCACGGAGCAACGGCTGGCATCCTTCCTGATAGGCAGGAGACAGCATCGTCGCCAGCAGGAGGTTTGTAACAATGCGGATTCTTGTATGGTCTGTCCATTTTTCCATCGGCGGTGGAATGAGGCTGCTCCATAATTTGATTTCAGCTATGGCCAGGCAGCCGGATGTCGAACAGATCAGACTCGTCCTCTCGCCCGATTCCCTCATACGAAATGTTGCAGAACTACGGGCATTAGACAAGGTTGAGATGGTATCCACCCAACACAGCATCGATTCCGACCAAAATTCCTATCTGCTTGTCGGCATAGACGTCGTCTATTATTATTGGCCGCACACCCACCCCTATCACGCTCTTGACCGTCCAACTGTCTGTACCTTTCATGATACGACGATGTTTGATTATGTACCTCCATTTATGGATGGCGAGCAGCTTAAGGGCCACTGGATTTTATCAAAAAAATGGCTGGATCACGTCACGTCCGTTGTCGTTTCTTCTGAGCATGTGAAAAATCGACTCATTGCCCATTTCGGCGCCCGCCATCACTTGGCAACTGTCGTGCCCCATGCCATCACACCAATTGCCGCACAATATTCAAGCCAAGTCTCTCCAGCCACCGCTGCCCGTATTCCGTCCAAATACATCATTTATCCATCCAATACGTCGCCGCATAAAAACCATAATAATCTACTCGAAGCCTTGTCCCACTGGAAGGGGCGCACAAAATGCCCGCTAGTGCTCACCGGCTATTTAACCGAAACGCTGCGGCAGCCGTTTCCGGATTGCACACCGCAGCATAGTTGGATTCCAACGCTCATCTCCACCATTCGCCGAACAGGACTTGTCGTCAATCGTGATCTTTACCCGCTCGGCTTTGTAGGGGATGAGGATATTCCCGCGCTCATTAAAAATGCTTGGGCTCTCATTATGCCCAGCCTTTCGGAAGGTGGCGGGAGCTACCCGGTCGAAGAAGCGCTTCGCCTCGGTACCCCGGTGCTCTGTTCGGACATTCCGGTCATGCGGGAGCATTTGGCGCGGCATAGTGCCAAAATCGCCTGGTTCAACCCCCACAGCCCTGATTCCATCGTTCAAGCGCTAGAAGATATGACTGGAAATTATGATGAATACAAAAATGCCGCCGTAGCGGGCATTCATGATCCAGCTGAAAGCTGGGATGATGTGGCAAAACGTTATTTAAACGTTTTTCGCGATACGTATTGGCGGTATTACGGCAAGCTGCTGCCTTAGTCGGCAGCTGCTTGCACCTCTTCAATGATGTTTGCATAATCTCCTGCGACATCCAGCCATCTCCTGTTCAACGCGTCGCTAAGCGCGGCCTGCTGACGTGGGACAACCTCTTCTCCCTCCCGTGACAGCCGTCCAATAGCGTCCGCCATCTCCAGGATATTATGCGGGTGAAAGGTTGCGAAGCAGCTCATGTCGCTAATAACCTCCTGCACCACTTCCAGCCTTCCGAAGGCGACCGGCGTATTCATCAGCAGCGACTCCAGTATTGGAAAAGGACAACTGCCCTCGAACAGTGTTGGGACAATTGTGCCTGCGGCATAACGGTATAGGGAAGGCAAATCTGCCGAAGCTATGCGCCCGATAAACACGATTGAGCTGCGAATATCCGGATCGGCAATTTCGCTCAGCGCTGCTAATATTTCCTGCTGCCGCGGGCGATTTCCAAGATCGTCTGTAAAAACAAGCTTCATCCCGGATGCTCTTCCTGCTTCCGTCTGCTTGAACAGCGAAAAGGCTTTGATGAGGCCCTCATGATTTTTATGCAGCCTTATAACCGACGGGAAGGTCAAATATGGACCATCCAGTTTGTAGGCGCCGCGGAACTTCTCCTCGCTATGCGTTTGAAAGACCGCATATTCCTCATGCGGTGCTGCAAAGCGCACAACAGCCGTTTTGTGGACAGCCAGCTTGAGAAACTCCAATCCCTCATGATTGCGCGTAAACTCCGAAGCGAAGACTACCTTCGCCGCTTTCTCCGTCACCTTTTGTGCTACAGAATGGATATATTGGTAATGCTGGGTATACGCGCTGTACAGCTCTGGCAAATGCAAATATACGAGATCATGCAGACAAACCATATAAGGTTTTTCCAAATATTGGGCGAGTGCCATCCCTACATACGGCACAATCCATATATCCGCAGGCACGGTGCGGTTCACCGTATCCATGCTGTCTGTTCGGTGCAGTTTCAAGCGATCGCCATAAGCCGTGCGCAGCGGGGCGTAAACAGCCGCAGCCTCGGCATAATTTGCTTCCGTTGTCGCCACATGAAGGGTGAAATCATGCTCCAGTGCAAGCAAGCCTTCCGACAAGCGGACGATGAAACGGCCAATGCCTTCGCCATCCATCGCAATTTGCACCCCAAAGCAAAGGAACATGCCAATTTGCCGACTGTTTACACGGGCTGCACTCGCTGCAAGCGGAGGCAAATAAGCCGTTTTAATGAGCAGGCCGAACTCCTCCGACATGACAAGGCTCGCTATCCATGCGCGGCGCAGCAGTCCTTGCTTCAAGGCCGTCGTGTATCGTCCTACTTTATTGCTATCCGGCGCCCGATTGAGCATTTGCACGTGAATGCCATGAATAAAATCCAAATCCGCAGCGGGGAACAAATGCTGAATCAGATGGGCAGTCGTATTCGTTTCTCCAGAAGGCACGCGGGAAAAAATAGCTTCTGCCTCTGCGCTCTGAAGAAGAGCCGCAGCAATAACCGCCCGAGGCGTACCATGGGCCAAATGGCTGCGATGTCCGTTAAAGCCTTCGCTATCCGGTTCGCGCTGGAGTACCTGTCGATACAGCTCCCATATAAAATCATCATCCCCCAGCCGGAATACCCGGCGCAGCAGCTCTACAATTGGTGCCCCTGCGGGCAATCCGTGCCGGAAGGCCGCATTATTCGCTTTTAATTGCTCTGTATCTATTGGTGCTGGAGGCGGCTCGACCGGTGCCGGCGGCTCGACTGCAAGCTGTAACTGATCGGTTGCCTTCTGCCTATTCCTGCTTTTTTTCGAGCCGCGCAGTTTCCTGCCGCCCCGCTTGCCTTTGCGTCTTCCTGTCCTTGCTACTTTTCCAGCTCGCGCCTGCTTGCCGCGTTTTCTTCGCGATATGCGGCTATGCGAGCCGCGCTTCGCTGTTCCTTGTTTACGAGCTCTTTTGCGTTTCATATCACGCCTCCAATCGCTCTGCCTTCTCCATAGCGTATTGTCCCGCTGATAAAAAGCAACGGCACATGCCCCCGCCTGCTAGGGATTTCAACTATATTTGAAAAAATGGACGACTGCCCGGCTGCGAGTGAAGCAATTTTTCGGCCTTTGAATATGATGGGAGTAGCTGCATCACCCCCTTATTTTATTGTTGAAGGAGCCTATACGGCATGAATGCTGTTTCAGCGAATCCTTATCGTACCCTTGTTGTTGGAGCCGGCGGACATGCCAAAGTCGTCGTTGATATTCTTCGTACCAGCCGGACATATGAGGTTATTGGCTGCATCGGCCGCGAGCAAGGCGGGCAGGTCTTGAATGTCCCCGTGCTTGGCGACGATTCCCTGCTTCCTCTGCTGCTGGAGCAGGGTGTACGCCATGCTTTTATCGCGATTGGCGATAATGCGACGCGGCTGCGGCTCGCCAACCATGTGCAAAGCCTCGGCTTTGAGCTGATTAATGCCATAAGCCCGTTAGCTTACATCGCTCCCAGCGCCACGCTCGGCTGCGGCATTGCGGTTATGCCGGGAGGCATCATCCAGCCGGATGCTCGAATTGGCTCCCTCACTATTATTAACACGGCTGCCACAGTTGACCATGATTGCATCATTGGCGAGGCTTGCCATCTGGCGCCTGGCTCCACACTGTCCGGCGGCGTAACGGTCGGCGACGGCTCTTTTCTTGGAACAGGCACTGTCGTCATCGACGGCATTCGCATTGGAGCAGGCTGCATGATTGGCGCCGGTGCCGCCGTCATTCGGAATATTCCGGATCAAACGCTTGCCGTTGGCGTTCCTGCTACAGTGAAGCGTCTTTTGAACCAAGAGTGAACGTAACACGGAGGAGGCATAAAGTTGGGCGACAAATTTTATCCGGTTGCCGTTCCTATTTTTAATGGAAATGAGAAAAAATACGTCATGGATTGCCTGGATTCCACCTGGATTTCCTCAACAGGCAAATATATTCATGCGTTCGAGGAAGCTTTCGCCGACTATTGCGGGACGAAATTCGCTGTCTCCTGCAGCAATGGCACAACCGCTCTGCATTTAGCTCTGCTGGCTCACCGGGTAGGCCCTGGTGATGAGGTCATCGTCCCGACGCTGACTTTTATCGCTACGGCCAATGCCGTCACGTATTGCGGAGCCACTCCCGTCTTCGTTGACAGCGAGCCGGATACGTGGAACATGGATCCCGAGCTGCTGGAGGGGCTGATTACTCCTCGCACGAAGGGGATCATTCCCGTCCATCTGTACGGGCATCCTGCCAATATGGATGCTATATCGGAAGTTGCAGAGCGGCATGGGTTGTTTGTGCTGGAGGACGCTGCGGAAGCGCCCGGCGCAGAATACAAGGGCAAGCGGACCGGCTCGCTGGGCCATACGGGAACGTTCAGCCTATTCGGCAACAAAATCATTACGACCGGCGAAGGCGGCATGATTACGACCAATGACGAGCAGCTTGCCCGCAAAATGCAGCTTCTGCGCGGACAGGGCATCGATCCCGCCCGCAAATATTGGTTTCCTGTCATTGGCTACAACTATCGCCTGACGAACTTGCAAGCGGCGGTTGGCTGCGCACAGATGGAGAACATCGACTGGCATGTCGGCGAACGGATACGCGTCGCCTCGCTTTACCGCAAGCAGCTCGAAGGAAACAGCGCCTTTACGCTGCCTTCGGAGCAGCTATGGGCGAAAAACGTTTATTGGATGTTCAGCATCCTGCTGAACGGTTATAACGAAGAACAGCGCGGCGCTTTTATGGAACGTCTGAAAGAACGCGGCATTGAAACGCGGCCGTTCTTCTATCCGATGCATGTGCTTCCGCCGTATCAAGGCATGCAGCGCAACGAGGAATTCCCCGTCGCAAACCGCATAGCGGCGCAAGGACTGAATGTGCCGACCTACGGCGGCTTGAATGAACAGGACATCGCCTACATTTGCGATTGCCTGCGGGAAAGCCTGCTATAAAGCGGCTGATTGTTGGCCCCCCTTTTCAGTCTTCATCCATGCTGCTCCAAGACAATAAGCTTCCGGCTCCACGCTATTGGTGGGGACGGAAGCTTATTCGGGCTGATGGGTATGGGGCTACCCTTTTATACTATAGCGGCTTGTTTACTTGGGTTCGCTCGTACCTTAGTAAGTTTTCTTTATTCGTCACTGGTTTTCCCACCATTTATAGGTCTGGAGTTTCACCTCTTTAAGGTTGAGAAAATTATGATTCAAACGTAGTTCTTTCTTGAAACTGCTCTACGTCGCGTTGAATTATGTTTAAATTTCTCCATGTTCATGGTTATTAATCTCCTTGATATGATCCTGTTAGTGCAGTTGTCGCAACTCGTATGGAGTGGTTTTATTTTACCTCACTTTTCAGGGTCATTTCCCTTACAAAAAAAAGCATACTCCATATTTTCATTTAAGTGGAATATGCCTTTCAATTTTAGTTGTTTTAGATTAAATCAATAAAGCATGAAAATTATAATTGATCCGGATTTGGTTTGAAAAAATATTTAAATAAGTAAAATTCATGCAGTTACAATAGATAGAAAACTTGCTAAAACTCTAGAGGGCAACATCTTGGTATCCTACCCTAGCGACTTCTTCATCGATTAGACGAATGCCAACCCCATTTTCCATGTCCCATTTACAGTCAAACGTTAGTCCAATATATCTAGCCTCAAATCGTCTCGCAGAAGGTACATAAATCCCTACTAGCCTAATATTTCCAAAAAGTTCGTCGATGTCTTCAATTAATGGGTAATTCTCATTGTATGAAACATCATATCCAAGCTCAAACCGTTTTTGTTTATAATAATCTAATATCGGTTGCAAAATACTTTGTTGAAGATGCCCCCAGTTTTCTATTAAAGAATTATACGAAGCATACTGTTTCTCACTAAATTCACCATCGTCATCTCCGTCTACCATCAAAGCAATATTGGCTTCTGTTCCACAAAATTCAATGGTAGTATTCCTGCTCCACATATAATCATATTCAAGAGTTCACCGAAAACCACATCATTTATTTTCACTTTGAGAAAGCTCCTTTCTAATTATTTGTAAATCCACCCGGCTTAAATGCTCTTGCGTTTATCTCTCCTACGCCACCTAGATGTCCGAACTTGCTATTAATTTCTGATGGCACAAGTTGTATCGTTTACCCGTCATTTACTTCGTACCATGTTAACCGCGGGTACAAGATTGTCACCCATCTTCTTAATCGTCATAGCATTCTGAAGCTTCTTCCAACCAGTAGCTGCTGCATCCTTAATATCCAATACATTACGTATCAATTTCGCTTTAACCACATCTGCGGCATTCCCAATCCAGCCCGTCAGCTACCAATTGCTTTCGTGAGACGTGAATCCATTATACCACCGGTTAAACCGCCAATTCCCATATCCAGCGCCATTGTGCCAAAACTAAGGCCTTTGCCTTCCATCGTCTGACGAATGACACTCTCGAACCCACTCTACACTGCACCAAACGCCATACATCCACCTAGATTCGCCATCGGTCCGAACGGGCCAAACACCGCCCCAGATATCGCCCCAATGACCGTCTCTCGGAAGGCAGTTGACACATACGTGCCCATATCGCTGACCTCACCGCGGGCAATATCGGACACTGCTTGGCTCACAACAGCAGTGGTACTGCAATGGCTGCTCCAGCCAGTACCATTCCTTTTCTGCATCATTAAGTTCTCCCTTTTGTGCCTTTTGCCATGCATGTGCAATATCAGGATCAGCTTGAAAATATAATTCTTCGTAGGGTTTACCACGAACAGATAACTGTTTAGTATCTAAGAATAAGTGCCTTTTCATTTTTAATATCTGTTCTTCTGTTAATCCTGTATTTTTAGCAACAATTGCGATGTCATCAAGCCCTGATTTTCTAATCTCAATGTACTTCCGCTCAAGGAATGCTTGAAATCCATCTTCAGGCACTGTGATATGCTTTTTCATTTCAACAGGATCTGTTATAAAATCAGATTTGCCCGTCCCCTCAGCCTCATTCTTCAAACGATCCGCCAATTCCTTCTTACCAGCCTCGGATTCGCTAAAGATATCCTTATGATGCTGTGACGGACTGGAAGGTACAGAATCAGGACTATTATGAAGTTTAACATTTCCTCCAGGACCCGCAGGAACAAGATCATCGCCCACCTTCTTAATCGTCAAGGCATTCTGAAGCTTTTTCCAGCCTGTAGTTGCTGCATCCTTTATATCCAATGCATCACGTATCAGTTTCGCTTTAACCGCATCTGCCGCATTCCCAATCCAGCCCGTCATTTTATTCAGCGAATCGCCAAATGCGTTGCCTAAGGTCTTCACAATTTTTGCATTTGCAATCTTGCTACCAATTGCTTTCGTGAGCCGTGAATCCATTATACCACC
>NZ_JBCNGR010000032.1:0-134489 GCF_050481745.1 Paenibacillus algorifonticola | reverse complement strand
GAGGTTCCTGTAATGTTAATAGGGCTGCCAGGATGAATACTGTCTGCTACCGGATTTACCGAGACCGCAGCCCATAAGGAGCTGGGAAACAGCGATAGGCAGAGACCAATGATTAAGGTTAAGCTCCATGTACGTATTCTCACTTCGGACATTCCTCTTTTCTATTCAATTAAAATAAAGGCTACTCGCTCTACCTATCCCTTATTAATCCCAGTTGCGCCATTCTTGGTAACGCTGCTCGAACTCAGTCGCATCCACTTCTGTCACAAGAGTATAACCGAGGTTGTTCGGATCAGCATTGTCTCCCGTAATGAGAAAGACGCGTACCGAGTAATTCGGATTTGTTGCTGCATCCGCTATATTGAAATGAGCGCGATTCGTCTGATAGCTATCCAGTCTGTTAGTCGTGACAGAAACGGTATCCACTGGCACATCGCCGTTCATAAGCTGGAAAATCGCTGTAGCTGTACCATTATAACTATTGTTATTGATGTTTCTTACGAATTTAACGGATGCGGTCAATCCCCCGCTCGCCCTATCAATAAGGGGCTCGCTCATATAGAAGGAATGTTCGGATTGATGAAGAGTAACATTGTACACCCCATCTATCGTATCATAAGACTTCACAACTATATTATTTTCACCCTCCAGCAGCACGCCTGCTTGCAGCTTAATTTCTCCGTTATTTTGACCAATATCTCCAGGTGTGTAAGAGTAGCTTTCGCTTGGGACAACCACTCCATTTACTTCAATGGAGTCCGGTACCCATTGTGCGGTTGGAGGGTTAACCGTTAATGTGAAAGTTTTTCCAGTAAAATAGTAATCATCATTATCATATAGGTAGGGCTGGCGATTTGACACAACTGAAACGGTCATTGTTGTTCTTATTTTATCCCCTGTCAAACTGTCTGCGGCGTCAAAGGCTATAGTAGCAGTACCTTTGCTAATTCCATTAATATAAAAATACCAACCATTTGGACTTGCGGAAGCTATGGTTGGATCCGAGCTTGTTAAGTTGCTGATCGTTATTCCATAGGGTGAATAGTAAAAATCACCAACCTGCAAAAATTTATTATAACCAGTTTGTACTCCAGGGAAAACATAGTCTTTATTGACCATAGGAGCCACCGTACCAATATGATTAGCTCCAACCGTTAGCGACTTATAACCTACAACTTCTCCGCTCAGAGCGTTCACTTCAACAATGGAAATGGTATCGCCAGCAGCAGCGGGTACAAACAGATTGTCGTTCAGCTTATAAGTATAAACATCGGCAATCGTGCTAAACGACGCCCCTGCTTCAGGTGCTACTTCTGCACTCGCCTTTCCATAGGTCGACCACACGACTGTACCATTCGAACTATTAATGCCAGTTACTTTCACTTTACCCTGTGTAACGACTCCGCTGTTTGTCTCCAAGGCAACTGCACTGAGACTTGGAGTCACTGAAACCGGAGCGGCCAAAGCCGCACTTGGCAGGACAGACAGCGCTACGACTAGCGCCAACATCATAGACAACACAGTGAAGCCAGACTTCCCTTGCGCTTTTACTTTAAACCAACCTTTTAACATGAATCTTTCACTCCCCTGTACATTCTTGTAATCGGCATGCCTTTCAATGAGCAACCTTCCTGCTCACTATTCCAGCTAAGTATAATCCACCCCAATGACAGCAAAATGACAAACTCCGACAAAAGACCTCCTCTCATTGACCCATTTCAAATCTCTCGTCCCCTTTTTATCCTAGGCGCTAGATTTTTATGAACAAAATATGAATAAGTAGAAACTTTTCCCCTTCTTGCTTCGTCTTATTATCGATCCAGAAAATGATGGAAGAACGATCCAGAGGGGATATGAACGTTATGAGAAAAATGGTTTCCGCTCTAGCTGCTTTTGCAACGCTGTTTTTTGTGTTACTTCAGCCTGTAGCGCAGGCAGCAACAACCGATATTAAAATTTATATCGATGGACAAGTGCTGCAAACGGATCAACCCGCTATAATTATTTCAGGCAGCACCTTTGTGCCCTTGCGCGGGATTTTTGAAGCTTTAAATGCCAAAGTATTATGGAGTCAAAAAACCAAAACGGTAACCGCCATGAAAGGCGATACGACCGTTGTTCTTAAACTGGGTGCCAGAACGGCTACGATTAATAATGAGACCGTTACACTGGATGCACCAGCCCGTTCTATTAAGGGCAGAACCGTAGTTCCTGTCCGCTTCGTCAGCGAATCGCTTGGCGAGGATGTGAAATGGGATTCGAAAACAAGAAGTGTACGCATTACAACATCTGCATCCGTAAGTGTTGGCGCAGCCACCTCGGTGAGTGTGTCCACAGTTAGCCAAAATGGAGACGGAAGAGATTTGCAGGTTAATTTCACACCTCCAACCGACATGACGAATGTGAACAGCTACCGCATACTCGTCGTTCCTGCGGACAAAGCAGCTTCCTTTAATTTGGCTAAGGCGCAAATTGTAGGCGGTACGAATTATACGGCCCTTCCTACATCGTCCGCGTACCAAAACAATGTACTGACGGCCCAAACAAGAGATACCGACGGAGCGTTGCTTCGCTCTAATCTGCCTTATAAAGTTTTTATTTTGACTGTTGGCAATAATGATCGTTACGCGCTATCCAGCGCTTCCGCTTCCATCACGCTAAGCGTCAAATCGACGGTAGATGCTGCTTCGAATGTACGCATTAGTGATGTTAGCGACTTCGGCGACGGCCGCGACCTCTCGGTCAGCTTTACACGGGCTTCCAATGAAAGCAACATATCCAGCTACCGGGTTATCATTGTGAAGACCGCCAATGCTTCCAAATTTGATTTGGCAGCAGCCAATACGCTTAATAGCTCCTATTACACGACGGTTTCCAAAACGGGCAGCAGTACGATGAGTACAGGCTTCAGCTCCTCGGCAAGGGACACTTCGGGTGAATATATTAAAAATGGCGTTGCCTATACCGCTTATGTCCTTTCCATGAGCAGCAGCGTAGGTACTATTTCTAATACCTTGTCTTCGGCTTCTTCGTCTGTAGCGCTCGGCTCTTCTTCCGGATTTAATCCGACGATTACGAGCGTAGCCGATGTTAGCAACTATGGAGATGGCCGCGATTTGCGCGTTAATTTTAATCGGGCATCGGATGAGTCCCGGATTAGCTATTACCGGATTTTCGTAGTAAGAGAGGCTGATTACGGAAACTTTAATTTAACAGAGGCGAATAACGTAGCATCGGGTAGATATACCGATGTTTCTAGAACGGGAAGCAGCAGCTACAGCCAAATTCTCTCTTCCAGCGCTAGAGATGTGAAGGGGAATTCCATTATTAATGGCGTTGCCTACCGTGTGTTTGTAATGGGTGTTACGAATAACAGCTCCTCCTATTCCAGCACCTTATCCACCGCTTCCTCCAGTATTGCGCTTTATAGTACAGGAGTCAGCAGTGTAACCAATGTAGGCGTAAGCGACGTGAGCGACTATAACAATGGACAGGATTTGCGCGTTTCCTTCACTAGAGCCGGCGATGAGAGCAGCTTGAACCACTACCGCATCTTCGTCGTTAGGACGGCAAATGCAAGCAGCTTCAATCTGGCTGCAGCTAACGGTATAACGAATTCCAGCTATTATACGACGGTTTCCAAAACAGGCGGAAATATTAATCAAGTATTGCCTGCGACAGCGCGCGACGTTAATGGCGTGCTCATCCAAAACGGCATCAGCTATCAGGTATTCGTCTTGTCCGTCGGCAATGGAAGCTCGACCAGCAATAATGCGCTGTCTGGCAGCTCAATTCCGATTATCCTGTCAGCCAGCGCTGTCACAGCAGCAGCGAATGTTGCTGTCAGCGACGTAAACGAGCTGAACAACGGCCAGGATTTGCTCGTTGCCTTTACCAAAGCGGCCGATGAAACCAACCTGAACCACTATCGTGTGTTCGTCGTTAAGACTGCCAATGCGGGCAGCTTTAATCTAGCAGCAGCTAACGCTGTGAGCAACGCCAATAACTACACGACAGTGGCCAAGACAGGCGGAAATATTAGCCAAGTGCTTGCTGCCACTGCGCGAGATGTTAATGGTGATCTCATCCAAAATGGCATCAGCTATCAAGTATTTGTAATGTCCGTTGGCAGCGGCAGCTCGGCAGGCGCCAATGCGCTGTCCCTCGGTTCAGCAGCTATTACGCTAGCAGCTAAAGGTGTATCTGCGGCAGCCAATGTTGTGGCAGCTGAATACAATGGCGGTCAAGATATCAAAGTCGATTTCACAAAAGCTTCGGACGAAAGCAATATCGATCATTACCGTATTTTCATCGTCAAAAGTGCGAATGCTGGCGGTTTTGACCTGAATGCAGCGAACCGTATTACTTTGCCTGATTATTTTACGGCAGTCAATAAAACCGATACACCGAGCAAGGTGCTTACTCGCAATACACGCGACACAGGCGGAGAGTTCATCCAGGCCGGCGTCAGCTATCAGGTGTTTGTATTGTCCATTGGCGGCGGCAGCTCGGCAGGCACCAATGCGCTGTCTTCCGCCTCTGCGCCTATTACACTACCTGTACCGCTGCCTCCGGCAGCGGCAGCAACAGCGGTTAATGCAACCTTGCTCGCAAGCGGTCAGGATATTCAAGTATCCTTCACTAAACCGGCTGATGAGCGAAATGTCTCGCAATACCGTGTGTTTATCGTTAAAGAAGCCGATGCTGGCAGCTTTAACCTGGATGCGGCAAGTGCATCCAGCATTTACTCGCCTTCGCCAGCTGAAGCCATACTAACAATAAACAAAAACACATCGGATGCTAGTGGGCAGCCACTCGCTTACGATACCAATTATCGGGTGTATGTGCTTTCGGTAGCCAAAAGCGGTGCGAATGCGTTGTCCGTTCCTTCGGCATCCGTTCAGTTTCCAACGCCAGTTGCACCACCAGCGACACCCACGACACCAACTCCTGACCAGCCTACAGGAGTTTAGATTTAATGGAACCAAGGTGTACGCAGAAAGGCCGGGAGCCCCTGAGTGGGGTCCCGGCCTTTTTTTGCATGACATGCGTCTCACCAATAGGAAGAGCCTCTCTTCTATTAGGTGTTTTTTAGTTTTTTAGCATGCCCGATTCCAGCTGGCACTTTATGGCTTGCAGACATTTTAACGCCTTCCTCTTCACCTTGCTTGACACTTTTTATAAAGAAAGAAAGCACAAGTCCAATAACGCCAATTCCAACAATCACAAGATACGCATCATTAATACCTTGAATGTTCGCGTGTACCATCATTTCCTTGGAAGCTGTCTGTGTGCCGCTAGTCACCATCGCATCCGTCAGATGGGTTTTGGTGCTCGACGTCATGACGGTTACGAGCAAGGAGGTACCAATCGCGCCAGCCACTTGCTTAATCGTATTAGAGATAGCTGTTCCGTGCGCATTCAGTCTCGCAGGAAGCTGATTCAGGCCGGCTGTCGTAATTGGCATTAGGAAGAGAGCCATACCGATCCGTCGTCCCGTAGACATCAGCAGCAAGTAGTTATAGCTGGTTGAGTCCGTCAAATTTACGAATCCAATCGTAGTCCCGATTGTAATGATCATGCCCACGATCGACAACCACTTTGCACCAAAGCGGTCAAACAGCTTCCCGGACACTGGCATCATGAGAGCCATAAGCAGAGCGCCAGGCAGCATAAGCATGCCCGATTCCAGTGCCGTATATCCGCGTGCATTTTGCAAATAGAGCGGAAGCAGCATCATATCAGCATACATGACCATCGTGACGGCGATATTAATAATAGTCGTTAAAGAAAACATATTATATTTGAATGCTCTGAGATCAAGCAGCGGACTCTTGGCTCGCAGCTGCTGCCACGTAAATACGGCCAATGAAACAATCCCCACTGTAAGGGAAACCACTACTTCCGTGTTGGACCAGCCTAGACTGCCCGCCTTGCTAAACCCGTAAATCACCATTCCAAAACCGATGGTCGAGAGGATCATTCCCCATACGTCCAGCTTAGGGTACAAGCGCTCAGCTACATTTTTCAAATAAAAATGAGCAAGAATAATGACCAAAGCAGCAACAGGAATAATAGCCTGGAACATCGTGCGCCAGCTGTATTCCTCCATGACATAACCCGTGATAGCAGGGCCAACAGCAGGTGCAAAAACAATCGCCAGACCAACGACTCCCATCGCAACCCCGCGTTTGTCCGGAGGGAAGATGGTAAGAATCACGTTCATTAATAATGGCATAATAATACCGGCGCCAGCCGCTTGAATGAGCCGTCCAACGAGCAATATTTCAAATGAATTCGCCATCGCCGCGAGTATAGTTCCTCCGAGAAAGATAACCATGGCTGATTGAAAAAGCTCGCGTGTCGTAAAACGCTGCATAAGATAGGCTGTAATCGGAATGAGAACGCCATTTACGAGCATATACCCGGTGGTGAGCCATTGGGCGACGGAAGCCTCAATCGAAAATTCGACCATTAGATGGGGAAGCGCGACACTCATAATGGTCTGATTTAATACCGCGACAAATGCCCCAACGATTAAAACAAACAATAAGGGGCCTTTCTTAATTGAGCTGCTGTCAAAAACGGTGTTTGTACTAATCTTACTCAATCCTTTCGACTTCAACTAATTTACAGTCTGTAGTATAATTTACTTAATGTAAAAGATTATAGGCGTCTCGTTTTATGATTACAAGCAACAACTTTCTCATTACTGTTTTATAGTTTACAAATATCTATAATCTGTCGTTTTACATTGCAATAATCTACAAATTCAATTAAAACCGTCGTATAGACAATTGATTTGAAAATGGAAAGGATTGGTGTCCACATGCAGGCAAAAGCGCCAAAAATGGATCCACGCGTTATACGCACACGCCAATTGATTCGAGAAGCTTTCCTCGAGTTGATTCAGAATTATGATTTGGAGAAAATTACCGTGAATCGGCTTGCCGAGAAGGCAACCATTAATCGGGTTACCTTCTATCTTCATTACCGGGATATCCCCGATATGCTGAATCAGATGGCCGATAACATGACCACGCATATTCGTAATCTGCTAGATGATGTGGCTGATCAATCCAGCACCGCTAAGGATGAATGGCCCGAGCTAGTCAGGCTTATTCAGCATTTTGCCGATCATTCAGCTTCTTACAAAATACTGCTCGCTTCCAAACGTCTGCCCCTATTTACGGAGCGCCTGTCTGTGCTGATGATGGAATTTATTATAAATAAAATCAATAATCACAATGCATCATCCAAAGCCATTACGCCCCAAATTCCGAATGACATTGCAGCCTGGTACGGCGCCTCTGCCTTTCTTGGCACGATCGTTATATGGCTGCGCAACGATATGCCTTATACGCCTGCCTTCCTTGCCAAACAGCTTTTGCTTATGGTGCCATTCAAATCTAATGCAGACAGCTCGTAGAACACCAGTCCTTATTCATTCAGATTAGACGCGAGAAAGGCCGGGAACCCTCACTAGGTTCCCGGCCTTACCATACTCATGGATGAGAAGTTCTTTTTAATCCTCTCGCCGATGTGGGCTGGAGCACTTTCACGCCTATCTTGACTATTTTCCAAGCTATGTATCCTATTATTCCGCCAACGGTGTTTAATAGCAAATCATCCACATCGAAGATGCCAATGCCTAGAAAAAACTGAGTGGATTCGAAAAATAAGCTTAGCAGAAAGGAAAGCAGCACTACTTTTATACATAATGCCCTTTTAGATTGGATGAGCTCCGCCATAAAAACACCAAGCGGAATAAAGGCCAGCGTATTGCCAATTAGATTCGTAAATAAAATAGAGCCTGAAATCGATAATCCATTTATATCTTCTATATCTCTTGAAATCTCATCGAATAGCTTGAAGTTCGCTTGGCGCTCGTAAATGAGGTAAGGGTGATGCAGAAACGTTTTGAAATGATACCATAAAGCATCGAGACTAATGAAGTTCCATTTGAGCAAAATGATTTTAAATAATAAAAACAGATACACGATAAACGCCGCTCCTATAAAAAGTTCCCACTTATTTGTCTTATTTGCCGTCTGTTCCAAATGGCACCCTCCTTTACCGTCACAATCTCGCCGTTCTATTTATTAAGCTCTCTGTCCGTCGCTGCATAGCCCAGCAGAACCAAGCATATAAAAATGCCCCACCTCGTCATTAACGCGTCCTCCCCTTGCCTTATACTTCTAGGATAGAGAAAACTAGTTAAAAAAAAGTGGGGCAAATTTAAAGTTTTTCTTAAATTATGAGTGCACAGGCAATCGCACTTCAAATAACGTCCGCACCACATTGCTCTCGGCCTTAAGAGTTCCCTCATGCTGCTCTACAATATTCCTGGCAATGAACAGGCCTAAGCCTGTGCCGCCCTCTTGATGCGCCCTTGAGCGGTCGCCCGTATAATACATTTCGAAAATATGCGGCAAATCTTCTGGAGGAATCTCCCCTCCATAATTGACGACTTGAATGACCACATGCCCGGTATCGATATGCCCATTCATATCTACATATAAACCTTCTTTGCCATGCCTGGCCGCATTCGTCAACAGGTTCTCGAATACACGGGCCAGCAGCTCCCCGTCACCATAAATATAAAGCTCGGGAGCGACATCCATACGGGAAATTAAATGATTTTTCTCAAAAACAGGATATAGCTCCTCGTTCAGCTGCCTGAGCAGCTCGCTGAGATCAATGTGCTCTTTCTGAACCGGCAGCTTGCCGTAGTTCATGCGGGTAATGTCGAATAGCCCATCTATCAGCTTCTCCAGACGCTGTGATTTATTGAAGGCAATCGTAGTGTAATGCTTGATCTGCTCAGCGGTTAGCTGATTATCCTTCACGATCAGATCCAAATACCCCAATATCGAGGTAAGCGGCGTGCGTAGATCATGGGCCAAATTCACAACCAGCTGATCCTTGCTATTTTCGGCAAAGTCCCCTTTTTCGACCGCCGCTTGCAGCTTTTCGCTAGCCAAATTCAAATCCTCCGCAATGCTGTTAAACTCATCATTTGAGGAAATATGTACCCGATTGTCAAATTCCCCATTCGCCAGATGGCGGATTCCCTTGGAAATTTCATTGAAATACGTCCCATATCGCTTCGTAAACCAGAAGAAAAAGACAATAGCCAGCGGGATGAAAAGAATGAGGAACACATAAATGTCTCCAACCTCCCTCATCATCCTCCGGTATAAGGCCAATCGATCCCCTTCGCGGACATCGACATAATAAAGCTGCAGCATCTTATAGATGCCATACGTAATTGCACCGGATAAAAGCATGCTTAAGCCCAGCAGCATAATCATCGTGGTCCGAAAGCTCCGTCTGCTCTTAATCATTGAACGTGTACCCTACGCCCCAGATCGTCTTGATGAATTTACGCTTGGTCGTATCTTCTCCCAGTTTTTTGCGTAGGGTACGGATATGTACCATAACCGTATTTCCGCTCTCATAGTAGGCCTCGCCCCACACCTGTTTAAAAATGCTTTCCGCGCTAAATACCTGCTTCGGGTGGCTCGCCAGCAAATAAAGAATGTCGAACTCCTTCGGCGTTAATTCGACGTCCTCGCCGTACAAGGTGATTTTATGCTGGTCGGGTGAAATCACGAGTCCGCCTAGCTCCAGCACCGCTTTATTCATGACGGCTGGCTGATTGAATTGCAGCGACCGGCGAAGCTGCGAATGGACACGTGCCACCAGCTCCATTGGGTTGAAGGGCTTGGTCATGTAATCGTCCGCACCCATAACAAGCCCTGTGATTTTATCCAGATCGGAGGTTTTGGCACTTAAGAAAATAATCGGCAGATGGTATTGCTCCCGGATTTTACGGGTGACCTCGTACCCATCCATTTCCGGCATCATAATATCCAAAATAGCCAAATCAATCGCCTGCGATTGCACAGCTTGCATAGCTGCCTTTCCATCGGATGCTTTTATAATATAATAACCTTCCTTTTGCAGGTGCAAGGCCACCAGATCCGCGATTTCCACCTCATCATCTGCGACCAAAATCGTAATACGCCTCAAATCCAGCCACCCCCAACTGTCGTTCCTAAAAAATAATGATCAACAAGTTCAGCCTATGCTTGTTATTCAAATCTCCCCAGCAGCGCCAATGCCTCTTCATGATCCGGCTCAAGCTCCAAAAATTGCTGAATATAGCCCAATGCCTGCTCGTCCAGCTCCAGCTCAAAGCAGCTAATAGCGAGACAATAAAACACGGTTGAAACGACCTCATCTTGTTCTTGCTGCACCGATATTTCCAGAAACTGCTTGGACTCCTCGTACATTTCCATCTCAAACAGCAGCAGGCCTGCATCCAGTGCCAAGTCATAACGCTGCTCCATGACATAATACGACGACCACATGAGCTGAATGCCTCTTAGCAGGTCCCGCATTTCTTCATCATTCGCATCCGGCAGCAGGCTGGCTATTTGCTTCGCGCTCTGAATGAAAAACTCTGCATCATATCCACCCAAACGCCAAAAACTCAACAATGGTTGCAGCTCCATGCTAGAGAGATTGCGGTCGACCCACATTTTCATGCTGAAAAACTCGTCCGGGCCAAAACGCTCAACAAATCGGCGGTAGGCTAGTCTCGTATTTGAGTAGGCCATCGGTTGATCCAAATGGAGAATGCAGCCGACATTTATATTTTTATAATGATGCGGGGGAAATAACGCCTGGGCTCCTCTTTGTTCAAACACATGCTGAATCGCATGGTAGTTGGCGGTTAATGAGAAGCTGCCATGCAGAAACAGCTCCGGCGGCTCGGCAAATTTCCAGTTATCGAGCAGGTGGTCGCCTTTGTCAGCGGTTATCAATAGAAACCCTGCCTGAGACAATTGATTCAAGCGCTCCAAGCAGGTTAAGCCTGCGGCAGGAAATAAAATATGCGAATCCTCCAGCTGTTTCTGATATACGGCAATGACATCACGGTAAGGATAGTCGTCTTGCTCATACTCGGGCGCCCTCCTGTGCTCATAATGCAAAGCGATTTGATCTAATAGCTCGGCCGGTTTAAGAGCATCCCGATTGTCTGGATATTCGACAAAAACATCCGCTTCATAAATCTGGCCGTCGCCTACATAGATCAGCTCTTGTGGAATGCTGTCAAAAAAATAGTTGGCGACAATAATTAATGGCTGCTCTAAATCTTGCTCTCTAATGGTATTGCCTGACAGGACGAGGTTTAACTCCGTATCATGAACCGCATCAAATCGTGCAAAATCCAGCAAGCCCTCAGCGATAAAAGCCTGCAGGGCAGGATGCTCCTGCCAGGCCAGAACATTTTTCATGGGCAAATCGGTCATAATATAGCGGAAAGGGGGGAGGGATACGCCCGCATAGTCTCTCAGCTGGCAAAGCTCATGCAGCACATGATAGGCGAGACGGCCCGCTCCAGCACCCAGCTCTACAATATACACTGGCTCTGAGCTGTTTCCCTTATTGGCCTGATCTTGAAGCAGCCCAAATATCATTTCGGCATAGGCTGCCGCAATCATAGGATTACTCGTTATATATTGTGGAACTTGATCATTGTTCCAAGCCTTCATACCTTCTTCTTCGAAATATTCCCTTTGAATATGCCATATAGGAGCTTCACTGAAGCGATAGCATTGTTTATGATTAACAGTCATTTAAACGAATCCTGCCTTCTGAAAGTTATTCTATTTCATTTAACTCGCCTGCACATTACCTTATTTTCATAATATCCCTTTTTATGATAGCACATCCCTTTCAAATACGCCGTTTCATAAAACCATCAAGAGTCCGATTGCCATACGAAAAAGGACGCCCAAATCGGCGCCCTAATAGTTAATGAAAAGAAATATCACCTAAAACAAGATAGAAGGGCACTCGGCAGGGTGCCCTTTGCCCCTTGTCTGCTACTTTAAGTCGAAGACCATCAAGTCGCGACCTACTGTAATCGGGCCGGCGTAAATATCAGCCATCCCCTCGATATACGCTTGCTCGGCCTCTGAATTCGCCGCTGGCGCAGGAATGTGATGCGTGAGCACGAGATGCTTGACTCCCGCCCGTTGCGCAATTGCAGCCGCTTCCAGCGTCGTCGTATGATACTTCGCGGGGTTTGACAGCGCCTTCTCGTGCTTCGGATATTGCGCGGTCAGGGCGTCAAGCCACGACTTGTTGTACGCTTCGTGAACGAGCAGATCTGCCCCGGTCGCTTGTTTCTCCATATTGGCCACCGGAATCGTATCGCCTGATATAACGACCGTCTTGCCGTTATACTCGAACTTGTAAGCGATAGCCGGATAGACAGGGCGATGGTCCACTTCGAAGGCGGTAATTCGGATGCCTTCCTTGTCGTAGATAACACCCTCGTTGCATTCCGTATACTCGATTAGCGAGCCCGCTTCATCCGATAGATTGTAACTAATTCGGAGCTTGACGTCGAACTCGAAGGACTCCCGCATTTTACCAATGATCGCCTTCGTCGTCTCTGGTCCGTACACTTGCATGGGCACTGAACGACCTTCGAAGACACGTTCTGCGGTAATATGCGTGCGCCAACTCGTGATGAACACGTCGAAAAATCCTCCGTTATGATCGTAATGGTGATGGGTAAACAGGACATCGGATATCCGTTGAGGCATGATGCCCGCTTTGATTAGTTGGTCCACCGTAGAGCCCCCGCAATCAACGAGGAACGTCTTGTCTCCCGCGAGCACCGCGGCTCCGGGCTTCGCTCGCCCATAGAAGGCACGGGGAGAACCCGTCCCGAGCAGAACGACGGTCAGATCTGGGTGGTAGTCTGGCCTTAAATTCATTTGTGGCTGGATATGCATCGCTGTCAGCCCTCTCATCTTCGTTTTATTTGCCTTCCTGTATCTCCTTCAGCAGCGACAGATCGTACAAGCCTGCCAGATCCAGGCCATCTGCTCCGACTCCCTTGATATAGCCGGCATCAACCGCTACCTGCGCCATTAGCTTCAAGGAATCTTGGTCGATGTTCATCGTCAGATTTAGATGAGACAGTGTGGCCTTGATCAATTCGGCATCCAAGCCCTTGCCCGTCAGTTCCTTCAACTCATCGCTAACGAGAGAATACGTGTCGCTGGGACTTTCCTTGATAAACTTGATTGCGTCCTCATTGGCCAGAAGAACAGATTTGGCCAAATTCCGATGATCCTTCAGGAAGTCGTCGCTAGTGACAATAATCGTAAGTGGATAATTCCCCTTGTTCGGCGGAATTTGATCCCAATCGACGGCAATATCACCGATGCCTTCGTTCGCGATCAGCGTCCCCCATGGCTCCGGCAATAGCGCCGCGTCTACCTGGCCCTGCTTCATGGCCGTCAGCGTATCTGCCGGAGCCATCGCAATAAGCTGAACCCCGCTCTCATCTGTCGACACCTTCAGGCCCTGGTCCTGAAGAAGCAGACGCAGAGAGATCTCATTCGTGCTCCCCTTTGTCGGGATGGCGACCAGCTTGCCCGACAAGTCCTTGACGCTCGTCACGCCTGAGCCCTTCCTCGTCACTAGCACGGCGCCGCCGTTGTTCGCTCCTGACAGAATCTTGATGTTCTTGCTCCTTATATATTGGTTGATTATCGGGCTTGGCCCGACGTACCCGATGTCAATCTGGCCTGTCGCCATTGCAGTCGAGAAGTCGGAGCCGTTGTTAAAACCCTGTACCTCGATCTTCACATTAGCGCCGAGACGGTCTTGCAGATAGCCCTTCTTGATCGCTACGAAAGCCGGAGCATGGGTCACGTTCTTGAGCAAGCCGATCCGCACCGTAATGGGGTCGACCGATTTGGAGCTTCCATTGCTTCCCGAGCCTGAGGTCCCGCAGCCGGAAAGCAGAGTCAGCATCAAGATGATCATAAGACTCGAATAAGCCGCTTTTCTAAACATGCATCATTCCCCTTTTCCTAGTTAAGCTTACGTTTTGGCCGTATTCAGACCGTACTGGGTCCAGATCCGCTCCTCTATGCGCTTGAAGACGAGATGGTCGGAGATCGTACCGAGAATCGCGATCACGAGTACGATGCAGAGCATAAGAGAGGTGTCGCCGAGGCTTCGCCCCTCCTCCAACAGCTGCCCCAAACCGATGCCGCGCGCAATGAGCTCACCGGAGACGAGTGCCCGCCAGGCGAACGCCCAGGCCATGCGCATGCCCGTAATGAGCTGTGGTATGGCTGCGGGAATCATCACTTGGTAAAAGAGTCGGAACCCGCGGCCTGTTCCAAACATCTGCGCCGACAACAGATAGATTGGAGGAATGTTCTTGATCCCACTCCGACTGGCAATCGTCATCGTCCACGTCGCCCCAATCGTCGTGATGAACAATACGGCGAAGTCGTTCAGCCCGAACCATATGATAGCGAAAGGTAACCAAGCGATGCTCGGCACCGTCTGCAGAGCGACGACGACAAATCCGAACGTCTCGTCCAGCAGCCTGCTCCGAGCGAACAAGACGCCGAGTGTCATGCCGATGCCGCACGAGAGGACGAACGCGATGAGGATTCGCCTCAAGCTGCTAAGCGTCGCTTCGAGCAGCTGCCCATTTGCCATCCCATCGTAGAATGTCTGCACCGTCTGCAGCGCCGATGGAAAGCGCCAGCCCCACTGCATCGTCCTATATGCCGTCTCCCAGATTATTAGCAGTAGAATGAGAAAGAGGGCTTTTCTCCAGAGTGTAGTCATTGCCATATTCCTCCTTCGCCACCTTCTCCAGTTCAGCGGCCAATGTATCCATGATCTGACTCTCGATATGGTGCAGAAGAGAATCGCCAGGCTCCCGCGGCCGTGCCGCCTGTACGCGAAACTCCTTCTTAATCCGTCCCGGCCGGGTAGACATGACGAGCACTCTGTCCGACAGTATGACCGCCTCCCGGATGTTATGCGTGATGAACAGAATGGTCTTCCCCGTGCTCAGCCATATTTGCTCCAGCTCCTTATGCAGCAGCAGCCTAGTCTGTTCGTCCAGTGCAGCAAACGGCTCATCCATGAGCAGAATCTCTGGGTCCATGACGAGCGCCCGCGCTATTGCCACCCTCTGCTTCATCCCACCCGACAGCTCATGAGGATAGCGGTCCGCGAACTTCCCCAAATGGACAGCCCGGATCTGCTCCATGGCTCGCTCGCGGCGCTCCTTCTTTTTGATTCCCTTTTGCTTGAGACCGAAGGCGACGTTCTCCAGCACGGTAAGCCAAGGATACAGTGCATGGTCTTGGAATACGACGATCCGATCAGGCCCTGGGGCCGTGACTTCCTTGCCGTTCACTTCAACTCGGCCGTAATCCGCCCTCTCCAGCCCTGCTACCAGGTTAAGCAGCGTGGACTTGCCGCAGCCGGAAGGACCGAGGATGGAGACGAACTCTCCCTTTCCAATCTTGAAGTCAATATCTTTCAATGCAGTATAGCCCGCTCTGCCCCGTTGCGCGAACGTCTTGCCTACTCCCTCTACCTGGATCATGCTCCCACCCCCCCATGGCTTTCCACATCGTTACAAGTGCTGTTGGAACTCGTCGGTATCGTGAATGACAACCATTTTCCTCTCATAGCGAATGATACCTTCCTCCCGCCATCGACCCAATGTCTCCGTAACCGTCTGCCTGCTGCAGCCGATGACATAGGAGATCTCCTCATGGGTAAGCGAAAGCGTGATGACCGTCTCCTTTCCCACACGAACCCCGAGCTGCATGAGCAGTTGAGCCAGCCTCCAGGCAACCGGCCGTGAAATGAGCGTCTCTACGTAACGCTGTGTCTGCAGCAGACGACGGGCGTTGACCACCGTTAGCGCGTAGAGGGCATCCGGATGTCTCTTCAGCAAGCTGGTGAATTGGGATGTCGGAATCGAGAGGATCCGGCTGTCTGTGATGCATCGCGCATAGCGTTGTCTCTTCTGCCCCGTCAGCACCTCGGCCGCACCGAACACCTCGCCCTTGTGCCTCAGGAACAAGGTGATGCTCTGGCCCTCTTGCGCAAACTGCGAGATCTTCACCAATCCGTCCTGTACGAAATAGATCTCCTGACTTTCTTCCTCGCTTCTGAAAATAAAAGCGTTCTTCTTCATGCCACGAGAAGAGCCAAATTCCTGAAAGAGCTTCGCTAACGCGAGTTGCTCGGCTTCACCGTTATCCGTTACGGTTCCTTCCCTATAGGAGGACACACCCTCATGGTCCATTGTCGTTCCACCCTTCTCTAGCTGTCGGCGAATTCATAGTTTGCCTATCGGTATTTACAATTATAATTCATGGTTTCAAACAAAAACAGTCGGCTAGCCGACAAAATATAAGACGTAGCATTGGTTTATTTGTCGGAGAGGGTAGTGACAGAAAAAAATAAGGCTGTCCGGAAAGGCGGAAGGGCCTTAGAGACAGCCAATATTGGATCCAATAGAAAACGGAATATTCACTCTTCTAAATGACTGCGTTTTTATGTAACGTTAGTAAGGAATGGTCATATAAAAATACAAATATTCAGGTTTTCGTCGTATACTTGGCGAAAGTTAGTCCATTTCTAAGAGCACCTTTGGGTTCTCTAATTCATCCGTCATTTACGAGCCCCCATGAATGAAATAGGGCATACAGGAAATTATTTTACATAGAGAAAGAATTTGAAAGAGACCGCTCCGTCGTATTAAGGTACATGGCGCAAAAGAATGATAAATTAATTTTAAGTATTAAGAATATGGAGGCAAGGAAAAGATGAACTTGGTTAAAGTGATGCTCGTGGATGATGAGGTGCTAGCAATTGAGCATATGAAAAATCTAATTTCGTGGCAGCAGCTAGGTTGCGAGATCGTCTGTACGGCGAACAAGCCATCGCAGGTCATAAGATTGGCGAGAGAGCATCGCCCAGACTTGATCATTATGGATATCGTCATGCCCGGCAAGGATGGGCTGGCGCTTAGCAGAGAGCTGCTGGCAGAGGGACTGGTGCTGAAAATCGTGCTGCTCACCTCCTACAAGGAATTTGAGTACGCCAAAGAGGCGCTAAAGCTGGGTGTGTCCAACTACTGGATTAAGCATGAGATGGACGCAGAAACGGTTAGACGTGAGCTCGGTGGCTTAAGGGAGGAGATTGAGGGCGATAGGCGGCTCCGGAAAAATGACCGCGGCAGATTGCTCGTGGATTGGCTCGGTGGAAGGCCTCTGACGGACGCACAGTGGAGGACGGCGACAGCGGGCTTGGGCGAAGCGTTTGATCGGCTTCATCTGCTGGTGCTTGAGCCTGCCCGTATGATGCCACTGCTGCCCGGCGTTATGCCAAATAAACCGGAATGGCCAATGGAATGGCCCAGTGCAGGAGATTCCAGCTTGTTAGCGGCTATCCCTTTCCTAGAAAGCTGCTTTGTACTCATATACGGAGACAAGAGCAGCAGGGGAGAGAGCAAGATGCGTGAGCTGCTTGAGGAAAAGGCGGCCGAGGCCCGGCGTACGATAGAACAGCTGACGGGCCGCGCTGCGTCCATGGCGATGGCGTACGGTTTGCCAAACCGGGCGGATGTTCCCGGAAAGCTGGCTGAAGCTTTGAAATGGCTGTCACAGGCGATGTTTCATAGCTCTGGTCACTTATTTCGAATGAACGAGCTTCAGCGTGAGGAAGAGAAGGCCCCCTTACATCTGGAATGGGAAGAAGGCTTGACGAAGACGAAGGAACTGCTGTCGGATAGCCAATATGAAGAAGCTGCGCGCGAGGTTTCGGCCTTATTCTCGCTAGCTTTGGCAGCAAAAGATGCGAACGGATTCGCGGATCTGTGTCGGCAGCTGGTCAGCGTGTTGAACCGCTATCGCGCCACTTCTGGACTGCCATCTCTAACAGAGACCTGGGCAGCTGGCCCCGGCACGACAGCCGATTGGGCTTCGCTTACGGGGATTCGCGATTGGTTTTTATCGGAGTTGAATGCGCTTGCAGGAACGTCAGCCGGGCAGCCCACCCTGTCCCGCAAAGTGCGCCAAGCACTCGAGCAGATGGAACAGCATTACGGCGATCCCGAGCTCGATGCAGATGCGATTGCAAGGCAGCTCGGCATTTCGCGCGACCACTTTCGCCACTTGTTCAAGCTGGAGACGGGCAAGACGGCACTCGACCGACTTACAGAAATCCGGATGGAGAAGGCCAAGCTGCTGCTCGACGAGGGGAATCTCAAGGTGTATGAAATCGCTGACCGGGTCGGCTTCCGCAATGGGCAATATTTCAGCCAAGTCTTTCGCAAGATGACGGGGATGACCCCGCTCGAATATATGGAGAAACGCAGGTGACCTTGCAATGCGCATGAGGATACGCACCAAAATTATCGCCAGCACCGTTCTAGTCGTCTCCATTTCGCTTATTCTTAGCGGCTTCTTCATCTATGACTACGCCAAGGATATTATACGCGAGCAATCGATTAAGGACAGCCGGACGAAGCTCGCGCAAATTTCGTTCCAATTGAAGAAAATTCAGGAGCAAGTCGTCAAGACAGCGGAGTACATCGTATCCGACGAGGAGATAACCGCTCTTATTAACGCGCCAGCAAGCGAGGATATTGAGGTAAATTATTTTCGCAAGCAAGCCGTTCAAGAAAAGCTCGGGCGGTTCGTGGCGCTCAGCAATTTTATTCTGAATGTCGTGATCGTTGCACCGAACGAGGAAACCTATTCAAATTACAGCGGATACGAGGAATACTTCTCCGAATACTTGAAGCAGGACTGGTTTGTGAAAATGAAAAATTCACGCGCTGCCTACAGCGAGCCGCATCCGTTCTTCTTTATTAGCGGTAACCGTCAGGTCTTTAGTTACGTGTTGAAATATCGCCCTATCGGACAGGAATTAGATGCGGAAAGCTATCTTGTTATCGATATCGCCTATTCCGAATTATCTAACGTCTTTTTGCAAAGCGCGCAGGACTTCGAGCAAATAGAGCTGTTCACTGGCTCAAGCGCCTTGCTGCTTGAGGCTAATGATAAGCTGCCGGATGCGGATCGGTCGTTCATGACGAGCGTCTTACAATCCGGCGAGCCATTCGCAGAGGATGCCCGCACGATCGTGCTAATGGACGATGCAATGAATCAGGGATGGAAACAGGCGGCTCTGCTCTCTAAGAGCAAATTATTTATGAAAATTAATCGCGTGTTTTTTTTCTATATCATTATCATTGTTACCGCCATTATTGTAACGCTGATCGTCATGCTTCCTATCATTGTCAATCTAATGAAGCCATTGATCCGGCTGACGAATGCGATGAAGCGCGTCGCGGTCGGCGATCTCGGGACAAGCGTCCACATTCGCAGCGGGGATGAGCTTGAAATTTTAGGAACAGGCTTCAATCGGATGGTCAGAGACTTGAAAAGCCTGATGGACACTGCCGTCCAGAACGAAACGGTGAAGCGGCAAATGCAGATCGATTTATTGATGGCCCAGATCAATCCGCATTTTTTGTACAACTCCCTAAATACGGTTATTTACTTGTCCCATGCCAATCGCGGGGTAGAAGCGGCTGAAGTAACACAGGCGCTCATCTCTATATTGCAAAATACAATCAAGACGGGGGAGGGAGCTGTGCGCGCACCTCTGTCGGAGGAGAAGCGGATCATCGACAAATATACGGTCATTCAGCAGACGCGTTATCCCGGCCAATTCCGGCTCGTCTGGGAGCTCGACGAAGCACTGCTTGACCGTTCGGTTCCCCGGCTGGCGCTTCAGCCGCTCGTGGAGAACGCGATTGTGCACGGCATCATTCCGTCGGATTTAGAGGAGGGCACGATTATAGTGCGGGCTTACCGGGACGGGGAACAGCTTGTTTTGGAAGTGGAGGACGACGGGCAAGGCATGACGGTGCCCGAAGAAGGCTGGAGGATGCAAATGGGACAGGTGGGACAAGAGCCGGAGCGTACGAGGGGAATCGGTCTGTCCAACATTCAGGAGCGGCTGCAGACCCATTTTGGCGCTTCGGCGCGCTTGGAAGTATTTAGTGAATGGGGAGCGGGCACCCTGATACGAATTAAGCTTCCTTGGATCGAACAAGCGTAAACGGCTGACGCTGCCCTCTGGCGGCAAAGCTACCGTTTCGTGGGTGAAATCGACTTGATCACCGGATTTTATACGAAATCGCCGTTTTGGCTGATTACCGCGTAGCAGGGTCCTAGGTTACGATAGCAGTGTAAGCACTTACAAAATTATTTTAGGGGGACTCACCAACGTGAACATCAAAAAGAAGGCCAAATGGGTGGGCGGTTTCGTATCTGTGCTGATGCTGACTGGGCTGCTCGCAGCCTGCGGCGGCAACAACACCACTGGAGACAACGGTACTGGCAACAACGGAGGCACTGCTGCTCCTGCGGCGTCGACTGCGGCCAGCACCGATCCAACACAGATTAGCGGCACCGTTAAAGTCTGGGATTGGGATGAAGCGTTTCAGAAGGGCATGATCGTAGAATTTAATAAAAAATATCCGAACATCAAGGTCGAAGTAACGGTCGTTAATCCGAACGATTACTTGCAGAAGCTGCAAAGCGGTATCGCTTCCGGCTCTGACGTTCCGGACGTCATTCTTGGGGAGTCGGCCTACCGCGGCAAGCTGTTTGACCTTGGGGTGCTCGATAATCTGGAAGCGGCGCCTTATAACTTCGATAAAAGCACCATTATAGATTACGTTGTGCCTTACGTCTCTAATTCCAAGGGCGAAGTCATTGCTGTCGATCAATCACTTACGCCTGCAGGTTTCGCTTACCGGAGAGATTTGGCTAAGCAATACTGGGGCACAGATGATCCAGCTGAGCTAGAGAAAAAGATTTCCACTTGGGATGATTTCATCGCTGCTGGCAAGGAGCTTAAAGAGAAGAGTGCCGACAAGGTGCTCATGTTCCCTGGTCTGGGCGACGCCTTTCTCGCTTTGAAAGGTCAAAACTTTGCTTCCTACGTCAACGGCACAGAAATCGATTTGACGAGCAAGCTGCAAAAGCCTTTGAACCGCTTGTTTGAGATGCGTGATGCGGGCATTATCGGCAAAAATGAATTGTGGACGCCAGCCTGGTCTGCTTCCATGGCGAAAGGTGAGTTCATGTTCTATCCCATGGCACCATGGGGAGCCAAATGGCATATATCCGCGAACGATCCGGACGGATCGGGACGCTGGGGTCTTCTCAAAGCGCCAGAAGGCGGATTCACTCGCGGTGGAACGGCGATCGGCATTTACAAGGACAGTAAAGTGAAGGATGCTGCCTGGGCGTTTATCCAATACGCTTACTTGTCCGATGAAGGCTCAGCCTTCAACTTTAAGACGTTCGGCAACATGACCAGCTCCAAGTCGTTCTATGAAACCCAAAAAGCGCTCATCGACGCGCCGGGGCCTTACGATGAATTTTTCGGTGGTCAAAATCTTGCGAAATACTTCGTCGAAAATATCGTCCCGGATATGAAAGGCGAAGCACAGTCCAAATACGATTCCGTCGTAGACTCTGTGTTTAACGCTCTGTATCCGCTATGGATGAAGGATGGATCGGTCACCGCCGACTCCGCACTGCAAAAGTTCATCCAGGAAACGAAAAACAAAGCGTCCGACGCGACCATTAAGTAAATTTGGGGAAAACGAGGGATGACCGTGAATGCGGAACGCATAATTAAGACTTCCGCCGCATCCAGCAAACGCAGATGGGGGCCACGCATGTGGCCCTATCTTTTCGCCCTGCCTTTCGTGCTGACGTATGCGGCGTTTCAATTGTATCCAGTCCTTTACTCGTTCGTGCTCAGTCTGCATGACTGGAACGGCATAGGCGACAAGACGTTTATCGGCTTAAAAAACTATGTGCAGCTTTGGACGAATGACCCTTTGTTCATTAAGTCCTTGTGGAACACCCTGATTATGATGGCGATGTTTATTCCAGTAACCTTGATTTTAGGGCTCACGCTGGCGTATTGGACTTTCCATTTGACGCGCGGCAAGAGATTATTTCAGACCATTAATGTACTGCCATATATTACGACACCGGTAGCCATCGGCTTTATTTTCTCCTACTTGTTTGACTGGCAGACCGGTCTTGTGAACCTGCTCCTTACAAAATTCAGCCTATTGGAAGAAGGTTTTTACTGGCTTCAAGACCCCTGGGGCTCCCGGGCCATTATCGCTTTAATGGTCATTTGGCGCAATCTCGGGTATTTTATGATTATTTTCATGGCCGGCATGACGGTCATTCCGCAAGATGTATACGAAGCGGCCAAGATGGACGGCTCTACGGGACTTCATACCTTCCGCAAAATTACAATGCCCTTGCTGCGAAATATTATCGTATTTCTCGTCGTCACCTCCGTTATTAACGGATTGCAATTGTTCGATGAGCCAAAGCTGCTTTACGGCGGATGGTCGGGCTCCGCACAGGTAGGCGGTCCTGACAATACAGCTCTTACTATTATTTGGAAATTTGTGGATGAGTCATTCGGTTCCAATACACGTTTCGGCTATGCTTCAGCCATTGCCTACTCGCTGTTCCTGCTAATCGTATTATTCTCCATTCTCAGCTACAAACTCACAGCACCTAAGGAGGACAAACGATGAAAACAGCCAGCATGTGGTTTTGTCTAATTGTCATCTCCCTGCTTTCGCTCTTTCCGTTCTATATTATGATCGTGATGGGAACGCATTATAGCGAGGATCTATTCAAGGGAATTCCGATTCTTCCGGGCAACTATTTGGGAGAAAACCTGAAGACCGTCCTGCAGGCCGATTTTCTAAAAGTATACGGAAACAGCTTGATCGTATCCGTTGTATCTGTCTTGCTGGCGACACTTACCAGCACGCTTATCGGCTATGCCGTGGCGAAGTTTGAATTCCGTGGCCGCAAGCTGCTTCAGACCTTCGTTATTATTACGATGATGGTACCGACCCAGGTCGGATTAATCGGTTATATTATTGAAATGAGACATCTCGGTGTCGGCAATACGCTGTGGCCGGTCATTCTCGTCTGGGCAGCCTTCCCGTTCGGTGCATTTTTTATGATCCAATTCATGCGCGATTCGATTCCAACCGATTTACTGGAATGCGCGCGTATTGACGGCTGCTCCGAGCCGGGCATCTTAATTCGCATTGTACTGCCGATAATGAAACCGGGCTTGGCGACGCTGGCGACGCTGGTGTTTCTATGGTCCTGGAACAACTATTTGCTGCCGCTCGTCACAATTAACAAGTCCGAGTGGTACACGCTTCCAATCTTTATCTCGAATCTGGGTATTGTTCACCGGACGGATTACGCAGCGCGAATGACTGCCCTTACGATGACAACCATACCCGTGCTGATTCTGTTTATTCTTGGTTCGAAAACGTTCATGAAAGGCTTGACCGCTGGTGCGGTCAAAGGCTAAACGTTATAGCAAGGCCGCCAAGACCAGCCATACTGTGCTTTCAATATGAGAAGGTGAATAGGCTCTCCCTACAGCAACAGGTTCTATGACAAACCTGTCTGCTGTAAGGGGAGCCTATTCGTTATTTTTCTACTCTAGAAAGGTATCCGACATCCACTTAACAAAACATTCCTTTTCTTCATATTGCGGTAATGCGCCGATTCCGCATAAGGCAGGAATTCCTTGTGTTCAGCTTCAATGCTGTCAAAATATTGCCGAGCTGCTTGGGATGAAGTCATAAAGTCATATTCCCCCATTACAAAATATGTTCAGTTTTTGTAGATATGCCTCTTTTATAATCAAAAAGATTTTTAATTCTTGGGAGGTAAGTTATGAACGCGTCATTCAAAAAATATGCTGCCGAATTTATTGGAACATTCGTCCTTGTTCTATTCGGCTGCGGCAGTGCGGCTACAGCAGGAGCTGAGCTTGGCTATTTGGGCATCGCATTGGCATTCGGGCTGTCTATTGTGGCGATGGCCTACGTCATCGGTCCGATATCGGGGTGCCATATCAATCCGGCGGTTTCACTCGCCATGCTCATCAGCCGGAAGCTATCGGGGGCGGATTTCATCGGATACGTGGTTTCGCAAATCGCGGGCGCTATTGCAGGCTCCGCCATTTTGTACGCGATTATCGTCTCCGCTGGCATGCCCACAACGGGGCTCGGTCAGAATGGTTTTGGCCCTGGGTACGGAATCGGAATTTCAGCGCTGATGGCATTCATCGTCGAAATCATCTTAACCTTCGTATTTATTTATACGATACTGGGTGTGACCTCCACTGAGGGCAATGGAAATGTGACGGGCCTCGTTATCGGGCTGACGCTCGCTTTTGTGCATATTCTTGGCATCGCCTTAACCGGAACGTCTGTCAATCCGGCAAGAAGCTTGGGCCCAGCATTGCTGCTTGGCGGTGAGGCGCTATCCCAAGTGTGGGTGTTTCTTATTGCTCCGCTTGCCGGCTCGGTACTGGCCGTTGCTGTATACAAGTGGCTGAACAGCCCTAAGGGGAATCAAGCCTAAAATGATTTTAAGCTCGTTTTGAGGAATTTCGGGAGGAGAGGGCTGCTGGGGGGTTCCAGCAGCCCTTTTTTTGAGTGTATTTTTCCACAAAAAAAGACCCCCTCAATAGATGAGAAGGCGATTACTAAAATTACTCTTTACTGGAGTCTCTCAATTTTTTTCGGGCAACTCCGGTACGATAGGCTGCTTCTATAACGGCCTCTCTTACCTTTTCCACTACTTTCTGGTTGAATACGCTCGGAATAATATACGTTTCGCTCAATTCTTCATCCGTCACAACGGATGCGATCGCCTGAGCGGCTGCAAGCTTCATCGCTTCATTGATTTCACTCGCCCGGCAATCCAAGGCGCCGCGGAAAATGCCTGGAAAGCAAAGCACATTATTGATCTGGTTCGGCTTGTCGGACCGCCCTGTCGCCATCACTCGAACGTAAGGCTCGGCCAGCTCTGGATCGATCTCCGGTACCGGGTTCGCCATTGCAAAGACGATTGGATCTTTCGCCATGGATTGAACGTCTTCAACCTTGAGTATATTCGGAGCCGACACGCCGATAAATACATCTGCTCCCTTGATCACTTCAGACAAGCTGCCTGTCTCCAAATGCGGATTCGTTAGCTCAGCAAACGCCGTCCAATGCGGATTGCCATACGAGATGTTCCGATTAATGGCGCCTTCGCGGTCCACACCAATTAAATTGCGCACGCCCGCAGCCAGAAGCATCTTCGAGCAAGCAATGCCCGCTGCGCCGATGCCATTTACAACGACTTTAATATCAGACATTTGCTTTCCTGTAATTTTGAGCGCATTGAGCAGCCCGGCCAGAATGACCACGGCTGTTCCGTGTTGGTCATCGTGAAACACAGGGATGTCCAACTCCCGCTTCAAACGCTCCTCGATTTCAAAGCAGCGCGGTGACGAAATGTCCTCCAAATTGATGCCTCCGAATGCCGGAGCGATTGCCTTTACGATGCGGACAATTTCGTCGGCATCCTTCGTATCCAGGCATATCGGAAAGGCGTCCACACCAGCGAATTCCTTGAACAGCATGGCCTTGCCTTCCATGACAGGCATGGCCGCCATCGGACCGATATCGCCAAGCCCGAGCACAGCCGTCCCGTCAGACACGACGGCAATCGTATTACGTTTTATCGTCAGCGAGTAGGCTTTATTCGGCTGCTCCGCAATTGCTGTACAAACTTGGGCGACACCCGGGGTATATACCCGTGACAAATCATCGCGGTTTTTCACCGGTATTTTGGAGGCAATCTCGATTTTCCCGCCTAAGTGCACAAGGAAGGTCCGATCCGAGACATGAATGACTTTAACGCCTTGCAGCTTTTGAAGCGCTTCGACAATCAGCTTGCTGTGCGCCTGATCGGATACGTTAACGGTAATATCGCGGACGGTGCTCGTACGGCTCGACGAGATAACGTCAATTCCCACGATATCCCCGCTTGTCCTTTCAATTGCAGAAGCGATATCGCCGAGAGAAGTTAGTTCTTTATCAATTTGCAGCCGAAATATCATATAGGTGCTGGCACCACTTGTTACGGACATCTCGCTCTCTCCTTTTTTGGTCACTCTATTTATGAAAAAGGCTTTTTTATCTCTGGTCCAAAAGCTCGACTCCCGCAATGCCCGGGTTCGTCATCTCATACGGATCAAGAATGATTTGGAGCTCCTCTTCCGTCAGCACGTTGTAAAGCAGGCATAGCTCGCGAACCGGACGGCCTGTCAAAATCGCTTCGCGCGCAATTCGGGCTACGACCTCATAGCCAAGATGCGGGTTGAGCGCAGTGATAACCCCGACGCTTTTCTCCACATACTCTTTGCAGCGCTCGACATTCGCTTCGATTTCTTCCAAGCAATGAGCGCGAAAAACTTTAAATACCTGATTCATCATGCTGAGGGATTGAAGCAAATTAAATACGAGTACTGGCTCCATGACGTTAAGCTCAAGCTGCCCGGCTTCAGAAGCCAGACAAATCGTATGGTCATTGCCTATGACCTGGAACGCCACCTGATTGACAACCTCCGCCATAACCGGATTGACCTTGCCTGGCATGATGGACGAGCCTGGCTGGCGGGCAGGCAAATTCAATTCCCCGAATCCGGCACGAGGCCCGGAAGCCATCAGACGCAAGTCATTGGCAATCTTGGACATGTTGATCATGCATACTTTGAGCGCTGCAGACACTTCCGTATAAGCATCCGTATTTTGCGTAGCGTCGACCAAGTGTTCTGCATTGATCAGCGGCAAGCCGCTAAGCTCGGCAAGCGATTCAACGACCCGCTTAATGTAGCGGGGATCGGCATTGAGGCCCGTTCCAACGGCCGTTGCCCCCATATTGACCTCGTACAAGTGGCCGCGGGTTTGCTTGATCCTCTTAATATCACGCTCCAGAACACGGCTGTAGGCCTCGAACTCCTGTCCAAGACGGATCGGTACGCCATCTTGAAGATGCGTCCGCCCCATCTTGATAATGCCATCGAACTGTACAGCCTTTTTCCGAAACGCCGCCAGCATTTCCTCCATCGTCGCCAGCAGCTTATCAATTAAAACGAGTACGGCGATATGAATCGCTGTCGGAAAAGCGTCGTTAGTCGATTGGGACATATTCACATGCGTGTTGGGACTAACTTTAAAATAATCGCCTTTCGTTCCTCCAAGAATTTCGATCGCCCTGTTGGCAATGACCTCGTTGGCATTCATATTAATGGACGTGCCTGCTCCGCCCTGTATCGGGTCAACGATAAATTGCTCCTGCCATTTTCCATCTATAATTTCCTGCGCCGCTTGCATAATGGCTTTTCCGGTTTCCGGGTTCAACTGTCTAATCTCCATGTTCGCTTCAACTGCCGCGTGTTTAACGATAGCCATCGCACGGATCAGCTCTTCATGAATGCGGTAGCCGGTAATTGGAAAGTTTTCTACTGCTCGCATCGTTTGAATGCCATAATAGGCGTCTTCCGGCACTTCTTTAGAGCCAAGGAAATCTTTTTCAATTCTAAAATGAGCTGACATTGAACATTCCCCCTTGTTATGGTGTTACGAACTTTTTTTGAGCGTCTCCAAATATTGTTGTCCTTTATTCTGATCATATTGTTTCTCCCATTTCGCCATTACAACCGTAGCGATGGAATTTCCAAGGACATTGACTACTGAACGGGCCATATCCAAAATGCGGTCAATACCCGCGATAAAGGCAAGCCCCTCGAGCGGAATGCCGACAGACCCAAGAGTAGCCAGCAGAACGACGTATGAAGCGCCCGGCACCCCGGCAATTCCTTTTGAGGTCAGCATCAGTACAAGCACCAGCATAATTTGAGAGCTGATCGGCATGTGAATGCCGTACATTTGCGCGATAAACAATGCCGTTATTGCTTGATACAGGGTAGACCCATCCAAATTGAACGAATATCCGACCGGGATGACGAAAGAGGTAATTGACTTCGGAACTCCGAACTTCTCCATCTTCTCCATCATCTTGGGAAGCGCTGTTTCGGAGCTTGCTGTCGAATATGCGAGTATGAGTTCATCTTTCAATATGCGAATGATCGATATAAGACTAGTTCCGCATAGCTTCGTAATCAGGCCAAGAATAAGCACTACAAACAGAATCATGCCCACATACACGGCCAATACTAGCTTTCCCAAAGGAAGCAGCGAGGCAATCCCGAATTTAGATACCGTCATGCCGATTAATCCAAAAACGCCGATCGGAGCAAATTTCATAATTTGATTCGTTACCCAAAACATCGATTCGGCAAGGCCTTGGAAAAAAGCCAGAACCGGCTTCCCTTTCTCACCGATAGCGGCAATGCCCAGACC
Organism: Paenibacillus algorifonticola; assembly: GCF_050481745.1. Taxonomy (GTDB): domain Bacteria; phylum Bacillota; class Bacilli; order Paenibacillales; family Paenibacillaceae; genus Pristimantibacillus; species Pristimantibacillus algorifonticola_A. Next base: position 106,273 of record NZ_JBCNGR010000032.1, on the reverse strand, counting down.
CAAAAATACCGAGAAAAAGATGATGGCGAGCATATCGCCAGCTACTAATGATTCGAAAATGTTTTTTGGAACAATATTTACAAAGGTATCGATAAAGCTATGACTGGTCACCTTTTCCGTTGCTTCCACATAACTCGAGATGTCCGACTTGGCTAGCCCCGTCATATTAACGCCAGCTCCGGGCTGAAAAATATCCGCGATAAGCAGGCCGAAAACAATGGCTGCTGTCGTCACGATTTCAAAATAAAGAATCGTCTTCCCGCCCAGCTTGCCGAGTTTTTTAATATCTCCAACACCAGCTATTCCGACAACCAGAGAGGAAACGACAATGGGAACGACAATCATTTTGATCAATCGTATGAAAATGTCCCCCGCCGGCTTCAAGTAGCTTTCGATGGTTGGGTTGCCATAAAAGATAGCCCCTACAGCTACCCCTAATACGAGGCCGACTAAAATTTGAAAAGCCAAACCAAATTTTTTCATCATGCTTCCCCTTTTCTGTAGGTTATTAAGCGCTTTCATATTGTTTAATTTCGCTATTTCTTTGAATGGTTTCATTGTACGGGCAAGCTACACAAATCTATTTGAATCTACATATTCGTTATAAGAATTTATTAATTTCGGCATAATGAGGAGGAAGAAAGAAAGCTTTTTACAGAGGAATATGGAAAATGATGTCGAATGACTGTTACGTCGTGCAAGAAAGGAGGCTGCAAAGCTGCATTGAAAGAAAAATGGTTTCTATTCACGCTGATGGTCATTTCGGTTCCTATTGCAGGAGAATTGAATTTTTACCCGTTTCACAATGATTTCCGGGTCAGTCTGGGGACGCCGGCCTTTTTCCTCTTCCTGCTCTGGCTCCGGTCCCCCTCCCCACTTGTCTCCGGTATCATCGTTGGCGCGGCAGTTACTTTTTTTCGCACGGGACTTGAGGTCGCTATTGGGCCGCTTTGGAGCTGGGACGCTGCTTTTCAGCACCACTATCCGGTTTTCTTTTATTATTTGACCTATGCCTTAGCCTTTAGAGCCGTTCGAATGAACCGCTACCATAATCGGCCGCTGCTGCTCGGCTTATTAGGCGTGACGGTTGAACTCGCTGCAACGACGGCAGAGCTGCTTATTCGCTATTCCATAACGGAGCAGATGACTAGCCTCTCCACCTGGAATCAAATTTTTCTCATAGCCTGTTTTCGAAGCTTCTTTGTTCTTGGATTTTTCAATTTGGTCAAATTGAGGCAGGCGAAAGCGACCGAGGAGCTGACGCGTAAGGAAAACGAGAAGATGCTTCTCCTTATCTCGGAGCTGTACGAGGAATCCATTCAATTGAAGAAAACGCTGCACAATGCGGAGAATATCGACCGGGACAGCTACGGGTTATATCAATCTTTAAAAGCTGAACAACCCGAGCCGCTTGATGAGCTAGCTCAAAAGGCTCTACAAATTGCTGGACAGGTTCACGATATCAAAAAGGACAATCAACGCATTTATGCCGGGCTGTCCGGCTTAATATCCCACGAAAGCGACTATATGCCATTGGAGGCATTAGTTGATATTGTTCTACGATCGAATCAGAAATATGCCCGCTCGCTCGGCAAGCAGATCGATTTTTCGCTGCATACGGAGGGTGTCTTTCCTTTGTGTCACGTATACGTTTCATTGTCCTTGCTCAATAACTTGGTCGTGAATGCGGTCGAGGCACTAAATGAAGCGGGGTCTATCCGAATGGAGGTTAAACGGGAGCAGGAGGCTGTCGTTTTCCGCGTAGCCGATAATGGCCCAGGAATTGCACCCAAGTATCGGGAGAAAATCTTCATACCCGGATATACGACAAAATACGATAAATCCGGCAACCCATCTACGGGAATTGGCCTGGCTTATGTCAAGCAAGAGACGGAGCGTCTGCTTGGAACCGTCGAGGTTCAGGCCGGCAGCGGCGAGCAAGGCACTATTTTCACGATCACACTGCCTGTGGGTCAAATAGGAAAGGAGGATTAGCATCATGCGTTTCTTTATAATCGATGACGATCCGGCCGTACGCTCCATGCTGGAGCAAATGATTGAGGATGAGGATTTAGGAAGTGTTGTAGGGGAAGCCGAAGACGGGGCGCATGTCGATAACACGCTGCTTGACCTCAAGCAGGTGGATATCGTTCTGATTGATTTGCTGATGCCTATTCGCGATGGCATCGAAACCGTTCGAGAAATTGCGGGCAGCTTCAAAGGAAAAATCGTCATGCTGTCTCAAGTGGAGTCGAAGGACATGATTGGCAAAGCCTATTCCTTCGGAATTGAACATTATATCACCAAGCCTATAAACCGTTTGGAATTTATTTCGGTTATTCGCAAGGTTTCCGAGCTGCTGCGCTTGCATCAATCGCTTCGGGATATTCAAAAATCGCTTAGCGCCTTAGGTTTAGATGGCAAGTTAACGAAGCAAGAAGCCGCTCCCAATGATAAAAGCATCACCACCTGCGGAAACTACGTGCTATCCGACCTTGGGCTAATCGGCGAAGCTGGCTGCAAGGACTTGCTGGAGATGCTCGATTATTTGTTCCGTTACGATAGCGAACACCCATTGGAGCAGGGCTTCCCTCCGCTTCAAGAAACCTACAAGCAGCTCGCCTTGAAAAGGCTAGGCCCCAACGCTTCTGAGAGCGACTTAAAAAAGGAGGGAAAAGCCGCCGAGCAGCGGGTACGGCGGACAGTGAACCAAGCGCTGACCCACTTAGCCTCCCTGGGATTAATTGATTACTCCAACCCGAAATTCGAGCAATATGCGAATAAGTTTTTTGATTTGAGCGATATCCGCAAACGGATGAAGGACTTGGAGAATGAAGAAGCGGATTCCGCCAGCTTGATTAGGCAAAATACCAAGAAATTTATTCAAGTGCTTTATTTTGAAGCTAAAAAGCTAATGAGCCAGCGGTAAGCCTGTATGTAAAAAATTTCCTATCCATCCTGCTGTAGAACCGCCTTCTATAAAAATAAAGACCAAAGTGAACAGGCTGTCGCCGTCCTCTGGCGGCACAGCGCGTTTCAGTCCGAGAAATATAGAGAAAGGACGGAAAAATCATATTCTTTCCTATATTTCAAAAAAAGCGTCAAAGACACATCATTGTGCTTCGACGCTTCAACTCCTATTAACTATACATTTTCGCTTGACGCGCTCTACCCATGACGGCCAATATCAGCAATAAGCTCCGATTCCCACAATCTTCACCCAAATTAATCCCCTGAACGATCTTCCCCGTGCAGCTCAATCATATGCTGGCTATGGGTCTCTCCCCAATCGTTAAGTGCCTGCAACACCGTACTTAAGCCTTTACCGTATTCTGAAATGGAGTATTCCACTTTCGGCGGAATTTGGTTATACACCTTGCGATAAACGATATCGTTATACTCAAGCTCTCTTAATTGCTGCGTGAGCATCTTTTTATTGATATCCGGTATTGCTCTTTGCAGCTCGCTGAATCTCATGATGCCGTTCGAAATAAGCTGAAGCAGAATGACCGACTTCCATTTCCCCACTAAAATATCCAGTGCCGATTCAAACTTGCAATATGATTTCATTAAAAGCCCCCCATTTCCTCATTTCCTTATGCTTGGTTAAGGTAACCTTTTGTTAACTATGTTTAGATAAAGTGCCTACTTCCTTAAATCATTAACTAAGGTCTATTATACCTGTAGCAAGTAGCAAATAAGTAGTTAGGAGGCAGCTTTATTCATGAATATCGCGTTATGGATCGTTCAAGGACTAGCAGCACTGGGTTTTGTTTACTCAGGATGGTTGAAAGCATTTCAGTATGAAAAAGCCAAAGCTTCTTGGGGATGGGTAAAGGACGTTTCAAAAGGGTTCGTTGTTTTTATTGGATTAGCAGAACTGCTCGGCGCAATTGGAATCATTCTGCCTCAAGCGACAAATATCTCACCAGTGCTGACGCCAATAGCCGCAACAGCACTTGCCGTAGTCGTTCTCTTCGGTGCCCTCTTTCACATAAAGCGTAAGGAATATCGAGAAATCAGCGTGAACATCGTCTTTTTCGCGGTCGCTGTATTCGTTGCGATCAGTCGTTTTTAGGTAGTAGCTCTATCAAATAAAAACAACATCCCATCCGAATATAAACGGAAAAGGCTGCTGTTTTGTTGTGGTGGAGTTCCCTATGCAGCCTGTAACTTCAAAATTATGGGCCACATCCATTTGAATGTTATTGTTTCAATAATAGGATGAGCGAGCGGTTTCTAAACGATGCTTATGAAAGTGAATTAATCTCGCTAACCTTCAAAAAAATATCCCCCAATTGGGGGATAAGGGGGATATTTACTCATGATTGGGGGATATGAGTTTTCAGAAAACGACTTGGAATTATTTATCCTGCTGCGCCTTCACTCATGCGAGTAGGCTATTCCATTCCTTGAATCAATTCCTTAATCGAGCTGTTGCTCTCCAAAGCACGGATGATGATCGTTAAGGCTTCGGCGCGAGAGCCGCTGCTATTAGGTTCAAAGGTATGGGCAGATACACCTTGAATCAGATGGGCAGCGGAGGCCTGCTCAATAACATCCTTGGCCCAATAACTGCTGTTAACATCTTCAAAGCTAGCGGGATCACCTGCTGACAGCTTGCCCAGATCAAGCAGACGCGCTAATATCGCTACCATTTCCGCACGGGTAATCGTTCCATCCGGTTTAAAGCTTCCATCTGCATATCCATTTACAATTCCCTTGGCAGCTAGGGTGTTAATGTAGGGGGATGCCCAGCTTGAGGCTGTATCGTGAAAGGAGATGGAAGTCTGGCTATCTGTTTTTAGTGCAAAAGCACGGAAAATCATCGCCGCGAACTCCGCTCTCGTCACCGATTCATCAGGGCGGAACATGCCATCCTGATAGCCGTCGACAATACCCAGCTTCACCGCTATAGAGATCGACTTATTTCCCCAATGATTGGAGCTGTCACTAAAAGAGACATTCTCATCCTTAGCGGCAGCGATTGAGTCGCTGACAGCTTTGATTAGGGCCTCCTCATTAATCACCTCTGAACGGAAAGCATTAACCTTTGAATCAATTGGAGTCGGGCTTGGCGTTGGCGGTATAACGACGGGGCTTGACGTTGTTCCGTTCCCGCTGCCGCCACTAGTCGAAGTGGATGCTCCTGCCCGCGTTACCGTTACCGTGTAAAGCTTCGTTGTGCCGTCTTGCGCCGTCACAAGGATGCTGATAACATTACTGCCTACGTTAAGAGCAATCGCTTGGCTGGCTTGACCGCTTGCGGTCACTGTCCCATTCACCGTTATTGTTGCATGGCTATCGGATACGCTTGCCGTTGCAGTCGTACTGGTTATACTATTGCCTACACTAACGTTGTACGAAGTAGCTTCGGATGTAAAGACTGGTGTTAGAGAGCCGCTTGACAGCGTTAATTCGCTCAGATCTGCATTTTCACTGCTCGCGCGATTCACGGACAGCGTATAGGTTTTTGCTGTACCATTTTCTGCTGTTACCTCAATTTGAATCTGATTTAATCCAATGCTCAGATTTGAGGCGTAATAAGAATATACATTGTCCGTTACCGACGCATATTGTGCGCCCGTTACCACAAGGGATTGATTCGAGTCTCCTTTGGTCAAAGCCAGATGGAGGCTCGTGACGGTATTCGCTACATCAATGCGATAGTCAAATTCCGCTGCTGAAAATACCGGGGTCAAAGCTCCTTCAGCTGTTGACAGGTTAGACAGCAATGTCTCCGCCGACTCCCATTTCGCATATAGCAGTGTATTTTCGGTAATGGTTGTATTGAAATCGAAAGCATGGGTAAAGCTGCTGTCGCTGTACCAGCCTGCGAATGTATAGCCTGCCTTCGTTGGAGAGCTTGGCTCCGTCGCTATGCCATTATCACTCACCGTCTGGCTGCTAACCGACGAGCCTCCGCTGCTGTCGAAGCTAACGGTAAAGGTCAGTGGCATGTTCACCGTTACCTTAGCGACTCCGCTTGTGGCTATCGCCGTCTTTGTTCCGTTCACGCTATTGTTCGTATTCGTCACGACGACGTAGTAATACGTTGTACTGGCGCTTGCCGTCGGCGCTTCGTACTCAGCGTCCGTCGCATCGTCAATCAGCGTGCCGCCACTGTTGCTGTTGGTCGTATTGCTGTACCACTGATAGCTCAGCGCACCGCCATCGCTTACCGAAGCAGTGACGGATAGCGTTGGGCTCGTATCCCCAACGTTCGCCGTCTGATCCGCTGGCTGGCCGCTGATGCTCGGCGCTTCGGCGTTTACCAGCGCATTTACGGTGACCGGCGCAGGGGCGCTCGTGGTTGAGGCTGCTTTCACACCGTTCACGCTATTGTTCGTATTCGTCACAACGACGTAGTAATACGTTGTACCGGCGCTTGCCGTCGGCGCTTCGTACTCGGCGTCCGTCGCATCGTCAATCAGCGTGCCGCCACTGTTACTGCTTGTCGTATTGCTGTACCACTGGTAGCTCAGCGCACCGCCATCGCTTACCGAAGCAGTGACGGACAGCGTTGGGCTCGTATCCCCAACGTTCGCCGTCTGATCCGCTGGCTGGCCGCTGATGCTCGGCGCTTCGGCGTTTACTAGCTCATTTACGGTTACTGCCGCAGGGCTGCTCGCAGTTGAGGCTGCTTGCACACCGTTCACGCCATTGTTCGTATTCGTCACAACGACGTAGTAATACGTTGTACCTGCGCTAGCTGTCGGCACCGCATACGTCGCATTCGTCGCATCGTCAATCAGCGTGCCGCCACTGTTACTGTCAGTCGTATTGCTGTACCACTGATAGCTCAGCATACCGCCATCACTCACCGTCGCGGTGACGGACAGCGTCGGGCTCGTATCCCCAACGTTCGCCGTTTGATCCGCTGGCTGTCCGCTGATGCTCGGCGCTTCGGCGTTTGTCATCGCCGCTGTTTGCCGGATCATCCCCTGACCACCGGTCACTAAGTAGGTGCCAGCGCCAGCTGCCAAACCCCATAACCATCCCGAGTAACCGCTGTTATGACTCGTCCAGTTGATGCCATCGGAAGAGCTTAGCAATTTGCCCGACTGTCCTACCACAATAAATAGGCCGTTATCATACATGGCCCGATAATATCCATAAGCAATCGGGAACATCGGATCTGTCCCTGGTATTCTTTGACGCTGCGTCCAGGTCACGCCGTCCGCAGAAGTCAGAATAAGCTCCTCATACCCCGTCGCTACGAATACCCCATTGCCGTAAGCGGCACCGTAAAGCTGATTAGTCGTGCCAGAGGTGCTGCTTGCCCAGTTAATTCCGTCTGTCGAAGTGACAATTGTACCCTGATCACCTACCGCCATATACTTTCCATTGCCGTAAGTGATGCGATTAAGCGCATACGAGGTGCTGGAAGCCCGACTCGTCCAGGTTGCGCCATCCGTGGATGTTAGAATGTACCCATTATCCCCTACAACTACGTACAAATTGTTCCCGTATACGGCATCCCGAAGCACGCTTGATGTGCCTGAAGTCCGCCCCGTCCACGTAGTACCGTCCGGAGAAGTGAACAAATTGCCCGACCAGCCGACTCCGATAAACAAGCCGCCACCGTAGCTGACGCTCGCCAAGAACGAAAAACCCGGAGGAGAAGTCACGGTGCTCCACGTTACGCCGTCGGTAGAGGTGACGATCTTGTCTCCTCCTGCCACGAACACACCATTGCCGTAAGCGACTCCATACATCGTGTCCGTAGAGCCTGATGTTCTCGCCGCCCAGTTGTCCAGCGCAGTTGACGCATACGCGGAATTATACGCGGGCATGAGACCCGCTACTAAGAGCATTGCCAAAACCAGAGATAAGTAACGTTTCATTGCGGTTTCTCCCTTTCTTCCTTCAACAGGATTCAATCTCCTTCTAAATAATAGCAATGAGTCACTTTGCAAAGACTCAACAAACACTCAACAGAAATCGCTAAATTTCGTCAAAAAAAAGAGCGCGCATCCGAATCCCTTGTCGATAAGGGGCATCGGATACGCGCTAATGCTTTCGATAGCGACTTTAATGGTCTAATGAATGTCCATCCATTGCTTGGCTTCCTTCCCGACCTCTACTCCAAACTCGGTTTGAAGCATATGATGCAGCCAATCATATTGCTTCTTTGCCGAGATGCGGTCGTCGGCAAGCACATAGACGCGAATCAGCTTCGTATGCAGGCTCTCGTTGAACGGGTCGCATGCAAGCGCCCTTTTCAAGATCGCGCTGGCAGCAGAAAATTCCTTTTCCTGTACGTAATGCTCATGAATCTGTAGCAAAAGACCTACGTATTCGCTTTCCAGACGGCTTCGCGCCTGCTCAGCCCACGTAAAAGCGCTGTCTTCCAGATAGCCCGTAAGATAGACGTTCGCCAGCTCTTTTTCATAGGCTTTGACCTCCTCAGTCGCAATCGGGATACCGCCTGATACCAATCGACGAAATGCATCGTAATCGCAGTCCAAACGATTCATCTCCAACTTGTAATAGCCTTTGACATAATGGATGCTGCCGTTTAACCCGGCACTCTCCAACTGCTTCCGAAGATAGTGTACCGTCGTGTTTAACTGAGCGACTGCCCGTTTTGCATCAAAATCGCTCCATAAAGCATCTATGATTCGATACTTATCAATGGGTTCTCCTCTATGGTGGATAAGATACGCCATAAGCTCCTTTGTTTTGGAGGTGCGCCATTTGATTTCGTCTTTATCTGCTTGCCCCGTACGCACATGGAATCGGCCAAAGCAGCGCACTTCGATACTCATCGGTGTTTTTGATTGCTCATGCGGATTGTTCAAGGTCTGAAGCAAGCGATTTGCATAACCCGGCAAAACCGAAGATACTCGCTCTGGACGGTGCTCCTGATGCGCTCCAAAATAGGCGGACAGCATCTCCACCATGACATGCCCTTCATCCGCAAAGCTGCGAATGAATCCTTCCGGCTCTGCCAAGCGTAAAGCGGTGTCCAGCATGCTGAGCGCCTTCTGCGTTTGATCGGTGTGATACAGCGTCACGCTTTGCAGGATAACCATTTTAATGCGATCCCGAAGCCGATCCTCCTTCCAGAACAACCGCTGCAAGGCTTCCGATAAAAATATAGCTTCGTCCGTGCGCCCGCATGCAGCAAGCACTCTCGCCAATGCCATATACTCAGCTACACCATTAAGCGATAATTCATCCGCAGCAGCTATCCCGCACCGTTCCAACCATTCGAGTGCATATGGCATGGACCGTTGCCGCACAGCCAAACAAGCCTGCTCCGCTTCAATTTTCCGCAAAAACCGTCCATATTCAGGTGATTCGATCCGCAATTTCAGCTCCTCTAGCAGCTCTAGAGCCCGTTCCTGATTTCCCGACGCTTGCTGAATTCTCGAGGCGCTGACGTATATCTGCAACAAGCTCCGCGTATTGTATTTCTTGCCACTCGGCTTCAACAACTGATCAATAAGAGCTTCGGCTTCCTCCAAACGGTTCCATTCATAGAGCACTGTACTGTAAGAAGCTTGAAATATGGCGGCAGACGGATGGGTTTTACATTGTCCCCAATGTTGAATCCACTTGATCATAAATGCGGCGGCCGCATGATAATCGTTAATATAGGACATATGATCATCAAATTCATCGTAACCGTAATATTTGTTATCCCCCATGGATTCAAACAGACTGCCTTCGGGCGCAACGCACTCCGACAGCGCAAAATATTTTGATATCCCCTCCAAATCCTTTTGAAAATAACTCGCGCTTGCACACAAGAAGTACATGTTGCCCATTATCTGTTTCCATTCCGCGTCGTCCATGCTCCCTCGCATGGCTTCATAGCGGATTTTCGCCTGCTCTATTTTTCGAGCGGCTGGTTCCCACTGCCGAATACCGATTAAGAAGGATAAATAAAACATTTCGACCATGGGCCTCTTTGAAAGGACGCTTTCCGGCAATTGCAAAACCCATCCGCTTACTTTTTCAGCCTTTTTATGCAGAAAATCTTGAAGATTTTTTTCGATTATCCGAACGACGTCATCGTACTGACGCCCCTCCAAGTAATGCTCGACTGCCTCCTCCTCAAAGCCGTGAGACTCCTGCCACTGCGCCGCACGAACATGGGCTTGCGCCCATAGCTCGGGAGCTGTTCGGGAAAACTGCCTCTGCAAAAAATCGGACAATAATGGGTGATAACGGAACCAGTGCCTATGATCGTCCAGCGGGATCGTAAACAAATTCAACTGCTCTAATTTTTCCAAATAAGCCTGACTGCTCGAATGCCCCGTAACGGCTTGGCATAGGGAATTATTCATGCGGCTTAAAATAGATGTCTGGAGCAAAAAAGTGCACATGTCTTCTGGAAGATCACGGAATACTTCCTCGAACAAGTAATTGGAAATATAATGCTGATGACCACTGAATTGCCTTATGGATTCCGCGATGTTAACGCTGCTCTTCAACGTAAGCGCTGCGAGCTGCAATCCGCTGATCCAGCCTTCTGTCTGATTGAATAGCTCCGCCACTTGCTCCCCGGATAGCGACAAATCCGTCGTATCTCGGAAGAATATCAGCCCTTCTTCCATATGAAACCGCAAATCCTGTACCGTAATTCGCAGCATTTCTCCTTTGGCCAGCAGCCTTGCGGTTGGAATGGAGAGCTCGGTACGGCTCGCGATATAGAGATGAATATGAGAAGGCATGTGCTCCAACATATAAGTCAATGACTTCTGAATATCGGGATGCTCGATGAGATGGTAGTCGTCCAGAACAATCGCCAGCTCGCCGGAGTGTTGATCCAGCGCATTCAGCATGGCTGAGATTACAGGCTCCAAGGACACAGAAGACGCCGAGGGCCCTTTTTCCAGAAGCGGCCCAACCGTTTGGGCGAAACCGGGAACCTTCTCCTGAATCGAAGCCGTTACACAGCTCCAAAAGGGAATCCAGGCATCGTCCTGTTTATCCAGCGATACCCAAGCTACGGGAACACCAATTTGTCTCGCCCATTCGCTTAACGCCGTCGTCTTCCCGTAACCAGCCGAAGCAGTAATCAGCGTCAGCTTGGCTTCCAGACCCCCATCGAGCATGCGTATCAGCCTAGGTCGAAGCACTAAAGGGTTATGTACATGAGGTATAAATAGCTTCGTTTGAACAATCAACTGGAAACCCTCCACGATAAATTCTATATCCACTCTACAGATCCGAAGACAGCTTTCATTTAGATTTTGTAACACCCTCTTACAACGACAGTCGATTTCGAATGATTACTATTTCGACAATAACAAACATAATCCTACATGCTTAACGCTGTTGCTGCTGTTAAAATATTTAGCCAACCATTTCACCTTTTGGATGGTACGGTTCGCCCCATGAAGTTTCAAGTATATCTAGTAAATATTTGTGAAAATTACGATTTACATAATATTCTAAATATGGTACCATCACCTTGAATGCGTTTACATTTATGACTGAGCATTGCTTTGATTATCAAGTTTGGATGCTGCTACGTGTCGAGAGAGGGGGAGGCCAATCCATATTGAAGGGGTTTACAATCAAATAGTAAAAGGAGAGTAGCTTCTAAGAGAGTAACAAAACAGAGTGAATTAGGGTCCACTCGAACTAGCAAGGCCAAGAGAATTCACAAATTTATTCAAGGAGGATCATTGAAATGAAGAAAACCTTATCTCGCATTCTTAGTTTGGCTTTGGTCACTGCGTTGATGGTGCCGACGATGTCTTATGCTGCGTCACAGACACAAAACCAGAGCAGCTCTGCTCTCACGGCTACAAGCGGACCTGTAATCCCTGCTCCGCAGGGATATACCAATTACCGCCCAAATATTCCGCACGGGAACGTGCAGCAGATTTCCTATTATTCCTCAACAGTAGGCAAGTCGAGAAATGCGATGGTGTACACGCCTCCAGGCTATTCAACTTCAAAAACCTATAACGTCCTCTACTTGCTGCACGGCATTGGCGGGGATCAAAATGAATGGCTCAATAATATGAATCCGAGGAATATTCTCGACAACCTGTACGCTGAGAACAAACTGGAGCCGATGATTGTAGTATTCCCGAACGGCCGCGCAATGTGGGATGATCGTCCAATAGGTGATATTTATGCTCCGGACAAGGTAGCCGCCTTCGAAAAATTTGAGTTCGATCTGATCAATGATCTCATTCCATACATCGACTCCCATTTTCCGGTGTATACAAATCGGCAGAATCGCGCTTTAGCCGGCTTATCGATGGGAGGCGGACAAACACTGAACTTTGGACTTACCCATCTAAACAAATTCGCTTGGATTGGCGCGTTCTCATCTGCTCCTAATACGAAATCGGCATCGCAGCTCATTTCCAATCCGCTTCAGGTTGCCAGCCAACTGAAGCTGCTTTGGCTATCATGCGGCGCATCGGACGGCCTGCTGTGGATCAGCCAAAACTTCCATAATAGCCTGAACACCATGAATGTCCCGCACATGTGGTATCTAGATGTGGGCGGACATGAAGGGAAAGTTTGGAGCAGCGGACTGTATCAATTTTCGCAACGCATCTTTAAGTAATTAATACGATTGCGATTGCGCACCTCTTACGTGGCATAAGCCTATAGGACTGCTTTGTAAGCCCTTTAAGTGAAAGCTGGACGAAAACCGTTTTGTTTTCCGTCCAGCTTTTTTTGCGTATCCGCTACTTTGCTCTCTTAATATTCTTTTTTAATTACAAAAAACGAACCCCGAATGGTTCCAGCTAGCTTAGACTTCTGCCTGGCAAACTTAAACTTCTCTTCTAACTCCTTTGGCACCTCCATCCCCTCAGAAAGCTTAAAGCCAACAGCCCGCTTCTTAGGGTCATCAACTGTATACATGACGTTAATCGCAAGACCATCCTCATAGAAGACATAGGCAAATTTGATATTTTCCACTTGGAACTGTGACGTTTCTAATGGTTTGGCCGCAAACTCAATATCACGTTCTTCTTTCAAAATTCGGTTTACATAATCAAGAGTATCTTGGCTTTCACTAGCTTGTACAACCGTAAATTCATGCTTGTATTTGTTCATGAAGTAACGGGCTTCATTAGCACGCAATCCAGCAAGCGCTTCTACTACTGGTGAAGACTCTAAACCAACGGTAGACACATTGTTAAAATCAACGATATAGGACATTTCCATCTCTCCTTTTATTTTATTATTTCCAAAAAGACTTGCTGTTATTTATGATACCGTTCTACGCGCTATCTGTAACAGCAATTTTTGCCTACCAAGTCTTAGCCTAAGCGCTTTCAGTAGCTTCTATGCCCTACGTTACTTTCAAGTGCTTATATGAGTTCAAAGTGCGTACTACTCAAATTCCCTCTTCTATCTCATAATAGCCATTATAACAAGAGGAGGAAAACACTATGAAACCAGATGAAACCAAATCATGTAAAACCGCTCTTGTCATTGGAGCTAACGGAGTAATCGGACGGAATCTCATCGAATATTTGATGACGCTCCCCGAATGGGATATTATTGGAGTTTCTCGACGTGGCGGAGGGGACTCCCGCCAGGTGCGGTATGTGGCAATCGATCTCCTTAATGAAGAGGATGCCCGAGAGAAGCTGGGCAATTTATCCGAAGTCACCCATATCTTCTACGCTGCTTATCAAGATCGCCCTACTTGGGCCGAACTGGTTCCACCCAACTTAACCATGCTTGTGAACGTGGTCAATGCAATCGAACCGATCGCCCCATCTGCACATGAGATGAAGGATATCTTTCAGGCCCCAGCCATACTCCGTCAACTCATACTCGACTTTCGGCGGTACTTGGTTATAAGAAATACGAGACACTATTCCATCCTTCACAAGTTCCATTAACTGCTGGGTTAGCACTTTTTGCGTTACAGCAGGCATCAGGTGCATCAGCTCGCCATTGCGCCTTTTACCGAACAAGAGGTGAAACAAAATGACCGGCTTCCACTTACCTCCGATCACTTCAAGAGTGGCTTCCACCGCAGTGTTGTAAGTTTTATCTGATTCCTGCAACCTCAGTTCGCCTCCCAGCGCTTTACTTTGCAATCTCTCTGTTACTTCGCCACTTTCGCGGATAGTATGTTAAATTTGCCCATCTAAATTTTATGGTTTTTCCAATAGCATTACTTTATGCGGAGTTCCTGATGGGGACATCATCGTTCATTATTCGGGACATAGGGACCCCAACTACTACAATACTCTCGCCCAAACAACTCAAATTCTGCTTCGTAGAGTGCGATACGGTTCAGCTAAACGGATCTAACGGCAAAAATAGATGTATTAATTATATGATCTACAATATTACTTATCAATAATGTCCGTTATTTCCAACATTCTTGCCATGTGACCTCCGCACGCGTCATTGGTGTATTCGGACTGAGCACCTCTGGGCCATTACCTTGAATAATTTCCGCTATGATCAGTTGGGCAACGTCTGCTTTGGCCCAAGCAGATACGTCTGGCGCATCCTTGTATCCAGCCAGTTCCGAAGCTACTTGTTCTTAACGCTAGTGTTAGCGAGTGTTCTTATATCTATGTTTGATCCATTTACGGATTTAGGTTTAGCCGTTCTTCCCCCTAATTTTTGGTACTACAAAACTGATAATTTTGCCTTGGCCCGGTACACTTCGAATTTGCAATCCTTTGCCGTATATTTGTTTCAATCGCCGATTCGTATTGGACAAGCCGATTCCCGCCCTTCCTTCCAGCCGATTGTCCAGGATGCGCCTCACCGTTTCCTCATCCATACCTAAACCGTTATCTGCAACCGAAATTTCCGCACCATGTTCTTTTTCAATAATTCGGATATGAATCTCTCTACCTTCATCACGACTTAGCAGTCCGTGTCGTATTGCGTTTTCGACAAGAGGCTGGATGCTGAGCGGGGGGACTTGCACATGAAGCCTTGAGTCGACCTCCCAGTGAATGTTTAATCTATCCTCAAAACGTTCCTTTTCGATATACAGATATGAGCGGACAAGACCAAGCTCCTGATCAAGTGAAACGAGCCGCTCCAAATTCCGAAAATCGAAGCTTGCCCGCAAGTAGTGGCCGAACGCTTCAAGCAACGTACTCATTTTATCATTATCGGTTTCGCTGAGAGCGGCTATTGAATGGAGCGTATTATAAAGAAAATGCGGTTGGATTTGGGCCTGAAGCCATGCTGCTTCCATTCGCAGCCTTTCACGCACCGATTGCTTCAATTCAGTTAATGCCCGCACCCTGGACTTCAATTCCATCGAATCAACCGGCTTCGTCACGTAATCGTTGGCGCCAGACAAGAATCCCATATCTATATCTTCCGGTCTGCTACGAGCGGTCAGGAGCAAGATGGGCAGCTCCGAAACGGAAAATCGCTCACGAATAAAACGTGACAATTCATACCCAGACATATGCGGCATCATAATGTCAGTAATGATCAAGTCCCATTCTCTGGTATCCAGAATGGCAAGTGCTTCAGATCCACTTACAGCTGTGACGACATTATACTTTTCTGAAGCAAGGAGATTGCTCAATATATTTAAATTGACGGCATCATTATCTATGACCAGAATGTTTGGCCCATCCGTAACGGCCGCCGATTCCAGTTTGGCAATGTCGACGCGAGGTCCCGAGGAAGCAGTAACGGCTGTTATCGGTGCAGTCATTGCAGTCTCGCTTTGCCTGCTCGATACATCGGAGAACGGCAAGGCCAGACTGAATACTGTACCTTGGCCCGGAATGGAGCTAACCTCCAACATGCTTCCATGCAGCTCCACCAGCTGCTTGCATATGCTTAACCCGAGCCCGAGCCCATTTCCAATCGCCGTTATGCCAGAGTCCCCCTGCTCGTAGGGCGCAAACATCCTATGCTGTGTCTCCAGATCTATCCCCATGCCGGTGTCGGCGACGACAATATTAGCCTTACCGTCCTTCACCTCAGCCTTTATTGTGATTTGTCCTTGATCTGTATATTTCACCGCATTGTGAAGCAGGTTGAACAAAATTTGCGTAAGCCGGTTTTCATCGGCCATGATACTAGGGAAGTGGGCCGGAATGTCGTTGACGATACGAACCGGCTTGCCTTCCGTCATGAAACGCAGCATATCGGTTACACCGGATACGACTCCCTGAACGCTGACAATCCCTATATGCAGGCGAACCCCATTTTCTTGAAGTCGTCTCATGTCCAGCAAATCGTTAAGCATGTATGACATTCGCTTGCCTACAGAAATAAGCAGCTTCATGTTCTCTCTGTTTTTATCATCTTTATCATTAATTTCGGTATCCATAACGGTTTGGGCGATGTTAAGTATGCCGTGCAGCGGATTTCGCAGTTCATGGGAGGTGTTTGCCAGGAAATCGTCTTTCAGCTTGTCCACTTTCAGCAGCTGCTCGGCGAGCTTTGCCGTTTGGGCGGTAACGTGGAAATAACGTTTGAACCAGAAAGACGCAAAAGCGAGGAACGCAATGATTAGGTCGATCGGATAATAACCCATAACGAGCGGACCCTTAAGATAACCTCCAATAATATTAGTCAAAATGCAGGTTAGACCAAAGACCAAATAAATGGCATTCTTATCGCTTATCAGGGCTGTACGCAGCGAGAACATCAGAAAGTACAAACAAGCTATCAAATCTATGGTGTAAATGACAGCCAATGCGCTCAGCGCGTATCCCGCTGGCACTAGTACAATGGCCAGTGCAGCAATCTCACAGAGCAAGGGGAACCATCGGAACACCCTGTTCTCCTCATGCTCCGGCAAGAGACTTTTGGCAAACTGCAGCAGGAATACGCCTACTCCAATAAAGGACAGAAGGATGAGTTTAATGGACCACTCGTAGCTGAGGGCTGGCAGCCATACCAGCAAAAGTTTATCGTCGTCGAGCAGTGTCATGACAATAGTACTAACAACGAGCATAAAAAAGCTGATCAATGATTTATTCCGTGTTCCGATCACGTACAGAATCAAGGCATACAAGGCATGAATCATCAGAACGACAAATACGACTATCTGCATGCTAACGGAAAACCCTACTTCTTTTTTCACCGCTCGTTCACTGCCGAACTTGATCGATCCGGTCACACCGCCTCTTATGCTGTTGTCATAATTCGCGGCATGTACGACAATATCAATTTCGTCAGTATCGGCCTTGAAAATAGCAGTATAGGGCGTGCTTCGGGCTCTATACTGCAGTTTGATCTTTGCCGGTTGCCCATTCTTTGCCACTAGACGACCGTTTACGTATAACTCGGACGATGTAGCCACATTCGGAACGCGGATGCCATAGGCTAGCTCGTTATCCGGGTCCACCTTGACGCGCAGACGGTAAGAGCCATAGCCATATGGCGAGTTGTTCGCGGATAATAACGAATCCCATTTTCCAGGAACCGCAATGAACATCCTCCCTTCTCGGGATGAGGTTGTGCTTGACTCGTTTTGTTTCACAAACTTGCCGGGATAAAACTCCCACTCTCCGTCTAGTGTAATCGTGTGATTATCGGTGAATTCGAAGCCGCGCAAATCCAATTCGCCCCGAACCGCATGAGGGTGATCCGGTGACGTCAGAAGAAAAGCCCAAATGATTCGAATCAGGATTAAGGTGATAAAGATTGACCCTGTAATAAGGACCACTTTTCGTTTTGTCATCATAATCCAACCTATTTCGACAAGAACCAGGAAATCCCTTTGATTATAACTATATAATTCTTGAAAAATGGAACATATGCTGATAATCGCAGCTTCCATACCTGGTATTAATGGTCGTATCTACAATGCCCTCGACGATACGCCGATTTCCATTGCAGGGTTGCTTCAGCTTCATAATAGCGAAATTTTGTCGGAAGCACTGCATCAGGTACAACACGTATCAGAAAGGAATTACAATATCGACCGATTTACCCGTCGTTCTATTCGGCTAGAGATGCAGGGGCATTGTAAGGACAAGGATATAACGCCACAGAGTTTCGGAGGCAAAAAAATCGCGTCCTCCAAGTGGAGAACGCGATATGTTGCAGACTGATTTCGTGTTTCTACAACGTCATTAGCGCTTTCGGGCGACCACTGCTAACCGGCCGTTTTCGGTCGAGTACTCGCACGTGGACAGCACAATAAGCTTGTCGCCATACCGGGCTGTTACGCCAGTGTCATAAAGAGCGAGTTTTTTGATGTTCTGTACATACGAATTGAACTCGGCGGGCGTACTTACATTCTCAATTTGGTAGTATTTAAAGACGTTGTCCGATTTGCGATAAACTTCTGAAAGAATAACGGCAACTATCTCATACTCTTCCTTTTCGTAAAGCGTGCTGAACTGGAATGCAGCATGCTCTTTATAAAAGCTTTCGTTCTTGTACTTCATTAAATCTTTAAACATCCAGCCGCTTTTCATGTGATGTCCATGAATCAGCAAAATGTCCGAACCATTCGTCCGACTATGCCCGTCCAAAAATGGGAGGCCGCCTTTGTTTTCCTTTTTATCGAAATCATGATTGAGGTAGTACTCCGCATCCTGTAGATTCTGCATGACTGGGTACTCAATTCGGGTGCCGTCAATCCTCAGCCAGCCGACGATGTCCGGGTTCCTCTCGTAAAGCTCTTGAAATTGGGGAAGCATGACCGGCTCATTCACCTTATTGAATAAAAGGGAGGGGAATGCATCCCCTCCAACTTTGTCCGAACCTTCCTCCCAAACTTTTGTCAGCTCTTCGATTTTCTGCTGCTCAGTATAATCCTGCAGGAGAGCTCTCGCAGCACTAACAAGAGAAAAAACCAACACAAGGAAGGAAACGGCGATAAGAAATTTCTTAGTTTTGCTCATTTTCTTACCGCCTTTCCGGTCACTGGATGTGCTTTTTCTTCTTGTTCCCGAGTAGACAGAATCCGATCGTCAGCAGGGACATCAGCGCCAAAGCCATATAGAAGATTGGCGGTACGCTGTCGTCTCCTGTTTTCGGAGCATCGTCCAGCTCATCGCTGTTGCCATTTACGGCTTCGTTGCTGCCGTTGCTGATTCCGCTGTTGCCGTTGTCGGTTCCGTTGTTGCCGTTGTCGGTTCCGGTGTTGCCGTTATCGGTTCCGGTGTTGCCGTTGTCGGTTCCGCTGTTGCCGTTGCCGCCGTTGCCGGAGTTGCCACCGGAACTGACCGGCTTCATTGGCACATCGTATTTTACAATGTCATAATCGACAGAAATCGTTTCACTCCTGTGCGTCTCATATCCATCCTTCGTTACGATCAGATAGTAATCTGCTTCAGGAAACACCATGTACGCGTAGAAGCCATTTGCGTCGCTATCCTGCTCCGGGCTCTCGTTATCGTGCGGCGGAAAGTTTGGAACCGCAGGAAGCGTTACTTTCGTATCCGGAATGCGGCCTTTATCTCTATTCCGCTGCGTATCCGCATAATACAGTGTAACTTTAGCTCCGTCAATTTTCTTGCCAGTAATGGCATCTCCTGTCGTTTCATCATAAACCGTACCGTATGGGTCAACCAATTCCTCGGAAATGTTCAATTCTCCGTTAGCTTTCACGTCCAGCTGCGTCACTTTGAGGAGCAGTTCCTCGCCTGTCTCAGCTTTATAGCGAACTTCCATTGTGTACTTCTGCTCGCTTAGCCCCTCCACGGAGAAGGTTCCGTTCGCAGCCATTGGAAACGCCTTGGGTTGACCGTTTTCCTTAATATAATTGCCGTCCTGATCCTTCAAATAGATATGCATCTGGCTGGTAAACGAAGCGTTGAATAGCTCTGTTACTCCGTCCAGCTGCTTGAACAGAACGATCCCTACCGCCGTAATGTCCGCCGGAACGGTCTCGCCTGTCACGCTGCCGTCCACATTTGCTTTTTGTGTGAACTCGACAGGAACACCCTTCCCGCCTACCTGGTACCACTTCGTATACGTAATCGTATAGTCGGTATCCGCTGTAGCTGGGACCGAATATTCACCCTTCTCATTCGTCTCCGTCTGAAGCTCCTTGCCTGTCTTCAGATCGATTACCGTGATGGGCGCATTCGGAATGACTGCCCCTGTGTTGTTGTCACGCAGCACGCCTTCCAGATAAGGGCGGGTATTGACAAAGTGTGCTTCGGCCACATTTTTCTCCGGAATAGTGCCTGTGCGAACGAGACTTTCAGGGTCCGTCACATAGCCATCATTCGTATAATCATCTTGGGTCACCTTATACTGGAGATACGTCGGAAGTCCTTGCACGACGAGCGTCTGGCCATCTGTAAGCTCGAAGGTCTCTCCACTCTTGATTGTGCCCTTGCTGCCGTCCGACTTCTCATAAGAGTAGGATTCGCTTGCTCCCTCTCCTGTGAAGGTGACCGTATACTTGAACAGCTTTTCTTTGTCTTCGTCTTTGCCTTTAACCGTGTTGCCGATAAGCAGGCCGCCCTTTAAGACTCGCAAGTTCGTAAATGGGGCATCCTCATCTTTGCCATCCATGACTCCGGTATAATAACCTTCCTCAGGAATGTTCACATATTCATCGGCTGTGTAGTCCTTCTGAGTAATCGTGTAATTCAGACCCTTAGGCAGACCCAAAATATCCAGTGTCTCCCCATCCTTAAGCCTGAAGGTATCATGAGACTTGATCGTACCTGTACCGCCGCCCGATTTCAAGTAGGAATAGCTTCCATCCTTGCCTGCATCCTCAAAGATGACGGTGTACTCAAACTCCTTCGTCTTGTCGGCGCCGTTGCCCATGACCGTATTGCTGACGGTCAGCTTGTTAACGGTTCGCTCATTAATAAAGTCCGCCTTGTGGTCGCCTTTATTCACGATTGTGCCAGGCAGCTCTCTCGTCTCCGGCGTGGTGATATAACCATCAACGGTCGTATAATCGGCCTCGGTTACGGTATACCCCATATCCGCGGGCAATGCCGGGAACGTCACAGATTGCCCATGCTTGAGGGTAATCTTGTCTCCGCTCTTGATCGTGCCAGACGTATGATCTGACTTCTGATAGATGTACTCTCCATCCTTGCCTTCGCCAGTGAAGGTCACGGTGTATTCAAAATCCTTGGAAGAGTCGCTGCCGTTTCCTTCCACCTTATTGCTAATGGTCAGCTTTCCTTGCGCCGGCGTAGGCACGACCAGCGGAATATCAGAGGTTACTTTCACGCCGTCTACCCAGATAGGCTTTCCAGGCGTATTCCCTACGTAAACCTGATATATTCTTGTAGTTGGCAACCATGTTGTGGTGTCAATATAAGTTTCCTTCAGCTCATAATACCCTGGATCTGGGAATAGTAGATTAAGTTTCCCTCCGCTATCGGTTGTTCCTTTAGCGACTTGAGCTCCGCCGTCTTTCTTATAGAGCGTGAACTCTACGTCTTTTAGCGGATTGTTGTCCGGATCTACCTTTTTCAGGGGCAGCAGGGCATTGGAGCTTGAACTGCCGGCTACGTCTGAATTGTCCAGCGTGCTTTCACTTTTGGCACTGACAGATTTCAGCTTATCATCGCCCATCAGCTTTACCTCGTTGCCCATTTTGTCGCCAGCTTTCGCTGTAGAAGGATCAACCTCGGTTTGGTATACAAACTGGTAGAACTTATTAGGGTCGTCCAATTTGAATAATAGAACCGTGGTGCCGCCCGCACCCGGACCGGCTTCCACCCGAACTTCTGAATTCGGATCGCTGAGATTCAGTGCGGCACCGTCTCGTTCCAGAGCACCGCTGGCAGTCAGTTTAGCAGGATAGACTGCCATACTAGGCGCTGTCAGCACAAGCTTTCCGTTTCCTTCATAGCGCAGTTTCATACCTGCACCCAGAGTATCTTGTAAATAAACGCCCTGTTCCATGTTGAATGGCGGGGTATAGTTCACCGTCCATTCCAGCACCCCTGGAACTGGTTTAGTTACCGACTTGCCCAGAGTCTGAATCGGTACAATCACTTTGCGCTGTTCGGTGAGAACCTTCTCTTCTCCGCCCCATGTCATATGTAGGTCGGCTTTGTTATACAGCACCTGCTTGTCTGTGCCGATAGTGGTGTATTCCTCTAAATATTTCTCCAGTGCCGCATTGGAAGGTCTTGCCTTCACCAAAATGACATAAGGGCTTTCCAACTTGGAGAAGGTGAAGGTGCCTTCGTTGCCACTATGGGAGAAACTCGCCACATGAGCAGGGTCGTTTGGCTCAATGATTGACACGGCGTTGTTTCGAACCCCATAGCCAGTGCCGCTACCATTATCCGAGTAGCCCTTATAAAGCTCATAGTCCTTTCCATCTCCATAAGGAACGAACTCCCAACCCTCGGGCAAGGTGTCCACCAGCTTCACATTGGTGATAACCCGACTTCCACCGTCTTTTGCCATTTCGACTGTGTTATAGCCCGGCATATTGATACCTAGGCGGAAGGTGACCGTCTTGGTTGTCCGGTCATAACCAGCCATCGTATATTCATCGCCGCTTGATGAGCTGTCAAAACCGATATAGCGTTGAACGTTGTTCGGAATATACCAGGTGTCAGCCGTCCCATCCCCCTTAATAGGGTAGGATGCCGTAAGCATATCCTTGTTCAGCATACGCAGGTGAAGGCTGACGTTGTTTTGTGCTTGTTTTACGGTTTCGCCGTCAATGAGCAAAGCCCGATTCCAGCTTATTTTCCCTGCATTATTATCCTGCCTGAAGAGGATGTCCAGGTTGGTCTCAAGGGCACGGAAGCTGAAGGATGCAGCTGCGTCCGTGTATCCGGTCACCTTGATCAAATCCGCCACCACTTTACCGTCTACGGTTAAAGGAATATTCTTCATAGTCAGGCCGGTTGCATTGGTCTTCAGGGTTCCCGCCCGATACTTCTTCCAAAGCTGTGCAGAGTTCACATTCCCTTTGATTTTCGCAATGGTTTCCGCACTAACTTCGCCTGTTTCATCCACTGCGTTGTCCAAGACGTTCAAATCTCCGCCATGAACCAGTACATCGTATACCGCAGCATTTGGCAAGGCATATTGTGGCGTTAGATTAACGGTCCATGTAATGCTGCCCAGGTTATAATCCTCCATCGTAATAGCGCCTGTTTTTGTAAAAGTGTGCGCCCCGATAGTAACAATGGCCTCGTCAGTTACTGCATTAGGTCTTGTACCAGTTATGACATCGTTGTTCTGTACGCCATTTGGTGTATCCAAATTCCAGTTGGCACGAGGATCGATTCTAAAGCTGGAACCGCTTTTCACCTTGCTCTTAATGAGTAATTCCACTTTACCGTTAATTTCCCCAAAGGAATAAACCCCGTTCGAATCTGGTGCAATTTGTGTTGCTTCAGATACAGTACCATTTACCGTTGTCTGCCATGTAGCGGATTCGAATTCCAGCCCAGCAGGCAATACATTTGTTATGGTAAAGTCCTTTAGCCCTTTTTTGTTATATTGGTTAACCGTTACCTTCCATGTAATCATTTCATTTGGATGGTCATAGGAGGCGGACGCTTGAATCCAGTCGGGTGCTACCCACGTTTCCCGCACTGCGCTGGCTTTTACACTAGCACTCCCATCCCTCAGTTCAACCTTTGGATCAAAACGCTGTCCGCCAGATCGACCGGGATCGAGTGCCACGCCCCGATACTCTTTATAATACATATCCTTGTTAAACCACGCTTGATATTCAACTTTCGGTTCCACCCCAGTTCCCGCTGGGAAAATGTAGCTCAGCCCGCCATCTGCATCAATGGTTGGCTCTAACGTAGTGCCGTTTACCTTGAAGGAGCCCGGTACATAGACCATACGGTAATCGGCAGGCTTTGTATAGAACGTCATCCCATCTAGCGGCAACTTGATCGCTGGATCCAGCACATCAAAAGAGGCTGGGGTAGACTGGATGGTCAAATAACCATCCTGATAGGCTGGTACGGTCACATACCACCAAGTCCAGCTACCATTTTTGGGCCAGTTGTTTCCTGTCAAGTTGATGCTGTAAGCTGGCGTAACATCCGGGTTCTTGAGCTCATACGCTCCCCCGAAAATCGATATAGGTTTTGTATCGCCGTATTGCATGCCCGTTACATCCGAATTGGCAGTGGTTTCAAAGCCAAAGGTAACC
Organism: Paenibacillus algorifonticola; assembly: GCF_050481745.1. Lineage (GTDB taxonomy): Bacteria > Bacillota > Bacilli > Paenibacillales > Paenibacillaceae > Pristimantibacillus > Pristimantibacillus algorifonticola_A. The sequence goes on along the minus strand of NZ_JBCNGR010000032.1, from coordinate 82,263 downwards.
GCTTTTCCAACCCCATTGAAAAACCAATCGTCGCCATTAAAAACAAGCTTGATGCTATTTGGGGTGAAATAAGCGGTGCCAAGCTGTTTCACTCCAAAATCAGTTGTGGCCATCAAGGTTTTGGTAGCTGTTGGCAGCACCACTTCCTTGAAGTAGGGATCCCTTGCTAGCTCGATCGAGTCTCCCTTCTGAATGTACTTGGTCGTGTCATTTTCATCCGGCGTATTTGCATAATCCCCCTTCACCGGCACCTTGAGGCCCTCTGATTTGAGGGTAAATGCCTGTCGTCCCTGGATCATACCGCCTGGAGCAACGTCAGTTCCCTGCGTCACCTTCAGCGGAAAGATTGCATTAGCATCCATAAACACCACCGTTTTGTCCGTCACGGCTGCCGCCATCATTATGGAATTGCTCGGCACATCGTAAACCGCATCAGTTACTGATTGCGGTTCTTCCGCGCTTGGCGCGCTTTCTGCATATGCAGGGACAGAGAATGCCACCGTCTGCAAGGCAAGCATAATTGCCAGGCAGAAAGATAGTATTGCTTTACCTATGCTGCGTTTTCGATTCAAGACACACTTCTCCTCCATTCCCGAAACTACTGATATGCTTTCAACCAAATTTCGACACTTTCTTTCTTAGTTTAAAAATCTAGTCTCTACAAAATCTCTACAATGTAAGGAATTTTCTTCCTCTTGCAATTCTCAATAAAAGAACAACCGCTTATAGACCTTAATGCTTCAAATATAGATTGCAATAATGGCTTTCTCATATCGCATTTTTTCCTTTATATGAATGGTTATTATACGAAAGGAAATGTCAAAATCGCGGGTCATAACGGCAGGGGAGGTGAATTATTCCGTATCGGTCTTAACGGGCAATGACGAAGACTTTGTTTGTATAAAATGACTCGAATTCAGCCACCGTGTCGAACTGATTCAAAGGTACACCTTCCGTAAATGCATGTCGACTTGGTTGGGCCTTACAGTGGGCAACCTTATAGTGGTAAAATATAGATAAGACATTTTGGGGGTGAAGGTGTGTATGGCTGAGTACAAAGATAGTAGGAAGTTGAACTTTTTATTACGGCACCTAGAATATCATTATACCTACAAAAAAACGTTCAATAATAAGGAAGCGAAAGGGGAAAAGCTCCTCCATTTTATAGTTGATCGTCCCGACCGTGTCACGGGGAATCCCCCTCCGCTGCTCAGGGTGCGAGTATCTTCCTCGGGAGGGCGATGCCAATGAAGGATGCTGCGGAGGGTCAGCATAAGCACGGGCAGCAAGCACATATCGAGATGCTACCGCTGTTCTCCACCACGGATAAGAACGGACGGATGACTATGCTCCGGCTGGGACATCGCGTCGGACGCGCGGCTCCGTTGATGCCGTGGCTGCTCACAGCTGCTGCACTATGGTCGCTGACAGGCTCCGTGCCGTTCGGCGCACTGCTCGGCATGGCGCCGACACCGTCAATCGGCATGCTCCTCGGTCATCCGATCACAGTGGGCGTCGCCGTTTTGCTGCTGTTCGTCGCGATTGGTACGACCGGCGGGGTGTACTCGCGAGCGATTGAGCAGTTCGGACAGACCAGGGTGGCCGGCCTGTTCGCGACGCTATCGGTCACAGGAGGGCTCGCAGCAGTCGCGGGAGTCCTCCTGCTCTGGACGCTGACAAGCGACCTGTCGCGCCCCTTTGACCTCGAGGCCATAGCGACATCGCCGACGATCCCGCTAGAGCTCGGCGCAGTCGTCGGAGCTTGCTTCGCCCTCTGGGCCGCCATTACGCTCCTGCGGTTGCCCGGCTCTATCGCCCACGCCCGGCGGCGTCAGGCGGACATCGAGCGACTCCGCGTGGAGGGTTCGTCATGCACCGGGACGTTGACCGCCTTGAATTTTACTAACAGTTGGCTCTTTAATTTCCCGTTGTTCACGGTTGAGGTAAATTATATCGTTGACGGTGCTCCTCGTGTCGTCTCAGCACACATGCGCACCAGCGCCGACCGCGTTCCCATCGTCGGGTCGCGAATGATCGTGCTGACCGACGGTCGCGGAACCACCCACGTGGAGCTGGACCTGGCGAGTGGAGCGACATTCGAGCCGGACGTGGGGAAGTACGCCCCGTCGGACGGTTGATTATGCGACCCTGATGCAGATAAGACATTCGCCCTAACGACAAGTTTCTTGCGGGTCTGGAAATTGCCTAGCACAAGCAACATACTAACTCGCTCTTTTGTCCAACCGTTCATGTTCATTAGATTCCTTTCACTTAACAAGTATAGGAGATGGAAACAAAGGCCAATCTAAAACTATCTGTTATAGAAGGGGCTCAGCACATGACGTATGGAGAAATTCTATTTCGTACGGCAACATCCTTCGTTGTTCTACTCGTTTTGACGCGTCTGCTCGGTAAAAAACAAGTCGGACATCTAACGTTCTTCAATTATGTGACAGGAATCACCTTCGGCTCCACCACTGCCGAGATTATCGTCAACAGACAAATCACGCTGCTGCAAGGAATATCTAGCTTGGTCTTATGGTCGCTCTTGGCGTTCATCATCGCATTGACCGGATTGCACTCCGTCAAAGCTCGTGAGATTCTCGACGGCCAGCCTACGATTCTCATCAAAAAAGGAGAAATTTTGGAGAAGACATTGACTAAACAGCACCTCAACATCGACGATTTAATCATGTTGCTTCGGAACAAGGATGTCTTTTCACCCGAAGAAGTCGAATTTGCAATTCTGGAACCTGACGGCAAACTCAGTGTGTTGAGAAAAGAAGAACTACTGCCTGCAACAAAAAAAGATATAAAAGCAGCCCTTACGCCTATTCAAAGAATCCCGACTGAGCTTATCATTGATGGCAAAATCGTAGAAAAAAATCTTGTGAAAATGGATGTCTCCTTTGCCTGGCTCAACCAACAATTAAAGAAAGCCAGCATTCATTCTTTGGATCAGGTATTTTACGCAGAGCTCCAATTAGATGGGACGCTGTATATCGACAAATACCAGGATTCGATCCTATAAAAAGACCCGGTAGCGACTACTTGAGTTCAACCTAACCTTCAACATCTTAGAATTGACCCTTCCAACGTTTTCCTTAAAGGATACAAGAAAAAAAGCACAGCGCCCTCAAAATATAGAGCGTCTGTGCCTTTACATTTGGTATACTTTTTCAGTGGCCTCGAAATTTGGTTGACCCCTTTTTAAAATAGAAGGTAGTTGACTTAACTCTACGTTGCGGATCTAACGGCGATTTCGAACAATTCGCGAGGATTGTTGCATTGTCCTTGATGCCTTCACGTTTGCCCCGATTCTGTCAGACAGTTTCCCTAATTTAGGAGCAACAACGATATTGCTTTACTATTACTTATGATACGGTTCAGCATTACGGGTCTATCGGCGAAAATTGTTAAAGGAGCTGTCGCTGCCAGCTCCTTTGCTTCAATTTAAATCTGATGGGGTATTATCATTTTCTGACCTGTTTCCTCACTGGAATGCTCTGAGCAAAACGAAACACATTATGAGGATCGTACTTTCGTTTCACCTGCTTCAGTCTACCAAAGTTCACACCATAATACGCCTTGGGCCAGTTCTTAATCTGCAAATCGGGAAAGTTCACATAATCCCCTTTAACAAAGGGACGCAAAGCTCTACGGAACCTTTTCACCCACTTAATGTTCCGCTGCTGCTCCCCGTTGTTTCTCCAGCGGGCTGACAATTCGTAGATGGTCTCCGCCTTCCGATGAGGATAGGCCGTTGCAGTAGGCGATACTCGACTCACGGCACTTCCTGAACCACCTAAACTTTGACTCCACACGCTGGAATGCCTGTTGGGTGCATTAGATAAAAAGTCACGAATAATTCGTACTCCTTCACGAGGCAAAGGTTGAAACCCGTAAGCTCCGGTTATTTTAAACTTGGGTTCCAAATTCAGATCCGATTCGGCAAAAAATTTGGTGGCTTCAATAAAAGGTACTGTCTTCACCAGCACCTTTACTGGAGTGCCTGCTCGCAAGAGCGGTCTAATCAATCGACGCAGCTCTTCAACACCGCCAAGCAATTGACCGGTAGATACGATAGTTCCTACCTGCCTGGCGGCCACCTCAATGGTTGAGGTTAAGCGGTTCGTGACAGATGGGGCCCAGCGCTGCCAGACTGGTAACACCTTCTCCAAATCACTCCATTTCCACTTGACGCTGTATATAGAAACCGTTGAAATGGGTCTAACCCGAAAAGTATAGGCTGTAGCAACGCCAAAGCTTCCTCCCCCGCCGCCTCGCGATGCCCACAATAGATCGGAATGTTTCCTCTTGTTTGCCACAATCGTCTTTGCTCCATACCGCCCCGAAGCTACGACCATCCTCACTTGCTTCAAGTTATCGCACGTAAGTCCATATTTGCGGGACAGAAGTCCAATGCCTCCACCCAGGGTAAGCCCGGCTACGCCTACGTCGGGCGCTGTCCCAGCCGGAAGTGCCATACGCTTATTCCACAGCTTTTTGTACACTCGGGCAAGTGGATTTCCCGTCTGTACAATGGCCACCCTATTTTTTCGATCAACCTTAACCTTATTCATCTCGCTTACATCGATAATAATACCGCCATTTACAGCCGAAAAACCTTCATAGCTGTGCCGCCCGCTGCGCACTCGCAGCCTTACGCCATGCTCACGAGCCCATTTGACTGCGTTGATTACATCCTGAGTTCGTCTGCAAAAAACAATGACCTTAGGAAATTTGGAAAATCGCCTATTGAACTCCATTCTGGCGGCATTATATGACGGATTGCCCGGGAATACGAGCCTCCCTGTTAATCGTGTTCCTCTCTTTTTCCGGTTTTGTGTCATCCACTTCACACCATCCCTGTTCATGGCATAAGCCTTTCTCATCAGCTTATGTAGGGACACTTGACCCAGTAGCGGCAAACGCCTTGTTTATATAGCAAAATAGTTCAAATCGCCGTTATAGGACCATTCTTTGTGTAATTCATTGCTCCTTGAGCGCTAGAAGCCAGCTTTGAGCTTGCTCCTCTAATTGAGCAACTGTCTCTTCAAACTTTTTTATTGGTCGGTAGCCCAACTCGTTTCTTATTTTATTGTAGTTATACACCATTCTTATTGGGCTACCATCAGGTATGATGAGCGTTTTATTTAGAGCATGCACAATACGTATACTAAATTCACTTTCTGTATAGTTTCCGTCCACCGCATTGTAGGTCTGATTTACTGCCGCAGCATGCGTTGCCGCTAATACGCACATCTCAGCTAAGTTATCCGCATGCACCCAAGGTGTTAAATCGTCAGGATGAATCCAATCTATATTATCTGCCGCAGCAAGCTTTGCAATCAGCCTGTCGCCCCAGTGGGAGTTATTTTCGGCACATATAATGCCTGGACGCAAAATGACGCAGTCTAACCCTCTAACCATTGCAGCTCGTACAATTCGTTCCGATTCGCACTTCGTTGATGTGTACACCTCAGAGTGACCGTATGCTAATTCACTGGCTTCATTCAGCTCTACCTCTCCTTCAAGATGACCATAAACGGATACAGTGGAAATATGTACGAGGCGTTTAACTCCTGCCGATATAGATTCATCAACCAGACTTTGGACCCCTTGAATATTAGATTTCTCAGCAGTGGCCCTATCGCCACCGAGATACGCTGCAGCATGAATAATGACATCTACATCTGCAAGAGCTTCCTTTATAACTTCTCTATCCGTTAGGTCTCCGATTATAGGGACAATACCTAGATTATTACAAAGGAGAACTTGCTCTTTGTTTCTTATAAGCCCTTTAACTCTTGCGCCCTCTCCGAAGCACCTTGTGACAATCTTGTCCCCTGCGGTTCCCGAAACACCGGTAACAAAAACAACCTTATTGCGAAGCCTCATTATAAATCCCCCTTTTTGACATTACTTTGTTTTTATAAAATGACTCGAATTCAGCTACAGAGTCGAACTGATTCAAAGGTACACCTTCTGTTTTAAGATGGTTTTCTAACTTTTCAGTAAGCTGTAGAACGGCTAATCGCAACGGCTCAAAATCTGTTGGATCCAAAAGTGCAACAAGATCTGGATACCCATATTGGACGTAAAACTCGCGATGCTCACCTAAGTCAACATTGCCAGGCCAACATCCTTTTTCTGCTGCATACAAATTTCGGGCTAGCCCGTCCTGCACACCAATAGCAACGAAAAAGGCTGTTTCGTAATCGCCTTTCTCACACGCAGTTAAAAGTTTATTCAGCATCCCCTTTTCCTCTTCATAGTACCCATTCATTTGCCCACTATAAGAGCGAACCTTTTTTTGACTATTTTGTCGCTCCGATATCAGGCAAAGTGTATCCGTAATTAGTTTTTCACAAGCTAATATAACTTCATCCGGAGTACGGCTGAACATGATGGTATCAAGATATTGATCCAGCTGGTCCGGCTTAATGGGGAGGCTTCTGACTTGCTCGCGATAGTGACCCCACATGCGCTTATAATAAATTTGGTTCAAGAAGCCAAGCGACTTAAAAATTTTAACCATAATCATCTGAGCCTGTGTTCGACAATAGGACAACTCCTGTGAGTTGCCAACAAGCTGCATTTTAGCCATATGGAAAAAGCAATCCTTTACTACTGATTCGGCTTTAATGGTCAATTCAGTTGCTTTGGATTCACTGCCCATGTTGGATATGGTCTCACGAAGCTCCATGAATCTGGCAAGATCACCTTCTGATCGAACATATAACAGCTCACAATCCGCTATAATCGTCGTATTCCACTCCTCGAATGCTGCCATTCTCTCCGCACGATCCCATCCGATTGGCCAGAAATCAAAGCTAATGCCGTCGATTATAAACTGACATCCTGCTTGTCTCCCTCTGGCTGTAGCCGGAATGAAGAAGAAATCTAAATCCGATCGCTCGGTCGCTCGACCCTGCAGGTATGATCCGTAGTAGCCGACAATTGCAACATCCTCCGGGTAATAGGTCTTTATATGTTTAACAATAATGTCCGCCACAGCAAAAACATCAATCATTGAAAAATCTCCTTATTGTAGATCAAGTAATAATTACTTTGTTTTTATCCCTATAGTAACCATGCCAGAAGCTTAATCATAGATAATAGACACTTAAAAACCATTTATTGCATAAGGGCTTCTGAATGATGGGCTGCTATATGTGTTTCTCATTTTTAGCTTATATAGGGAAAAGAAAAAGCCACACAGGAATTCCTTCCAATGTGACTTTGTGAGATTATTTTTTTGAATACACGATCTTCTTAATGCTATCGCAAGAAAGGCAAAATTGTTCGGATAGTTGATCAATTTTTGCACCAGCTGAAAAGTTTCTACGTATTTCGTCATTTCTTTGGTTCAAGTATGTTCGGCCCCCGGAGCATTCGCCCCATTTTTTACGTGACTGCTCAGGAGTAGGTATGTATATCATTCCACCTTGGACATACTTCTGCACTTCCTTTAGCAAGCTTTCAGGAAGGATACTATCGGCATTTACATATTTCATAATAGCTTTGCCCCTTAAAATGATTTTTAAGTTTTAAGGAAGCAAAGTCTATACTACAAATCGTTTCATCATGCTATGATGTCAGGCGGTAAATGATTCGTTCGCTCTATACAACAACCGCCGTTGTTTGTAGTGTAGACTTCGCATAGAGCAAATTGCTAAAAAACCAGTCATCTTCAACCCTCCTTCCTAAAAGATAGATTAAAGTTCTATTATAATGGTAAACCGCTTTCAAAAATATGCAAAAAATAATTTAGACTCATTTATTACATAATTCTATAGATTAAATTCATAAATATTAACAAAGATACGACTGGGCTCAGTGTGCTGCGCTCCAGTCGTATCTTTGTTCTTTGCTATTTAAAATCACCATTAAATTCGCTCTATATTTTATCACTATTTATGATAAGGTTCCCCGCGCTGACTGTAACGGCATGTTATGAAGAAAGACCATCAAGCATAAGCTTGATAGCCTAAGTATTTTTATATCTCTAAAAGTTTGATTGAGCTCGTTGCGCTCAAACCACATAATCAGCCATAATCAGCGCGATATCGAATGGTGTAGTGCCTTTTTCTACCGAAAATATCACATCGGCCTGTTCCGCTGTATCAACCGGTTCCCCTCTAGCCTTGGCATGGAGGTTGAACAAATCGTAGAGGTTCGGTTTCCGTAAATCCGTCATAGCCTTACCTATCAAAACCATACCTTTTTGGTTTCCCTCTACATTATTGTAGTAATGCGGATGTCTAGTCAGAGACAAATCGGTCCAGATGATCTTGCGCTCTACCAGATCCAGGATAACGGGAACGGCAATTTCCGTGTCAGCGGTAACGTCGATTTTATTGCTGACTGTAGAAGGCTCAAAGATCTCGCCGGAACCGGGTTTCTTGCGCATCATCCAGCCCACAAAGCACTCCGGCAGGTTACAGTAGGGTTGGTTGGTGAAGGAGTGGAGAGTCGCCACAATATATCGTCCGCCATAATCCACGATGGAGGGAATATGCAGATCAATGAATTCGCATGCGCCCTGAGGAGCCGATACAATATCTCCGCTGTGGACGGCTTTATATTTGGAGGACCGCAGATTGGTGTAAGAGATATGCTCAACATACTGCCAATTGTGATCATACAAGACAGCGGACAGGTCAATATCCACTCGGCCTGTAGGCGTATCGTTCACCATTCCCTCTTTCCACCAGCTAAAGAAGCGGATGGTGTCCCCTTCCATCATCGGTACACGGCTCCCCCGGACTATCGTATGCAGAGCTTTGCTTGCCGATCTTTGGGAGAATGGCACAAGATAATTCTGCAATCGTTGATCGACATATGTCTTTCCCAGAGACGGGAGTAAGGAGAACCGCTCTATAAGCACCCGTTCACAACCTTGCACAATGTCTTGGCATGCCGCTTTATCGATCTCCGGGAGGGTATCGGAAATAGCAAAGGCCTTGGCAACACTTCCTTTTGGGAAAAAGACACGCAGCTCATGCGGCTCATGGCGACGGGTAAAATGATTCTTCACTTGAAGCAGTACAGGCGTCGATACTTGGTTGGCCACTTCGCCAAAGGCCAGCACGACATACTCCGTGTGTTCGGTTGACCGCAATAATTGATCCAATCTTCTGGCAAATTCACCCGGACGCTGCAGCAACAGATCGATCAGCGTCCAGATCTGACGATACTTGAATGCGAGCTCTACACTTCCGTTAAAGGTCGTAAAGGGTTTATTATTGCGTAAAATATCAAACGCTTCCTCGCAGCGTATATACCGGTGCTTATATTCAGAGGGGTGCAGGATTTCTCCTAACCGTATCCAGCGTTCCTTGTATCTCAGCATATCCTCTGTAATAGGGTAACAGCGTTCCAGGATTCCGAGTAGCAACCGTCTTTCACGCCGCTTGAATTTACGAAACCTTGTCGCTTTAGCCAGACTGACATCGCCATTTGACCAAGCCACAGCCAGACGAAGCACATCCGTAGCGGTTGTGAAATAGTGCCCGATTTGTTCTAGATTAGCCTTCTCATGCTTCAGTAATGAAGCAACTACGAATCCGGCATTCTCCTTGAATGGAATCTCGGACGGAAGAATCTCATGTATTGCCTCCAGATCTGTGAACTCCAGAACTGTATCGATGTCCTTTTTGTCTGTATCGGAGATCGATCCTTTGGCCTGTATAAGCTGACGCATCATGGTGTGAAGCCCCGCTTTGCTTCCAAGACCGATTACTTTCAGATTTACCCTATCCAAGAATGGAGGTCTGTCGGCCGTCTCATACCTAGGCAAATCTAAGGTATGGTAGTGATCCATAGCATTCAGATACAGCTCCACATCATCCGCCTGCATCACCTGCATCGGGAAATCGGGGTACATCGGACAGTACTTCACATGTGCGCCTACCATTGCCTTTAAAGCTGCAATCATTTCATCATACAAAGCTTTAAACTGCTCTTCGGATAAAGTGTACAAAGCGCGCATCAAGGACGGTGAGAACGTAAATCCAAGAACTTCGATATTTTTTAGGGCTGTTGCCAAATAAGCCTTCGGGAGCCGATCCAGCCTCTCGCCTTCGTCTACAATCAGTTTGTTTGCTCTGCGCAGATAGATGGTATTGTTCATCAAACAAAGTGTCCATGAAAGCCATATCCCTAATATCATATGGGTAAAAGGAAGGCAGGAAGGAATATGATAGCCTGGACGCCTCCTCTCGTGATTGAAGTACATTAGGAAAGCTGCGACCCTAATTTCGCCAATGATGTAGAAGGAAGGATCGCAATAGCCTAAAGATCAACGTTCAGAAGCCGTAACTCCAAACCTTTGATGTACCCATCATCCCATACCTGCCCCCATGCCAACAGGGTGAAAGTATTACGACGTTTGGGGGATTTTACCTCTTACAACTTAAACCTGCCCTATTTATGATACGGTTCCCCCCGTTGGAGACTTCGACAACGAAAAAAGAGTAGGGATTTAACCCTGCAATAAGTCCATGAATATGCGGTTTGAAGCTTTAACAAGCTGCGCTTATGATCTTCGTATTGTCCATCATTCCCCTTTCAAGAGGTGTGGTCAATACGATAGCTTTATACGTCCGATTATTGTCAGAAGAATAGGTTAAAGGCGGCTTGAGGAACTACGCACTTATTCTGCTGAACATGGCCTATCCATCTATCGTGATTACGTGGACGAAGGATACTCCGGTAAATCCATAGAAGGAAGACCAGTCATGCTGGAACTTCTGGAAGATGCGAAGCGAGAACGATTTCAAAGCGTCATCATATGGAAATTGAATTGCTTAGCACGTAACTTGATAGATCAACACAAGATGCTGGAAATATTCAAACAGCACAATATTGGCTGGGTGAGCTTGACTGAGCCACTTGAAACGAATTCAGCACAGGGCACTTTATGGTACATATGATTTGCGCTATTGCTCAAATAGAGCGGAAACAGATTGCTCAGAACGCAAGTTTGGGGATGCAGAAACGAAGCTCGGAAGGGAACTGGAACAGCGGCAATTATGGAGTTAGTGCCGGAGAACAAACACTCTGCGGTTATGGAGCGCATGGAACAGGCAACTCGTGATTGTTTCCGCTCGATTGGACTTGGTGAAGCATATGAGCAAATGGAAGCGTGGGGGAGTGTGGATAGGTGACGCTAGGAAAATAAATGGAGAACGCCTGTGATGGACGTTCTCCTTTGGTTTAGCGTGGTGGAGCCTGCTTAAAAAAGCTGCCCTCTAAAGTATTTCTGACTTTGTGAGGACTGCTTCGTCAAATAATTATTTAAAAAATCTTCTGAACAAATTTGGATATTCCTCGGGAGGTATTGGCTCGTTGTTTGGCCCTTTACGTATATGATATCTACCATCAAACAAAGACGGTTCATTTCTACTCTCAATTTGAAATATAAGTATCGATTTCTCATAGTAACTAATTAGTTTTATATTTCTTGATATCTGATTTTTATCTGCTTCTGAAATAGGCATAAGGGAGATTTTTTGAATGATGTACTGGAAGTAACCATCAAGACCAGCTTTATATTTTGAAGCTTCACCTTGTACACCAGTAATATCAAACTTATTAAATTTTATTGAACTTGTACCATAAACTGATTCAACCCTATCGGCCGCAGCTTGATCATCAGCAATTCCAACAATGACATAACCTACTGTATTTGGCCCTAAGTTGGCCATTGCTGTAAGTGTTAGAATCACTTTTTGGAAAAGCGCATCATCAAACTCGAAATCTCCCCCCAGCCTATGGAATCCTTGTTTAAAATCATATAAAGATTGCTCCGTAAAAGACTGAGTTAAGATATTTTCGAATTGAGTTATCCAAGAATCTATTGCTGGATCTCTTCTTTCTTTCTTGACAAAAACACCTCTAATGATGCCTGCTACCGCGGCCACATTACTTTGACGTTCTCTTGCGCTCCAACGTCCACCCCCGCCTCCTAAATTCATGTTTCTACTACCCATATTATTTAAAAGATCAATTAATCCCCTATAATTAGCAACTGTTAAAGATTCTAGTATCAAAAGTTCATATAATGCTAAAAATAATATTTGAAAATATCTGGGGAGTCGTGGTCCCGCATCTTCAAATAGTAATCTATTGAAGGTTTGTCCAGAGTGGTTCAAAATTTTTCTTAGTTCATCATATACATGTAAGAACTGTTGACCCAAGACCTCTGGCGTAACCTTAAGAACTGCTGATTCAATTTCCTGAAACCTACTATCTCCTTCTCCTTCAACATTAGGAATTCCGTAGTACTCATCAAGAATATCAGAACTTGAAGGAGGTTTTATACTTAACGCCATATACGCCAATATGTCAGAAATCACTTCCTCATCGCGTGATTGCCTAACGTATTCTCTTGTTAGTATCCCCTCAGCCACCCAAAACACACTATCAACGTTAATCCCATAAGGTAAGTCGCGGCTTGTGATACTAATATTTTTCATTTCATTAAGCAGGAGTGTGTCATGTGCAGAAACATCACCACGAACCTTACTAGATATATGCCTAACAAGCTGCGCAAAATGACCCGTTGCTCCAGCTTGTCTTAATTCTTGTTTAGAAAGATGTTTACCATTCGAATTAATCCTTCTAAAAATCTCATCAATCTTGTCTATCCCTTCAAAGGAATAGATAGATAATGGTACATTATACCCAGCTATCTGGGTGCACACTTTCCTGTCCATTCTAGGGAATTTTTGAATTAAATCACCGCTATCTAATAATAACTTTGTTTTCGCCATTGTTTCCAGATCAAAATACTCACCTTCTAAATCAAACTCACCTTCAATAAATGAAATCAAAGCATTTAATCTCTGCATACCGTCTATTATTTCAAAGTTTTTTTGATCATGAAAGTTAACCTCGGCTACTAATATAAGCGGTATAGGAAAGCCACTACGAATAGAGTCAATAAATGCTTTCTTTTCTTCAATACTCCAAACTAATTTTCTTTGATACCTTCGATTTACTAAAAAACGCTCACCAATAAAGTAATCATATATCCTCTGTATACTTTCACCACGTATAGCCAAATCCTGCATTAATCTATCCATACCCTCGCACCTACCTCCCGTCTCTAAATCAACGACAAACATGTCTTTTATAAATAAATTCTTTAAAATATCCGTTTTATCCTGCTGGATTATTTCCCAAAATAGTTTTAACGGTTATTTGTGGTATGAATCTCCTTCAATATTAAAACCAAAACCCAATACATCTCCGTCACCTGCGACACTGTTCCACCGATTAATTTAAAAATCCGATACCCCCGTTCCAGCACCAGCACTTTCATCATCTCGAGCGGGTAAGTCATGCGGTCGAAGGACAGCCCGTCGGCGCGGGAGAGGATGGTGGGCGATACATTAATTGAATCTTCCCCCTTTCTACAGTACAAATTTCCGAATATCTGCAAGTAGTTTTTCTATAATTTCAGAAGTGTAGGCTTAGCATTGACCTCTCGTTTATTCTGAGCCACCATAAATGACTTGGTCCAGTCTATTTCTCGTAGTAATCAATGAATTTCCTATCTTCACGTTTTTTCATTAAGCTTTCTTTATGTATTTTCACAAGTTCATTAATACTTTTTTTATTTTTGTTAGAAATTTCGAATTTAAATTCTTGTAGTATGGCATTCGAATTATCACTATTACTTTCTCTGAGAGCTTTCATTTCGTTAATAAGCATTAGAGTCTTAAGAGTTCTTGTCAATACACTTTCAGCAAATTTACTGTATTTACTTTTTTTCAATAGATATTTTTCTGTGTTTAATAAATACATCAGTTCTAGCCTTTTTTCATCGTATTGACGTAAATTTTGACTGAAAACATCATCGATTTTTTTGTTTTCTTCAACATATTCAATTACGCATAGAATGCTAGATAGTAATGTTGAACTAATAACATAATACCTTGTATCAAGATTTCTTTTTTCCTTTAAATACGATGATAATGAAATAATAACAGAAACTAAACTACTTGTAAAAAGTCCAATCAATATATTCCCTATAAACCCTACATGTACATTTTCAATTTTGATTAGGCTGTATTCGATACATACAGATAATAAAATGAAAATCAATGCAGAAAAAAGAGTTGTATAGAATACCGTTCTATGTATATTCATCCAATCCCATCTTTCTCGGCATAATATTCAGATTTTCTCTATTCTACCGCAAATTTAAGTTTTTTATATAAATCCCTAGTTGTTGCAGTCCATAGAAACCCATCTCTTTGGGCTCTGCATTACATACTATGTGCTCATCGACGACTCACCAGAACATCATTTTCGCCGTTTATGCATTTTCTTTATCACCCTAACTGCAAAAAATTTCGCAGTCACTTATGATAAGGTTCCCCCCGCACAATCTTAAACACCCGGTACACCTGCTCGGTCAGCACAAGACGCAGCAACTGATGCGGATAGGTTATCCTTCCAAAAGACAGCTTCATATTAGCGCGGCGCAGCACTTCATCAGCGAGTCCCAAGCTTCCGCCAATGACAAAAGCGATCTGGCTTTTCCCATACGTGCCCAGCTCCTCGACATGCTTCGCCAATTGCTCTGACGTCCACATTTCGCCTTCAATCGCCATTGCGACAACGTACGTATCCTGCTTAATATGGCTCAGTATCCGCTCGCCTTCCTTAGCCTTCACCTGCTGCTCTTCACTCGCGCTAAGCTGCTCTGGCGCTTTCTCGTCTGCTACCTCAACTAGCGTTAGCTTCGCATACGGAGCCAAGCGCTTAGCGTATTCTGCGATCCCTTGCGTTAAATATTTCTCTTTCAGCTTGCCCACTGAAATAATCTGTATTTGCACTGACAACTTCTCCTTTATTTGCAGCCTGTTTATCGGCCTGTCCTATTAGTACCCATCTTACCATCCGTCCGCGGCAAAAACACTTTTATAAGCCCAGAAAAAAAGGCCAACCAGACCCTATCTGGCTGACCTTATGATTCAAAAATCTAAACATTATCCCCGCATGCCCAATTGGCTCTATTACTCACTAATATCCATCAGACTCCGGCTTTCTCAAATAAACTTCTCAAGCTCGCCATTTCCTCGCGATCGCTTCAATCTGCTGCGGCGAAGTCCGGCAGCAGCCTCCAATAATACGGGCGCCGGCTTCATACCAGCCCTCTGCTTCCTCTAGAAAGCTTGGGCAGCTGCCCTCGCCATGCCAAGTCTTTGTCTCCGGATTATAGCTTTCCCCGGAATTCGGATAAACAATAACGGGCTTCTGCGAGTGAGCGCGAAGCACCTTAATCGCCTCCGTCACGACAGCGCCGGGGGCGCAGTTCATGCCGATCGCGGCAATCTGCTCGCTTTGCGCGAAGGCAGCCGCGCATTCCGCCAGCGAAGTGCCTTCGCTGATCGCCGTTTCATTTTTCAATGAAAACGACAGCCACGCGTAAACGCCCGGAAATTCCTTCAATAAAGCATCCAGCACTCTGGCCTCCTGTAGGGAAGGAACCGTCTCGAACGCCAATAAATCCGCACCAGCTTCAATAACAGCGGCCATTCTTGGTCGGTGGAACTCTGTCAGCACCTCATCCGTCACCCCATAGTTGCCGACATACTCCGAGCCATCCGCCAAATAAGCGCCATATGGACCAATGGAAGCAGCAACGAGCGGCCTCGGTCTATTCGTGGCAAGAGCATCAGTCCCCGAAGAAACATCACCATTACCCTCCTTAGCAGCACCCGCACCCTCTTGATCCCAATAATCATCACGTGCTTTCCGCGCCAGCTCCACCGTGCTTTTGATCAGCTTGAGTGCTTCCTCTTCACTAAGCCCGCGCTTGCGAAAACCATCTACCGTCGCCTGATAGCTCGACGTCGTCGCACAATCCGCTCCTGCGCGGTAATAATCCAGATGCACCTGATAAATCAGCTCAGGCTGTGACAGCAGCACGCGCGCGGACCAAAGCGAATCATTCAGATCGCAGCCATGCCGCTCCAGCTCCGTCGCCATTGCGCCATCCAGCACCATAATCTCATGCTTCTGCAAAATATCTTCTAATACATTGTGCGCATTCCCGTTAGACTTTCCCATAACGTTTTTCCTCCCCTTTTCCTACTATCTATCAATCCCTTTTTTTTCAGCACTATATTTCCCGTCACTTCAAGTCACTCTAAGTCACTTCACGTTACGTCCTGCCTCACTCGCTACTTCTTCACACGATAAAACGCATAATAGCTAATGTAGCACAGCGCAATAAACGGAACCCCGCAATACAGCGCAATCCGCTGTGTCGGATCAAACGCAATACCGATGCAGGACGCCAGACAGAGCGCGAACGAAGCAATCGGCACAAAAGGATACCAAGGCGTCCGATACGCCAGCTTGTCCGCCGAGTTCCCCTCGCGGAGATACTGTCTGCGGAACATAAACTGCGAAGCACTAATGCTCATCCATACGACGACAACCGCAAGCCCCGATATCGACACTAGAGCAATATAAACTGTGCCGGGCGCAACAATGCTGGAGAGCAGCGCAAGCCCGCCGCCCATTATACTCAGAATGACAGCATTCAGCGGAACGCCATGCTTTGTCAGCTTGGCAAACATAGGCGAAATGGTCCTCTTGTCAGCCAGCGACCACAGCATCCGCGAAGACGCATACAAGCCCGAGTTCGCCGCCGACAAAATCGCTGTCAAAATAACAAAGTTCATTACATCAGCCGCATACGGCACGCCGACTCGCTCCATTACCGTCACGAAGGGACTTTCCGTAACCCCCGCCTCCGACATGGGCAGCAAGGCCGACAGCACAACAATCGTTCCAATGAAAAAAATAACGAGACGAAACAGCGTCGTGCGAATCGCTTTCGGAATCGTCTTCTCGGGATTCACCGACTCTCCCGCTGCAATCCCTATTAGCTCCGTGCCGGAGAAAGCAAAATTCACCGCCAGCATCGTCAGTAAAATCGCAAAGGCCCCATTCGGGAACCACCCTGCGCTCGTAATATTGGTTAAAAAGGGCGCTGGCGCCGAATCCGCCATTGGCACAATACCGAACATCGCTCCTGCTCCGATAACAATAAACAGCACAATCGTTAAAACTTTTACAGATGAGAACCAAAATTCCGATTCCGCAAAAAAACGTACCGATCGTGCATTTAAGACAAATATTAACGCAGCGAATAACGCGCTCCAAATCCAGACATTAACCGATGGGAACCAGCGCTGCATGAGCAGCCCCGCCGCCGTAAATTCCGAGCCTAACGCCACCGTCCAGGTGAGCCAGTACAGCCAAGCGACGGTGTAGCCCGTAGCGGGACCGAGATATTTTGCCGCATAGCTGTGAAACGCTCCCGTCTCCGGCATATGTACCGACAGCTCGCCCAAGCACAGCATAACGAGATATACCGCTATGGCGCCAACCAGATAGGACAAAATCGCGCCAAACGGCCCCGCCTGCTGAATCGTATAACCAGAGCTTAGGAACAAGCCCGTCCCAATCACACCGCCAAGCGAGAGCATAACGATATGCCGCGCCTGCATTTTTCGCTGAAACTGCTGCTTACTTCCACTGTCCACGTTCATTCTCCTAAGTATCAAATTCGGACAAATAAAAACACACTCCCTTTCGAAAAAGAGTGCGCCACTAACGAATCCGCATAAGCGGAATTCAAGTTTTTTTCGCCCCTGCAACAAGTTAACTTCAATATATCGGGCTGTCAGGTTCATGTCAATGTTAATATTGACCGACATCATAACACGCTGAGCAACACATTTTAAAATCCGCAAAAAATCGCTGGGCATATGGATGCGCCCAGCGATATATTAAAGCTATTCTTATTATCGGTTCTTCCCTTATACGACAAGAAACAGTGCCCCATCCTCGCATAAATCGCATTTGCGCGGCGGGTCCCAGTCTGCAAATTCCGTTTCCTTCAAATCTACGATATCCGGTGCGTCCTCGTACTCATCAACGAACTTATCGATCGCTAGCTCCACGTGTTTTTTGCATACACAATACATAGTTGGTTCGCTTCCTCTTCTGCTTGATTTAATCAGGGTGTTGTCCCTTTGCCTTCCGTTAGCATAACAAACAACCTGCATATTGTGAAGCCCGCACCTTTTCGTCCAAAGAAAAAAAGAGCCGCCGCAACAGGCTTCCTCCTGTCCACGACCGCTCTCCCTAATAGGATGACGATTTTTATTCTTCCACCTTATCGGTTAACGAAAGTTGCGCCGTCGTCAGCTTGCCGTCCCGGTAGAAGGTCACTTCCACCTTGTCGCCGATGTGCTTCTTGGAGTACAGGTACTTCCGCAGCTCCATCGTACTGCCAACGGCCTGCTTATCCAGCTTGACGATCACATCGTTGAAGACGAGACCCGCCTGCTTCGCTGGACCGACCGCTTCCAGCACAATGACGCCCGCCCGGACCTCCTCCGGCAAAATAAGCTGCGCCGCGCCTTCAGCCTCATCGTCGCTGCCATCTTTCGAACTGCCGGCTTTCCCGCCAGCGCTGCCGCCCTGCTGTGCAAAATATTGCGCCAGGTCCATCGTGTACACGCCCAAATACGGACGCGGCACATAGCCTTTTTCCAGTAAATCATTTATGATTGGCATCGCAATGTTCGTCGGAATAGCGAAACCGAGACCTTCCACGCCGATATCTGCAATTTTCATACTGTTGATGCCGACGACCTGACCATTCAGATTAATGAGCGGGCCGCCGCTGTTGCCTTGGTTGATGGACGCATCCACCTGAATAACCTCTTGCTCCCAATCATAGTTGCCATCCTGATTCAGCGATACAGGCACGATTTGACGTGTTTTGCTAACGATACCCATGGATAAGGAATCGCCCAACCCGAGCGGATTGCCGATGGCAATGACGAATTCAGCCGGCTGCAAGGCAGAGGAATCACCGATTTCCGCAACGGTATCAATGCCCTTGTCGTCGATTTCCAACACAGCCAGATCAGAAATTTGATCTTCGCCAATCATTTTCGCCGCGCGCTCCTCGCCGCTAATGAGCGTAACCTTAAGCGCATCCGCATCGACGGTGACGTGGTAGTTTGTCATAATATAGGCTTTGCCATTTTCTTTTTTGAAAATAAATCCTGAACCAACGCCGGCCTGCTGCAAGCTGTTCTTCTCTATACTGTCTTTGCTTTCACTCTTGCCGCCATCGCCTTCATCATTCGGAACACCCATGCTGAAAACCTGCCGCTGCTCATTAATAACGCTGACGACAGCCGGCCTGACCTTCGCCGAAGCCTGAATCGTCTTCATTTCCAGCGATTCGCTGTCATCCGACATCTTCGCCGTAGAAACCGCCTGCACGTTGGCGCTGCCGCCAACTCCGCCATTAAAGAACAGCCCGAACAGCAGCACAGCCGCTATTGCGCTTGTAGATGAAGAGATAAAGGCAATGCGCACACTGGACCAATTCCGCCTCGTCTGCTTGCTTGACAAGATGCGCCGCTCCTTGCTGAAGGCGCGTGTGCGTCTGGATACTTTCGTCGAATAGAAATCGTCATCGAATAATCCCATATCTATCTCTCCTCTCGATATCCGGCCGACATCAAGACTATTTGGTATATCTCTCAATCCAAATTAATGCTGCTAGGAATAATTTCGGAAGATTGGACTACAATAATAATAGATTACAATTCGCAGCTAGAGAAAATTTTTATTAAAAGATGATTTGCTTTCCATTCCATGGCCAAAGGAGCTTGATTTTAATGAAAAAACCTACTTCCATCCCCTCCGCCTGGGAGCATGTGCAGCTCGGCGCGATGCTCGCAGATCTGAAAGAGGAGCACTATCGTACCGTTCTAACCTTAAGCGCATTGCTAGAGCTTCTGCTAGAGAAAGGCATTGTTACAGTAGAGGAATTACAAGCCAAGACTAGTCAGCTTGACAATCAAATGGATGAACAGCTGCACAAGCTTATTTCTTCTTCACTTCGTCCCATTCAGTAGGCTTGTCGTGATACGTGTGCCGCAGGGGGAAGTCCTCTTTTTTGAAGAAAATCCCGTTGTCTTCTAATATATTATTAACGGTTAGCATCGCTAAGTCCATTAAATTATGATCAAGGCTAAGATGGGCCAAATACACCCGCTTTGTCCGGTCCGTCAGCAGCTCGCAGAGCGCTTCCCCAGCCGCTACATTGGATAAATGTCCGACGTCGCTTAAGATGCGCCGTTTCGTATTCCATGGATAACGCCCCATCCGGAGCATCTCCGTATCATGATTGGATTCCAGCACCAGCACATCCGAATCAATGATCGCCTGCTTCACCTTATCGCTCATATAACCAAGGTCGGTCGCCAGACTCAGCTTAACGCCCTGATCGACGAAGGTATAGCCCACCGGCTCCGCAGCATCATGCGAAATCGGAAAAGACTGTATTTGCAGCGAACCGAAGTTAAGCGTATCTCCCGTCTCGATCACAATGCGCTTATCGGCATCGATTTTGCCCACATGCCGCTCCATCGCGCCCCAAGTCGCTTCATTCGCATAAATAGGCAGCTCATGCTTGCGCGCAAACGCACCGAGCCCTTTAATATGATCAGAGTGCTCATGCGTGACGAACAGCGCGTCCAACTGATGGCCGAACACTCCGCGCTCCTTCATGAGCTCCTCCATTTTTTTGGCGCTTAGCCCCGCATCGACGAGTACCATCTTGTCGCCATTATTAATAATTGTGCCATTCCCCGTTGAACCGCTTGCCAGTACTGTAAACCATAGTCCCATTTCCGCCTCGTCCTATCCTTTCTCCCACTTGAGCCTGTCGCTGAATAACTCTGCGCCTTCTCCTACTGCTCCTTATCCTGGGCAACCTCACCGCTTACCGCATGGATATAATAAGGGCGGTCCGCATCCTCCACCAGCACACGCCAATAGGGCGCGGATACCTGCATCTCCGTATCGAACGTCTGTCCATGATAGCCAAGCTGGATATCGGTAATGACCGAGCCATCCGGCAAATTCCGCTCAATGAACGGCGCTACCGCTTTCGCTGCAGGCAGCACCGTCTGCTGCTTCGCATCATTGCTCTCCAGCACCTCAATGCGCGACTGTTTAAAACCTGTAATTTTCTGATTGCTGTAATACAGCTCCAGCTTGACCTCGAACAACGGCCGGTTATCGACCATCCGGTACAAGACGAATACACCTGCCTTGCTGCCCAATGGATCGAAAGCGTACTGTTCAATGTCTGGAATTTGATCGCCTAAGGCCGTCAGCAAATCCGCTTGCGAGAATACAATTCGTCTATCCACTGGCGTCTCCAGCTTCACAACTTCCTGCTCCTCCAGACTTTGCGTCTGGAGCTGGTACGTTAAATCACGCATGCTTGGCGTTTCAAGCGGCAAGTTGGCGTTCAGCTCGATGCGCTTCTGCTTCATGACCAGGGCGGTATCCGGCGGAAGCTCCGCGGAGTGATTGTTGATGTCCAGCTGCTCCCGCACCTCTAGCCATACCTGATAGCCAAGCAAAATATTAAGCAGCAGGAAGCTGCCGATCAACACACTTTTCGCTCTGCTCCAATCCAAACGCCTCTCACCTCCTACTTCGCCGCTCCAGCCGTTCCTTCAGCACCGTTCGTGGCTTCCAGCGGAACGTAGCCCGTTGGATAAGCCTCCATCAACACTTCCTGCGTGCCATCCGTCAGCTTCACACCCCATACGGGGACAAAATCCAGCTTGCTGCCTTCCTTCGGCACCGCCTGAAGCGCTGGGAATAAGCTAGCGACCTCGGACAGCTTAGCATAATGCTTGAGCGCACCCCGCAGATCATCGCCGCCCGGCAAATAACGCGACACCCGCGATTCTGCCTGATTGCCAAGCGTAATCAGCGAACGGTTGTACTCCGTCACCACGCCCTGCTGCAAAATCAGCCGAATCCAGCCATACTGAAACCCTGCCGTCTCCAGAACCGGATATTGCTCCAAATACTGCTGAAACAGCACTGTTTTGCCTAGCTTGCTGTCCGCATCCAGAACAGGATTAACGAAGCGATGCGTGCCATCCCAGCCGCCATGCTGATTCACAAACTCCACTGCGGCATACATATTATCGCTCAAAATATTGTCCGCGCTCTTCGACGCTGCCGGATCGGTATAAATCATCCAGTTGCCGCTCTGCTCCACTTGAAGCCCGCGTTTGCCATCGGTATAGATTTGTGCGCCGCTGCGATCCTTGAGCGCCTTCGTCGTTCCTGGATCAAAGAACAGATTGCGCTGCACCACATCCGCGGAATAAACCGTATACGGATAAACCATTTCCACCGACTGCAGCGGCTTATCCGGGATATACAGATCGCCGTCCGCATACTGGTAATTCGTCTGGTATTCCCCGAACCCGACGTAATCCTGCACATCACGAACCGTCAAGTCGGCCTGAACCGATTCATAGACGATATCGCCATCCGCGCTAAAGAAGAAGGTCCGCACCTCTTCCGTATTGCTCGTTTTGAAAATCCAGATACGGTCAATCGTCTCATTTAGAAACATAATGTCGCCCTGTACCTTAAGCAGCTTGCGCAGCAGATCAACAGGCACGCCATTCTGGAAGCGCAGCTCAACGCCGGCATCCTTTTTCCGCACCTGCTCCCAATCCATTACATCAATCGGGCTTCGCTGAAACCCTTTAAACTCGCGGCCCTGTATGCGATCCTTGAGAATCATGTTATAGAAGGTCATGCCTGGATACAGCACCGTGTGCTTGTCCCCGCCAAAGTGGATAATCAGCTCATCGGGAAAAATAACGTTTTCCACCGTCGTCTCCTCGCCAAGCGGCTCGGCATTGATGTAGTCCTGCTCTGTGCGTACCGTAGCACCAAGTCCTGGCATACTATACGC
The DNA here is from genome assembly GCF_050481745.1 of Paenibacillus algorifonticola. GTDB lineage: Bacteria > Bacillota > Bacilli > Paenibacillales > Paenibacillaceae > Pristimantibacillus > Pristimantibacillus algorifonticola_A. The sequence continues at coordinate 59,402 of NZ_JBCNGR010000032.1, read as the reverse complement.
GAGAAAATAGCTCTGCATGAGACTAAAGGCGACCAAAAAAATTAAAATCATCGTTTTCGCCCGTTCCATTAGCTCCGCTCACCGTCCTCTTCCAGCATCGGCAGCGTGAACGTAACCGTCGTCCCGACATTCAGCTCCGAATCAAGCGAAATCATGCCGCCATGTGCTTTGACGATTTCCCGGGCAATGGACAAGCCGAGCCCCGTTCCGCCCATATTGCGCGAACGCGCTTTATCTACGCGGTAGAAGCGGTCAAAGATTTTTTGTAAATCCCGCTTCGGAATGCCAATCCCCGTATCCTTGACGCTGATTGCAATTAGCGATTGCTCCTGCTTGCGGGCGCTCAGCTGAATTTTGCCGCCGTCCAGCGTATATTTAATCGCATTGGAAAAAAGATTGTCCAGCACCTGATCAATTTGATCCCGGTCCAGCCAAGCCTCCGTCAGCTCGCTATCGACCTGAATAGAAGCCCGAATCGACTTCTGGCGCAGCTGGAACGAGAACCGGTCTGCCACCTCATCGAGCATATCGTGGATGTTTGTCTGTCTGCGCCGCATAGGCGCCTGATTGGAATCCAGCCGCGATAAATGCAGCAGATCGGTTACGAGACGAATCATCCGCTCCGTCTCATTGCTGATGACGCCAACGAATCGCTCCGACAGCTCCCGCTCTGCTAGTGCTCCGTCATTCAGCGCCTCTGCATAGCTCTTGATCGTCGTCAGCGGTGTCCGCAGCTCATGGGAGACATTCGCAACGAACTGCCGGCGCGACTGCTCAAGCTTCTCCTGCTCGGTGACATCCTGCAGGACGACAATAGTGCCGGTCGTCCCTTTATCCCGGCGATGAATGGGCGTAAAGGTGACGCGCATTATCCCTTCCGCCTCATCCTTTTCCGCTTCCTCGCCCCGGTCGAGAATGAGCGTCTGCTCCTTGCCCTGCCGCAGCTCGTCCAAGCGCTGCTGTGGCAGCGACAGCAGCTCGGTCAGGCTGCAATTTTCGCAGCTTTTGCGATCAAGCATTTCCAGCGACCGCCGATTCCAGACGATGACCTTCCCATGCTCATCCGCTGCAATAACGCCATCGCTCATATTGGAGAGAATGGAATTCAGCTTCTCATTCTCCTCCTCATTGACCGACAGCGCCTCCTTGAGCCGGATCGTCATATCGTTAAACGCCATGCTGAGCCGCCCAATTTCATCATCGCCAAGCACGGGCACCTTGAGATCGAACTTGCCTTCAGCAACTGCTGCCGCCTGCCGGGTCAGTCCTTGAATCGGGTTCGTGATCGTATGAGCCAGCAAAATGCCCAGCACCCCCGTCAGGCCCAATGCGATAAGCGTTCCCGAGAAAAAAATCTGATTGACCCGGTTCACCGTGTCATACAAGCTGTCCATCGACGCCACCATGTAGACCGCCCCGAGCACATTGTCATTGTCGTTATCCGTTACCGGCAGCGCAATGATCTTTTTCCGGACATTATTTTCGTCAATGATCTCTTCCTCATTCTCTGGAATGCCCACCAGCGCCCGGCTCACGGCGAGCGACGGGTTTTTCTTGCCTACATACGATTCCGGCACCTGAACGGATGTCGCAACGATTTTGCCGTTCGCGTCGAGCACCTGCACCTCTGTGCCGCTAATGCTGAACAAGTTGCGAACGACGAGGCTGAGCCCTTCCGCGCTTTCCACATTCGTATCCAGATCCCCGCCGGGCTTGATCGATAAGTGGCGCGCCGCCAGCTTGGACAATATATCGGCCTGCTCCTTGAGGTTGTTCGTGAAGCTGTCCGTCAGCGACGTCTTAACCGTGCTGATGAAATAAACGCCAATCAACTGCATCGCTACCAAAATCAGCAGCAAATAAATAATGACCAGCTTCACTTGGATCGTGCGAAAAAATCGCCGCCCCATCATACGTAACCGTAACCTCCTGGCTTCGTGCTTCGCATCATATAGCCAAGCCCGCGCCGTGTCATAATGAACTCCGGCCTGCTCGGATCGTCCTCGATCTTCTCACGCAGCCTGCGGATCGTCACATCCACCGTTCGCACATCGCCAAAATACTCAAAGCCCCATACCGCCTGCAGCAAATGCTCACGCGTCATAACCTTCCCGCTGTTGCGCGCCATATAATACACAAGCTCGTATTCCCGGTGCGTCAAATCAAGCGGCTGATTGTCCTTGTAGACAACATACATGTCGGTATCAATGAACAAATTAAACAGACGCAGGCCCTGCTTCTCCTGCTGCGCGTCCTGTCCGCCATCCGAACCGTGCACGCCTGCCGCACTTACCGTAGCCTCCGCCGATTTCTGCTGCCGTCTTAGATGGGCCTTCACCCTTGCCAGCAGCTCGCGGGTGCTGAACGGCTTCGTCACATAATCATCGGCGCCAAGCTCAAGGCCCAGCACCTTATCGATTTCCGTATCCTTCGCCGTCAGCATAATAATCGGCATATGCAGCTTTGCGCGAACCTCGCGGCACACATCCATGCCATCCTTCACCGGAAGCATCAAGTCGAGCAGCATTAAATCCGGCTTCTCTGCGAAAGCAAGCTCCACAGCCTGTCCGCCGTCAAAAGCACAAATGACCTCGTAGCCTTCTTTCTCCAAGTTGAACTTCAATATATCTGCAATCGGCTGTTCGTCGTCGACCACTAAAATTTTACCGTGCATCGTCACACCGCCTGTCGCTTCCTAATTCTTATCTGTTTAATCTTCCTATACTTTAGGGTAAAACTTGATACGCATAGCAATACTATCTTACCATACTGCCATACCTAGTTCCCAATTAAAGTTCCTTCATGCGCCTGGTGCCAAGCAAAAACGACTTCGTCGTCTTTCTGGGACGAGCGAAGAGCTTTGCCCTAGAATTCTAAGCGGATATAAGAATGAAATATTTTTAAAATAATAAAGGGAGCGCCACCGCAAGCTTTCGCTTCGGCTGCACTCCCCCTAGATGGTATAAGTCCGATTATAAATATTTCAACGGGTTTTGAAGCTCTCCGTCTTTATGAATTTCAAAATGAAGGTGGACACCGTAAGAACGTCCCGTGTTGCCCATAATACCCAGTGTATCGCCTTTTTCCAATATATCGCCTACGCTGACGCTTATCGAGTCAAGATGCCCGTACAGCGTTTCATATCCATTCTTATGATCAATAATGACTACATTGCCGTAGCCGTTCTTCGTGCCTGCAAAAATAACAATCCCATTGTCGGCTGCTGTAATCGTTTTGCCGCCCGTCATGTCAATCCCTTTATGCAACCGGCCCCAACGCGTTCCGAACGTACTGGACACCGAATAGCCCGATACGGGAGCGGAGAATACGCCCGTTCCTTCGCCCAAAATGACCTTCGTGCCCTTCATCATGACCGTTGGAACAGCTTCCTTAATGACCTGCTGGTCTACCAGCTCTTCGCTGATTAGGTAACCATTCTCTTTCACGATTTTGTAGGTCAGGCTCTTGGAGCCGCTGACGCCTGCGCTGATCAGCTTGGATTCTCCAACACGCATCTCGTCGTTTTTCTGAACCTCGGTTGGCGGGTCGATCGTCACGATCTCCGTCAATTTCTCGGTTGTCCGGACCGACAGCTCTGGCTGTCGAACGGTAAGATCAAGCACATCTCCAACCTTGATCATATCATCTTCAATGCCTTTGTTATTCTCGTAAATCACCTGCGGTGAAATATCAAATTTCTGCGCGATACAACCGACGCAATCGCCTTGCTGTACCTTATATTTCGTTGGCTTAATCGTGCCCTCTACGAGCAGCTTGTACATATCCGTATCAGAGACGATATCGCTGGGCGAAGTTGATACCGCCCCCGTCTCCACCTTCTCTACGAAAGCGACATCCGTCAGTTCCTTGCCTGCCTTAGGTGTATTCTTGTCCACTTCTACTTCCTCTGGTGAAAAAGCGAGTGCGCGAACCTTCGTTGATTCCTTCTCCGTCTTCTCCTCCGGTGCATACTTGCTCTGCACACGTGCGAGTACGGCGTCTGCTGCTGCCTGGCTCTTCACAATACCGATTACTTTGCCATTTACCTTCACCTCTACGCCAACTGCGTGGGTTGTAAGCAGACCTTCCAGCTTCGCAAGCGTCTGCTGCGTATCCGGGCTGCCTTTGTAAGCACTTGTACTCGTATATGTAAGTTGACCTGATTCCACCATGATTGGAATATCTGGCGTTGCCTGCTGTGCTTCGGATGCCTTCTGCTCAAGCAGCGCTCCAACCTCCAGCGGGCTGCCAATCGTTCCTACTTCGGTGCCGTTCATATATAAGTGATAGTAGTCATTCGTGTTAGCCTTCACATATTGTATACCGCCAATTCCGACTGCTGCCAAAATTGCGATGATTCCGCCTGCAAGGATGATAGGTTTTTTATAGTTAGTAGCTGCTGATGTCGATGTCAATGTTGCCTGCACTGCTGCGGTCGGTTGTTGATTGATGCCTTTCGAGTCTTGTGCTCGGAATTGCCGAAAGAACTGAATGGAGGTATTCCACGCCTTTCGGATCCGATCCGTTGCCCTAAAATCGGTCATGATCTTCTCCTTCTCGCCTTAATGCCGCTATCTTAATTAGGTCTTCCGAATTACATCAGGGCCCTTTGTCCCGTCAGAACACCCGAATATTACTTTAACATAGCCTTAATACGAGGAGCAACCTCTCCGAATACCGCCTAATATTAATATTTCTTCAGAATACTCATAATTTGCCCGTATTCTTCCTTGCTCAAATGCTGGGCAATGACCTGCTGAAGCTGGGTCAGCTCTTGATCTGTAAGGCCATCTTCCATGTAGCCGGATATCGTCTGCCAAGCTTCTTGGGGCAGCTTGGTCATTAATAATCCGAACAGCTCTGTCTTGTCCGTGTCGCTCATTTGGCTTTTGACCTGGTTCAGCTGATCCGTCGTAACCGCTGTCTCCGTACCGTCAATGGAGGAGCTGTCTGTGTCGGATTCTGACTCCGCTAAAGGCTGCTCTCCATCCACCGCTTCCGCATCCCCGTTCGCCGTGCTGCCTTCAGTACCGCTTTCTGTGCTGCCCGCTCCTATGCCTGAGGCCGCGCCGCTATCCGCTTTCGTCCCGCCACCAATGCCAATATCGGTAAGCGGCGGCTCCGTTTGCTGCCCGAAAGCATCGATGGCCAGCGGGGAATCTTCCCCTGCTGCTGCGTCCTCGCCTGAGGAAATCGCTCCATCCGGCTTCTGCGCCCCCGTCTCTCCTTGCTCAGCTGAGCTGCCGCCGCTTGCCCCTGAGCCATCCTTTCCAGTCTGCGAGGCGCCAGACTGCCCTTTGGAGCCGCCTGTATCCGCCATCAGTGGATCAGCGCCCCACATTTTTCCCCATAATCCAGTTAGCGCCATCGGCTTTACTTCCAGCGGCAAATTATATTGCTTCAAAATCGTATCCAAGTAACTGCTCACAATATAGCCCGTCGTCCAAATCGACAAAAAGCTTATAATAATTCCAGCCGCCACCGTTTTCGCCAGCCAGCCCGTCATCTTCCACATGCTCTCCACCTTGCCCTTCCCGTTTGACCCGTCTATACAATGGTTTCTTTTACCATTATGGACAAGAGAAAGGGCACATAACCGCTGCTCAGTGCTGAGAGGCCCTTTTATTCAACAGAATGGGGCTGTTCCAGACTAGCCAGCATAGCGAGCAGCTGCTGCTTCGTTGCTTCATCCGTAATGGCGCCTTCTTTGCTCATCTTGAGAGTGATATGCGGAATCATCACTACGCCGTGATCTACGATAATCGCATTAATCATATTCAGCGTGAGCAGCAGCGAAGCATTGGCTTTATCCCCGCCCATTGGAGATGGCGATGCGGTGACGACCGCTACCCTCTTGTTGACGAATTCACCAGAGGACACGATCCAGTCGAGTGCATTTTTCAAGGAGCCTGGAACGCCATTCCCGTATTCCGGTGTACAGATGAGGACGCCGTCGGCCTCCTTTAGCTGTTTCCGCAGCTCCTCAACCTTTGCTGGCCCTTCCTCTACATCCAAATCCGGATTAAAATGCGGCAGCTCGACCAGCCCGCTGTAAACGCTGAAACCTACATGCTCCGCAGCAAGCGCGATAATAGCATTCATAAGCGTAGTATTGGAAGACTTCTCACGCAAGCTCCCCGAAATGGCCAAAAGCTGAATCTCCTTCTTCATTCCTCATCATCCCTTTTCATTAATTATTATGAAAAAAAAGAAAGAAGACAGCATTCGCAGCTGTCTTCCTAATCTTTATCCGACTAACGGATTCGTCTATTCGTAAATAGCTACAACCGGATTTGTCTGCTCGCGGTTGCGGCCGACGGAGAAAATCGCAATCGGAATACCTGTCAGCTCCGATACGCGGTTCAAGTAATTGCGCGTGTTCACTGGAAGATCATCCAGCGTTTTTGCGCCAGAAATATCCTCGGACCAGCCTGGAAGCTCCTCGTATACCGCTTCGCAATCCGCAAGCATTTTCAGGCTTGCTGGATAGTGCGTAATGATTTCACCCTTATATTTGTAGCCGGTGCAAATTTTAACCGTTTCAATGCCTGTCATAACGTCGAGCGAGTTAAGCGACAAGCCAGTGATTCCGCTAACACGACGAGCGTGGCGTACAACTACACTGTCGAACCAGCCTACACGGCGCGGACGGCCAGTAACCGTACCGTACTCATGGCCTTTATCGCGAATCAAGTCGCCGATTGCATTGTTTTGCTCCGTTGGGAATGGACCATCGCCAACACGTGTTGTATAGGCTTTAGCTACGCCGATAACTTGTTGGATTTTCGATGGGCCTACGCCAGAACCGATACATACGCCGCCAGCGGATGGATTGGACGAAGTTACGAATGGATATGTACCTTGGTCAATATCCAGCATAACGCCTTGCGCGCCTTCGAACAGCACCTTGTTTCCAGCATCAATCGCATCATTCAATACAACGGACGTGTCCGTTACATACGAGCGAAGCACTTCAGCATAAGCGAGGTATTCCTCAACGATGCTGTCTGCATTCAGCGGCTCGCCGCCGAATACTTGCTCAATCACTTGGTTTTTCTCAACAACAAGGCGGCGCAGCTTTTGCTCAAACTCTTCAGCATCCATCAGATCGGCGATCCGAATGCCGTTGCGAGCGGCTTTATCCATGTAGCAAGGACCGATGCCTTTGCCCGTTGTACCAATTTTATTATCGCCTTTGCGAGTTTCTTCCAATGCATCAAGAACGATATGATAAGGCATAATAACATGGGCACGATCGCTGATTTTCAAGTTTTCAGTCGAGAACCCGTTTTCCTGAATATAGTTAATTTCTTCAATTAGCGCTTTAGGGTTAATAACCATACCATTACCGATGACACACACTTTATTGTGATTAAAAATTCCCGAAGGTACCATCGTTAATTTATATTTCTTATTGTCAATGAGAATAGTGTGTCCGGCATTGTTACCGCCTTGATAGCGAGCGACGACGTCGGCGCCTTCAGCCAGATAATCGGTAATTTTGCCTTTTCCTTCGTCTCCCCACTGCGTACCAACCACAACAACCGTAGACATAAACATACCCCCGTCCGGTGTATAGACACACCGAAATTTACTGTTCTTCTATTGCACCGGTTTTCCCTTACTTACGAGAACAACGGGTGACGCACGAAGACAGCAATATTAGTGTAGCAGTACCCGAAATAGAAGTCAAACAAAAAACGAACAATTGTAGTAAGAGCTCTACAATTGTTCGGATATCATTAGGATGCCTGCGATGGATCCTCATGAGAACGGTCCAAGCTTACGAATTTATTGAAATTTTTCAGAAACACCAGCTCAACCGTACCAACCGGTCCATTCCGCTGCTTGGCGATAATGATCTCGATAATATTCTTTTTCTCCGATTCCTTATCATAATAATCATCCCGATAAAGGAAGGATACAATGTCAGCATCTTGCTCAATTGAACCGGATTCCCGAAGGTCGGACATCATCGGACGCTTATCCTGACGCTGCTCAACGCCCCGGCTGAGCTGCGAGAGCGCGATAACCGGCACTTCAAGCTCACGGGCAATCTGCTTCAGGGTACGGGAAATTTCCGATACTTCCTGCTGCCGATTTTCCCCAGCCTTGCCACGGCCAGATATAAGCTGGAGATAATCGATCAATATCATGCCAAGCCCGCGCTCTTTCTTCAAACGACGGCATTTTGCACGAATATCGGCGACCGTTATGCCGGGCGTATCATCAATAAAGATTTGCGCCTCGGATAAAGCACCAATCGCCATCGTCAGCTTTTCCCAGTCGTCGCCCTCCAAAAAGCCTGTCCGCATCCGGCCCGCGTCCACATTCGCTTCCGCACAAATCATCCGCTGCACAAGCTGCGCAGCCGACATCTCCAGACTGAATATGGCGACCGTCTCGCGTGCGCGAACGCCGACATTTTGGGCAATATTCAGCGCGAATGCTGTCTTACCAACGGAAGGACGGGCAGCAACGATAATAAGGTCGCTGCGCTGGAAGCCGGACGTCATTTTATCCAAATCGACAAAGCCCGATGGAATGCCTGACGTACCGCCTTTGTTCATATACAAATGCTCGACCTTCTCAAACACTTCCATCAGCACGTCGCGGATAGATATAAACCCGCTGCTGGAACGCCTATTGGAAATTTCGAGAATTTTCTGCTCCGCATCGCCGAGCAGCGCACCCACCTGCTCTGTTCCGGCATAACCTTCGGTTACGATATTCGTAGCCGTACGGATCAGACGCCGCAGCAAGGATTTCTCCTCTACAATCTGCGCGTAATAATCGACGTTCGCTGCCGTTGGAACGGAGCTGGCCAGCCGTGCTAAATAAGATACGCCGCCAATTTCGTCAAGCAGCTGCTGATCCTGCAAATGTGCAGTCAGCGTGACAAGATCGATCGGCTGATTATTTTCAGCCAGCTCAATCATCGCTTCATATATGCGCTGATGGGGGCCGCTGTAAAAATCTTCACTGCGAAGACGCTCCATAGCTGTAATCAGCGCTTCCGCCTGCAGCAGTACGGCACCGATAACGGCTTGTTCCGCCTCCATGTTCTGCGGCGGAACGCGATCAAACTTCAGCTCTGTACTCATCATTTCCCCCTATAACTATTATTCCTCCGTTGTTTGAACGCGCAGCTTGGCTTTCACTTCAGGATGCAGCTTCACAAGCACTTCCGTCATGCCAAGCGTGCGAATTGGCTCTTCCAGCTCAATTTTACGTTTGTCGACCTTAACGCCTTGTGCAGCAAGCTGCTCGCCGATTTGCTTGGATGTGATGGCGCCGAACAGACGGCCGCCTTCGCCAGCCTTCGTCTTCAGCACGATCGTCATTTCCTCCATCTTCTTCGCAAGCGTCTTCGCATCTTCCTTCTCCTGCGCTTTACGCTTCTGCTCGGAAGCATTTTGCACTTCGAGCGTCTTCAGATTGCCGTCTGATGCCGGTTTTGCCAGTCCTTTAGGAAGTAAAAAATTACGCACATAACCTTCGGATACGTCTTTAACCTCGCCTTTTTTCCCTTGTCCCTTAACATCTGCCAAAAAAATTACTTTCATTCAAATAACCCCTCTTCCTTATCAATTTCTTTTAGTACCGCTTTAAGCTTCTCCGCTACTTCACTAACGGTGCCTTCAAGCTGGGCGGCAGCATTCGTTAAATGCCCGCCTCCGCCCATTCTTTCCATTACGACCTGCACGTTCATGTCGCCAAGCGAACGCGCACTAATACCGATTAGGCCGTCTGTGCGCTCGCCAACGACGAACGATGCCAAAATATCGGTCATATTGAGCAGCGTATCTGCCGCCTGCGCAATCAACAGCTGGCCAACCTTGCGGCCCGGCTCGGTAACCGCAATCGCGATATGCTCATAATGCACGCTCGCATGCTTAATAATTTCCGCCTTGCGGACGTACTCTTCCAAATCTTCCTTCAGCATCCGCTGCACCAGCATTGAATCCGCGCCATTGCGACGCAGGAACGATGCCGCCTCAAACGTTCTGGCACCGGTACGAAGCGAGAAGCTCTTCGTATCTACCGTAATGCCAGCGAGCAGCGCGGTCGCTTCCCGGACATCAAGCACGATCCGATCCGCAATGTATTGCAGAAGCTCGGCAACGAGCTCGCAAGTCGAGGACGCATACGGCTCCATATAAACCAGCAGCGCATTCGCAATAAACTCCTCGCCACGGCGATGATGGTCAATGACGACGATTTTCCCATGCGCTCCAATGAGCCGCGGTTCCTTCACCATCGATGCCTTATGGGTATCAACGACAATCGTCAGCGTCTTATTGTTCGTCATGGACATCGCCTGCTCCGGCGTAATGAACCGTTTGGAGAAACGCTCATCCTCGCGCAGCATCTCCATCATTTTCTGAATCGAAGGATTAATGCCCTCCAGCACGATAAAAGCTTCCTTGCCGAACATTTGCGCCGCCTTCGTAATCCCAATAGCCGCGCCGATTGCATCCATGTCCGGCATCTTATGGCCCATAATAATAATATTGCCGCTTTCCTTAATCAAATCTCTAAGCGCATGCGCCACGACGCGAGCCCGAACGCGGGTCCGCTTCTCGACCGCATTGGACTTGCCGCCATAGAAGGACTGCCTGCCGCCGATTTTGACAGCTGCTTGATCCCCGCCGCGCCCAAGGGCAATATCAAGGCTGGATTGCGCCCACTGGCCCAACTCGACGATGCTCTCTGCCTCAGCAGCAAAGCCGATGCTGAGCGTTGTTGGGATTTTCTGATCACAGGTCAGCTCACGAACTTCGTCGAGCAGGATAAACCGAGACTGCTCCAGCTGCCTAAGGGTCTTGAGATCCGTAATGAGCATAAACCGGTCTGAGGTAAGCCGCTTAATATGAAGCTGATAGCGCTGCGCCCACTCGGTTATCTCTGTCGTCACCTTGGACAGCAGCGCCGAACGCTGATTATCGTCCATGCCCTGTGTCACTTCATCCAAGCTGTCAATCATGACGATACCAAGCGCCAGCTTCTCTTCTTCATATTTCTTGGAGAGATGCCAGAGCTCCGTAATATTTTTCACATACAAAATGCGCTCTTCCGGCTTGAAAATCAGTTGAAAAACATAGTTCCCCACTATAACCTGCTGCTCTGCCTCGCGTTCCTTGTCCTTCGACTGGTGCAAGGAGGGAAACAGCTCTGCGATGGTCTGGCCCACGACAGAATCATGGCCCAAAATTTCAGCAATATAAGGGTTATGCCATTCAACCGTCTTGTCTTCATTATACAATATAATACCGAAAGGAAGCTCGCTAATCACATCATTGCCAGCCTTCTTTACCCGGTAAGAAATCGTACCTAAATACGTCTTTAAATCTTTGCGGAACGCCCGCTCCGCCAGAAAACCATATACGCTGAAACCGATCATAAACAGCAGAGCAACAAGCCCGATTCGCCATTCGAACCAAGCAAGGGCTGTCGTCATAACCGCCATAATAGCGAAAGCCACCAACTGATGCATGCCATGCCAGCGAACAACTAAAAACTTTGGCATTTCCTGATCGCTCCTGTGCTAGGATTTCTTCGTAAATGACTTGCGGATGGGGAAAGCAGCATCAAGCACACCGATTAAGCTAAGCGGTGAGAAAATCAGTACAGGTATTGCAATAAGCACCGGGATAGCTGGGTTCCATTTGCGTTCATGAGCCAAATAGAAGAAGAAACCGACGGCTTGGATTGCAAAAGCCAGCCTCAGCAATGGCAGCAAATTAAGCACGGCTACTCCAATGAAGGACTTGCTGTCAGGACTGACAAACAGGCTGAGAATGTAAACAATCACATAATAAATGACTAAAACCCGCGGCAGCATCCAATCTTTCGCCAGCGGCATTCTCGGCACCTCGATGCCAGAAGTACCAAGCACACGCCGTGAAATATACTGGGTAACAACAGAGTAGAAGAACGATACGCTAATAACAGCGAGCGGAATCGTATTCAGCATCATTTGAATGAGCATCTCGGTATACTCATCGCTCCATTCCACAGGAAGCAACGGCTGCAATTGTGGATCATTAAATACGGAGCGAACAAAATTGCCCATTTCGCTAGTCAGGGACAAATCTAAAATCACTTCAAAGGCTGCAAATTCCATCAAAAACAGTACAAGCAGCGTAATAACCGTTCTTGACAGCACTTTATGTGCAGGCATCTGCTTCTTGAACATATGCCCCATCACTATAGACGGAACAAGGAAAAACAAACCGATAATTAACGCTGGAGGTCCTAATATAAGGAAGGACAGCACCCATACCGGCAGCATATGCAGAATGAACCCACGCGCAGGAAGCGCTGTGTACAACACCACATAAGGGACCATAAGAAACAATATGGTCAAAATATTAAGAACAGGTACAGCTATGGACAATAACAGGAGCAGTGCTGCCGCGCTCCATAAAACAGATTTCATACCGGTCTTCAAACCGTTCACCTCTTGCACATGTATATTCGTAATTCTAGCCGCCATGCTTGCCAGACCCCATTATATCATAAATAAGCTTCACCGCATCCAACAAGCGTAAACGGTATTGGCTTACTTTGTAGACAATGCTCGTTTCGCGGTGAAATGAATGTGAATCCACGTAACAAAAGGCAGCGACGTACTCTTCATTTAGGGCTTTATGCCTCTGCATCCTAAAAAAAGATAAACTTGGCGGACACAGCAGCCGCTATTTCAATAGAATCGCAGGTTTGGGTACAGCTTGCGGACTCAGGAGCCGCTAATGTGCTGCGAATTGTCATATTGACGGAATAATGAAGACAATAACGGCTTTCCTGTCCGCTTACAGCCAGAAACCGTATCAAAAGCCAGAATAGCGGAACCTCAGTCCGTCAAAAATGGAGTGAGCCTCCCGAACTGCTTGATCTCAGCAACAGAGGCCTTACATTGATAAAAGGCGGAGAGCCGCTGCTCTCCGCCTTCCTTGAAATAGACTATGCTTCAATCGCAATCGCGCTTTGCATAATCGTCTGACAATAATCAATAATTTCACTGCGCCGCACAATGCCAATAAAATGCTCGCTGTCATCGACGACTGGCACAAAGTTCTGCACCTTCGCCAGCATTATAAGGTCTTCCATGTTCGCATCAATTCGAACCGAGCGGTGATTGAGCCGCAGCGGAACGTCCGCCAGCTTGACTTTATTCGTCATTTCGAAAGTCAGCTCCGGCCTATTTTTCATAAACCATAATAAATCGCCTTCTGTGACAGCACCTGCATATTCGCCCTCGGCATTAATAATGGGTACGGCTGTATAACGGTGATGCTCCATTTTCTCCAGCGTCTGCCTAAGTGTTGCGTCATGCGTTACCGTTACGACTTCCTGCTTGGGCAGCAGAAAAAACGCAATGTTCATCCGTCACTCAACTCCATTTCTTCCTTCGCTTACCGCCATGAGACTGCCTGCAGTCTACTCGGCGTCGCTTGCGCTGGACAATGAGCCAACCGGCTTCTGCACTTTCGATGCGTACTCATCCGGCATGATTAAATCCTGCTTTGCCGTATCGGGGTTCAGCCAGTTGCCAATCATCGCCTGCGTCTTGGACAAATCGTCTTTATCTGCGAAATAATACCATGCGCCGCCGTTCGTCAGCCTATGACCCTCGCCTTTCAGCGTATGGCTGTATATCGTGCGGTTATCCTGCTGCAGCAGCTGCTGCGCCAGCTTGATCATCTGGTCAGGCTGGATGTCCGTACTGAAATTTTCACCCATAATGTCAATCAGGTCAGGAATTTTGCTCCATTGACCAACCTCTGATGCTTTATCCAGCAACTGATTCAGAAAAATTTGATGTCTTCCCGTACGGCTCATATCGCCTCCGGCATCTTCACGGTAACGAACATAATTCAGCGCATCATTGCCATTATATACATCCTGACCGCCTTTCACGACAAACTTTTCGTGATCGGGATCTTTATTTACTATATCTTCTGCAATCGGCAGGGAAATCCCTCCCATTGCATCAATAACATCTCTGAACCCTTGAAAATTAATAGCGGCATAATAGTTGATTGGCTGGTTAAATAGATTTTCGACCGTCTCGATCGCCATCTTGGCTCCACCAAATGCGTACGCATGCGTAATTTTGTCCTCTTTGTTTTTACCCATAATTTCCGTATACGTATCACGCGGGATGGAAACCATAAGAATAGCGCCGTCTTTCGGACGTATGACCGTATAAATCATCGTATCCGATCTTCCCGTCTCCTTGCCGCGCTGATCGACGCCAAGCAGCATAAGCGCGAACGGATTCGTATTCATATTGCCGACTTGAATAGGTTCGCGGCCTTCTATTGGTTTATAGGTTTGCTCCAGCTGGGTAGCTACCTGATCGGAGAGAAACCAGTTGAAGCCCAGCATAGCAAGCGCTCCACGATTGAGATAACCCGCCGTTCCAAGCACAAGCACCGCTGCGCAGAGCGTATATATCCACTTCTTCTTTTTTGTCCATTTAGACATTGCTCTAACTCCTAACTAGTAAGATTATAGTGCTCAAGAAGCACACTCACCATCATAAACGACATCACTAAGCCATAAGTTACAAAACTTTTACAAGACTTTGCTACCAAATGATGTATTCTAGCGAGTTTTGGCAGGAATAATAGAGGGTAAGGAAGAATATAGTGTAACGCAACATTCATTTTTGAATCAGAAAGGATGACCCTCACAAATGCAACAATTTAATCAACCTGAACAATCCTCAACTGGGCTCGATCCTAAGGTCGCAGCGCTGCTTTGTTATGTTTTGGGCTTTATCACCGGAATCATCTTCCTTGTATTGGAGAAAAACAGCCGGTACGTAAAATTTCATGCGATGCAATCGATTATTACGTTCGGCGGCTTAACCGTGGTTATGATGGTGCTGAACATTATTCCGTTTATCGGGTCACTGATCAGCGCCCTGCTTGGTATTCTTGGCTTCGCACTCTGGATCTTCCTGATGCTCCAGGCTTACCAAGGCAAGCAATTCAAGCTGCCTTACGTTGGCGATATCGCCGAGAAACAAGCTGCACAATTCAAGTAAATTGGGTGAAACATCTGTCGCCATCAAAAATAAGGCTCCCATCCACTCAAGGATAGGAGCCTTATTATTTTCCCGCCTGGCGTACCACCTGCACAGCCAGCCTAATCGGACAGGTCCCCTGCTGCATCATCACCGATGCAGAAACAGGGTAGCATTCAAATAGCGGCGAGCGAGCGAGTGGAAATACGCCGTCTGGATCGAAATCGCCGCAATGAACAAAATATTGCGGAGCGCCTCCGACTGGTCGTTCGTCAAATCCGGCAGCTTCCGTGCAAAGCGGTCCGCCGACGCCCTAATCGCATTTTCCGTCAATGCATCCTGCTTGCTGCCGCCCTTCACATGGCCGAAGGTATCCAGAAGCTGGTCATTATTCGCATCCAGCTCTTCAAACATGGCCGAGTAAGATGCGTATAGCTCGAGCGGGCCAATCAGATCAGCCGATTCATCCTCTGGCTTAATGAATAAAATCTCTAGCAGCTTGCGAATCGACTCAAAATCGAGATTCGATTTCAAATCATCAATGACGAACAATAGCGCCGCTTGATTCAGCGAATATTTTTTGCCCATTTTTGGACAATTGAAATACGCCTTAAAATCGCGCTTCACCCAATTCTGCATAGAGGTAATAGACATGTTGGAATACTCCACCATATGGCCGAGCGTAGCGATTTCCTGCAGTGAGAAGCCTCTCACCTCATTGCCTTTTATCATCTTCTCCAGAATGGGGGGAAGGGCCGTGGATAAGAAGGCAGGCAGAGAAGCTCCAGCTTCCATTGCATTGCGGTGCGTCTTCTTCCAGGCATCCTGCAGCACCTGCAAGGGACGATGTCCATCCTGTCCATCCAGCGCCATTAGCAGGCAAGCCATTTCTTTTCGAGTAAGCGTGAATGACTCCATATCGCTTTCCTCCTACTTGTACTGAACCATTTCAAGTTCGAATGAACTTATCATACGCCCGCGATATAGGAATGTAAAGATGAGATAATAGCCAATAATATCAACATTTTTCGCTTTTTTGCCTGTAATTTGCCTCATATGGCCTGCTAACAACGAATGGCGAGATTGCATATTGACCCTTGAGTTCGGTATATTAGTTCATAAGAACTTAAAATTCATTTAAAAAGGATAGTGAAAAGTAGACATGGGTATAGGACTTAATCTGTTATTGATTGCATTATTAATTGTGATGACTGCTTTTTTCGTAGCAACGGAATTTGCCGTTATCAGGCTCCGGGCAAGCCGAGTCGATCAATTAGTGCTTGAAGGCAAGAAAAACGCTCTTGCCGTACAACAGGTTACAAGCAATTTGGATGGTTATCTGTCGGCCTGTCAGCTTGGTATTACCATTACAGCTCTCGGGTTAGGTTGGCTAGGTGAACCGACAGTGGAGAAAATCCTGTTCCCTCTTTTTCAACAGCTTAGTATAAGCACTGAAGTCAGTCACGTATTGTCCTTTATTATTGCTTTTGCTTCTGTAACCTTCCTGCATGTCGTTATTGGTGAGCTTGCTCCGAAGACATGGGCGATTCAAAAAGCGGAATTTATCAGCTTTACTGTAGCAAAGCCCATCATTTTGTTCTACAAAGTTATGTATCCTTTCATCTGGGTACTGAACGGTTCTGCTAATGCGCTTGTGCGTATGTTCGGTCTGAAGGCCGTTAAAGAACATGAAGACGCTCATAGCGAAGAAGAAATTCAGATTATTCTGAATGACAGCTACCAGAGCGGCAAAATCAATAACACGGAGTATGGCTACGTGAGCCGCATTTTCGCTTTTGACGAAATGCTTGCGAAGGAGATTATGGTGCCCCGCACCGATATGATCTGTCTGTATTCCAATAAATCGTTAGTTGAAAACATGGAAATCATTCATAAAGAACAATATACGCGCTTTCCTGTCGCTCAAGACAGCAAAGACAACATTATCGGCATGATCAATACGAAGCAAATGTTTTTGCAATTTCATCATAATAAAGAGTTTGATTTCAAAAAGCTGATCCATCCTGTACTTACGGTTTCCGAAGTGCTGCCTGTCAAGACGCTGCTCAAGCGCATGCAGCAGGAGCAAGTGCATATCGCCATTTTGATGGATGAATACGGCGGGACGTCAGGCCTCATTACGATTGAAGATATTTTAGAAGAAATTGTTGGCGAAATCCGTGACGAATTTGATGCTGACGAGCGCAAGGACATTGAGAAGCTTGCTGACAACAGCTACCTGCTTGACGGTAAAGTATCACTCGACGAATTGAGCGAGCTTACGGGGGTCAACCTGGAGCATGAGGAAGTCGATACGGTCGGCGGCTGGCTGTACAGCGAAATTCAAGATCCGCGCATCGGCAAAGAGCTTCATCACCATAACATGCGATTTATTATTCGTGAGATCGGCAAGCACCGAATTAAGAAGGTTGAGCTGATTATCGAAACGGATGAAATAGATGCTCAGGTCGAGACAACGGCCTAAGGCAAATAAAATAAAAACGGGGTGCATCTCTTATATGAGAGGCGCCCCGTTTTTTCGAATGTTTTGTTGACCCTGGCCTCATGACAGAAACCACGTACGATGAAGCCCTGAAATCATAGAGAATACAATGAAACTCCTACTCCCTCGCATTAGTCAGCTGGCTGCTCCAGCTTAAAAAGCTGCTTATGAGCGGCGGCGTGACTAACGTTGTCACCATAATAACGAGTACGACCGGGGTAAAATAAGCCTGCGGCAGAGCGCCCCGCAGTGAATGCTCTGATAATGCCAGCAACGCCCATTAACTGCCGCTCAAGCTCTCGCGTACCGTCTTCGGAAGCGACTTTACCACCAGCTCATAAGAGTGGTTAATCATGCTCTCGACCTCTTCTTGCTCCAGGCTGCCGTCCAGCAGCACCGTATTCCAGTGCTTCTTGTTCATATAGTAGCCAGGGATGACCGCTGCATGCTGCTCGCGTAAATTTTCAGCAATGATAGGGTCACATTTGAGAGATATCGATTTCCGGTCGTCTTCTGCGATCAAAGCAAACATTTTCCCTTCAACCTTCATAACCAGCGCTTCCGGTCCGAAAGGATAGTCTTTGAAAGCGCCCTTCTTGCCCAGGCAATATTTAATATAATGCTCCATTGCCGTTGTCCCCCTTTTTCCTTATCGTACCATCTTCTAGTCAAGCGTAAACGGATGAAACCGTCCCCTGGCGGCAAAGCTATCGTTTCGCGTTGAAATATAAGCCCATTATAAGTGTGATACTTATAAAATGCCAATATATGAAAAAATAAAGTCCTCGCCCAAACAGCTGCTGCCGTTTAAACGAGGACTTATTATGGTTATTGATTAATTAAATTAGTAAACGAGCGAGAACAAGCCGTTAACATGCGACAGGTAACGAACGTTACTTGCTTCTTTCATCAGGGAAGCTGTAGTGCCTCTCAGACGCAGCTGGCTTGCGCCAACGGTTCCGATTGCATCTTTGCGGCCAAGGCTCGCAAGAACGCCGGAGTTAACGAATGTAAACGATTTTTGCGGCAAGCCTTTGGATTGCGCAAACAGGTTGTAGCCGATTGCTTCGCCCATTTGCCATGCGATTTGTGCACTTGGCGGATATGGACGGCCGTCTGGGCTAAATACAACTGCGTTGTCGCCAGCCAGATAAACTTCAGGGTGCGAAGTCGATTGCAGGAACTCATTGACTGTAGCACGGCCACGGTTTACTTCAATACCGCAATTTGCTACGACAGGGTTGCCTGTAACACCGCCAGTCCATACGAATGTGTTAGCCACAAGCGTTTGACCATCTTTCAAAATAACCTCGTTGCCTTTTACTTCTGTAACCGCAATACCCATCAGCAATTGAACGCCTCGTTTTTCAAGGCTTGCTTTCGCACGGTCAACAAGCTCCACAGGGAAACCAGCCAGAATCGACGGGCCTGCTTCAACGTTGTAAACCGATACTTCACTGATGTTAACGCCGTACTGCTCACACCATTTTGGCAGCATGTCGGCAATTTCACCGATCAGCTCAATGCCAGTCAGGCCGCCGCCACCAACAACGATTGTTGCGTCAGCTTTGTCTTTGGATTTTGCATACGCAGCAAGGCGCTCTTGAATGTGCGCGCTCACGCGGTTTGCTTCCTCAACCGATTTCAGCGTCAGGCTGTTCTCTTCAAGGCCTGGGATGCCGAAAAATGCCGTTTCGCCGCCAAGAGCGATAACAAGCGTATCGTAGGAAGTTTTTGCACCGCTGGAAAGGTGAACTTGCTTCTGGTCCGGATCAATTTTGTCGACTGTGTCGATAACCAAATTGATGGATTTATCTTTAAACAGCTTCGTCAGCGGCAAAGCAACGTTGTTCTCATGAACGCCGCCCACTGCCAGACGATGCAATTCCGTTACGATTTGGTGCGATGGAATACGGTTAACAACGGTAATGCTTGCTTCCTCGGGGGACATATATTTGCGAGTTGTCAATGCGCTCAGCAAACCGCCATAACCGCCACCCAAAATCAAAATATGCTTAGACATACTGATCCTCCGTTCTCATTCTGATCCGATCTTAACGCTGTTTGTTGCGCTCTGCCAATACATCCAGGAACGATTGCGCGAAACGCAATGTTTGTTGAACCTGAGGATCCTTCAGCATTTTGAGAATGCCGAACAGACCGATTGTCGTAGGCTCTGCATGTGCACGATCATTAGCTTCTACAGCAGCCGATGCAATGCCTTTAGCCTTGTCCGTAATAGGCTTAACAAATTCCTCGATACCATGCTTCATGTCGCCCATAAGCACTTGGTCATTCGCTACAGTTGTTGCCACATCATAAGCTTTGGTCATCAAAGTAACCATTTCAGCAAGCTTAGGCAAGCTTTCTACCAGCTGATTCAGCGAGCTTTGGATTTCCGGTTTAAGCAATTGCTCCAGAACGTCCAGTTCACTACGTACAGATCCCGTCTGTACTTCTTGCTCTGTTAATGTTTCCGACATACGAAAAATGCCTCCCTTGCGTTGATTGTTGCATGATTAGTTAAACGCCGTTACAACTGCAAGCCGCCTCTGAAAAAAGCCCGAAATTGTGAAATGTTTCACAATAAGGATGCATCATTAGAGGGACTTGACCACACTCATGTTCATTTTATTCCTTTGCGACAAAAACTGCAATTACAACTTTTAGTTACTTGTGTAAAGTTCAAGCGTATACGCCATTGCAGCCCCTTGAAGGCACTGCCGTTAAGCGTTGAAATAGTGGAAAATGTTATGCATCCAGATTATATATCCTTATATTTTTATAAAAAGACTACTTTTGCAAGCAGCCCTTCGTTTTATAATGCTTATATTATAGCTTAAAATCATTATCCGCATTCACTTCCTCCGCTGCGTAAAGCGGCGAACGCGCCTGCAGCCAATGAAAGAAATTCGTCGCAATAACTTTCAGCACCGCATAACCTGGAACGGCTAAAATAATGCCCGCCAAGCCAAACAAATTTCCAGCGGTCAAAATGACGAAAATAATCGTAATGGGATGAATATGCATGCTTTTTCCCATAATTTGAGGAGAAATAAACTTCCCTTCGATAAGCTGGACAATCGTCCAGATCACAAGCATTTTCAGCAGCATAACGGGCGAGGTTACCATCGCGACAATGAGCGCTGGCGTAATCGCAATAGCTGGGCCCAGATATGGAATAATAGCTGTACATGCGGCAATCAGCGCCAGCACCAGCGAATATTCAAGCCCAATGATCAAATATCCGATATACAGCAGCACTCCAATACAGAAGCTTACAATAATTTGCCCTCTTATGTAACTGCTGATTTGTCCGTTCATTTCACCCATAATGCGCTTCGTGTGCGTTCTCATGTTCGTTGGCAATATGGTAGCAATATATTCCGGCAGTCTTTTGCCATCTTTTAATAGATAGAACAGAATAAATGGCAGTGTAATAACCGCAAGCACAACATCTTTAAGCGCCCCCACGAATGAACCTAAACTTTGCCATACGCCATTCAGCAGTTCAGTCGCCCGCTTCGTAATATTGCCGCTCAAATCCGACGGGTTTACATTGAGCCACCGCTCAATATCCCGCAGATCGCCGCTGTGCATCAGCTCATCAAACTTCGTTCGCAGCTGATCCCCATAACCCGGCAAATTATCGACCAGACTGACGATTTGTGTGGTTACAAGCGGAATGACCACCGTCAGCAAAATCGTAAGCAGCCCTAAAATAACCGCAAAAATCACAAAGATGGAATAAATACGCGGAGCCTTCTTCGTCTCCAAATAATCTACAATCGGATTCAGCAAATAATAAGCTACACCCGCCAAAATAATCGGCAGCAGCACCGTCTTGAACAATACAGCGAGCGGCGTGAATACGTAGGAGATTTTGCTCATCACAAAAATATTCACACTAACCAGAAGCAGCACGAGCAAAAATATGACGAATTTATTATTTAAAATAAACTGTACAAATCGTTCTTTTCCTGTTTTAAAATGGTCCATCCGCTGTTCCTTCTTCCCGCTTATGATGTTCTCAGCTTTCTGCAACGATTTCCCCCGTATGGGTCAAGTCATACCCTTCAATGGCTCCCAGCTCCTGCTTGAAGCTTTGCGACCGTAAAATGCGAATAACCGCATCAATGAATAGTTGATTGTCCGGCTTCTTCAGCATAACCAGGTCGTATTGCTCCTGAATGAGTGGAATATAGGTAAGGCGGGAGACGATCGCTGCAGCCCTCTCCGTTCCAATACCCACATCAGCCTCACCTGACGCAACCTGCGCCGCTACTCCAAGATGATTCGTCTGCTCCTGGTCATAGCCCATTATTGAAGCTGCCGGAATACCGTGCAGTCGAAGCTGCTCATCCAGCAGCACGCGCGCACCGGCTCCGCGCTCCCGATTAATGAGGCGAAGTCCTGGCTTCGCCAAATCGGCCCAGCTTGCCAGCTTAAGCGGATTGCCCTGCTGCACGAACAACCCTGCACTCCTCGTCAGCATATGAACAACGATATAAGGCGCCCCAATCAATAGTTTACGAATATAGGGAACGTTATATTCCCCTGTATCGCCATCCAGCAAGTGCGTGCTGACGATATCTGATTCTCCTCTATACATCGATATCAGGCTGTCCATGCTGCCGACATAGGAGCGCAGCGGGCGCAAGCCGAGTCCCTCCCGCTCGATATGCTTGGCCAAAATATCCAGGCTCATATCTTGTCCGGTAATAACGATTGGGCGTCCCCCGCCAGCAGTGGACAAGGCAGCGTTTCTGTCCGATAAATCCAGCGCGTTCGCGTATGGAGCCCCTTGCTGCTGGGGAGCCGTTGACTTGCCGGCAGGCGCACTGGCTTGGAGGCCTTTTGCCCGCAGCTTGTAAGCTTCCAGATCGGAAGCGTCAATTCGCATCTGCTTGCCTACCCGGTAGGAGGGCAGGTCTCCTTTTTTAATCAGATCGTATACGGTTAGTTTGGAAATCTTTAGAAGCTTGGCAATTTCTTCAGTTGTATATGAGATGTCAGCGGACATATGGGATCTCCTTAGCCTCTTTCAGCCCAGGTCGCAGGTTGAATTCGGTTATTATTTTCATACCTTTAATTGTAGCATAATCTATTTCAAACCTCCCATCTCACTTTACAGTCGAATTGTCACCAGTTTATAATGATATTTAGTTATAAGTAGATATAATAAACTATATTTGGAGGAGAGTTTATGCTTACACCTTTCAAGAAACCTGCTGTACTATTTTTCATGTTGGCTGTGCTGCTTGTATGCTCGGCGTGTGGGGCGAACAATACTGGAACGGCTGCCTCAGACACAAGCACAAGCAGTCCTAGCGCTGCTGTTGTAGAATCGGCATCGCCGCAAGCGAGCGAAGCTCCTGCACCTGCCGAGAAAGTAGATTTAACGATCTCTGCTGCTGCCAGCTTGACCGATGCCCTTCAAGAACTCAAGCAAGCCTATGAAGCTGCGAATTCATCCATCACCTTAAACTTCAACTTCGGTGCATCCGGCGCATTGCAGCAGCAAATTGAACAAGGCGCTCCGGCTGACCTGTTCCTCTCTGCTTCTTCCAAAAACCTGAAAGCACTCGTTGAAGGAGGGTTTATTGCGGAAGACCAGCAAATGAAACTTCTGGCTAACGAACTCGTTATTGTAATGGGAACTGACAGCAAAGTAAAAGTAGCCGCTATTGCCGATCTCAGTCAAGATACCCTTGGCAAAATCGCAATCGGTATTCCAGAGAGCGTGCCTGCTGGCAACTATGCAATGGAAGCTTTAACGAACGCTAAGCTGTGGGACAGCCTGCAATCCAAGCTTGTCCAAGCGAAAGATGTGCGCCAAGTGCTGCAATATGTAGAAACAGGAAATGTAGACGCTGGTTTCGTCTATCGCACAGATGCTTTGACTTCCGATAAAGTGACAATCGCCGCTGCTGTTGATCCAGCAACTTATACGCCAATTGTATATCCAATCGGTATTGTGAAAGAAACGAAGCATCAAAGTGAAGCGGAAGCTTTTTACGCTTACCTGCAAACCGAAGATGCCATGAACGTATTCACTAAATACGGGTTCTCCGCGGCGAAATGATTGGGGCAGACATAGATTGGCCCGCATTTTGGACGCCGATCCGGCTTTCTCTACAGGTTGCCTTACTATCGAGTGTCGTAACCCTTTTGCTTGGAGTCCTTATTGCAAGATGGATGTCAAAAGCAAAGTTCAAAGGCAAGCTGCTGCTGGAGACGCTATTTATGCTGCCGCTTGTACTGCCGCCGACGGTCGTAGGTTTTCTGCTGCTTGTGCTGCTCGGCCGCAGAGGGTGGATGGGCAAGATGATCGAATGGGTGTTTCATGCTCCGGTCATTTTCACCTGGTGGGCTGCGGTTATCGCCTCCATAGTCGTTGCCTTCCCCCTCGTCTACCAGACGATGAAGGTTGGCTTCTCAGGGGTAGATCGTAATCTAGAGGATGCGGGCCGCTCCATGGGCGGCAATGAATGGCAGGTTTTTCACTACATTACGCTGCCGCTTGTATGGCCTTCTCTCATCAGCGCTTATATACTCGGCTTCGCCAGAGCGCTCGGCGAGTTCGGTGCAACACTCATGATTGCTGGCAATATTCCGGGTGTTACCCAGACGGTGCCAACCGCGATCTACGTCGCTGTAGACGGCGGCAACATGGCGATGGCTTGGGCATGGACGATTGCCATCGTTCTGATTTCCTTCCTTATGCTGGCGCTCACCCGCAGGAAGACCGAGTAGCCGTATAGAATAAACAAGCATAGAACAAGCCGTGCTTCTCTGCAGCAGAGAAACACGGCTTGTTTTTTTACCTTTTGCAGCAAGCTTTATCTAGCGTATAAAATGCTCCAGCGCCTTATTCAAATCCTCCAGCGTTTTCTTCTCCCCATGGTGAATGGCATCCACCACACAGCTCTCCAGATGATCCTTCAGCAGCAGCTTGGCCGCATTATCGAGCGCCTTGCGCACCGCTGCAATCTGCAGCAAAATATCAGAGCAGTCACGCCCGTCAGCCGTCATTTCCTTCACGGATCGAACATGCCCCTCAATACGGGCCAATCGATTAATAATTTGTTTGCGATGCTTATGCTCATGCGTATGTGTATGCGTGTGTATATGATCCTGCTCCAATGCACATCCTCCTCTACTCGCCTTGAGCGATCGTCTGTTTCGCATTCATCCGAGACTTGAAGCGCTGCATCAAATAAACGGAGCGCATCAGTTGATCTATCGCGCTGACCAGCCAGACGCCTGCGATGCCCATCTGAAAATGCAAGCACAGCACATAAATGCCGATCACTCGGATTCCCCATATACCAATGATTGTACTATACATTGGACTCTTCGTGTCGCCTGCCCCTTGAAGAGCTCCTGCAAGGACTAGACTCATCGCCAGAAAAGGCTGGGCAAACGCATCAATGCCGAGCGCAGTACGGACCATTTCTACGATGACGATGTCGTCCGTAAACCAGCTTGCCGCTATTCCTGAGCCAAGCCAGAATATGATGCCGATTATGGTCATAAATACTACGGCTATCCATGCCGTCAGCAGCCCATATTCATAGCCATCCCGCGTTCGCCCCGCCCCCAATTGCTGGCCAACCAACGTTGTAGCTGCTACTGCCAAGCCATAACCAGGCAGATAAGACAGCGCAATCACATTGCCTCCTATTAAATGCGCAGCATATACTTCGGTACTAATCCGGATAACAAGCCCCAAATAAAACATTTGTCCGACACGCATAATCAGCCGTTCTGCGGCCGTCGGCAACGATAAGGTTAAAAGCGGATACGTATAGCTCTGCGCAGATTGTTTTTTCAATAGGGAAAAAGAAAGCTTCGATTGCTGTATGTATTTGTACAACACCACTGTTCCAATAATGCGGACTATGGACGTCGCCCAGCCTGCTCCGGCAATTCCCCAGCCTTCCCAGCCCCCAATGCCGAATATGAGTACATAATCCAATGCGATATGAATGAGATTCACCCATATGCCAACAATCATCGGCGCTCTTGTATTGCCCGCAGAACGCAAAATGCTGCCGAAGATCGCCATAAGCGATATAAACAAGGAAGGCACCGCAACAATTTGAAAATAAATTACCCCCTGTGCCAGAACATCTGGAGCTGCCCCCATTAAACGCAAAATGGACTCCGCAAAAAATAAGCTTACAATGCCTAATGCTAAGCCTGTAAACGCCGATATCCATGTCGACTGCCTGGCAATGGCTTTAGCTTTAGTGAAATCCCCAGCGCCTACTGCTCTGGCTATTAGTGAAGAGGTGCCAATTCCTAAAGCCGTAAATAGCGCAATATAGACCGCTATAACCGTGTTGCCCACCCCAACGGCAGCTACTTCATTCAGACCGATTCTAGAAACAAATAATGTATCGATAAATCCAACTATCGTTAGCAAAAAGTTCTCAATCATTGTCGGCACAGCAAGCGCCAATATAATTTTTATTTTTTGCCGCCGTGTTGTCATTCCGGCCTGATGAGCTTCCAGCATCGCATCCTAGCCTCCTGATTGTTTAAGCTTAGTTCCCTCATCATATCCCCCCATGGGGGATATTGCAAAGAAAATCTCATCTCAGCCTATCCTGAAATTAAAGCTTTACTAATCAGGGGCCAGTATGTTAGCCTTATTTCTACAGATATAGAAATAGCAATGGAGGAGGGACTACGCATGGAGGAGCAGGAAGCCATTCAAGCAGCCGTTAAAGTTTATAAAGCGCTCGGAGAACCGACCCGCTTCAAAATCGCCCAACTGCTTGCCAAGCAGCCTGATCAGTGCTGCAGTACGCTTGGACAGCAATTAGAGATGGTTGCAAGCTCTACGCTTTCCCATCATTTGAAGCAGCTGTCAGAATGCGGCCTGTTAAAAATGCGCAAGGAAGGCACGTTTATTTACTACAGCCCGGATATGGACGTTATACAGAAATACGCTCCTTATTTGCTGGCGTAATTTTTTTAGTTTATATTTCTATATTTTTAGAAATATAAAATTATAAGTAGAGAGGACTATCACTATGCTGTCGAACACATTGAAAATTTATTTGCTTGCCTTAATTAGTTTTTTGGTTGGAACGTCGGAGTATGTCATTGCGGGGATATTGGATAAAATTTCGGAGGATATTGGCGTATCGGTCAGTGCCGCTGGCCAGCTCATTACCTTTTTCTCGCTTACTTACGCGCTGGGCACACCTATTCTGATGGCCTTGACGGGACGGATTGAACGGCGCAAGCTGCTGCTTTATGCGATGGTTGTCTTTGTGCTTGGCAACTTGCTTGCCATTGCTCTGCCAGGCTTCGGCTTGTTCGTCGCTGCGCGCATCATTATGGCGCTTGGAGCAGGCGTCGTCGTCGTAACCTCACTAACGCTTGCTGCAAAAATGGCCGCGCCCGGCAAACAGGCCAGTGCGATCGCCACTGTCGTCACCGGGTTTACTGCCGCGCTTATCATCGGTATTCCGATCGGCCGTATGGTAGCCGCTTCTTATGACTGGAAAAGCGTCTTCGGTGGCATTGGCGTGCTCGGACTGCTTGCCATCATCATGATTGTGTTTGCCATTCCGCGATACGATGGCGAGCCTTCTGTACCGCTGCGAGAGCAGCTAGCCTTGCTCAAAACACCAAAAATTGCTGCTGCTTTAGGCGTCACTTTTCTATGGATAGTTGGCTACTCTATTCCCTATACGTATATATCGCCCTACCTCCTGCAAGTGACCACTATGAGCGAAAATACACTAAGCATTGCCTTATTCGGATTTGGGATAGCCAGCCTGATCGGCTCCAAGCTAGGCGGCTACAGCACAGATAAATGGGGCGTGAAGCGTACGTTAATGGGAGGCATGCTCGTTCATACCGCTGCCCTGCTGCTCATTTCCTTCAGTGCCAGCTCCTCGGCGATTGTTTTCCCGCTGCTTATGCTGTGGTCATTTGCTGCTTGGTCATCCGGGCCTACACAGCAATACAATTTGCTGACGCTTGCTCCAAACGCATCGAGCATTATGCTGAGCCTGAACACTTCTGTGCTGCAGCTCGCTATGGCAGTTGGGGCAAGCGCAGGCGGACTAATCGTCGCCAAAGTTTCCTTGCCTAGCATTACGTGGATTGGCGCATTCGGCGTGATGCTCGCTGTGATTCTGATAGTCCTTTCACGCAAGCTGACCAGCAACCGCGAGCCAGCATCCGTTCCTAGTGTCACTCCACAGACTTGAGTTGAAGTGAAATGACTTGCAATGATTAGTAATGTATTTGCAAAGTTCTCTTCATCTTGCTTTAATAAACAACCTCTATACTAGTACTCAACCCCCCTTTTAATTAATATAAATGTTTAGACCCACGCTGTGGGTCTATTTTTTGTTGTTTTTCAACTTGCTCGAATCAGTAATCGTAAATAAGCATAAAAAAAAGCCTGCCGAGACGAATCTCGGGCAGGCTTCTTTCGAATAGAAAAATCTATTCTGTAGTGTACGGCAGCAATGCTACTTGACGCGAACGTTTGATCGCAACAGTCAGCAGGCGTTGGTACTTCGCGCTTGTTCCAGTTACACGACGTGGCAAAATTTTGCCGCGCTCGCTGATAAACTTTTTAAGCAGGTCCGTGTCTTTATAATCAACTTTAGTGATTTTGTTCACGGTGAAGAAGCAAACTTTACGGCGTTTGTTACGTCCGCCTTTGCGGCCGCCGAATTTGCGTTCTGGACGCTCTCCGTCTCCGCCATCTCTTGGCTTAAAGCTCATTCGAATCCATCCTTTCAATTAAAATGGCAAATCATCCTCAGATATATCGATCGGTCGACCATCATCCGAGAACGGATCACGGTTGTCGTTACGTGAGTTGTTACTGGAGCGGCCGCTATTGTTATTACTGTTGTTGTTGCTGTTATAGCCGCCTCCGCCTCCTCCACCGTTACCGTAGGAAGAACCGCCTCCGAAAGAACCGCCTCCGCCGCCCATGGCACCGCTCTCTTCACGCGCTCCGCCCGCATCCTTGTTGGATTCCAAGAAACGGACGTTGTCAGCGATTACTTCCGTCACATAGACGCGCTTGCCTTCGTTGTTCTCGTAGTTCCGAACCTGAATGCGACCTTCAACCGCCGTTAAGCGGCCTTTGCGCAAGTAGTTGGCGCATGTCTCGGCTAGCTGACGCCACGTGACTACCGGAATGAAATCCGCTTCACGCTCGCCCTGACCGCTCGTAAATGGACGGTCAACTGCTATTGTAAATTGCGCTACTGCAACGCCAGCAGGCGTGTAACGCAATTCTGGATCTCTCGTCAATCTACCAATAAGTATTACACGATTCAACATCGTCTCTGACCTCCCAATCGATCAATCCTTGGCTTCAACTAAGCTACGTCTCTGACGACCAAGAAGCGGATAATTTCATCCGTAATCTTCAGGATACGGTCAAGTTCGTTAACGACTTCCGTAGTTCCGTTGAAATGAACCAGAACGTAGTATCCCTCACGAATCTTGTTGATCTCATACGCAAGACGGCGTTTACCGCTAACATCTTGTTTCGTAACTTCTCCACCATTGGAGATGATGCCATTAAATTTCTCAACGACAGCTTGAAGAGCTTCTTGCTCAACATCAGGACGAACAATGTACATCACTTCGTATTTGCGCATTATGTTTCACCTCCTTTTGGACTAACGGCCCCATAAATGGAGCAAGGAGCGAGGTTCTTACTCGCATCCTCTAACTATACCAAATATATAGTCCAAAAACAAGCTTCTATTTCCTCCCGTTATCTGGTGTTCATGAACGTCCGTCCCCCGGCTCATATTAAGGTAGCGGGCAGCTGAACTAATTCTGCTTGCAGGCTTATGCCATTACAGCATAACTGCTTAAGTGGCAATCTACATCATATACAGGAGGTAATTTACGATGGGCGAAGGAACGTTGTTTTCCGCTGGCGATAAGGCGCCGAATGATGGCACATACATCGAGGATGGCGTCAATTCCTTTCACCAAGGCATTCAAAATCCGCAGAAGGTGAAGCTAAGCAAAGGCGAGCGCTTCCCGGACAACACGAACCATGAACGCAAATGGAAGCGAATGGGCCACTAAATTTCAAGCCGCATGTATAGCTTTCGCTCAGCGTGGGCATTCTAATTTATGACGGTGTGAAGAGAGGTGTGGTTCCGTTGGACTTCATAGTGCAAGGGCTGCTACAAGAGGAATTTGTCCACTGAGCTTTAGAAGCGGAGGGTTGTGCCAAAGACAATGTCCGTAACACACGCACACTTGTCCATCTCCAAAAGTAAAGCGGTATATGCCGCCTGCCAAAAGAATGGACAGGTCAGTTAACGAATACGCAGCAGCGGAAACGTTGGTACTGATTGAACAGTGATTGCTCCCATGTTTCTGTTGCAAAGTAGTGTGAAAATGTACTCAATCGATCAAACACCGTCCGAAAAAGGAGCTCGCGAGAGCTCCTTTTTTGTATTCTTATTTTTTTCATTAAAAAAAATTCTCGTTACATGGTAAAGTAATCAAGTATGTCGTATGAAATTAAGGTTTAGCATTTAGGGTTTGAATTAAAATTGACAGCAATTGATTTGCACAAAGGTGGGTATTATCTTGCATTCTGCAACGGCGAAGCAGCATCCTTCCTCTGCTTCCTTTATTCGCTTGTATGTTTTGGCCTTTTTCTTTTTCGCCGCCAATTCAGCTTTAACGATTATTTTGCCGCTCCGAAGCGAGGCGGCCCTCATGAATCAGGCGGAGATCGGCTTCATTATGGGAGCCTATATGTTTACATGCATGCTCCTCAGACCTTTTGCCGCACAGCTAATTGGCCGTTTTGGCCCTCTTTCCGTTATGAAATGGCTGCTTTGTGCCCATGCTGTCCTTCTTCTCATTTATACCGTTAGCGGAACGGAGCAATACATTTGGCTCAGAGCGCTGCAGGGGGCTATCACGGCTTTTTTCTCCATGACCATGCAGGTAGGAATTGTTGAATCTTTGGATAATAAAGATCGGGCTCAGGGGTTGTCCATGTACACCTTGTTTACAATGGTCCCGTCACTCGTTATTCCGATCGCCGCTTTACAAATATGGCAAAGCAACAGCCAACTGCTATTCGCCCTGCTGATGATCGTGCTAGCTGTCGGTCCCCTGCTCGTCTTCTACCGCGCGGCGCTTCCGGAACGAACTGTACAGGATAAAACCTATACGCTTCGCGATATGGCTGCTTCCATGGGCACGATTTGGACGAGTCCACCCTTGCTCATTAGCAGCATCATTATGCTGCTGGCCTCCTGCGTGTTTGGGGCAACCGCGACCTTTCTTCCGCTGTTTATGTTAGCAGCCGGCTCAGGGGATGCCGGTGTATATTTAACGATACAGGGTCTGGTCGTCATCACCTGCCGCTTTGTTTTGCGCAAAAGAATCCCGTCCAATGGCAGCTGGAATACATGGCTCATGGCTGGGATGCTGCTGTCTGCTGCGCTTGGGAGTCAATTGCTCGCTATGCTGGACATCGTAGGTGCTCTTGTATACGTATCTGCCGTATTTAATGGCTTCGCCGTTGCGCTGCTCTATCCAACGCTGACGACCTATCTTTCCTTTATTTTGCCAGAGAAAAGCCGCTATGTGCTGATGGCGATTTTTTTATCGTCCTACGATCTCGGTTTTTCCCTTGGCGGATTCGCCATGGGCATTCTACTGCAAAGCAGCTCCTACCCTGCCATGTTTACGTGCTGTACCCTGTTATCCGTAACAGCTGCAATCATTATTATTCTGTCAAAAAAAACGATGGAAGCGAAGCCAGCTCCTTAAGTGACTGGCTTCATTTCATAATAAGCACAACAAAAAAAGCTGATTCCCGTTTGAAGCAGGAATCAGCTTGTTCTTAGGTAACACTATAGTATTACAATCGCCGTAACAGCGCATATGTGCGAGAATGGCGGAGAAGGTGGGATTCGAACCCACGCACGCTTTGACACGCCTAGCTGATTTCGAGTCAGCCCCCTTGGGCCTCTTGGGTACCTCTCCGCATATAAGAAGATCATATCATATTTGCCGACCCGATGCAACTAAAGCCTCTTATATTTTTATGCCGTTTGCATGCAGCCGATTCGATCCTATTTTCATTGGCTGCGAGTGTGCTTGCCCATAGCGATATTCACCAATAAAGGTGGAGTGCCACACTGCGAAAATATAAAGCGCCCACAGCTTCCGTGAATAATCGCCCTTGCCCTCCCGGTGCTGCATCAGCATGAGACGGGCAGCATGGACATCAAACCATTGCGGCACAAGGCTAATTTGCTCCAGCATTTGATCCCCGATCTTGCCATGCAGCCACTTGCGCAGCGGGATCGGAAAACCGAGCTTAGGCCGCTGCAATAACGGCTCTGGAAGAATGCCTCGCATCGCCTCCCTCAGTACGTATTTGGTCGTGCCGTTTGCCAGCTTGTACTCGGCTGGAATTTTGCGGGCCACCTCAAACACCTCTTTATCGAGAAAAGGAACGCGCAGCTCCAGCGAATGCGCCATACTCATTTTATCCGCCTTCATCAAAATATCGCCCGGCAGCCAGAAGTTCATATCAATCAGCTGCATACGAGTCAGATCATCCAGATGGCGGCTGTTATAATAAACGTCGCTTGTCAGTGAAGCCGAGGGCTGCATCGACTCCAAAAGCTCGGGACTAAGCAGCGCGATTTGTCGCTTGTCCGCTTCATTGAACAGCTTTGCATTTCCATAAAAACGCTGTTCAATCGGCGAGAACCCCCGCAGCAAATAGTTTTTCCCGCGAAAAGCGAGCGGAACCCGCTCTACCATGCGATGCAGCCGAGACTTCATGCCGTTTGGGAGCCACGATACTGGGCGCAACGAGCGTGGCTCGCCATAGATGCCATAACCGCCGAACAGCTCATCCGCCCCCTCCCCTGACATCACGACCGTTACGTGATTTCCGGCCAGCTGAGAAAGACTGTATAACGCAATGGCTGATGGATCGGCAACGGGCTCATCCATATGCCATACGGCCTTCTGCGTATTTGCAAAAAATTGCTCAGGCGTGATTTCCTCCTCATAATGCTTGGACCCAATCGTGTTTGCCGCTGCCCGAGCATACTCATTTTCATTACGCTCTCCTGCAAAGCCTACCGAGAACGTTTTCGTTAACTGCTCCTGCATCGATAACGCTGCAATCGCCGACGAGTCAATTCCCCCTGATAAAAAGCTGCCGAGCGGTACATCCCCTTGGCGATGCAGCTTCACCGAATCGCACAGCACGGCTCTGATTTCCTCGATAAACGTGCCTATCGGCCGCTGCTCCGGTTCAAAAGCAGGCTCCCAATATCGCCGCTTGGTTACCCTGCCCTCCCGATCGACAAGCATAAAATGTCCCGGCTCCAGCTTCTGAATCCCTTCAAACATCGTCTGTGGCTGCGGGACGTACTGAAAGGTCAAATAGTGCATCATACTGGCATAATCCACATTCGGCGCTTGCCCGCTTACAGCCAGGAGCCCTTTTAATTCCGAAGAAAAAAGAAACTGGTGCTCCTCCTGCGCATAATAAAACGGCTTTATCCCAAAATGGTCCCGCGCAGCAAACAGGCGCTGCTCCGCCCTATCCCAAATGGCAAAGCTGAACATGCCTCTCAAATGGTGCACGCAGTCTATACCGTATTCCTCATAGAGATGCACGATGATCTCTGAATCGCTACGATTGCGAAACTGATGGCCCTTGCTCTGCAGCATGAGTCTCAGCTCTTTATAATTATATATTTCTCCATTAAAAATAAGCCAAACCTGTCCATTTTCATTGGTCATCGGCTGGGAGCCATCTTCAATATCTACAATTGAAAGCCTGTTAAAGCCTAATGCCGCTCTATCCATAAGCTGTATGCCGGATTGGTTAGGACCTCGATGTCCCATCTGCTCCATCATGCTGCTGATCTCCCTATCCGTTGGATCACTTCCATTGCCATATCGGATGATTCCGGAAATTCCACACATCGGCTTCTTTCCTCCACTCTCTCCTGATGCTAAGACATAGTATTTCTAATGTCAAAACATACTATACGGAGCAAAAGTATCCGAAAGACGTTCACCTTGTTTCCAAGCTGTAAACAATGAAAATGGCGGAAAACAACAAAAAACCTCCATCGCCCTTAACGATAAGGCTGGAGGTCATTCATTCCTTTTATCATTCATCTCTTTAACGATCTTAAATGGGGTCCAGCTCAGTCTGGGCCGGCGCTTGCCCGCCATCAGCAGAAACGGTGGAACGAAGTACTTTTTTCATATTTTTCTCAAACTTCGCCCGAGGTATTAATACACTGTGCTTGCAGCCTACGCATTTAATACGAATATCCATACCCATTCGAATTATTTCCATTTCATTCGAACCGCAAGGATGCTGCTTCTTCATCTGGACAACATCACCAAGCTCAAATTGCTTACGCTCCATTTCTTTCTCCGCTCCTCTCATCGCGATGATAGGTAACCATGCGTGGATACGGCGTATCCATACCGTTCTCAACCAGCGCCTTCTTCACCTGCAAATTAATCTTCCTGGCCAGCGCATGCTGGGTATTAGGCAAGCATTCCGCTATAATACGAATTTTCACTTCCGTTGCGCCCATCAACTGAATGCCGAGCACCTCCGGCGGCTTCGCAAGATTTTCATCCTCCAGCTTATCTACCGTTGCTTGAATAATGCTCGTCGCCCGATCTACATCTTCCTCATAGCCGATCGCAACGTCCACGACAGCTACAGAGTTGCGCAAGGAGAAGTTCGTTACCTCATTTATCATACCGTTTGGAATGATGAATATTTCCCCTGTCCAGCTCAGCAGCCTTGTTGTACGCAATCCGATAACTTCGACCGTCCCTTTAAACTGTCCGGCTTGAATGACATCGCCTACGGCAAACTGATCCTCCAAAATAATAAAGAAGCCCGTAATAATGTCCTTCACTAAGCTTTGTGCGCCAAACCCAATAGCCAAACCGACGATTCCGGCACCTGCGAGCAGCGGCCCCAACTGAATGCCCAGCTCCGACATCAACAGCATGCCGCCAATTAGATAGCAGGCGTACATAACGATATTTTTAAGCAGCCGTCCTACCGTAACCATCCTTCTAGCCTGCATCGGCAACCGACTCGTTTGTTTGTTAGATAATATACGATCAATTGATTTATTGACAATCCATATAAGCAAATGCGTAATAACAATAATGAGCGCTATCCGAATCGCTGATTCGCCAAAACGCTGCCATGTCTCTACATTCGTCAACCACTCCATGAAGTTTTTGTACATGTTTAGTGTTTTCAAGAGCTATTTCCTCCTACAGATTCACTTGTTCATATCCCGAATGAATAGGTTTAAAAATCCCTCTAATTTCAACCTTCTCAGACACAATGACCTGCTGCACCATCTCCAAATCATCCTCTGGAAAATGAATGGACAAGGCGCAGCCTGCCGTAATCTCTTTAGGGGTCGGACAAATATCTATTTCAATCTCCGCATATTCGAGCAGCATTTCAGCGCGCAACGCCTGCTGTGTGGAATCAAAAGCAATCAACATAAGTCACTTTTCTCCTCTCCCTCTTTTTACACAACGTAATCAGTGGGTTTATGACGTATAAAATGGTTGTCCTATCCATATACTAGATAACATATTAGCTATAACGGAGGGATTCTATGAAACTTTCTTTTATGAAAGATGTACCGTTGAAAGTTCCGCATACCGATACCAACGCCATGACGTTAATCGTAAACCGCCTCTCCCTTATGCTCAATGAGCTCTCAGGCACCAGACCGCTCATCATCGTATGCGTGGGCACCGACCGCTCAACGGGCGATTCGCTTGGCCCCATCATCGGGACCTCTCTCGCAAAATACAACAGCCCTTACTTTGCTTTATACGGCACGCTGGAAGAGCCTGTTCACGCGATGAACCTAACCGATACGCTGGCACTTATTCATCAAAACCATTACAACCCATTTATCATTGGCATTGATGCTTGTTTAGGACAAGTATCCAGCATTGGCTCCGTTCATATCGGGACAGGTCCGGTACGCCCTGGGGCCGGTGTTAATAAGGAGCTCCCACCAGTCGGTGATATGCATATTACCGGCATCGTGAATGTGGGTGGTTTTATGGAATATTTCGTGCTGCAAAATACCCGGCTGCATCTTGTTATCAAGATGGCTGACCTTATTGCCTTCGGGCTTTTCTCGGCTATAATGGGCAGCAATCGTGTCATGCTTCAGGCTAGAGAGCAAGCCGCTTCAGCCGAATGATGCAACCTTCAGCTTTATGCTCATCCTTATTATTTCGCTTTCGCAATTGCCTGCAGCTCTTCCGGTGTTAACGGATATGCTGATTGTCCACCCTCTAACGGCTTGGCATACACATAAGCGCTATCCCTGCTATGAATACTCGACACGACGACTCCGTCTTGCGCCGCATTTACAATCGCAATGGAGAAGCTAAGGTCGCTTCCTTGCTCCGAGAACGCATTATAGCGAATAACACCTAAGCGTCCCTTCTCCTCAAGCTGGCGCCGTTCCAGTTGTTCCAGTTGCGCCTCTACTGCTCTCGAATGCCTTGCATGCTCGGCTATCTCCTGCTTCAACCCAATAACGACTTCTTCAATATTCGCCACACCTGTATTACCCATAACCTCAACGTACTGCTTGCGTAGTTTTTTAAGCCTTCTCCCCAGAGAAATGACCCAAATTAAAATAATAAAAAGCAGCAGTACCAGCAATGCCAATAAACCATATAAAGGGTTGTTCATCCAATCATTCATGTAAACCTTTCCGCCCCCAGAAACAAATCAAATTTTATATTGAGTCCGTATTTCACGCACCGCATCAACGAGAGCACTCACTTCCGCCTCCGTTGTAAAATAACCCACACTCGCTCTAACCGCTCCTGTTGCCATCGTACCTGCGCTTGCATGGGCAAGCGGCGTACAATGAAAACCCGCACGTACAGCAATCTGGTAATGCTGGTCTAAAATAAAAGACATCTCCGAAGGATCCACGCCATCCGCCACAAAAGAAACCATGCCGGTCCGCTGCTCGCCAAGCTTCGGCCCAAGCAGCCTGATTCCTTCTACCGTGGATAACCCCTCCATCATCTGTTGGGTAAGTGCCCATTCCTTAGTATGGATTTTATGAATCGTCTCATTCAGAACATACTCTACGCCTGCCTTCAAGCCTGCCAGACCGGGTGTGTTTTGAGTCCCCGCTTCATAACGATCTGGACGCACACTAGGCTGCTCAGCTGCCTCAGATTGGCTTCCGGTGCCTCCATGCAGCATTGGGACAAGGTCCAGCTCTGGATGGATGTACAAGCCCCCTGTGCCCTGTGGGCCGAGCAATCCTTTATGTCCAGGGAAAGCCAGCATATCAATTCCCATTGCTTCAACATCAATTTCCAAAATCCCCGCACTTTGAGCAGCATCCACTAGCAGCTTCACACCTCTTTGGCGGGTTAGCTCGCCGATCTCAGCTAAAGGAACAATGGTTCCAAGCAAGTTTGAACTATGACTTACAATAACCAGCGTCGTCTGTGGTATAAGCGCATCCCGCACTTGATCAACCGTTATATTCCCCTGTTCATCAGCCTCAACATAGGTAACCTTTATCCCGAGAGACTGCTTCAAAAATTCCAACGGCCGTCTTACGGAATTATGTTCAATCCCAGTAGCAACTACATGATCGCCTTCTTTTATATACCCTTTTATCGCCATATTCAAAGCGCCTGTTGTATTCCCTGCAAAAGCAATATCATTAGGGTTTCTCACCTTAAATAACTTAGCTAGCTGCTTTCGTGTATCAAACAACACACGACTCGCACGAACAGCCATGCGATGACTGCCCCTCCCCGGATTAGCAGCATCATGCAGCATAGCATGATGCACTGCATCAATAACCGAGTTAGGCTTCGGCCATGAAGTTGCAGCATGATCTAAGTAAATGACTTTTTCACCATTAGTATTCATTATCCATCCACTCCCACCATCACAAACGAATCTTCTCATAACAATAGCATACCTTAGTTTAATCTTCAGGATCAAAGATTACACCTCGGGTATGCTATCTTATCAAGACTACGCCATGTATTGAAGCATCTCCAGAAGCCGTTCCAAGTCCTGTTTATTATAATATTGAAGCTCGATTTTCCCTTTATCCTTTTGCTGCTTAATTTTCACCGTTGTTTTGAATCGTTCTCTGAGCGACTCCTCTAAGCTTTCAATATAAGGATCACGTTTCTTCGTTTTGCCTTTGGCCTGTTTGCCGTCGTTGCTGTCCTCATCTTTAATCGACTCCAGTTTCTGAATCGCTTCCTCCAGCTCACGTACGCTCCAGCCCTGATTAATAATGAGTTCGGCCAATTCCAGCTGCACCTTTAAATCTTTAATGCCCGCGAGCGCACGGGCATGTCCCATGGAAATTGTTCCACGTGAAACATTGTCTTTAATCGACTCTGGCAATGCTAGCAATCTCACGAAGTTAGCAATATGCGATCTGGACTTACCTACTTTCATAGAAAGCTCTTCTTGGGTCAGCTTGAACTTGTCCATGAGGTTCTGATAAGCTATCGCCACTTCTATTGCATTCAGGTCTTCACGCTGCAAATTTTCAATCAGCGCAATTTCCATAACTTGTTGATCTGAGAAAGATCTGACAACTGCCGGAACGGTCGTATTGCCACAAAGCTGTGATGCTCTGAATCGACGTTCACCCGCAATAATCTCGTAGCCCTTCATTACAGTACGAACAATAATCGGCTGAATGACACCATGCTGCTTAATCGATTCGGCCAATTCTTTTATCGACTGCTCATCAAATGTTTTCCGTGGTTGGTAAGGGTTTGGTCGCAATTGCGCAATTGCAACCTCAATGACTTTATCATCATCGTTCACCGAAAGCGATGGAATAAGCGCATCCAGACCTCTACCTAGCCGCTTGCTCATACGTAATCACTTCCTTCGCCAGTTCAAGATATACTTCTGCACCCTTCGATTTGGGATCATACGTAATGATCGCCTGTCCATGAGAAGGTGCTTCGCTTAAGCGTACATTACGGGGAATAATCGTCTGGTATACCTTCTGTTGAAAGTATTTCTTCACTTCTTCAATAACCTGAATACCTAGATTCGTTCTGGCATCAAGCATCGTAAGCAAAACGCCCTCAATTTGCAGCGTTGTGTTTAAATGCTTCTGCACCAATCTCACCGTATTCAACAGTTGACTCAAGCCCTCCAGGGCGTAATATTCACATTGAATTGGAATAATGACCGAATCAGCAGCAGTCAAGGAATTAATCGTTAATAACCCCAAAGATGGCGGGCAGTCGATTAATATATAATCAAACTGATCCTTTAATAAATGCAGCGCTTTCTTTAATCGAACTTCTCTGGAAATGGTTGGGACTAATTCAATCTCTGCCCCAGCAAGTTGAATGGTAGCAGGGATAATTTTCAAACCAGGAATTTTCGTATCCGCCATCGCTTCATGTGGATCAATATCATTAACAAGCACATCATAAATACAGCTTTCAACATCTGCCTTATTAATACCTACTCCGCTAGTCGTATTGCCTTGCGGATCAATATCAACAAGCAGCACTCGTCTGCCAAGCGTCGCCAGACAAGCACCCAAATTAACGGATGTCGTCGTTTTGCCGACGCCACCCTTCTGATTCGCTATTGCTATAAT
Organism: Paenibacillus algorifonticola; assembly: GCF_050481745.1. GTDB lineage: Bacteria > Bacillota > Bacilli > Paenibacillales > Paenibacillaceae > Pristimantibacillus > Pristimantibacillus algorifonticola_A. Next base: position 20,143 of record NZ_JBCNGR010000032.1, on the reverse strand, counting down.
TTTAGACAAGTCTTTCACCTCTATACTCTGTGTAAAAGCTATTAACCAAGAAGCAATACAAGCGGTAAACGTCCAGTAGCGGGACATCGCCTAGTAGTAATATTAGCATAAATGGATTCGCCGCCCTCAGCAAGCAGCGAGGACGGCAGCAGTTAAATCTATTATCGCATTTAATAGTATCTACATGCAAATGAGGATTTACGAGTCCCTTTAACGAATCATACGCTTAACGTTTAGGAATGTGAATCACTATTTCATAATGATCCTCATGATCCTTCTCATTTGTCTTAATTTGCAAGCCAGAGCCTGACACCATCTCAATAGACTGTCTTATCGTATTAAGAGCAAGCCGAACATCTTTCGTAAAAGATACTCGCTTCGCTTTTTTTGCTTTAACCGTTTCATTCAGAAATGCAATCCGAATTTCCGTTTGCTTTACATTGAGTTCTTTGGAAATAATCTCTTCCAGCACTTGAAGCTGAAGCTCTTCAGTTGGCAGAGCCAACAATGCCCGTGCGTGACGCTCAGTAATTTTCCGTTCCATTAACGCGCTTTTAACTACCTCATTAAGGGCCAGCAATCTTAGCTTATTGGCAATCGTTGATTGGCTTTTCCCTAATCGCTGTGCCAAGCTTTCCTGCGTCAATTGATGAAGCTCAATCAGCTTCTGATAAGCAACAGCCTCTTCAATAGCCGTTAGATTTTCCCGCTGCAAATTTTCAATTAACGCGATTGATGCCGTTTGCGAGTCATTAAACTCGCGAATAATACCTGGTATCGTATCATAACCAAGCTTCGTTACAGCACGCCAGCGGCGTTCTCCCGCAATAATTTCATAGCGGTTATTCCGCATCCGCACGACGATAGGCTGAATAATGCCATGGGTCTTAATCGTCTGGCATAACTCATCAATTCGTTCATCATCAAATATCGACCTTGGTTGAAATGGACTCGTGTCGATTTCATTAACCGGAATTTGTTTAACCTCTTCATTGTTGTTGCTGCGTTGGTCATTCAAACCAAACAAACGAGAAAGTTGTTCTTTCATTTATCCACTACCACCCGATCAAGAAACGGCTCCATAACATTAGCAGAGCCAGCTTCAAAGATGTGCTGCCCAATAACAGTCTTGCTTGTATTCTGTTCCACTTCAATAGAGACTATCGGAAATGGTTACAGAAGGCTACAAATGATTTTGAATACAACCTTAAACGGCTATCGCCGTCCCCTGACAGCAAAGCTACCGTTTCGAGGGTTAAGGTGATACGGCTGGCTCCACCCTTTGGAAGCATGACGCGTTTCATCCCGAGAAATATAGCAGCATATAGCAAAACCTTATACCTGCTTATTTTCTAATAAATGTGTGTTGCTCTGCAAAAATACAGCGCCGCCTTCTATTTTTGTTCTCTCTATTATTTCTACTTCACCCTAAGTTTTTCCTGCTTGACAGACTTGAATGCCAAATAAAAATACAAGCAGAAATTTGGAAATAGTGAGAAATGTTTCACGTGAAACATCCTAAACTTACCATTTCCATTTATCTGCCTCAATCTTAAAATCTATAAAATGGATCATTTAAATCTTCTTTATAAAATAGGTTGTTTTAGCGGTGTTCCCGCTTTACGGGGATATTTGCGCGGAGTTGCTTCACGTTTCTCAATCAGCACAATATGCCGTTCGGATTGTTCGAATGGTAATGTGAAGCTGTGCTCGGAACGGACAGCAGCTTTCAACTCCTTCAAGCTTGCCCCCGCTTCCCGAACCTCTTCCTCACTTTGTGAACCCTTCATCGCTGCGAACAGACCGCCCTTGCGTACAAAGGGCAAACAAAACTCATTCAGTACATTCAGCCTGGCAACAGCTCTTGCTGTTACTAAGTCATAGGCATCCCGATGACCTTGCAGTCTGCCGATATCCTCGGCACGCCCATGAACACAACTCACATCATCAGCAATACCCAACTCCTCTGCCAAAGCATTAAGAAACTGTATCCGTTTATTCAAGGAATCAACGATCACTATTTTCAAATGCGGGAAGCAAATTTTAAGCGGAATGCTCGGAAAGCCTGCACCGGACCCGATATCCGCTATTTTGCTGACTGCTTTCATATCGATAAAAAAAGAAAGGGAAACCGAATCATAAAAATGCTTTTCATATACGGCTTCACGCTCTGTTATACCGGTCAAATTCATGCGTTCATTCCATTCGACCAATAAGCGATAATACGTATCAAACTGATCGAGCTGATGCTGGGATAAGGCTATCCCCCGCTCCTGCATCAGCTTTGGAAACCACTGTATCGTCTGTTCCATCGTTTGTTCTTCTATCCTCTCGCCGCTACAACGCGGTTATAATGCTCCAAATAAACGAGCAGTATGGAAATATCGGCCGGCGTTACGCCAGCTACCCTGGAAGCCTGACCGATAGACAACGGCCTGATGTCCGAAAGCTTTTGCTTCGCTTCAGAAGCAAGCCCCTGCACGTCAAAATAGTCGATATCATCCGGTATCCGTTTTTTCTCCATTTTGCTCAGTCGTTCAACCTGCAACAGCTGCTTCTCAATGTATCCGGCATATTTAATTTGAATTTCAACCTGCTCCTTCATTTCCTCTGTCAAAGCAAGCTCTGAAGGCGTAATGCTTTCCAGCATCGCATACGTAATTTCCGGACGGCGCAGCAGCGACAACGCATCTACCGTAAACGGAATTTCAGCTGATTCCGCAGCTTTTAATACGGGTAGCGCTTCTTCTGGTTTCACTTTTGTCGTGCGCAATCTTTCAATTTCTTGTTCAACCAATGCTTTTTTATTCAAAAAGCTTTCATAACGCTCTTCCGAAATCAAACCAATCTCATAGCCGATTGGCGTCAGACGCAGGTCAGCGTTGTCGTGGCGAAGCAGCAAGCGATATTCTGCACGGGAGGTCAGCAACCGATAAGGATCATTCGTCCCCTTCGTGACAAGGTCGTCGATCATTACGCCAATATAGCCTTGGGAGCGTGCAATAATGACCGGTTCTTTCCCTTGTACTTTACGAGCAGCGTTTATGCCTGCAATAACACCTTGACCAGCCGCTTCCTCATAACCGGAAGTTCCGTTAATTTGTCCAGCTGTGAATAACCCGTCAATGACTTTTGTCTCCAATGAAGGCCAAAGCTGCGTTGGCACGACTGCATCATATTCAATCGCATAGCCATTGCGCATCATTTCAACTTTTTCCAAACCTGGGATTGATCGTAAAATGCCCAATTGGACATCCTCCGGCATGCTTGTGGAAAGTCCTTGTACATAATACTCCGACGTATGCAGACCTTCCGGCTCCAGAAAAATTTGATGCTTTGGCTTATCGGCAAAACGTACAATTTTATCCTCGATCGATGGGCAATATCTTGGGCCTGTGCCTTCAATTGCTCCCGAGAACATCGGCGCACGATGCAAATTATCGTTAATGATTTTGTGTGTTTGCTCTGACGTATAGGTCAGCCAGCATGGAAGCTGCTCATTATCAGAAGAAACCGTCTCATGTGAGAAAAATTTCGGCTGCTCATCGCCCGGTTGAATTTCTGTCTTTGTAAAATCAATCGTATCCTTGTGCACCCGTGGCGGCGTGCCGGTTTTGAATCGCACCAGCTCGAAGCCATGCTCCTTCAGGCTTGCAGACAGCTTCAGCGAAGGCTGCTGATTATTCGGGCCGCTCTCATACATCAGCTCGCCCATAATGATTTTGCCGCGCAAATAGGTGCCTGTTGTCAACACGATCGTCTTCGACCGATAGATCGCACCTGTTTTCGTAACAAGCCCTACAATTTTGCCTTCCTCTACCATCAGTTCCTCTGCCATTCCTTGGCGCAGTGTCAGCTTTGGCGTCTCCTCAATCGTCTTCTTCATTTCATGCTGGTAGGCGAACTTATCCGCCTGTGCGCGAAGCGCGTGAACCGCAGGCCCTTTGCCTGTATTCAGCATCCGCATTTGAATAAAGGTTTTGTCGATATTGCGGCCCATTTCTCCGCCTAAAGCATCCAGTTCACGTACGACATGCCCTTTCGCCGGTCCGCCAATCGACGGATTGCATGGCATGAAGGCCACCATATCCAAATTAATCGTCAGCAATAGCGTCTCACAGCCCATACGTGCTGCCGCAAGCGCAGCTTCGCTGCCCGCATGCCCCGCACCGATGACGATAACGTCATATTGCCCTGCTTCGTATCCCATTCCAAGTACCTCCCAAAGCGCTGCTAGCCTGATGGATGTTCGTCCAGAGGCTATTGATCGCTTATTATTTGCCCAAACAAAATTGTGAAAAGATTTGATCAATCAATGAATCGTTGGCTGCATCTCCGAGTATCTCACCGAGTGACTCCCAAGCAGAGCGCACATCAATTTGCATTACATCAATTGGAATGCCTGACTCCGCTGCCTCAATACCATCAAGCAGCGAACGCTGCGCCCGCTTCAATAAAGCAATATGCCGCACATTGCTGACATAGGTCAAGTCGCCGGAATCCAGCTTGCCTTCGAAAAACATTCCGCTGATCGCCTTCTCCAAATGATCCAGGCCCGCTTCCTGCAGGACCGACATGCGGACAATCGCTTCTGGGCTGAAACGCTTCTCGATTTCTTCCATGTCGAGCTTGCCGGGCAGGTCGGTTTTATTAATGACCAATACCACTTGGCGTCCCGCCATACGGCCCAACAGCTCACGGTCATCGGCATGCAGTGGCTCATTATAATTCAGCACGAATAAAATAAGATCGGCTTCCGCAAGCGCCGTATGCGACCGCTCCACCCCAAGCTGCTCGACGAGATCGCTCGTCTCGCGAATGCCCGCCGTATCAAGCAGCCGCAGTGGAATGTTATTAAGCGTGACATATTCCTCTATGACATCACGCGTTGTGCCGGGAATATCGGTCACAATCGCTTTATTTTCCTGTGCCAGCATATTAAGCAATGATGACTTGCCTACGTTCGGCCTGCCGACGATTGCCGTCATAATACCTTCTCTTAATATTTTGCCTTCATTTGCTGTTTTTAAAAGCTTAGCGATTTCGTCCAGCGCAATTTGGCTTTGATCACGAATATAAGCAGTCGTCATTTCCTCGACATCATGCTCGGGGTAATCGATATTTACTTCAATATGCGCCAGCAGCTCAATGACCGTCTGCCGGAGCGCTTTAATCCGCTTCGAAAGCAAGCCTTCCGCTTGCTTTCGCGCAATGGAGAAAGCGCGATCCGACTTTGAACGAATAAGATCGATGACCGCTTCCGCCTGCATTAAATCGATGCGCCCGTTCAGAAAGGCCCGCTTTGTAAACTCGCCAGGCTCAGCTAATCGCATATCTTCCTGCATCAGCACGACATCAAGCACCTTCTTAACCGCCACTACGCCGCCATGAGCATTGATTTCCACAACATCCTCGGCTGTAAAAGAACGCGGCCCACGCATAAGCGTCACCAGCACCTCTTCAATCTGCTCGCCAGTAGCCGGGTGAACGATATGCCCATAATGCACGGTATGGCTGTCTGCTTCACGCAGATCCGTTCGGCTCTGAAATAGCGCAGCTGTCCCCGCAATAGCATTCGGGCCGCTAATGCGGATAATGGCAATGCCGCCCTCTCCAACAGCGGTTGAAATCGCGGCTATCGTATCTTGTATCATTGTGTTCAGCACCTCTCAAATGGAAAAACAGCAATGACCATGGGAGCCATTGCTGCGAATCTGTTCTACCTTTATCACTTCAGTGCAATGACAATCCGCCGATGCGGCTCATCACCTTTACTGTATGTTTTCACACGAGGATGATTTTGCAGTTGGGAATGAATAACCTTCCGCTCATGGGAAGACATCGGCTCCAGCACTACCTCTTTTTTCGTGCGAATCACTCTGCCCGCAAGGCGCTCTGACAGCTCTTCCAGCGTCTTGCGCCGGCGCTCGCGAAAATCCTCTGCATCAAGTACGATACGAAGATGACTGTCCGAATAGCGGTTTGCCACAATATTAACCAAGTACTGCAATGCATCGAGCGTCTGCCCGCGCCTTCCGATTAACATGCCGAGATCTCCCCCGCCTGAAATCGAAAGCTGCGTGCCTTCCCTCGTCTGCTTGCGTTCAATGGATACATCTAATCCCATTGTGCTCGCCACTTCCAGAAGGAACTGCTCAGCTTCACTTGTTGGATCAGGAATAAGCTCCAGTTCTACTTTCGCTTCTTTCACGCCGATCAAACCGAGGAATCCTTTGGACGGCTGCTCAAGAACAGCTACCCTCACACGATCCTCAGCCACATTTAATTGTGTCAAACCACTTTGTACAGCCTCTTCTACCGTTTTCCCTGATGCAACGATTTTCTTCATTTCGCGAGGGCCCCCTTACGTTTACCCTTACCTTTAGATTGTTTATCGTTGGTGCCTGTATCGTCATTGCCTTTTTTGTCAGCATTGCGCACATACAAGAAATAGTTCTGAATGATTGTGTAAATGTTGCTGTAAATCCAGTAAAGCGGCAGAGCTGCTGGGAAATTAATCGCCATGACGAAAATCAACACTGGGAAAATGGCAAGCATCGCTCCCATACCAGGCATTGTTTGCGTCTGCTGCTTCTGCATCATCTTTGATTGGATGAAAGTTGTCGCCGCGGCGATAACGGGAAGAATGTAATAAGGGTCCTTCTCCCCTAGCTGCAACCACAAGAAAGCATGCGTACGCACCTCAGGGTTCATGTATATCGCATTATAGAGCGCGATAAATACAGGCATCTGTACAATGAGCGGCAAGCATCCTGCCATCGGATTTACCTGATTGGCCTGGAACAGCTTCATTGTCTCTTCCTGCTGCTTTTTCGGGTCATCCTTGTATTTCTTCTTCATCTCAGCGATTTGCGGCTGCAAAGCCTGCATAGCCTTCGAACTGCGATATTGCTTAATCGTCAGCGGCAAAATGGCTGTTCTTACAATAATGGTAATGAGCAGAATGGCTACGCCATAAGCACCGCCGAACCAATCTGCGAACGTATCAAGCGTAAGCGCAAAATAATAAACGACATTTTTCTGCCAGAAGTTTCCCTTAAGCAAATCCTCTGTACTCGTCGTTTGAGCTACCTGCGAACCGCAGCCTGCAATGACTACCACTGCCATTAGCATGCCTAAAACAAAAAGCCATTTACGGTTTTCTTTCCGAAACAACATGAAAACTCCTCTCTTGAGAGCCGATGCTTCGCCTATCCAGCATAAACGGTTTCGTCGCCATTCAGCACAAACTACGCAGTTTCGCATGAGATAAATCTGCATCGTTACAGACATATTTCTTATACCTTCTCATCCTTTAAACTATACCATAATTGGTAGGACAAAAGAAAGGAATGGCGTGAGGTATTTTCGGTACCTATGTAACCGTTTTTTCAATATCTTCAGGGATAACCATTTCTATTATTCAGGAGCTTCTTTTTCTACGCAAAACGGACGGTTTCCAAAGGACAATAACTCCCTCTACGCTTAGCGTTTAAGGAGCCCGGCCTTCCTTAGCACATGCATAATGCTTTTTTCCAGTTGGCTCGTCTCCATCGCTACCGCAGGCTTTCTTACAATAATAATGAAGTCGACCTTTGGAACGATCCGTGCCTCATTCAACCTGATGATTTCTTTAATGACACGGCGCATCCGGTTGCGAACAACCGCATTGCCGATTTTTTTGCTTGCTGAAATGCCCAGTCGGAAAGGCTCCGCCACAGGCTGCTTCGACCAATATACGACGAACTGCCCGTTGGCGAACGATTTGCCTCCCCGGTAGACCCGGCCAAAGTCGCTACGGTTACGCAGACGCAATCTTCTTTGCACGACTCCATTTCACCGTTCTTTCCTTATTATGTTCAAAAGTATTGCCGACAAGGCAAAAAAAAAGACCACCCGACGTGGTCTTTTGCTTATGCGCTAAGAACTTTTCTGCCTCTTTGACGACGCGCCGCCAAAACTTTACGTCCGTTTTTCGTGCTCATCCGTTTGCGGAATCCATGCACTTTTTTACGTTTGCTAACATTCGGTCTAAATGTAGGTCTCATTTACTCTGCACCTCCCGTACTTCTTCTTAAAAAAAACAGGTAGTTCAATTAAAGCACGTACCCTTCGGAAAGTCAACTCACCCTGCGCCTTTCAGACAAGAAATCGAAAGCTGTGGATAAATGAATGAAATCACCGATTTTGCAGAAAATGAATAAGCTGTGCACAACTTTTTCAGCCGTCTTACGAACTTTGTCGAAATCTTAACAAGATATAAACAATATCTAGTGTTGTGTGCAACTTTTATACACAAGCTATTGAATATGTGGATAAAATCTTCGAATCCGTTGAAATACAAGGGATCTTTTGCTATGATGGATATGTTTTATATGTGGATACCTTCCCTTTATCCTCAATCTTATTAACAGCCTGTGGATAAAAATGTGAACAAGTTAATCCCCTATTTATAACTCAACCGTTTTCATTTCTTCATATTGTGGATGTTTTCCTTGGAAAAATGACATTCATTCGACAGAATATGGCTTAATTGCGCCGTTTCGGCGATTTTGATAAGGAGTGACGTCTGTGGACAGCCATGCTTATGATATATGGCAGCAAGTGTTGTCAATTATTCAGACGAAGCTGAGCAAGCCAAGTTTTGATACTTGGTTTAAGGCAACTAAAGCTTCGTTCGTGAATGATACTTTGCTTGAAGTTACGGCACCGACAACATTTGCAGCTGAATGGCTGGAAGGCCGTTATACAAAACTAATTCGCACAACCCTGTTTGAATTTCTGGGCAGACAGGTCGATGTGCGTTTTTCCATTGAAGAGGCGCGAAGTGCTGAGCCGGCAGCTATGATGCCGCCCAGAGCAATGGATGCGCCCGTCGTACAGGAAGAAAGCCATACGCATGTGCTGAACTCCAAATATACGTTCGAGACATTCGTTATCGGCGCCAACAATCGCTTTGCCCATGCGGCATCGCTTGCGGTGGCCGAGGCACCGGCCAAAGCTTACAATCCGCTGTTTCTCTACGGCGGCGTTGGCCTTGGAAAAACGCATTTGATGCATGCGATCGGCCACTATATTAAGGATCACAACCCCAATACGAAGATCATGTACATCTCGTCGGAGAAATTCACCAATGAATTTATTAACGCGATACGTGACAACCGTGGGGAAAGCTTTCGCAATAAATACCGGAATATCGACGTTCTGCTTATTGATGATATTCAATTTTTGGCTGGTAAAGACGGGACGCAGGAGGAGTTTTTCCATACCTTCAATGCGCTTCATGAAGAGCGCAAGCAGATCGTCATCTCCAGCGACCGCACGCCTAAGGAAATTCCGACCCTGGAGGAACGCCTTCGTTCCCGCTTTGAATGGGGTCTAATTACCGACATCCAAGCGCCTGACCTGGAGACGCGAATTGCCATTTTGCGCAAAAAGGCGAAGGCCGAAAATCTCGATATTCCCAATGAAGCGATGGTTTATATCGCTAACCAGATCGATACGAATATCCGTGAGCTGGAAGGTGCCCTGATCAGGGTTGTCGCCTACTCCTCGCTCATTAATCAGGATATTTCCTCCCATTTGGCAGCTGAAGCGCTGAAAGATATTATTCCTTCGAGCCGGCCGAAGCTGATTACCATCAACGAGATCCAGCAGAAAGTCGGGGAGTTTTATGGATTGCGGCTTGAGGAGTTTAAAGCGCGCAAACGGACGAAAGCTGTGGCCTATCCGCGGCAAATCGCCATGTACCTCTCTCGCGAGCTGACGGACCACTCGCTGCCGAAGATTGGCGAAGCATTTGGCGGACGGGACCATACGACGGTCATTCATGCCCATGAGAAAATTACACAGCAGCTTAAAATTGATCAGGACTTGTACAAAATTTTGCAAAACCTGACTGAAAAAATCAAAAATCATACGTAAGCCGTTAAGCAGGACCATTTGCGCTGAAAAGTTATCCACTTTTATACGGAAAACGAACACAAGCCTATGCACAGTCTATACACATGTGGATAGGCTTGATCTATCAGCACTTGTCCCGCTTATCCACATATTCAGGGCCCCTACTACTACGACTACTAAAAATCTTTAAAAAAACATCATCCATAAGCGGAATAAGACAGTCGCGGAACATCTACTATGATTCGCTATGTCTCCCTGCGGATATAGGAGAGAAATTATGAAATTAACGATTTCAAAAAATGAATTAAACGATGCGATCCAGCAGGTAGCGAAAGCAATCTCCTCCAGACCAGCCATTCCGATTCTCGGTGGAATCAAAATAGATGTCACCCACCAAGGTGTAACCCTAACAGCAAGCGATACTGAAATATCTATTCAAAGCTTCATCCCGGTAGAACGTGATAATTTATTTATTGCACATGTGGATAAACCGGGAAGTGTCGTTCTCCCTGCTAAATTTTTTGTTGAAATTATTAAAAAGCTGCCTTCCGATAATGTTGAAATTCAGGTTGGCGCTCAGTTCCAGACGATGATCCGCTCCGGCTCCTCCGACATCCAAATGGTCGGTCTTGATCCTGAGGAATTTCCCATTTTGCCGTCTATTGAAGAAAATGGCTTATTTCAAATGCCAGGCGATTTGTTGAAAACGATGATCCGCCAAACGGTACTAGCCGCTTCTACCAATGAGCAAACCGCCGTATTGACGGGCGTATTATGGACGCTTAACAATCAGCAGCTGAAATTTATAGCAACAGATCGCCACCGTCTGGCAAGTCGCAATGCGCATACCGAAACCGATCCGGAATATCGCTTCTCCAATGTCATTATTGCTGCAAAAACACTAGTCGAGCTGTCCAAGCTTGTCCCTGAGCAAAATGCCCTCGTGGATATTGTCGTCGCCGACAACCAGGTCATGTTCAAGCTTGGCAATGTGCTGTTCTATACACGTATGCTTGATGGCATGTACCCGGACACTTCCAAGATTATTCCGCAAACGTACAAAACAGAACTTGTCGTCGATACCAAAAACTTGATGGATGCGATCGACCGTGCTTATTTGATGTCGCGTGAAGAGAAGACGAACATCGTGCGCCTGATTACGCTTGATGACAATTCGATCGAAATTTCTTCAAGCTCGACCGAGCTTGGCCGCGTAACCGAGCAGATTGATGCCAAGAAATTTGAAGGGGAGCCGCTGCGCATTTCCTTCAACTCCAAGTTCATGCTCGATGTGCTCAAAGTAATCGACAGCGAGCAAATTTTCATCGGCTTTACAGGTGCTATGAGCCCGATTATCATTAAGCCAACCGATCACTCGTACAACATGTACGTTATTTTGCCTTACCGGACAACAACGTAGCAGCCTCGCGAGAAGGCTAGCGAAAGATTTGGATAGAGCTCGAGAAGAGGAAGGTGGGCAAGCCACGATGAAGGAAGTTGCCATTCGCACCGAATATATTCCGTTGGGGCAGTTTTTAAAGCTATCGGATTGTATATCCACAGGTGGACAAGCTAAATTTTTTCTGCAGGAGAACAAGATTACGATCAACGGCGAGACGGATAACAGACGTGGACGCAAGCTGTATGTCGGGGACCGTGTCGAAGTAGAAGGCTTTGGCGTCTTTACTGTTACCGGTTCATAACGATTAGCTAAGGACCGGGAGGGGCAGCAGACGTGTTTTTAAAAAATATTCATTTGCAAAATTACCGCAACTACGGACAGCTTGAGCTGGAGACGAGTAATCAGGTCAATCTGTTCGTAGGTCCGAACGCTCAGGGCAAGACGAATTTGCTGGAAGCGATATTTGCGCTTGCCCTCACCAAATCGCACCGCACGTCCAAGGACAAGGAGCTGATTGGCTGGGAAGCGGATTCAGCTCGCCTGCAAGGCATGGTAGATAAGCGCTATGGTACGGCGCAGCTTGAGCTGCTGCTGTCGTCGCAGGGGAAGAAAGCGAAAATTAACGGGCTCGAGCAGCGCAAGCTGAGCAACTTCATCGGGTCGCTGAATGTGGTCATGTTCGCGCCGGAGGATCTCGAAATTGTAAAAGGCACGCCGGGTGTACGCAGACGGTTTCTGGATATGGAAATCGGTCAGGTGCAGCCCGGTTATTTGCATACCCTTCAGCAATACGGCAAGGTGCTTGTACAACGCAATAACTACCTGAAGTCAGCTTCTCCTGGCTCCATGCAGCAGACGATGCTGGATGTATGGAATACACAGCTCGCCGAGCTAGGTGTTAAAATTATGAAAAAAAGGGAACACTTCATACATAAACTGCAGCGCTGGGCTGAGCAGATCCATTCTGGCATTACAGCTGGCAGCGAACAGCTCACAATTACCTACCGTCCATCGCTCGGCAGCGGCGAGCCGGAAGATGAATCTGTTTTATTTGAGCAATTTATGATAAAGTTAACACAAGTGAAAGAGCAGGAGATTCGCAGAGGGATGTCGCTCGTCGGGCCTCATCGCGATGATTTGGCCTTTTTTATTAACGGCAAAGAGGCATCTGTATATGGTTCCCAGGGACAGCAGCGCACAACCGCACTCTCGCTAAAGCTGGCAGAAATTGAGCTGATTGCTGAGGAGATTGGGGAATATCCGCTGCTGCTTCTTGATGATGTTCTGTCTGAGCTTGACCAGCACCGGCAGACGCAGCTCATAGAAACATTTCAGAGCAAGGTGCAGACGTTCATCACGACAACCGGGCTTGAGAGCGTCAATATTAGCAAGCTGCAGGACGCTTGTATCTATAATGTGCGTGAAGGCCAAGTGACGCGCGGGTAAGCGCAAACGATCGGGAGGCGGGGGAGCATGTATATCCATTTGGGCGGCGAGAAAATTATTCGGGCTGCCGAGCTGGTGGCCATTTTCGATATATCCATAGAGCAATCCTCCAAGTTATCCAAGCAGTTCGTTGCAGGCGCTCGCAAGCGCAAGGACGTGGAGACGATTGGCGAAGAGGAGCCGAAATCCATCGTTGTGACGAAGCAGAAAATCTATTATTCGCCAATTTCATCCTCCACCTTGAAGAAGCGGGCTCATCATTTTGTAGCGAATGGCTGACAAGGGCCAGAATAACGTGTAGCAAGAGCAGTTGAGAGGAGCAGTGAGCATTAATGTCTTTGAATCCGCAGCATACGTATGACGAGAGTCAGATCCAGGTGCTAGAGGGACTGGAAGCCGTCCGCAAGCGCCCTGGTATGTATATTGGCTCCACAAGCAGCAAGGGACTCCACCATCTCGTATGGGAGGTTGTCGATAACAGTATCGACGAGGCGCTTGCTGGCTATTGTAATCAAATTGATGTCACGATTCATGAAGATAACAGCATTACCGTAGTCGACAATGGACGTGGTATCCCTGTCGGCGAGAATGCCAAGCTGAAGAAGTCGACGCTTGAAGTCGTCATGACCGTGCTTCATGCCGGTGGTAAATTTGGCGGAGAAGGCTATAAAGTTTCCGGAGGTTTGCACGGGGTTGGCGTGTCTGTCGTAAATGCTTTGTCGGAGCGCGTAGTAGCAACCGTCAAGCTTAAAGGGAAGATCCATCAGCAGGCGTATCGCCGCGGAGCCCCAGAATCGGACATTCATGTCATTGGCGAGACATCGCCAGAAGATACAGGAACGACGATTAACTTTAAGCCGGATCCAGAGATTTTTACGGAGACGACAGTTTATGAATACGATATTTTGCAGTCCCGGATTCGGGAGCTTGCTTTTCTAAATAAAGGAATTCAGATTTCGCTGACGGATGAGCGTACAGGGATGACCAATACGTTCAGATACGAAGGCGGCCTCAATGAATTCGTCCAGTTTTTGAACCGCAATAAAGAAGCGCTGCATGAAGCGCCGATTTATGTGGAGGGCTCCAAGGATCATATTCAGGTTGAGCTTGGTCTCCAGTATAACGACGGCTATAGTGAAAACATTTATTCGTTCGCGAATAATATTAATACCCATGAGGGCGGAACGCATGAGTCCGGCTTCAAAAGTGCGCTCACGCGGGTTATTAACGACTACGCCCGCAAAACGAACTTGCTGAAGGACAATGATTCCAATTTTTCCGGCGATGATGTGCGCGAAGGCTTGACAGCGATTATTTCGGTCAAAATTCCTGAGCCGCAATTCGAAGGACAAACGAAGACAAAGCTAGGAAACAGCGAGGTTCGTGGTATCGTCGAATCGCTGCTTGCAGAGAAGCTTCAGGAGTTTCTCGATGAGAACCCGGCTGTATCTCGCAAAATTGTAGAAAAAGGCCTTCAAGCTGCCAGAGCACGGGAAGCAGCGCGCAAAGCGCGTGAACTGACGCGCCGTAAGAGTGCGCTTGAAGTCAGCTCGCTGCCAGGTAAGCTGGCGGATTGCTCCTCCAAGGATGCGGCGATCAGCGAGCTTTACATCGTAGAAGGTGACTCGGCCGGTGGTTCGGCTAAGCAAGGCCGTGACCGTCACTTCCAAGCGATTTTGCCGCTGCGTGGTAAAATCCTGAACGTTGAGCGCGCAAGACTCGACCGGATTCTCGGAAATGCAGAAATTCGGGCGATTATTACGGCGCTCGGAACAGGCATCAGCGAGGACTTCGATTTGGGGAAGGCGCGATATCACAAGGTCATTATCATGACCGATGCCGACGTTGATGGCGCGCATATTCGTACGCTGCTGCTGACGTTCTTCTATCGCTACATGCGCAAAATTCTCGAAGCAGGCTATATTTATATTGCCCAGCCGCCGCTCTATAAGGTCGAGCGTAACAAGGTCATTCGTTACGCGCAGAACGAGAAGGAACGTGATGAAATTATTGCTGAGTTCGGCCAAACCGGCAAAATTACCATTCAGCGCTACAAAGGCTTGGGCGAGATGGATGCTGTCCAGCTCTGGGAAACCACGATGGATCCGGAAAGCCGTTCTATGCTTCAAGTAACGATTGATGATGCGATTGAAGCTGATACGATTTTTGATACGCTGATGGGCGACAACGTTGAGCCGCGTCGCAACTTCATCCAGCAATATGCTTTAAGCGTTAAAAATCTCGATATTTAATTTTTCTTTGATTCATTACTCGCTGAATCTTTTAAGTACAGCGGCATAGCTTGCCGCTTGAATTGATAAATAGCCGTTTCTAGAATGCGTTTTTATACTTGGCCATGTGCGCAGTATGAGGATATGCACTAGTGGCGGCTATTTTCTTTTGTACCGTCCATAGGCAACGGCGTATCGATATATTTTACGAAACACGGACTTGTCGGGAAGCTTGCGAAAAATAAACGGGTCGGGACAAGTATTGACCTCTAGTATCCATGGCCGCAGCCTCGTATCGATTGCGATATCGACACCGATTTCCTTAATTCTGGGATAAGCCTGCTGCAGCTGATGGACAATGGATAGGCTTAGCTTGTTCAAACGCTGTCTATACGCTTGCTGTTCAGATGCTGACAAATGACCATTCATAAGCTGTTCGAATGGCATTGGCGTGCCTCCGCTATGGTAGTTGGTGACGATTTTTGCAGGATGGGCGAGACGGCCAATGATGCCCGTCGCTTCCCAGCTGCCTTGCGGATTTTTCTGAACCATTACGCGGATATCAAAGCGCCGTTTCTGATGGCGGAGCAGGAATATCCCCCTTTGTATGAGGTAGCGTTTTCCTACTTGATAGCGATATAGGCTGTTATACAATTGGTCGAAGCTAGCGAACGTGCGAACGCTGGTCTCGATCTGGTAACGGAAGCCTCGGCCAGGAGCGGCGTACTTCTCGACCCGAATGACCCCTTTTCCAAAGGTGCCGTTAACGGGCTTAACATAAACCATGCTGTACTCAGTGAGCATTGTGAGCAGCTTTTCTTTGCTGAACAGCCCGGTAGCAGGCATGTATTCACGCAAATGTTCGGAGCGCAGGAGCACCTGCGTTTTAGCCCATTTGCTGGTAACGCGCTGTATCGACAAGCTTAATTCCCCTTTCTTTGAATCGCTGCCTGAGCCTATTGATTCTTATTCCGGCAGGAGACAGAGTTTAGAATGAGTGGTATAATAAAAGTTGGATTTGTTTAGTTTATGGCAATCGGAGCGTAACGGAATACGGTGTTTAACCTATTTTTCGTCTATGTTCGTGGAATTTAGGTTTAGTATCGTCTTATTTAAGAAAGAACTAGAGAGACAATGATGTTTACAGGTGTGCAGATAGACGTCAGGGAGGTAAAGCATGGCGGAAGAACAATATTCGCAGATTAAAGACCGTGATATTGGCACGGAAATGCGCGATTCCTTTATGGACTATGCGATGAGTATTATCGTAAGTCGCGCATTGCCCGATGTAAGGGATGGACTCAAGCCTGTTCATCGCCGGATTTTATTCGCAATGTCGGAGCTTGGGATGTCACCGGACAAGCCTCACAAAAAATCCGCAAGGATTGTAGGCGAAGTTATCGGTAAGTATCATCCTCATGGTGATTCGGCTGTGTATGAGTCCATGGTGCGTATGGCACAGGATTTCTCAATGAGGTACATGATGGTAGATGGACACGGCAACTTCGGTTCGGTTGATGGTGACATGGCAGCAGCCATGCGTTACACGGAAGCTCGTCTATCGAAGATTGCAATGGAGCTGCTGCGTGACCTTAACAAGGAAACCGTGAATTTCATTCCGAACTATGACGGTGAAGAGAAGGAGCCTGCGGTATTACCGGCGCGTTTTCCTAACTTGCTAGTCAATGGTGTAACAGGGATAGCTGTAGGTATGGCAACGAATATTCCTCCACATAATTTGGGGGAAGTCATTGACGGTGTTCAGGCGCTTATTGCTAATCCGGATATTACACCGCTTGAATTGATCGATTATGTAAAAGGTCCTGATTTCCCGACGGCAGGTATTGTTATGGGATTAAGCGGCATTCGTCAGGCTTATTTGACGGGTCGTGGAACGGTGACCATGCGTGCGCGGGCAACGATTGAAGAGAATGGCAACAAAGCGCGTATTATCGTGTATGAGCTGCCTTATCAAGTAAATAAAGCCCGTCTCGTTGAGAAAATTGCCGAGCTCGTTCGGGAGAAGAAGATTGACGGCATTACGGATTTGCGTGATGAGTCTGACCGTACAGGCATGCGGGTTGTTATCGAGCTTCGCCGTGATGTGAATCCTAGCGTTGTGCTTAACAACTTATACAAACAGACGCAAATGCAGTCCAACTTCGGCATTAATATGCTGGCTCTCGTTAATGGCGAGCCGAAGACGCTGAATTTGCGCGAAGTACTCTATCATTATTTGCAGCATCAAATCGAGGTTATCCGTCGTCGTACAGAATACGATTTGAAGAAAGCCGAAGCTCGCGCTCATATTTTGGAGGGCTATCGGATTGCGCTGGATCATCTGGATGAGGTTATTGCGTTAATTCGCGGTTCCCAAACAGCTGAAATTGCTCGTGAAGGCTTGATCACTCGATTCGATCTTAGCCACGAGCAGGCACAGGCGATTCTCGATATGCGTTTGCAGCGCCTGACAGGTTTGGAACGCGATAAGATCGAAGCAGAATATACAGAGCTTCTACAGAAAATTGCCGAGTTCAAAGCGATTCTCGCTGATGAGCAACTGGTGCTTGCAATTATTAGCACAGAGCTCAATGAGATTAGAGATCGTTTTGGCGATGAGCGTCGTACGGAAATCACGGCTAGTGATGAGGAAATTCTGGATGAGGATTTGATTCCTCGTGAGGATGTTATTATTTCCATCACACACAGCGGCTATATTAAGCGCCTGCCAGTTACGACTTATCGGAGCCAGAAGCGGGGCGGTAAAGGTGTCGTTGGCATGGATACGAAGGATAATGACTTCGTCGAGCATCTTTTTGTATCCAATACGCATCACTACTTGCTCTTCTTCACCAATAAGGGCAAGGTATACAAGCTGAAAGCTTATGAGATTCCTGATCTCAGCCGGACAGCCCGCGGTACGCCGATTATTAACTTAATTCAAATTGAGCAGGGCGAGACGATTAATGCGGTAATTCCTGTACAGGATTTTGACCCGAACCATTATCTGTTCTTCGCAACCCGTCAAGGTGTCGTGAAGAAAACGCCTCTCGATGACTATATCAACATTCGCAAAGTTGGCCTCATTGCCATCTCGCTGCGTGAAGACGATGATCTGATTGGCGTCAAGCTGACAGACGGTCAACAGGAGATTGTTATGGGAACGGCGGAAGGCATGTCGATTCGTTTCTCTGAAAATGATGTGCGCTCTATGGGCCGTTCGGCAACAGGCGTGAAGGGTATCCAGCTTGACGACAGCGATGCTGTTATTGATATGGATATCGTCATGAATGATAATGATGTGCTGATCGTTACGTCCAAGGGCTATGGCAAACGGACGCCAATGAGCGAATATCGCATTCAAAATCGTGGCGGTAAAGGGATTAAGACGCTTAACGTTACGGATAAGAACGGGCCAATCGTCAGCTTGAAGGTCGTTGTAAATGATGAGGATCTGATGATTATGACCGCATCAGGAACATTGATTCGCACAAGCATGGAAGGCATCTCTACGATGGGACGCAACACGCAGGGCGTTAAATTGATTAATACCCGCGATGAAGATACAGTAGCAACGGTTACTCGTATTGCCCGTAGTGAAGAAGTGAGCGATGACCTTGAAGAAGGCGAAGCAACTGAGTTTGATGCTGCACAGCCTTCAGACAGCGAAGAGAACGAATAGTTTTAATATCAGGGGAATCCAGGACATGGGGAGGGAACCGTTGTGCCAACGGTGACTTTATCACAAGTGAAGTTAGGCGATAAGATTAGTGAAGATGTCCTTACCCCTTTAGGAAGGGTACTACTTCAAAAAGGCAAGGTTATTACTGGCCGCGAGCTTGAAATTTTGAGAGCATTCATTATTTCAAGCGTGGCCGTTGATGGACCAGCAGCTCCTGTTAAACCGTCAGAGGATGCCAAAGCAGGCGCTGCCTCGAAACAAGTGGACGATAAGCCGGTTGCTGCTTCTTCCCTGCATGATGAATATGACAAGATGCTGGTGCTGCTGAGACAAGTCTTTAACGATCATGCAGCGCCGCAAGGCATTCCTATTATGGATATTCGCAATCAGATGGAGAATTTGCTGCAGCATATTAAGAACTATCAGATTTTGACGTTTGTGCCGCGCAGTTTTATGGAGCGTGATTATTTGCTTCATAATAGCATTGCTTGTGCGCTCACCTCTTATCTTATTGCGCAGTGGAACGGCTTTCCTCAAAAAGAATGGATGCAAGTTGCTCTGGGCGGCTTGCTTCATGATTTTGGGAATACGCGTATTGATCGCTCAATTCTTTCCAAACCGACTGCGCTAACGGTAGAAGAGCTGGAAGAGATGAAACGACATACCGTGCTGGGCTACCAAATGCTCAAAAATGTAGCATCTCTGAACGATGGTGCCAAGCTGGCAGCTCTTCAGCATCATGAGCGGGTAGACGGAACAGGATACCCGCTTGGCATTGATGCGGCTAAAATCCATCCATACGGGAAGATTGTAGCTATTGCTGATATTTTTCACGCTATGACCTTGAACAAGTCTTATCGTAAGGCGGTCTCGCCTTATCTAGTTCTAGAGCAGATCCAAAGCGACGCTTTCGGCAAGCTTGATCCGACTTATGTTCGAGTGTTTGTTGAGAAGGTTACGCAGTTCCATAATGGAACAAAGGTTAGGCTTAGTGATGAACGGGTAGGAGAGATCGTGTTTTCTGATCATGTGCATCCAACCAGACCATGGGTTTCTATTGAAGGATCTATTATTAACTTAACGGTAGAGCGGCATCTGCATATCAATGAGGTTATTCCATCCTAAGTAGAGACGGGATAGATTAAGCCTTATAAAGCTACTATCATTGAGAGTATAGGTCGTCAAAACGTAAATGTAATAGTAAAATAAAGCCGCCCAGAGTTAGCTCTGGGCGGCTTTATCCCTTTATATATAAGGGATTCAGGGCTTTCATCAACATGAAAAAATACTATTTAAAAAAGAAATGATATTTTTTGAAAAAAACACTTGCAATGGTATAGGCACCCGTGATATATTATATGAGTCGCCGCTGAGACATACGGCAGACACGAACGAAACGCAAGTAAGAGAAATTGTTCTTTGAAAACTGAACAACGAGTGAAACTGCCACATTAACTTTGTTAATGTAAAGCGATACAA
>NZ_JBCNGR010000031.1:0-123977 GCF_050481745.1 Paenibacillus algorifonticola | reverse complement strand
ATCCATTTTGTTTTCAGCATGTTATACAGTATTTAGAGGAGCACGGCATCTTGTTCTTAGTCGTAAACCCTCTCATTTCACATCAAGCCAAGAAATCAAGTCTACGCAAAGTGAAAACGGATGCGGTTGATGCCTTCCGGCTATGTGAACTGTATTACAAAGAGGAATTTGAAGACCATAAAAAACGTGGCGTTCAATTATTGAATCTTAGACATTTAACGCGTCAGTATGACTCTCTTACGCAAATGTATGTACAGGTAAAACTTCAGTTCCAAGCCGTTTTAGATCAGGTATTCCCAGACTACAGAGGTATCTTCGGTGACCTCTATTCCAGAGTTTCTCTGCAACTTCTTGAGCAATTTACGACTCCTTCTGCCTTTCAAGTTGCTGGAGAAGCGAATATCGCCAACACAATTACATGCCTATGCCCAAGTCGATCTGATCGCTGGGCTGACGAAAAAGCAAGCCTTATCCTGGCAGCTGCAGCTAACAATCCTTTTCAGAAAGTAGGCTGCAATAGCCATTTGATAAGCTTAGTGTTATACATCGATTTACTCCTTCAGTACCAAGAGCATCTTTTAGCTCAACCAGATGCTGCTGTACAACAGCATTTTTTTATTACTGAACCTTTTCTTGTTAGCAATTCCGGCTATTTATAGCCTTCTCCGCGAGATATACCTCATCCTTTTTGACATAGATGTCGGTCTAACACTTAATTTTCTCAGTCTAAAACTTTATTTTCATAGACAGAGAGCGGCTTTTCTTCTTTTTTATCCGAGCCAAGCATAAGCTTGAATACGAAGTGGGACGATCCTTAGGGCGGGAGGCGATAGAAGCATGGCAAGATGGGGGAGAAAATGGGGACTGCTTCAGCTGTTGAACCGCAATCGAAAGCTATCCTGGCCTGGCCTGCCGCTGCGGCGGGTGAAGACGTTCAATTGGAGCAGCCGTGGAAACGCAAGCGGAAATGCAGGCAGCCGCAGCGGCACAAGCTGGGGCAGTGGCAAGCTTGCCAGCGCAAGCATGAGCTGGCCTAAAAGCTGGGGCAGAGGGAGCCGTACTAGCCCCGCCGCTAGTCGCCCAAGAAGCTGGGGAGTGAAAAAGCCGCTGCTTGGCAAAGGCAGCAAACATAGCGGATTTGTAGCAAAATCGCAATCTGGGCCCGCTGCAGCCCGCCGAGCGACCTACGATGCTTTTCAGCCTGGACAGTCACAGTCGACTGGAGGAGGAAGCTGGGGCTCGCGGCCAAAGTCACCAAGGCGGAAGCTCAAAATATGGATTGCCATTATTGTGCTGACGCTGCTCATTGGCGGCATTCAGTCTTTTTTATACGTAGATAAGCATTTGCGCGAGCCGCTTACTAAGGTTGCCCAATTGCGAATCAAGCAGGTAGCAACGCAGGCAATTAATAAAGCGACGACGGAGCAGGTGGCCAGCCACTCCGAGTTCGAGAAGCTGGTCGATTGGAAAATGAACAGCAACGGCAAAGTGTCGGGGTTTATGCTCAACTATAACGAGCATACGAAAATTAGGGCGCAGACGATTGAAACGGTGCAATCGACGCTTGAGCATCTTAAGGAAATTCCCGAGCATATCCCGATTGGCAATGCGCTGGGCAGTCCGCTTATCGCGTCTTATGGTCCACGTGTTCCCGTCAAATTTGAGCCAGTCGGCGCGGTTAAAGTAGATCTCAGCACACGCCAGCAAAATGCAGGCATCAATATGATTTTAATCGAGGTGTATATTCATATTGTCGCGGAGGTTGCTATCATTATTCCGTTCGAAACGGAGCCGCAAATGGTGGAGACGGAAATTCCGATTTCCTATTTGCTCGTCGTTGGCGACGTCCCGATGTATTATTACGACAACAAAGGCAATCCAGTTGGCAGCTCTGCCCCTGGTGCCCCTAATATTGCTCTGCCACTGTCAAAGGGAAGCGGAGTTACGCAGCCATCGGATGGCAGCATGCTGGAGGAGCAGATTGAGGCACCAGTGCTGCCTGCGCCGAGTGCAGACAATGAGAGCGAGCATTAGAAGCAGACGCAAGGAGCCTGCAATACGGGAGCTGAAAAATGGAAAGCCACTGATGCAATCGTCGCAACAGTGGCATTAGTGATTCATTCGTATACCAGTAGTAGCTGAATTACATGTAAAGCATGAAGAAATTCAAGTCATGTCCATTTTGCTTCAAGTAGTTGTAAAGCTGTGAACGATGGTGGAACGTATGGGTAGTGACCTCAATCAGCCATTTGACCTGAACCATGCCATGCTCCAAATAATAGGCTTTAGAGGATTTATTCAGCAGTTCCTCCTCGCTTAAGGAAAGGATATACTGTTTGAACGTTTCAAGATTGGTTTGAAAACGTTGAATCAGCTCGTCTGGGCTAGTGATGCCAGCGGCTCCATTTTCAATCGCCACGACTTCATGCTCTGACTTTTCCTGCAAAATGGCAAGATCGCTCGCCGGAATAGCTACCAAATGATGAACGAGCTCCATCAGTGAACGCATATTGTCCTGCGGACGAAAGTCCCACTCGGTTGGCCCGATTTGGGCAATTAAGGAGCAGCTTGTCCGAACGGACAGTTCCAGCTCCTCTAGCAAATGATTTCTAACTGCAAATGTTCCTGACATCTGAATCGTCTCCTTGTTTGATCAGATATTGTTTACTGCTGCTCATAGCGGGCAGCGAGCTGGCATACTCGTTGATAGATGGCTTCCCTCAGCGCAGACGGTTCCATGACTTCAGCATCCATGCCGAGATAGGTGAAAAACTGAATGGCCCAGTCCCATTCGGACATGGGCAAATCCATTTCAAGCTTCCAAAGCTGGCCATCGACCTGCTTGACCAGCTGTCCAAAGTGGGGGTCTTGCTCAGCGAGCAAAGCTCCCCTATACGTTAATTGGGCAGCGATGTGTACGAGCTTCACGGTGTTATTTTCAGACGATGCGGCCTTGTCCAAGTACGCTGAAGCCGCTAGTGGCGGCTCAATGGGCTCCAATTCCACAAAACGGTCGATGCGGAACGTTCGCTGTTCCTCATGCACGACGGAATAAGCTTCACAGTACCAGAAGCCATGCGCTGTGTAGAGCCGAAGGGGCAGCAGCTCAAGCGACCTTTGATGCTGCTCGGAGCGGTAGAAGGCACGAATCCAGATCGACGTTCCTGCATATTTCAGCAGCTTCTCTAAAAGCGGCGTTTTGTAGCTCCGATCGGGAATCGAAATTTCCAAACGATCCAAGATCGGCTCTATATGCTGCAAAATATGCTCTGGCATGGTGGCCCGAATTTTATCAATAGCTGTAAATCGTGCTTGGTTAAAAGGAGTATCGGCCATTTTGGTCATGGCATTCAGCGAAAATAACACAGCGAGCGCTTCCTGCGAATCGAAATGCAGCGGCGGCAGCTTATAGCCCTCCATTAATCGGAAGCCTCCTGCAGGTCCCGATAGCGCATATAGCGGTATTCCCATTTCGGCCAGCGCCTGCATATCGCGAAGAATCGTTCGTTTGGATACCTCAAGCTTGCTGGCCAAAGCCTGTGCCGTCTCGGGCCGCTGCTGCAAAGCCATCATAATGGCAATGAGGCGATCATTTCTTTTCAAACGGAGCCTCCCTCCCTTTTTAACCCAGTATAGCATGCCATTAGTGACAACATGTTTGTCACCATTAAAACAGGCTGCTCACTAAAAATAATGCTGCTGACGATGAAAAAAAACCGCTAGCTGCCAGCCAGCGGCCAGCAATTAGCGGTACGAATTTTCTCGGAATGAAACGCGCCGCGCCGTCAAGAAAGGCGACGGCCGTTTCACCTTGTTTACCTTTTTCGTCGCAGTTCCTCGCGCTCCCATGCCTTCAGCAGCGGATACGGATCGAAGGACCATTCGATGAGTCCGCGGTCGCGGTATATGCCGTAGTGGAGATGGGGCGGGAATTTGCCCTGGGTCCCCGGCTTGCCATAGCCTGAGCTTCCGACCCAGCCAATCACTTGTCCCGGCTTGACTACCGTTCCGGCGGCGAGCGATTTATCGAAACCGGATAGGTGAGCGTAATAATGGTAATAATTGTTGAGATCACGGATGCCAATGCGCCAGCCGCCGAACGGGTTCCAGCCCTTCACCTCGATAATGCCATAGCAGGTGCTTTTGACAGAGAGGCCGTGGCCAGCGAATAGATCGGTGCCTTCGTGGCTGCGTCTGCCGCCCCAGCTGCGGGCGTTGCCCCAAGTGCTTTTATAAGAATAGTTATTCCCGACTGGCAGCGGAAAAGCATGCTCAAACAGATCCAGTCGTCCAAACGCTTCATAAATACGCGTAAACTGCTGAATACGCTGGACGGAGCGGCTGTTATGATAATATTCCCATAGCCCAATGGCCAAATCGTCCTCAGTCGTTCCATGCTGCAAAATTTTGCTTGCTATCGCATACAACAAATCGAAATCATTGGTGCGTTCCGCTAGCCCGTCGCCATTGCCGTCCCGGCCAATGCCATTGAACCAGCGAATGGAAAGCGGCGATACATCGGCTTTATTCGGATTCAGCAGGCCGCTCCATTGATCCTGTTCAATAAAGACGCCAACGGTTTGACCTAGAAGCGGCCGCATTTTGGGGCGTGCGCTGGACAGCGTGCGCTCATATTGATCAATAGCGGCAAGCTGGGGCCAGGGTATGCCCGTCATCAAGCTTAATTTGTCGTACAACGTTTGCCGGGTAGCGAACACTTCGGCAGCTTTGGGCGTGGTCTGCGCGGAATGGACTGGCAAAAGGCCTTCATCCAGATGCTCTGCTGGTCGGGACGCCGCAAGGACTTGCCCGGTGTGCCCGGTTAATAGGCAGGCGGAAAGTGTAAGTGCTGCTGCAAATCGTACGGTCTGTTTCAAGCTGTCCATCCTTTCTGTAGCTGTATCGCTTAATGGTTAGGTTTTGCAAATCATTGGTTTTTATGCGAAGCGAGCACACTCGTTATCCATCGTAAATCTGTATGGCTTTTATCTGAAATTCGAATGAATCTAATGTGCGATAACGTGCTACATAGGGAAGAAACATGCTATAATAGCGAAAGTGATACGGCTAGGGCTTATCTTGAAACGGGATCATTAGAGCGTTTGAAGATACGACCTTGTTAAATGGAGTGAAAGCAGGGATGCCGGATGAAACCAACCAAACAAACAGAAAAACTGCCGAAGCCCGATTGGCTTCGCATTAAATTAACGACTGACGGCAATTACGCCGAAATAAAGGACATGATGCGCACCAAGACGCTGCATACGGTATGCGAGGAAGCGCGCTGTCCAAATATTTATGAATGCTGGGCGAATCGTACAGCAACCTTTATGATATTAGGTGACATTTGTACGAGGGCTTGCCGCTTCTGCGCGGTGAAGACGGGTATGCCGACGGAGCTTGATACACAGGAGCCGGAACGCGTTGCTGAAGCAGCTGAGCAGATGGGGTTGCGTCACTGCGTCGTAACATCCGTTGCACGTGATGATTTGAAGGATGGCGGAGCCTCGATTTTTGCCGGAACGATTCAAGCGATCCGCGAGCGCGTTATGTTTTGCCGCGTCGAAGTGCTTATTCCAGACTTCCTGGGCAATGAAGCTGCGCTTCAAGTGGTCATGGATGCGAAGCCTGATATTTTGAACCATAATATTGAAACGGTTGAGCGTCTTTCTGACCGCGTGCGTGCCCGGGCCAAATATGCCCGTTCGCTGGAGCTTCTCAAACGCGCGAAGGCGATGAATCCGAAAATTCCGACGAAGTCGAGCATTATGCTAGGCCTTGGCGAAACGTTTGAAGAAATTTTGAAAACGATGGATGATTTGCGTGCCGTGGATTGCAATATTTTGACTTTAGGCCAATACTTGCAGCCAACGCCAAACCATCTGCCGCTAGTACGTTACGTGCATCCCGATGAATTTGCCGCTTTGAAGGAAGAAGGATTGAAGCGTGGATTCCGGCATGTTGAGTCCGGCCCGCTCGTTCGCAGCTCCTATCATGCGCATGAGCAGACGGATTCCGCTGTTGCCGCTGAAGAGCGCGAGCTGAGCAGCGTATAAGGCTTGAACTGAAGCTTCGAGAGGTGGGAAGTCGTCTTGATTCAAATCGGTGGTAAAATTTATGAGCTTGTTCATGAGAATAGAAACGGCTGGAATCAAGAGGCCTTTCGTGCCCGCTACAGCGAAGTGCTGGAGCGGTATGATTATATCGTGGGCGACTGGGGCTATAGCCAGCTGCGCCTGAAAGGTTTTTTTAAAGACAACCATATGAAGTCGACTCGTGATACGATGTTTTCGTATGCATCGGATTACATTAATGAATATTGCAACTTCGGCTGCCCTTACTTTGTGCTGGAGAAGACCGGAAGCGTGAAGCAGTCTCCCGAGCTTGAGGAAGTGGATGAGGAGGATGCGCTGACGGCTGATCTCAACGACAAGCTGTTCATGGCGCTGGAGGAAGCTTTTCAATCGGTGGGGCTGGAGGAAGACGGCCAAGTTGTGCAGGCTGCGACTCCGGCAGCCAAGTCTCCTGGCGACGCACGTGCTCTGATTCAGGGTCAAAAGCAAAGCCAGCAAGGCCAGAGTCATACTTCGCGCGGCAGCTCCGGCATTCGCAGCGAGGATTCCGCGCAGCGCAGCGGGGGCAAGCAGCGTGAGCGCCGCAGCTACCGACCGAATGGCGGCAGTGGCGGCAGCGGAGAGCGTACAGATCGCAGCGGCGGCAAGAAGCCGCCAAGAGGACTTGCGGCAAGCAAGGAAATCGCCGCTTCTGCTGAGAGCAATGAAGGGGCGCCGGCTCAGCCGCAGCGCCAGAAATCACCTTACCGCGGCAAAAACCGCGCGCCGAAACCGAATCATTCCGAGTCAACAGCGGAGTAAGCAGGCCCCTGTACAGGTGTAGGTTTAATTAATGGTTTAATTAAAGGTTTAATAAAGCAGGAATGCTGGAGTTCATCCAGGTTCCTGCTTTTTTTTTGCAAATATAAGAATTTATAAGTTGCAGCTTATAAATAGGACTTATATGTCTCAGACTGAAACGCGCTGCGCCGCCAAAGGACGGCGACAGCCGTTTCACCTTGGTTTAACTGCAATTGGTAAAATCGGACAAAATGCTACATGGACGGTCGTAGTCGTTGTCGATATCATTGATAATGAAAATCAATTAAAAATTCCAGGAGGTGCTTCGAACGGGAATGGCTTACGCGAATAAGGCAGCAATAGGCGAACTGGCAAGCTCACAGGCTTTTCAGAGGGCGAGAAGGCGGGTGTTCACCCAACTGATTGAAGCGCTCGTATTTGAAAGGCTCCCCGCGTTCACATGCACAGAGCAGCGGGATGGCCAGCTGGAAATACTTATTTTCGGTCGCGATGATCAAGAGCGGCCGATCCATTATAGCTGCCAAGGCAGAAAAATGCTAAGTTTTGGGAAAATAAAGCTGACGAACAGCATCATAAATCGCCATCAGGATGGGAGGCAGGAAGAGGCACAGGATATTGCCCTCTTTCTGGAGGAAATGGCTCGCTCACTTGCTGAGGCACCTAGCCAGATCAGCGCCTTTGCCGCAGAGCTGGAACAGACGCTGCTGAAGGAAGCCGCTGCCTTGCAGCGGGTAAGCGAGGAGGGGAATAAACGGGGCGGCAACCGCAGCTACGACGAGCTTGAGGGAGATGTACTGGAAGGGCATCCGTACCACCCATGCTTCAAGTCGAGAATCGGATTTTCGATGGCTGATAACGAGGCGTACAGTCCGGAATTTCATCCACAGTTTCGGCTGCTCTGGCTCGCCGTCTGGCAGGAGGATGTGGAAATGACGTCGTCCGAAGGGGGAGATGGACGAGAGCTTATCCTTGCAGACGTTGGCACGGAGCTGCTCACGCAGTGGGAGCAGCAATTGGAGCAGAGGGGCAGAGAGCCAAAGGATTATGTCTATATGCCCGTACATCCATGGCAGTGGCGGGAGGTGCTCTCCGGTTTATTTTTCAAGGAGATCGCTTCAGGGAAAATCGTCGTATTAGGTGGAAGCCGTCACCTCTATTCGCCCCAACAGTCCATTCGCACCTTAGCTAACCGCACAGAGCTCAAGGGGCTGTCGATTAAATTGCCGCTTAGCATTCGCAATACATCATCGATGCGGACAATTAGTCCGCGGCATGCGAGGAATGGTCCGAGATCCTCGGCCCGTCTTGCGGCTATGGTGGCGGGGGATCGGTATTTGAGCGAAACGCTGAGGCTGATTTTATTGCAGGAGCGGCTCGGTGTTTCTTATCGTTATGAACGGCTTCCGCAGTCCGTGCGCGGGCGGGCAGAAGGAACGCTTTGCGCCTTATGGCGGGACAGCGTCCATCTTTATGCCGATCAGGGTGAGCAGGCAGTTCCATTTACGGCGCTATGCCATGTCAGGCAGGGCGGGCAGCCCTTTATCGCATCATGGGTGCAAGCATCAGGAGTAGAGGTATGGCTTCACCAACTACTGGAAGTTGTCTTGCGTCCGCTGCTCCACTTGTTGTTCGCTCATGGGGCCGCAGTTGAAGCGCATGCGCAAAATCTCGTGCTGCTGCACCGCAGCGGCGTACCGTCGCGGCTCGCCGTAAAGGACTTTTCCGGTGGCGTATTATTTTATAACGGAGAAAATGCAAACCCTGCGGCTTTGCCGGAAACGGAGGTTAAGCATGAGGTTCGGGACGTGGTGCATAACGCTTTGTTTTTTGTGAATTTGTCGGAGCTGGCATTGTTTTTGTATAAGCATTATTCATTCGCGGAGCAGCATTTCTGGCAGGCAGTTGCGGGTGCGATCGGCCAGTATGAACGGGATTTTCCGCAGCTGGCAGAGCAGTTTCAGGCCTATGATCTGTTTGAAAATCAAGTTTTCGTCGGGCTGCTTGCTGCCCGCAGACTGCGAGGAGATGGCGGAGAGCGGGATCACTGGATTGCGAATGCCTTGGCTGGTTACCGTGACAGTAATCGCAAAGCTGACTGTGAAGCTAGCCGTGTCCAATCGGACTGCATAGAGGAGGAGAACAAGAAATGAAGGCACTTGAGCTGACGCAGCCCGAGGCGGGGATAGAGGAGATTGTCCATTCGGAGGTTTATCCGCCAGCGCGGCGGCGTGTATTCCGTCAGCTGCTGGAGGCGCTTCTGTATGAGCAGATGATTGCTTACGACAGCCGCATCGCTGCTGATGGAGCGGAAGAAATTACGATTACAGGAACGGATGCCCAGGGGCATCCCGTCTATTATCACTGTGCATTCAGGCGCAAGCTGAGCTTCGGCAAGCTTCGCTTAACCGATCAGCCGCTGTTTAGGCAGGCAGCGGAGCATCAGGATGGAATCGGGCAGGAAGCCGAGGATATTGCGTTATTTTTGCAGGAAATCGTTTCTGCGATGGTGGAGGAGCCGCGGCACCTGGAGCGCTTCACGCAGGAGATCGAGCAGACGCTGGTCAAGGAAGCGGCTGCCCGCAGTCACCGTCTGCTTCATCCGGTTAGCGGCAGCCGGGAGCTGGCGGATTTGGAAGGCGACGTTATTGAGGCGCATCCGTATCATCCTTGCTTCAAATCGCGAATCGGCTTTCAATTGGAGGATAATGCGCAGTATGGCCCCGAATTTCATGGACGGTTCCAGCTGGTATGGCTAGCGGTCCATAAGGAGGATCTGATTTTTGCCGTTTCCCAGGATCGTTCATGGACGGAGCATATTGCCCGTGAGCTTGGCGAGGAGACGGTTGCAAGGTTTGTACAAAAGCTGGAGCGGCAAGGGCTTGCGGCGGCGGAGTTTACGTTCGTCCCGGTTCATCCTTGGCAGTGGCGGGAGAAAATCGCTCCCCTATATTTCCGGTTCATGGCCAGCGGGCGTATGGTTGTGCTCGGTGAAGATGGAGATTATTATTCTCCGCAGCAGTCGATCCGTTCGTTGTCCAATCGTAATAACCGGTTCAAAAATAATGTCAAAACCGCGATCAGCATCGTCAATACATCCGCTGTACGTCTTCTCGGAACGCATCATGTAACGAATGCGCCGATTTTATCGGATTGGCTTGAAAGCATTGTGGCTGGTGACCGCTATTTGCACGATGAGCTTAAGCTCGTGCTGCTCAAGGAGCATGCTGGCGTATCCTTCCGCTACAATTTATTGCCAGGCCCTGTACGGGCCGCGGGCTACGGAACGCTTGGCGCCATATGGCGCGAGAGCGTCTATGTCCACCTGGAGGAGGGCGAGGAGGCTGCACCGTTTACCGTTTTATGCCATATTGGCGCAGACGGCAAGCCATTTATCGACAGCTGGGTGCAGCGCGAAGGACTTCGAAGCTGGCTGGATAAGCTGCTTTCAATCAGCATGCTTCCGCTCATCCATCTGCTGTTCGAGCACGGAATTGCCATGGAATCGCATGGCCAAAACTTAGTGCTCATCCACAGGCAAGGCGTGCCTTCGCGAATTGCGCTTCGGGATTTGCCCGGCGGTGTGCGTTTCCATACACGCGATGGCGAGCGGGAATCGAGACCTGAGCAAATGCTTGACTCCGATCCGCTGCATCCTAACAGCTACAGCACGTCGCCAATGGAAACGAATAATGTTCATAAGATTCGCAATTTTCTGATGGATTCTTTTTTACAAATAATGCTTGCTGACCTTTGTCTCGTGCTGGAGGAGCATTACGGGCTGGAGGAAACAGCGTTTTGGCAAGCCGCTGCGGCACCGATCCAAAGCTATTTGAGCGCATTCGGTCCGCATAAGGCAGAGCGCTATGATCTATTTGCTGAAACGATAGAGGTCGGGCAGTTAACAAGGCGCAGGCTGTTCGGGGAGCATGTAATCCGCAATCATGCTGTCTTCAATCCGCTATATCCTATGAGAGAAACGGGAGTGTGAACTAGATGAATGTGAAAACGGTGCACAAGCAAGAGTCAGGAGTGACCTCCGTAGTAGATTGTGTGGGCGGAACACCGCTTGTACGGCTGAAAAGAATTTTTCCAGACTCAAGCGTCCGGCTGTTCGCCAAGCTGGAGATGATGAATCCGGGCGGCAGCATGAAGGATCGATCTGCACTGTATATGATTGAGCAGGGCTTCGATAGCGGCTTAATCAGGCCGAATACGCATTTAATCGAAAGCACCTCCGGCAATCTCGGCATCGGGCTGGCGATGGTGGCGAAGATCAAGGGGCTAAAGCTGACCTGTGTTGTCGATCCGAAAATATCAAAAACGAATTTGCAAATTATGAAAAGCTTGGGCGCGAGCATTGATATGGTGACCGTCAAGGATGAGCAGGGCGGCTATCTCAAAACGCGGATTCAGCGGGTTAACGAGCTGCTGGGCCAAATTCAGGATTCCTACTGGATCAATCAGTACGCCAATGAGTGGAACTGGAAAGCCTACTATTCTACTGCGGCGAGTGAAATTATCGAGCAAATCGATGAAAAAATAGACTATTTGGTTTGTGCGGTCAGCACGACCGGCAGTATTTTGGGCTTTGCCCGGCGGCTGCGCGAGACGAATCCGCATATGAAAGTAATCGCAGTGGATGCGGCGGGCTCCGTTATATTCGGCGGCCCGCCGGGAACGAGAGAAATTCCTGGCATTGGCGCAAGCCGCGTGCCGGAGCTGCTCAGCAGGGATGAAATTGATGAGGTCATCTATGTGCGCGATTTGGAATCGGTAGCCGGCTGCCAGCAGCTGCTGGGACAAGAGGGGATTTTTGCAGGAGGCTCTACGGGGTCGATTATTGCTGCATTAGGCAAGCTGCTGCCGTCTATTTCTCCGTCCTCGACGATTGTTACCGTATTCCCCGATCGTGGGGACCGTTACATGGATACGATTTATAACGATGATTGGGTCAGTATGCTCGAACAAACAGGAGGAGCACTAGTATGAACAAAATGCTGTATTTGAACCGCGAGGATATTCGCCGGGCGGGAGGCGATTCGTCAGAGCTGTATGTGCAGGCGGTCAGCCATGCACTTGCGCTGCATGCGGAAGGGGATTTCGTTCAGCCGCTGAAGCCGTATCTGCGCGTCAATGAACAAAGCGGCCATATTGCCGACCGAATTATAGCCATGCCCGCGCATTTGGGCGGAGACGAGCCGGTATCCGGCATTAAATGGATCGGAAGCAAGCATGACAATCCATCCCGGCTTGGAGCTGAGCGGGCAAGCGGCGTCATTGTGCTGAACGATCCACAGAGCAATTATCCGATAGCTATACTGGAGGCGAGCTTGATTAGCGGCATGCGCACCGCAGCCGTTACCGTTATTGGCACCCGTTATTTGGCTAAAAAGCAGTTTGCCGCTTTAAGCTGCATCGGCTGCGGCGCAATTGCTGGCATGCAGATGCAGGCGATGCTTGAGCAGTTTCCTGCTATAAAGACGCTGCAGCTTTATGATTTGAACGCTGCAGCGGCGGAGCGTTTCGCTCAGCGCCTTCGCGAGCGCTTCAATCATGTGGATATTACGGTTGCGGGGAGTGCGGAAGAGGCTGTGCGCAGCGGCGAAGTGATTGTCACCTGCACGGTCGCCGACCAGCCGTATATTCCATTCGAATGGCTGCAAAAAGGCGCCTTCGTCAGCAATATTTCGATTATGGATTTGCAAAAGGATGTTTTTCTCCGCGCGGACAAAATCGTCGTTGACGACTGGCAGCAGGCGAACCGGGAGAAAAAAATTATTCATCAGCTCGTCACGGAGGGCAATTATTCGCGTGAGCAGCTGTATGGCGAGCTGGGCGAGCTGGTTGCTGGCCGCAAGCCAGGACGCGAGAACGATGAGGAAATCATCGTGCTCAATCCAATGGGCATGGCTATTGAGGACATTGCCAGCGCCGCGGAAATTTATCGGAAGGCGAGAGAGGCAGGCATTGGCAGCGAGCTGGAATTGTTCGGAGCTGAGCAAGCTGCGCCATCTGCAGGGTGATGCTATGAGTGAGCGGAAAACAATCGCTGCTCCGCCGGCAATAGCGGAGCAAGCGCATGTGGAGCGGCTGCTCAATGCGTATATGCGGGAAGCGGGACATTTTCGCCCGCTTCTTCATCCAGAGCAGCAGCTGCCGACGGAGCTTCAGGCAGCTGTCGCTCGTGAAGGAGGCCTTGGGGCATTTATGCTGGAGCTGCCTCATTCCTGCGTGGCTATTGTCGGTTCTATTCGCTGGCTATCGGCGATGGGCCATCACAAATATGGCGATTCGCTGTGGCTGGTGGAGGGGACAGGAAGGGCAGCACGTCATGCCCCGTTCAGCAGGCTGGATGATGCAGCTGGGTTAGCAGCGATGATTGTGGCCGAGCTCGCACTTGCGAGCGGAAGCCGAGATGCAAGCCAAGAAGAAGCGTTCCTGGCGCAAATTGCTAGCTCATTGAGCAATATGAGCCACTTCTTAGAGGAGTCAGGCAGTGGCAGAATCCAGCTTGCGAGGACGCATGGCAGCGGGCGAATAAGGCTGGCAGAGCAGTCGATGCTGCAGGGCCATCCGTTCCATCCTGCCCCCAAAAGCTCGCAGGGATTTACGGTGGACGATAAAGTCCGCTACGCTCCGGAGCTTGGCGCTGCGTTTACGCTGCATTATTTTGCCGCAGAGCCGGAGCTCGTGCAGCAGCAGTGGATTGGAGATCAAGCAAGGGGCGAGAAGGGCAAACCTGTTACCCCTGAGAAGGTGCGCCTTGCTGCACTGAAGCTGCTGCCTGCTGCTCGCCAGCACTACGTTCTTATGCCGGTCCATCCTTGGCAGGCGGAGTATTTGCTCCGCTTGCCTGTGGTTGAGCGGCTCATGGAGCAAGGCGGACTTGTGCATTTGGGCCCGCTAGGAAATGAAGTGGTGCCGACCTCATCTGTACGCACCGTTTGGGATGTGCAGAGCCCCTATATGATCAAGCTGCCGCTGCAAGTGCGAATTACTCATTTTGTGAGAAATAATCCGACAGAGCAGCTGGTTCGAACCATTGAGGCCAGCCGAATTCTCGCACAGCTGGAGCAAAGCAGCCCGTTTGGAGAAACATTCCATATTATCCTTGAAGAAGGCTATCAGACGATTAATTTACTGGAGGATGTGCCATCTGAATCTCTAGAGGCTGCTATAAGCGCTGCAGAAGCGGCGGAACTTGCCGCGAGCTTTGGCGTCGTATTCCGCCGCAATCCGGCCTATATGGAGTTGGGCCATGAACCTGAAGAAGCGGCTAGCCCGCTAGTAGTCGCCGCGCTGCTTGAGGAGGGAGCGGAACCGAGGTCTGCGCCGATACGCGCCTTCATCCAGCTTGCCGCAGATGCCCGGCAGGCGGCCCCTGATCTTTCCTTTGCCCAGCAATGGCTGGAGCAGTATGTTGAAATATCACTGGTACCGCTGATTTGGCTATTTGCAGAGCATGGAGTCAGCATGGAAGCCCATGTGCAAAACTCGCTAGTTGCATTAGAGCGGGGCTGGCCGGCACGTTTTTACGTCCGTGATTTGGAAGGGACCAGCCTTAGCGAAGAGCGGCATGGGCAGCCAGCTTCCGGTAGAAAGACCAGTAACGGAGCACGCGGGAACAGCTCTACTGGGCAGACTGCCTTTACACTGCCTCAGGGCCATCCGGCACTTTATGCAGACAAGCAGGCATGGGATCGATTTAAATATTATGTGCTCGTCAACCATTTCGGCCATCTCATTCATGCCATCGCTTATTCACTGGATGTAGAGGAATTGGCGCTGTGGCAAACCGTTCATTATACGCTTCGCCGTTCTTCATGGCTGAGCCGGGCTGAACCGTATATGACCGATTTATTTCATACCCCCGAGCTGCCAGCCAAAGCGAATTTGTCCAGCTGGTTCAGCCAGCGCGGCGAAAATCCGTCCTATGTTACGCTGCCAAATCCGCTTTATGCGGTGGCAGATCGCAGGGACGAGCCGATTGCTGCCTCCGTGCTGAAGCGGGTAATGTCGGATAAGCAGGAGCAGTCCGATCAGCCCTATTGCGCTTATTTGTACCATTTGGCTGAGCTTCGCACGCATATTAGCCGCCTGACTGCCAGCCTGCCGGACTTCTGCCAGCTGTTTTATGCGCTGAAGGCAAACTCCGAGGCACCTATTATAGGAGCGCTTGCTCCTTATGTTCATGGGTTTGAGACGGCTTCCGCAGGCGAAATCCGCAAAGCGCGCGAGGTGGATGCGGCCATTCCGATTATTTATGGGGGTCCCGTCAAAACCGATGAAGCGCTAATGGAGGCTATGGAGCGAAAGGTTCGCCATATTCATGTGGAAAGCAGGCATGAGCTGCTGCGATTGAATGAGCTTGCCGCGAGGCGCGGGAAAATCATGCCGGTGCTGCTGCGCGTAAATGTAAGCATCCCTTTGCCGGATGCAAAGCTCGTAATGGCTGGCCGGAAATCGCAGTTTGGCAATGATGAGCAGCAAATTCCCGAGCTGCTGGGGCTGTCTCGCACGTTAAGCCATATCAAAATCGATGGTTTTCATTTCCATTCCCTATCGAATAATTTGAGCGTCGATCGGCATTTGGAGCTGCTCGCCTTTTATTGCCGCCGCGCTGCTGAGTGGACCGAGCAGTTCCATCTGAACATCGCTTACATCAATGTAGGCGGTGGAATTGGCGTCAATTATGCAGATTTGCTGCGCCAATTCGAGTGGGAACGGTTCACGGACGGGCTGCGGGAGCAGATTGCTCCGCTATGCGCGGCTGGCGTCAAGCTCGTATTTGAATGCGGGCGTTATATTGTCGCTTCTTGCGGCTATTACGCGGCAGAGGTGGCCGAGGTGAAAAATAATCATGGCAGCCGCTTCGCCCTGCTGCGCGGCGGTACGCACCATTTCAGGCTGCCGGCATCCTGGCAGCACAGCCATCCGTTCCGCATTATAGCGGTGGATAGCTGGCCCTATTCCTTTGAACGTCCCCAGCTGTCTGATTGCCGGGTAACAATAGCTGGCGAGCTATGCACGCCTAAAGATGTGCTGGCGCGTGACAGCTATATCGAGCGGGTGCGCGTTGGTGACATTGTGTTATTTCCTTATGCAGGTGCTTACGGCTGGGCGATATCGCATCATCAGTTTTTAAGCCACTCGCAGCCGCAGCACATTTACCTTGAATAAAGAAACGGAGCTGAGAGCGATGATCCAGACGAAAAAGCAGCTGCATCTGAATTTATTTCTGATGAGCACCGGCCATCATGAGGCTTCATGGCGGCATCCCGACAGCAGCCCGGAGAGGGCAGTCGATGTGCATTATTATGTAAAGCTGGCGCAGACCGCGGAGCGGGGCAAGCTGGATTCGATTTTTCTCGCTGATTCCTATGGCCTGCCGCCTACGATTCAATACAAGGTGCTTCAAGGGCTTGAGCCATTTACGCTGCTGTCTGCGCTTGCGATGGCAACGAAGCATATCGGGCTCATTGGCACTGCCTCGACCACTTATAATGAGCCGTTTCACATTGCCCGCAAATTCGCCTCCCTGGATCTCATCAGTGGTGGACGGGCCGGCTGGAATATTGTAACCTCTACCGGCAATACAACGGCTTTCAATTTCCGCGACGAGCAGCTTCCTGAGCATTCGATGCGCTATCGCCGGGCCGAGGAGTTTTTGCAGGTCGTCAAATCGCTATGGGACAGCTGGGAGGATGATGCGCTCATCATTGACAAGCAGTCCGGCGTATATGCGAATCCCGAGCGAATTAAGCGGATCGATCATAAGGGTGAGCATTATGCGGTTCGCGGTCCGCTGAACTTGCCGCGCATGCCGCAGGGGTATCCGCTGCTTGTGCAGGCAGGCGCTTCGGATACGGGCAAGGAATTTGCCGCGATGGCGGCGGAGGCCGTATTTACAGCACAAAATACGCTGCAGGGCGGGCGCGACTTTTACAGCGATTTGAAATCGAGAATGGCTAAATACGGCCGCAGTACGGATAGCCTTTGCATTTTGCCGGGCTTCTGCGCCATCATTGGCGATACGGAAGCAGAGGCGAAGGAAAAGGAGCAGGAGCTGCATGAGCTGGTGCAAATCGATTATGGACTATATAGGCTGTCTAATTTATTTGGCATAGACCTGTCTGCCTATCCTTTGGATGGTCCGCTGCCCTATGCCGACTTGCCGCAAACGGAGCAAATCAATTCGCAGAAGGGCCGGCATCAAATGTTTATTGAAATGGCGCAGCAGGAAAAGCTCAGCATTCGCCAGCTCATGATGCGCACCGCTTCTTCACGAGGCCATTTCTCCATGGCAGGCACGCCGATACAAATAGCTGATGCGATGGAGCGCTGGGCAGTCGCAGGAGCAGCCGATGGCTTTAATTTAATGCCGCCTTCACTGCCGTCAGGGCTGGATGACTTTGTAGACAAGGTCATTCCTGAGCTGCAAAATCGCGGCTTGTTCCGCACCGATTATACCGGCAGCACACTGCGGGAGCATTACGGGCGCAGCGTAGAGGCACGGCCTGGCGTCCACGCGTGAAGGGGAAAGGGGCGCCAGCCGGAGCAGGTGGCGCAGACCAGGCAGCGGTTAACTGGCGGCTGAATCTCACCATTTTATGGCTCGGCAATTTTCTTGTTACGGGCAGCGCGACGATGGTCATCCCTTTTCTCCCGCTGTTCCTTGAGGATTTGGGCGTGAGCTCGGTCAGTGAGGCGGGATTTTGGGCCGGAGCGATATTCGCCGCCCATTATGTGACCTTATTCATTTGCCAACCCATCTGGGGAAGAATAGCCGACCGCTATGGGAGAAAAATGATGCTGCTGCGAGCAGGCTTCGGCATGGCCATCGTCATTGCGATGATGGGCTTTGCCGAGGCGCCATGGCAGCTGCTGCTGCTTCGTTTGCTCAATGGCGCTTTTGCCGGATTTTCACCTTCGGCAACTGCCATTGTATCGACGAATACGCCGAGCAGCCGAATGGGCTTTGCCATGGGCACGCTGCATTCCGGCAATATTTCCGGTACGGTCATGGGACCGCTTATTGGCGGCTTGCTGGCAGAGTGGCTTGGGCTGCGCAGCGTTTTTTTCATAACGGGCACGGTGATGTTTATAGCGGCACTGTTGACTGCTATCGTCGTGAAGGATCATTTTGTGAAGGCCGATCAGCGCTCCGAGCAAAATGTTTCCACGATCCGCGGCTTTCTCGTGTTATGTCGGGTCCGGCAAATTCCGGCGCTGCTGGCGGTCAGCGTCATGATTCAGTTTGCGCTGACCGGATCTCTGCCGTTTATTCCGCTGTTCGTCAAGGAGCTGCATGGCGAGGCGGGCATGCTGGCTTTATATGTAGGGCTGGTCAGCTCGGTTACGGGCGTGTCCAATATGATTTTTGCGCCGCTGCTCGGCAGGCGCTCTGACCGAACAGGCCCGCACCGCATTTTGAGCTACTCGATGCTCGGCGCATGCGTAGTCGTACTGCTGCATTATTTTGTCGCTTATTATTGGCAGCTGCTTCTGCTGCGGTTTCTGCTGGGCATGTTCATTGGCGGGCTCATTCCTACGGTGCGAACGCTCATTAAGCAGTATGTGCCGAAGGGGATGGAGACGCGGGCATACAGCTTTGATACGAGCGCAGTCAGTCTGGGGGCCGTTCTTGGGCCCATCGTGTCTGGGGCAGCTTATGGCTACGTGGGCATAAGGGGCGTTTTTCTCATGTCTGCCTTTCTCATGCTGCTTAATGCCGGATGGAGCTACAAAATGCTTGGAGGCAGCAGCAAATCCAGAAGCGATGCTGGAGTAAATCCCGAAACTCCTTCTGACACGATCGCCACTCCTGAAAATAACGCTTCTACGCCCCGGTCTGCGGGCGAAGCATTCAAAAAGCCTATGTAGCCGCGTTAGCGCGGCCGCATAGGCTTTTTTTTGAAATAGAGAGAAAGGATATCTCAGCGCTATCCCTTCTTTCTATTTCTCGGAATGAAACGCGCCGCTCCGTCAAAGGACGGCGACAGCCGTTTCACCTTGTTGCAAAACTAGGCATGATGCTGTCCGTCCGTATAGAGGAGCAGCGAATCCATAATCGTTTTGCGACCGATCGGCGTCCAGCACATGGCATACCAATTTGGAATGAAGCGTACACGGCCGCTCTGGACAGCCTCATGCTTTTTCCAGAAGGGGCTGCTTTGCATTCGCTGCAAAATTTGGTCGCTGCTCGGTCCATGGTGAAGCTTCTGTACGAACAAATAATCCGATTGAATGGACAGGCCGCTAAGCTGCTCCGGCTGCATTTCGACTTTGTGGTCAATGGCCGGAGAAGAGCTGCCCGCCGTTAGTCCGAGCTCGGTGAACAGCAGCTCGTTGAGCGGATGGTCCGGCGCTCCCTGAATGCGCACGGCGTTGTGCGTAACCCGCATTAACGTCAGGCTCCCGCTGCCGACGGAGCGGCCGAGCATCTTTCGGGCGTCGTCGGTCTGCTGCGCCAGCTCGCTGAGCATCGTCTGCTCGGTTCGCTCGCAGCCGATCATCTCCGCAATTTTGTGCAAGGCGATACGCCAGTCGGCATGATGCTCCAGACAAGCGGTGGAGGCAATTTGTTTAAGCGGCTCCTCGTAGTTATGATGATAGCGATCGATGAGAATCAAGTCCGGTTTAAGCAGCATCAGCGTCTGTAAATGACCGCTCACTTTGCGCAGATGCTCGGCTTCTCCCATGCCGGGATAACGGAAGCAGTTCATGCTGGCTATCGGAACAATGCCGAGTGAGCGCAAGCTGTCGTCAAAGCTGGAGCAGGCGACGACCGCGATTTTTAATTGATGGCGCTTCATATACAGATTGGGAGAGATGCCAACCGCTGCTTTAAACACCCGGCTGAAATAAAATTCGCTCCCAAAGCCAATTCGCTCGGAGACACTCCTGACAGTCGCCCCACTCAGCGAGAGCTGGGCCTTTGCCTCCTTGACTCGAAGCTCTGCTAAGTATTCAAAGGGAGTGATGCCCATTACCTTCTTAAACTTGCGCGAGTAGGAGGTAGGCGTCAGCATGGCGATACTGGCAAGCTGCTCCAGATTGATTTTTTCATGCAGATGTTTATGAAGGTAGCTGATGCTTTCCTGCATGCCCTTCTCAGATGTTGGAATGCGATTAAGCTCCAGCAGCTCCAGCAGGACTGTGCTGTAAAGCTCCTGAAATTGCAGCTGGATCATCAGCTCGCGCTCAGGCTTGCTTTCGAACTTATCGGCTTGTGAGGCTGTCTCATATAGGCGTGCAATGCGCTCGTAGATTTGCTGCTGGCTGTGCAGCTTCATGCCGCTGCCAAACAGCTCGGCCGGCAGCTCGGGAAGCTGTACCTTCCGGCTTTCGCGCTGTTTGGCGATACCAACGGCATCTAGAATCAGCACATAATATTCAAAGTCTCCGCAACCTGCTTGGAAGCGTATGGACATGCCGGGAAGCAGTAGAAGCGGCTCAAGCGCTTCGAGCTTTCGCTCATAGCCGTTCATAAAGAGGATGCCAGAGCCTCGGGTAAGAAAGACGAGCATCGGGGCGGGCGCCGTTCGCTGGATAGAAGTGTGAGCTGGTTTGCTGTATTTATGAATGGAAGATAAAAAAACCATTGTACGTTTCATTTTGGCGTCTCCAGTCTTTTAGTCTGGTAAGAGGCATCGGTTGTTAAAAAAAGAATAATACGATCCTGTTTATTGTAAATGAAAATCATTATCATAGTCAATTGTGAAAATAGGTTATTGTCAACTATGGGCTAGATGATAAAATCTTATATGGAATCGGACAAAAAGATCAATGTACAAAAAGCGCCAAACGTTTTATGATTCTCGTTGAGAATAGTTCTCATAAAAATGGTCGTTAAAGGCCAAAGATACATACAGGGAGGGTTTTTTCAATGTTATTCAAGTTGCAAATCAATTGGCAGGCGCGCGTGGTACTGGTGCTGCTGCTGATGCTCGTCGTATCAGGCTGCGGAGCTGCGGCAAATGGAACTGGCGGTGCATCGCCTGGGCAAAGCAGTGTTAGTCCGGCTGCGGGAGAAAGCGCACAGCCAACCGCTGAAGCAAATGCTGCTGGGTCGACAGAAAATCGTACCTTCAAGCACGCGATGGGAGAAACAGTCGTTCCGCCTAATCCGCAGAAAGTGGTTGTATTGGATAATGGCGCACTTGATAATATACTTGCACTTGGCGTGAAGCCGGTTGGCGCGCCATCGATCATTTCGGTGGATGATGGTTTCGCCACTTATTTGACTGGAACAGATGGCATTACGAATATCGGAACGGTGGAGCAGCCGAGCTTGGAGACGATTGCCTCGTTGAAGCCAGATGTCATTATCGGCATCAAGGATACCCAGGAGGCTATCTATGAACAGCTTTCACAAATTGCGCCAACTGTATTTACTGAGGTAGGCGGCGCGCAATGGGAGGCAAATCTGGCTGTGCACGCAGCTATTGTTGGTAAAGAGGCAGAGGGCAAGAAGCTGATTGAGCAATTTGATGCGAAAATTGCAGACCTGCATGCGAAGCTGGGCGATAGCTTGAATACGACGGAGGTTTCGCTGCTTCGCCCAAGGAAGGACCGCGTTTCCGTTTACTTGAAGCCTTCGTTCACTGGCGGTGTAGTAGAGCGAGCAGACATTAAGCGTCCAGCTGTACAAAGCGGAGATGACGATTTTAACTTTAATGCGACAGAGGAGCAAATTGCCGATCTGGACGGCGATGTCATTATTTTGTTCGGACGCGAGAGCGAGCAGGAATATTTTGAGCAAAAAATTAAAAGCAATCCACTATGGAATACGCTAAAAGGCGTGCAAAATGATCGCGTCTACGTAGCGAGCTGGGAAGTTTGGCTTAGCGGTCATGGCATACAGGCCGTCAATATCATGATTGACGATTTGGCTAAGTTCCTGGTCAAAGCGTAATCAGCGCTTGCGTTCAAGGGAGTGGAAGCGTGGTGAGTAGGCACAGTTTCTCTGCTGCGGCAGAGCTGGCGCTCTTCCGCCACGCTTTTAGGGAGGAACGGATTTGAATATTCGGCTTATGGGCATTGTGCTCGGTATTGTATTTGTCATCCTTGGCCTTGCAGCCAGCATCGCTGTAGGAAAATCAATGCTTCCGCTTCATACGGTCATCGATGCGTTTATCTCATTTGACGGCTCAAGGGAGCACCTGATCGTTCGCTCAGTCCGGGTGCCGCGCGCGCTAATGGCGATGATGGTCGGAGCATCGCTCGGGATGGCGGGAAGCATTATGCAGGCGATTAGCCGCAATCCGCTGGCGGGCCCCGAGATGCTCGGAAGCAACTATGGGGCGGCGCTGCTGCTTGTCATTTCCATGTTTGTATTTGGCTTTACGTCTTCGCTTGTCCATATGTGGGCGGCACTGCTAGGGGCTGGGCTTGCCTGTCTCGTCGTATTTATGCTTGGCTCGCTGGGCCGGGGAGGCCTTACGTCCATTAAGCTGATTTTGGCGGGCGCCACAATCAATATGCTGCTTGCCTCTATGGTGCAGGGCATTCTTATTTTCAGCGAGGAGTCGCTGGATGAAATGCGCTTCTGGATGGCAGGTTCATTAACCGGCGGCAGTATGGAAATGTTCGTGCGCGTGCTGCCATACATGCTGGTCGGGATCACGGGCGCTCTGGCGCTCAGCCGGCAAATTAATTTGCTTAGTCTCGGCGATGAGGTTGCTCAGGGGCTGGGGCTGAAAATCGGTCTAATGAAGACGGCAGCGCTGTTCATCGTCATGTTCCTTATGGGAGGCTCTGTGGCTATTGCCGGGCCAATCGGCTTCATTGGTCTTGCGGTTCCGCATATCGTCAGATTTATGGTCGGACTGGATTATCGCTGGATTATTCCTTATTCTGCGCTGTTTGGAGCGGGCTTGCTGCTGCTGGCGGATATCGCCGCTCGCTTTATTTTTCCCTATCAGGAGCTTCCGGCAGGTGTAGTGACGGCGATGGCAGGCGCTCCCTTCCTCATTTATTTGGCTCAAAGGAGGGAGAAGCGATAATGTCCCGTTTCACTTTATCCGCATCCGCCCGTTTGTGGCCCATCATAGTTGTCTTGATTGCCGCCAATTTAATGGTTCTCTCCATGAGCATTATGATTGGAGAATACCCTGTACCGCTGTCACAAGCATGGAAAACGGTCATAGGCATCGGCGAGCCTGAATATGAGTTTGTCGTCAATCAGCTGCGCTTTCCAAGGTCGCTGGTAGCTTTTCTAGTCGGCTGCGGGCTGGCGCTGTCAGGTGCCATTTTACAAGGGATTACCCGCAATCCGCTGGCTGCCCCAGGTGTTATTGGCATTAACGGAGGTGCTGCCTTAATGGCGGTTACCGCCATTATTGCCCTGCCATCGGTGCCGATTGCGCTGCTGCCTTTTATTGCGTTTAGCGGGGCGCTTGGAGCGGCTGCGCTTACGTATTTTCTTGCTTGGCGACGCGGAGCTGCACCTATGCGGCTGCTGCTTGTCGGCGTAGGGGTGGGTGCGGCCTCACACGCATATATAACCTTTTGGATGACGACGCGTCACGTACAGAACATTAAGCAGGCGATGATCTGGCTGATGGGAAGTACATATGGAAGAACATGGGATCATTTTTGGCCGCTGCTTCCGTGGCTGCTCATTTTGTTTCCGGCAGCGCTTCTTATGTCGCGGACCTTGGATATTTTGAAGCTTGGCGATGAGCTATCCATCGGGCTTGGCAGCTCGGTCGAGCGTTCACGGGGCCTTTTATTGCTCATCAGCGTAAGCTTGGCTGGCGCATCTGTCGCGATGGCCGGAACCATTGGGTTTATTGGCTTGATGGGCCCACATATTGCGAGGCAATTGGTGGGCCAGACGAGCCGCAGGCTTCTAAGCGTATCGGCATTAGTTGGCGGCTTGATCGTGATGTCTGCCGACCTGCTGGGACGCGCGCTGCTGCCGCCTATTGAAATCCCTAC
The DNA here is from genome assembly GCF_050481745.1 of Paenibacillus algorifonticola. Lineage (GTDB taxonomy): Bacteria > Bacillota > Bacilli > Paenibacillales > Paenibacillaceae > Pristimantibacillus > Pristimantibacillus algorifonticola_A. Next base: position 100,158 of record NZ_JBCNGR010000031.1, on the reverse strand, counting down.
AGGCATTATAACGACAGCTATTGGAGCTCCTTATTTAATCTATTTGCTGTACCGCAATCGCAATCGTCCATAACTGGACACAAGGAGGAGAAAACGATGCATACAGACAAGTCCGCTCTGCCGAATACGGTAGCGCAAATCATAAAGGAAAGGCGTACGGTGAGGGTGTTCAAGGAAGATGCGGTGTCCGTGGAGACGTTGACGGAGCTGCTCGATGTTGCGGTCTGGGCCCCTAACCATAATTTGCGCGAGCCTTGGCGTTTTATCGTGTATGAAGGGGAGGGGCGCAAAATTTTCGCAGATGCGGTGCTGTCCACCTTCTCGCCGGAGGAGCTGGCAAAGTACGGCGAGCACCGGATGAAGGAATATATGCATACCCCGCTGCATTTAATGGTCGTGCTCAAGGAGGACCCGCGTCAAAAGCAGTGGGATGAGGATTTCTCGGCCGTATGCTGTCTTATTCAAAATCTTCAGCTTGCCGCCTGGGAGCAGGGAATTGGCATGGTGTGGAAGTCGAATCCTTACATGTATAATCCGAAATTTCGCGACGAGCCTGGGGTAGGCGTACAGCCGGGTGAAAAAATTGTCGCCGTGCTCCATATTGGCTATCCGCGAGTTATTCCCCATGCTGCCCCGCGCACTCCAGCGCGTGAGCTTCTTACAATTGTTAATAAATAATTCACATTAAATTTAGTTTAATTTTCTTTAAAATTCGAAGACTCTTGGAATCTAATGATTCTAAGAGTCTTTTAATAATTTTAATATAGAAAAATAGGGCAAAAATGTACATGGATTAACTTAAAGTATTTCGTTAAAATCGTAATTGAAAATCGTTATCAATATTAGAATGCAGAGTCGCCATCCTGTTCCAGGGTGACCCTATATCCTTTTGAGGAGTGGTAGAAGATGAGTTATGGCAAGAAGAAGATGCATTTGAACTTGTTTCTGCGAAATACAGGGCATCACGAAGCGTCATGGCGCCATCCGGGCAGCGACCCGAATGGGGTGACGGATATCGACTATTATATAAAGCTGGCAAAAATGGCCGAAGCGGGCAAGCTGGATTCGCTATTTCTCGCCGATTCCTACGGCCTGCCGCCAACGATGCAGTTTCTGGTGCAGCAGGCGCTGGAGCCGTTCACGCTGCTATCGGCACTCGCGATTGCAACAAGCCGCATCGGATTGATCGGGACGGCTTCGACAACCTATAATGAGCCCTTCCATGTGGCCCGTAAATTCAATTCGCTGGATCATATTAGCCGGGGCCGGGCGGGCTTTAACATTGTAACCTCGACGGGCAATGCGACGGCCTTCAACTTTGGCGCGGCTCCGCTGCCGGAGCATACCGACCGTTATGAGCGGGCTGGCGAGTTTATGGAGGTGGCGAAAGGGCTGTGGGACAGCTGGGAGGAGGACGCGGTCGTTGCCGATAAGGCGCAGGGACTTTATGTGGACCCGGATAAGCTGCATGAAATCAACCATGTTGGCCGCCATTTCCATGTTAAGGGGCCGCTAAATTTGCCAAGGTCGCCACAAGGACATCCCGTTCTGGTACAAGCGGGAGCATCGGATACCGGCAGAGAGTTTGCCTCTCGTATGGCGGAGGCTGTTTTTACCGCGCAAAATACGCTTGAGGATGGACGGAGCTTTTATGCGGATGTGAAAGGACGGATGGCGAAATATGGCCGCTCGCCAGAGCAAATTAAAATTTTGCCGGGCTTTTGTCCGGTTATCGGCGATACATCGGCGGAGGCGAAGGAGAAGGAGCGCGAGCTGAATGAGCTGACCCAGCCGGAATACGGGGTGTATCGTTTATCCAATTTGCTGAAGATGGATTTGCGCGGTTATCCGCTCGATGGTCCGCTGCCTTTCGCAGAGCTGGCGAAAAATCATGAAATCAATTCGCAAAAAGCGCGGCATCAGCTGTATCTGGAGCTGGCGCAGCGGGAAAAGCTGACGATCCGGCAGCTTATATTGCGGACAGCAACGTCGCGCGGACATTATTCGATGTCAGGCACGCCGATTGAAATCGCCGACGAGATGGAGCGCTGGATTGTGCAGGGGGCAGCCGATGGTTTTAATTTGATGCCGCCTTATTTCCCAAGCGGGCTTGAGGAATTTACCCAGAAGGTCATTCCCGAGCTGCAAAATCGCGGCCTGTTCCGCACCGATTATGAAGGCACGACGCTGCGGGAGCATTACGGGCTGGAGCGGCCAGAGCGCTCCTCGTTCAGGCAGTCGGTCATTTCCGCCCAATAGATGGGCAGGTGGAAGGGGAGGAAGGTATGAAGGCGACCGACAGGCAGCTTCACCTGAATGTGTTTCTTATGGGCAACGGCCATCATGAGGCGGCTTGGCGTCTGCCGGGAAGCAGCCCGCAGGATGTTACAAATGCCAGCTATTACGTCAAGCTGCTGCAAACGGCGGAGCGCGGCAAGCTCGATTCCTTATTTTTGGCAGATTCGTATGCGCTGCCCCCGACTATCCGATACAAGGTGCTGCAAAGCTTGGAGCCGTTTACGCTGCTTTCTGCGCTTGCTATGCTGACTAGTCGGATTGGATTAATCGGTACGGCTTCGACGACTTACAGCCATCCGTACCATGTGGCGCGGCAGTTTGCTTCGCTTGATTTTATTAGCGGCGGCCGTGCCGCTTGGAACATTGTGACATCAACCAATGATGCCACTGCCCGCAACTTTGCTGATGAGAAGCTTCCGGAGCATGGAGAACGCTATAAGCGCGCTGCCGAGTTTTTAGAAGTGGTGCAGCGGCTGTGGGACAGCTGGGAGGACGATGCGCTTGTGCAGGATAAGGTGAGCGGCATTTACGCAGATCCTGGCAGCATACACGAGATACGCCATGAAGGCAGCTATTTTTCGGTGCGTGGCGCACTGAATTTGCCGAGGCCCCCGCAAGGGCAGCCTGTCCGGGTGCAGGCCGGCGCCTCGGAGACAGGCAAGGAATTCGCGGCGCATGCAGCGGAGGTCGTGTTTACGGCGCAAAACAGCTTCGCGGACGGCTGCCTCTTTTATACGGATTTGAAATCGCGGATGAAGAAATATGGAAGGCAGCAAGATGAACTGAAAATATTGCCGGGCTTCTGCCCGATTATTGGCGATACAGAAGCTGCGGCAAAGGATAGGGAGGCTGCGCTTCATGACCATATCCAATTTGATTACGGTTTGCTGCGTCTCTCCAATTTGTTCAGCACCGACATGACCGGATTTGAGCTGGATGAACCGGTACCCGTCGATTTTCTGGCGCAGCAAAGCGAAGTGAATGGCCACCGCGGACGCTACCAGCTTTATGTAGAGCTTGCCCGCCGGGAAAAGCTGACGATGCGTCAGCTGATTGTCAAAACGGCCGCCTCGCGCGGACATTATTCGATGGTAGGCACGCCAGTGCAAATTGCCGATGAAATGGAAAAATGGTGGCGCGGCGGAGCGGCAGACGGCTTTAATGTCATGCCTCCTTATTTGCCGGAGGGACTGGAGCTGTTCGTGGACAAGGTGGTGCCGGAGCTGCAAAACCGCGGTATTTTTCGCAGTGAATATACAGGAACAACTTTAAGGGAGCATTATGGCCTGCAGCGCCCTGCCAGCATTTATGGGCGGTCAGGGCAAATGGCGGCCAAGAGATAACGGCAGTGATGCCCTAACATGCTATGGGGAAAGGAATGAAGGAATGATTTCAGCGAAGCGGAGCATGCATATTAATTTATTTCTGATGAACACCGGGCATCATGAGGCGTCATGGCGTCATCCGGCAACAGATCCCCGCCGCATTACCGATTTGAATTATTATCGTGAGCTTGGACGAATTGCTGAACGGGGGAAGCTGGACTCGTTATTTCTCGCGGATACCCTAGTGCTGCCTCCAACAGTTGAACATAAAGTGCTGCATGGGCTGGAGCCGTTCACACTGTTGTCAGCCATAGCCGCCGTTACCGATAAGATTGGGCTGATTGGCACAGCTTCAACCACCTTTAACGATCCTTTTCATATTGCCCGCAAATTTGCCTCGCTGGACTGGATCAGCGCAGGACGGGCTGGCTGGAACATTGTGACAACGGCAAGCGAAAGCGCAGCTTATAACTTTACGGATGCGGCTTTGCCGCCGCATGACAAGCGCTACCGCAAGGCAGGTGAATTCGTAGAGGTAGTGAAGGCGCTGTGGGACAGCTGGGAGGATGATGCGCTCGTTGCCGATAAGGCGAGCGGTTTATACGCCGATATGGCGAAAATCCATCCGCTGAATCATAAGGGCGAGCATTTCGCGGTAAGCGGCCCGCTAAATATGCCGCGTTCCCCTCAAGGCCACCCGCTGCTCGTACAGGCGGGATCATCCGAAGATGGCAAGTCATTCGCAGCAATGGTGGCGGAAGCGGTATTCACTGCTCAGCCTACCTTCGAGAGCGGACAGGCCTTCTACACAGACATCAAGTCGCGTATGGAGAAGTTTGGGCGGAGCCCGGACGAGCTATGCATATTGCCGGGTTTTTTCCCCATTATCGGCGATACGCTAGCTGAGGCGCAGGACAAGCAGCGTGAGCTGGATGAATTGACGATTGTTGCCTATGGGCTGAAGCGGCTGTCGACACTGTTCAAGATCGATTTGACGGATTGTCCACTCGATGAGCCAGTACCGCTCCATCTGCTGCCGTGTCATGAGGAAATCAACGGCAATCGAGGGCGCTTTGAGCTCGTTGAAGGCATGGCCCGCAAGGAAAAGCTGACGCTCAGGCAGTTGATTATGCGCACCGCAGGATCGCGCGGACATGCATCGCTTACGGGTACGCCGCTGCAAATTGCGGACGAGCTGGAGCGGTGGTTTGTCGGCAGGGCGGCGGACGGTTTTAATTTAATGCCTTCGCATATGCCAGATGGACTGAGCGATTTCGTCGACAAGGTCATTCCCGAGCTGCAAAACAGGGGCTTGTTCCGTACCGAATATACGGGAAATACATTAAGAGAGCATTACGGGTTCAGTCGTCCCGTCGGCAGGCATAAACTGGAGGCTCCTATATGATGGGCGGCAGAAGCGAGAATCGACAGCTGTACATGAGCGTTTCAATAGATGGCCTTGATTATCTGGAGTGCGTGCAGCTGGCGGAGGCGGCAGAGCGTGCTTGTCTGCACGCTATCCTTGTTCCAGACAGCAGCATGAGTCCGAAGCCGCTGGAGTCAGCGGGACTTATCGGTCAAAGGGGGTCGGCCAATCGTTATGCCGCGTCTTCTGCCGTGCTGGAGCCATTTACTTTGCTCGCCGCCTTGTCGGCTTCGACGAGTACGATTGGGCTCATTGCGGAGATCCATGCCGCCTTCCATGAACCTTTTCACGCGGCGCGCAAGCTGGCTGCACTGGATTATATGAGCGGCGGCAGAGCAGGCTGTCTTGTGCTGCCGGGACAGGAAACTGCCGCTGCAAATTTCGCTCGAACCGATCAGCAGCAAATGCGCTTGCCCTGCTACGAGGCTGCCGCCGCTGCGGAGTTTGGTGAAGCCTTGCGGCAATTGTGGGACAGCTGGGATGACGATGCGCTTATGTATGATAAGCAGGCGGGGCTGCAATTTGATGAAGCCAAGGTGCGCGAGGTCCATTATGCAGGTCGTTATTACAGTACGCGTGGCCCGCTGAATATTGCTCGTCCCCCGCAAGGCTACCCGCCACTGGTGGCTCGAATCAGGGAGCAGGAGGACAAGCTTGCTGCAGCCAGCGGAGCAGACGTTATCATTATTGAGCCGCAATCGCTGGAGGAAGCAGCCGAGCTAGGATACGAGCTGCGAGAGCTGCTGCGAGAGCAGGGAAGGCAGCCGGAGCAATGCCGGATTTTGGCTAGTCTGAAGTCGCTTGTACATAGCAGTGCAAACAACCATGCGGAATGCTCGCTGCAATTGGGGGGCGGCTTTCAAGGCGGGACAATAGAGGTTCATCATACCCGTGAGGGAAATGCACACCAATTAGCGGATTGGATGCGGAAGTGGCAGCTTTCAGGGGCGGTTGACGGTTTTCATATGGAGCTTCCGCCGCATGCCGCGCTTGACAGCTTCAGGTATGTTGAAGAACGGCTCATTCCAGAGCTGCAGAAAAGAGGGATATTTCGCCAGGCAGCGCTTGATGGCGGGACGCTGCGGGATCAACTGGCGCTTCCAAGGCCGATTAATTCATTTCACGCCATGCGGTAAAGGGGGACGTTGCAACTGAATGAGGACAATCGCAAAATACGCTTAAATGTATTTGTACACGGAACGGGTCATCATGAGGCAGCTTGGCGGCATACCGGCATGCAGCCGCGCCAGACGCTGGATATCGGCTATTACCGCCATCTTGCGGAGGTGGCCGAGCGCGGAATGATGGATTCTATTTTTGTCAGCGATGCCTATTTTGGAAAAATCAATAAGCTGGAAGCGACTACGCTTCTGGGGGCGCTGGCTGCTGCCACAAGGCATATCGGCCTCATTGCCACAGTTGGTACGACCTACTATGAGCCGTATCATCTTGCCCGGCAAGCGGCAACGCTTGATCATATTAGCGGCGGCAGGGCAGGCTGGAATATTGTGACGGGCAGCGCCGATGAGACGGCCTTTAATTTTGGCCGAGCCGCACATCCCGAGCATGGACAGCGCTATCAGCTAGCGAAGGAATTTGTCGAGGTTGCGAAGCAGCTGTGGGACAGCTGTGAGGAGGGCGTCGCTGTTCATGCCGCTGGCTCTACTAACGGCGAGGGGGCTGCTCGACATTATGCGGTGAAAGGGCCGCTCCATGCGCCTCGTCTGCCCCAGGGCTATCCGGTGCTCGTCCAGGCGGGCTCCTCGGAAAGCGGCAAAGCGATGGGCGCGGAGATGGCCGACGTTATTTTTACAGCCCAGCAAACCTTTGAAGCAGCCCGTACTTTTTATACAGACGTCAAAGGTCGTCTTCGGGCATACGGAAGAAAGGCGGGCGAGCTGTTGATCATGCCGGGGCTATGCCCTATCGTAGCGGATACGCTTGGGGAAGCCCGGGAGCTGGAAGAAGAGCTGAATCAGCTCGTTCATATGGAGGATGCGCTGAGGCGATTATCGCGGCGCTTTGCCGCGGATTTGTCCTCGTACCCGCTCGATGGCCCGGTACCGCTGCATTTGGCAAAATCATCTGACGAAATGAATTCGCTGAAAAGCCGCCAATCGCTGCTGCTTGAACTAATCGAGGAGGAGCAGATGACGATTCGCCAGTTTGTCCATCGCTTTGCGAATGGGCGCGGCCACTTTGCTTTTACGGGAACGGCGGTGCAGCTTGCAGATGAAATGGAAAAATGGTTTCACGGCGGAGCGGCGGATGGGTTTAATGTGATGCCGCAAATTTTCCCGAGCGGGCTGGAGGCTTTTGTGGAAAAAGTCATTCCTGAGCTGCAAAATAGAGGGCTGTTTCGAACAGCCTATGAAGGAGCATCATTGCGAGAGCGTTTGGGGCTAAAGGCGCCAGCTCAGCACTGCAAGGTCTAAGGTTAATTAGCCAGAGGAGTGAGCGCTATGGGAGAAACATCGTTGAATGGATCGAAGAGACTGATTGAGAAGACGATACACTACATGCAAACTCATTTTCATGACAAAATCGATATGGTTACGTTATCCTCAATGGCGGGACTGACTACAAGCTCATACTCCCGGCTGTTTAAACAAACGATGAAGGAGCCGCCAATCAAATATTTAACGAGATTGCGCATTGAGCGGGCCAAGCGCCTTCTTTACCATAATGCAGGTCCGGTTAAGGAAGTGTCTGCCGCAGTTGGCTATGGCGATGAATTTTATTTTAGCCGCATCTTCCATCGTATGGTGGGCATACCGCCATCCCGTTATGGCAAGCAGAAGGAGATGGGCAAGGAAGAAGGCAGCGTGATGAACGAGGAGCTGTTTATTAATTAATAAAAAGAAGCTGCCCGAGCAGGCTAATTGCCTGCGGGGCAGCTTTTTTTGTTCGGTGCTTGCTCAGACTTACACCTCGTGCATATCCACGAAAGCGTCGCGGACCCGGTTCCAGAACGGGAATGGGCGATAGCGCGCAAAGCTGACCTTGCGGCTCGACACATTGCAGCGGATCGATAAAATGTCGCTGCGCAATATGCTGAGCTGGTCAATGGTCAGCAGCATCCGCTGGTTTTTCTTCGAGATGATGTCGCAGTGGTGATGCTGCGGCAGCAGCAGCGAAGAGCCCAGAGTCCGGAAAACGCGATTGTTAATGGAAGCAATTTCGGCAATTTGTATCGAGGCAATGGACGGATGGACGATAGCGCCCCCGACGCTTTTATTATAGGCGGTACTGCCGGAAGGCGTCGAAATAACGATGCCATCGCCACGGAACATTTCGAAGGGCTCATCATTGACATTGATTTGAGCGACGAGCGTGCCGTCTACCCCTTTAAGCGTGAACTCATTCAGCGCCATATAATGAAATTTACCCTCGGCCGTCTCGACCTCGATTTCCGCGAGCGGATAGCGGACGATGCTAAGCTCCTTCTCGGCCATTAAAGCGACGAGCTCGGGCAGCTCATTTTTTTGCCAGTCGGCATAAAAGCCCAAATGTCCGGTATGTACCCCTACAAAGGCGACATCCATAATGCGATCAACATATTTGTGAAAAGCCTGCAGCAGCGTGCCGTCCCCACCTATGGATACGACAATTTCAGGCGCGTCGTCATTTCGGTTGAAGCCTCGCTCTGCCGCGAGCGTATGGAACTGTTCCGCCAGTGACTGGGATATGGAATCGCCTCTGTCGATAACGGCATATTTCAAGGAATGCAGCCCCTTTTCAAATCTTCTGGTTACGTTCCCTTAAATGATATCGGAATACAGCCGTAAATTCAATGCGAGAAGCATATTTCATCCGATAAATCTGGGTATTAGGGCCCGAGCCAGCCCCATAACACATAAACGAGCCCAAATGCGATAAAACCGTGCAGCAGCCTTGCGAGCATAAGCGGCTTGTAGCGCATATCGGTTTTGCTGACGAGGCTGGCCACCTGGGCGTGAACGGATAAGCCTCCCCATGACAGCACCCAGGCTGCGATTGCCGTTTGATGCAGCAGACCTGTGCCAGCTTCACCTGCGGCGCGGGCGCCGAGCGTTACTTCGAACAGGCCGAAGATGGCGGCATCAGCGAGGGCGGGCGGAAGCCCAACCAGCTCGAACAGCTGCCGCAGCATGGCAGCGAGCATGGTGATCAGACCTGCTGACGTCAGCATTTCCATAATGACGGAGAAAAAAACAACGAGGCCGCCTACGACGATCATTAGTCGCAGCGCAGACTGAATCGCCTCTTGCAGCAGCTGGCCGAGGCCCCGTCCATCGAGCAGGCGAGCCTCGTGCATCGCCTTCAGCGCGTCCGCAAGGCGCGAACGGCGCTGCGAGCGCGAGTACTGCGAGTGCTGTAAGTGCTGTAAGTGCTGCGAGTGCTGTGAGTGTTGCGAGTGCTGCGAGTGCTGTGAGTGTTGCGAGTGCTGCGAGTGCTGTGAGTGTTGCGAGTGCTGCGAGTGTTGCGAGTACTGCGCAGACGCCGTTGTATGCAGCGGCTGATGCTCTGTCGGGCCGGGCTTTGTGCCGGAATCGGACAGGCTGCTGCTCCGTGCTTCAGTAATCGGCGCATGCGGGTCATGGAAGCGCATGAGCAGGCCGATGATGAGCGCGCCGCCATAATGAGCGGCGGCTAGCACAGGCGCCAAAGCAACATTATGGAAGAAGCCGACGGATACGGCGCCGATTAGGAAGATGGGATCGGACGTCGTCGTAAAGGCGATAATCCGTTCTCCTTCTGTACGGTTGATGAGCCGCTGCTCATAGAGCCTTGCTGTCAGCCTGGCTCCAACCGGGTAACCAGATATATAGCCCATTGCCACAACGAAGCTGCCAATACCGGGAAGCTTGAACAGCGGGCGCATGAGCGGGTCCAGCAGCTTGCCGAAAAAATGGACGATGCCAAAGCCAAGCAGCAGCTCGGATATGACGAAGAAGGGGAAAAGGGCAGGAAACAGCACCTGCCACCATATCGATAAGCCTCGCAGGGCAGATTCCAGCGCTTCATTAGGAAATACGGCCATTAACAGGGTGAGGAACACAGCAGCTAATCCTGTTAGGGCAGCGGGATGCGAGAGCGTGCGCAGCATGGTCAAGACCTCCCCTCAAAATGACGCTTCACAGTCAAAGGGACTTGTCCCGGAAAATAGGCAAGCAGCCCGTAGATCTGGCAGAAGTCCTTTGATCATCTTTATGCAGAAACTAGGACATCCATCACTTGCAAAGGAGGAAAAGCCTATAAATATATTTTTGGTCCCGGAAAGAAAACGCTTGCAAAAAGGGTAGACGCGGGATTATTTTATGGTACAATGGAATTACCTTTGAATGCTTGGAGTGATGAGAATGAGTATAATCGCTGGCATCCTCGTCTGTGCTTTCGTCTATGTAATTAGGGAATCGCTTACAGCACCAGGAGAAGAGGACTACGAAGGCTACCACTAAATTAAACCTAATCCTTTTACAAAGCCCGCATAGGTATATGCGGGCCTTTTTTCATATAACGGATTATACAGCTATGGGCTGCAGCTCAACTTTGAAGGCGGCGTGGGTGTAAAACCGATCCAGGCAGGCTTACTCCAAATAACGTTCAACTTCAAGCGAGACAAGCAGCAAGGGGCCTATACCCATATAATGGTCAGATACGACCGCCTCAGAAATGTAATACTCGAAGGAGCCATTGCGATCTTTGCTGAGCCCCGCACCATGGCAAATTTGATGAAGGTGGACGCCTTGGCTATCCTCCGTGACCAAATGGCGGATAATCCCTTCGTACCCTTTCAGCATGGCATCACGCAAGCCGGACTCCAGATAACGTAGACGCAAGCCTTTAGCCATCGCGTAGACGAACATGATCGAACCTGTCGCCTCCAAATAATTGCCTTTACGCTTGCCTTGATCAAGCACCTGATACCATAAGCCGCTGTCTTTATCCTGCACGTCAACAAGCGCAAGGCACATCCGCTGAAAAATGCCGATAATCGTACCGCGTTTCGGATGATCAATCGGGAAATGCTCCAGACAATCGACCAAAGCCATCGCATACCAGCCCATCGCCCGGCTCCAAAAATGCGAAGACAAGCCGGTATGCGAGTCTGCCCATTCCTGCTCCCCGGATTCATCCCAGCCGTGATACAGCAGCCCCGTGCGCTTGTCGCGGGTTTTGCGCTCGACAAGCAGCAGTTGATGCGCGACCTCATTCAGCAGCTCCGGACGGTCAAACACTTTCGCATATTCCGCCAGAAAAGGGGAAGCCATATACAGCCCGTCGAGCCACATTTGGAATGGGTATACTTTCTTATGCCAAAAGCCGCCCTCGGAGGTGCGGGGCTGGCTAATCAATTGGGCAGCCAGTGTATCGGCGGCTTTCGAGTAGCGTTTTTCACCCGTGTTCTCATATTGAAAAAATAAATTTTTGCCCTGGTTGATCTGATCCAGGTTGTATTCCTCCAGCGTATAGGAGCGTATCGTTCCGTCTGCTGCGATATAGTGATCCATATGGAGCTGCATGAAATGATAATAGCGCTTATCGTTCAGTTGAATGCCCGCACGGGCCATCGCCATCAGCAGCATGCCGGGAACATAGGCCCAACGCTCCATTGGATAGTGGTGCAAGCCGTCCGAGTCGCATTGGCTCATGATGGTTTCGGCTATTTTAACCGCCCATCCTGTCAAATGAACCTGTTGTTGCTCCGTCATCGTTATGATCCCCTCCTGCAATTGTCGTTTGCGCCAGCAGCTGAGTTCGCAGCCAGGCGTAAGCAGCTTCTCCGTGAATTTCATGTCCCCCATCAAAAAAGACAGCTTGCACAGCATCTGGAGACCCGGCGGTGCTATATATGCTGCGCAGCTCGGCGTATGCCTGCCGTGCAGACTGCTGCGGGAATAAGTGGTCCACAGCTCCTGCTTCCAGAAAAAGACCGCGCGGCGCAATGAGTCCGAGCAGCTCAGGCATTTCCGCTTCCAGCAGCACGCCCGGAATATAATTGTCCAGACAGTGATTGCGTGCCAAAATGCTGTCCGCAAACAGGCTTGCATAACCGCTGACTACGGCGCAGCGGATTCTGTCGTCCAAAGCGGCCGTAAAGCCCGCAACAAGACCGCCGCCGGAAATGCCCATGATGGCGATGTTATTGGAATCCACATCGCCGCGCTGCTGCAAATAGTCAATGACTCTCGAAGTCTCATAGACGCGCAAGCCTGCAAGTGTGCGCCCCGTAAGCAGCAAATGCGCAGCTATCATGAAGCAGGAGTTTTTTGCAGGCGAGTCTGCGGCCTTATCCTCATCCAGCCTGCGGTCACCGAAGCCGAGCAGCTCAGGAGCTGCGACCACATACCCTTCTTTTACAAGCGCTATGGCAAAATCTTTATGCAAGCCCGGGGCGCCAGAGCGTTCCGAGCCATCCGGGGCAAGTCCGACGATTTCCCGGCTGCCGTATCCGTGACCGTGGCAGGCAATGACAGCCGGAGCGGGCTGGGTCGCGGGATTATCCGGCAGCAGCACATATATGGCCATCCGCAGCCCGTCGACTGTGGCGATCTCCACACGTTCCCGTATATAGCCATCGCATGGTGTTCGTTCCAACAAGCATGGCTCCAGAGGCTGATGCTCGTTCGGAGCGTAATGGCCAAGCAGCTGTCCAAACGAAGCCCTAACTATTTCCCGGCGCTGCTCGGGATTCGCAGCAGCACGGGTGGACTGTCTATTAGCAGCTGCCTGCTGTACAAGCGATTGCAAATAATACTCAAGCTTTAAGGACATGCTGTTGCCCTCCCTCTTTAATCGTCCTATTGGTCAGTAGCCTTCCGGATGCCAGCCATCAAGGATGGCAATGATGCGATAGTTGGCCGCTTCGTCTGCTTCAAGCTGCCTGGACCAAGAAACGCGAGCTCCCGCAGCTGCACCTTCGCCAAAGCTGCCAAACTCCTCATAGCGGCTTGTAGCCTCACGATCCGGCTGCCCCCAGTTATGCCAGCCTTCAGGTGTGATCGAGCCGTCTATCGATGTGCGGATGAATGCAACATGGGCATAGGGCCGCCATGGCCTGCCTAAATAAACGTCCTCAACTCCTGCGGCTCCGGTAATTTTGCAGTCGAGGAATACATAGCCGAACGCGGCATCCTCGGGTGTCGAGGCGGCTGTAATATAGCCTCGGGAGCGTTTGTTATGCAAGTGGCAGCTTTCAAATACGGCCGTCGCTGCCCCGAAAATATAATCGACATCGCCTTCAATGTAGCACTCGCTGTAATATTGCTTGCCTTTGCCCGTATACAGCGTATCCTGATCGCCCAGCAGCCTGACGCGGCGGAATACAGCTTGATCGGCATCGACGAACGCGGCTACAGCCTGGCCTGTGCCGGGCCCCGAGGCGTTGCGAATCGTCACATTTTCCGCTGTGAATGCTTCTGCCCATACATTTAAAGTGCCCGAACGAAACGTTCCGAGCGGCTCCCCGTCCGGTCCCAGCGTATGGGCATTGTCTGACCATGTAATAATCGTTTTCTCACTGTCTTCCCCGAGCAGTAGAATAGGCGGGGCAGTGGCTGGAATCGTGATCTTTTCCTCATAGATTCCCGGCCTGATGCGAATCGTGACCGCTTCGGCAAATTCTGCCGGAATAGAGTCAATGGCTGCCTGCAAGCGGCTGTATTCAGCATGGTCTTCTTTGGATACGGTAATCAGCATAGCGAGCGCTCCTTTCAAATAAGCGAAGTTTTATCTATAATGGGGGGTATTATATTGAACCTTGCATCCATACGGAGGAATGCCCATGACCGCGTCTGCGTCCGACAGCCTCAATCCGAAATATCATATGGAAGACGGCAAGCTGAGCATTCAGCATATGAAGCGCAAAGGCGCCACCGCGATGCCTCGTCCACACAGCCATGCATCGGTCGAGCTGTACTACCTGCTGAATGGCGAGCGTGTCTATTTTGTGGACGGGCAGGTGGTTACCGTGCATAAAGGCGAGCTTATTATGATTGCCGGGCATGAAATTCATGCGACGGCCAGCTCCGAGGTAGCGGAATTTGAGCGAATACTCATTAATTATGACCCTGTCATTTTGCCGCAGGCTCTGCAAAAGCTGGAGCTGCTGCCTCATGGACGAGGGTTTCGCGTCTTCCCGCTTTCGCTGCGCGAGCAGGGGGAAATGGAACGCATCCTTAACAAAATGCTGGATGAAAGCCGGCAGGAAAAGCCTTATTACGAATCCTATTGCCTATCCTTGCTGGCGGAGCTGATCATTTTGCTAGGCCGCTTCGAGAATACGGCAAGTCGGTCAAATCCTTCTCGTTACTCGCTGCATAATAAAGTGTCTGAAATCGCGACTTACGTGCGCGAGCATTATCGTGAAGCCGTGACGCTGGAGGATACGGCGAAGCATTTTTATTTGAGCAGCTCCTATCTCAGCCGAATTTTTCATAAGCTCACCGGCTTCCGCTTTCGAGAATACATTATTCACATCAGGGTTCGTGAAGCGCAGCAGCTGCTTGGCGGCTCCCGCCAGAAAATTCAGGAAATCGCATTAGCTGTAGGCTTCGAGCATTTATCCCATTTCAATAAGACGTTTAAAAAAGCGACCGGACTCACGCCGATGGAGTACCGCAGGCAGGCAAAAAACGGACAAGCTCCGCCGCATCAGCCTTTTTAAGGGAGGTGCTTGCCTGCGAGCTTCTATTACCGTCCTTTTTTACGCCAATGCTACTCAACGATCGAATGGTTACATTGATACAGCTGAACCTCGGGGAGCGTTGACGTATGCAGCTTCAATTTCTCCAGCTTTAAATGATCGGCATAGCGGGCAATTACCCCGTTAACAGCTGTTGCCTCCAGCCCCTCAACGGTTAAGCCGCTTAGCGGCAGCTCGGGAAGCCCGTTTATGAGCAAAGCTGTTGCAGCTCCGTGGCAGGTCAGCTCGCGCAGTGTAATATTGCGGAAGACGGGCGTTTCCTCAGTCACCTCAAAAAGCTGCTCATCGCAGCCCTCCGAGCCTTCCACCCCGGCATAAAAGAAATGAAACGAAATGGCCTCGCGCACAATATCCGCCATTTGAATTCTTTCCATGACAATATCTTCAACTACGCCGCCGCGGCCGCGCACGCTTTTGAAGCGCAAGCCAATATCCGTGCTGATGAACTGGCAGTCAGAGGCATATACGGCTTTGACGCCGCCGGACATCTCGCTTCCGATTACGATGCCGCCATGGCCATGGTAGACGGTGCAATGCCGAATCGTTACGAATTCGCAGGGCAGTGCCCGCCTTCTGGCCTCCTCGCCCTTGCCCGACTTCAAGCATATGGCGTCATCGCCAACGTCGAAGGTGCAATGCTCGATGAGCGAGTGGCGGCAGGATTCCAGATCAAGGCCGTCCCCATTTTGGGAATGCCAAGGGTTGCGCACGTTCAGCCGCCGGATCGTTACCTGCTCACAGTTATACAGGTGCAAGCACCAAGCCGGGGAATTTTGAAACGTTGGCCCATCAAGCCTTACCCTGGAGCAGCCGCGCAGACTAAGCAAGGTGGGACGGAGATAGGCTCTTGCTGGCAAATACGCCTCGCAAGTCGTCACACCACGCTGGTGCAGCCCATGAGCAAGTGCTTCTCCTTCCATCGCCTCAAGCGACGGCCACCACATATCGCCTTCCTCATTAACAGCCCCGCCGGATTGAAGCAGTCCATTCCATTGCTCATTCGTCAGCTTAAAGCGCTTGACCGGACGCCAGCCCTGTCCGCCCCCATCGAAAATGCCTTCACCCGAAATCGCGATGTCTTCCAGATTCTCGCCATCAAGCGGCGCTTGGCAGCGAACAGCCGATTGTCCCTCAAAATGCGAGGCCACCAGCGGGTACAGGTCAGCCTTTGGCTCAAACATAACCAGTGCGCCTTGCTGCGCATGAAGCTCGATTCGGCTATGCAGACGCAGCGGCCCTGTCCGCCATAGGCCAGGTGGAATGATCACCCGGCCGCCTCCCGCTGCGGAGCAGGCGTCGATCGCCTGCTGAAACGATGCAGTACACAGCGTCAGGCTGCCCGGCGCAGCTCCAAATTCCGTTACGAGGAAGCTTCTGTCTGGAATAGTCGGCAAGGCCGGAAGCGGATATCGCATCTTTTCCGTAGTATCCATTCGTCAAGCCTCCTGCCTAATCTGCAATCGGTTCGTAGCTGAACCAGTCGAAATCCGCAAAATGTGTGCGATCTGCATGGGTGCAGGCAGCATACATCCCCATATAGGCGCCCGTAAAACCTCCGGCCTTATCGGTACTGAGTAGCGTACCATCTGCTGCTTCGCCAAGCGGCTGCCAATTTGGCGACCCAGCTTCTCGCCAGCAGAAGCTGTAGCTTTGGCCATGCGCCTCGGCCTTCAATTCCAGATGGCTTCCACTGTAAGGAATGGCGGCGAGCACGGTTTCTTCCCCTTGCCTCCGCTCGGTAAGGCGGATTTCCTTGATCCCTTCATAGCTGCCGTATTCTGCGCGGAACTGGAAGTCGGCATTTTGCAGCAGGACGATGCCGGCGACATCGCCAGCTTGCTCTGGTGCAAAGTTCATGGTGGTCTGAGCACGGAAATTCATATGCTGCTGTCTGCGTCCAACGAAGGCAGGGTTGCTGTCAGCAGCGATGGAGTCCGGCTTCAGCTTAAGGCGCAATGAGCCCGGATTTTCTGTGAGACTCCAGAAATCGCTGCGCGGGGTGCGAATAAAATTCCAGATCGGCGATAGCTCCGGCTGGTCGAAGTCATCGCGCGCCGGCAGCTGCGGCCATAGCGTCTCCGGCAAGCTTGGAGCCAGAGCCTCCAGCTCTATCATTCCTTTGCCTGGATTGACGACCGGCCATTCCCGCTCCCATACAACGGGCACTAGGAACGTTTCACGTCCCAAATTGCGGTAATAGCCGCCATAAGGTCTGGAGGCGAGACACAGCATCCACCAGTCCCCATGCTGGGTTTCAATCAGCTCGCCATGGCCGACATTGACGATCGGATAGCTGCGGCCCAGATGGCGATGTGTGAGAATCGGATTGCCCTTATAGCCCTCATAGGGGCCAGCCACCGATTCGCTGCGCGCAATCGTAATCGCATGGGTATGGCCGGTCCCTCCCTCAGCAATCAGCAAGTAGTACCAGCTGCCGATTTTGTACACGTGAGGGCCTTCTTGGGCGTGAGCCACCTTCAGTGCGCCTTGCCAGATGCTCGTCTTCGGTCCGACCAGCTTCCCGCTCTCCAAATCCAGCTCTTGCAGCCAAATGTCCATATGCTTCGGATAAAGCTGGCCTTCTGGGGGGAAGCGGTTCCCGGTATAATAAACCTTGCCGTCTTCATCAAAAAACAAGGAGGGGTCTATGCCCGGCGCATCCTCCAGCCATACGGGGTCCGACCAGCTTCCGGCGGGATCGGTTGCGGTGACATAGAAGTTATGGCATTCCTTGTCGTTGTCTACAAAAGTCGTAATCATATAATAGGTCCCGTTATGATAACGCAGCGTTGGCGCCCAAATGCCCCTTGATGGAGCAATTGCATCCAAATTGAGCTGGGAAGGACGATCAAGCACATGTCCGATTTGCCGCCAATTGACGAGATCCTTGCTGTGAAAAATCGGAACTCCGGGGAAAAACTCAAAGCTAGATGTAACCAAATAATAGTCTTCTCCGACGCGTATCGCTGACGGATCGGGATAAAAGCCGGGTAGAACAGGGTTTTGGAATGTGCGCATGCGCTTTGCCTCCTAGCAGAAAATAAAATGTAAGCCCATACAAGTATAGATCAAAAAAACATCATAATCTTGAAGCTTTCATGCTCAATTTTATATTTTTTATATATTCTTGTCGTAGTTGAGCTAGTTTCAGCTGATAGGGCAGTTAACATTCCTTGAAGAAATGTGTATAGTGGAAACTATAAAGGGGCGATAGCGATGGCAGGAGAGAAGCAACTGCAAGTCCGTTTTTTTATGAGCTTAGCGCTGATTTCGATTTGCTCAGTGCTCGTTCTGTCCACGGTACTGTTTTTCTGGTTCCGGGAAAAAACGATAGACAATGTCAATAAAGCGAACGAGTCCGTCCTCCTCAATACAGAGACGGTATTTATGAAATATATGGACATGGTGCAAAATTACACGATGGACTTTTACCATAATCCGAACATTTATACCGTTATGCAGAGCGGAGACAACAGTTGGAGCGAGCAGCTGTATAGTGCGCTTAGCCAAATTCGCGGCACGCTGACGATCAATAATTTTATTGAAAACGCTTATATTTTGGGATCGGGCGCTCCCGTTATGATGTTCGAGAACAATCCGCTTAGTAAGGCTGCAAAGCAGGAGCTGTTCGAGCGGGTTCGGGACAGCGAAATCAGGCAATCCCCGTTTGTCTGGAATGCGACGCTGAATAATGGGCAAAGCGAAACGATGATGACTACTTTTTATAACGATCGAGCTTTCAGCAGCAGCGAATATAATGGTGCGATCGCGATGACGATCAACCTGAGAAAGCTGCAGGAAAACTTATTTAATAGCAATGAAGGAGATACACGCTATGCGGTTCTAAATGCAGACCGCATTGTGCTCATGCAGAGCAACTCTTCGGAGGAAGCGTTCGATAGCAGGCTGCTGCAGCAAATTGTGTCTGTACAAAGCAAGGAGGGCACGCTTGTATGGAAAACAGACGGCGGGGACAAAAAACTGATTACGTATCATCAGTCGCAAAATGGAGGGCTGTGGTTTATTTCGGAAACCTCCTATAAAAACAGCGTCCGCGACATTGCAAGCGCCCGCAATCTAATGGTCGGGCTTTGTCTTGTGCTGATCGCTGCTGCTTCAGCTATTGCTGCCTTTGTGTCCTATCGCATGTATAAGCCAATCGGAACATTGTTTGGGACGATACGCAATTTGTCCGACGATCGGCTTGCTTTCCCGCATGGTGGCGGTTTTGATGAAGCGAACCGGGAGCTTGAGAAAATTGGGAATCGAGTCAAGGCGCTCAAGCAGGAAAATGAAGACAGCGCGCTGCTGCGCTGGCTAACGTCGCCTTACCGGGCTGACGAGCATGTGCCTTCTGCACTGCCGCCGATTAATCAGACACGTGACAATGGGACATTTTGCGTGGCTGTGCTCCATATCGGTTTGTCCAGCGGAGATAGCAGCCTGCCTGCGACAAGGTGGAGAGAGCATATCCGCGGTTTGCCAGAGCTGACTGAGCAGCTGTTTGCTGGAACGGGCACCTGCCGCGGCTTCTTCCCGCATCATGAAGCCGCTGTTCTCATTGTCAGCGAGACGGAGAACGGCAGCTTTGGAGATTATGTGACGTTCCGCGAACGATGGGAACAGTTATATGGCTCCATAAGGCAGTGGGATGGGGCTGCATGCACCATTGGCATAAGCCGTCTATCTGCCGATTCCTTGCAGCTGAAGCAAATGTATGACGAAGCCAGCAACAGCCTTCAATATATTAAGCTGCATGAGCATTTATCTCTCAGCTTTGCAGATGACATCATTCATTTGAACAGCAGCTCCGTTCCTGACAGCACGCTTGAATTTGTGCTTCAAGCGGTCAGAAGCCAGGAGCGCGAGCTGCTGCCGAAAGCGGTCGAGCGTTTGCTTGCAGTCGCATGCAGCTACAAAGTAGAGCAGGCGACGGTTGCGTTGTCCAGACTGGCTTCAGACCTTCAGAAAATAGCGGAAACCGGTCTTGCCGAAAGCCTGCCGCGGCATACGGATTTCCTGGATCATTATCAGCGCATCTGGCGTATGCGAAGCTACACGGAGCTGCGAGCATGGCTGGAGCAGCTGTGTGCTGAGGCATATGGGAAGCTGAATGAAGTAAATACGGTACAAACCCGCAATTTGGCTAGTGAAGCCATCGTGTATATCCGCAGCCATTTCGGTGACCAGACGCTTTCCTTGAACGGTCTTGCAGAGAAGCTGACGATTAGTCCGCCTTACTTGAGCCGCCTGATTACAGAAGCGACGGGCAGCAGCTTTCCCGATTTCGTCAATCTGGTTAGATTGGAGCATGCCCGAAGCCTCCTCATTGCTGAGCTTGAACTCGACATCCGCGAAATTGCTGAAAAATCAGGCTATAACAGCAGCACCTATTTTACAACGCTATTCAAAAAACGCTATGGCGTAACGCCATCCAAATGGCGCCTGAATTATATTTTGCAGAAGGAAAACTGAAGATTATGGCAGGGCGAGCAAACGGAAAAAGGGAGCATATAAAGCGTCCCTTCCTCAATTGAGGAAGGGACGCTTTTTCTATTTTAGCCTTGCTATCTACCCTGAAAAGCCGCATTTCCAGGGCCTTTTTTTATTTTTTAAGGGATTTCACTTTTTTTAAGCCTGCTCATTTCGCACTGTTTAAGCGTTTTCATTTATTTGTGATTGCGCTTTCATTTTGGGCGGGGCTATAGTGGACCCACAGACCGAAACTAAAACCAGAGGGAGTGAAACATCATGTCAGACGAAGCTATTCAGCTTAGCAAAGCAGCAGGCGGAAGGCGACGGTTCAAGTCGCTGCGCAATGACAGCTCGCTGTTTCTGCTTGCGCTGCCTGGCGTTATTGTACTTGTACTATTCGCCTATCTGCCCATGAGCGGGCTCATACTCGTATTCAAAAACTACAATTTCAACGGCGGCATATTCGGCAGCCCTTGGGCAGGCTTCGCAAACTTTGAATTTTTCTTCTCAAGCATGGACAATGCGATCCGCGCCACACGCAATACCGTCATGCTGAACGTATTGTACATGCTTACGGGTACGTTTTTCTCAGTAGCCATCGCGATCGTGCTGAATGAGCTGAGAGGCAAGCTTTTTATCAAAATTACGCAAAGCGTCATGTTTTTTCCTTATTTTATTTCCTGGATCGTCATTGGGGCGATATTGTTTTCCTTCCTCGACTTTGACAAGGGGGTTATGAACCGCCTGCTCGAGGCAGTAGGTATGCAGCCCGTTGACTGGTACTCCAATCCGTGGCTGTTCGTAGTTGTGCTCGTACTTGCTAATATTTGGAAAAGTGCAGGCTATGGCGCCATCATTTATTATGCGGTGCTGCAAGGCATCGATCCTTCTTATTATGAGGCCGCGCGAATAGATGGCGCCTCGCGCATACAGCTAATTACGCGCATTACGCTGCCTCTGCTAATACCGTCGATCATCCTGCTTACTTTGCTTGGCATCGGGGGAATGCTCAAGGGCGATCTCAGCATGATTATGGGCGTAACCTTCCTGAACCCGCTGCTGCTGCCGACTACCGACATTATCGACGTGTATGTATACCGTACAGCCATCCGCTCCGGCGAATTCGGCTTCGCTTCAGCTATTACGCTGTATCAGTCCGTCTTCGGGTTTCTGCTCGTGCTGATCGCAAACAAGCTGGCTGGATGGTACGACAAGGAAAGCAAACTATTTTAGGAGACATGTGATATGGCTAATCAAGAAAACAAAACGCTCATTATCTTTTTTTATGCCGGCATCAGCCTATTCGCCCTTATTTGCCTGATTCCGTTCGTAATGGCCGTCTCAGGCTCATTCTCGACAGAGTCGAGGCTCGCAGCGGAAGGTTATTCCTTCCTGCCTCGGGGCTTCAGCCTAGACACGTATGCCTTTATGTTTGGCTCGAAGGCGGAGCAAATTTTGCAAGCGTATTTGACGTCTGCAGTCGTTACGGTACTCGGCACAGCGTCCGCCGTGCTCGTTACAACAGCCTACGCCTACGTTATATCGGTGAAGGGCTTCCGCTATCGCAACTTTTTCGCCTTTATGGCTTATTTTACGATGCTGTTCAGTGGCGGCACGCTGCCTTGGTATATTTTAGCTACGAAATATTATCATCTGGACAATACGCTTGCTGGTCTGTTCGTTCCTTACTTGCTCAACGTGTTTCTTATGTATTTGCAAGCCAATTATTTCAAAAGCATTCCGCATGAAATTATCGAATCCGCTCAAATCGACGGTGCGGGCCATATTCATATCTTTTTCCGTATTATGCTGCCGCTTGGACAGGTTGGTCTTGTGACGATCTCCTTATTTTATGCGCTGCAGTTCTGGAATGATTTCTACTTGCCGCTGCTGCTTGTTTCGGAGGAGAGGCTGTATACGATCCAATACATGATGTACAACATGATGGCTAACATTCAATATTTGGCTTCTGGAAACAGCGCGCAAATTGGCGGCGCTATCATTGCCCCTCCTCTGGAGACGGCCAAGATGGCGATGACCTGTCTGACCGTGCTGCCGATCGCGATTTTGTATCCGTTCCTCCAGCGTTATTTCGTAAGGGGAATTATCGTCGGTTCCGTCAAGGGCTGATACGGCTTTTTGCGGTTGTACATGGTATGATGGACGAATTCCTTTATATTAGATCAGCGTCCATGCTGCCATTGAACAATATACAAGCATAAAAACAATACAGGAGGGTTCACACATGGTAAAGAAACGCGTATGGTCAGCTCTGCTCTTGGCAGCGCTGCTGCTTGTCACCGCCTGCGGCACGGGAAGCAATAACGGGAATGAATCTGCATCGCCTGCTAATGGCACAAATAATGAAAGCGCTGGCACCGGGCTTAAGCCGGCCAAGCTCAAAATCGTCCTTTACGGCGACGAGTCCAGCCGCATGAAGGAGCTTTCCAAAGCAGAATTTAAGGATCTGATCAAAAAAGAAATCAACGCCGACATTGAATTTCAGTTTCTGCCCTGGACAGAATACGGCGGCGGGAAAACCGATTTGATGCTGTCAACCGGCGAAGATTTTGCAACCTATACGGATACGAATTATATGGTTAAGTCCGTAGCAAAAGGACTTTATACCGATCTGACGCCATTTATGGAACAAGCGGCTGGCGATCTGAAGAAATCGATTGATGACAATTCCTTTACGGCCTTCCAGCTTAACGGCAAGCAGTATGCAGTTCCGGTAGGCAATAAGCCGAACTCGGGGGAGTTCTACAGCGTGCTGGCGCGCCAGGATTTGCTGGAGGAGGTTGGAATGACCAGCCTTTCATCGTTGGCGGAGCTGGAGCAATTTTATGACAAAGTCCATGCGAAGCATCCTGAGCTGATTGGTTTTGCAAGCACAGACGCCCGCAGATTGCTGATGTACGAATATACGGACAAAAATTTGTTCTGGCAAAATGATATGCTCGCTATT
Source organism: Paenibacillus algorifonticola (assembly GCF_050481745.1). Classification (GTDB taxonomy): domain Bacteria; phylum Bacillota; class Bacilli; order Paenibacillales; family Paenibacillaceae; genus Pristimantibacillus; species Pristimantibacillus algorifonticola_A. The sequence goes on along the minus strand of NZ_JBCNGR010000031.1, from coordinate 76,978 downwards.
GATGAATCGGCCAAGGATGACAAAGTGATCAGCTGGTTTGAAAGCGAGGAGTTCAAAGCGTATGCCGCGATCATGAAGGGCTGGTACCAGAAGGGTATTATTCCTAAATATGCAGCGACTAATCTGCCTCAATTGCAATCCGATTGGAACTCCGGCAAGGCGATGTTCTGGGCTGGAACAGCAGCGCGTCCGTTTGAAGGCGCGGCTTCGATAACGCAGGCTGTTCCGACAGCGAAGCTTGCCAACTATTTTTTGAGCAAGGATCTGCCAAAGATTAGCCGTGGCACGTATAGCACCGCATGGTTTGTATCGGCTAATGCTGCTGATCCCGAACGTTATGTGATGTTCTTCAATTTGCTTCAGAAAAATCAGGAGCTGTACGATTTGTTCGCGTATGGCATCAAGGATAAGGACTATACGCTTGATGAGAACGGCAGACTGACACGCACCACTACCGATTCGCTTATACCGGATTGGCTGCTGATGAATAAAAACTTTATGCGTTTCGACAATACGGTTCCAGAAGACTTTATTGCCCAGTATAAAGCATGGGACGATGATGCGATTATTTCGAAGGGTGCAGGCTTCAACTTCGATAATACGCCAGTTAAAAACGAGGAAACCAAAATCAATGGCGTATTCTCGGAGCTGTTGTCGCCAATAGCCAGCGGATTCCTGGACTACGATACGTATTTCCCGAAAGCATTGGATAAGCTGAAGGCCGCAGGCTTTGACAAATACATGGCGGAATACCAGAAGCAATTTTCCGCATGGTACGCTGCCAAGCCGTAAGGCAGTCTGTCCTAGGGAAGCAGTCGCACAGTGCGAGGCGAGTTAGGAAAGAGAAAGGCGGTACAGCTGCTTACCCAAGCGCTGTACCGCCTTTTTTATGTGCAGCCTGTTTTATGGACTTGCCAGCTGCCCTGACTCCAAGCGCCGCCGATTCATGAATACCAAGGAAATTGCAACTACCGTAAGGATAATGCCAAGCACTTGAAATCCCCTGGCGTTGAACGTACCTCCCATTACGATGCTTATCAGTAAGGATGAGAGAATGGTCCCCAAATATCTTGATGTATTAAATAACCCGGAAGCTACACCAATGATTTCTTTTGGAGAGCTTTGGAACAAAGCGGCTTGCATGCCGACATTATTCAATCCATTGCTAACACCGAATGCGGCTAAAGCGAAACACACACTAATAACTGGTGAAGAAGCATTCAAGGTCACGATCCAAATGGATCCCAGTGCCATCAGTATTCCAGATACTAGCAAGGCGGGGCGAGGACCTGATTTATCGATCCATCGTCCTGCTATTGGAGAAACGACGAGCGAGCATAAACCCAAGCTTAGCATGAGGATGCCCGTATGGAATTCATTGATTTGGCGCACCATTTGCAAGTAGGATGGAAGCCCGAAAAAGACAGAGTAAAAAAGCAGGTTAACGAGCATAAATTGGACATTGACCCAAGTCATCGCAGGATATTTGGCGAATGCGCGTAAAGGAATAAAAGGTGATGCTGCCTTTAGCTCGTGTCGTACGAAAGCGACCAGCAGCGTAAGTCCTGCAAGCAAGGCAATGACATTCCAAGCGGAGACGTGCCCTACTGATTTTGCTGATAGCAAGCCAACGAGCAGCGCAACTAGACCTGCTGTGAAGAGCACAATTCCCGGCGCATCCATCAAAGCAAACCATTTACGGAAGGACATGTTCTGTGTAACGGTTGTTGGCGGCTGGTCATTTGGAATCGTCCTCCAAGCTAATAGAAAGCTTGCTACTACGAACGGAATATTGACGAAGAAAATCGCATGCCAATCCCACCAGTGAATCAGGACTCCGCCAATAAAGGGGCCGATTGCCGCTGCTCCTGAAAGGAATATAGACATAACGGACAGCGCAGTCGCTTGTTTCTCCGTAATATGAATCCGTACAATGGCCATGCCAACCGCAACCATCATGCTTGTTCCGATTGCTTGTACAATGCGAAACACAATGAGCAGCCCAAAGCTTTGCGATAATGGAGCTAATAAAGAAGCAATGAAGGCTACAACAAGCCCCGTAAGAAATATCTTCTTGCGACCGAATAAATCGCTGGCTTTTCCCATGACAGGCTGAGCGACAGCACTCGCAATGTAGAACACAAATATAATCCATGAAACATCTGTAAATGCAAGGCGGTACACATCTTGCAGCCTTGCGATAGCAACAGCAATCATTGAAGAATTTAATGGGTTCAAAAGCACACCCAGTCCAACGGAGATCAACAACCATCTGTTGCGAACATTCATTTTTGGTCACCCCCAACATGTATTATTGCCATCGTACTTGAAATTTCTTATTCATTCCAATGCATTTTATGTTATGATTTCATTCACTTTAAGGAATGAGTGAATGAATGGAGGGCGGAAATGGAACTTCTTCAATTGCAATATTTTATTACGGTAGCTCGATTGGAACATATGACCGAAGCAGCCCAAAGCTTGCACGTTACTCAATCGTCATTAAGCAAAACGATTCAACGCTTGGAGGAAAATCTGGGGGTCCCTTTGTTCGATCGAGTCGGAAGGAAGCTGCGGCTCAATGAATACGGAAACAGGTTTCTTCAGCGTGCAGAAAGGGCTTTATTTGAATTGGAGCAAGGGAGGCAGGAGCTTAGCGATTTATCCAGCCCGGAGCATGGCGCCTTGAAATTAGCGGTGACGGCCGCAAGTACGCTGCCCCATATCCTGCGCGAGTTCCGAAAAAAGCGGCCCAATCTTCAATTCCATGTGCAAATGCTGACTACGCAGGAAATGGTTATGCTTCTGCATAGAGGAGAGGTCGATTTTTGCTTGTCGTCCCCTCCTATAGATGGAGGTGACATTGAATGTGAAATCGTGTTCATGGACCCGATCCTCGTAGCGGTTCCATTGGGGCATCGGCTGGCAGACCGAAGCAGCATATCCTTAATAGAGCTAAGGAATGAATCGTTCGTCGGTGTGAAAAAAGGTTATGGAACTAGAGATTTAGTGGACTCGGTATGCGAATCGGTTGGATTTGCCCCATCGTATGTGTATGAGGGCAATGAACCTGCAAGGCTAAGCGCACTCGTGGAAGCCGAGATTGGCATCGCCTTCATACCCAGCACGGCAAGGAATTCACGGGAGGCTATCAAATATCTTCAAGTAGAAAATCACGAATTGGTACGGGAGATCGCTTTATTGCGGCACAGGACTCGGTACCTTTCCCGGGCTGCATTGGAATTCCGCGAGGTTGTTATCGAGTACTTTCGGGGGCTGTCTGCACAGACGATTTGATCAGATGAATAATCACGAATTCGCCGTTTTTAGAGGGGGAAAACAAAATAAAAGCAGGCCTATTTATATTATAATAGTCTTATGGCCCAGTATGAACTGGGACTAATAGTCCAGAATGAAGGTGATACAAGGCGAAATTGTTGAGACAGCCAAATTTTTCTGTGATATAATACTAAATACCTACAAATTGGAGCTGAAAATGACGATGAATAGGAATATAAGCCTCTATGAAGCGCTTGGAGGAGATAGGTCTTTAAGACTTATTGTGGAAGCATTTTATCCGAAGGTGCAGGCTCACCCCCTTCTCGGTCCATTGTTTCCGGAAGATATTAATCCGGTTATGGAGAAGCAGCATATGTTTCTCACCCAGTTTTTTGGAGGGCCGACGCTGTTTTCCGATGCTTTCGGGCATCCGATGATGCGTGCACGGCATATGCCATTCGAGATTACGCCTGAGCGTGCCGAAGCTTGGCTGGATTGCATGAATAGAGCACTTCAGGAAGTAGGCATTGAAGACGAGCTGAGACAATTTGTAATTGAAAGACTATCAGGACCTGCCCATCATTTTGTAAACACACCAGAATAGGAGATGTGGTCTGTATGGAACCGCTATACGAAACGAAAGTACAATGCATTTGCTGTGAGACAAGCTTTATGACCTCGCGCGTGCGTCCTAGTTTTAAGAAAGCGGTGAAGTCAGACACAGACTTCTGCGGTTATTATAAAGCGGATATAAATCCCGATTATTATGTCGTTCGCGTATGTCCAACCTGCGGCTACGCGTCGACAGAGAATGGCACAGAACGGCTTAGCGATAAACAGAAGATGAGCTATTATGAAAATGTCGGCTCGCGCTGGGTGACTCGTGAGTTTAGCGGCGAGCGCACGCTGCAGCAGGCTATGGCGACGTACAAGCTGGCGCTGTTGTCGGCTCAATCGGTGGGCGAATCCCCGCGTGTGATCGCTGGCATATTGCATCACATTGCATGGTTGTACCGCTATGAGGGCAACCACGCCGAGGAGCAGCGGTTTCTGAGATTTGCGCTGCAAGCATATGTGAAAGTTTTTGAAGGGGAAGGCGCAGAGCTCAATGGCGCCAAGCTGATGTATTTGATTGGCGAGCTGAACAGACGCATTGGCGAACGCGTTGAGGCTGTTCGCTGGTTCTCGCGCATCGTCAATGACAAGCGCATTATGGATGCCGCGATGATAAGGGCGAGCCGCGAGCAATGGCAGCTCATTCGCGAGGAGCAGGAAACGAGCAGAATGCTGGAGCAAGAGCCGCAGGGCGAGCTGACATCTGCATAATACGCTTCAAGCAAGCATGAAGCAGTCTGGAACGAATGAAGAAGCTTCCGCATTTCCGCTGTAAGCAGCGGGTGTGGAAGCTTCTTGTTTTTGCTATGAGGCCAGCGGCTAATTGCCCGAGGGTTCCATTAGTTGAACGGGAGCAGGATTCATCGGACATGTGATAGGGCCTGTCCACGCTAACGAGTTAGCCGCCCAGCTTGCGCAAGCGCTCGGTTGCCAGCAAATAGTCGCCATCTACATCGATGATCGTTACTCGGTTGTGGCAGCAGGGAAAGACCAGCAGCTTTTTTTTGCCTTGCTGGATGAGCGGGATTTCCTTGGGACGAATCGGGATTAGCACATTGCTGGCCTGGCAAAACGGGCAATCATGTACATAGATGTCATTCATCATAATGTCGTAGGGCCAGGTGTTCTCAAACGGAATCATTCAGGCTTGTCTCCTGAAGCTTCATCTTCTGATGGGTTCGCAGCGGCTGTGTTAGCCTCAGCTTCGGCTTTGGCGAGCTCACCGAGCTTTTGCAGCAAAATATGTTTTGGCATATGCATTAAGTGCTCAATCGGGATGCCGAGCTGCTTGGACAGCTTGATTGCGGTATCCGCTGAAATTTGTAAAGGCTGGGACATGGTAGAAATCCTCCAATCTGTATATAATTAAGTTATACACCGCCTCCGAAGAATGCGCAAATGAAAAGCGAATCTTACGGGCGGTTTTTAATGAAATATGAGCATTTATAAGTTTCACACCTATCAATAGGCTTATATTTCACCCTTGAAACGACAGCTTTGCCGCCGAAGGACGGCTTCAGCCGTTTACGCTTGAAATATAGGAAAGTATTTGATTTTCTCATCCTTTCTCTATATTTCTCGGACTGAAACGCGCTGCGCCACCAAAGGACGACGATAGCCGTTTCACCTTGGTTGATTTAGTCGTTAAGGAAGATTGGGCAAGGAGAGGAGATAGACGAATGTCAGTTGGTCATTATTCATTAACATGGAATTTGGACTCGATTTATGCAGGAGGAGCGAGCTCGGAGGCTTTTGCAGCGGAGCTGGCTGCGGTGCAGCAGGAACTATTGGAGCTTGAGGAGCTGCTTGCAGCACCACAGGAGGGAGCCGCATTTTTAAACAAGGCAACGGAGCTTGTACAGTCGATTTTGCTGCGGATGCGCCAGTCGGATTCATTCGTAGCTTGCTTGACCGCGCAAAATATGAAGGACAAGGCGGCAACTGCTCTGAATGATCGCATTAAAACATTGAATGCGGCTTTTCAGGGCGCGCTGACGCGCTACGATAATGTGCTGCGGAGTGTGGACGATGCCAGCTGGGCAGCGTGGATCAGCGAGGGGCCAGCGGCTGAGATTGCATTCAGCTTGACGGAGCGCCGCGAGCAGGCGAAGGAGAAGCTTTCTCCGGAGCTGGAGTCTTTAATCGAAGATATGGCGGTGGACGGCTATCATGGCTGGGGAGATTTGTACAATCTCGTCGTATCGCGAGCGAAATTTATGGATGTCGATGCAGATGGCGAGAAGCGGGAGCTTTCGGCAGGACAGATGTTTAATAAGCTGTCAGCTAGCGACCGCGCGGTGCGGCAGGCGGCTTTTGCCGAGTGGGAACGGGAATGGGGCGAGCAGGCCGATCTGTGCGCAGACGCCTTGAACCGGATTTCCGGCTTCCGCCTGAAATTGTATGGCAAGCGGGGCTGGGACTCAGCGCTCAAGGAACCGCTGCAAATGAACCGGATGAGCGAGAAGACGATCGGGGCTATGTGGTCGGCGATCAACGAGGGCAAGCCGGAGCTGGTTAAATATATGCAGCGCAAAGCGAAGCTGCTTGGTGTCGAGCAAATGGATTGGCACGACATGTATGCGTCCATCGGTACGGCGGAGAAGGTTGTCAGCTATGACGAGGGCGCGGCGCAAATTTTAGAGCAGTTTGCGAAGTTCAGCCCGGAGCTGGCCGCTTTTTCAGAAAAAGCATTTGTAGACCAATGGATCGAGGTCGAGGATCGTCCAGGCAAACGTCCTGGAGGCTTCTGTACTTCTTTGCCGAAAAGCAAAGAGACAAGAATTTTTATGACGTATTCGGGTACGGCATCGAATGTGTCGACACTCGCGCATGAGCTTGGACATGCTTACCATCAGCATGTCATGAATGATTTGCCAGCCTATTCGCAGGAATATGCGATGAATGTAGCAGAAACAGCCTCAACGTTCGCAGAGCTGATCGTATCGGATTCGGCGCTCAAGGCTGCTGCGGACAAAGATGAGAAAATCGCTCTGCTGGAAGAAAAATTGAGCAGCGCGGTGTCCTTTTTCATGGATATCCATGCGCGGTTTTTATTCGAGACGCGTTTCTATGAGCGTCGTGCCGAAGGCATGCTGACCGTAGAGGAGCTCAACAAGCTGATGGAGGAAGCGCAGCGTGAAGCGTTCTGCGGCGCATTCGGACAGGTGCATCCGCTGTTCTGGGCCTCGAAGCTGCATTTCTACTTCACAGATGTGCCTTTCTACAACTTCCCGTATACGTTCGGCTACTTGTTCAGCGCGGGCATTTACGCACGGGCAGTGAAGGAAGGAGCAGCTTTTGCTGACCGCTACGTGGCGCTGCTGCAAGATACCGGCCGTATGACGGTTGAGGATTTGGCACAAAAGCATTTGGGCGTCAACTTGGAGGAGCCGGATTTCTGGCGTGAAGCGGTCGCTTTGACGACTGCCGATGTAAAGCTGTTCTTGGAGATGACAGAGGAATAACATAGATCGCTTATTATTGAAGAAAAAGAAGCCAGCAGAGCCGGGAAAAGCTTCCCGAGGCCTGCTGGCTTCTTAGGTTTAAATTTTAAATTTAGGTTTCCGCGCCAATGGGCGTCATATAGGGGGCGTTTTTCTCTAAAAGAGGATTTATGAGCATTATATCATTCTCTTTCATCCGCTATCAGAAACACTAATAGTATAATGACGTCTTATATATTGTGCATCATATTTATATGTGTTATATTAATTGCGGATAATGACCATTCAATATGATGACTATCTTATAGATAGATATGGTCGAGAGGGGGAGAGAACGGTTATACAGCTATCATCCAGGCAGTTAGAGCTTATTGAGCTGGTAAAGAAGCATGCGCCTGTTACCGGAGAGCAACTTGCAGATTATATAGGCGTGAGCCGTCCTACTCTGCGCTCGGATTTTTCGCTGCTCGTGATGCTGGGGCTTCTTGATGCCAAGCCGAAAGTCGGTTATTTCCTAGGCAATGCCTACCGCGGCGTGGACCATTCGGAAACGAGGCAGCGCTTTGATCATATGAAGGTTGCCGAAATACAAGGCGTACCAGTGAACATACCAGATACGCTTTCCGTTCATGATGCTGTAATTACTCTGTTTACCGAAAATGCGGATACGCTGCTGATTGTTAATGAAGAGAAAAAATTTGTCGGCATCGTAACGCCCAAGGATTTGCTGAAAATAACGCTAGGCAATGCGGGAGCTGCATCCATTCCTGTAAGCATGGTTATGACGCGTTTTCCCAATATCGTGACGCTTTCCAGCGATGATTCGGTGGCGGATGCGATTCGCAAAATGATTTTACATCAAGTGGACTGTTTGCCGGTTATTACGTCGGTGGACGAGTCCGGTCAAGGTCCCGAGGTTACTGGTTGGGTGTCCAAATCCAATATTATTCGTCTGATGTCGGACATCGCAGCAGCAGAGGAACTGGGGGAACAAGGTTTATGACAGAAGAAATCATATACGTGTGCTCCGATGCGGTGGGCGAGACAGCAGAGGCAGTGGCGAAAGCAACGCTGCGGCAGTTTTCTTCGGAGCATGTCAAAATTAAACGTTATGGACATATGAAGACGGAGGACGAGGTTATTCAGGTGGTTGCTGAAGCAGCCCGCACCGGCGGCTTTATCAGCTATACCCTCGTACAGCCGGAGCTGCGCGAGCTGATGAAGGAAGAAGCTCTACGCTGGGGTGTACGTGCAGTCGATGTGATGGGACCGATGATGCAAGCCTACGTGGATACCTTTGGCAGCTTTCCAAAGCGCAAGCCAGGCTTGCTCCATTCAATGGATGATGAATATTATCGCCGAATGGAAGCGATTGAGTTTGCGGTTAAATACGATGATGGCAAAGATGCAAGAGGGTTTATGCAGGCCCAAGTGGTGCTGATCGGGGCATCGCGGACGTCGAAGACGCCGCTTAGCGTATTCTTGTCCCATAAAGGCATTAAGGCAGCGAATTTGCCGCTGATGCCCGAGGTGAAGCCGCCTGCTGAGTTGTATCCGCTGCCAGGCCGCCTTATTGTCGGCTTGACGATGCAGCCAGAGCAGCTGCTGCACATTCGCTCCGAGCGTCTGAAGACGCTGGGCTTGCCGGGTTCGGCCCAATACGCTTCCATGGAACGCATCATGGAGGAGCTTAATCATGCGTCACGCGTCATGGAGGAGCTTGGCTGTCCTGTCATCGATGTAACGAGCCGGGCTATTGAGGAAACAGCTGGCATTATTATAGAAATGATGAACGGCTAGCAGCGCAGCTTTTTTTTACCAAACTTCCAGGGTTGCTGTGCGAAAAGGTATAGATGACGAAAAGTTGGCAATACGAAGGAGAGGGAGATAACAGATGCTGGAACGCGAATTATCTTTGGAGCTTATACGAGTAACGGAGCTTGCCGCACTTGCGGCTTCTCCATGGATGGGACGCGGGGACAAGCATAGTGCAGACGGCGCGGCAACGGAAGCGATGCGCAGCATGTTCGACACCGTATCGATCCGTGGAACCGTTGTAATTGGCGAAGGCGAAATGGATGAGGCGCCGATGCTGTATATCGGAGAGCAGGTCGGCAGCATGAACGGTCCTGAGGTTGACGTGGCAGTAGACCCGCTGGAGGGGACTGAAATCGTTGCCAAAGGATTGAATAATGCGATGGCTGTCCTTGCTGTAGCGCCGAAGGGCCAATTGCTGCATGCTCCTGACATGTATATGGAGAAGCTCGCAGTGGGTCCTGCACTTGCCGGGAAGCTGTCGCTGCGCGATCCGATAGTGACAACGCTTGAAAAAGCGGCCCTCGCCCTTGATAAGCCAGTATCTGACCTCACCGTCATGATTCTCGACAGAGAGCGTCATGCAGATACCATTCTAGAGCTGCGCAAAGCAGGCGTGCGAATCAAATTTCTGTCAGATGGAGACGTAGCGGGTGCAATGGCACCGTCCTTCCCTGAAGCGGGTATTGATTTGTATGTAGGCTCTGGTGGCGCGCCTGAAGGTGTACTGGCAGCTGCCGCACTTAAATGTCTGGGCGGAGAAATTCAAGGCCGTCTCATGCCGGAAAATGAAGAGCAGTATGAGCGCTGCATTTCTATGGGGCTATCTGATCCTCGCAAAATTTTGTATATCAACGATATGGTCGGCACGGATGATGTGATTTTCGCTGCTACTGGCGTAACGCCAGGCGAGTTTATGGGCGGTGTTCGTTATTTGCCCGATCAGCGGGCGGAGACACATTCCATCGTCATGCGGGCCAAAACACGTACAATCCGTTACGTGAAGTCGCTTCATTACTTACCGAACAAACCGCTTCTGCGATAGGGTGCTTTTATGAAAATGGATTCTTTTACTAAAAATGATAAGTTTGCCTTCGATGTTCGCAGAAGCATTTTGCTTAGTGCTTATATGGAGCAGTGGGGCATGCCCGAATATCGGGTAATCATGTCCAAGACGGAGAGCGGCGTCTATATTGAAATGTATCTTTTTCCCGATCGGGGAGGGGTTTCAAGATTTGTGACGATTGGCTTGTCCAATACGGTTTACAAGTCCGGGCAGCCCGCAGCCTGTGAATGGATGATGGCTCTTCCATCGGATTTGGGCGGAGAGAAGGCAGAACGGATTTTTAATTATTTTGCCGATTTAATCGCTCATCATATCGAAATCGCCACCGACTTGTCCGTACCTCTTGTCATGGGCTCAAGTGCTTTAGCGCCAGACAACTGGCATGCGAAAGCTTTGTTGCTCGATGAGCTGCGCGGCGAAAGCGATAGCTTGGAGGAACTGCAGGTCGGCAGCGAAGTTTTTCCACTCTTATGGGCAGTTCCGATTACTGAAAAAGAAGCGGCCATTATTTTGGAAAAAGACATTGAGGATTTCGACGCAATCTTTGAAAAGTCAGATTATTCTATAATTGATCCTTGCCGTCCGTAATCTAGCATTAGTTCAGACTGGAAATGAAATGGATAATAACAGTTTAGAATAGAAGAGAGGAAGTTAGCGTATGAGTCGTACTTTTGTAATGGTGAAACCAGATGGGGTTAAACGCGGTCTAATTGGCCATATCGTAGCAAGGTTTGAGGAAAAAGGGTTTGAGCTTGTACAAGCCAAGCTGATGAATGTAGATGTTGCCCTTGCCAAGCAGCATTATGTGGAGCATGTCGAAAAGCCATTTTTCGGTGAATTGGTAGATTTCATTACTTCCGGCAAAGTGTTTGCAATGATTTTGGAAGGACCGGATGCGGTGCAAAATGCAAGAAACATCATTGGCAAAACCAATCCGAAGGAAGCCCAGCCCGGAACGATTCGCGGCGATTATGCGTTAACCGTTGAAAGCAACATCATACATGGCTCAGACTCAGATGAAAGCGCTGCTCGTGAAATCAAATTATTTTTTCAACAATAGAGATGACGGATATCGGCATTGAGAGGTTTCTCGCCGACTATCGAAGCTCGCAAGCGAAATAAGCTGCTCGCTGTCATTGTATTAGCACAAGCCGCCGGTCATGGCTCATGGCCTGGCGGCTTTTCTTTTGCTGCTAGGCCGCTCCCTAATGTATGATAGAACTAGATGGACTAAGGTACGCTTGCAAGCTGAGCGAATAGAGAAAAGGGGATACAAGGAGGCTATTGGAGATGGAGATCAGAGCGCTGGAAGCCAAACATTTTGAGGAAAGATTGAAGCTGTCCGAATATGCTTTTCAATTTCAACTTACAGCTAGTCAGCGGGAGCAGAATGAGCAAAAATTTCGCCCGGAGCAGGAGCTTGGCGCATTTGATGAGCAGGGGCAGCTTCTCTCGGCGCTTACTTTGCTGCCGCTCGAAATTTGGGTGCAAGGCAAGCCGTTTGCAATGGGCGGGCTCGCTGGGGTTGCGACATGGCCGGAGGCAAGAAGGCTTGGCTGTGTAAGCGAGTTATTAAAACGCTCGCTTGAGTTAATGAAGGGCGCAGGGCAGACGGTAAGCATGCTTCATCCGTTTGCGTTTGCCTTCTATCGGAAATTCGGCTGGGAGATGACGGTGGAGCGCAAGATGTATACGATTGCAGCTGGCCAGCTGCCTCTGCGTAAAGTGACAAGCGGCCGAATGCAGCGGCTGGCGGAAGTAGATAGTGCGCTGCTGGATCAGGTGTACGCCGATTTTGTATCGCGGTATACGGGGACGCTTGTTAGAACCTCGGAGTGGTGGGCTCAGCGGGTACTCAGCAAGCCCGGTCACACAGCTGTATATTATAATGCGGCCGATGAGGTGGCAGGGTATGTAAGCTATCACATTGAAAACCGTAAAATGACGATTCACGAGCTAGCTGTGCCAACAGAGGAGGCTCGCACTGCAATTTGGACCTTCATTAGCAATCATGACTCCATGCTGGATGAAGTTACTGTGACGGTGCCAAATGATGATCCACTGCCATTCCTGCTGCCAGACCCGAGAATCAAGCAGGAGCTGCAGTCTTATTTTATGACGCGGATTGTAGATGCGGAAGCTTTCGTGAGCCAGTATCCTTTCGCTGCTGGTGATCAGGAAGAGGCATTAGAGCTTGTGATTACAGATGCGCACGCCGAGTGGAACAACGGCCGATTCCGGCTAATATTCAATGCAGATGGGGCGGCATCTTTGACGAGAATAGAAGTAGAACAGTCGGATAAAAAGCAAGCGCCTGCTGCTCCTCAGCTTGCCATGGATATCCAGGCCCTGTCAGCGCTGCTGCTTGGTGGCCGTAAAGCCTCCTGGCTTGCAGAAGCGGGACGGATAACGGGAGATGCGAAAGCTGCTGCAGTGCTTGAAAGCCGGATACCACAGCATAAGACGTTTTTGATGGACTTTTTTTAAGCGGAGTGTCACAGCATTTGCAATAGTTAGGGCAGCAAGCAGGGTATGGGACGTTATTCGTTTCCATGCCCTGTTTTATGATATGGATAATTATTAGCCTTCATTAATAAATAGGAGTCGTGGCGATCGGATCAGATGTTACGAGCCTAATACTATATTTTCACCGAACAATAGATTTGGCTCGCACTGCTTCAACACGGAGCGTCCCATTTGCCTGCTTTGGGCGGAGTCATTAGCCTCAGGACTTTCTATCTAGTTTTGTATACAAATTGTATCGAATTTTGTCTATAAATCTACCTCGCCACATTTTAGGCTGTTCCTCGCCTTTCCTCTAAGAATAAACATGCATTTTCCACATATAAGTTAGTTTGTAGTATAAAAAAGTCCATTTTTCCTAGATAATACGGAGTTTTTCGGTGAAAACGCTCTCTTTATTCGGATTGCGCTTTCAGTTACGTTCTGACGCATTTTTATGAAAATATGTGAAAAAGCTATTGACATGATACGTATTGTATCGTAAAGTTAGGGTTGTAAAAATACATAATGTATCAATCATCAGACACAAACATTTCGAGGGTGAAATATAGGCGGGAGAATAAGGTTGAAATTTATCCTTTTCTATATTTAAAAAAAGAATAACAGAATGAAAGGGTGGATGAGTGACATCATTATGTCAGCTGCTGAGAAGGCTCGACTCTAAGAGACAAGTTTCAGCTTTTTCGAAATAGACAAAGAAATTCGGATAGCCTGTGGAGGGATAAAAGTGGAGTTGAAACAATATATGAAAATCGTCCGAAAAAAAATAGGGCTGGTTGCGGTCATTGTTCTTATCGCCTGTTTAGCAGCAGCGGTAAAAAGCTTCTTTTTTACGACCCCTATCTATCAAGCTCATGCCAGGCTGCTCGTCAATCAAACCGCCCTGCCTGACGGCCAGTTTTCCCCAAGTGTAGGAACGCTGCAAACGAATATTATGATGATCAACTCGTACAAGGTCATTATAAAATCAGAGACGATACTTAGTCAGGTAACGCAGCGCTATCCCGAGCTGAACATTGCACCGGCGCAGCTGGCTGGGCGTATATCCGTCTCCTCCGCTGAAAATTCGCAGGTTATGGATTTGCTGATTCGAGATCAATCGTATGTACGGGCCGCGCAAATGGTCAATGCGGTATCCACTGTGTTCAAGGAACAAATTCCCCTCATTATGAAGGTCGACAACGTTACAGTTCTGGATAAGGCGAATGAATCTGCCGCTGCGTATCCCATTAACAACAATCCCATTTTCGTCATTCTGGTTAGCTTTGTTGCAGCGCTTATGCTGGCGATTGGACTTGTGTTTCTGATTGAGTATTTGGATGACACGTTTAAGATGGAGTCCGAGGTTGAAGCAGTGCTGGGCATTCCGGTCATTGCCTCTGTACCGAAGATGACGAAGGAAGATGTCCGTCCTTCCCGCAAGCGTGTATTGAATAACCAAGGGGTAGGTGAAGGGCAGCATGCGACGATTAACCAGTGAGACGAATTTAGTAGCGTTAACGAATCCCAATTCTCCCATTTCGGAAGTTTACCGAACGCTTCGCACCAACATCCAATATGCCGAAATCGATACGCCCAAGCAAATTCTAATGATCGCCTCCTCACAGCCGGATGAAGGAAAGACGACGACGATCACCAATCTGGCAGTCACGATTGCCCAAGAGGAACGCAAGGTGCTGCTGGTTGATGCCGATATGCGCAAGCCGTCCTTGCATCAAGTGTTTGACAAGCCGAATCGCATCGGTCTCAGCAGCGCCATATCCAATCAGTTTTCGTGGCAGGAGGCGGTCATGGATACGATGGTCGAGCATTTATCGGTCATTACCTCCGGCCCGATTCCTCCGAATCCCTCCGAGATGCTGGGCTCTAATAAGATGAAGTCGCTCGTGCAGGAGTGGAAAGAGCATTACGACGTTATTTTATTCGATACCCCGCCCGTGCTCGCTGTAACCGATGCCCTTATCGTAAGCGCGTTTTGCGATGGCGTTGTGCTGGTTGTGCTGGCGGGCAAGGTGAAGAAGGAAATGGTCAAAAAGATGAAGGCGAATCTGGACCGCGTCCAGGCGCAAATCGTTGGAGTCGTCATGAATAAAATCAATCCGAAGGACAGTGAAGATATTCAGCTGCAATATTATGAAACAGCTAAATCCTAAGCGGCCTGCCATAGCCTGATTTTCAGAAAGAAGCAACGAATTGCGGAGCCAATCGGCTCAGGTCATGCCTATAACACCTTTATCAGGGTAGGCACTCGGTCACGCTGTGGGTTAAGCGACCTTAGACATGATTGTCGAGGGTGTGATGTGAGGAAGGGTTAAATGCCCTGTTAAAAATAATAGTTATTGCCTTTTGCTTAAGGTAAGAGGCAATAACTAGCATTTTTAACTTCTAAGAATGGCAGCCATAGATAAAGAATAAATAGGGATAGGGTGATGGATGATGAAGAAGGTCAAAAAAGCAATCATACCTGCTGCAGGGCTCGGAACGCGTTTCCTGCCAGCGACGAAAGCAATGCCGAAGGAAATGCTGCCTATCGTGGATAAGCCGACGATCCAGTATATCGTGGAAGAAGCGGTGGCATCAGGAATTGAAGATATTATTATCGTAACGGGCAAGGGCAAGCGGGCGATTGAAGACCATTTTGACCATGCGTTTGAGCTGGAGAACAACTTGTTCAGCAAAGGCAAGTTCGACCTATTGGATGAAGTCAGGCGCTCCTCCAATGTTGACATTCATTATATCCGGCAAAAGGAAGCGAAAGGTCTTGGCCACGCCGTATGGTGCGCACGTAATTTTATCGGCAATGAGCCTTTTGCAGTGCTGCTCGGAGATGACATCGTTCAGGCAGAAGTGCCTTGCGTGAAGCAGCTGATTGAGCAATATGAAAAAACGCAAAAATCAGTGATTGGCGTCCAGACGGTGGCCGATGATCAGACGGATCGTTACGGCATCGTAGACATTTTAGAAAAATTTGACCGTCTCTATGAGGTGAACCATTTCGTGGAAAAGCCGGCGAGAGGCCAGGCGCCATCGAACTTGGCGATTATGGGGCGATACATATTAACCCCTGAAATATTTGGCTTTCTGGAAAAGCAGGAGGAGGGCGTCAGCGGCGAGATCCAGCTCACCGACGCGATTCAGAAGCTGAATGAGCATCAGGGCGTATTTGCTTATGATTTCGAAGGCATTCGGTACGATGTCGGTGAAAAGCTCGGCTTTATTAAGACGACACTCGATTTCGCCTTGCAAAATCAAGAGCTTCGCGGCCAGCTTCTAACGGCTCTTGAGGACATTTTGGTCAGAGAGCAGCTGATTAAAGCAAACTAGCGCAGCGCACTTGCTGTTTGTCCAAATATAGAGAAAGTATATGATTTCGTCATACTTTCTCTATATTTCTCGACAAAGCTCTTCGCACGTCCCAGAAGGACGACGAAGTCGTTTTTGCTTGGAGTACTGAAATCGTTATTCTACTATTTAATTGAGGTGATTGCGAATGCCCCCATCCCCGCAGCGCAATGATGCCAGGGCCGTATTGGAAGGCGGTTTTAATGCAAGCTATGAAAAAAGAAAGTCGCTACGCCTCTATTTAATGGCAAAGCGGGCAGTGGATATTATTGGGGCAGCTACAGGCATTATGATTTTATCGCCGATTCTTATTCTCGTGGCTGTTCTCATCAAGCTGGAGGACCCGCGCGGCAAAATCTTTTTCTACCAGACGAGGGTTGGACGTAATGAGCGGACATTTAAAATGTACAAATTTCGCTCTATGGTTTCCAATGCCGAAGAGATGCTGGAGGATTTGCTTAGCCAAAATGAAGTAGAAGGCGCGATGTTCAAAATGAAGGAAGATCCGCGCATTACGAAGATTGGCCGTTTTATCCGAAAAACGAGCATTGATGAGCTGCCGCAGTTTTGGAACGTGCTGCGCGGCGATATGTCGCTCGTTGGCCCTCGTCCACCGGTGCCGCGGGAAGTCGAAAGCTACAGCAGCTATGACAAGCTGCGTCTGCGCGTAACGCCTGGCTGTACCGGTTTATGGCAGGTGAGCGGCCGCAATGAGCTGAGTTTTCATGAAATGGTGGAGCTCGACCTCCAATATATTGAGCAAAGAAGTATTATTTTCGATATAAAAATTATTTTGCTGACTGTTAAGGTGATGTTCGGCTCAAAGGATGCGTATTAGGGGCGGGGCTAATAAACCTTTATTTTAAAAGATTGATATAAAAGAAGCTTCGCTGCATGAAAAGCCTGGCTTCCGATCGCCATTGATCCCCAATTTCTTCATCTAAACCGCATCTGCGGTGGAAATTGTGGATCAAAAACGAACGCTACGCTTCTCCAGTCCAGGCTTTTCATTCCGCTTCGTCTTTTCCATCATACTTTTATAAAATATAAGGCTTTAAAAAGCACCACCCGCTAAAAGGGAGAGGAATAAAGGGATGGAACTAGGAGCTAAAATTTATGTGGCGGGACACCGCGGGCTTGTAGGCTCGGCTATCGTCAGAGCCCTTCACGAGCAAGGCTATCAAAATCTTGTCTACCGCACTAGCGCGGAGCTGGATTTGCGCAAAAAGGATGAGGTGCTCGCTTTTTTCCAGCAAGAAGCTTTCGATTATGTGTTTCTCGCTGCGGCTAAAGTGGGCGGCATCGTGGCAAACAACGATTACCCAGCCGACTTTATTCGCGATAATTTGCTCATTCAAACGAATGTTATAGATGCCGCTTATCAAACGCGTGTTGGCAAGCTGCTGTTTCTTGGATCAACCTGCATTTATCCTAAATTTGCTCCGCAGCCTCTGAAAGAGGAATATTTGCTGACAGGCGAGCTGGAGCCAACGAATGCGCCTTATGCGATTGCCAAAATCGCCGGCATCCAAATGTGCCAATCGTATAACCGGCAATACGGTACAACCTACATTTCAGCTATGCCAACGAACCTCTATGGGCCGAATGACAACTTCGACCTAAAAACTTCTCATGTATTGCCCGCCCTTATTCGTAAATTTCATGAAGCTAAGCAAGCTGGCCAGCCATCTGTGGAAGTATGGGGCTCCGGCAATCCGAAGCGCGAGTTTCTTCACTCCGATGATTTGGCGGATGCCTGCATCTACTTAATGCGCCATTATGAAGGCAATGACATCGTCAATATTGGCGTAGGTGAAGACATTTCAATTAAAGAGCTGGCAGAGCTGATCGGCTCTATCGTGGGATATGAAGGGGAAATTACATTCAATACAACCGTTGCTGACGGAACGCCGCGCAAGCTGGTCGATGTGTCGAAGCTGAACAGGCTCGGCTGGAAATCCAGCATTACGCTGGAAGAAGGTCTGAAGGCGGTATATGCCGCGTATCAGAAGGAAGCTCTAGTAAACCACTAATGCAGATAAAAGTGTCATGAAAAAAAGCGCAGCGGAATGAAAGGATGGAGCTGGAGAAGCGTCAGCGTTCGTTTTTACCCTTGAAATTCCCCCTTTAGGGATCATTCGAAGAAATTCAAGGGTAATGGCGATCGTAAGCCCATTCTTTCATGCAGCGCAGCTTCTTTTTCAGCATGCTTTTAAAACGGCATTCATACAATAATCCCTTTGGAGGAATGAAGATGAAGAGAGCGCTAGTAACCGGTGTAACCGGGCAGGACGGATCGTATTTGGCAGAATTTTTGCTGGAAAAAGGCTATAAGGTGTACGGCATGAGAAGAAGAACGAGCACGCCAAACTATGAAAATGTCGCTCACATAAAAAATCAGATCGAATGGATTTCCGGTGATTTGACGGATCTTGCTTCTTTGATCGAAGCAGTACGCATTTCCGATCCCGATGAGGTATACAATTTGGCGGCGCAATCGTTCGTGGCTGCTTCCTGGCCACAGCCGCTTGCTACCGCGCAGTTGACGGCGCTTGCGGTAACCAACATGCTGGAAGCTGTACGCATCGTTAAGCCGGAGGCGCGTTTCTATCAAGCGTCCAGCAGTGAAATGTACGGCAAGGTGCAAGAGACGCCGCAAAAGGAGACGACTCCTTTTTACCCGCGCAGTCCGTATGGCGTAGCCAAAGTATACGGCCACTGGATTACGGTCAACTACCGCGAAAGCTTCAATATGTTCGCCTGCTCGGGCATTTTGTTCAACCATGAATCGCCGCGGCGCGGCCTTGAGTTCGTAACGCGCAAAGTAACGGATGCGGTAGCCCGTATTAAGCTTGGTGTGCAAAATGAGCTGCGCATGGGCAATTTGGATGCACTGCGCGATTGGGGCTTCGCAGGCGATTATATTAAAGCGATGTGGCTGATGCTCCAGCAGGATGAAGCCGATGATTTTGTCATTTCGACGGGTGAAATGCACACCGTTCGCGAGCTGCTGGAGGTTGCGTTCTCCTATGTAGGGCTTGATTACAGCAAATATGTCGTCATTGATCCTGAATTTGTGCGTCCGGCAGAAGTAGATTTGCTGCTGGGTGATTGCACGAAAGCGAAGGAAAAGCTTGGCTGGGAGCTGGAGGTTGGTTTTCAGCAGCTGATTCATATGATGGTCGATGAGGACTTGAAGCGTGTTAGAGCGGAAACAGCCTACAACAACAGCTTAATTGGTGCTGCTGGGGCAGGCGTTTAATCATAATCATAAGCAGAACAGGGCGGCAGAGCAACTCGGCCGCTCTTTATTATTGAAGAAAGCTGGAGTGAGCGATGATTAAAATTAAACCGGTAATCGAGCATGAAGGCATTTGCCGGCATTGCGGCGTTGTTCTTGCCAATGAACGAGTGCTGTGGCAGGGCATTCATGTATGCGTGGAAGCGTGCTGCCCAGCCTGCGGCGGCGAATACGTGGAGGATTTGAAGGTCGGCCATGCGACAACTTATCCGTATTTGATCGACCGGGCGTCGTATACGCTTAGTGGACATAAGGCATCCAAGGGCTGGCTCGGTAAGCCGCTGCTTCATAGCCTTCAGCATCCAGCTGTAGATGAGCAGGTCGGGCTTGAGGTAGAAATAAGAGAGGCCCACCGCGATGTCGTTATCATTAACTGCATCGACTTT
Organism: Paenibacillus algorifonticola; assembly: GCF_050481745.1. GTDB lineage: Bacteria > Bacillota > Bacilli > Paenibacillales > Paenibacillaceae > Pristimantibacillus > Pristimantibacillus algorifonticola_A. The sequence goes on along the minus strand of NZ_JBCNGR010000031.1, from coordinate 57,208 downwards.
CTTTACGGTCATTCGCTGCTCAAGCTGCTGAACGCTGAACGTGAGCGCATCGAAAATCCGGATATGGGCATCATCGTCCTCGTCCAGTCGTTTATGAAATGGATGGTGCCGGATTATGCGGCTGAGGTATGGACGGTCAATGTGCCGCTCTCCAAGGCGCAGCATTTTTATCCACAGCTGGATGAGCAAATTACGGCGCAATGCGAGCGGTTTGAGCAGGTTTTCGTCAGCAAAGCCTATTCGCATCCGAGCCGGTTCAATATTGAGCATTTTACGAAAATGCGCCCCTTCCAGATGGAGGAGCCCCAGCCTGGGCCGACGCGAATTACTTTTATTTGGCGTGAGGATCGGGTATGGCTAGATAATCCTTATGTCATTAAAGCGGCGAAGCGCTATAAGCTGCTGCGCATGCTGCTTAAGCCGATTATTTGGTCGCAGCGCAACAAGATCGTCAAGCTTTTTAGCAAAATTAGAAAGCAGGAGAAGGACGTCAAGTTCAGCGTAGTCGGCCTCGGCCGCTCCTTCGCTTTCCCGGATTGGATTGATGATTGCCGTGTAAGCAAATTCAATCTGGAAGCGGAGCTGAAGGCTTGCGAGATTTATGCTTCCAGCGCGGTCATTGTCGGGGTGCATGGCTCGAATATGCTGCTGCCCTCGGCGCTTGGCGGCATGGTTGTTAATTTAATGCCGGCGGACAAATGGGGCAATTTCGCCCAGGATATTTTGTTCACGGAAGAGAATAATCGCATTTCGGCGTATATGTATCGTTTTCTGCCATTGGAGACGAAAATTAAGGTGCTGGGCAAAATCATTTCCAGCCAAATTTCCGGCTTTACACATTATCACGATCAAATGAAAGAAGACATTATGATGAGTAGGAATGGGTAGGCTTATGGGCAAAATAAAGCAAATCTTGCAAGCGAAGGACCACCCGTTCTGGGTCATTATCCAGCAGTTTGTGACCAAGGTGCTGACGGGCGTCAAGTTTCTCATTATCGCCCGCATGCTCGGTCCGGCTGAGATGGGCTTGGTCAGCATTGCGCTCGTGAGCCTTTCGATTATTGAGCTGCTCACGCAGCTTGGCGTCATGGAAGGGATCATTCAGAGGAAAGAAGACTTGAACCATCAGCAGAAAAATGCGCTTTGGACGATGATGCTGGCGAGAGGCGTAGGCATCAGCCTCGTACTGCTCATAACCGCGCCTTATATTGCGCAGCTGTTCGGCGAGGGGCGGGCGACGTCCTTGCTGCTGCTGGCAGCGGGCGTTCCGCTCGCAACCAATGCGGTCAGCATTAAATGGTATGAGCGAATGCGCCATAAGGATTTTCGCTCGACGGGCATATTGCAGCTGATTACGATTATGCTTGATTTAAGCTTATCCGTCATGCTCGTCGTTGTGCTGAATTCGCCAATTGGCGTCATTGCCGGCCAGCTTATCGCCCAGCTGTTCCGCTGCATGGCTTCCTTCGTCTGGTTCAAGGATAAGCCGAAGCTGAGCCGCGATATGGGCAGCATCGCCGATATTCGCCAATATGGCAAATGGATTTGGGCGAACAGCATTTCGACACTTGTGCTTTATCAATTGGATAAGGTCATTGCCTCCCGCTTTCTGGGAACGACGGTGCTTGGACTATATCAGACGTCGCAGAAGCTCAGCCAAATGAGCATCAGCGATGCGTCTTATGCGCTCGGGCAATATTTTTTCCCGGTGCTTTCCAAGCTTAATCGGGAGGATCACAGCCAGCTGAAGGTGCAGTTTATGCAAATGCTGCTGCTCATCCTTTCTTTTTCGGCTGTAACCTCTGCGTATTTTTATTTGAATGTGGAGTGGCTCGTCGAGCTGCTGCTTGGTAGGGAGTGGCTGGGTATCGCTCCGCTGCTGGGGCTTATGCTTGTAACGGCCAGCCTTGCAGGCGTCATGAACGTCGCTGTTGTTCTGCTTCGCGCAGTAGGCAAGCCGAGAATTGTTACCTTAACCTCCTATGTACAGCTGGCCATTTATGTGCCGTTGGCGATTGTTGGCGTCGTTTATTTTCAAGTGTATGGACTAATTGCTGCGAGTTTGATTGGTACGCTGGTCACGACGCTGGTGCTGCTGGTGTATTCCTTTATGACGCTGAAAGCGGCGCCGCGCAAGCAAGATTTCAAAAAAACAATTTTTCCCATTGCTGTGCTGCTTGTATTCTATGCCCTGCATGTATGGGCGGGGGGGATGGGCCTATTAATTGCTTCAACGCTCATTTATGTTGCGCTTGTTATTACGATCGCCAAGAGTCTCAAAGGCGCTGAGGCGGAGAAAAAACAGCTTGCTTTAGGCGCTTAAGCTTCTACTTTTACTTCTTCTTCGGGTATCCATATTAACTCCAACAATAGAGGTGCGCTTATGCAAAACAGCCTGATTAAAAGCGCCGGCAGCTTCAATATCGCCATCTTCCTGATTGCTCTTCTGCCCGTCACCAACATTATTAAAGGCGGATCGGGGACAGTCTCACCCGTTATGGATATTACGCTGCTGAGCTACATTGCGCTGTATATCATTTGTTTTTTCAAGGTCGTGTTCCATCATACACCTATCCATTTTGTTAAAAGCGACTTTATTACGCTGTTCTGGAGCGCGGTAGTCCTCATAAGCGTGCTGTATTCGGAATACACCGTGTTTGCAATTGGCAAAATGTCGCGATTTATTTTGTTTAGTGTCGGGCTGATGCTCATTTCACGAATTGTGCTGCAGACGAAGGAAGATATCGACAAGCTGCTAGCGTATATTTTGTACAGCTGGTTTGGAGTTGAGTTGTATATCATCATTGACTTTGTGCTGTCGGGTGCGCCTCTCGGACGTTATGCCTTCTTTAATGTGCATCCGCTGCCGATGGCGATGACGGGTGTTGTTGTGCTGCTGCTTGCTTTTATTCAGCTCTTGCAGCAAAAAATAAACAGCCTGCTGGCGATTATTATTATTTCCTCGAGCTTAATGTGCATCATTATTAGTGCTTCACGTGGGCCGCTTGTGGCGCTGCTGCTTACGCTAGTTATGCTGCTGCCGCTAATCCTGCGCAAACTAAAGCTCAAGCTGCTCGTTACGCTGGGTTTTTCGGTTGTGCTGCTGTCGCAGCTGCCGTTTGTTAAAAACCAATTTGATTATTTCTACGATCGCCTGATGAATTCAGCCGGAGATGATGACCAGTCGGGGATGAGGCGTTATTTTATCCAGGACCTGTATATGGACTCTTTTTACAATAATCCGCTGCTTGGGGCGGGCATAAACGGCGTTACGCCTGTCGTGTCCTCTCACAATATGTTTATTGATGTGCTTGGTGAAAATGGCGGTGTACTGTTCCTCATTTTGGTCGTGATGGTTGCGCTGTTTATTATTGATTTTATTAAGACGATTTGGGTAGCGGCCGATTATACGAAAATTATTTTGGTCTCGCTATTGATGCTGAATTTATGGAGCTTGCAGTTCAGCTGGAGCTATACGGAAAATAAATATTTTTTCGTTATTTTGGCGGCGTATTTTACGTATGGCCGGATTATGAAGTCTACAAAAAAAAGTGCAAGCTCTGGTGCAGCTCAAGACCCCCAGTCAGCTCTAGCGTTGCCAGTAAGTCCGAATAGTAGTTTGAACAAGAACCTAGGCTTGAACAAAAATTTGGGCTTAAATCTGCGTGCTATAAATCCAGCTGTACTTCAGAAAAAGGGAGATTGATATGAACAAGGTACTTCTTCTAACCAATACGATTGCGCCCTATCGCATACCCGTATTAAACAAGCTGCATCGTGATGACAATACGAGCCTGACGGTCTGGTATTTGGAGGAGAAGGAGCAGAATCGCAAGTGGGATATTGATTATGGCGAAATCGAATATGCGTACAAATGTCTGCCGGGCGTGCATGCTTTTATTCAAAAGCTGGATATGGGCGTTCATATAAATCCCGGCATTTTTCTGCGGCTGATGAAGCATAATCCAGATGTCGTCATCACCTCCGGCTACGATTCGCCTGGCTACTGGTCAGCGCTGTTTTACAGCAAGCTGTTCCGAAAGAAATTTATCGTCTGGTGGGGCAGCACGCTGGAAAGCAGCCGGGTACAGAATAAACTGGTGAACACGGTGCGCAAAGTGTTTTTCAAGCTAACGGATTCCTTTATTACATACGGGACACAGTCAGCGGAATGCCTGGAGTATTACGGCGTCAGCAAGGATAAAATCGTCATTGGCTACAATACGGTGGACATTCGATTTTTCCATAAAAAATATACCGAGCATAAGCAGAGTAAGCTGCGCAGCGATGAGGGGCCGATCAAGCTGCTTTTCATCGGACAATTGATTGAACGCAAAGGGCTTGCGCAAATTATTGACGCCATCCAGCAGACGCATAGCGATGCAGCCTGGCAGCTGACCATTGTCGGCTCGGGCCCGGATGAGCAGAAGCTTAAGGCATGTGTGGAGCAATATGGACTAACGGGGCAGATCAGCTTCGAAGGCTATAAGCAGAAGGATGAGCTGATTGGTTATTTGGTGGAAGCCGATTGCCTGATTTTTCCCTCCCTAATTGAGGTGTGGGGGCTTGTGGTCAATGAGGCGTTAAGCACGAACACGTTTGTACTGGCGTCCAAATATGCCGGAGCAACGAAGGACATTATCGTCGATAAGCAAAATGGCCTCATTATTGATCCGCTTGATCCGCAAAACTTAAAGGAATCGATGGACTGGGTGTTCGCAAACAAACGGTATATTCAGTCGAGCTGGAAGCTGAAGTTTGGGCTGTGGCGCAAAATGCACCCGAATTATTATGCCAGAGCCGTAACATCAGCCGTAAACCGGGCTTTGTCAACGGAGGGATAGAAAGTGGAAAATATTCTTTATATTCAGCCGTATGCAAGCCATGTTGGCGGTGTAGATACGGTGCTGCTGCAGCTGGTTCAAGGTCTGGATCAGGCGAAATACAAGCCTTATGTGGTGCTGCCGGAATGGAGCCCTTATGTGGAAAAATATGAGGCGAGCGGAGCAACGGTGCTGTTCGCAGCCCTTGCCGTCTTCGGCAAGCCGACCGATGCGCTTTATTATTTTCGCAATATGGTTAAATTGGTAAAATCAATGCGCGCACTTCGAAAAATCGTCAAGCAGTATCAAATTAAGCTTATTCATTCGCATAAAATGGAAGTCATTGGCGGCAATATTGTCGGTAAAATGCTCGGTATTCCGACGCTGCAAACTGTCCATGAGCTTCCTAGAAAGCCGCTAATCGCCTATAAATTTGTCGGCTATTTGGACCATCTGTTTAATGACCGCATTATCGTCTTATGCGAACGCAGCAAAATCATGTTTCAATGGGGCGGCCATACGTCAAAGAAGCTGATTAAAATTCATAATGGCATTGAGGTGATCGCGCCTTCCGCGACCCCCGCGCCTAGTGAAACGGCCCACAGCTTGCTGCGTGAGGAGCTGAACTTGGCCGAGACAGACCGCATCGTCATTACGGTGGCAAGGCTGTCGCCGATGAAAGGCATTGAATATTTGCTCAAGGCTGCGCACCTGATGAAGAGGAAGAAAGTCGAGCAAAATCTGCATTTTGTCATCGTAGGCGATGTTGCTTTCGATACGGATCAGGAATACAAGCAAGGCTTACTTGCCATGGCCCAGCAATATAAGCTCGACAATGTGCATTTCCTCGGCATGCGCAGAGATGTTGCCGATTTGCTGCAGCAGGCGGATTTGTTCGTGCTGCCGTCAGTCTATGATATTTTTCCGACGGTGCTGCTGGAAGCGATGGCGGCTTCGCTGCCAATAGTAGCGACCGATGTTGGCGGCGTGCCAGAAATGCTGAGTGGGGCGAACGGCCTGCTCGTTCCGCCGCAGGATGAGCTGGCGCTTCAAAAGGCGATAACGAGCATTTTTGAACAAAATTACAAGCTGATGGGAGAAGAAGGCTATTCGCTGCTCCAGCAATCCTTCACCCGGGAGCAATATGTGAAACGAACGACGGAGGTTTATGAGGAGTTGTTGAAAATCGGATGAAAAATCTCATTCGCTTGGACCAGTACGAGCAGGCTGGTTATTCAAGGGGCAGAAGCGGCGCGTATGTTCTGTTATGGTGGCTCATTCAAGGCACGCTGTTCCGGTTTTCCCTGCACAATATGTATGCGTGGCGAAGCTTTCTGCTTCGTCTGTTTGGCGCGAATATCGGCAAGGACGTATTAATTCGATCAACGGCAAAGTTCACGTATCCTTGGAAGGTCAGCATTGGCGATTTTTCCTGGATCGGTGATCATGTCCAGTTTTATAGCTTGGATGAAATTGAAGTGGGCAGCCACTGCGTCATTTCACAAAATGCTTATTTATGCACAGGCAGCCATAAAATCAATGATCCAGCTTTTTCGCTGGAAGTCCGGCCGATTGTCATTAAAGATGGCGCTTGGGTGGCGAGCGATGTATTCGTTTATCCCGGCGTCATCCTGCATGAAATGGCCGTTGCGGCAGCAAGAAGCACGGTGCTGAAAAGCATCCCGGCCAATGAGATTCATGCCGGTTATCCGGCGCAATATTTAAGAGAGCGATTCGCGAAAGAGGTCATGGCATGAAGCCTAATATCGTATTCGTAATAAATTATTTTTATCCTGATTTCGCTTCAACGGGGCAGCTGCTGACGGAGCTGTGCTTATATTTGCAGGATGATTTCAACATTACGGTCATCGCAGCACAGTCCGAGCAGGGTGAGAAGGAAGCGGAAGCTGCCGGTGACAAACGACGGGTCGTCTATGACCAGTTAGAGGGCATTCAAATTATTCGCATTCGTCTGCCTAAGGTAGATAAGCGTAACAAGCTGAGTAGGCTGCGTTATATCGCATCCTACTTTTTTCATGCCAATATTCAGCTGCTGAAGCAGAAAAAGGTTCATTTCATTTATACGATATCGCAGCCGCCGATTTTGGGCGGATTGATCGGAACCATTGGCAAGACGCTTAAGCGCTCCAAGCATATTTACAACATTCAGGATTTCAACCCTGAGCAGGCAGCAGCCGCAGGTTATATGAACAATAAAGCGGTGCTCGGGCTGGCGCGCTGGGTGGACACCCTGAACTGCAAATACGCCGATCATATTATTACGGTTGGCTATGACATGCAGGATACCCTTCTTAAACGCTTTGCCAGCCGGAGAGTGACGGATAATACGGTCATTAACAACTGGACGAATGAAGAGGAAATTATTCCGCTGTCCAAGGAGCATCCACAGGTTCAAGCGTTTCTTCGCGAGCATGATTGGCAAAATAAATTCGTTATTATGTATTCCGGAAATTTAGGCCTGTATTATGACTTGGAAAATCTGGTGGAGCTTGCGAGCCGGTTTCGGGATTACCCGGATGTTATTTTCGCCTTCATCGGCGAAGGAGCTGTAAAGAAGCAGATGCAGGATTATGTGCAGCGGGAGCGGCTCGCGAATGTAGCCTTTTTGCCTTTTCAGCCAAAGGAGCAGCTCAGGTATTCGCTTAATGCGGCGGATATGCATCTCGTCGTGAACCAGAAGGGCATCAAGGGCGTGTCGGTTCCGAGCAAAATTTATGGTGTCATGGCAGCAGGCAAGCCGGTTCTAGGTGTATTGGAGCAGGGCAGCGAGGCGTACCGGATTATTGAAGAGAGCGGCTGCGGCATCGTGGCGGAGCCTCAGCAGTATATGGATATTGCGCGAAAGCTGAATGCGATGATTGAGCTTGGCGGCGCGGAGCTGGAGGAGCTGGGGCTCAGTGGCCGGGATTATTTGGAGGCGCATTTGCGCAAGGAAATATCGCTTAATAAGTATCGCAAGCTGCTGCTTTCTATATAAGAAGGGGAGGAATCCATGATGAAGCTGGTATTATTGTCCGGAGGTTCAGGCAAGCGTCTATGGCCGTTATCAAATGATGCGAGATCGAAGCAGTTTCTGAAGGTGCTGGAAAATGAGAATCAGGAAATGGTTTCCATGGTGCAGCGTGTATGGGGCCAAATTAATGAAAATGGCTTGGGCGATTCCAGCTATATTGCGACGAGCCAGGCCCAGATCGAAATGATGCAGACCCAAATTTCACTGGACGTTCCGCTCATTATCGAGCCGGATCGGCGGGATACGTTCGCGGCCATATCGCTTGCCGCCACCTATTTATATTCCCATGCGGGAGTAGGGCTGGATGAGGCAGTGGCGATTTTGCCCGTTGATCCCTATGTGGAAAGCCACTTTTTTGAAGCGGTAAAGCAGCTGGAGGATGTTCTGAACCGCTCCGATGCCGAGATTGCGCTCATTGGCGTGAAACCAACGTATCCGTCATCCAAATACGGCTATATTATACCGGAAAAGGCGAGTTCAGCAGTGGCGGGTACGGTAATGGCAAGCAAGACAGACAGTGAATATGTTGCGGTCAGTCACTTCCGGGAAAAACCGACGGAGGAAATCGCTGAGCGGCTTATTGCAGACAATGCCTTCTGGAATTGCGGCGTTTTTGCCTTCAAGCTGGGTTATGTAATTGAGCTGCTGGCAAGCAGAGGGCTGCCTATTCAATATGAGGAGCTTGCGAAGCAATACCAGCTGCTGCCGAAAATCAGCTTTGATTATGAAGTAGTCGAGAAGGCGACGAGCATCGTCGTTCTGCCTTATGAGGGCTACTGGAAAGACCTTGGCACGTGGAATACGCTGACCGAAGAAATGCAGAACAAGCAAATAGGCAGAGGCATCATCAGCGAGGATTGCATTAATACGCATCTTATTAATGAAATCGATATCCCCGTTTCCATTCTCGGCTTGTCAAATGTTGTAGTCGCGGTGAGTCCCGATGGCATATTGGTGACGGATAAAAGCGCGAGCCCGCGCATTAAAGATTTTATCAGCTCCGACCAGGGGCCGATGTATATCGAGCGCCAATGGGGCTGGATCAGAGTGCTTGACGACCGCACTTATGAGGATGGCCGCTGCGTATCCACGAAGCGCGTAGGCATTCAGCTCGGCAAAAACCTCAGCTATCGCCTGCATTCGGCGCGCGAGGAAGTATGGACCATCGTCAAAGGCAGTGGGGAGTTTATTCAAAATGGCAATTTTATGCGCGTCGGAGCTGGAAATGTGTTGCATATTCCGATGAAGATGCTGCACAGCATCCGTGCATTGACGGAGCTTGAGATTATTGTCGTGCAAAGCGGCATGTCCGAGGAGCGCAATCAGGTTGTGGAAATTTATCATACCTGGGACGAAGTGTCCGAGCATTGCATTAAGGTATAACCATGCTTGGCGCTCGCGGCACGAACGGCCGTTTAACAACGCTTGGGTACTATATTTCAGATTATGGCTATGGCCATGCAACGCGCAGCATTGCGCTTATTCGAACGCTGCTGCTTTATTCGCCGCGGCGTTATCGGCTAATAATCTGCTCGGGCAAAACGCTTGCCTTTCTTCAGGCTTCATTAGCGGAATACAGCGCTGAATATAGCCCGGAACGGATAGAGTTCCGCAGCTGTTCATCCGATCTTGGCTATGTGCTTGGCGGAGGAACCGGCTCGGTTGAGCCCGATCAAGAAAGGTTTAGGCTTGGTTACGCGCCATATATGGCGGCATTTTCAGCTGAGGTAAGGCGGGAAGCTGATTTTATGAGGAGTGAGCGGCTGGACATGGTCATTTCCGATATTTCTCCAATTCCGATTGCCGCAGCCGCGCTTGCGGGAGTGAAATCGGTGGGCATATCCAACTTCACTTGGCAAACCGCATATGCGTCTTTTGTGGAGCAGGAGCTGTTGGCTCCGCTGCGCCAGGCTTATGAACAGCTGGACTATTTTATTCCGCTAGCGGGATCGGGCATGGAGGAACGGGAATGGGCAGCGGGAAGCGGGCTGGAGACAGGCTTTTATTGCCGAACGCCGCAAGCTGCTGAGGTGCAGCGGATCGTGCGGGAGCTGAATCCGGACGGCAGCAAAACGATCGTTTATTTTGCCCTAGGCATGGGAATAGAGACAGAAGCGCTAGACTCGCTTTCTCTGTGGAACGATCACTCCTGTGTATTTATCATATCGGAAAATATGCGGGTGAGTGGGCCGAATATTTTCCAAATTCCGCAAGGCTACACCGAATCGCAAAATTACGCGGCGGCGGCGGATCTCATCATTTCGAAGCCAGGCTGGGGTGTAGTCGGAGAGGCGGTCACGCTCGGGAAACCTTTGATTGTGCTGGTCAGGACATCCATGACGGAGGATCGGAATACGATTCTAGCATTGCAGGGCAAGCATCCGCATATGCTGGTTACTTGGGAGGCTCTAATAGAGCTTAACCTACAGCAAAGCTTCTCGCAGCTAACAATGGAAGGATGGAGCCGCGGCGCTTCAATCGCCATGAATGAGCGGCGTAAATACCAGATTGTCCAGTGGATTGAGCAGCTTGCCGATGAAACGAATGCCATTCGTATCTATCGCTCGACGGTTTAGCATTTTGAGTTGGTTATTAGTGGAAAAGTATATAAAGCAGCAGTCCGATCAAGCGTCTGGGCTGCATATAGAGAGGAGTGGGCAGCATGAAGCTTGCTGTAATTGGAACGGGTTATGTGGGTTTAGTATCGGGCGTATGCTTCTCGGAACTGGGCAACGATGTCATCTGCGTTGACCACCTGAAGGAGAAGGTTGCCTTGTTGAATAAAGGGGAGGTGCCGATTTATGAGCCGGGCTTGAAAGAGCTCATAGCGAGCAATAAATCGGAGGGACGCTTGCAATTTACTACGGATTTGCCGGAAGCGGTGAGGAAATCCGACATTATTATTATTGCGGTAGGGACGCCATCGCTCCCAAGCGGCAAAGCGAATTTGAACTACATTGAGCAGGCTGCCCGCGAAATCGGCCTGGCGATGAATGGCTTTAAAATTATTGCGACCAAAAGCACGGTGCCAGTCGGCACGAATGAGCATATTCAGACGATTATAGCCAGCCAGACTGCTTTTCCGTTCGAGGTCGCTTCCGTACCAGAATTTCTCCGGGAAGGCACAGCGGTTCAAGATACGCTTCACCCCGACCGGATTGTCATTGGCACATCAGGGGAGACGGCACGCAAGTATTTAACAGAGCTGCATAGGCCGCTCACCGAGCACATTATGAGCACCGATATTCGCAGCGCCGAAATGATTAAATATGCCTCCAACGCTTTCCTCGCTGCCAAAATTTCCTTCATTAATGAAATTGCCAACATTTGCGAGAAGGTAGGCGCAGATGTGACCGAGGTAGCGGAAGGAATGGGTTATGATCAGCGAATTGGCTCATCTTTCTTGAAAGCCGGAATAGGCTACGGGGGTTCCTGTTTCCCAAAGGATACGCAGGCGCTTATTCAAATTGCCGGACAGATGGATTATGACTTCAAGCTGCTTAAATCGGTCGTAGATGTGAATCGCGACCAGCGCTTTAACGTCATTCGCAAGCTGGAAGCCTCACTTGGCGATTTGACGGGCCGCACCATTGCGATTTGGGGCCTGGCATTCAAGCCGGAAACGGATGATGTGCGCGATGCCCCAGCCTTTGAAATTATTGACGCGCTGGTAAAGCGGGGGGCAAATGTCAAAGCCTACGATCCGATAGCGACGGCTAATTTTCGCCAGCAATTTGGCGAATCGGGCGTCGTCTATTGCGCAGAGGCGGAGGAAGCGGCTATTCAGGCGGATGCTCTATGCATTTTGACTGAATGGAAGGAATTCCGCGATATTAAACCGCTAAGTATTCAATCCTGGCTGAGAACGCCTAATCTCATTGATGGGCGCAACATTTATAGTGAGCATGAACTAGCCAATACGCAGCTCATTTATTATTCGGTGGGCCGTCCCAATATGAACCATGGAGTAAAAGAACAAAAACCATTATTGTCGCTGTGAAAAATGGTGAAGCATAGGAAAAAAACGCACAATTATTTTAATAAAAATGATACAAAATGTATCTTTATATGCTATAATAAATACAGTTAGTATCAAAAAGAAAAGAGGTACCGCATGAGCGCAATCGCCGCTATTTATCAGAAGAAATCCGAAGCTCCCGTTTCTGTAGAAGCGGGGTTGCGCCTAATGCAAGCCTTGCAAAAATATCCAGCGGATGCCGTCGATACTTGGCATGACGGCCGCGTTTTCCTAGGCTGCCATGCCCAGTGGATTACGCCTGAATCGGTCGGACAGCCGCAGCCCTTTCACGCAGCTGAGCTGGGACTAACGATTACGGCTGACGCCATGATCGATAATCGTCCTTTTCTGTGGGAGCAGCTGCTCATCGATCGCGAGCGGCGAGCCCGCATGCCGGATAGCGAGCTGATTATGCTGGCCTATGCCAAATGGGGAGAGGAAGCGCCGCGTTATTTAATTGGCGACTACGCCTTCATCATTTGGGATCAGCGTAAATCCCTGCTATTCGGTGCGACCGATCTGTTCGGCAGCCGTACGCTGTATATCCACTCTGATGCCCAGCAAAGCTCCTTTTGCACCACCATTGCTCCCTTGCTTGCTGCCCATCATGTAGAGAAAAAGCTGAATGAAAGCTGGCTCGCCGATTATTTGGCAGTTGCTATTGTTCATGAGTCGAGCGACCTGTTCGCAACGCCCTATGAGCATATTCGCCAGGTGCCGCCGGGTCATGCTTTTCGCATAATGGACGGACAGCTCGATTTTTGGCAGCACAGCAAGATCGAGCCCCCAGAGCAGCTGCGGCTGAAGCGGCGCGAGGAGTATACGGAGGCTTTTCAGGAGGTTTTTCAGGAAGCGGTCAATGCCAGGATGAGGACGTTTCGGAAGGTAGGCGCAACGCTTAGCGGCGGCCTCGATTCCGGCTCGGTCGTCAGCTTCGCGGCGAAATCGCTGCAGGCGCAGCAAAAGCAGCTGCATACCTTCAGTTATGTGCCAGAGCCGGACTTTCAGGATTGGACGTCCAGGCGGCATATGGCAGACGAACGTCCCTTTATCCAGGAAACCGTAGGGTTTGTCGGCAATATTGCCGATCAATATTTGGATTTGCAGGGCCGCAGTCCGCTGTCGGAAGCGGATGAATGGCTGGAAATGCTGGAGATTCCCTTTAAATTTGTAGAAAATTCATTTTGGATTAAAGGGGTTTACGAGCAGTCGCATCAGCAGGGAATGGGCATTTTGCTCACGGGAGCAATGGGGAACCATTCGATTTCGTGGGGTCCTGCTATCGATTATTATTCCTTGCTTCTCAAGCGGCTGCAATGGCTGCGGCTGTACCGGGAAGTGACGATGTTCGGCAAGCGCAAGGCAGTCGGGCGCAAACGGATTATGTATTATGTTGGGAAAAACGCCTATCCGAAGCTGTTTCCTCAGGATCAGAATCATGGGCAGCAGGAGATGCCGCTCATGATCAATCCGGATTTTGCCAAGCGGATGAACGTCTTTGCCAGATTGAAGGAGCGGCAGGCAGGAGCCGGCAGCGTTTTTGAAAAAGATGCGATTAAAGCGCAGCCGGGGCCTTTTCAGGATATGGCGATGACCAATATGAGTGGTACGCAGCGTACGAAGCTATCGCTTAACTACGAGCTGTGGGAACGGGACCCGACCAGTGATCCGCGGGTTGTGAAGTTCTGCTTGTCTGTTCCGATTGAGCAATACGTTCATGATGGCTACGACCGTGCTTTAATTCGCGAGTCTACGGCGAGCTATTTGCCCGATCAAATTCGGCTAAACCAGCGGGTGCGAGGCATTCAAGCGGCAGATTGGGTTCACCGAATGACGCCGGTTTGGTCAACATTTGTAGAGGAGCTGCGTCACTATTGCGAGGACCCTTATCTTGCGCAGTTTTTCAATGTAGAACAGATGAAGGCATCGCTTGCGCAGGTGGGCTCAGCACCAAAGCCGGAATACGCGGTTGATTTAAACAGCCGTTATTTATTGCATTGCTTGGTGGCCTGCCGATTTGTGCAGCAGTTTCATTTGAAAGGAGGTGAATAAACATGGAAAAACAACAATGGCAAGCTCCGGTTCTCGAAACGCTGCAAGTGAGCGAGACGATGGCTGGTGTAGGTACACGTTACATTGATTTTGTAAAAGCGGGGGACTTCGATATTACAGATGACCCAACTCCGTTCCCTATCGATCCAGGCGTTTCCTTTTCCTAGAAATAAATCCATTATACTTATGCAGTAAAAGTGATCAACAAGGTCCTTATACAGCAAGATAACCTTGTACAAGGACTTTGTTGATTTTGTACAAATATAGGAAAGCATAGGTTTCACCTTGTATTTGATTGATGGCTTGAAGCAACGCGATTTTATTCATATAAGGGTGAACGCGATGATATTAATGGGGAAAAAAGCAATCTACGACGCTTTCGGCCTCCGCATCAGGAGTGAAATCGAGCTTCCTGAGCTGCTTGCTTCGGCAAATTCGGAAGCGCTTGCAGATGTTGAAATAGAGCTGGCCAAGCCAGAATTTACGTGGCCGATTTTGGATCAAACGCAGGATCATTACGCTGTTCACGGCGCAAAATTATTTTTTTATATTCACGAGGTCGCAAGCTTCTGCATTCAAGAGGGCAAACGGATTATTGTGGCGCCATGCGAAAACATGGATGAGGGCAGGCTCCGGCTTTACCTGCTCGGAACATGCGTAGGAGCGCTGCTCCTGCAAAGAAAGCAGCTGCCGCTGCATGGGAGCGCCATAGCCATAGACGGCAAGGCCTATGCCTTCGTAGGAGACTCTGGGGCAGGAAAGTCGACGCTGGCCGCAGCTTTTATAGACCGTGGCTATCCCTTGCTTAGTGATGATGTAATTGCCTTAAAGGAACCGGAGGCTGGCGCAAATGGCGCGTCTATTGTCATGCCCTCCTATCCGCAGCAAAAGCTGTGGCAGCAAAGCGTCGAGCAGCTCGGAAGAACGAGTCAGCTTTACAAGCCGCTGGCCTATTCCGTATCTAAATTCGCTGTTCCGTTATCTGCCAGCTTCCTATCCTATCCACTTCCACTCGCCGCCGTATTTGAGCTTTCGCGCACAGAAGCAAATGCGGTATCGCTAGCACAGCTGCATTCGCTAGCAAAGCTGCCTGTATTGCTGAACCACACCTTCCGACATTTTCTAATCGCACCTTTAAAGCTTCAAAATTGGCATTTTTCTGCCACTGTTCGGCTTGCAGCAACCGTGCAGGCTTATCAATTGCAGCGTCCCGCAGAAGGGGCATTTTCCGCTTATGAAATGGTTGATTTAATACTGGCAGCGACTCAGAAAGGACGTGAGGCAAATGTCTAAACAAGCTAGACCGCTTCTGCAGCCTGAACAGATTATCCAGCGGACAGAAGGTCATTTGGCTACTGATATGGATGGCGATAAAGTGCTGTTAAGCCTGTCTTCGGGCAAATATTATAACATGGGCAAGCTGGGCGGCATCATTTGGGAGCGGACGGCGTCACCCGTGACACGCCGCGACATTGTTGCTCAATTGCTCAAAGAGTATGAAGTGGAGCCAGCGGCATGCGACCAGCAGGTGGCAGACTTTTTACAGGACCTTTATGCGGAAGGACTGCTTGAGCCTGTCTCGCATGCAGGCGCACAGGGTGGCGGAGCAGGGGATACGGCAGGCTAGCGAATAGTTCAAGGAAGGGCGGTTCGATCGTTTTGCTTAAAAAATGGAGCCATTTCATCGCGCTTCCGCTTCGCAGCAAGCTGCTTCTGTTCGAAGCCTATATGCTGCTCGCCTGGGCGCGCCTTCTCAAACTGATTCCCTTCGCTAAAGTTGCTCCTACGCTAGGTGTTCCGATGAAGGAGACGCCCTATGAGCGGGTAGCGGAGCATGAGCAGATGCTCGGTGAGGTGGCGAAAGCGATACGGCAGATGAGCCGCTATACTTGGTGGGAAAGCGAATGTCTCGTTAAGGGAATCGCCGCGATGAAGCTGCTGAAACGCAGAAAAATAGCGAGCACGCTCTATTTGGGCACAGCCAAGGACGCATCAGGCAAACTGATTGCCCATGCTTGGCTTCGCAGCGGCCCCTACTACATAACGGGCGTGGAGGAAATGGGACGTTTCACCGTCGTTGGCTTGTTCGGTAATCAGATTAAGCGGAAGAAGGAGCATCGCTATGGACAAAACGTATGAATGGGAAGTGGCCAACCTTCCGCTCGAATTGCAATTTATTCTCGAGTGCTTGCATCCGAATGCCGATCCGGCAGTCATTGGCCGCCGCTGGGCTGGCAGCAGGCTGAATGGAGAGAAGATTATCGATTTGGCACGACATCACCGCGTATATCCAAGCCTCTATTTAAAGCTGAAGCAGCTTGCGAAGCCGGTGCTGCCGAATTCGGTGCTGCAGACGCTCCAGCAGGATTATTACGCCAATACGCTGATGATGCTGAGGCTCAGCGCCGAGATGCAGCGGGTTGTAGCGGCTTTGGCAGAGCACGGCATCCGCTCCTTGCAATTGAAAGGGCCAGTTATTGCTCATGAGCTGTACGGCGATATTTCCCAGCGCACGAGCAAGGACTTGGATATTTTAGTACCCATAGAGGATGTTGACCGGGCCGAGGCGGTGCTTGAAGAGCTTGGTTATTATGATCGGGACCCAGCGCCGCGCTTGTTTAATGATTTAAAGTGGAAAACGCATCATAGCTGCTTTGAACATACGGCCAATCATACGCAAATTGAGCTGCACTGGCGACTAAGCCCTGATGCGGTTAAGGAAACATCCTTTGAGCAGCTTTGGGCGCAGCGCAGAATCTATGAGCAGACGGGGAGTCCGATCCCCTATTTGGGGCCGGAGCATCTGTTTCATTATCTCGTCAGCCATGGGGCAAGACATGGCTGGTTCCGGCTGCGCTGGCTGCATGATATTGCCCAGCTTGCTTCCGCCTGCGAGGATGGCGGCGAATCGCTGATGGAGGAAACGCGTAGAAACGGAGGGGCGGCGGCCGTAGGGCAGGCGCTTGTTTTGGCGCGGGAGCTGCTTGGGGTGAGGCTTCCCCGGGAGCTGCTGCCGTTGGCCGACAGCCCGCTTGCGCATAGGCTTGTCCGCTGCATTTTTCCATTTATTCAGGAGAGCATTACGATTAGCCCGATTCCGGAGGAGAAAAAGATGGCGCTGCTTTATAAGCGTTATACCTTTATGCTGCTGACAAGCCGGGAGAAGCTGACCCATTTCATCGGCAAGCTTTATCCAAGTGCCTGGGATGCGCAGACGCTGCCTTTGCCTAAGGGACTGCATTTTCTTTATTTTCCGCTGCGGCCGTTTCTGTATTTTTATCGCAGGCTCAAGCAGCCTCGCAAAAGGGTGAGTATATGAAACCGATTTTGCTATATATGAAGAAGCTGCATCAATTTGCAGGAAAGAAGCTGTATCTGAACATGCTGGGTATTATGCTTGTCAGCTCGCTTGAGGGCGTAGGGCTGCTCGTCTTAATACCGCTGCTGGGCATCATCGGTTTATTTGATGTGCAAAGCGCAAGCTTGCCGGTCATGCCGCAGGTCAGTGACTGGCTTGGCGAGCTGCCGCAGGAGCTGCTGCTTGTCGCTGTATTGGCTATATTCATTGGCATTAATGTTGGGCAGGGCCTGCTGCAAAGACAGCAGACGAATCAGGGCTTTGCCCTGCTTCAAAGCTTTGTAACGAAATTGCGGATGGATATTTATCAGGCGCTGCTGCAATCGAACTGGGCTTTTTTTCTCGGCAAGCGCAAGTCGGACTTCAATCATATTTTGTCTTCCGAGCTTTCCCGGGTTAATCAGGGCATGCAGCTCTCGCTGCGTTTAGTTACGACGGGGATTTTTACCCTTGTGCAGATCGGGCTGGCGTTTTATTTGTCGTATCAGCTAACACTGCTTATTTTAGTTTGCGGCGGCCTGCTCAGCTTGTTCTCACGTAAGTATACGCGAGGGGCAAGGTCGCTTGGCACCCGATTGACGGAGCTGTCGCAGAGCTATGTGGCGGGCATAACGGATCATTTCAATGGCATTAAGGAGATCAAAAGCAATCGGCTGGAGGAAAGCCATCTGTCCTGGTTCAGCAAGCTGACGCAGCAAATGGAGCACAATAATGTGCAGTTTGTGAAGCTGCAATCCAATAGCCAGCTCCTATTTAAAAGTATCTCAGCATTGATGATTGCGGGCTGCGTATTTTTATCGGTGCAGGTTCTGCAGGTTGGGGTAGCCCAGCTCACATTAATTGTGCTGATTTTTACAAGGCTGTGGCCGAAGCTGACGCTCATTCAAACCTCTATGGAGCAAATTGTGCTGACGCTCCCGGCGTTCAAGAGCCTGAATGACTTGATGAAGGAATGTGGCGTTGCTGAGGAGATACAGCTGAATCAGCCTGCTGCGCGGACAGAACGAACAGATGAGCGGACAGAGCTTGCTGCGCTGAAGCTTGCGCATGAGCTGGTCTGCCAAGATGTGTATTATCGCTATCGGGAGCAGGATGAGACGTATGCGCTGAAGCATATTAATTTGCGTATCCCGGCGAACAGCATGACGGCAATTGTCGGCAAGTCTGGGGCGGGAAAAAGCACGCTAATCGATACGTTGATCGGGCTGATTGTACCCCAGCACGGAGCGGTGCTGCTTGACGGTGCCCCGCTGGACGACAGCAATCGCTTTGCTTACCGCAGTGCGGTCAGCTATGTCTCGCAGGACCCGTTTCTTTTTAATGCCAGCATTCGTGAAAATTTAAAGCTCGTATTGCCGGAGGCAACGGAGAAGCAATTGTGGGAGGCGCTCGCTTTTTCGGCGTCTGATGCCTTCGTTCGCGTGCTGCCGCGGGGACTGGACACGATCGTGGGTGATCGCGGGGTACGGCTGTCTGGCGGGGAACGGCAGCGTATCGTATTGGCGCGGGCGATGCTCAGGAAGCCATCGATCCTCGTACTGGATGAGGCGACCAGTTCGCTCGACAGCGAAAATGAGCTGAAAATTCAGCAGGCGCTTGAGCAGCTGAAGGGAAAACTAACGATTATTGTTATTGCCCACCGTCTGTCGACGATTCGTGACGCCGACCAGGTTATCGTTTTGGAAGAGGGCAGGATCATCCAGCAAGGCGGCTATAATCAGCTGTATCGCGAGTCCAAGGGAACGTTCAGCAAGCTGCTGGAGTTTCAGGCGGGCGGGCCAGGTTGACTTTCGTCAGAGGCAGACCGAGTAAATATATTACGCATAACGACAAGCGCTATATAAGCATCCTAAACCGGTTTTCAAGCCTGCTTAGCTGGCTGACGGTATATCAGAGCTTATATAGCGCTTGTTCGTGCTTGTGGAATTAAGGGCATACGATCAGATTGACAAACTGCGGTGGACTGAGTGTTATGGCAGCGCCGGATGCGGAAGCGGTAAATACGCTGTCAAACATAATTCGATTGGTTTTGTAATCGACAGCAAGCACATATTTGACGCTGTCGCCCACGAGTAAATATTGCCCCCGGCCTATATTGGCGACGCTGGTAACGTTTGTCGCAATGGCGGAACCATTAGTTACCGTGCAGGTAAGCGGTTTAGTTGGCGCTTTGCCATACATGCCAGGCTGTATGCAAATTTTTTCATAGACCTGTCCACTGACAATAGTCGTGCTTTGAATACGGTCATGCTTATGCCAGATTCGGGCCGTATAGGTGGCGGAAGGAACAGCAGCGGCAAATTGATTCGGAAGCAGCGGCCTGCTGTTGATGCGATCCCCTTCCCATATTGCACAGCGTCCATGAAAATAAAAATCATTTCCCGTCGTCCCGGTTGTTAGATGAGGCGTGTCGACATCGACAAAATCGTTGTTTCGTACAATAATGGTACCGCCTCCAACAAGGCCCATGTCTTCGCCCGTATACTTTTTTCCACTTTTAAGCGGGATATAGTCGCTGGCGAGGTTGCCGGGACGAAGCTCGATGCCTTTGGTGCAGTGGTTAAAATGGTTGTCTTCAACCGTCGTATAAGGGGAGTTGCGCACGGATAGGCCAAGCGTGCAATTATGCAGCCGATTGGAACGAATCAAGGTACCGCTTACCCGGAATGTATCCAGTGTAATGGCTTCACCGGCGCAATTTTTAATGATATTCCCTTCAATGGAGGATTTCTCGACCTCGGTATGCTCTTTTGGGCTGCCCGCCCACAAAATCCCCGTTTGAAAATAATCAATCCGGTTGCCGCGAATATCGGCATTCAGCAGGGATTCACTATTATCGACGATAATCGCAGGGCCAGGCGCAAGATTTGGAAACTTTACTTTTTCCCGGATAATATCATTGTTGACGACACGGCAGTTCGGGATTTTGATATGAATGGCTCCGTCAATCGTTTGATTGTTTCTTCCAGGATTCACAATGCGATTGTTAAAAATATCAATGCCAACCTGATCCGAAGGCAATGGCGAGTGCGGCTCTGTTTTGAAAGGATTCACCCTCGTCACAATAGCTCCGACTGAAGATCCCGCTCCATCTGCATTGCCTCCCGGCTTTTGCGCCGCATATTCAATATAGTTGTTGGATACGACGATGCTGTTCGTGCCTCGAATATAAATGGCCTGCTCCCATGATGCGTAGAGGCGATTCAGGTCAATTTGAATATTTCCTCTATACGTTTCCGCCGTCAGCGGATCGGCATAGCTCCCCCTATACACCTGTATGGAGCATTGCGCACCCAAAATAATATTGCGTGATATGATACATGGATTCTCGTCATACGTTTGTGCAAGCGCGTCAATGCCGAGATCGAGTCCCATGACCTCCATGTAATTGTCGGAAATCATGAAATTGCTGGCTTTGCGGGGTTCCGGCGAAGCGCCTAAATGCCCAAAAACAATGGCTCCCGTGTAAGCATACGTTCCAAAAGGCTGGTACGTCCCGTCAAGCATGGAAGCGATTG
Source organism: Paenibacillus algorifonticola (assembly GCF_050481745.1). Lineage (GTDB taxonomy): Bacteria > Bacillota > Bacilli > Paenibacillales > Paenibacillaceae > Pristimantibacillus > Pristimantibacillus algorifonticola_A. Next base: position 36,405 of record NZ_JBCNGR010000031.1, on the reverse strand, counting down.
TTTTTCCAGTATCGGAATAAAAGGAATTGTCTTTAATGACAAAATTGCTGCAGCCCCGATAAATAATGCCCTGGGAAAATTTTCTGAATACGCAGTCTTTGACATTCCAGTCATGGGAGTGATAAGCATCAATGCAGGAGTTGTTTTTGGAGGGAGAGAAGCCTGTTTTAATATCTTTAAGGAGTCTCGTACCGTGGTCGATGGCTTCAAATTCCATGCCTCGAATGGACCAGGTTTTCGTGTTTTCTGGGGCATAGACGAGAGTAAAGCCCATGCCACTGGGATTGGCATTGTCCATTCTCCGAAGCTTAGCCTTATAGCCGAACCAGTGGGAGTTTGATTTTTTGACAATGGAGGCGCTGATGGCGAACTCTCCAGCGAAAACGACGGTAGCCGTGCTGGTGCTTGCAATATCCTCCGCATTTTGAATGGCCAAATAGTCATTGGTTACGTTATCAGCTTTCGCGCCAAACCATTGGGGATAAATCGTGTCAATTTTTATATAGCCAGCAATCTTTCCACCCAATGTCAGATCGAAAATCCAATCGAAAGCGTCCGCATCGACAGGGCCATTTACCGTAAGCGTTATATTTTTTTTAGGACGAAAGCGGGCATTTTGATCGAAAACTAGCCTTTTAGTGGCGGGTATCGACACGCTGGAGTGAAGCGCATATATTCCTTTTGGGACTATGATGGTATCGGAATCCTCCGCAATAGCGCTGAGCAGAGCGGCTGAGCTATCCGTTGCTCCAGTAGGGTCAGCGTCTTTCCAAAGGAGATTCGTGCCGCGCTTTGCAAATTCCGCATCAATCGATTCAAAGTTCACATTCATCTCTGTACGCGCAACGCCATCTGTACCAACGCAATCCGATAAACTCAAATTAGGTGTTTTATTCGTAGTCACGGGTTTATTCGCCTCCTTTGTTTATAATAAGAATATTGCGGCGTTAACGACCTAGGTGATTGCCCGAATCTGATATTATTTTTGTATTACAAGGTGAGTTTTATAGGTTTGACTGTTTAAGTTATGCGCTTATGTCCTTGTTCTTTACTCTCGATGAAATGAAATATACGATCAAAGGATGGCCAGCACCTTGCTGGGGATTTCTAGAAAAAAGCAGTTGACAGTACACACTTAAACGTGATAAATTTTTCTCAATCTTAAATCGGATAACTACGGAAGCACCGTAAAGGACCGCAGGTAAACTGCGCCTTTACGGTGCTTTTTTGCGTTGTCTGAGCTCAGATTGCGGGTTGTAGTATTGCTTCGGAAGGAGGGTGAATGGTGCGTTATCAATTAGCTGTTGCAGTAAGTGAGCTGGAGTATGCAAGAAGGCTTGCAGAATATGTGAGGGATAGCCCGTTCGGCGAGCAGTGGCAGCTCACGGCTTTTACAAATCCAGCCTCTCTCATCCAGTTTCTCAAGGGAGGTTATGCCGTTGATTTGATTGCGGCCCAGCCTGCCATGCTGGCTGCTGCATCTCCACACCTGCCTGCTGGTGTGCCAGTGGCGGCATTCGTAGCTGCCAAGGGGCAATATGCCCAGTATGATGCGGAGCTGCTGCAATATCAGCCGCTCCCGGAGCTATTGCAGAGCTTGGCGGCTCTGCATGGCGCAGTCCGGCCGAGTGCAGATCGTGCAAGCAGTGAGGGTGGAGCGTCAGTTATCGCTATCGGCTCGGCATCTGGCGGCGTTGGAAAGACAGCACTTGCGCTCAAGCTGGCGAATACAGCTGCCAAGCATGGCTGCCGTGTTTTTTATTTGACGCTGGAGCGCTGGAGCGCCCTTGAGGTGTGGCTGGGAGCGGGAGACCAGCGCGTGCTGCCCGAGGGAGAAGGCATGTCACAGCTGCTTTATCACCTGAAGGCTGAGCCAGATAAGGCAGGAGCATGGCTTGCGCAGCACCGCAAGCGGCATCCGGTGCTGAAAGCCGATTTTATTTTGCCCTGCGACAATGAGGAGGATCGTTACAGCTTGCTGCCAGCAGATGCAGCGGCGATGGTGGAGCTGCTGCGAGCTTCAAGGCAATATGATCTCATTTTAATCGATTTGCAGGATGGGATGGGGGAGATCGAGCTGTCGATTTGGAGGGAAAGCAGCCTGGTTTTGTGGCTGGTTACGGATGATCCATCTGTTCAGCGGAAGACAGAGCTGGCGTTTGGCTACGCCGAACGCAGGTGGAAAGAAGATTTTCAGCTGCTTAGCCGCCGTATTCGACTTGTTGTTAACCGCCGTAATGCGCCAGCCGGAGGTGATGAAGCAGAGGAGAGGCCTCTAGATATGTTTACGATTAAGCTGCGAAACGGAAGCCGGTCGATTGCCGCAGCGCTGCCCGAAGCTGCCGAAGGGCGTTCATCGCCGGCGGTAGTTGCTGCATCGCCATTGTATAAAGCTGCCGTGGAGCGGTTGTTTCAGCAATTGGTAAGCGAGGGAGGTATTCGGATTGCTAACCGATGAGCTGGTGCTTGCATTAAGAAACCAGATTAGGTCGCAGCTTGATTTCAGCGGTGCTGTAACGGATGAAGAGCTGACGCAGAGCGTGGAGCAGACGGTATTTGACTATTGCAATAAGGGACATCCGCTTACGGCGGCGGAGAAGGTCCAGTTGGTGCGGAGACTGTTTCATTCCTTTCGAGGCTTGGACATATTGCAGCCGCTGATGGATGATCCGACAGTTACTGAAATTATGATTAACCATCACGGTGAGATTTTTATTGAACGAAGCGGAACGATGACGCAGCTGCCAGCTGCCTTTGAAAGCAAGGAGCGGCTGGAGGACTTGATTCAGGCTGTCGTTGCAGGGGTCAATCGTGTCGTAAACGAGTCTTCGCCCATCGTTGATGCCCGTCTGAGGGATGGCTCTCGCGTCCATGTTGTGCTGCCGCCTGTAGCTTTGCGCGGGCCAGCGATGACGATACGCAAATTTCCTGAGCGCCCGATGACGATGGATCTGCTCGTTGAGGCGGGAGCTTTAACGGCAGAGGCAGCAAGCTTCCTGCAGCAGCTGACCGCAGCGCAATACAATATTTTTATTAGCGGAGGGACGGGGACGGGCAAGACGACCTTTCTGAATGCGTTGTCGCAGTTCATTCCTGCTGATGAGCGAGTTGTAACCATTGAAGATTCTGCTGAGCTGCAAATTCGCAGCGTTGCCAATCTGGTATCGCTGGAGACGCGCAATGCCAACACCGAGGGCAAAGGTGAAATTACGGTTCGCGATCTCATTCGCGCTTCTCTGCGGATGCGTCCAAACCGAATCATCGTTGGCGAGGTAAGGGGAGCGGAATCGCTGGATATGCTGCAAGCGATGAATACCGGACACTCAGGCAGCATGTCAACTGGTCACAGCAACAGTGCCCGCGACATGATGGCAAGGCTCGAGACGATGGCGCTTGGGGCAGCAGATTTGCCCGTTCAGGTCATTCGGCAGCAAATCGTTTCTGCTCTGGATATTGTCATCCATCTATCGCGGTTTCGCGACCGTACGCGCCGTGTAACGGAAATAGCTGAAATTACCGGCATAGATGGCGGGGAAATCGAGCTTCGCCCCTTGTTCCGTTTTGAGGAGGAGGGCGAGAAAGACAGCAAGGTGCTAGGAGCTTTAAAGCGTACCGTCCATTCACTCCTTCACCGGGACAAGCTGCAAATGGCAGGTCTAACACTGGAGGGGGACCGTTATGGAGATACCGGGGAATGCCAGGAAAGCCGAGAAAACCAAGAAAGACGAGAAAACAAAGAAAGCCGAGAAAGCCAAGAATACAGGGAAGGTCGGGCAAACGCTGCTTGCTAGAGTGCTTTTCTGGTGCGGTCTTGAGCTCGAAAGTGGCAAAGATGAGGAAAGGAACGGGAGTAATGCGAGCAGGCAGCCAGCCAAGACCGGATATTTAACAAATTATGATAGGTATGTGCTGTCTTATCGCGAGTTCGCAGTGGCAGCGATTATCGGTTATGCAGCTGTTTTTACAGCTCTATATTCGGTGTACCATTCCCTTCTGGTTTGTCTCATCACAGCCGGATTGGGTTTATGCGCACCACGCTATTACAAAGCTTCATTAATTTCGCGTCGCAAGGAGCGGCTGAAGCTGCAATTCAAGGAGGCGCTTTATTCGCTGACATCCTGTCTTGCAGCAGGAAGATCGGTGGAAAATGCCTTTATTGCGACACTGGATGATTTAAAGCTGCTATATCCTGACCCAAGAACGGAGCTGCTGCTGGAGTTTCAAATCGTGAAGCACCGTCTCGAGCATGCGGAGCCGCTGGAGCAGGCTCTGCGGAGTTTAGCAGCCCGCTCCCATGTAGAGGATATCGTTCAATTCGTTGATGTATTTGCTGCCTGCAAGCGCTCGGGTGGCGATTTGGTAGAGGTGATGAAGCGTACGGCGCAGACGATTGGCGAAAAGCTGGAAATCCAGCAGGATATTATGATGCTGCTGGCACAAAAACGCTTTGAGGCACGCATTATGATGGCGATTCCCTTTATATTTCTTGGGTTTCTGAACCTAATGGCTCCAGATTATATGGCGCCTCTATATGGAGGCATGGGCTATCTGCTGCTGACGATTGGCCTTGGTGCATTGTTAGTATGCTTTTGGTTTATCCATAAAATAATGAGCATTCGAGTATAGGAGCGGGCGCAAATGATAGCAATTCCGATTGTGCTCATGGTGGCATGGCTATTTATTATCGGTGCGAAGCGACTCCGAATGATTCTGGCTGCATCCCGCCAACTAACACGCGAGCAGGATGTTTTAAAGCATTTGCTTTTCATTGAGCCGTTCAGCGAGCTATTGGAAAGAAGCCGCTTGTATGAATACATGGCACTTTCACTTAGCAGCTATCACGCTAAGCTCGTTATTTTGCGGGGAATCCGGTGGCAGCTTCAGCAGACGAAAGAACTGCTCGGCGGCGCAGCTGGTTACGGATATGCCGCGATGATAGGCTGCGCTTGGCTGGCTTGTGCAGCAGGCGAACCGCTGCTGCTGGCAATGGGAGCGCTGCTTGGAGTGCTGCTGCCTGTGCGCCAGCTGTTGGAAGCGGGGAAGCTGATCAAGCAGCGCAAGCAGGAAATTATTTTGGAGCTGCCGGAAATGATCAGCAAGCTGATGCTTTTGGTTGGGGCAGGCGAAACCGCCTTGCAGGCGCTGGGGCGCTGTCTTGAAGGTAAGGATACTGCTCAGCATCCGCTGTATAAAGAATGGAACAAAGTCGTATATTCGCTGCACAATGGCGAGTCGTTTAGTACAGCGGCGGAGAAATTCAATCGCAGCTGCGCGGTGCAGGAGGTTTCGATTTTTACGACGGTGCTGCTGCTGAATTATCGCCGGGGCGGGGAGCATTTTGTGCTGGCGCTGCGGGAGCTGTCTTATACGCTATGGGAGAAGCGCAAGGCTGTTGCGCGAGCGCGCGGCGAGGAGGCATCCTCCAAGCTCGTTTTTCCGCTGGTTGGCATTTTGCTCGTGTTGATGGTTTTTATCGCTGCTCCTGCCATGCTGTTAATGTCTTAAGCCTTAACGGTGCAATTGAAAATAGAGAGGAAGCTGGAATGATGACAACCGTAAAAAAAGCATGGAAAAGATTTTGGAAATCGGAGAGCGGCTTAGGCACGCTGGAAATTATTTTAATTATTGCCGTCGTTATCATTATTGCATTGCTGTTCAAGGACTGGATTATAGAACTTATTGGGCGTTTAATGGGCAAGGCCGATGACCAAGCAGACAAAATTTTCTCTTAGGCCGCTCGTTCGCAAGTGGCTGCACGGGGAGCAGGGCAGCTTTACGCTGGAATCAACGCTTGTGTTCCCGCTGCTGCTCACTGTTATTTTATTGTTTCTCCTGCTTGGGATGTACATGTACCAGAAGACAGTGCTTTATTATTCGGCTTCCGTTACGACAGAGCGGACGGCCTTCGGTTGGGACAACAGCTTCCGAAATTCACGGACGGGCCTATTGCCTGAAGGGGAATACGACAGCTTATACTGGCGAATGAATGAGGATCGGATGCTCAGCTCATTGTTTGGCTTAGGCGGTGAATCAGCGGATCTGAAACTGGCTTTGCCTTTGCACGGGTCGGTAGGGGATAGCTTGCCTGCACAAAAAATGGAAGCTGCCGCAGGATGGATGGGTGCTGAGCGGGGGCTTCCTTTTGAGGGGAGTATTGGCTACCATCGTACGGTCACTCAGCGCCATATTGAGACAAAGCTTTTACAGCCAGTGTCGCTTCAGCCGCTTGAGCGTGTATTAGGCATTGGGGAGCCTAAGTCAGTTGCTTCCAGCCCGGTTACCGATCCTGTAGATTTTATCCGCGGCGTTGATTTAGTTAGATATTATACGGCTAAATTTGCTGGAAGCCCTCAGGGCGGCGGTAAGGAACAGGCTGCTCAGGTCCTTACCTCCTACAGCAATAAAACAGCAATAGCAAAGCCAAAGGCCCGTTGAATGGAGGCGAAAAATGAAAGCAAGCCGAACTGATAGGCTGAGCCGGCATTTGCCTAGGGAAAGCTGCTTATGCAAATGGCTGTGGCGGAGTGAAGGTGCAGTTACTATATTTTTTGCTATGGTGCTGTCGTCGCTTTTGCTGTTCATGTCGCTCCTTATTGACTACGCCAGAATAGCGGCTCTCCATAAAATAACCGAGGATGCAGCGAGAGCAGGTGCAAGATCCGTATTATCAGCCTTCGACAGTCAGCTTTATGAGCAATACGGATTATTTGGGCGAGGCGGGACGAGTGGAGATGCGATCTACAGCGAGGTTGTGAAAACGAATGTGGAGCGTAGCGCATCATCCGCTGCCTTTTCTCGGCCAATTGATGCCAAAGTAGTCCATTCACATACGGATCAGGCTGCAGTATTGGGCAGCCATACGGTGTTTGAAAGACAGGTGCTGGAAGAAATGAAATATAAAGCACCGATTGATTTTACGCTGGAGCTGGCTTCAAAGTTTGCTCCCATGGCGGGGGCGATGAAGGAGTCCGCGGTGACAGTGGACTTGCTGGAGCAATTGCGCAAGCTGTATGACAAACGCCAAGCAAGCCTCGCCCGTATATTAGCCTTGCAAAAGCAGGCAGCTGAGGAACTGGGAACAAGCGGCTTGAAGGCGCTGCTGCCGTATGGGGTGCTGGATTCCTCAAGTGCAGAGGGGGGCACAGCATCATCACTTGCCGGGCGTTATGAAGAATATGCTGGCTGGGTCATCGTTGACGAGCAATTAATAGCCGCTGGCAAAGCACCCAAATATACGCAGGAAAGAGCGGAATATAAATCAGAAGCAATCACGCTGATTAATGAGCTCAAGAAACGAACGGCCAAGCTGATGAGCGAACATATAAAGCTGCAGAGCACGGCAAAGGATGAACTGAAACAAGCAAGGCAGTTGAACGAGGAAATGCGGCTAATTGAAAGCAAGGAGAGACAGTCTCCTGCTTATAGCGGATATGACCGCGTATCTGGCAAACCAGTCGTAGGCTCCGATTCCTATACCTTGCCGTCTGTAGCGGCCACTGAATTGCAGGATATACAAAAGACAGCAGATCAGCTGATTTTACCAGATGCTTGGTTCACTGAATATAGTACTGAACTGGAGGATCAGGCACAGTTGTATATAGCTTTTCATAATGAAACGAGTGGATTCACCTCAGCTTTTACGCTGCTGCTTGACTCAGTAGATCGTTACACAACAATACTGCGTACAGGAACAGCGAAAATAATTACGTTGTATGGACAATATGAAGGTCCGTATGTCCAGCCAGGCTTCATCGTTGCTAAGCGTCAGCAGGAGCTAACCAATGAGGGACTCGAGAAGCAGCGCAAAGAGCAAGAAAAGCAGCTAGGTTCGTTATGGAAACAGGCCGGCCATATGCTGGGGGGCTTTCAAAGCGTGGCTGGTTCAGAAGAGCAGCAGGCATTATTTAATCAGCTGGAAGAGCGCTACAAAGGAAATTTACAATTTAATACAGTCGCAGCGCAAGGTTCAAATGCTGAAACAAAAGCATTCAGCGTGGATGCCCATGCACAGGCTGAAGCTTCTGCGGAGCTTTCTAATGGCTTGTTCGGCGGAGTAGCCGATATGCTGGAGCAAGCTAGAGATACCGTCTATTTGGGCGAATATGTAATGCAACGATATTCGGTTTTTGCCCCGCAGCAATTGAAGACGATGCTTGAAAAGGGGGATACCGCTGAGCTTTCACAGGCACTGACCTTTCATAATCAAGAAGCCGAATATGTGATTTACGGGTTTCATAATCGCATAGGCAATGTGGCCGCAGCTTATGGCGAGCTGTTTAGCGTACGCATGGCTATTCGTACTATGGAGGGCTTATCTACTTGCCGATCTGCTGGACATCCCCTCTTGATTTTATCGTGTTCGCTTATTTACGGCTTGGAGAAGACGATGGAAGATATGCTCGCCTTTGCTGATCGGGGATCGGCCCCATTATCTAAATATGTAAATGTGGAAATTTCGTATACGGATTATTTGCGGCTTTTTATGCTTCTGCATGGCGGGGCCAATAAAGAAGCATCCGTATCCAGAATGATTGCAGTCATTGAGCAAAATAGCGGGGTTACTCTATCTGGCATTTCCACAGCTGTGACAGGAGAGGTGCGGACATCTGCACAGCTGTGGTTTTTGCCTGGCGTTATGCAGCTGCTAGGAAACTATGGATTATTGCAGGGAAGGGTGACGAATGGCCGCTATGAAACGACGCAGACGATTGGCTGGTCATACTGATTGCCGGAGGGGGGAGCACGGCAGCATCGTTATGGAGGCAGCGCTGGTTATGCCAATGCTTCTGCTTGTGCTGATGGTATTCATCATATTCATACGTTTATGCACAATCCAAATAGCGCTTCAAGCAGCTGCCTCGCAATCCGCCCGGCAAATTGCCGCGCATATATATCCTGTAGACCTGGCCTATCAGAAAGTATCCGCATCTATACCAGAATTTAGTGCCGCACAAATGCCGCTGGCAGATTGGAGCGCGGCGGCATCTGATGCTGCTAAGTGGCTGCCTGATCCGGCAGGGACACTAGCTTCCTCTGCATTAAGCGGCGATTGGAAACCGCTTATAGATATGGCTGCAACGGAAATTGGAAGAGGGGCGATAGAGCCGCTGCTCCGTCAAAATGCAGACGAGGCCGTGCTGGAGAAGGCTAGAATCAAGCTTTCAAGGCTGGCGCTGCCGGATTTGAAAAATAAGCAGCAGCCTTATTTGATTATTGAAGCGGAATATGAATTTCCAATGCAGCTTCCTTTCATGAAGCAGAAGCTTATTTTAAGAGAGCAGGCTTCGGAGCGGGTATGGATCAGCGACGCCGCGGCGGCGCAAGATACAGCAGCGCAAAATGGTCCCGAACATATTCCTATTCAGATTATATCGATATCGCCTGTGCCGCTAAGGCCGGGCCACAAAGCAACCGCTATCGTGCTTACAAAGCCGGGAGCGACCGCTTCATTAAAGGTGATGTACAAAAGTGGGCAAAGCCAGGCCAAGCATCTTGGCGAGGCGACAGCGGGCAGCGACGGATTTGTCCAGTGGACCTGGCTCGTATCGGGCAATACGACGCCAGGCATGTGGGAGCTGACAGCGGGAGTGGGCGATCAGCAAGCATCCATGCATTTTCAGGTTGAGAAAAAATCAAATTAGAAGTAGGAAAGCATATAAGTAGAAGGAGGCAGAGTCTTATGCTCACCATACCGTTTGCAGCGGCAGCCATGCTGCTTATCACTGCATTACTGACAGATTTGCGTTCCATGCTTATCCCTAACCGCTTGACCGTGACTTTTTTTGCAGCAGGCTGCTTATATCAGACTATTGCTGGAGGCTGGAGCGGATTGTGGGTGGGACTAATCGGAGCAGTTGCGGGTTTTGTGCCACTGTTCATTTTGCATTTGGCGAGAGGAATTGGCGCAGGGGATGTTAAGCTGTTCGCTGCTCTGGGTATGTGGGTTGGCACAAGTATGGTGCTGCAAATGATGATGTATGCCGTTTTGTATGCAGGCTTAATTGGGGTGCTTCTAGTCTTGTTTAATAGGCCATTTAGCAGGAGGATGTTGAGTGGCTTGCTGCTGCTAGTGCACCGAAGCACTGAGCCTAGACGCAAGGAGCTTGGAGGCTGGGCAGCGGGGGGAACCACCTTTCCATTTATGCTTGCAGTCGTACCAGGGGCATTAACCGCGTGGCTTATGCTCACATAAGCCTAGCAGCGTATTTATTTAACTTAAGTTCAGCTGTTCCTAATTAATAGAGCTGCAAGCTAAGGGGGAGAAGCGATGGGGAGCTTTATTGTAGATTATGCGATGAGCCGTGGTCATGAGCTAATTATAGATCGCGAGGGAGGCATACGCAGACAAGAGCTTGAAGATGTAGAACTGCAAATGCTGCAAGGCGGCTCGATTCCACATATGCTGCCCATTGAATGGTTTGAGCTGGATGGGCTCATTACGTTCAGGTATCGAATAAGCGGCAAAAAATTGCTGCTTCATCGCTTGCAGATACAATCGCTGACGATGGAGAAGTTTTATGCCGTGCTGCTTGGGATTATAGAAGCGCTGGATGAGTGCCGCCATTATATGCTTCGCCCTGAAGGCTGCTTGCTGGAAGAGTCATATCTATTTGTCGGCGAGCAGCTAAGCGATATTTTTCTCGTTTATATGCCTTTAAAACCGATGAATTCAGGCCAGGCTGCTCCAAACTGTACTCACTCCCTGTTAGCTCTGGCAATACGCTGGTCTTCTTATATAGAAGAAATAAATGGCGAGGAGTTTCAGCATCTATTGCGCTTGTTAAGCAGAGAAGATGCCACGATCAGCACGATTCATTCTCAATTGCTGGAACGCATTAGCAAAATGTATGAGGGTACGTATCGCCTTCCTGCTTCTGCTTCAAGCACAAGCAGACCAAATCAAGCTGGCAGTACTAGTATTGCTAGAAATGTTAATATTGCTGGTAATATGAGTCCGGACAAGCCTATCGATCATGGCAGCTCTAATCATTATGGAGAAGCTGACGAGTTGGGCCGTGATAGCGACAATATTAAAAAAAGCGAAGCATATATGCAAGAGTCTCTAGGTAATTGGGATATAGAAGTCGAACCTTTGCCTCAATTTAGCTTTAATGAGGAGGAGCCAAAGCCTGCTCGGAAAGGAAAATGGCTGATCAGCGCGATGATCTTTGTAGCAGTAGCTTGTATATGGCGCTATATTTATTTAGCGGCTCCTTCCAGCAGTTTGCTATTCATATGTCTAGGTTTATCGCTTATTGGTGTTGCCGGCTTGCTAGCCCTATGGCTCACAAAAAGCAAAGTGGCTGAATCAGAATTAGTAGAAGAAGAGAGCTTTAGGGAAGTCAGCATTGAAGAAGAGTTTAGCCGTTCACGTTTTAGAGGAGTCAATCAAAATGGGGAAGAGGGCGTTCAACATCCTAAATCATCTATTGATTTGGAGGAAGCTGTGCCCCAGTTTAAAAAGATCGTTTCCTCTCAAGCTCCGTCAATTAGAAGAGAGGAAGCGACCGTGCTGCTAGGGCAGCATAACAAAAAGCCTGCTGCCGATAGCGGATTCTCACTCCAGAGGGAGTGGGAAGGGCAAAGGCAGAGGCTTATTTGGGAGAAAGGCCGGTTTACAATAGGCCGTATAGGCGAACAGGTCAGCTATGGTGACGAAGCGCAGGGAATATCCCGGCTTCACCTTGAATGTTATAGAGAAGACAAAGGCTGCTTCATCAAAGATCTTGGCTCCCGGAATGGAAGCATGCTGAACGGCCAAACGATGATTGCTTACAAAACCTATCCTTTTTCAGAAGGGGACATCGTCCAGCTAGCTGGGGTAAATGGCCCTAAATATGAATTAAAGCAAGGCAACTGATGGAAGGCGCAGGCTCAGGACTTTTTATACATATGCTCCATGGCGCTCTCAACAGTCGGATATAGGAAAGTAAATCCATTGTCCAAGGCTACACGCGGAAGCGCCCGCTGTCCATCAAGCAGCAGCGTTGCAAGCTCGCCGACCGCAGCCTTCATGACGAAAGCGGGAACCGGGAACCAGTGTGGCCGATGCATTGCTTTGCCGATCGCTCTCCCAAAGCTGTCATTCGTAACAGGCTCTGGAGCAGAAGCGTTAACAGGCCCTTTCACATTTGGCTGATCCACGCAAAAAATGATGAGGCGGACAATATCCTCCAGATGAATCCAAGATATCCATTGCTGCCCGCTGCCCATTCGTCCACCGCCAAATAACTTATAAGGCAGTGCCATTAATGGGAAAGCACCGCCGGTTTTGTTCAGCACGACGCCTACTCTTAGTTTAATGAGACGTTCTACCTTAATCGCATCAGCAGCTTTTTCCCATTGCTTGACCACTTCCGACAAAAAGTCTGTTACGGCAGTCGGACTGTACTCATCAAAGGTTTCGGTAGTTGACAGCCCATAGGCTGAAATGCCTGAAGCATTAACGACAACCTTCGGTTTGCCTTTTAGAGCTTGGACGATTTGGGCGATGCGTGCGGTAGCTGTTAGTCTGGAGCTTAGAATCCGCTGCTTAGCCTGGGCGGTCCATCTTTGATTAATGGATTCGCCAGCGAGGTTAATGATGGCGTCAATTCCCTCCAGCTTTTGAGGATGCTCGGCAAGCTCGCTCCATGTTAAATAATGGAGGCCTTTTCCTACAGGCGAGTTTTGGCTTCGTCCAGAGCGCGAAATGATCCATATTTCATCACGCCGCTCCAGAAGAGCCTTGACCAATGCTTGTCCGACAAAACCAGTACCACCAGCTACCGCGATCCGCATGCATCCACCAGCTTTCGATTATTGTTTCTCGATTTTCTCCGCCCACATTTGTGTGAAGCCGTCTAAATCTTTTTCAACATATTGGTATTTAATTTTACTTTTCTCTGGCAGCGAATTAATGACATCAAGCAGCTCATCATTAATTTGCAAAACGATGGTACCGCTTGGCGTGTCTACTTCAATGGAGTGGGTGTCGATAAGACCATTGAACACACCTTCACCGGTTTTCAAATCCGGGTTGGCGGTCGGTATGTCTGTACCTGAGCTGCTTTCTGGCGACGCTTCGCCAGGCTCTGTTACGCTACCGCCATCACTCGGTGATGGTGCCGCGCTTTCCTCTGGTGTTGGCGATACGGTAGCTGGCTGCTCGTCTGTGGCAACCGGGCTGCTGGATGCAGCAGGAGCATTATTGCTATTGCTTGAGCAAGCGGCGGTTGCGAGCATAATTGCTACTAATAGGGAGCTCGTCACCATCAAGCTGCTTTTTTTGGTTTTATTATTTTTTGTCATTGTGAAGCACCTCCTGGCAATATAAACGAAATCTGATCGCAATAGGTTCCAAAAAAAGAGATCAGAGCGAGCCGTCGCCGTGCTCATACATGTTCTTACACGGACGAAAGACTCGTTAAACAGCCAGCGCCAGGCTATTCGTTATCGATAGAACTAAGAGACTGCGACGAAATAAAGTACCGCTAATTTGTTGACAAAACTCCCAAAACCGTGGAGATTTTGTCAACAAAAGCGGGTACTAATTTCCCCGCAGCTCCTAAGAAACGCTATTTGTTGAGCAAATGCTTGAAAGGGCTGTAATCAATGCCTTGCTTCTCGAGAAAGGTAACGAGTACTTTGTAGTCTCTTTTGGGGGTAGCTCGTATGTATCCTTCTACACAATGTGCCCTTGTGACCTCTTTGGCTTCGTATTCAATAGCCACTTGACCGATTTTTGCAGCTATGGAGTGTTTCGCTATATCTCGGAACGCAGATGGGACAGGCGCGACCAGCTCATCAAGAAAAAGCTTCGACTCCTGGGTCCACATGCTGCGGCTTCTGTCCACCCAATAGTTTTGCCAATCGAGCTTGGACTTGCCATCCCGCTGAGGGAGCACCTTCAAAAACTTGCGGAACATAAAGAAACCGCCGATTGCCATGAATACGACCATGACGATTGCCCAGAAAATGATGAAATACATAAACCAATCAGGAGCTGATTTCATATCCAATTTTCACCTCATGCATGAATTATAGCGTATTCCTAGATTTATTTCGACATTCCTTGTAAAATAGGTGTGATAAACCGAAAGGGGCGTTATATAACGATGTTGAAAATCGGTTCCCATGTTTCATTTTCGGACAAAGGACTGCAGACCGCAGCAACGGAGGCCATTTCTTATGGCTCCAGCACATTCATGATTTATACCGGCGCACCGCAGAATACGCGAAGAAAGCCGATTGACACGCTATATATTGAAGAAGGCAAAGCTTTCATGCAAACAGCAGGTATTGATGAGATCGTTGTTCATGCACCGTATATCGTCAATCTCGGCTCCTACAAGGACAGCACCTATAATCTGGCTGTTGAATTTTTGCAGGAGGAAATCCGCCGTACTGCTGCCATTGGTGTGCAGAACATCGTGCTGCACCCAGGCGCTTATACCGACAAGGATGCTGAATATGGCATTGGTCGTATTGCCGAAGGGCTGAATGCGGTGCTGGAAGGCACCAAGGAAACGAATGTCAATATTGCACTTGAGACGATGGCCGGCAAAGGCACGGAAATCGGCCGCAGCTTTGAAGAGCTGGCAGCGATTATTGATAAGGTCCAAAGCAACAACCGCTTGACCATTTGCATGGATACTTGCCATATGCATGATGCGGGCTACGATCTTGTTGATGATTTGGACGGCGTGCTGGACAAGTTTGACAAGCTGGTAGGGCTTAACCGAGTTGCAGTAGTCCACGTGAATGACAGTAAAAATCCGCGTGGAGCGGCAAAGGACCGCCATACGCCGATAGGCTCGGGATATTTGGGTTATGATGCAATCCAATCCATTGTCCATCATGAAGCACTTAAAGGGCGTCCATTTGTATTGGAGACGCCATGGATCGGCAAAGATGCGAAAACGGAGCGTCCGATGTACGAAGTAGAAATCGCCTTGCTTCGCGGCGAAGTTCAGCAGCGGTTTGGCGACAGCTTTCTGGAGGATATTGCGAAGCTCCAGCAGTTTTTTGCTCCGCAAGGCATTGACCGTGCATTCGTGCTATCTACATGGGAACTGCTTAAGGCAGATGCCAAAGCAAGAAAAGCTGATCCGCGCGAGCCAATGGAGCGGATTTACGACCTCATTATTGAAGGCGGCGCATTGTCGTCAGCACTGACGGAAGAGCAAATTAATCAACGGATTACCGCATGGTTTGCAGGCAAAGCTGTGCTCTAAATATAAAGATTTATAATTGATGAATAGATTGAAGATAATAGTTGAAGGAAGGAAGTTTGAAATACATGTCATCACCATCTATATCGCAGCAGCCATCCGCCAAGAGCGGGCGGGCTCGCATGCTCATTTCCTGCCCAGACCGTTCCGGCATCGTGGCAGCTGTTTCCCATTTTCTATATGAGCATGGGGCGAATATCGTGCAGTCCGACCAGTACACCATGAACCCGGAGGGCGGAATGTTTTTTATCCGCTTTGAGTTCGATTTGGCTGACCTCGACAAGGAGCTGCCGGTATTAGTAGAGGATTTTGCCCGCGTTGCCGACCGTTTCGATATGAAATGGCATACGTTCCGTGCAAGCCGCAAAAAGCGCCTGGCGATTTTCGTATCCAAAGAAGATCATTGCCTGATGGAACTGCTGTGGCAGTGGAAAGCCGGCGATCTTGACGCCGATATTGCCATGGTTGTCAGCAATCATCCAGATATGCGAGAAATGGTGGAAGGCTTCGGCATTCCTTACCACCACATCCCGGTAACTGCGGATACGAAAGCAGAAGCGGAGCGCAAGCAGATGGAGGTCGTTGCCGATAAAGCGGACATTATTGTGCTTGCCCGTTACATGCAAATTATTTCGCCGAAATTTATCGAGCAATTTCCGAATCGCATTATTAATATCCATCATTCCTTTTTGCCTGCTTTCGTTGGCGGCAAGCCGTATGCACAAGCTTACCAGCGCGGCGTGAAAATTATCGGCGCTACGGCGCATTATGTAACAGAGGAGCTGGATGGCGGTCCGATTATCGAGCAGGATGTGCAGCGGGTCAGCCACAGGGACAATGTGGACGACTTGAAGCGGATTGGCCGCACGATTGAGCGTGTCGTTCTTGCCCGTGCAGTTAAATGGCATATTGAGGACCGAATTATCGTTCATCATAATAAGACTGTCGTATTTAATTAGGTTTTTCGCGGTTATTTATCAATATTTTTTAATAGGCAAACTGCTCTGACGGGTGTTACAATGTTCAAAGCCATTGTGTTCAATTGCGCAACACCTATAAGCATGTTGAAAAATGCAGGCTTTCCGCAGGAAAGTAGCTTTTTCAAAATATAAGAATTTATAAGTTTTACACTTATAAATGGGCTTATATTTCACCCTCGAAACGGAAGCTTTGCCGCCAGAGGACGGAGAAAGCCGTTTACGCTTGAAATATAGGAAAGGCTATGATTTTTTTCATCCTTTCTCTATATTTCTCGGACTGAAACGCGCCGCGCCACCAGAGGACGGCGCAAGCCGTTTACGCTTGCCATGCTTCTAAAGAGAGAGCAACACTTAAAACAAAAAGACCAGAATGGATTTTAGGAGGAAACAAGCTAATGACAGTTACTCAAAAATCAGTTGACCAGCTTTCGATTGATACGATCCGTACGCTTGCGATCGATGCGATTGAGAAAGCAAAATCTGGACACCCAGGCATGCCTATGGGTGCAGCTCCAATGGGTTATCAGCTTTTCGCTAAAAACATGGTTCACAATCCGGCTAACCCGACTTGGGTAAATCGCGATCGTTTCGTACTTTCCGCAGGGCATGGCTCCATGCTGCTTTACAGCCTGCTGCACCTGTCTGGCTACGATCTTCCAATTGAGGAACTGAAAAACTTCCGTCAATGGGGCTCCCTGACTCCGGGTCACCCTGAATTTGGCCACACAGCTGGCGTTGACGCAACGACTGGTCCACTGGGGCAAGGCGTGGCTATGGGCGTTGGTATGGCGCTTGCAGAAGCACAGCTTGCTGCTACTTACAATAAAGAAGGCTTTAACGTAATCGACCATTATACTTATGCCATTTGTGGCGACGGCGATTTAATGGAAGGTATTTCGCATGAAGCGGCTTCCATGGCTGGTCACATGCAGCTCGGCAAATTGGTTGTCCTATATGATTCAAACGATATTTCTCTAGATGGCGAACTGAGCCTGTCCTTCTCGGAGAGCGTTCAGAAGCGTTTTGAAGGTTACGGCTGGCAAGTGCTGCGCGTAGAAGACGGCAACGATCTGGATGCTTTGTCCAAAGCGGTTGCAGAAGCGCAAACAGACCATGCTAAACCGACTTTGATCGAAGTGAAGACCGTTATCGGTTACGGCAGCCCGAACAAAGGCGGCAAAGGCGGACATGCAGGTCCTCACGGATCGCCGCTGGGCGCTGAAGAAACGAAGCTGACTAAGCAGTTCTACGGATGGGAAGAAGACAATCAGTTCTTCGTGCCAGACGAAGTTCGCGCACACTTCGCAGAAGTGAAGAAGCAAGGCGAAGAGTCGAATGCGAAATGGGATGCTTTGTTTGCTGAATACAAAAAAGCGAATCCTGAGCTTGCTGCTCAATTCGAAATCGCAACTTCCGGTTCATTGCCAGCTGGCTGGGATGCAGACCTTCCGGTTTACACAACAGAAGACAAGCCTGTATCGACTCGCGTAGCTTCCGGTAATGCCCTGAACGGCCTGGCGAAAAATGTTCCTAGCCTTGTTGGCGGCTCCGCTGACCTTGAAAGCTCGACAATGACACACCTGAAAGGCTTGCCAGTGTTCAAGCCAGGCAGCTACGATGGCCGCAATATTTATTTCGGTGTTCGTGAGTTTGGTATGGCTGCTGCAATGAACGGTATTGCCCTTCATACTGGTCTGAAAGTTTTCGGCGGTACGTTCTTCGTATTTACCGACTACCTGCGTCCAGCTATTCGTCTGGCAGCTCTGATGAAGCTTCCTGTAGTATACGTACTGACGCATGACAGTATTGCTGTCGGCGAAGACGGTCCTACACATGAGCCAATCGAGCAGCTTGCATCGATCCGCATCATTCCTGACCTGACGGTTATTCGTCCAGCTGACGGCAACGAAACTTCCGCAGCATGGGCTTATGCGCTGGAGAACACAAGCAATCCAGTAGCGCTTGTTCTGACTCGCCAAAACCTGCCGATTCTTGAAGGTTCTGTAGATAACGCTCGCGATGGCATTCGCCGCGGCGGATACGTTGTATCCGATGCAAAAGACGGCAAGCCGCAAGCGCAAATCATTGCTACAGGCTCCGAGGTTCAACTGGCTGTTGCTGCTCAGAAAGCTCTTGCAGAAGAAGGCATTCAAGTTCGCGTTGTCAGCCTTCCGAGCTGGGATCTGTTCGAGAAGCAGGACAAAGCTTACAGAGATTCTGTATTGCTTCCTGAAGTTAAAGCTCGCGTTGCTATCGAGATGGCTTCCCCATTCGGCTGGGAGCGTTATGTTGGCGATCAAGGCACGATTATCGGTATCGACCGTTTCGGCGCTTCGGCTCCTGGCGATCGCGTCATTGCTGAATATGGCTTCACGGTTGAGAACGTTGTAAGTAAAGTGAAATCCGTACTTTAATTTTCGAAATAGAAGGAGATTATACCCGCCATGTCTCAATTTGAAAATGTAACGGTCGTCAAAGAAGCTAACGTTTATTTTGACGGTAAGGTAACAAGCCGCGCTGTATTGTTCGCGGACGGAACGAAAAAAACGCTCGGCATTATGCTGCCAGGCGACTACGAGTTCGGTACGGACTGCGTAGAAATTATGGAAATTCTTGCTGGTGATTTGAAAGTGCTGCTTCCAGGCGAGACGGAGTGGCTGCACATTCAAGGCAAAGGCGAGTTCACTGTGCCTGCCAACACGAAATTCAAGCTTCAGGTTGCAACGGTAGCAGATTACTGCTGCTCGTACATTTACGAATAAGATTCCAAAATCAAAGGAAGGGCTGCTTCGCATATGCGAAGCAGCCCTTTTCGTCGTACATTTTTCTTTATAGTCATTTATAGTCGTTCAAGGTTGTTCATCGTCGTTCATGCTTGTCTATCGTCTTGTCTATCGTCGTTCCTTTTCATTTATCACCGTTCCTCTATCCTCCTCCACCCTTTTCATTCCATCCTGCCCCTCATTATTATTCTCACTGGACGTTTCCTTAACTATGCAACATGAATCCTAAAACATTGTTATATCTCCGCGCTGCTTCCGAAAGCTACAATAGCTTCTGTAACCGCTAACAATAAACAAGAAGATGGTTAAATGGAGGGGAAGCTATTGAAACAAAGAGCGATGCGGAGGTGGAATTTCAAGCTTGTTTGGCCATTGCACGTCATGCTTATTCCGGGAATTGTCCTTGTTCTGATCTTTTCATATTTGCCGATGCTCGGTCTCATTATGGCCTTTCAGGATTATAAGCCCCAGCTTGGATTTTTGGATTCCGAATGGGTCGGCATGGAAAATTTCAAGCTGATGTTTGAATATCCGGATGCTAGGCAAGTCATTTGGAATACGCTGCTGATCGCGGGCATCAAAATTGTAGCGCATCTCATTGTTCCATTCGTTTTTGCGCTGCTGCTTAATGAAGTGCGTAAAATGCTGTTTAAACGGTTTGTGCAAACGCTCGTCTATTTGCCCCACTTTTTGTCCTGGGTCATTCTTGGGGGCATTTTGCTTGATATGCTCTCTACAGATGGCGGGCTTGTCAATCAACTGCTTGCGGTGTTTGGAATCGAGCCGATTTTTTTCCTTGGCGATGGGAATTGGTTTAGATTTACGGTCATTGTCAGCGATGTATGGAAGGATTTCGGCTTCTCGACCATTATTTTTCTAGCGGCGCTTGCGGGCGTAAATCCCGAATATTATGAAGCGGCGCTTATTGATGGGGCGAATCGCTGGCGTCAGACGCTTTCAATAACGATCCCGTCTATTTTGCCCATTACGATTGTGGTTGCGATCTTATCGCTTGGCAATGTGCTCAATGCCGGGTTCGACCAGATTTTTAATCTATATAACCCGCTTGTTTATGAAAAAGGAGATATTATCGACACCTATGTTTACAGAGTAGGCTTGCTGGGTGGCGATTTTGGATTCGGTACAGCGGTTGGCGTGTTCAAATCGCTAGTGAGCTTTATATTGATTATTATTTCATACAGGCTTGCCTACAAGCTGGCCAATTATCGTATTTTTTAAGGGGGGAGCGGTATGTTTCATCGTTCAATTTCGTATCGTGTTTTCTCTACATTCAACGTTATTTTTCTAGCCTTGTTGTCCTTCATGTGTATAGCACCGCTCCTTCATGTGCTTGCGGTATCATTCAGTACCTCTACAGCAGCCGATGCCAATTTGGTAAAGCTATGGCCGGTCGGTTTTTCGCTAGATGCCTATAAGGCTACATTATCGAATGTTTTTTTCATCGGCTCTTTTGGAAATTCAATCATTCGAACGGTGCTTGGCACAGCGATTGCGCTCTCCTTGTCCATTCTGATTGGTTATGCCTTGTCTAAAGAGAGCTCTGAATTCAGGGGCAGAAATATATATGCCTGGTTTTTCGTATTTACAATGCTGTTTAGCGGCGGTCTGATTCCCGGTTATATCGTCGTACAAAAGCTGGGGCTGCTCAATACGGTATGGGCACTTGTGCTTCCGGGAGCTGTTAGCGTTTATAATACGATTTTATTGATGAATTTTTTCCGCACATCGGTGCCGAAAGCGCTAGAGGAAGCGGCGTTTATAGATGGAGCGGGCCACTTTCGCGCATTATGGCAAATTTATTTGCCGATATCGCTCCCATCGCTGGCAACGATCGGCCTCTTCACAATGGTCGGTCATTGGAATGCTTGGTTTGATGGACTGATTTACATGACTCATGCCGAAAAGTATCCTATGTCTACGCTTTTACAGACGATTGTAGTCCAGCGGGACTTAAGCAGCATGAGCGTCAATGCGGATGAAATGAAGGAGCTGTCGAACCGGACGGTGAAAACGGCGCAGATTTTTATTGCTACGCTGCCCATTATTATCGTATATCCGTTTCTGCAAAAATTTTTCGTTAAAGGGATTGTGCTCGGTTCCGTGAAGGAATAGTGCCATTAAATAGGGGGAGTATCTATGATGAATAAAAGCTGGAGGAAAACGACCGCATTATGGAGCGCTATAATGCTGGGGGTGACTGCTTTGAGCGCCTGCTCATCGGCCGTAAATGAGGAAGCGTCAAATAACGCTTCGCAGCCGCAAGCTGTGGAAGCCGCAGCTGAAGCGATGAAAGCAGGCAAATACGAGGAGCCGCTTAAAATCAATATCGTTCGCCAGATGACCACTGATGTGAAGTTTCGCGCCGGGGAGGACATCAACAATAATCCTCATGTCCAGTGGGCCAAGGATACGTTCAATATCGATCTCAATTATTTATGGACAGCCGACAGCAGCGCGATTGATACGAAAATCCGCTTGATTTTGTCCGCGAACGAGGACCTTCCTGATATTATTCAATATCGGGGTTCCCAGGATGTTATTGACGCCTTAATTGACTCCGGCAAGTTCGCAGACGTTGGCGACCTGTTCGACAAGTATGCGGGCGATGCCTACAAAGCAGCGATGGCGGAAGACGAAACAGTCTGGTATCCTTATGTTCGGGATGGCAAACGGTACGCGATTCCGATTCTCGATTACTCCAACAATAATGATACTGTTTTATGGATCAGGGATGATTGGATGAAAAAGCTGAATTTGAAGGCGCCACAAACGATCGAAGAGATGGAAAAAATGATGGAGCAGTTCACGAATGCCGATCCAGACGGCAATGGCAAGAAGGACACCGTAGGGCTGGCTGTTGGCTTGAAAAATGGCATGAACACCTGGGGACTCGCTGATGCGGATTTCCTGTTCGGAGCTTATGGTGCGATGCCGGGGCAGTGGAATTTGGATGCCGCGACAGGCAAGCTTGCATACGGCTCGATTGCCCCGGAAGTGAAGACGGTGCTTGCGAAGCTGAAGGAGTGGATGGAGAAGGGCTACATCCACAAGGAAGCAGGATTGCACGATGAGGGCAAGGCGGCTGAATTATTTTCATCAGGCAAGGCGGGAATCGTGGCTGCTCCGTATTGGGCAGGAGGCTGGCCGCTGCCAGCAGTTAAAGAGGTAGATAAAAATGCCGACTACAGCGCATATCCGCTGCCTGCAGGACCGGATGGGAAAATTGGCCGCAGCAAATCGGGTACGGGCAATGGCGTTATTTTAATTAATAAGGACTTCAAGCATCCGGAAGCTTTTTTTATGTATGCCAATCTGTTATATGAACAGCAGGGCAATCCACAGCCGGGAAGTCCGTTTGAACACGGATTTAAAGAAGGCTATGATTTTATGCTTCAGGATGGGCAGCCAGTCTGGGATGCAGATAAGTTTCCGGCAGACAAGCCGCTGATGAATGTTGAGAAATATACGCTGCTGTTTGATGGAGCCCGCATCCCTTCTTTAGTTATGAAGACAATGAGCGATTTGGCGGGTGGCAAGGAGCCAGCGACGGCATTCGAGCAGAAGCAGTTCAGAGAGCCGGATAAAAATGTGAATGCTGGTGCTGTCAACTACAGCCAGCGGGAATATGCGCTGCCAAATCTGTACATTGGCTCTCCGACCAAAACCTACAAGAAGCGCTGGGATTTCCTGAACAAAAGCGAGAAGGAAACGTTTAATAAAATCATTTATGGCGGCAGTCCGATTGATTCCTTTGACACGTTCGTCACACAGTGGAAGGCTTCTGCTGGGGACACCATTACCGAAGAGGTTAATGAATGGTATGCCGCTGTTCAAAAATAAGTAATCCAACAATCCAACAATCGAACATTAGGCAACAGGAGCGTCCGTTCCCTTAAGGAGGGGAATAGGGCGCTTTTCTTGCTCAGGGAGGAAGGCTCCGTAATGGAGAAATCAAATATTTTCAAAAAAATATTAGCCATTATGGGGCTGCTGCTCATCCCTATTGTCGGTTTGTATTCCTATTCGAACCAAATAAGCATTCATGTTGTAGAAGAGCAAATCAGGCAAAACAGCGGGGACAAGCTTTCTTTTTTTGTACAGCAGATAGATGCTGAATTCGATCAATATATGATCTCAGTCAATAATTTAGGAATTGAGCCGCTAGTACGCGCCTTTATATCGCTGCCTCCCGCTAGCACGGATTCCGAGCTGTTTGAGGCAAAGCTGAGCGTGCAGGAGGATTTGGAGATTAAAGGGAAGGCAGGCATCCTGGAGCGTGCATATACGTTATTTGCGCCCCTTTCAGGAGAAGTAGTCAGTACGCATAACTCTATTTCCTATAAGCAAAAATTCGTCGATATGGTGCACGGAGGCGGGCTCAAGCCTTTCATCTGGACTTATTCCGCAGAGGATAACAGCCGAATACCGAACGCTTTCGTTTATCGGATTGTGGAGCCGCTGTTCGTTTATGAGGATTTGGAGCAAGCTGATCTGGTAGGCGAGATTCGGGTCGATACGAAAGATATTGCGGATATGCTGACCCGGTTTAAGGCGGACAGCCCCGGCGACCCTTTTTTATTTCATGAAAATGAAGCGCCCATCGTTGCGCGTACAGCGGACATGAAGCGAATTAATGAACTGCTGCCTCTGTTTGAGAATAATAAGAAGGATGTCAAGCAAGGGACGTTTCTAGCCTCGTTGCAAAACGAACAGTATATGATTCTTTATGCCAAGTCGGAGGCTACAGGCTGGTATTTAATCGAATACATGCCGCTGGAGAACATTCTAACACCGATAACCTCTAGCCGAAATTGGTTTTGGCTATCGCTGAGTTTAATCTTGCTCATAAGTGTGTTATCTGCATTTTTGCTTTATCGTAATGTGCAGGTTCCGATCCGGGAGCTGTATTTGGCCGCCAAGCGACTGCGCAGGGGCGATTATTCCGTACGTGTTGGCAGCCGCAAGCATGATGAATTCGGTTATTTATTTGAGCAGTTCAATTTGATGAGCGAGCAAATCCAGCATTTAATCAACAGCATCTATGCGGAGAAGCTGCATGCCAGAGAAGCTACGCTGAAGCAGCTGCAATCGCAAATTAATCCACATTTCCTATACAATTGCTTGTTTTTCATTAAAAATATGACGCGCATTGGCGAGCGGGATGCGGTAATGGCAATGGCGGTCAAGCTTGGCGACTATTACCGCTATACGACGCATGTAGATCAGCAGGAAACGACGCTGCGTGAGGAAATCAAGCTGATTCACAACTATTTGTCGATTCAAAAAATGAGGATGGACCGCATCCACTTTCAAATAAAAATTCCGGATGCGATGCTGGAGCTCAAGCTGCCGAGGCTGATCGTGCAGCCGATAATTGAGAACGCCATTATTCATGGCTTAGAGCCAAGAGAAGGGGCGGGCATGATTAGAGTTATTGGCTTAATCGGCGAGCAGGGATATGAAATCGTATGTGAAGATGATGGTGTGGGTCTCAGTGAGCAGGAGCTGCGGCTGCTGCGGCAGAAAATCAGCTCTAATGCGGTGCTGGACGAGAGCTGCGGCCTGCGCAACGTTCAACAGCGACTTGTTCATAAATACGGTGGAAAGTCTGGCCTCACGCTGGAGCAGTCCGCTGATGGGGGCCTTCGCGCAACGATACGGTGGAGTGCCCTTCCAAGTGAACGGGAGTGAGTGACAGTGATAGTGATAGTGAACGAATGAAGGCTGTACCCGATGTACGCTGTACGCGATGCTGTAAGCATGTCAGGAAAAAAAGGAGATTCGGCCATGTACCAGCTTTTGATCGTTGATGATGAACGTTCGGTAGTTGAAGGGGTTGCGGCAACGCTGCTTGAATTCGGTATGGCCGACATTGAGATTCATAAAGCTTTTTCAGCTTCGGATGCACTGGCCATTATGCGCAAATGCTTCATTGATCTAATGATTACGGATATACGGATGCCGGGCATTTCCGGTCTAGAACTGATGGAGCGCGTGCGAAAATCGTCAAGCTCAACCGCTGTCATTTTGCTGACAGGCTATGCTGAATTTGAATATGCCAAGGAAGCGCTGACTAGCGGCGCCTCTAATTATTTGCTCAAGCCGGTCAATGACGAGGATCTGATTAGCGCAGTTAAGAAGGCGCTGCTGGCTGTGCAGAAGGAGAGGGAAGCAGCCATTTCGCGTGATAACACACAGCGGGCATTACGGGAAAATTTGCCGCTGCTGCAGCGGAATTTGCTGATTGATTTGCTCGAAAATCGGGCGATCACACCAGCTGCTTTGGAAAAGAGGCTCCAGAAGCTCGCGCTTCCCTTCTCGCTGGAGCACGCTGCCAGTTTGCTGCTTATCCGTTTAGAGGAGCCTTTTTTCCAATATGGGCACAATGATCGGACTTTGCTCGAATATGCGGTTGGCAATATTGCCGAGGAGGTGCTCAGCGATTTTTATCAAATATGGATGTGCAGCGATTCCCGTGACTATTTGGCCGTTGTGGTCCAAGCTTTGGATGGGAGCAGCAGCATCGCTGGCGGATTGGCGGAGCAGGAGCTTATGCGGCGCTGCCTATATTTGCAGCAGCAGGTTCAGCGATATTTGAAGGGGTCAATCTCGATTGTTATCGGTGCTTGGGACCTGTTTCCCGATCATTTGTCATCCTCCTATCATCTTGCGCTGACGGCTTATATCAAGCATATTGGCGCTGGCAGGGGATTGTTTCTCTCGCTCGGCGAGCAGCGTGTGCTGGCGCCGGTCCGCACCTTCAAGCATTTGTATGAGCCGCCGCTGCTGCCGGATCTGCTGGAGTCAGGAAGATGGGATTCCTTCATGGAGAAGCTGGGCTTGATTTTCGATGAGCTTGAGACTGATTTCGATGGCTCCGCAGAGCATTCATTGGAGGTTTATTGTGCTGTTACAGGGACACTTAGCTTTATTGCCCATAAAAGCGGATATGGCTTGTTTGACTTTTTGGAAATAGAGGAACAGCATATGATGGCATTCGAGTCTTTAAGACAGCAGCGGCTGCTGCGGGATAAGCTCATGCGATTGGCGGAAAACATGCGCAGCGCGCTTGAGACCGAGGCAATGGGCAGCCATTCCAGGCTCATTAAGAAGGTGCAGCGATTCATTGACGAGCAGCTTGCGCATACGATTTCCCTGACGATGATTGCAGAGCATGTTTTTTTGCACCCCGTGTATCTCTCTCAAGTATATAAGGCGGCAACCGATGAAAGCTTGAGCGAATACATCCAGCGGATACGCATGGAGAAATCGGCTTATTGGCTCCGCAACTCAAAGCTGAAAATCTATGAAATCGGCAGTAAAGTCGGCTACCAGAATGCGCCTTATTTTATCAAAGTATTCAAGAAGGTGTACGGCATGACCCCGCAGGATTATCGGGAGCTTCATTCGGTATAAGCTGCGTTGTCCCCGGCTCGAGCTTCATATGTGTCAACTTTTCTAATTCATGCCCAGAATTCGATTTTTTGTGACATAAACGTCTGAAAAAGCTTCCTTTGGCATGGCATAATCGGAAAGGAAGCTTGTGTTTTCCGCTTGAAATATAGGAAAGTATATGATGAAGCATATTTGTAGGAGGAAGAAGCGATGAATAAAAGGGAACAGGAGCAGTCGCTTAAACTGCTGCCGGACAAAAACTATACGCCGCTGATTGCGATTTTGACCGTTGTGATCGTAGGGCTGGTGACGGTGCTGTTTTTTCTGCCGGCCTATGATGGGGAGCTTGGCTTTAATGTGAAGCTGCTGCCGCTGCTCAATGCTATTTTTAACTGCTTTACGTTTATTGCTCTGGTCGTCGCTTTAGTTGCGATTATCAAAAAGAACATCAAGCTGCATCGCCGTTTTATTGGAGCGGCATTCGTCTCGACGACCTTGTTTCTGGTATCCTATGTGACCTACCACTATTTGACGGAATCGACGAAATACGGCGGCGAAGGGGCGTTGAAAAGCATTTATTTCTTCGTGCTGATCACGCATATTTTACTGGCAATCGTCGTTGTGCCGCTGGCGCTCATATCTGTAGCCAGAGGCCTCTCGATGCAGGTGGAGCGCCACCGCAAAATCGCGAGATGGACGATGCCTATCTGGCTCTACGTCAGCTTTACGGGCGTTGTCGTGTATTTGATGATATCGCCGTATTATTAAGGAGGGGCGGATAACTGCTTCGCCTTGCAAAAATAAAACCGGGTACGGCTTGTCTCTTTAGAAGGACATGCCGTACCCGGTTTTATAATTAAAGGAATATACAAGGCAAGCCTAGCACGCAAGATAGGCTTACAGGCTGCCGCCGCCGAGCTTACGCCCGATATACTGCTCGTAAGCTTGCGCTACGGCGCACATATCCAGCTCGCTCAGTCCCATTGACTCGCCGACCTGGAACATGCTCTTCGCCGATTCCAGCAGCGGGGTAGGCACCCGCAGGCTGTCTGACAGCACGGAGGACAGCTTGAGATCCTTGAGCATCAGCTCCAGCGAAAATTGCACATCGTAGTTGGCATTGATCAGCTTAGGTCCCTTCAGCTCAGCGGATTTGCTCGATGCGCTGCCGGCTTGCACCAGCTCTAGAAACGCATTGCTGTCGAGTCCGCCGCTTGCGGCAATCGCCATGCCTTCTGTCAGGGCCACAACGTTGATGCCGACAATTGTATTATGCGCCAGCTTGGCGATGGAGCCGCTGCCGTTTAGTCCCATATAGATGAGCTTGCCGCCCATTGCCAGCAAAATGTCGTCATTGGCGTCGAGCACCGCCTTGCTGCCGCCAATCATAAATACAAGCGTCCCCGCATCGGCTGCCGGCTTGCTGCCTGTAACCGGAGCATCAAGGAACGAGGCGCCTTTCTGCTCGGCGGCTGCTGCAAGCTCGCGCGCCAAGCTTGGCGAGATGGTGCTGCTATCGATAAGCACAGCACCGGAACGGACGGCGCTGAAAATCCCATTTTCACCATAATAAACGTCCCGAATCGCTTGATCATTGCTGATCATCGTAATCACGACGTCATTGCCAGCGGCCGCTTCGGCCGGAGTTAATGCTTCTGTCGCTCCAAGCTCAATTAGCGCTGCCGCTTTTCCGGGTGTACGGTTGTACACCGTGACGCTGTAGCCTTTGCGCAGCAGGTTTGCCGCCATTCCCATACCCATTACACCAAGTCCGATAAATGCTGCTGTTTTCATCAATAGGTTCCTCCCATGGCTAGCGTTTTCCTTTCATTATACGGCTTCTTCATCAAGATTTCATTGTTATAAGCTTGTTTTTATAGTTTAAATCCGATATTGTAGATTTTGACGCTATACATGATGTTGATTATCAGTGGGGAGCTTGAGCCTCGCCGTTAGTCGTACAATATTTTGAAAACGGCTGAGATGCTGTTTATATTCCTAAGGAGGCTTATTTGTTTATGAGTAAAACGGTACATTTCGATTACAGCAAAGCACTAACTTTTATTGGGCAAAATGAGATCGACAACTTGACGCAGCAAGTTCGCCTTGCGCATGACCAACTACATAACGGCACGGGGACAGGCTCTGACTACCTGGGTTGGATTGACCTTCCTGAAAACTATGACAAAGAAGAATTCGCCCGCATTAAGCAAGCGGCTGAAAAAATCAAATCGGACTCCGAGGTGCTGATCGTAATCGGCATCGGCGGTTCCTATCTGGGCGCGCGCGCAGCGATCGAAATGCTGTCGCATTCCTTCTATAACCTGCTGCCGCATGAGCAGCGCAAGACGCCGCAAGTGCTTTTTGCCGGCAACAACATCAGCTCCACTTACGTGACGCATTTGACGCAGCTGCTTGAAGGCCGCGACTGGTCGATCAACGTTATTTCCAAATCCGGCACAACGACTGAGCCAGCGATTGCTTTCCGTCTGTTCCGTGAACTGCTGGAGAAAAAATACGGCAAGGAAGCTGCACGCAAGCGTATTTATGCAACGACGGACAAACAGCAAGGCGCGCTCAAGAAGCTCGCATCCGAAGAAGGCTACGAATCGTTCATCATCCCTGATGACGTTGGCGGCCGTTATTCCGTATTGACAGCTGTAGGCTTGCTGCCAATTGCAGCAGCTGGCGTTGATATTGATGCAATCATGAAAGGCGCGGCTGACGCTGCCAAAGAATACAGCAACCCGAATCTGGCTGAAAATGAAGCCTACCAATACGCGGCTGCCCGCAACTCGCTGTATCGCAAAGGAAAAACAACTGAAATTCTCGTGAACTACGAGCCGTCGCTTCACTTCGTATCGGAGTGGTGGAAGCAGCTGTTTGGCGAGAGCGAAGGCAAGGACTACAAAGGAATCTACCCGTCCTCCGTTGATTTCTCGACAGACCTTCACTCGATGGGCCAGTTCATCCAAGAGGGCAACCGCAACATTTTCGAAACCGTTATTCAAGTGAAGGAAGTGTCCGAGCACATTTCCATCGGCCATGACGATGCGGATCTGGATGGTCTGAACTTCCTGACAGGCAAAACGATGGACTTCGTCAACAAAAAAGCTTTTGAAGGCACTTTGCTTGCGCATACAGACGGCCAAGTTCCTAACTTTATCGTCAACATTGCGGATTTCTCGCCATACACCTTCGGCTATCTCGTGTATTTCTTCGAGAAGGCTTGCGGCATCAGCGGCTACCTGCTCGGCGTAAATCCGTTTGACCAACCGGGCGTAGAAGCCTACAAGAAAAACATGTTCGCGCTGCTTGGCAAACCGGGCTACGAGAAGGAGAAAGCGGAGCTGGAAGCGCGCCTGTAGGCGTCGTTTCAGGCAGCCTTCCTGATGAAGCTTGAACGTTACCGAACGGTTAGGCAGCAGGCCCATGCCGAAATCGTCATCAAGCGCTCCCGTTTTATTGGCCATGCAAAGCCGGTAGAGACCGAGGAGGAGGCCGTGCAGTTTATTGACGAGATCAAGCGGCTGCACAAAACCGCAACGCATAACTGCTCCGCTTATATGGTGGGGGAGCGCGACCAATTCCAGAAGCAGTCTGACGACGGCGAGCCAAGCGGCACGGCGGGCAAGCCGATCTTGGAGGTCATTAAGCACAAGGGTCTCAAAAATATCGCCGTCGTCGTCACCCGCTATTTTGGCGGCACGATGCTGGGCGCTGGAGGCCTCGTCCGTGCATACACGGATGGCGCAGTTGCCGGAATCGAAGCAGCTGATGAAATCGTCAACGTCCTGCACCGCGAGGTGCGGGTGTCCGTTGACTACACCTGGTATGGCAAGCTGGAGAATGAGCTGCACGGCCGTGGCATTCGCGTAGGCGATACGGCGTTTACCGACCGCGTCATCGTCAGCTGTTTGCCGGTGGAGCCGGAGGCGGAAGCTTTTATCGCGTGGATGACGGATTTAACGCAGGGCCAAGCCGAGATAGAAGCAGGCGAGAGCGTCTATTATATTGAGGGCGAATAAAGCAAAGTCGCCTGTTCTTAAAAAAACGCCTTATTCATAAACCCATTGCTGGGGATAATGAATAAGGCGTTTTTGCCGTTATCCGAAGCGGCTCATTGCAGAAATCAGAACTTTATGCTTATTTCTGCTGTCTTGTTTTCTTTGCAAAAAATCGTCTGTCTATATAAAAAGCTGCCAGCAAGGAAAGCAGCATTATGAAGGCAGGAACGGCGAACGCCTCAAGCGAAAAGGAACCCCCTTGCAGGTTGAGCTGCTCGGTCGCGCGATATTCCAGACGCTTTGCGGCGAATTGGGCTGTACGCACATCTTCTTGCTTTGCCAAGTCTTCAAACGCAGGCTCCATAGCAAACCGCTCAGCCTTGCCTTCATGCAGCATGAGCATTGGCGTGTCCTTGTTTTCGGTGCTCCAGCGTTCGATATCCTGCCCCGCTTTTGTTTGTGCTTTCGCTCCGACAACGATCATTTTATCCAGCTTCGGCGCATTATTAATCGAGTTTCTAGCAACCAGAGTCAAATGATGCTTGGTGATGATTGGCTCATTAAAGCTGGATACCGTTATCGTCTTCGTTGTTCCAGATGCCGAATACGTATCGAATGCCGCTGACAATGCCAATTCATCTACACCGTTGTATAACAGGACGCCCGCTTTAACTTTATTCCACTGATAAGCATTGTTAACTACATAGGTTAAATCGCTAAGCCCTGCTGATAAGGGCTCTATTTGTGGATTTCGCACATAGGCGTAGGACGGATATTTCATCTCCGCTGCTATCTTTGCGGCTGCTGGCTCTCCCAATTGCTGCGAGATCACATACAACGTTGCATCAATCCCGGAAGTAAGACCCGCTGAGGATACGATATGATCGACAGGGACGTATCGCTGATCCTTCTTCCAGTCAATATCGGGATAAGTCTTGATCAGCCTGTCTATATCACCCCAGTGTGTCGTAGCAGCTTTACCGCTCAGCAAGCCGGTGTTGGCCAAGTTCTCGGCCCCATTACAGATGGATAGCAGTATCGTCTGATCACTAGCATGCTTTTTTATCCATTCGCGAACGGGTGCATATTTGTTTTCATCCAATATAGGCATGAATGGAATGACAATGATATCCGGGCTTCCATTCAGCAAATGGTCCATTTCTTCGAAAGAATAATGCGGCACAACATCAAGGCCGCCTGTTAGTGACTTGATATTGCGGTCGGGTGCAACTCCATACACGTTATAAGCTTCCGTCATCGCGAACATTTCATAGGGTACCAGGAAATCAAAAACCTCGGTAACTTCCGCAGCAAGCAGAACGGCTACCGTAGGCTTGCCCGAATCGTAAGGGGGTGCCTGCACATTTTGTAGAGATGGGGTACTTTTATCGTAAAGCGACATGACATCATTCATTGTATAGATATAGCCAGCGGCTCCTGCAGCTCCTACAGGTACAACTAATAAGCACAAGCAAACGATAATTCTCAGAACGGTTTTCATTTTTTACTCTCCCTTGTTTCACGATATTTGGATCCATTCTTATTTTTTTTTCCTCCTACAGTAGAATATCAGCAATCCGCTGCTTAGGATTCGGTCCCGAGTTGGGAGAGTAGCCAGACCAGCGTCGAAAGGGCTCCAAAACTATAGTCCAGACACTAAAATTAGCAATAACTCGAAGGAGCTATTTTCGGAGAATCCTTCAGAAAAATCGGAATCCGTCAGAAATTTCTTTCTTTCTTTTGATTGATGGTTTTGGCGGTTTTGTAGGAGCGGAGTGGAAGTTTGGGCTGAAGCGGAGCGTTCGCCTAAAGCTTTCCGCAGGAAAGCATCTTCATAAGCATATTTCCAGCAATCCATTGAACTCCACAAACAAAAGGCCAATTTAGCATTGACTTGGACTAATATGATCTGCTAAATTGATAATACCAAGTTTGTTAATAGGGATTATCTTTTTTCGAAATATAAGCATTTATAAGTTACACAATTATAATGGGCTTATATTTCATCGCGAAACGGTAGCTTTACCGCCAAAGGATGGCGACAGCCGTTTCACCTTGCATTTTTACTTTTCGCTGTTCGTCTGTGGTTTCACCTACGACACGAGTCGATGGTCTGGAGGGTAATGTCAACGTGAATGCTATGTTTCGAAACAAATGGTGGAGCTTCGGCTTCCGAAGTACGGTTATGCTTTATTTTATTATCCTGATAATCATTCCGATATTCGGTATTTACACGCAATCGCTGTCGCTTGGCTGGCAGCCATTTTGGGAAAGTGTAAGCGATCCTCTGGCGTGGAAAGCGGTGCTGCTCACCGTCAGGCTCGCCGTTATTGCGACGATTATCAACATTTTTCTCGGAACGATGATTGGCTGGGTGCTTATCCGCTACAAATTTCCCGGGAAAAGATTTCTCAATTCGCTCGTCGATTTGCCTTTTGCTTTGCCCACAGCGGTTGCTGGGCTGATGATTTTGCTGCTGCTGGGCCCACGCAGCTTTGTTGGCGGACTGGCGACGAAGCTGGGCTTCGACATTGTATTCCATGAACCGGCGATTATTATCGCGATGGTGTTCGTCACCTTCCCATTCGTTATCCGCGCTGTACAGCCTTTGCTGGAGGAGCTGGATCGCTCGGAGGAAGAAGCGGCGTATACGATGGGTGCTTCAAGAGCGCTGACGTTTTTTCGCATTATTTTACCGTCGATGGTTCCGGGTATTATTAGCGGAGCGATGCTGGCGTTCTCGCGCGGCATAGCCGAGTTTGGGGCAGTTGTGCTTGTAGCAGGCAACATTCCTGGCAAAACGCTCATTGCATCGGTTTATATTTTTGGGGAAATCGAAAGCGACAACCCGCAAGGAGCGGCCGCGGTTTCCGTTATTTTGCTCACCTTGTCCTTCGTCATCTTGTGGACGGTTAACCTGATTCAATCCAGGAGGCCGGGCCAATGAGGAAACTTTGGATTACGCTCACTTATGTCGTATTTATACTTCTACTCATCATACCGCTTGTCGAAATCGTGCGCGGGTCCTGGGCGGAGGGCTGGAGCGGCTTTACGGAAGGGCTGCTAAGGCAGCAATCGCTTCATGCCCTTAAGATGACCGCATTAATCGTCGTTATTGTAACCGCATTAAATACGCTGTTTGGCGTCATGCTTGCGCTTTATCTGGTACGGGCAAAATGGATTGGGCCGCGTATCAAGCGCCTGCTGAACAGCTTGGTCGATCTGCCGTTTGCGGTATCGCCTGTTATCGGCGGTCTAATGATTGTCCTTATTCTTGGGCCAAGTACAATTATTGGAACTTTTTTTGAAGCGTCGGGCTTTAAAATCGTCTATGCCTTGCCAGGCATGGTGCTCGCAACACTGTTCGTCACCTTCCCGCTTATGGTGCGCGAGGTACTGCCCGTATTGCAGGAAATCGGGGCCCAGCAGGAGGAAGCGGCGTCTACGCTTGGCGCATACTCGTGGTATACGTTCTGGCAGGTGACATGGCCGTCGATTCGTTGGGGTGTCATTTACGGAGTTGTGCTGACGGTTGCCCGCTCGCTTGGTGAATTTGGCGCCGTGCTCGTCGTCTCCGGCAATATTATGAATAAGACGCAGACGGCCACGACGCTCGTGTATCAGGATGTGGAAAATTTTAATGTTGTGGCAGCGAACGGGGTTGCGCTCGTGCTTGCGGCGTTCTCCGTTGGATTGCTGCTATTAATGGAATGGGCCAAGAAACGAAAGGAAGTGCATTGAGCCATGCATATTGAAGTCCGTAATTTAAACAAAAGCTTCGGGGATTTTCATGCGGTGCAGGATGTCAGCTTCGACATTAAGAAAGGCCAGCTTATTGGCCTGCTAGGGCCGAGCGGCGGCGGCAAAACGTCAATTCTCCGCATGCTGGCAGGGCTTGAATCGCCTTCCTCTGGCGATATCGTATTCCATGGCAAGCGCGTCAATGATTTGCCGCCGCAGGAGCGCGGAATCGGTTTTGTATTCCAGAACTATGCACTGTTCAAGCATATGACCGTTTATGATAATATCGCTTTTGGACTTAAGGTGAAAAAGCAAACCAAAGAACAAATCCGCGAGCGTGTCATGACCCTTGTTGAGCTTACAGGGCTGAAAGGCTTTGAGCATCGTTATGCCCATCAGCTATCGGGAGGTCAGCGTCAGCGTGTCGCTTTTGCTAGAGCACTCGCGCCTGAACCGCAGCTGCTGCTGCTCGATGAGCCATTCGCGGCGATTGATGCGAAAATCCGCACAGAGCTGCGTACCTGGCTCAAGGAAATGATTGAGCGCGTTGGCATTACGTCGATATTTGTTACGCATGACCAGGATGAGGCCATTGAGGTCGCTGATGAAATTATGATTATCAGCAAGGGCAGGCTGGAGCAGAAGGGCTCACCTTGGGCGATTTATAAGGACCCGCAGACGCCGTTCGTAGCGAGCTTTATCGGGGAATCGACAATTGTCGAGGATGTGGGCGCGTTGAAGGGCTTTGGATCTGCTGCTGGCAAACCGGGCACGAAGGCACTTATCCGTCCCGAATATATCGAAATCGGCAAGCCGGGTGAAATTCGCCTTGCATCTGCCGCGCTGGAAGCAAGCGTCAAGCATATTCATTTCCGCGGCAGCGAGTGGCTGGTCGAGCTAGAGGTAGGCTCGGTTAAGCTCGTCACCTACCGTTCGCTGGAGAAGGATGTGCTGCAGCCGGGCGACCGCGTTCATGTGCTGGTGCATCGGGCTTATTTGTTCAATGATCAAGAGAGCTGGATTCAGGAAAACAGCCTGAAGGAAGATCCAATGCCAATTCATATCTAATAGCTTGGTTTTGAAAACATCGAGCAGAAAGAGTTGTATGCCATTATGAATGCTATTCAGACAACAGGCCGCCGTTTGCTCGCCCTGCTGCTTGCCATCTCCCTGCTGCTTGCAGCAGCGGGCTGTGGCGAGGCGCAGGAGAGTGATCCGGCGGCGGAATCTTCCGTTCCAAACGGCGATGTCACGCTTGTCATTGGTGCATACTCCATAGTGAAGGATGCTTTCGCCGAAATTTTGCCGCAGTTCCAGGCTTACTGGCTTCAGCAAACGGGACAAAAGGTTGTATTTCAGGAATCCTATGAAGCCTCCGGGACGCAAGCGCGGGCTATTATAGGCGGATTTAATGCCGACGTTGCGGTGCTGGCGATGGAAGGCGACATCAACAAAATTGCCGATGCGGGACTCATTGACCCGAATTGGAAGAAGCAAGCGGACGGTGAATTCGTGACCAAGTCGATTGTTGTGCTTGGCACGCGTGAAGGCAATCCGCTGAACATTCAGGATTGGTCCGATCTCACTCGCAGTGGAGTCAAGGTCGTCTATCCGAACCCAAAAACCTCTGGCGGCGCCCAGTGGGATATTAATGCGATTTATGGCGCGGGATTGAAGCAGTCGGAAGTAGAGACAGGCACCAAGGATCCGGCCTATGCCAAAAACTTCCTCAAGGCTGTCCATGCCAACGTGGAATCGCTCGATAAAAGCGGCCGTGCCTCTATGGCGGCGTTCGAATATGGTGTCGGCGACGTGATCGTGACGTATGAGAACGAACTGCTCGCCCGCATTAAGCAGGGCAAGGACTATCATATCGTCGTGCCGAAAAGCACAATCTTGATTGAAAACCCGGCGACGGTAGTAGACAAAAATGTAGACAAGCACGGCACTCGCGAGGTGGCCGAGGCGTTCATCCATTATTTGCACAGCGACGAAGCGCAGCGTGTGCTTGTCGATTACGGCTTCCGTTCCGTAAATGAGACGGTAGCGAAGGAATCGGCAAGCAAATACGTGGTTCCCGAGCAGCTGTTCGACATCAGCTATCTCGGCGGCTGGCCCGAGGTAAAGAAGACGCTCTATTCCAAAAAGGGTATCTGGTATCAGGTGCTTGCGGGTATTTAATTTCGATCAAATGTGCAGTTGCACTTAACAATGGAATTAGACATTGTAATAAATCTTGCAACAACAAACAAACCTGTGATCTGGC
>NZ_JBCNGR010000030.1:0-131831 GCF_050481745.1 Paenibacillus algorifonticola | reverse complement strand
GCCAGGATCAAACTCTCCATTTAGGTGTTTGACTTGCTCATTACTTTTTTTGTATCGCTTTACATTAACCGAAGTTAATGTGGCAGTTTCACTCGTTGTTCAGTTTTCAAAGAACAATTTCTCTTGTTAATTCTTTTTGCGTCAACCGTCGTTTCTCTCAGCGGCGACTTTTATAATATACCATGACTGCCTACTCAATTGCAAGTACTTTTTTTCTTTTCTTCGACATTTTTTTTCGTTTGTCGATTCAAGTTATTTCCTTGCTTCAAAAGCGGCGTGTATTAATATATCACAGCCCGCAAAATATAGTCAAGCCCTATTTCAAAAAAAAGATACCCTCTGCTTGAAACAAGCGATTTGGGTATCTTTTGCCCTTCTATTTTATACAGCCAGCGTCATATATCGAAGCTCCAACGCCTCAGTATCTCCGCTTGCTGACATCACCGCAACTTCACGAATAAGCGAGCGTTTGACCAATCGTTGCAGCAGCAAGGATAAATCAACATGAAGGGTCTTAATTCGCTCATGCTCCTGCAGCTCGCTGATGCTCCATGGCTCCTCCCGGCTCATCATGATGCTAAAGAGCAAGGAACAGCAATCCTTCATTTTATTGATTACCGTAAACTCACAAGCGAGCATAACAAGTTGTACGCGCTGCTCCAGCGTTTCAGGGCTAACTGTTAATTCTTCATACAGCTTATACACCCCAGGATGTACCCGGCGCATTTGACGCCACACGGTTAGCTCTGGATGCTGCCCTTCTTCAATTAATACAATGTGCGCCCAGTGATGCAGTGCAGTTAGTATATTGCTGTAAGCATCCAGAATATTGCGCTCTTCGTAATCATGCTTTGCCTGCAGGTAACTTCTCAGAAAGCCGGAGAACTCTACAAACCGCTTTTGCTCTCTCATGACGTCCGGAAATTGTATAATGCGCTCACGAATATCGCTTATACGGCTGTCGCGCTCCAACAGTATCTCCCCCCGAACTATCCATTGAATAATACTTTTGTTCTCCCCACTTGCCAACCACTGCTCCAACTGACCTACACTCGCACTTCGGATCAGCACATGCTGACCTTCAATGCGCACATGCTCAATAATTTGAACAGCAGTCTGCTCCACAATTGCAAGCAGAAGCAAATCCAATCCTTCAGTCAACGGACTGTAAGCATAAGAGTTCTCGATTGCGATAAGACCAAGCAGCTCTGGCTGTGATTGATGTGTTTGAATGAAATGATCTTTTATATGTTTCACTTGGGCCTCCGTATAGCTAATCCAATATGATTAAGATATAATAATAATCTACGGTGTTTGTTATTTCGACAAGCCCGAGACAGTTTCCTGCTTACATGGATGGAAAAACCGTCTGATTTTAATAAGAATACCATGGAGAGGATGGACAAAGTGAATAAGTTTTTTTTCAAATCAGCGAAAATAAACGAATTTCGTCTGTGGGGGCTGATTTTCACACTTGTCGGCATGGGTGTTATGATTCTCGGTACAGCCGGAATCGTGCTTTGGGGACAAGCTGGTAAAATCGTTGCCGCAATTTTTATGGTTATTGGGATGATTTCCTTGCTTGTCAGTGTTGCCGTTTATTTCTGGGCAGGCATGATGTCAACCAGTGCAACGATGCTAACGTGTCCCGAATGTAATCGCCCGACGAAAATGCTCGGCAAAACAGATCGCTGCATGTTCTGCAAAACGATTTTGACACTCGATCCGGCGCAAGCCACACATGCTCCTTCCGAATAGTACGCTGCTCTTAAAAATAAGTTACATAAGCTTAAAAGGGCGTTGCCGCCAATGAAGGGCAGCGCCCTTTTTTGAACTAAAATAGCAGCTGTTTTAGAAGAAATCTATTAATTTTTATAGATGAATAGAAGAAGGCCATCGCGTGTTCTGCGAGGCCTTCTTTTTAAGAAAATTGTAGAATTATCATTGCAGTTTACGGTTTCTTATTCAATGCGGTATCAATCGTATTCCAGATCGCGTTCGTTTGAAAAGTGCGCTGCCAGGTTGCTACTCCAGCTAACCCGTACTTTTTAACCAACGCAATTCTAGCTTTGATCGATAGCTCGTCCTCAATCCAGATGCGTTTCAGCGCTTCCTCTTCCTTATACTCCACATAATGCTGCCCAGCATCGCCATCGAGTACAGGCTTCAGCTTATTTTGCGTAATGATTTCTTTCACTTTATCCATGCCAAGCGCTTTAGAGCTAACCTTGGTTTCGCCCTTCTCTTCGGTCTCCGTCCAAATACGGGTATATAGCGGCATGCTCAATATAAGCTTGCTCGCAGGAACGCCATCTTCGTCCAATATTCTCTTCAAAGCTTGCTCCGTCCAAGGCAGCGAAGCTACCGAACCCGCAACCGGACTTGTCGCCCAATGCTCGTCATAAGCCATAACCATCATATAGTCTACAACTTTACCCAGCGCTTTACGATCCAGAAAAACAGACCACATCTCGCTGTTCGACTTAGGCGTCACATCAATAGATACAACTAGACCCGCTTCATGAAGCAGCGGCGTCAGCTCGCGGACGAACTGGACCAGGTTTTCCTTATCTTTCGTATATACATTTTCAAAGTCTACATTAATGCCCTGCAAATGATAAAGCTCTGCAAATGCAAGCAGCTGCTGGATCATATGAAAACGCGTCTCTACAGTCGCAAGCGCCGCGCTCGTCCGATCAGGCTCAAACCCGTTGCTGAAAAGCGCCCACACTTGCATCTTCTGCTCTTTGGCCCACTTTACATATACGGGATCTGCTTTGCCTTTAATTGTGCCATCCTCATCCTGAAGCTCAAACCAGGTTGGACTGACGACATTGACGCCTTGCATTTCCGGAATGGTGGCGGGATCTGGCTTGCGTTGATAGACAGCCTCCCAAGTTAGATTGATTTTGCTGCCTGTAACCTTCCAGGCAACAAAATCCGTTTCGTTATCGCTTGGCGCAATTTGCTCCATGCTGGTGAGAGCCGTATTATCCTTAGCAATATACCCAGGGTGCCCATCCGGTCCCTGAACGAGCAGCCAGCCATCGCTTTCTCCCCAAACTCTGAGCTTGCCCGCGAGTGGAACCTTCTCCACAATCGGCGCCCGAATCGTAGGCTCTGTCCGTATGGCCGCTCCTTTTTCCCGCTTCGCTTCTGCCAGTTGAATAGCCTCTCCCGACTGAAGCAAGGTGACAACGCCTGAATCTGCAACATACTCCGTCTGCAGGCCATAAAGCTCCTCGATCGGCGTAATTGGAATATAAACGACATCATCCTGCACCTCAGCTGTAATCGTCAAGTCAAACGGCTTGCGGTTCACGGTCGCTGTCAAGGAATTTGTCTGCAAACGCAGCACCTTATTCGCTGTAGTCAAAATAATCGAACCGCTGTCCGCTTCATAGCGTATAGGCTGGTCCGCCCCAAGCACCTGCTGAAGCACAGGAAGCGGCAGCTTCACCTCGTTATTTTCAATAATGGCACCTTGCTTCATCACTTCGCCATGGACAACGATTGGATTTTTCACCCCATAATCGGGATCCATTTGTTTAAAATTAGGAATGTAGCGATCGTATACAAACCAACCACCACCTGCTGCCAATATAATGATTAAAAAGAGAAGTATATTCCGAGCTCCACTGCTCTTGCGGCGACGAGGAGTTCGGCGAAGCATAGTTTCCAAGCGTATCTCGCTCCTTTATAAAAGACGAAAGCGTGCATATCCGCGGTTGAACGCTTCCCTGCACGCCATCAATTTGTTAGGTTTCATTCATTCTTGATTGTTCGTTCTTATTTCTTAGCTGCCGCACAAGTAGAGCAGGAACCGTAAATTTCCATTCGATGCCCTTGCACGATAAAACCGGTCTCCTGCGATGCGACACGCTCCACCTCAAGCAACGGCGGGTATTCAAAATCAACAATTTGGCCACAGTCATTGCATATGGCATGATAATGCTCCGATGTATCCGCATCAAAGCGGCTGGAGTCATCCCCATAGGTCAATTCCTTAACAAGCCCCGCTTCTACAAATAACCGTAGGTTATTATATATGGTCGCCACGCTCATGCTTGGAAAATTAGGCGACAGTGATTTATAAATTTCATCGGCTGTCGGATGAGTCATCGATTCCATTAAAAAGCTTAATATGGCATGACGCTGCGGGGTCATACGGACACCATTCATTTTTAATTGCTGCAATGCTGCATTGACGGCTCCCATTCCCCTCACGCCTTTCGTTAGTAGTTAAAGCTATTGTACGTGTTTTCAAAATGATTTGTC
The DNA here is from genome assembly GCF_050481745.1 of Paenibacillus algorifonticola. Lineage (GTDB taxonomy): Bacteria > Bacillota > Bacilli > Paenibacillales > Paenibacillaceae > Pristimantibacillus > Pristimantibacillus algorifonticola_A. Next base: position 127,553 of record NZ_JBCNGR010000030.1, on the reverse strand, counting down.
AATGAATGCGGTTATTGCTCCGCACCGGCATACTGTATGGCAATACTGTTATTGGCATTAATTTGCAAACGGTATTGCCCGTCTCCAACCGTACCCCGCACCGTTTTTTTACTGACTTCGAGCGGCAAATCCGTCATAATCGCTCCAAAGGTGACTGATCCATACACCGTGTAACTGCCATATCGCGGGACAGTCAGCTTAATTTCTCCTACGGAACTATCGACGTCCCAGTCACCGCCTACCACCGAGCTCGCCAGCTCGATGCCGCCATTTAAGGTTGCAGCCTTAACGGAGCCGCTCGCTTCATTAATATTAACTTTCCCATTTTTCGTATCGGCTTCTATATTTCCGGAAATGCTGGTCATCTTCAAAGCCCCATTGGTCGCTTCTGCAAAAACATCACCTGTTATAGATGCTGCGGTAACAGCCCCATTTAATAAGGTTATACTCGCATCACCCGTTATATGACGAAGCGTAATCGTTCCATTATTTGCTTTTGCCTGAATACTGCCATTTATTCCTTCTGCTAAGATTTCGCCTGTATCGCTGGAAAGCTCCACGCCTCCGGGAGCATCGAGGTTTTTAACTTTAATCGGCCCATTATCAGTATGCACGAGTACAGAAAGCTGTCTCATCGGCTGTTTATTCCGCTGCTGCTCCTCCACTTGTTCTGGCGACTGCTCGGGAGTAGGTGTTGTTGATGAGAGGGTTGTAGCAGAGGCTTGTTCCACGTTATTAGACGAATTAGACGAATTAGTCGAGCTTGGATCTGGCGTACTGTTCTCCTGTGCAACTGGATCGTCCGACTCAAGATCAATTTCAGCCTCGGCCATTTCCTCTACCTGAACATTCGGCAATCGCGGCACAGTTACGGTAATATTGATACGCGGTTTACGCGTTCCATTGTCCCCATAACTGCTGCTTTTGGCCTGCAGGGTGATTTTCTCACCGCTTGATGACGCCTCGATCTTCGCTTTTTCGGCCATTTTATCAGCCTCTGCTTGATCATCGACGTCAACCCATACCTCGGTATCAATGCTGATAACATCATTATTTCCGCTTTGGAGCGTCACTTTTCCATTCACATTGTAAATCTGAATAGCTGTCGTCTTTTCTTCCATCGGAACGATAAGCACTTCTTTCTGATAATGAAAGCCTTTTTCCTCGCCGTAATCCTGTGCGCCATTCAAATCGACATATTGATCAATCCAGCGGAAAGGCAAATCTGCATATTGCGTTACCAAAAAGCCAAAGCCCGCAATGACAACTGCTGCCATGCTTCCGATAAAATCAAGCCGCAATTGCTTTCGCGTCCGCCGCTGCAATAGGCTGTAGGCGACGAGCTCTCCTCCTAGACATATAAACAGCGCAGGCCACCAATAACGCATTAGCGCAAAAACATTGCTGCTGTGTATTTCATCCCACAACAGCAATCCACCTGCAGCTGCAATAAATAATGCAGCTGTGAAGCTTCCCAGCCGAAACACCTCCGCCACCCGCTGACGCAAAACTAAGCCTACCGCAAGCAGACCTAGAACAGGGCCTACCGCATAACTCGCCGCGTCGTCAAACCAAGTGAACAGCGTGGTCGGCTGCCTAAGCATCAGCAGCAGCATAAGCAAAATGCCTGCCACCATAATGAGTATGCCATCCCTAAGCTTTAAACCGGGCTGCATTTCCGCTTGCCGATCCAAACTTTGCAGCGCATCGTAAACACTAATAAAATAAAATACAGGCAGCGCAAGCCCTAAGTAAACAATAAGCAGTAAATGCTTCGCGCCATCAGCATCCGCCAGACGGACAATGGTCCCGCCATCAAGCAAAATACCAGCGGCTAGCAGCAGCCCTCTCGTATATTCCCCCGTATATAAATGTCCTGCTCCCGGCCATAGAAAGGCCAGCAGCACCGTAAGCAGTCGACTTTTCCTACGCTCCGCTTTCATCCCATGCTCCTGCAAAACATGTCCTCCATATGTGCAAGTTTATTGCTTATTATTGTACCATAGATGCCCCGTTCATAGGCTTTTGCTTGGAAATGCAAAAAAAGAGCCGTCCAGCTTGTGGACAGCTCTTCATTGATTATCATTAATCTACTTGCATGTTAATGAAGCTATATTAGACTTGCTGAAGGCGTTCCAGCAGCATTTTGTTAACCATTGCCGGATTCGCCTTGCCTTTTGTCTCTTTCATAATTTGGCCGACTAGGAAGCCGATCGCCTTCTCCTTGCCTGCACGGAAATCCTCAACCGATTGCGGGTTCGCTTCAATAACTTTATCGACGATGGCAATGATTGCCCCCTCATCGCTAATTTGTACAAGGCCCTGCTCTTCTACGATTTGCTGCGGCAGCTTGCCGGATTCCAGCATTTCCTTGAAGACGGTTTTAGCGATTTTGCTGCTGATTGTGCCTTTCTCCAGCAAGCCAATCATTTCTCCAAGCCCTTGTCCGGTAATTTTCACATCGGACAGCTCCAGGCTGTTCGAGTTCAAATACCCGAGCAGGTCGCCCATAATCCAGTTGGATACAGCTTTCGCATCCTTCGTATAGGACAAGCTTGCTTCAAAAAAGTCTGCCATTTTCTTCGATGCCGTAATAACATCAGCATCATAGGAAGGCAAGCCGTAATCGCTAGTATAGCGGGCTTTACGTGCATCTGGAAGCTCAGGAATTGAAGCTTTGACACGTTCTTTCCACTCTTCATCGATATAGAGGCGAACCAAATCAGGGTCCGGGAAATAACGATAGTCATGGGATTCTTCTTTGCCGCGCATCGAAATCGTCTTGCCCTGCGCTTCATCCCAGCGGCGAGTTTCTTGAACAACCTTATTGCCGCCGTCCAGCACCTCGGCCTGACGCCATTGCTCATATTCAAGGCCACGCTGAACACCGCGGAAGGAGTTCATGTTTTTCAGCTCAGCGCGCGTGCCAAGCTTCTCTTGTCCATAAGGACGAAGGCTGATGTTTGCGTCGCAGCGCAAGCTGCCCTCTTCCATTTTCACATCCGATACTTCGCAGTAAAGCATAATCGCTTTCAGCTTCTCTAAATAAGCTTTCGCTTCCTCAGGTGTGCGAATGTCCGGCTCGGAAACAATTTCAACGAGCGGCGTGCCGACACGGTTAAAGTCAACGAGCGAGGCATAACCTCCATCAACGTGAGTCAGCTTGCCCGCATCCTCTTCCAAGTGCAGACGGGTAATGCCAATTCGTTTCGCAACACCGTTCACTTCAATATCAATCCAGCCGTGCTCGCCGATAGGCTGATCAAATTGCGAAATTTGATAAGCTTTAGGTGAATCGGGATAAAAATAGTTTTTACGGTCAAATTTGCTGACATCAGCAATTGTGCAATTGAGCGCCATCGCCGCCTTCATTGCGTATTCAACCGCCTGCTTGTTCAGCACCGGCAGCACGCCGGGATGACCGAGGCAGACCGGGCAGGTATGCGTATTAGGCGGAGCTCCGAAAGCGGTGGAGCAGCCGCAAAAAATCTTGCTGTTGGTGTGCAGCTCAACGTGCACCTCCAGCCCGACTACCGTTTCATATTGAGTCGCTTCAGACATCGTTAATCCTCCTTAGAATTTTGCTGGGCGAAGTTACTTTGGTGGCATAGAGCATGATGAAAAAGGAGCTGCGCTGCGCGAAAAGGTTGACTTTCGACCACTGTTGCCCAAGCATTTTTTTGAAAATATAGGAAAGGATCATATTTCTCCATCCTTTCTCTATATTTCCACGCGAAACGGTAGCTTTGCCGCCAGAGGACGGCGGCAGCCGTTTACGCTTGATCAATCCTGCTCAGCGGTAAAATTCTTGGGCAAAGGCGAACGCTTGCGCTTCTACAGTTCAACCTTTCCACTCCGCTTGCCTTTTTCATCTAGCTTCTATGGCAGCAAAAAAGTAAAAATCGCGTCGCAAGCTAGCTTTTATAGCAAGGTAAAACCTGCAGGCAGCATCCGCTGGTTAGCCCCGCAAGGCTGATATATTAGAGCTGCGGACGCAGCTTATGGAATTCGGTATTTTGCTCGAAGGCATGGGCCGCACGCAGAACCGTCGACTCGTCGAAGGCTTTGCCGATAATTTGCAATCCAATTGGCAAGCCATCCGCTTGGCCGCAAGGAATGCTGATCGCCGGAACGCCTGCAAGGCTGACCGGAATCGTACATATATCGTTCAAATACATCGTCAGCGGGTCGCCGACCTGCTCGCCAAGCTTGAACGCTGCTGTCGGGGCAGTTGGCCCGATGACAACATCGTATTTTTCAAATACTTGGTCAAAATCCTGTTTAATGAGCGTGCGCACTTTTTGCGCTTTCAAATAATACGCGTCATAATAGCCGGAGCTAAGCGCATACGTTCCCAGCATAATACGGCGCTTAACTTCAGGACCGAAGCCTTCACTGCGCGATTTGCGGTACAAATCAATCAGGTTCGCAGGGTTGTCTGCACGGACGCCGTAACGAACGCCGTCGAAACGAGCCAGGTTGGATGAAGCTTCAGAAGACGCAAGCAAATAATAGGCCGCAATGGCATATTCGGTATGCGGCAGCGAAACCTCTTCCCATGTTGCGCCAAGGCTCTCATACACTTTCAGTGCATTCAAAACCGCTTCCTTAACCTTTGGATCAACGCCTTCTCCCAAATATTCCTTCGGCACTGCAATACGCAAACCTTTGACATCTCCGGTCAAGGCAGATGTATAGTCAGGAATGCTTACGTTAGCGGAAGTAGAGTCTTTTGCATCATAGCCAGCAATGGCTTGCAGCACAAATGCGGAATCCTCAACATTTTTCGTCAAAGGACCGATCTGGTCAAGCGATGAAGCGAAAGCGACTAGGCCAAAACGGGAAACAAGACCATACGTTGGCTTAAGACCGACAATGCCGCAATAAGCTGCTGGCTGACGGATCGAACCGCCCGTATCGGAGCCAAGCGAGAAATAGACTTGGCCTGCCGCAACGGAAGCTGCGGAAGCACCGCTTGAGCCGCCCGGCACATATTCCGTATTCCATGGATTGCGAGTCGGATAATAGCTGGAATTTTCATTGGAGCCGCCCATCGCGAACTCATCCATGTTCAGCTTGCCGATCGTGACGGATTGCGCAGATTTCAGCTTGCTGACAACCGTTCCATCATAAATCGGATTGTAGTTGTCTAGAAACTGGCTGGCACATGTTGTGCGCAAGCCTTCGGTAACGATATTATCTTTAATTCCAGCAGGAAGGCCGAACAGCAAGCCGCGTTCAGCTCCTGCTTGAAGCTGCTTGTCCAGCTCCGCTGCATGCTGGCGGGCTCCCTCTTCATTAAGCGTAAGGAACGCTTGAATGGAAGCTTCTGTTGCTTTAATACGAGCAAAGGATTCATCAACCAGTTCAGTGACGGAAAGCTCCTTTTGGCTCAGCTTGTTATGTACATCCTGAAGACGCAAATCAAACAGTGACAAAACATATTCCTCCCTTCAATATAAAAGCGCAGCAAGCAATTATGGCTATCGCGCTAGATCTTGCGGACTATTCCAATACAGCTGGCACTTTAATTTGGCCATCTTCTTCATCAGGTGCATTGAGCAGCACCTTCTCGATCGGCAGCGATTCATGCGTTACATCCTCGCGCGTCACATTCGTAATCGGCAGCACATGGCTGGTCGGCTCGACGTTATCCGTATCAAGCGAGTTCAGCTTTTCTGCATATTTTAAAATCGCATTAAGCTGCTCGGTGAATTTATCCTTCTCCTCGTCAGACAGCTCAAGGCGAGCCAAATTCGCAACATGCTCGACATCCTTAATCGTAATGCTCATGAATGTTCCTCCCCCTTCTTAAGCCTGCAATCATTCTTTCTATTATAGCCTAGAATCACATTTTGACAAAGTACACAAACGAGGGCTTGCGCGCTTCTGTTCTGCAATGCCCAATAACAGCAGATGACCCTCCCGCACCTGGCGGAAGGGTCATCTCGCAGAAGCTTATTAGATCCACGCTTTCAAATTTACCTGCCTGATAAAATCCTTCTGGCTTTGGCCTTCAGCCGCAGGTGGCTCCGCTTCCGGAGCAGACTCCTCGCCTCTCATTATACGATTAAACAGCTCTTCATTATGAGTAGCCAGCGCAAAGTCGATTAGCGATTCGCGTTCGATGCGATCAACCTCTTCTTGGAGCAAAACTTCCTCCAGCTCCACATCCTCATCCGGCAGCAAAAAATTGCGATTAGCGGCCGGAACGCGCACCACGTAATCAAATACGTTGTCGGCATTGCGGTCGTAAGCAATTATATAACCATATTCCCCCACGGGAAGATTTTGCTCAAAATGATCAGATATTATAATTACCTTTACTCCTAAACTAAGCATCGTCTTCACTCCTGTCTATCGGACGCTAACCTATAACTATTATCCTACTAAAAAATAGTAGCGGTGTCCAATAGGGATTGAAAGTGTCCCTTTGCCAGCTGCGAGCCAACAAAAGCAGCGAGTGAAGAAGCGTCACTCATTATGATTCAAATTATGGTGTTTGCCCTTGTCTGGATAATCCGTAGAAAAAAAATTCCACGAGCTGCTCCAGGCTCAGCATGTTTCCACCTACTTGATCCGAGGCTTCCCAATGCCGACTGAGCTCATTTTTAAACATTGTAAAATAAAGCATCATCATCTCTTCGCTAATATCAGAATGAATATAGCCCTCCTGCTTGCCCATCGCAACAAATTGCTTAAAAAAAGGCACGACCTTCCGCTCATTATACTGGTCCATTAAATTTATGAATTCAGCTTGCCCAGAAAATGCCGCCTGATGGGAATCTTCGGATAGCAGCTTTAAATTTTTGGCCTCGCATAACATTATTTCTTTCGTCTTCTCAAGGAAAGGAACTTCTGAACCCAAAATTCGCTCATATTGTTCCAGCTGCTTATTCATCCAGTCCATAAGCATATCGAAATAGAGCTGCTCTTTGGTTTTAAAATAATTATAAATGGTAGCTGGCGATACTTTCGCCTTATCTGCAATTTCATTCACGCTAACCTTCTGGAAGCCATAACTAAAAAAAAGTTGGAACGCTGCGCTGTATATTTGCTCAAGTTTTTGCTGTTTCCTTCGTTCGAAGCCGTTCATCTTCTCCACCTCATTATTTAGTTTAGTGGAAGTTTTAGAGTAAATCAACAATACGAGTATAAATCTATTGAAGATTGTTCTTTTCACAGTTATAATAATTTTATAGCAATTTAATTTAAATACTACATAATTAGGAGGAGCGACATTGAGACCATTAAAAATCCCTTCATTTCTGCATGATGTATTGGGTGAGAAACAGAGCTTAATCGCGATTTTAAGCATTTTGCTGTTCGGAGGTTTGTTGACTGCTGCGTTATATGTAAGTTTTCCTGAGCTTACAGCAGGCTTGCCATTTTGGCGCAGTGTTTTGGCTTTATTGTTGGTTTTCGATATTTTTTCAGGCTGTCTTGCTAATTTCACCGCTTCAACAAGCAATTTTTATGCAAGTCGGAAAATCAATCGAGCTGTATTTATTGCCATCCATGTTCATATTGTGGCAGTTTCGCTGTTGCTGGACACGGCAGTCGTTTATGCTGTCAGCGTTTGGCTCTACACAATCTTAGGCGCATTCATAGTAAATGCTCTAATTGGCAAGCATACACAGCTGTTCGTTGCAGGCCTGCTTTTATCTATAGGGATGGGCGTTATGCCTATGCTGCCAAACTTAGAATCCTATATGCTCATTATTTTTTTGCTATTCATGCTGAAGGTGCTGTTTAGCTTCGCTGTCGACCATTATGGCAAAGCCTTACAGCATTCGGATAGCAAATCATGAGTCATTCCTACCATGCTGTCAGACTTGCCAAGTCAGATAAGGAATCCTTCCTTTCTGTCATGGGCAGCGCCTTTGCAGAAGACCCATTATTTATCTATATGTTTGGTGATCCAAAGCTCGATAATCGAGCAAATAAAAGCATACAGGCCTTCTTGTCTTTTATATTTGATAAAAGCTTCCTTCTAAATGAAGAAATATGGGGTATATACAAAAAAGAAAGCTTGCTTGGCGCATACGTCATTGAGACGCCGCACAAAAGCAAGCTTCAACAAATAAATGGCGGATTACTGCTGTTAGGAAGGCTGCTTCCTTTATTAACACGTATATCCCATAAATCGCTGGGTCAGCTTAATGCCTATATGCGAGTCACCCGCACCGCTGCACCAGCCCTGCCGCATCACTACCTTATTATGATTGGTGTAAAACCCGATGCTCAAGGTTCAGGAATTGGGAAAGCTCTGCTGCTCCATGCATTAGAAACAGCGCTCGCGGACGATAATTCGCATGGCGTAGCTTTGGACACAGAAAACGTCGATAATGTAAATTTATATCGCCGGTTTGCCTTTACATTAAGCCAGGAATTACAAATCGGTCATTTGCCTGTCTATTGCATGTTTTATCAAAAAGGACAGCGAACCTGAGCGGACATATTAAGCCAGAATCATTGCCATGATAGACTTATTTGCCACCACATTATTGCCGTTTTCCCCTGCTGAACCAGTTCCATACGGGCTCTACATCGTTATGGTCAAGAACAGCGACACTGTAATCACTCGCATTTCCCATCGTGTGCACGCCCAAAGATACTAAACCTTTTCGCTGCTGCCCCCAGCTGCGCTTCACCTTCATTGCGACAATTTGCGGTCGGCGTACCAGGTAGGTGATTCTTGCCAAATTACGCCGGCGCAGTGTTAATTGGCCATTTTCCAGTCTTACTCCAGCAGCTTTATGGCAGGCCCGTCTCCATAAGTAAACAATCGGGATAAGCATCAGCGACCACAGGCCGGCTGTACCCCAGAATCCGAATGCCGCGCCGCAGAGGAGAAGAGCGACCGCAAGCTCGATGCGCATATAATAAAGCAAGGCCCGCTTAGGGGCGTGTGCGTTTATCTCCATTAGCTTCATCTGGGGCACAAAATGGCTAATCACATGCTCCAGCTCCCTTACTGGCACAAAAGGATGCAGCATGAGCTGTTCGTTTTTGTCAGACGAGACAACTTGAAGCTTAATTTGGGCATACCCTACCATTTGCCGGAAGATACCCTCCTCAATGAGGACGGATTGTACTTTGTTCGGATCAAATAGATAAGCTTTTTTGTCCAGCATACCGTATGATACCGATATTCGCTTACCTTCGCGATGAACGGCGAATCCGCTGTATTTAATAATGTACAAAATGATTGATAGCGCCCAAGCCGCTGCCAATGCGCAAATTGCGGCGACCGCAATGCCGATGATGACATAGCCGGGCACCAAGCTTTTCGATTCCGCATACAGCATTTCAAATATTCTCATAGGAGCAAATTTCTCCAGAAAATCATCAGCAAAAGAATAAATACCCGCAATAAAAGCGAGCGCAAGACCTAAATTCATAGAAGTGGCTGCTGCCAGCAGCAACTGTCCGTTTGTCAGGCGAAAATACGCGCTGTGGCTCAAGGCGCCTAACTCGCTATTGGCTGAAACGCCATGGGCACCTTCTATCGTAACTGTGCTAGCTCCATGCTTCGAGGTGTCGACGTCTTTATTCAGCCTTATTATGCGATTGCTATCGTCTGCCTGATGATCGGCCCTTTCTACCGTTTCGTGCTGACGGGACAGCAGTTGCCGGCGAAGCTGCTCTGCATCGCGTACAGTGAGCGCTGGCAATATGCCATCTGCTTTTTTTCCTCCACCCGGCGTTTCAATTTTGAGCTCCGCAACACCAAGAATCCTCTGCAAGAACGGCTGCTCCACATTGACCGAGTGTATGCGTGCATAATAAATGGTCTTCTCATCCTTGAAGAATACGCCTTTTCGAATGACAATGCGGTCTGCCTCTGGTGTGTAGGTGAAGGCCCGCCATTCTAGAAAGCCAAACAACAAAGCGAGGACAATCAATCCCACGGCTCCTGCATACCAATACCACTCCAGCCCAAGAAATCCCGATTTTCTAAGCAGCGTAATAATAATAAGCGGCAATAGTCCTTTAACAAACTGGAACAACGTAAAAATAACAAATACTTTGTGCAATCTTCGCGGATTATTCATGCTGATCATCCACTTTCGCAAGCTGTCCGATTTTTCGTTTCAACTCTTCGGCTTTCTCCAATTTGAGCCCTTTAATGCGATGAATCGTGGCCGCCGTTACAACTGCTACGCTCGCCAGCTTAAACTTTCGCATAAGCGGTCCGCTTTCAAGCTCTACATGCTGGACACGAACCATGGGAACGAGCACATTTTTAATAATGATTAGCCCGTATTGCAGCTCAAGCTCTTCCGCAAACAGTTCGTATTGGAATCGACGGTAGCGAAGGCTTGGCACTACCCAAGTATCCAACACGCTATAAACCGTAACGACCCCAAGTCCGATCCATAACGGAATAAGCGTCCACTCTTTCGATAGAGCCAATACCCCATAGCCGAATACGATTATATAACCAATTGCCGCTGCAATAGCTGCCTCAATCCGGATTAATTTGACGTAATCCTTATCGACCCTCTGCGTTAAAGCCCTATTCATTTCTAGTCCCCCTATGGCAATACAATTAGCTGCTCTTTCGTTCGTGTAAGCTGGCGAGGAGCTCCATCTGTAATGACATAGCTGTTCTCTACTCCAACAACTCCCTGGCCGGGAAAAGTAAATTTCGGCTCAACTGCAAGCACCATTCCGGGAGCGAGCGGCAGATCGAAGCCGCGGGCCAGCACAGGCCATTCATCTATCTCAAGGCCAATGCCATGTCCAAGAAACTTTGCTTGATCAAGGCCATAACCCATATAATGCGCAGAAAGCCCCGCAGCGGCCGCTTGATCAAGCGAAGCGATATAAAGCCCTGAGCATGGCGTCCCGGGAACCATCCCTTTTTCCGCTGCGCGCATCATTTCCTCCGACGTTCGGTAAGCATGAGCAAGCTGCTCTGAAAGCTCTCCAATAACCGCAGTACGCGTCTGATCAATAATGTAGCCGTCAATACAGCAGCCTACATCAATGAGTATCGGCTCATTGCGTCCGATGACTTTGCGGCTGACGCTTTGCGGAGAAGTAGCCCCTAAACCAAGCCCGCCTGCCGGCCCGTCAAAATAAGTAGGTACCGCTGCAGCAGCTCCTGACGTCACCATCCCTGTCGCTACCTCCTGATTGTAGCCGCGCATGCGCATCAAGCCGATATGCCCGCGGAGCCGGAGTTCGTATTCCACCGTGGCTATCCAGTCCAGCTCTGCAATGCCCTCTTTCAACACATTCAAAGCTTCGCCTAACGCCTCATCTACAGCTTGCGCTGCTGCTTCAATTCGCTTGATTTCCCAAGGTGATTTAATCATCCTCTGTCCTCTAATAAGGGCAGAACCATCCACTAGTTCGCCTGTACCAGCCGCTTGCAGCAGTTGGTTAAGCTTTAAATAGGTTTGCGCTGGAAGCACATCAAGATCCACAGCCACAGTAGTAGAAGCGCCCGCCTTAAACAATTGCGGAAACCGCTCCGCAAGCGTTTGTCCGAATTGGCGGAATGAGCCTAATGGCTCTACAGCAAACAGCGTTTCCAGTCTTGCACGCTCCAGGCTGCGTTTGACGAAAAATACGGGCGCGCCTTCGGCTGGAACAAAAGCGTAACCATTTTGCATCGAGCCTGTGTAATAATACAAATCTATATTTTGCGTGAGCAGCATGCCGTCAATGGCCTTCTTGCCCATATCCAGCTGAAGCTTTCTTATGCGCTCCTGGACCAAGTCATCCGGTATGTCTCTCGTTATCGTCTTATCCATCGTTGTGCTCAACTCCCTAAATCATTTATCCCTCCCCTTCATTAGAACAATTTTACAAATGGCAGTCAACTGCAAGGCAACTGCCGCAAGCATTTTTATGAACAACATCTCCCTTTATATGGTTAAAAATCAAAAGTCAGCTCGGACACGCTTTTAATCGTCCATTCAATTGGCTCAAGCACTGTGAACACCCTTGGGTTCACAACCTTAATGATCATGACAACACCTGGTCGGCGCAGTGTAGCTTCATAGCTGTATTGCGAATTTACGTATTGATAAGGAAAAGTATGCTCACCGTTAATGACCTCGAAAACTACAACTTTAACCGGCTCGTTCAGGAAGGAGCTGCCGAGCGGCTTCCCTGCTGCATCAAGCTGCAGGTTGCCTTGCAAATAAAGGCTTGCTGCCGCTTCGGCTGCCACTGGATCTATGCGGACTACACCGTCTCCTAGTGCAGTTTTATCAACCTGCTGGGCAGCCGCATGAACGGCACGGTTTAACGCATGTTTGCCCTGGAAGAGTGTCTTCATCGCAATTTCCTCATCTGTCTGCATAACGTGCAGCATGAGCCAAATTGTCATCATCAGTACAATGATTGTCAGCTTATACATAGAATAACTCCCTGTCACCTGCGCACTCTGTAGTCTATTAGCACATCCTAATAAAGCTGTATTGCAATTTTTCAGGGTACATATTCGCTCATTTTGATGCCTGCAGCGCGAAGCCTGCCATTTTCATGAGGCGGCTCCACGCCAATTAAGCGATCCAATTGAAACAGCCCCTCATAAGGATAGCTAAGCAGAACGATCAATCCTGTTCCTCGCAGCAAGGGCATAGCCGAATTGGTTGCCTGCTCGCCATTATCGGCCGCTACCTCAAAAATCAGCGCTTCCGGCTTCATTCCGAACTTCGCCAGCCGCTGCCGCGACTGCTCAAGCATCTCTGAACTGATGTAGCCATACTTGCCGCTCGCCCCGATTTCAAGTAAATAATCGACCTCCTGCTGCAGTACTGCTTGTCTTACAATCAGCACATGTTTATAAATAGGCGAGAACATTAGCCAGCATAAAATCGTTGCGAACAGCACGAATACTAAAATGCTCTTCATGGGCTCATCGTCCTTATATAGCTGCTTGTGGCATCACCGGAGCGTTCGAGCTGTTTTTTCATTCCTTGTTCCCCTTCTGCAACTCCAGAGTAGATCATAACAATCGTCACAAGCAGCAAAATGGCTGCCAGCAGACTCCTCATCGCCGTTCCCCTCTCCTTGCTGCTAACGCTGTCCATAAACCTTACTGCAGCAGCTTGCTGATTTTTTCATTGGCAGCGTCTCCTTGCGATTGGATTTGGCTGCTGGTGCCAGTCGTGTCCTTAGCAATAATGCCGTTGAAAAGCAAAATAACGACAACTAGCAGCATGACGGTCATTAAAATATTGCGCATTGCGAATTCACCCCCTTATTATACGGGCGTTTCGTCGTCCTCAGCCCAATGATGCAAACAGCTTCTGCCCCTCCATCACCCATGGATATATAAAAACTTGAAATGTATATAAAATAGGAACTCCCGCGAGCATAAAGAGCAAATACGATGTTGTCTCCTTGCGGCTGTCTTTGGCAAGCTCCAGCTTCTCTTTATACTCCTGAATACGGTCACGCAAAAGCGTATAATACTCCTCGCTGTCATCGATGCGAAGCGAATCAATGGTCTCTACAAAGCTCATGCCATCATCTGTTCCCATACTGAGCTTGAATTGGCGCAATGCCTGTTCAGCATCGTGATACCATTCTCCGAGCAGCCGCTCCAAATCGCCGCGAAGCGTTCTCGTATACGGGATGCAGCGTGTCAGCTTCGTATGTATATGCAGTGATGAATCAGCCAAATAAAGCAATTGATTGCTCATTACATAAATTTCCTTAGTCATGCGCTGCGATCGAAGTCTGCGCAGCATGCGCATCCATGGCAAATCCCACAGCAGCATAATCCAGCAAAAAACGAGCAATGCGGTTAAATAGGCCATAATGCTGCCCTGACCCTGACCCGCACTTACAGGTACACAGATGGAAATGCCTATTAGCCATATAATGAGCAGCAATTTGCGAGCAGCTACGTACCAACCGGGGTCTGCTTCCACTCCGCATCCGGCGAGCAGCATTTCCCGGTCGACATATGACTGTTGTTCCCTTGAGAGCTTAAGCTTGCTAAGCCATCCATCCGGTATTTTTCTTGAACGCCATTTGATTCCGGTGAGATGCAGCCAGCGCGGCTTCTTCTGCGGCAGCAGCCTAAGTATTGCGGTCACTGCAGTAAATCCGAAAATAAACTGGGCCGCAATTGCTCCAATATGCACACCGATTTCGACCCAATGATGCATCGCTGCCTTGCCTCCTTTCCTGCTTGCACATACGTAATGCACAGCCGCTTACATTTTTTTTCGAGATAGCCATAGTCCCATTAAAAAGGAGCCAAAAATGAGCAGCAGCGCATTTAAAAGCATATCTCTGCCCTTCGCGTCCAGAACGTAATAGTAGTAGGCATTCTGCTCGTTATAATGCATATTGATGCCAATAAATAAAGCCAAAAACAACACCGGCGTAAAATTGGCAATGCGGATTTCCAGCAGCCGATTACGCTCCTGCTCATTCGCGCGGCGCGCTTTGCGCATATCCGTCAGCAAATCTTTGAGGCCGTCTGCCATCGGCATGCCTTCTGCAAGCGCAACGCGCAAAATATTAGCGAAGTAATCCGCCCATGTATGCCCAAGCGATGCAGCAAAAATCCGCAGACTCGCTTCATCATCACCACGAATAGACAAATTGCGATATAATTGCTCAAAAACGGCTTTCATCGGGCCGAGCAGCCTTCTTTCATCAACCGTTCGCTGCAGCGCTGCCCTCACTTGTACCCCGCCTGTTACTAAATAACACTGATAAAACAGCTCGATGGCGGGTAAAAATTCGACCTGTGTCTGCATTTGACGCTGGACGAGCAGCGCCCGCAGCACCGTATACGGCAAAATCCCCAATACAACCCCGAACAGCAAGGTGCCTTTTATCGTCTGAAAAAACAATCCGCCCGCCGCCAGCCCAATCAGCAGCAGCAGTCCCGACAAACATAAAAATGCCAATGGCTGAAGCTTGATATGGAGCGCCTCTAATAAATCAGCTAGCGGACGATAGAGCTTGTCCATCCGCTGCAGTCGCTGCTCCAGAAGGTGGCGGAAGCGCCCTCGCTGCCGATAGACTAGTCTTGCTAACCGCTCATGCCGCTCCAGCCACATAAGTAGCAATGCAGCGACCATAATAAACAGGAACAAAAATAGCAGTGCACCGCCTCCAAGCACATACAGCCTAGTCAAAAAACAAAACCTCCCCTCGCCAGCTTCTTCATAGCTCGCTGTGAAGGCCGCTGTGGGTATTGCCACTGCTCCAGCGCTTCATCATAAACGGCCCAATCCCGTACTTTCACCTCGTTGTCCGCCCAGCCTATTTCAGCAAGTCGCGATACGACGCGCCGTCCTTTGATGTTGCGCATTTCAATTCCAATCTCCACCACATATTCGGCTATCCGTTTCGTTAGTCGTTCCGGGTTCATGCCGCGCCCATCCAGCATGCACATATCGGTGATCGTCTCGGGCACATCTTCCAGCGCATTCGCATGCACAGTTGTCATACTGCCGGAATGCCCTCTAGTGCAGGCTCTCACATAAATATTCGCATCGCTGTCCCGAATCTCCGCATGCACGATGCGCTGAGGAGATTGCCTAAGGGCCAATTTGAACGCACGGCTGGCCTGGTGCTGGGGATCGTCCTCGATCGCTTCGTATTCGACGATGTTTTTTTCCGGAAAATCCCTTCCAAGCATCATTTCGAAGCGCCCTTCAATGGTAATGATCCGCTCCTCATCAGGCAGGCACGCAATTAGCGCCTTCATGAAATGGGTTTTGCCGGAATTCGTCGGCCCAATTATAATAAGATTGAATCTTGCATGCAGCACAGCGTGCAGCATGGCAAGCATTGCATGACTTATCGTTCCGTATTTTGGCTCGCAGAGTACAGGCAGACCAAAGCTTTTAACTGTAAAAAAGCGAATCGTCAGCGTCGGCTTCGAGGTGAAGCCGAATCCTGTCATCGTGACGCGCGAGCCGTCGCTCAGCATCACCTCCGCCCAGCGCTTGCGCGGGGTAAACCGATCATTGTTATACAGCACCAGGTTACTCTGAATGCGCTCAACATCGCGAACGCTTGCAAATTGATGCTGCGACATAACAGCCTCGCCACTGCGAACCTCAAAAATTTGCGTACCTACGACCTGCACCTCCTCCAGCCCCTCCTTATGCTGCAAAACGAGTTCAAGCACATTCAGCCCAATAACCTCGGCGAATAAGGCCTCAGCAAGCGTTTGATAGGGATGATGATAACCATCTTGATTATGAATGCGCATTCGCCGCAGACGATCATTAATGACCGCATAAATCTGCTCCCGCTCTGGCATAAACCCAAGTACTGCACGGTTCAGCGTCTCATTGTACTGTCTGCGCTCCTCATCATTCAGTCCACGCGGCGCTGCCAAAAAAGCTTTCATCTCATCAGCAAGCCTGTCAAAATCCGCTTCACGTGACGGATCTGGCAGGTCCACGTCTCCGGCCTCTCCTTCCTTGCTTCCAGTCGCCCCCACTCTCAGCTGGGCTGAATAATCAAAAGGAGAAAATCGGCTGTCCCCCGCCTTCAAGAGCGTGCCTCATTGCGATGCGAGAGCAGCTTGCGATACCAAGGCTGCAGCTTAAAAGCAGGGGCTAAAGTCCGAATGCCATATTGCTCCATTAGCTGCTGCGCTGGTTTTTTCATTGCTGTCCTGCCCACCTGATCTTCCCCCAGCCATTGACCAAGCTTGCCGCTGTCCAAATGGATAAATGTATCCTTCGTCATTTGCATTTCACCTAGCTTCACCGTACCCATTTCCTTGCAAATATCTTTCATTCGATAGCCTCCTCTGCCCCATGGGGGCTCTATAATAACGGTATTGTATTGAGCAGCTGTCAGGCCGAATAACGGAGAAATTTGTGTAATCCAGCGTCTTCCATCCTCCTGAAAATGGGAAAGCGCGCCCGTCGTGACTACAATTCGCGTACTCGCCAGCCGTAATGCACAAACGGTAGCTGCATTATCCCAATAAGCGCTGACATCCATAAAAAGCACCTCAAAGGTTTGCCCTGCAATATGGATCAAATGCTCTGCCTCCTCAGGGGTAAAAAATTCGGCCTGATCACGCACAACATTGCCGAACAGCACTCGCAAATTCCCTCTTCCTTCAACCACATGCATAGCACTCTTCAATCTTCCCGTTGTCAGCGAGCCTGATTGCAGCTCAGGCCGCAGCTTGTCGAGCGTGCTTTGCGGCTCCTTGATGCCGAGGTAGCGATGGAGCTTCGCGCTCTTAAGATGCAGACATAAATAGCCGATATGCAGGCCGCTGGCTTCGGCCATTCGGTACGCCGCCGCAAAAGCCGCTGTCGTAGTCCCAATATTAGGCGTCGTTCCCACAAAGGCAATGAGCGGTATTCGCTGCTTCATCAAGGCTGCTCCTCCTTCATTTCATCCGCAACATTAAGCGATTCAGGGCTGAAAGCAACGACAAGCTTATGGCTCCCATCCTTGCAATAGCCATCGATTGCAAGCCATTGCCTCTCGGTCAGATTGAGGTTTATGTAATCGATCATCCCATTGGCCTCACGTCGCGAGGCGTACATCTTTTCCTTATCCCCATCCGCTAAGGAGAGCAGATTCGGATCGTCCATATTATCGATTTCGACATTGCCTGAGGATTTGACTGACGCTACTGTAATTGCCTGATCAAACAGGCGCCCGGTACCTTCTCCTTCACCGGATAAATACACCAGCACCTTATCCCCGGCGCGAATGCCGTTAGAGATGGACCGTACATAATCGCGCGGAATTTGGAAGGTCGATTCGCCGCTGCCTGGCAGCAGGTGAAAACGGTCGATCTTCCAACTGAGAATCGGTTCCTGCTTGCCGAGCGGTACAATTGTCTCCATTCCGGCAGCAGTCGCAGCATCCAGCAGCATCCCATTGTCGTAAGCGGCTTTCGGTACATACCGGTAGGCGAGATCCCCTGCCGTCAAAGTTGCGCCAGCCATAATAAAACGCTTGGGCACGACGACAGCCACCATTTCTTGACGCTGCAATTGCAGCTGCTGAATCTGGAACAGGCCGTAAACAAGCGCACCCGACAACAGCGCAGCCAGCACACTGATCCAAATATTCCTTTTCCTATTCATTCCTTCTCCCTTCCGAGCCATTAGCAGACAACAAAAAAAGAACGCAGCAGCAGCCTGTAAAAGGCTTAACTACTAGCGTTCTTCGCTAAAGATTGCTCATATGTAATTGGTTTGTTTCTTGATTAACCACATAATAGCAAAGGAAACATTTCTTGTCCATCTTTTTTTAAAAATAAATTTACCAACGCGGTTCATGCACAAATGCACTCTCCTACAGCATCAACGATGCTATAAAAAAGCGCATTTACACAAAATTTAGCCCGATAAGAAGAAATGGTAAAACGGCCGTCGCCATCCTTTGGTGGCAAAGCTACCGTTTTGAGAGTGAAATATAAGCCCATTATAAGGGTGAAACTTATAAACGCTTATATTTTTAAAAATCAATCAAGCCCACACTAATCAGCAGCGCATCATCGACCTTACGCATCGTTTCATCGTCCAAATGCGTAATTTTGTCGGTCAGCCGCTGTTTGTCGATCGTTCGAATCTGCTCAAGCAGAACGACGGAATCCCGGTCAAAGCCATGTGCAGCCGCGTTCATTTCTACATGTGTAGGGAGCTTAGCCTTCTGAATCTGCGCGGTAATGGCCGCCACAATGACGGTCGGACTAAACCGGTTGCCGATATCATTCTGAATGACAAGAACAGGCCGCACTCCTCCCTGCTCCGATCCGACGACAGGTGACAGATCAGCAAAGAACACGTCTCCACGTTTTACGATCAAGCTCTACACCCCGCTTACAAGACGGCCGAGCGTGTGATCAGCCTCTACCTCCGCTTGAAAAGCTTCCGAGGCCATGTTCAAGTTGATTTTTGCCATCTCCAGATACCCACGCTGCATGGACTCGCGGATTTGCCGTTTCTTTCTTTCCACAAGGTACAGCTTCATAGCCTGCCTTATAAATTCACTGCGGTTAGAGTTCTCCTTAGCTACGATACCGTCAACCTCCTCCAGTAAATGATCCGGCAAGCTAATCATGATCCTCTTGGTGTTCTGCACATTGGCCACCGAACAAGCACCTCCAAAACTTTTCCACAACCTTTAATACACATTATTGCAATAATAAGGCCCCTCTATACTTCAACATATCTATGTCAGCGATATATCAAATATGCTGTACGAACATGACGTACTTTAGCGTCTTTAAACCCGACCTAGCATTAATTCGAGACAAATGGTGAAATCCCTCTTTTTTTGCGTAAAAATGGCATTTGAAATTTTCCCCGCACACTTATGCTGTCAAATTAAAGGATTTACGACGGATAGCGCCTTTCCCTCCTTAAAATAGACACGCGGTACACGAGCAGCCAGCATGCAGGTGACCTCATAATTAATCGTATCGAGCTGCTTCGCAACCTCTTCTGCAGAAATCCGGGCATTGCCCTGCTCGCCAATGAGTACAACCTCTTCGCCTTGTTCTACGACTCCGCCAGCTTCCGTCGCCGCCTCATCAAGCGCAATCATGCACTGATCCATACAAATCGTCCCGCGGACAGGAACCTTTACACCACGAACGAGTGCTTGCGCTTTGCCCGTCAGCATCCGGCTAAAACCGTCGGCATAGCCAATTGGGAGCGTTCCAATCCGCTCCTCGCCCTGCGTCACATAACGTGAACCGTAGCTGATGCCCCAGCCAGAAGGTGCATTTTTCACCATGACAATCTCTGTCTTAAGCGACAATACTGGCTCCAACAGCAGCTTATCATGGCGCACCTCATCTGAAGGATAAAGACCATACATACTGATGCCAAGCCGCAGCATATTGCCTGCAAGCTCTGGCGTATCCACGCCTGCAGCGCTATTCGCCGCATGAATGATCGGAATCGGCAGCTTCTGCTGCAACACATAACGAACGACTTCCTGAAAACGCTCATGCTGCAAAATCGTATAGCTTTTGTCATGCTCATCTGCACGGGAGTAATGGGTAAATAACCCTTCGACTTCGAGCTGGGGAACGGAAAGCGCCTTTTCAATAAAAGGGATAGCCGCATCCGCTCCAATCAGCCCAAGCCGTCCCATGCCAGAATCTACCTTAATATGAACCTTTAGCTTATGGTTAATATGATCCTCATCCGGAGCTGGCAGCTTGGATGCTGCCTCTAATACATCCTCACGAAACAAGGCTATCGTTATATCATGTTTTCTTGCAAGCCACAGCGCATCTGCCGCAACATAGCCGAGCACCAATATAGGGATGGAAATGCCTGCCCGTCTCAGCTCCAATGCCTCATCCAGAAAAGCGACCCCTAAATAATCTACTCCGCTGCTTGCAGCTTCCCGTGCAATTTCCACCGCTCCATGGCCATAAGCATTGGCTTTCACAGAAGCCATCAGGCGTACGCCTTCGCCCATATGCGCTCGAAACACGCTCAAATTGCGACGCAGCGCATCCAAAGAAATTTCTACCCGTGTTGGGCGATAATACCCCTCCAAGTCGTTCACCTTCTCCTTATCCGGCAGCCTCATACATTAAGGCCAGTAAACATCAATAGTAATAATGTTATACGTTGCCGTCAGGACTGTCAATGAAATGACTGCCGGATTTGATTAGCACGTCTTGGAAATTCACGGTTCTTCCTATTTATCGACACCCGATTGCACGGATTGGGCAATTTTAATCATTTCGGTTTCTGGCAGCGTGGCGCTTGCCAGCCTGAACTGATCGCCTTCATAAGTCCAGCTGAGCGTTTGCTGCTCGGTTCCCGAGGTGAGCTCTCCCCACGTAAAGCCAAGATCCACCAAGATGCCCGGTACGAGCGAAGCTGCTTGATCGTGCGGCTGAGTCTGAATGAGCGAGAAGTCGTAAACACCTGTATAGCGAGTCAACTGCCCAGGATTCCCAGCGAACTCCACATCACTGCTGTCTTTCCAAACGACACCATCTGGCAAATAAGTCGGAGCCATTGTCAGGAACACGCCATCATCCGGCAGCGCGCTTGTCTCATTGGCTTCCTCATTTGCATTCGAGCTGTCGTCTGTATTTTGCTCTGTACTCGCATTTTGATCGGTGCCGTTGTTTTGCTCCGAATTGCCATCTGTATTGGCATTGCCGGAGATGCCTGTACTGCTGTCCACATCGTTCTGCCCGCCTGCATTATTGTCCGAGCCAGATGCCTGATTATTGTCCATGCCATTGATATTGGCATTATCCTCCGGCATAGCCGAAGTCGCTTGGTCGCCTGTGCCGCTGCTCGATGGGGTCGACTTCATATTAGCCTCTGTTTCGAAAACACTTTTATCAAATTTAGAGCCGAATTCAAACGTATTGAACTGCACCTCGACCATAAGCGCAGCATTGGCATCGCTGACCTCGACATGGACTGGCTTGTAGCTCGACTTGTCTAGCCAAATCTTTTGCCGCGCCAATGAACCATTATTGTAATTCGCCATGACGTCGAAGACGTAGGCACTTTCTTCAGAAGCAAATTGGCGCGAGTTATCAAGCAGAATGCTCTGCACCAGTGTCTGGTACAAATAAACCTGGCCTTGATTTTGCGGCCAGTCGCTTTGGAAACGGAACACTTTATTGAGTCGCGGCGTCAGGACGAAAACACCATCGTCATTGCGCAATACAATTTGGGTAATGTCTTTTTCTTCATTAGTTAGCTTAATGCGGTAATATTGCGGCTTCTGGTAGGATACTTCAACCTTGTAGGTAAGCGGCTGTTGTCCCGTATGCAGTGTCATTGTCCCGCTTCCTTGATAGCTCTCAAGCCCATTTACTACCTTGTCCAGATCCTTCACCACGGACTCGGCATCCTTCGTCCCGCAGGCAGCCAATACGAGTGAAAAACATAATATCATTGCCGCGGCCCATGTCATGCGACGCATTAAAATCATCCCCTCTTCACAATGTTTTGCCATCTGATTCATGTGTATGAGGGAACTTGGACATTTATGCGGACTGGCAATGGCTTGGCTCTTTTTTATTCGCAAACAGGACTGCTTAGTTGTACAGAAACCGGGCTCAACCAAGGAAATCCCGAACTCTCTGGAAAAAGCCGCTTCAGTGTTGCGTTTGTGCAACAAAGAAACGGCTTCTGTACGGACGCTGCGCTATTTTCCTCCTGTGAATGTAACCCCTTTGACAAAGAAACGATTGAACAACACATAAATCAGCAGGGCTGGTATCGTAAAGACCATGGAGGCCGCCATAATATAGTTCCAATTGCTAATATATTGACCCTTGAAAGTGTTCAAGCCTAGTGTCAGCGGGAACATGTTTGCATCGGAAATAAACATGAGCGGTTTCAGAAACTCATTCCAGGCTCCCATAAATACGAAGATCGTCTGTGCCGCAAGTGCCGGCATTGCAAGCGGAAGAGCAATGCGGAAAAAGGTTCCGAAGCGGTTTAAGCCATCGATTTGCGAGGCTTCCTCCAATTCCTTCGGAAAGCTGACGAAAAACTGCCTCATCATAAAGATGAAGGTGGCATTCGCCATCATCGGCAGCGTCAGTGAAGCATACGTATTGAGCAAATCCAGGTTTTTCATTATTAAATAGGAAGGGACAATCGTTAATTGCCCTGGAATCATCTGTACGGCCAGAATAAGAACGAACATGATCTTATTGCCATAAAAATCAATCCGTGCCAGCGCATAACCAGCCATTGAATTGAACAAGATGTTGCAGCTTGTCGCTATGATAGCTACGATTGCACTGTTCAGCATCCACCGTCCAAAGAGCGGCTCTTTGACAAAAATATCGTAGTAATTTTGCACGGTGAACGTTTTCGGAATAAAGTTAACACTGCCTGAGACGATCTCTGCCAGCGTCTTGAACGAGGAAGAGATCGCCCACAGGAACGGAATCAATGTGATGCACGCATACAAGATCAAGACGGCGTACAGCAGCATATTCGCGATTTTGAATGAACGGGTCTGCATGATGATACACCCTCCTCAGTTTGTATCTTCCGTAAATAATTTGCGTTGAATGAGCGTAATAAGGAGGATAACTGCTGCCAGCATAACCGCAAGCGCCGAAGCATAGCCGAAATCCAAGTTTTTGAACGCATATTGATAAATCAGCAGCGCCACTGTTAACGTCGAGTTATTAGGCCCACCAGAGCCGGCCGAAAATATATAGGACTGGTCGAAGAGCTGGAATGTTCCGATAATGCCCATGACGACAGTGAAAAAGGTCGCGGGCTTCAGCTGGGGCAGCGTAATCGACCAGAACTGTCTCAGCTTGCCTGCTCCATCCAGACTCGCAGATTCGTACAGTGCATCTGGAATGTCCTGCAAAGCGGCTAGAAACACGACCATAAAGAATGGTGCTGTTGACCAAATGTTCATCATCATAATCGCCTTGAGGGCAACAGCCGGATCACCCAGCCAGTTATAGCCATGGAGGCCCGCGAACTCCAATACTTTGTTCAGCAAGCCATTCGTATTAAAAATCCACATAAATATAAGCGTAAGAACGGCGGATGAGGTGACCGTTGGAACAAAATAAATGGTGCGGAACAAATTTTTAAATTTAATCTTCGCATTTAGGACGACCGCCAGCGCAATAGCTAGAACCGTCTGAAGCGGAACTACGAACAAAACGAATGAGGCCGTATTTTTCAAAGCGATCAGTGCACGCTCATCAAGAATGACTCGTGAAAAATTGTCGAAGCCTATCCACCTGTAGCTGACTTCCCCTAGCAGGGTGACTTTGTTGACAGATAAATACATCGAATAAAATACAGGTAAAAATAAAAATGTGCCCAATACGAGCAATACCGGGAGCAGAAACAAATAGCCAGTCAGCGTGTTCCGAAGCTTCCGCTTTAAGACCGTGCGATCGTTCATCTGACGCGCCTTCCTTTCTAAAGAAAAAAGCAAAAGGGGGAATTTGTCTCCCCCGTGCTCCTCTTTTCCTATTTTGCAGCCTCAATTTCTTTATTAGCGGTATCCTGCGCTTTTTTCAATGCATCAGCAAGCGGTGTCTTGCCAGAATAAGCATCAATGAATTGATTGTTGAAGTTGTTCATAATCGTCGGAAGCGTCTCTTTGTCTACCCAAGGTGTTGCGTAGGAGGCACCTGCCACGATAGCACCGCGAATAGGATCCTTGTCATAGCCTAGCTCTGAAGCTACCGATTTGCGTGTAGGGAGGGCGAATCCTTTGCTCGTCCAAGTTTTCATGCCTTCCTTGCCAGTCAAATAAGACAGCAGCTTCCATGCTGCTTCTTTTTGCCTCGAATCTTTGTTCATCACATAAGCTACCGGGAATGCCATCGTGCCTTGCTTGCCGTTTACAGTCGGCAATTGTGCAGTACCGTACTTCAGCTCCTTATAGTTGCTCTCAAGGAAGGGCACTGCCCAGTTGCCCTCGAATACGATCGACGCTTTTCCTTGACCAAACATTTCACCCGTCCAGCCCGCGCCAACTTCTTTCGGCTCGCCGGAGGATTTATCTACATTATGCATATCCACAACGAGCTGCAAACCTTTGAGTGCATCCTCAGATGCAAAGGTAGCATTGCCGTTATCGTCGGACATTGCTCCTCCGAACGCTTTCAACATATACATTTGACGAGCGAGTTCAGGTGCAGCCCCGAAACCGTATCGCACGATTTTGCCATTCTCGGTTTTTGTCAGCTTCTTGGCAGCTGCGAGCAGTTCTTCCCACGTTTTCGGCGGGCTTGTGATGCCGGCATCTGCGAAATCTTTTTGGTTATAGAACATGGCGAGCGTGGAAAAGTCTTTAGGGAAACCGTATGTCTTGTTATCCTGCTGGAATGCGCTGAGCAGCGGCTGCTCAAAATCCGCTACGTCAAAGTCCGCCGTCACATAACTGTCGAGCGGCTCAAGCACCCCACTCTTGATGATGCCCGGAGCTTCCGAAGCATCCATATAGAATACATCAGGGCCATTGCCACCAATTAAGCGGGTTTTAATAACATCCATGTATTGATCGGCAATAATTTCGTATTTCACCTTGATGCCCGGATTGCTCGCTTCAAATTCATTCAGCGTTTGCTGGAGCAGCTCTTTCTCATCCGCACTGGACGTCCAGCCAGCCAAGGTCAACGTCACTGGCTCTCCTTCTGTTCCTGGCGAAGCGCCTGCTCCCGTATTCGTTCCAGCATTTGAGTTGTTGCCTCCACATGCTGCAAGCAGATTAGTTGAGATAATTAGTACAGATAACAGCGAAATCCATTTCTTTTTCATCCTAAAAACCCTCCCTATTATTAACGTTATGGAATCGGAAAGCTGCTTCCTGCTTGCCTTTAAGCATACGCAAACGGTTACGCTTTCCGGTGCTGCCTCGCTTATACGATCTCCAACTTGTACCCTGTATCGTTCGCCAGCACTGTGACCTCTGGCACTCCTGACTGACCGGTGACAATGCGCAGCCCAAGATATCCCTCGCCGACGTATAGACGGTCGACCTTCAGCTCATTCATCCCTGGCAGAAAATTCGGCTGCAGCGTAATTTTGCGCTCCAGCGCATCCGGGACGATGCCCAGCATCGCCTGTACGAATGTGAGCGAGGTGCCCGCAGCCCATGCCTGAGGCGAACAAGCGACCGGATATTGGACGGGATAGCCCAGTGAATCTTCATAGCCGCAAAATAATTCAGGGAGACGCGCATACTCGAATTGCTCTGATGCCCGCAGCAAGCCGTTCATGACAGCAATCGCCTCGTTTGAAAAACCGCTTTGACTTAAGCCAATAACGCTCATCGCATTATCATGAGGCCAAACGCTTCCGTCATGATAGCTCATCGGATTATAGCCTGCGGCTCCCGTGCTCATCGTCCGAATGCCGTATCCGCTAAACATGTCTGCTGCTACCAGCCTTCGGGCTACTGCCTCGGCACGTTCCGGTGAAGAGATGCCGCTCATCAGAATATGTCCAACGTTGGACGTAACGGAATGCACCTGCCGTTTTGTCCCATCCAGCGCGATGGCATAGAACTGCTCATCCTCCATCCAGAAATGCTCCTCAAAGCGTTCCTGCAGTAGTAGGGCCTCACGCTCCAGAGCATCTGCACGAGCACTGTCCCCAATGTGGCGGAACAGCGGAGCCAGACGTTTTTTCGCCTGGTACACATAGCCTTGCACCTCTACCAGAGCAATCGGAGCAAGCGCATATTCACCGTCTGCGTGAACAATAGAATCCGACGAATCCTTCCAGCCCTGGTTAGCGATTCCTTTCGCCGATTTCTGTACGTACTCGACAAAACCGTCTCCATCCGCGTCACCGTAACGGTCGATCCACTGCAGCGCCGCATCGATATTAGGAAGCAGCTGTTTAATCAGCTTTGTATCAGCCGTCCAATGAAAATATTCTGCTGCCAGCAGCAGAAAGAGTGGAGTTGCATCAATCGTGCCATAATAAGGCGTGAAAGGTACCTGATTCGTCCCTGCAAGCTCGCCATACCTGATTTCATGCATAATTTTCCCCGGCTGCTCATCCCGCCATTCATCTTCCTTCGTTCCTTGATAGAAGGCCATCGTAAGCAGCGTTCCCCTAGCGATCGACGGATTAAGTGACAGCATCTGGAGAGCGGCAATTAGACTATCACGTCCAAACGGCACCGCGAATAAAGGAAGACCCGCAACTGGGAACGGACCATGGCCGACATCCGTCATTAAAACTCGCAAATCCTGAACGCTGCGATCGAACAGCCGATTAAATGCTGGAAGATCACTGCTAATGGAAGTGCAGCTGCCATCCCACTCCTCATAAGAGTCGCGCAGCTTCTGTATCGCTTCTTCAGCTTCATAGCGCTTCGGAGCCTGGCCATCGATAACCGGCATGACCGTAAAAGTGATTTCCGTAGACATGCCATGCGACAGTTCCACATCAAAATGAATTTTTCCAGCCTCATCCACTGTGCTAGCTGAACCATGCCAATTAATTCTCGTCTCCCTTGTCACATGATCTGCGCCCTTGTAAGAGATAATTCGCTTGCCGGGATAAGTAACATCGCCAATCTTGCTGCCAATATCGCCATATTGGAACCCGCGAACGATAAACATGTCCGTAAAATCAGCATCTAGCCATACGGAAAAATCAAACCTAATCGGCTTAGGAAAATAACTCGTTATCCGAAACGTTTCGTATAGCGAACCTTCGTAAATAAAGCGTTTTCTTATAATTTCGACCGATTCACGCCATAATATTAGCTGCCCATCCTTCTCCATATGAGGGTTCGTCAGACGAATCTCTGCAATATAGTTCTCATCTGCGGAGGACGATAGCAGCACGGGCTTTTGCCCATTAATATCGATCTCGAAACGGCTTAAAAACCGCGTATCTGAAGTATATAAGCCATTTCCGCTCTCTGGAGAAATGTCTCCATTCTTATCGGTAATCAAAAATAATTGGTTCTCCTTTATAACACGATAATCCAATAGTAACCCTCATTTCTCTTGATGTAGAACAAGCTAAATTCCCAATCCGAAACGCTTCGGAAACAAAACAAAAAAAATAACTAGCTTATTATTTCGATAGTTCCATCATTCCCAAAACGTTTCGGATCGTTTATAATTGCATTATAGAGCACGATGTAAGCATTTACAACCCCTATTATAAAATAATATGGATGCCCACTTCTCCTATTATTTATTTATATGCTTGGAAGGAGTCTATTGACGCAGATGGTAACCATTAAAGATATTGCCAAAGCCGCAGGCGTTTCTGTCACGACAGTATCACGAGCCTTGAACGGCTATGACGACGTAAATGAAACGACGCGCAAAAAAATAAAAGCGATTGCCGAACAACTGGGCTACAGTCCAAATATGGCGGCACGCTCGCTCGTATCCAAAAAAACGAAAACGTTCGGTCTGCTCCTCTCTAACGTAACAAGGGCCAGTTCCAAAGACAATATCGCATTTGAGGTTTTATGCGGAATGAATGACCGCGCTGGAGAACTCGACTATGATCTCGTCTTGTTCAGCACAACGCCGCAGAAGCAGAAAATGAAATCGTATAAGACGCTCTGCCAAGAACGTGGAGTCGACGGCGTCATCATAATGGGCATTCGGCTGGATGATCCTTACCTCAAAGAAATAGTGTCATCGGATATTCCATGCATTCTGATTGATATTCCACTACAAGGACCTAACGTGGGCTACATCACCGCCGATAATGTACATGGCGCTTACACGGCAGTCAGCCACTTGCTTGATAACGGCCACCGCCATATTGGCATGATTAACGGACACAATCAAGCAGATGTCAGCATTCATCGCTTACAAGGCTATAAAGAAGCGCTGGAGAACTGTCATATCACCTATAACGACGCTTATGTGCTTGATGGCTCCTTCTCTGATATTGGCGGCAAGGAAGCCGCTTATCGCTTGCTGTCCCTTCATCCTGAAATAACGGCTATATTCTGTGCCAGCGATCTCATGGCGCTTGGAGCCATTCAAGCTGTTAGAGGGCTTGGCCGTAGTGTGCCAGGTGATATCTCCATTGTCGGCTTCGACAATATTGATATTACCGCTTACCATTCTCCCGCTATTACGACGGTAAATCAGCATAAATATGAGCTTGGCTATCAAGCCGCCCAATTGCTTGTCGATTTGCTGGAAGGACGCAATGTGAGCCACCATATTGTTATGAACACGGAGCTTGTAAAACGCGAGAGCGTGCGAAGATTAACTTAGATCAGGTACCGCTTTCTCTGACAGCCTGCCTTCCCCCGACATTTGTCGCGTTGATGCCCGCCTAAAGGCTAGTATGCTGAACGGACTGCGGTCCGTTACGCAACCTCGCGGAGCGCATTACAATAAGGACATAGACGAACACGGGAAAGGATGAACGTTATGAAAAAATTATTTCGATCAACGACGGACAGCAAGCTAACTGGTCTCTGTGGAGGAATTGGCCACTGGCTCGGCATTGATCCTACTATAATAAGATTGCTTGTTGTTATTGCATCACTTTTCAGCTGCGGTGCAGTCATCCTTGCCTACTTCATTGCGACGTTGGTGGTTCCAAAGGCTCCACATGGCGATTTCAGATTTTCTGATAACTACTAAAAATTAATTTTGAGGAGAGATGATAGAATGGGAATTTTACAACGTGTATTTAGTATGACGAAGGCAGCGGCCAATGAAATGTTAGATAAAATGGAAAACCCGGTGACGATGCTTAACCAGTATTTACGGGATCTGGACGAGGACATTGCAAACACTGAACGAGAGAGCTTGCATCAGCAGGCGCAAGAGCGTGCTTTTCTGGCAAAGCTTTCGGAGCTGCAGCAACAAGCCGACTACTATGAAAGCAAAGCAGAGCAAGCGGTCGCAGGTGAACGCGAGGAAGAAGCACGTGCTGCACTTGAAGCAAAACTGGCTTATGCCGATCAACGCGAAGAAACCTCAAAACTGGCTCAGCTAGCCAAGCAGAGCGCGTTTGAGCTCGGTCTGCGTCTGGAATCGCTCAAGGAAGAGAAAATTCGGCTGCATGAAAAACGCAAAGAGCTCGTGCTGCGCATGAAAAAAACAGACGGAGCCACTGGCTATTCATCAGCGGATTACTTGCACGGAAGCTTCGCTTCCCGAGGTTTTGACCGTATTGAGCAGAAGCTGATGGAACGGGAAGCACAGCAGGAGTTGTCTAAATCCCCCTACGGTGTGGGTCGTGACACGGCAGGAAATACCCAGCAAAATGAGCAGCAAAGCGCAAGAGTAGAGGAAGAGCTGCAGCGGTTATTGCAGAAAAAATCCGTCAGCTAAGCGTAAGCGGCTGTCGCCATTCTCTCGCGGCAAAGCTACCGTTTCGCGGCTGGAAAATAAACAGGAGTCACTCCTTTAGCAGTCATACTGCTTACTGAGTGGCTCCTGTTCTTTTTTCGAACACCGTCCGTTATCCTCTTGAGCGCCTCAGTCTCTTCCTCATCTGCTCATAGCTTTGATAGATCCACTTGGACTCCTTCGTAAGCAAAGGGCCGAGCACAGCAAGAATTAAGACATACAGCACCGCAAAGGATTGAATGGAGGCCATTAAACCGCCCGCTTTGCCGATGTTCGCCATAATGATGGAGAACTCGCCTCGGGAAACGAGCGTAAAGCCTACATTAAGCGATGCCTTTGGTGAAATGCCTGAAATACGGCCCGCCAGCATGCCTGCTCCCAAATTGCCAACCAGCGTCAACAGTACCGCGATCAGCGTCATCCCGACCGCACCGCCCAAGGATGCTGGTTCGATCGTTAATCCAAAGCTAAAGAAAAACAGCGCCCCGAAAAAATCGCGGAAGGGTAACACCTGCTGCTCGATCCGCTTCACATGCCTGGATTCACCAAGTACAAGCCCGATCATCAATGCTCCAATCGCTTCTGCTACATGAAGCGTTTCCGAGAAGCCTGCTACAAGAAACAGCAGTGTCATAATCATCAGCAGAAACAGCTCTGACGATTTAATATTAAGCGCAAAATCAATATATTTAATAATTTTCCTGCCTACATATAAAAATACAACGATAAAGACAAGTGCAGTCAAAGAGATTAGCAACACGCTCCAAAAAGAAGATGCGCCGCTCAATATGAGCCCCGTCAAAATCGATATGTGTACCGCAATAAACAAATCGTCAAACATGATCATACCCATAATGATTTCTGTTTCCGGATTCGCGGTTCTCTTTAAGTCGACCAGCACCTTGGCCACAATAGCAGTGGAGGAACTGGTCATAATGCCGCAAACGACTAGCGTTTCTTTGATGGGCAAGTCCGTAATCCAGCCAAGCAGCAGCCCTGATAGAAAATTCAGTGCGACATAGAAGGAGCCGCCTACGATTATCGCTTTACCTGATTTCAACAGCCGCGCTACCGAAAACTCCAGCCCTAAATAAAATAGCAAAAATAAAATGCCTAAACGTCCCATAAATTCGATAAAGGAGGAGCTCTCAATAAACCGCAAATCAATAATCCAAAAATGCGGTGCATGCGGTCCTACAGCCATTCCGATCAAAATATAAAAAGGAATAACCGAGAAGCGAAGCTTCGCTGAGAGCAAGCCTGTCAGCGTAATGAGCGCCAGTGCCATCCCGACTTCAAATATGAGCGTCTCCATGGGCTAAAGTGCCCCATTCAGCAAAAGTTTTTTTAATTGGTTCAGTTGAATGCGTTCACCTGCCACGACTAATGTTACGCTTGGCGTAAACACGTATTCCGCTCCAGGATTAATATGCTTCGTCTTATCCTTCTCTACTACGGCCAAAATGGTCGCACCCGTCGTTTTGCGGATATCCAGCTCCCCAATCTGCTTGCCAACGCATTTAGATAAAGGCTCCAGCCGAATCCATTCGATAACCAAGCTATCTAACGCTATTTCCTGATTCTCCAGAAATTTAGGCTTATAGGTGATGCCCGCAATAATAGCCGATACGACTCTGGCTTCCTCGTCATCAAGTGTGACCATTGACCGCATCTCATCAGGCTCATCTGTGTCCATATGAAAAATATCCCGTCGTTCATCATTATGAACGACGATAACCAGCTGCTCCCCGCTGCGGGTTCGCAGGCTGTATTTTCGGCCAATACCGGGCAATTCCGATTCTCTAAGATCCACTTACGTCCCCTCCTTCCCTGGATAATAGGTTAGCAGTGAACTTAATTGAAGCGAGAATGACACGCATGGGGCCCGATGGTGTCGCTACAGTGATCGACTCGCCTAGACGTGCCAAAAGCAATTGCCTGCCAACAGGCGACAGAAAGGAAATGAGGTTTTCGTCTGGATTGGCCTGCTCAGGCAGCACGATGGTAAAGGAATCCAACGCTTCATATTCAGGATATTCAATCGTAATATGGCTGCCAATAAGCACCATGGATTGAAGCTTTTCTTCCATTAGCATGTCCGTTTCCGAGAGAAGCTCTTGCACGGCCTCCGTATACAAGAATAGAAATTGTTCCATCTCCATACGCTCTTTCCCCGGCATAACAAAATAGGCGTCGAGGAAGCGTTTCCTCTCGACACCTAACACGGCAAGCTGCGACACAAGCTGTTCTTGGGCATAGGACAAACCGATACTATGGTTCATAGTAGACCTCACTCCCTATGCGTACATTACTGATTTTGCATAAACAATAAACCGCTTTTTCCATGCTGTTCTCCTCCTAAAATAATATAAGGCCTCTGCGTCAGAGGCCTTATAACAAGCTTACCAAACAAATAATATATGTCCAGCTATAATTTAAATCTAACGGGACAAGCTACGCGGTTGTAAAACGGGAAAAGAGGTTGTAAAGACTATAAATTTCGTACAAACTACAACTGATTGCAATTCTCATTAAATGAATAACAGGCTGAAAAGTGAACGCTAGCGCTAAGCTGTTGAAAAATATAAATGCAGAAGCTTCAATACGATTGAGCAATCTGCCGTGTGGAAATCGGTAACGGCCGTTATAGAGGGCCATGTCGTTTTCGTAAATGCAAGACATTGGATCAACTTCGGCACTCTAGCGAACAGCATGAAAATGGATGTTGTTGTGTCGGAGCTTGGTTCTTCTAACTAAATAGTCTAGCCAGCAAGCTATACAAAAATCCCAAGCATCACCTTGTATATGGAGTGTTCGGGATTTTTGCGTTGTAACTTTTCACTCAAATACAGCTTGACATGAATTTATTCTTCTTAATACACTATTTTTGAAATATATAATGTTTAAAACAAATAAGAAAGTGAGGTTACAGAGTTCGCATGACATCTCCACAACATAAAGTCCCAGAATACATGAAGCAGTTTACTTGCATTGGTTCTGCCTGTGAAGATACTTGCTGCGCTTGGTGGGGGATCAGTATTGATAAACATACCTATACGAAATAAAATACCAATCGGTAACCAATACTAGCTTAAGACGCAAATTGAAGCAAAACTTATCCATTAAACCGCAGAGCAGCGTTCAAGATTATGCTGAAATGCAGTTGAACCCGAATACAGGCGATTGTGCCATGCTTGATCAAGGAATGTGCTCGATTCAATTAGAACTCGGCGAATCATACCTGTCCCAAACATGCCGAACCTACCCCCGTGTCATTAATCAGACAGGCAATGCCTTGGAAATGACGGCCCAGCTTTCTTGCCCAGAGGTGGCCCGATTAGTATTGCTTGATGAGCAAGCGATGGAATTAGTAGAGGTCGATTTAGCTCACATCGGCTCCGTTACCTATAAACATAAAGCAGCCGCTGCTCTCGATCCGAATCGCCCGGAGTTCTACTTTCCTGAAATACGCAAGATGATGGAGATTATGAAATATCGGGAATTCAGCGTGCCCCATCGCCTTATTCTGCTTGGTGTGTTTTGCGATAATGTCAACTTGCTGATGGATGAGAAAAAATATAAGGAGCTGCCTCATTTATGCGTTCAGTTTCAGGAAGAGGTTTCCCACAACGATGAGCTGCGCAGTTATAATGTGTATCCGTTAGATCCTATTTTTCAACTGCAATATTTGAATAATTATTTGATGGATATTTTGGATGATACGATATGGAATGCCCGCTACCGGGAATGTATCCATGATTATAAACAAGGAATGACGCGAAATGGAAGTTCTTTGGAAGCAATCGCAGGCACCTATATTCACTCTTACGAGCATTATTACAAGCCATTTATGGATCAGCATGCGCACGTTTTAGAGAATTTCATTTTGAATCATTTATATAGCCGGATGCTTGCGGAAATGCATGTGAACATCCCCGTTTTTGACAGCTATCAAATGCTCGTGGCCGAATTTGCCATGATCAAGCTGCATCTTATCGGCATAGCTGCGCACCATCAGCAATTAACCGAGGAGCTGACCGTAAAGCTCATTCAAGCTTATTCTAAAAACTATGAACATACCGCGCTGTTTCTTAAAAACATCCTCGATGATTTTAAAAAGCAAGGCTATCATACGCTAGGCTATATGAGCCTGCTCATTAAAAATGACTAAATAAAAAAGTTCCGAACCTCCACTGAAAGGGGTCGGAACTTTTGTTATTTAGAGGCGACTCTCCAGCGGATCATAACGCACAAATACAGGAAAATAGCGTGGAGCCATCGTAAAGCTAAACTGCTGCTCCGTATTGTCCTTATATGTAACCGTGTAATTACCGTGGTCAGTATCATAAACAATTTTCAGAAAAGTAAACTCACTGCTTGCATAATGAGAACGAACATAGTAATGGGAAGCTGCCTTGGCCGCATTTTCCTGAAACAAGCTAGTATTAACGAGTAAAATAAGCAATGCCACTATGACTATTGAAAAAAGTATAAAACGCTTGTACTGCATGTTACTCCTCCGCTTAAGCTTATGTAACGATTACTCGAACGTGCTTGTAATATCATTCCATTGCGAGTGGTCAGGCAGCTTCTGTGCTCCCCAATATTCAAGAAACATTCGAACAATCTCGCCTTTATCCGTCGTCTTGTAATCATAGTGTTTAAACGAATCATCGGCATACACGAACCGGATTTCCACAACGAAGCCGCTCATGCCTTTCCCTTCGGTTGCGGCCTGCAAATAGATGCTGTTTTCCAGCGGCAAGCTCGGCTCAAGCACGATAAAATCCTCATAATCCGGTTCAAATCCATATATGACATCCGTGATAAGCGATGCTTCAATCGCTTCTTTATTATATTCCGCATGATCCGTGATCAGCTTATATGTAAGTTCTGCTTTCCCCATAAAAGCACCTCCCAGCCAAGGCCATTATGCCCCGGAACTCAAAAAACATGATTTTACAATTGTATCATACGGCTATAACCCGATAATATCAGCCTGTCGACTGATTATTTACACCAGCCATGCCAATAGAACTAGTATAATCCCTTCTTCTTGCGCCTGCCTATTGACAATCGGCATCTAGCGACTTAAAATGAGAAATATCAATGTGTAACCGATTACATCACACATTCATAAACAAGAGGTGTTCCTATGGCTCAAGCGAAAATTACCGTCATTGGCAGTTTAAATATCGATATGGTAACAGAAACGGATGTTATGCCTCAGCAAGGCGAGACTTTAATTGGCAACGCTTTCTCAAGCTTTACAGGCGGAAAAGGCGCGAACCAGGCTGTAGCCTGTGCAAGGCTTGGAGCAGCGGTTACGATGATTGGCTGTGTCGGCGAGGATGCAATGGCGCAGCAGTTGAGGGATGCACTTGGTGCGGAGAACATTGATATGACATATGTGAAAACGGTTCCCTATAAGGCAACCGGTATCGCTGCGATAACCGTCACGGAAGGCGACAATCGCATCATCGTCATTCCAGGTGCAAACCACTGCTTGCTGCCGGAGGATATACTTGCACTGAAAGAAGTCATCGCCGCGTCCGATATGGTGATGCTTCAGCATGAAATACCGCTTGAAACCGTTGAGGCATCCATTAAGCTTGCCCATTCCCTTGGTATTCCAGTCATTTTGAATCCTGCCCCTGCGGTAAGACTGCCCGAGCAGCTGCTAGCCCAGCTTCATCTTATTACGCCGAATGAATCCGAGCTGGCTATTGTAACGGGGCTGGGGCGCAAGAACACGCCAGAATCCCTGCTGGAGCAATATCCGAATCCAATCGTAATGACAGCGGGAAGCAGCGGTGCTTATTACAAAGGAGCAAATGGCGAATTGGGCCATATTCCTGGTTATAAGGTCGAAGTTGTAGATACGACAGGTGCAGGCGATACGTTTAATGGCGCTTTAGCTGTAAAGCTAAGCGAAGGGGCCTCTCTTCAGGAAGCTGCCCAGTTTGCCGTTGCTGCAAGCGCATTGTCTGTCACAAAGCTTGGCGCACAAAGCGGTATGCCGCTTCGACATGCTGTCGAGGCATTCATTAAGCAATCAAGCTGATGCCCTTACCGAAATTGAATTGATTTGAAAGGATATTTCCATGAAAAAAATAGGCATACTAAACAGCGAAATTACATCCGTACTTGGTCGACTTGGGCATACAGACTGCATCGTTATTGCCGATTGCGGCCTGCCGATACCCGATTCGGTAAAGCGCATTGATCTGGCGCTTATGCCCGGCCTCCCTTCTTTTATGGTTACACTCGGGGCCGTGCTTGCAGATATGGAGGTAGAGAAGGCTGTTATCGCCGTAGAGATGACGACCCATAACGCAGCACTTCATCCAAAAATACTGAAGCAGCTGGTTTGAAAAATATTATCGTCGTAGGCTTTGATGCAACGGATGATGCGGTGAAGGAAGTATTCGCAGGCACCATGAGCGCAACCGTTGCTCAAAAACCGGATGCGATGGGCATTTTAGCTGTACAAACGGCCGTTAAAATCGTTAAGGGAGAAACGGTTGAAAAATCAATTCCCGTTGATCTTGAACTTATAACGAAGGATTCCGCAGCTGCAAAATAAGAGCTGGCCCCTGTTCTCTTGACGGACCAAAACAAGTGTGCTAACGTTTTCCCAAACGTGAGCACACTTGTTTTGCTCGCCCGCTAGCTCGCTTATTCAAAAGGCCAGACCATTGAAAGGAATTTGCCAGAAATGACCACGATCAGAGATGTCAGCAAGCTGGCTGGCGTGTCGGTTGCTACAGTCTCACGCCTGTTCAATCAGAGCGGTTACGTGAGCAAGGAAGCAGAAGCCGCTATTCAGGCAGCCGTTGCGAAGCTTAACTACAAACCTAATTCAATCGCCAGAAGCCTCGCAGGCAAAAAAACAGCTGCCGTCGCGTTAATGGTACCCGACATCCTAAACCCCTTTTTCCCAGAAATTGCTCGTGCTGCTGAGGATGCAGCCGCTTCACAAGGCAATACGCTTGTCCTTTGCAATACAGACAATAACCCCGACAAGGAAAAAATGTATATCGAAGCGCTTATCAATAAACAAATCGATGGCATTATCCTTTCTTCTTATACGATTTCACCCGAGCAAATTATTTCCCTGCAGAAACGCTCGATTCCGATCGTCGTCATTGATAATAGCTTTCCAGACCATCCGATCGTTACGATTACAGCAGCTAACCGCTACGGCGGCCAACTCGCCGTGCAGCATTTGCTATACGCGGGCTGCGGCAAAATCGCCCATATATGCGGGCCATCTCATGTGCATTCCGCCCGTGAGCGGACGCTCGCTTATGAGGAAATGTGTTCTCATCTGCCATGGTTTACGCCTAGCCTAACCGCGTCCGGTCATTTCAGCGTCGCTGGCGGCTACGAGGCCATGAAGCATATTTTTCGCCAGCATCCCGACGTGGACGGCGTGTTTGCCGGCAATGACCTTATGGCAGCAGGGGCGCTCAAGGCGCTGCATGAGCTTGGCGTATCCATCCCGTCCCAGATCAAGCTGATTGGCTTTGACGGCATCCGGATGGATATGGTCTACCCAGAACTATCCACCGTTTCCCAGCAAATTTATACGATTGGCCGGACAGCTATGGACTATTTAATTCGCCAGATCAACAACGAGCCGATTGAGAAGCGCAACTACGAGCTGGAGGTCGAGCTGCTCCAGAAGGCTACAACCTGATTTCCACATACTGTGAGAGACCAGAATGAAACAACGCTATTATGCTAGAGTTAGAGAAACCTTCGATTCCGCTGAAGCTGCTGCGGCTATCGAAGGTTTTTACGTTCATTCGCTATACAGGAAATTCACGGTATTGTATGGCATAATAAGAGATAGCCAGATGCCTCTGATTACTATTTTTGCCACGGAGGGAAGCAGGCTGGCTTCACGCAAGGGCGAGCTCACACTGGAAGTGACGAGGCATTTTACGAGAGCGGAAGGCGAGTTGCCAATACATGAGCAGCAGCAGTTGTTTAAAGCGGATATGCTCATTATTGTGGACCTGCTTGAAGAGAAGCTGCGCAAGAAAAAACTAAACTACCGCGTGGATTTATTAAGGCTGGATTTAATTGATATTTTGGAAAAATGGACGACGAGGAGGAACGCTACATGAGCGTAAACCGTACATTAATGACACAATTACAACAATTCGCTTCTGTATTTGGGAGGCATGACATTGACCTTGGCGAGGTTTATTATCATGAGCCGCTGCCTGTTCAGGAGCCGCTCCCACTTGGAGAAGCGCTGCACACCTTTTATAGCTGTATAGAGTTAAAGGAGCATCCGATGATTGGCGGTGTTCTGGCCGTGCAATTTTTCCGTTTGCCGGAGCTGGAACGGGCGCAGCAGGGCTGGCGCTGGATAATGACGGCTTCAGGGCTCGCTCCTGATCCGAAATGGCCGGATGGCTGGATCGTCTTCGCCGATTACAATGGAGATGCGCTTATCGTTGATTCGACCGATCCGCAAGGGCCGGTATATGGCAGCATTCAGAAGCGGCATTCGCAAATCGCTGCCTCGCTGGCCGACTTTTTCGCCATGACCACTGCTTTGATGAAGATCGAGGAAGAGGAATTCGAGCTCGATGCTACAGACGAGGATTCCGAAGTAAAGAGCGAGTTTATTGAACGTGCAATGGAGCTTGCCCCGGGGATTATAGGACGCGAGCACGGACAGCAATATTTGGATTTTTTCTTTAGCTAGGGATTGATTCGGCTTACTAAAAAATAACCGGCCATGTACCGCGATGTGATTTGCGATGCATGACCGGTTATTTTCGTTTCGTAATTCATTAGGAACGCATTCGTTATGGTCGCTCCTGCTCCTTGATTTCCTTCAAAAAAGCTTTCAGCTCCGGATTCGCTGGCGGGTCCTGGAGCTCCATGCTTCTCAAGGCGTCCACAGCAATGCGCAGCACGGCATAATTGCGGTACCAGCGATGGTCGGAAGGCACGATATGCCAAGGTGCATGCTTGCTGCATTTTTCAAACAGCTGCTCGTAATAGCCTTGATATTGCTCCCAGTATTTCCGCTCCTGGAGGTCCGACGGGTCAAATTTCCAATTTTTCGAAGAATCCTCGATTCGGCTTTTCAGCTTCTCCAGCTGAAACTCCTTGGAAATGTGCAAAAAGATTTTGACAACCTTAACCCCGCTATCCGCAAGCAGCGACTCAAAATGGTTAATATGCTTAAAGCGCCGCTTTGCCTCCTGATCAGACACTGCACCATGCACCCTTGTAATCAGAACATCCTCATAATAGGAACGGTTAAAAATCGCGATTTGCCCCAGCTCGGGTGCGTTATTGTGCGCTCGCCAAATAAAATCATGCCGCTTCTCCACATCCGTCGGCGCCTTGAAGCTGTGAGCGGACACGCCCTGCGGATTCAGCCCGGCAAACACATGCTTCGTTACGCCATCCTTCCCGCTGCAATCCATCCCTTGAATGACGAACAGCACCGCCTGCTCCTTGGCAGCTGCGAGCTTCTCCTGAAGCTGCTCCAATTCCTCCTTGAGCTTTAGTGCTTCCTCCTCCACCTCTTCCTTATGGCTAAAGGAACCTTTATCCTTTGGACTGATGCTGCTCAAAACAACCTTTTTATTCGCCGTCTGCTCATGGTTTTTTGCCATCTGATTCACGCTCCTTATGTACCAGTATTCCACTTTGTGCCAATCTTATCAATCTTGCTCCTATCCAATATCTTACCCTGTAATTGCATTTTTGATAGACTTCATAGCTATAATAGATTCCATACTTTAGTTATGTACTATTGACCTGCGATAGCTGCTGCTTTTCCAGCCATGATTGTACATGGGCAAGGAATCGCCTCGTAGCAGGCGAGCAGAACTTCATAGAATGGACGGCGATGCCAAGCGACCGAAAGCTTGGTTCTTCCAGCTCCATGACGTGGACATGATGCTTGCGCCCTTCAATTACGAGCTCGGGCAATACGCTAATGCCCAGTCCCTGTTCAACCATGGCAATAATAGCCGCATCATCACCCGCCTCAAATCTGACGTTTGGCGTAATCGCCGCCTTCTTAAGCACACGCCGAACGTCATGATCCGAGCCCGCTTTAGGAATAATGAAGGGTTCCTCCGCAAGCCGCGCAAGCGGGAAAAAAGCGGCTCCGCAAAGTGGATGATCCTGGGGCAAAATGCACAGCATCCGATCCTCTTTTAACGGAAACACCTCCAGCTTGTCGCTCGTGGGCAAGGAGAAGAAACCGCAGTCGATTTGCCCCTCCTCCAGCCATTCCTCAACCTCCTGATAATCTCCCTCCATCAGCTTAAATTCAATTTGCGGATAATCGTTCAGGAAAGCTTTCATCATCCGCGGCAGCCAGTGGACGGATACGCTTGTGAACGTGCCGATACGAATCGTACCAGCCTCCAGCCCCCTGATTGCAGCGATCTCTTCTTGTAATCGGACATTTGCTTGCAGCACCTCGCGCATAGGTTGCAGCAGCCGCTCGCCTTCCGCTGTTAATTGAATGCCCGCGCGGCTGCGCTGCAGCAGCCTAAAGCCAATTTCACTCTCCAAGCTGTTG
Source organism: Paenibacillus algorifonticola (assembly GCF_050481745.1). Classification (GTDB taxonomy): domain Bacteria; phylum Bacillota; class Bacilli; order Paenibacillales; family Paenibacillaceae; genus Pristimantibacillus; species Pristimantibacillus algorifonticola_A. The sequence goes on along the minus strand of NZ_JBCNGR010000030.1, from coordinate 87,213 downwards.
ATCGCGTGGCTAATGCCCGATTGGGTAAAGCCGAGCGTTTCCGCCGCCTTCGTTAAACTGCCAAGCCGCGCAACCTGTACGAATATTTCATATTTATTAATGCTCATCCTGTGTCTCCTCTATTTACATGAGCATTTCTCATGTTTAAAACAAGAATTCCCCGTTATACTTATATGTCAAACCCCAGTATACTAGTTTTCGGCCCTTAAGCCTACTCAATTAAAGTCGGAGAAGATATATCTCATGAAACCTAGAAACGCCGAATTACTCATCGTGCTCGCAACCGTATTTTGGGGCTGTTCTTATTTATTTATGAAAATAGGGCTTGAATCCATTGCTGCATTTAATTTAATTGCTCTGCGCTTCGGACTCGCCTTCCTGCTGACGTCTCTTCTCTTCTGGAAATCGCTGCGCAAGACAGATTGGCGCACGATCAAATATAGTGCCGTGCTCGGCTTCCTGCTATTCGCTGTTTTTGCCTGCATCATGATCGGACTTAAGACGACTACGACGTCTAATGCTGGCTTCCTCGTAAGCATGACCGTCATCTTCGTTCCGCTGCTGTCGGTTCTAATGTTCAAGCAGAAGCTTGCTCCATCCGTGCGGCTCAGTGTTGTGCTTGCCCTTACCGGCATCGCGCTGCTGACGCTAAAACTGCCATTCAGCATTGGAGGCGGCGATATTCTTTGCATGCTGTCAGCTGCTTTTTATGCCCTTTATATTATATTAACGAACTCGGCGGCGAGAGCTTCAAATACGCTGAATCTGGGCATTTTACAGCTAGGCTTTGCGGGTAGTTTTGGCTTAATTGGCATGCTGTTGTTCGAGACCCCGACTTTGCCGCAAACTCCCGCCAGCTGGGGCGCTGTGCTTGCGCTAAGCCTTTTATGCAGCGCCTTTGGCTTCATTATTCAGCCCATTGCCCAAAAATACACGACACCAACACGAACGGGGCTTATTTTTGCCCTGGAGCCTGTGTTTGCGGCAGCCGTAGGCTTTAGGTTTGCCCATGAAATTTTGCCGCCGCAGGGCTATGTCGGAGCAGCGCTTGTGCTGCTTGCTGTCGTCGCCTCTGAAATAAAATGGAAGTGCCGTGGTGGCGCTCCGTTACCCGTTAAGGCCCCGGTTAAAGCTCCGGGTAGAGCTAAGAAGAAAGAGGTACTGCAGTAGATCCTCTAGAAAAAGGGGATCGGATTACGAAAATTAGCCGTTTCGTCCTATAATCCTGCATTGCTATTTATGAATTCAACCATTCATAATAGATAGCAGAATAGGAGCGATCAAGGATGAACAATCAAAGGAATTATAATAATAACAGCAGCTACTGGGAGAGCTATCAACGATTTTTCCCTGCAGAAATACAGCTAAAGGAAAACAACCTGCCTACTGAAGAATGGTGGCAATGGAATAATGGTGAGATTCACTTAGATCGTTTGCCCGCACCCGAAAGTCCGCTCAAAATTGTACTCGTGCATGGCGCTGGAGGCAATGGCCGTTTATTCGCCCCTTATGGTAAAATGCTGCAAAAGTACGGCTATGAAATGCTTGCACCGGACCTTCCTCCCTATGGGCTTAGCCAATTAAGCCCTCCCTCCAAATCGATCCGTTATGAAGAATGGATTCAGCTTTTAGTTGATTTAGTGGAAAGCGAGTATAAACGTGATGGCAAACCTATCGTCCTGCTCGGTGCCAGCATTGGCGGCATGCTCGCCTATCATGTTGCTGCACGCAGTCCGTATGTGCAAGGCTTAATTGCTACAACCTTCGTAGATACTAGTGACGCTGCTATGCGCCTCCAGCTTGCCCCTAATAAATATGTAGCGGTATATGGCAAATGGCTAATGGATGCATTCCCAATTTTACTAGATTCATTTCGGCTGCCTGTTTCCAAAGTATCGCGCATGAATCTAATAGCCAACCATCCTGAATTAGCTCAGCTTATTATGGAGGATCCCCGTGCAGCAGCAACCCGTGTGCCTCTTAAATTGCTAAGAACTTTTCTGAACATGACACCGGAAGTGCAGCCAGAAAACTTTACTTCTTGTCCTGTGCTGCTGGTTCACCCAGAAGCTGATCCCATGACCCCTTATGCTTTTAGCGAAAGCTTCTATAATAGATTGGCTTGTCCAAAAAAGCTGGTGTTGCTGGAAGGAGCCGGACATTTTCCGATTGAACAGCCAGGACTTGAACAATTAAGTGCTGCTGTCCTGCAGTTTCTCACTAAACTTGCCACAACAAGCGTCAAATAAAATAACTCGCGCTAGCTTCTCCCATGTTTATTCAATAAAATTTGTATAAATAATTATATTATTAGTATAATGTTTTTCGTCCTATAAGCCGATAAGTATTCAAGCAGCTTCCTTTTTTTCACTAAAAGAGAGTTGTTTACAGCAAATACTATTCCACAGTACTAGAAAGGAAGATTAAGTAATGAATAAGCTTCACCTTTTTACCAAAAAGAATGTTTGCATGCTTTTTATTCTCACCCTGCTGTTTACTAGCTTTGGCACAGTAACAGCACCGACAGCCGAGGCAGCAGCAAACGCCAGCGGTTATGTTTATTACACATCCGACCAAGACCTGTTCCGTATTAAAACAGATGGCACTGGTGCCGCTCTCATAATGGAGGATTTTGACGTTCCCGGTACTGCACTGAATCGCGGTGGCAACTATTTGTATTATTTGTCTTACAGCGGATCAACAACGCTGCTGCGCCTGCCGATCGACGGCACAGCAACCGAAGATGAAGTATTTTATAACGATGTGCTGCACTATTCCATTGTGAATGGAACGCTTTACTACATGACAAGCGCTGGGAAAATCTATTCTGTTTCTGCTAATGCTGCTGTATCAGAAGCAAAACAAATCGCTGATAAAGCTGATACAGACTTTGAAGAATTCAAAATCATTGATGGAAAAATCTATTACAATACCGTGCGTAATGGTCGTTCCACATGGGTAGCCTCCAAAGCGGTTACAGGCGCAGGGCAAGTGCAATACATTGCAGCGGGTGCAATTGAGCAGGACCACCATATCCAAGCAACTTCTAATTCCGTCAATATTATTGTCAATACCAAGCCGGAAGAACAAATGTATTCGCTTGACTGCATCGTGCTTTATAGTGTTCCTAAAAAAGGCGGCGCAGCCAAAGCCCTTAACTTAAATGCTCCAATTGATGCAAATGCTGCATATTCCGGTATTTGGGCAACAAATACGTACTACCTCTTCAACAAAGGCATTCGCCTTGATTCCGAAGGGCATTTCAACTATAACACCGGTAAAGGCTACCTCTTGAACACTAGCGGTAAAACCTTCTCCCTGCACAGCACAGGCGTCTATGATATTGCAAATGTAGGCACTGACAAAGTAGCTTTTATTGATTCAGCGGACAAAGGTTATGTTGCCACGATAAAAAACAATAAAGTGACCAGCAAAAAAAATCTTAACATTTCCAAGCTTCATTCCGTATACAACATTATGTCAGGCGGCAAAATCGCTTCTACAATCTTTTTTGGTGACAATGCCAGCTATTTGCTGAACTCGGATTTGTCGGTTCAAAAAATACCTGGATTGAACTGGGACTATATGCAGCTTAGTGAAGACGTTGATGGCATTTACTACATCAATGACGACTCCAAGGATACTGGCTACGGGCAGTTGTTCCAACTGAGCAGCAATGGCAAAACGGCATCCAAGCTTAGCGAGCAATCGATCAGCCGCGTTTTGCTTGTCGCTAAACAATAAGCTGCTATTTTTTAATCCTAATAAGTAAAATCATTTTTTTAAAAAAAAGAGGAGCAGAATTTTAAAATCTGCTCCTCTTTTTCCTATATAAAATGACTGTTTTTTTCACCGTTTAATCTGCTCAAGAATTTGCGGATCTTTAATTTTTGTATCTTGTGCAAGCAGAACAATTTTGGATAAAATCTCTGCTGTCTTTGGATCTTCATCTATAAACGGCAGAAACAGCTTGCCGCGATGCTGAGAATGAACCGGAATAATGGCAACTGCACCAGAAGCCTGTTTATATACGATACCGCTGCCCAGATGAACGCTGTATTCACCTAATTGTCCTGCAATCAAAGCATGATTGCCTTCCAATCTTACATTGTCAATTTTTAGCAAGCGTAACGATTCACGAACAATAGCTTGGCGAATTTCAATCGTTGTCAGACTGGCCTCAGGATCTACTCCGCCTACATGCGCCACACTGACAACCAAATCCACATCACGCATCACTTCAGAGAAGACGAGCGGCGGCACATTTTCAATATCAATCGGTTTATACGTATGGCGGTCAAAGAAACGGACGGTCTCGATCGTCGGGCATTCGACATCCGATGGCGAGAACCAATCAGCAAGCGCATAAATGCTCGCAATGATATTTTCCTTGTAATAAACCTTCTGCAGCCCCTCCTCATAGCTTACCGTCCATAAACGACTTTTCAGCAAGCTAACGGTTTTACGAGGCTGTACCTGGTGTCCGTCATATCTGCGGGATATCGCACCACTAGCCAGTTCATCAGCATTCGGTATATATAGCTCCCGGAATACTTGTTTGAACGGCTGCTTCAACTGCCTTTCAAACATATCCTTCTGGTACAAACTCCACTGTCCGCTATTGAGCAAATGCAGAGGATGGGCAATAAACAGCTCCTCGCCTTCGCCAACCTCATATGACCCCTCATCTGCTCCCAGCAACGCCCCATTTTCAAAATAACCGAGCTTCCCATTGGCACCAAATACCAATGTTCTAATTAAAGGCGCAATAACCGGATTTTTCGCGAGCTTGTTAATCTCTTCCTTAGTGAAGAGGCTTCCTGTTTCCATGGAGCGTTCAAGCTCCTTGCGAGCCCGCTTGTATTGATCGGAAAGCTCCGATTTAATTTGTTTTAACGTCTCCATGTATTCATGCTTTTTAAAAGCGGTTGGAACCGACTTAAGCTCCTTGTCTTTGCGGAGCAAACGGATTTCTGCTTTTCCTTCTTCATCAATAATAAGCTGTACCGTCACATCCTCGTCTAAAGCAACAGGATCAAAGTAATGCAGAAGCTCGTCGATTTTCCGCCCTTCCATATCCCAGGTTAATCGAACAACATCTGTGTACCCTGCATTTCGGGCTAAATTATCCAATGCAATAGAGCTTGTTTTTGACTCTGTAGCCCGGCGCTGGGCTCCGAATGTTTTGCTTTCTTTAAGAAATTGCTGAATAAATTCATAACGCTCCAGTACATCACGCTGCTTGTCCTGCTCCAATGGAACTAGGCTATAGCACAGCAAATGATCTTTATTGCGCTTATCTGCTACTGATTTTTTCAAATCTGCAAGCTTAAGCTTGCCCAGAACCGCATCGGCAAATAATTGAGAGCGTCTGTGATTGGAACCAGCCGAAATGTATTTTGCAGACTGATAGAGTTGGTCAAACCGTGTCTCTCCCAGTTCTTTATAGGCCGAATGGAACCAGTTCACATCGAAGGCGCCATCGTTGAAGTCCTCCGGCAAAATTGGAGAATAATGTGCTACAATCGTTTCTTTCTCCCCTGAGAACGTCTCATTAATATGAGCATGGAAATACCAGGCTGCACTTCGCAGACCATCCCAGCCCAAATATTTTGCGATAATTTCAACCCATTGCGGTGCATACATCGCTGCTTCAAGCAGCCTGACCTCGCTTATTTTGCTTCCTTTAAGCAGCTCTTTCAACGTCTCCTCGTTTTCCCCCGCAGCGGGGTGGCATACTTTAAGCATTTGGCTGAACGATTCTTTCTTCGTCGTATCTTTGCCATAGCTATAAATGTAGCCCCGGACGAATGATTCTTTATCCAGCCCTGTCAAAATACGAAGGAAATAAGAAGTCCCCTGAATATGCGAAATGCTTGTTGCGAGCTTGGTGACGTCTGTTGGAAGATCACCGCGGTTAAGTTCAATTTCCAAAATCCGCTCGATAATCCGATCTTTAATAACTTCGATTGCTGGATAAGAGTCTAAATCATGATTTTTCGGGCTAGTCATTTCCCTAATATAGTTATCGCTTCTTGGTCTGGACATTAATAATCGAATAAGTTCATGTTCGGTCAGTATTTCCAAGCTGTACGCCCTTGCAAAATCATTAAGTCCAAGCAAATAGCCATTGTAGTCCTGAAGGGCAAATAACCAATAATAAACTTCAAAATACGTTTTGAATGCATTATCGCTATGCCATTCAGACTTTTGCCAGCTTCGCCAGAAACTCGTCAATGCATTTAAAATGCCTTGATTTTCATCCTCTTTGTCATACGGAAAGCAGCTAATTATTATACGCAGCGCATGATTCGCCTTGTCAAAACGCTCCAGCTTATCACTATCTGAAATATAAGCGCCAATAATTTCATTGACCTGATTCTCATAATTCAATTGCTTATAAATCGCTTGCATTTCCGCCACCTTATTCATTGGATAAATGGCTTCAATCAGTTCCTTGCCCCAGTTCTCTATCGCCTTAACGTTGGACCTGTACATTTCCCAGCTGTTCAATTCTCCCGTGCAGCAGCGATGCAGGAAATTGGCCTGACGATAAAACTCCAGCTGCATTAGCTCAAGCGGGCCAAAGCCGCTCGAATCCAAATAACTTCTCCATATTTCAGCAAGGGGATATCGTTCCAATACGGGTGTTGGATCCTCGGGATCATAGCGCCAGCTAGTGGTGGACAGCCTTGTCCCGAGTAGTACAGACTGTTTAGCCTCATAATAATCTTGAATTTCATACTCATGCTCCCGATACTCGTGCACAAGCTCAGATAACCCTTCCAGAAAACGCTGCATTTTGTCCACCGGCAAAGTAAAATATTGCTTAACTTCTTCCAAGGCTGACAACGGCATTGGTTCTATTTGCAAAAGCCGATCCACTTTCTCCGGAAGGTTGTACAAGCCAAAACCATTTGCTAAAGAATAGGTGGTCTCTTGTTTCAGCTTCGCTAGTAATAGCCGTTCCTTGTCCGTTGGCTCAGTAAGGACTTCTACCTGATCCTGTAGCTCCGCAAACAGCTTTGCGTGCTGCTCATCTTCCTTCATCTCAGTCAGCAATTCCAACGCAGCCAAACGCTGCAGCTCCACCCTACTTTGCAGCAGTTCCTTTGTTACAGCCTTAAGACTGGACGCTGGCTGATTAAGAAGGAGCTCAATGGCACCTTGGCGAAGCGCTCCCTTCTTAAGCTTTAGAAGCGCGGATATGGAGGACAGCTCCTCCTCATTAAGTTGAAGCTTGGCAGCTTTACTAATCGCGATTTCACGATTGCTTGTACTTTTATCTGAAAGGCTTGCAAACAAAAAGCCTCGCTGTGCTTTATTTTTCAGATCGGGAAGGAAATACTTTAACAGCTCGCCCCGCATGCTAGGGCTCAATGTATCTTTAATGGCTATCATTTCAGCAATCATTTCATTGTCCATATCGTAAGCAATAAGATAAAGCATTTTACTTACTATATCATCGGCACGTAGCGTATAACTTCTCCAATCAAATACACAGGAGTTTCTCATAATTTCCTTTTCATTCATCCCGGACAGCATCGTGGAAAATTTCAGGAAATGACTTTGTCGCTCCGATTTCTCTTCAAGCAAGGGCGTACTTGTATAGGTCAACGTATTATCTCGATCCATATGCCATTCATAGCTGTATCCATAGGCATAATTATCAAGAAGCCAATACTGCAGTTCAAAATCTGTCTCATCAAGCCAATTTCTAGCAATGGCAAAACGCATCGCTGTATTGGTGCTCTGTGCAAGAACATACTGGGCAACCACTTTACGGTACGTTTCTTGACTTGCCATTAAATACGCGATCTTGTCTTTCAAATCATCTTCCTCATGAACAGCTGTCGCCCACAAAGCCATAAATACTTCATTTACGTTGCTGCTCTGCAGCCACTGCTCACATAGTGCCTTATTACTAAGAGACTGGGTGGCATAGCTTAGGCATTGCTTCGCTACACGCGCATTAGCAGCCTCCAAATTCAGGCCTGTCCACACGTCCAGCGCACGAACAACTGAACTAAAGCGAATTAAATTATTGTCCTCGACAATTTTCAGCATAAATATCATAGCCTCAATCGTACCCGAGTCCATTTGCTCAACAATACTTTGTCTGAGGCCTTCTTGCAGACGGGCAGCAACAAGAAGCTCGCCTATCATATGATAAGCCCGCTTACTGTGACTCAAAAATAAACCGGAAATCATAGAACGGGAAAGCAGTGCGGTGTTATTGTCCCCATATATAATTTCTCTTAAATCTTCAAATGTTTCTTCGTTGCCTCTGTCAATCTCATAGGCAATCATATCTGCTGCGGCAAGCATAAGGTGGTTGTAATTCGAAAGAGAAGAATGCTCCACTTTTGTTAAATAATCTTTTACATTGAATTTCGCCGCCTGCATATAAAAGAGGGAGATGCATTTCTCCATCACTCTTTCTGTATGTATTTCTAAATTTGACGTGCGGAATGGACGACGCAAATAACCATTGCTGTGCGGATACTCCACGCAATAGTTAACAATATAACGGAATACGGCTGCATAAGGGTCATCAAACAGCTTGTCCATAATAATAACGAGTGGCTCAAACCAACTGCTATTTCCATCTGCTGCTATTTGCATCAACAGCTGCTTCAATTCTTTCTTCATGTCGCTGTCCATATATCTATTTTTAGCAGATTCAATTACTAGAACGGCAAGCTTGCGATAAGATTCATCCTTATATAAGGTACCCGCTTTATCCAGCATCTCTTTAAAATATTCCTTACCCGCTTCCAACTCCATATTGTAACAGCCTCCTGTATATCTAAAATGAAATATGAATCAATTTGGCTACCACATTCTACCTGCCAACATTGTAAATCGAATCAATGCGAGATCGTCTCCATCCTGTATATGTAAAGGACTATCCATTTGTTCGATTTCATCGCCATTAATAAATACCTTGTATAGTCCATCTTCAAACGCCAGCAATGCGGTGCAAAGCGCTTCATCTAGGCTCGCCCTTTGCTCATTATATATAGAGCCAAAACCGACTTTTCCCGTCTCGGCTTGCAGCTCCACATCACTTTGCGTCAAATATGGCACAAGCGGAACGTCCGTCTCCTTCTGATTGAATTTCTGAACATTTACAGTAATCAGGTCCGTAATTAGCGCTTTCAACGTATCCGGTTTATTTGCAAATGTCCACTCGAGACGATCTAAATAGCTTTTCTTCTTACCAAGGCTCTTTACCGTTATGTACACAATCATGGCTGACTACCTCCGGATACTTATAATGTCCCCTGACTACCATAATAGTACCATAATAAGGAAAGGACGCCCTTCATGCCGTTAGGAGGAAATAATGAAATTTTCTCTAAACAGCTAGGACCAATTACACTCAAAAATACGTGACATAGACTATTTACACCTATCGCAGTTATAAAACTCGATGCATAAACTTTTAATATTTCGTCATCATGTATGTTTAAATGCCCTTTTATATTTACGGCTTGCCAAATGGGAACAAAGGTTCTATAATCCATATTACAGGAACATACGTTCTTAGTCAATGAAATTCCAGCGTCTTCCTTCTGCATTTGATTATTTGGATTATCAGGAAAGCAGCTGGATTGACGCTGCTGAGCAGAGCATGTTATTTTTAAACTTGACATGGAAACTTTTGGAGGGATTATGAATGATTGAGATTCGCTTATCCGTTGATTACGATGAATATGAAAATGGTGTTCGCATTTCCCAGCTTATTGAACAGCTCACTGAAAAACCGAACGCAGCTAATATTTCCGTTCTTACAATCGGTGATTGGGGACAAGCCTATGAGAACGGCCCTGAAGATGCCATCGAATCACTAATTAAACACAAACATATTTTCACAGGGCTGAGCAGCGTGTTTCTTGGAGATATGGAATCGGAGGAATGCGAAGTATCCTGGATTAATCAGACAAACATTGCTCCACTGCTTGAGGCCTATCCTAATCTTCGTTCCCTGACGGTTAAAGGAAGCACCAATTTAAGCTTTGAGCCCCTGCAGCATGCAGCACTTCAGGAACTGAAAATTATTTGCGGCGGATTGCCGAAAAGTGTAATTAAAGAAATTGCTGGCTCCCAGCTTCCCGAGCTTCGCAGACTCGAGCTTTATCTCGGTGTAGATAATTATGGGTTTGATGCATCGCTGCAAGAGGTTTTGGCAGTCGCAAAACCAGAGCTATTTCCTAAGCTCACCTATTTGGGTTTGAAAAATAGTGAGATTCAGGATGAGATAGCCATTGCGATCGCTGACTCATCAATTGTTGACCAATTGGACACGCTTGATTTGTCTTACGGTACACTAACCGACGTAGGCGCAGAAGCTCTCATAACGAGCGAGCGGATAAAGAAGCTTAAACATTTAGATCTTAATTACCACTATATGAGCGAAAAAATGATTGAGCGCTGGAAAGCTACCGGTCTTTCTGTTGATCTTAGCGATGAACAAGATGCTGATGAGGATGATTGGCGCTATCCCTGCATTACAGAATAATGGCCGCTTCCGCTTCAGCACAGCCCTATTTGATAATTGGGAACCCGGGCAACAAACGTACGCTTGGCCTACAAGCTGCCAGACACAAGCTTGGGCTTTCCCCCGCTGTCGTTCTTCCTTATTCCGATTTGCTGAAACGTTCTATTCATTTAGGTGAATTGTTTCAGCAGATGGCAGCAATCTCACAGCCCCTTGAGGGCAAGCCTATTATTATCCGGCTGGATGCTCCCGGGGAAAATCCACTTGTGGAGCGTGACTTAATTGCTTGGGGAGCAGAATTCGAAAGCAGCAGGAAAGATTTAAGCAGCGGTTTATCCGTTACTGCTGCCGAATCGTTGCGGCTTCCCGAACAATATGGAAGAATCCTTTTTCCAGGGCAATGGTACCGTGGTTACTGCCGCTTGCTGGCCGAGCTCCGTGAAGCTGCACAGCAAAGTGATTCTCCTATCCGCTGGGTCAACGATCCGGCGGATGTTGCCGTTATGTTCGACAAGCGCCGCTGCCAGGAGCTGCTTTCACAAAGTGGTGTTCCTACACCTGCTTTGCCGGCTCCTGCTGGCTCTATTCAAGATTATGAATCGCTGCTGGCGGCTGTTCAATCAAGCCGTATGAACCGCCTATTCATTAAGCTTGCTTATGGCTCTGCAGCCTCAGGCATTATCGCTTATCAGCGGCATCCTGCAACCGGCTCAGAAATTGCAATTACAACGATTGGTGTAGAACAGCATAACGGCGAACAGCTTTACTACAATTCTGGCAAATTGCGGCGTTACACCGATCATTCAACAATTCGCTTAATTATTGACTGGGTATGTCGTGAGGGTGCTCAAATTGAGCGTTGGATTGAAAAAGACAGTATCAAAGGCAGCAGCTATGATATTAGGCAGCTTGTCGTTAATGGTTCCCCTTGCCATGCCATGGCAAGGCTAAGCCGCACGCCAATTACTAATTTGCATTTGCGCAATGAGAGGCTTTTAATAACAGATGGCACGCTGCCAACTGAATTGAAAGAACAGGTTGAAGCTACCGCAGTATCTGCACTTGCCGCTTTCACTGGTTCGTCAGTCGCGGGAATAGATGTCCTTGTACAAAAAAAACGGGGCCGGGTCTACATATGCGATGTTAATCCCTTCGGTGATTTACTTTATCATGCCGAGCATAAGGGAATGAATACTTACGAATGGCAAATGTCTAATTTAAAGTAGTAAAAGCTTAAGTAGAGAGGATGCTCAGGATGATAGATATGAACCAGATCGTGGGCTCCCATGATATTGTCATGATTACGCTCGATACGCTGCGTTATGATGTAGCCAAGCTCGAAGAATCCAACTGCCGCAACTTATGCGCAGATGGACCATGGGAGAAACGGCATACGCCTGGCAGCTTCACATATGCTGCACATCACGCCTTTTTTGGCGGCTTTCTCCCTACACCCGCCAATACAGATAAAGCATCGCATGTGCGATTATTCCATACCAAAAATACTGGTTTAAAAACACATTCCCATACGTGGCAGTTTGACGCACCTGATCTTGTAAGCGGCCTTGCCGAAGCAGGCTACCGAACGATATGTATTGGAGGCGTCATTTTTTTCACTAAGAAAAATAAGCTGGCAAAAGTACTACCCGGATATTTCCAAGAAAGCTACTGGCGTATGACTTTTGGGGTTACCAACCCTCGTTCTACTGAACATCAAGTTAATCATGCTCTAAAGCTGCTGGAAAAGGCTGATCCCCATGAAAGATTGTTTCTGTTCCTAAACATCTCAGCAATTCATGGGCCAAATCATTATTTTCTCCCTGGCGGATCACGAAAAGACTCCATTGAGTCACAGCGTGCAGCACTCAGATACGTAGACAGCCAGCTTGGCATCTTGTTCGATGCGCTGCGAAGCCGCGGCAAAACCCTTTGCCTTGCCTTCTCCGATCATGGAACCGCCTATGGCGAAGACGGATACGACGGACATCGACTGGCACATGAGGTTGTATGGAACGTCCCGTACCGTGAATTTATTTTATAATGAAAGAGGAGAGATGCCGGATGTCTATGCCAACATCACTAACAAGACCAGCAGATTTGCCGGAATGGGGCAAGCGCTGGTTCGCCTCCCCTTACCGCTCCTATCTTTATTCTTATCCGCATAAGACTGCTTATCGACCAATAACGCCGGCGTTGCCTCTTGATGAGCTCTGGAAGCACGAAGCGGCTGATTATTATTTCTTATATATGCATATCCCTTTCTGCGGCGTGCGCTGCGGATTCTGCAATTTGTTTACACTGCCTGATCGCCGTACCCATGTGCATGAGCAATATGTAGATGCACTTGAACGCCAAGCTTTGCAGTGGGCTCCTATTATTACAGGAAAGCCTTTTTCCCGCTTCGCCATTGGCGGCGGCACGCCTACGCTGCTTGAAGCTACTCAGCTAAATCGGCTGTTCACAATTGCTGAAGATATTATGGGGCTGGATACCTCGCAGGCTTCTATTTCCGTGGAAACCTCTCCTGATACAGTAAGTGAAGAGCGGCTGCAAATTTTAAAAGACCGCCGAACTGACCGGGTTAGTATTGGTGTGCAAAGCTTTATCGATGAAGAGGCCTCGGCGATTTATCGCCCACAGAAGCCTAAGCTTGCTGAACAAGCTATTACGATGCTGCAGGCTTTTGATTTTCCATTGCTGAACATTGATCTGATTTATGGTTTGCCAGGCCAAACGGCCGATTCATGGATTTATTCGCTAGAGAAAGCAATTAGCTTCTCTCCGGGGGAAATTTTCATTTACCCGCTGTATACGCGAGAGCATACCATTTTGAAGCCAGACCAAATTCAGCGCCAAGGCACCGATGCACGGCTGGAACTCTATCATATTGCATGCGAACGCCTTAAGGCGGCAGGGTATAAGCAATTTTCCATGCGGCGATTCGCTAAGGAAATAACGTTTACGCACAAAAACATTTTACCGTTTAGCTGTCAGGAGGAAGGTATGGCAGGGCTGGGCTGCGGTGCGCGCTCTTATACGCGTGAAGTACACTATGCTTCCCGTTATGGCGTAAGCGCAGCGGCTACAAGAAGCATCATTGCCGATTATGTTGCCACAGAAAATTTTAAATTCGCGAATTACGGATTTATACTAAATGTCGCTGAACAGAAGCGGAGGTTTGTTTTAAAAGCGCTGCTGCACGCCGAAGGCTTGTTACTTGCAAGCTATTCAGAACGTTTTGGTAGCGAAGCGCTTGCCGATCACTCCGAGCTGGCAGAGCTGATTCAACTCGGCTTTGCACAAATAATGGACGCCGGGCAAACCATTCGATTAACGGAGCTTGGCATGGCTTATTCCGATGCAATCGGTGATGAATTTATTTCTGGTGATATTAGAGAACTGATGGAAGGGTACATGCTGTCATGAAGGCCGTGCTGTATTATCGGGGATCGCTTTCTTCCTGCAACTATGACTGTCCCTATTGCCCATTTAGCAAAAATAAAGACAGTGCTGCTACGCTTCGCAAGGACGAGGAGCAATTGCATACGTTTATGGATTGGGTTCGGGAGCAAGGTAGCGCTGGCCATGAATTGTCTGTTTTTTTCAACCCCTATGGCGAAGCCCTGATCCATCGCTGGTATCGCGAGGCTATGATTGAGCTGTCACATATGTCTCATATTTCCAAAGTAGCTGTTCAGACAAATCTCTCTACGAAGTTGGATTGGACAAGTCGGCTTAACCCGGAGAAAGCTGCTTTTTGGGTTACCTACCACCCTGGTCAGACGACGCTCAGCCAGATGCGGTCACAGTGCATGCAATTGTACCAACAAGGGCTTAATTTTAGCGTTGGAACGGTAGGGCTGCGAAGCGCCTTCGAGCAAATTGAAGAGCTTCGGAGCAGCCTGCCAGAGGATGTATATGTTTGGGTGAATGCTTTTAAAGATAAGCCCAATTATTACACAGAGGCGGAAATTGTACGGCTTGAAGCCATTGATCCTTATTTTCTATGGAATACGAGAGATTATGATAGCTTCGGGCAACGCTGCTCCGCTGGCTCCTCGGTATTTTATGTTCAAGGAAGCGGTGTCGTCAAACATTGCTACAAAGATCGGCGTATCATTGGTCAGCTCTATCGAGATGGACTGGAAGGCTTATCCGCAGAACGGCCATGCGGCATGAAGAAATGCGGATGCTATATCGGCTATATCCATATACCAAAGCTGGAGCTTGGAAGCATCTATGCAGACAGTCTGCTAGAACGAATTCCGTCACATTTTCAGCAAAAAGAAAAAGTAATCACTTCTTAAAACAGGTTTCTGTTTCCCCTAGACTTTGCCTGAAAAGGAACTTGTCTATTTCTGTCGAATTGTAAATAGTATGATACTAAAAAACACGCCCAAACTCAGACTGTTTATTTATATCGTACTATTTGTTAGCTTTCTAACCTGCCTGCATTTCGTCTGGAACGCAGCGTTTAAACCCCCTGTCCATCCTGTTGCACAACAGGGTGGACTGGATTTGCGCAGCTGGCATTTTACTGATAAAGAAACGATTAGACTTAATGGACAGTGGGAGTTTTATCCGAATGCCTTTCTCCCGCCTAATCCCTTTAACGTCACGCCTTCCAGCAAAAGCTGGGCTGCTGTTCCAGATGAATGGGGTCGTTATTTGAATAAAGACACTGATGGTTCTGGCTTTGGCTTTGGAACCTATCGTCTCCGAATTTTGCTTCCTGATAATAGCACTCAGCAGTTTGGGATCGAGACTATGTCTATATCAAGCAACTATGAGTTATTTGTTAACGGCCGCTCTGTATCCAAACTTGGCCAACCATCAGAAAATCCACAAGAGCATATAGGGAAGATGTATCCTTTTATTGCTTCTGTTGAACACACAAATGAAATGAATTTGGTGCTTCATATATCCAATTATGATTTCCCTGAAGGAGGCGGCATTACCAAGCCGATTAAATTCGGGACATTCGCCGCTGTTCAACGCGAGGATCATTTATTAATTGCCATGCAGCTATCGGTAACCATCATCTACATGCTTCATCTCATTTATGTTGCTCTTCTCCCTCTGCTTGGTGTACGGAAGAAGGAGCTTGTTTATTTGGCAATCGTTATATTCTGCATGATGTTAGGTACTCTATTAGATGATAATAAATTATTGGTCTCTTGGCTGCCTATATCTTTAGAATGGAGTTTAAAATTATTAAGACTTTGTTTAATTGGAGCATCCACAATGCTGCTAGCGTTCTCTGCCAATTTTTTCCCGATATACCGTAAAGGTAGAGTTATACGCATCTATTTATTGCTTTGTGCTCTTTACGCGCTCTTCATTTTGCTGCTGCCATTTGAACAAGTCATTTCCTTGTCTCCCCTTAGGATTCTAACGATTTCACTACCGCCCCTTATTATATTTATTATGATTCTGCGCTTAGCACTTAGGGGAGAAGAGCATATGATTTTCCTGCTGTTCGCTGCTATAAGCGTCGTATCAAGCATTGTATGGGGAACGCTCAAATTAAGAACAGCTGGGGATTTGCCCTATTATCCATTTGATTTAATTTTTGCTTTTATCTGCTTTGCCTCCTTCTGGTTTAAACAATTTCTGCAAACAAGAACCAATTTGGAGCAGCTTGCTCTCAAACTACAAAAAGCCGATAAAGCGAAAGATGAATTTCTCGCTAATACTTCTCACGAGCTGAGGAATCCGCTGCATGGCATGATTAATATGGCGCAGACCGTTTTGGAAAATACCACCACTTCCATTAGTGAAGCAAGCAAAAATAATTTAATGCTGCTCATTACCGTAGGACGCCGCATGTCGCTGCTGCTTAATGATTTGCTCGATGTGACTCGTCTGAAGGATCGAGATATTCATTTGAATAAGGAAAGCGTCCGGCTGCAAAACATTATTTCCGGTGTATTCGATATGCTGCGTTATTTAACTGAGGACAAGCCTGTCCGGCTTGAAATGAATATCCCCCGTTCATTTCCTAAAATAATCGCGGATGAAAACAGGCTGATTCAGATATTATTTAATCTCATTCATAATGCAATTAAATTTACGAACGAGGGAATCGTTAGTGTCCATGCAGAAGCTATTGGTGATAAAGCCTATATCCACATACAGGATTCTGGAGTCGGCATAGATGCGGACGTACAGCGCACTATTTTCCAAGCTTACGAGCAGGGCGATTCTAGCATGACGGCTATGAGCGGCGGAATTGGACTCGGACTCAGCATTTGCAGACAGTTAGTCGAGCTCCATCGAGGCAAGCTAACGGTTCATTCGGTTCCAGGTAAAGGTTCTACTTTCACTTTCACCATGCTCCTTGACTCTCATTCAGCTGCTGACGAACCAGAATTTATACTGCCAAGCGCAACTGAAGCAGCCGTATCTGCAAAGTCCTTCATTGCTGCTGATTCTCAATTACTGCGCCTTGATCAGAGAAAAGCAGCCTCAGAATCGGAACAAAATAAAGCTACTGTGCTCGCTGTGGATGATGATCCTGTTAACTTGAAAATATTATTCAACCTGCTGGATTCAGAGGTTTATGAAGTAACTACCGTTACGAGCGGCAAAGAAGCACTCAAGCTGCTTGAAACGAAGGAATGGGATCTCATTATTGCCGATGTTATGATGCCGCACATGTCAGGTTATGAGTTGACCCAAACGATTCGCAAACGATTCAGCGTTTCTGAGCTTCCTATTCTATTGCTAACTGCTCGCAGCCGTCCTGAGGATGTCAACACAGGCTTTATGGCAGGGGCAAATGATTATGTTACTAAGCCTGTCGATGCAATGGAGCTCAAGTCTCGCGTACAAGCTTTAACAGATCTCAAACAAACGGTAAATGAGCGGCTGCGTATTGAGGCTGCTTGGCTTCAAGCGCAGATTCAACCACATTTTCTATTTAATACGTTAAACTCCATTGCCTCCTTAAGTGTAATTGACCAATCGCGAATGGTGCAATTACTTGAGGAATTCGGGAACTATTTGCGAGCGAGCTTTGATATGAAAAATTCAGAGCGTGTAGTTCCCCTCCAGCATGAGCTCGACCTGCTTCATTCCTATCTTTTCATTGAGAAAGAACGCTTTGGAAATCGCCTGCAAATTGAATGGGAGCTTGATGAACTGCCGTGGCTTCGTATTCCGCCGCTTTCCATTCAGCCGCTTGTAGAAAATGCGGTCCGTCACGGGGTGCTCGCCCGTTCAAGTGGGGGCAGCGTGCGTATTCGCCTGAAAGATTACGACGATTATATTGAAATTGCGATTATAGATAATGGGGTAGGTATGGAGGATGAAAAGGTTAAGAGCGTTCTCGAGCAAAACCGTGGAGGGATTGGCCTGCGCAATACTGACCGTCGCTTGAAACAGTTGTACGGTAAGGGATTACGCATTGAAAGCACAGAAAAACAAGGTACGGTTGTAAGCTTTTCTGTCCCAAAATCCTCAACCGATGAAGGAAATTCAAATGAGTTATAGAGCAAGTATAGAAATTGTATAGAAGTTGCGTGTATAATGTTGGGGGAACAAAAAAAATAAATATGGTGATAAAACATGCGCTTAAAAAAATGGGTTAAGATTCTCCCGACCTCCATTATGATTGCCGCAATAACGGGAATGCTGGTGCTGTTTTTCACGCAACTGTTCACACTCCCCGAGCCATTCTACTCTAACCAGAACCTTCCTTTCTTCTTCAACACCTTTATGGTCATCATCATTACCGTACTTATCATAATAATGCGTGCCATGCTTGTTGAGAGAGCAGTATTGAAGAAGCTTGCTT
This sequence comes from Paenibacillus algorifonticola, assembly GCF_050481745.1. Lineage (GTDB taxonomy): Bacteria > Bacillota > Bacilli > Paenibacillales > Paenibacillaceae > Pristimantibacillus > Pristimantibacillus algorifonticola_A. The sequence goes on along the minus strand of NZ_JBCNGR010000030.1, from coordinate 68,911 downwards.
TTAGGGACGGTATTACCGGTCTATATAATCGTCATGGGCTTGAACAATTCTGGAAAACATATCGCAGCAAGAAAAGTATGGCCATTCTATATCTCGATCTGGATCACTTTAAAGAAATAAATGATCGTTTCGGTCATCATGTTGGAGACGCACTGCTTCGGGAGGTCAGCGTTCGCTTACAACAGGTGGAGTCTAAAAAGCGCCGTGAGCTATTCCGGCTTGGCGGTGATGAGTTCGTGATGATTCTCAAAAACTGCGATCCTATTCTGGCGAAACGGGCTGCCACGCAAATTTTGGATAAACTGACGACGCCTTATGCAGTCGAAGGTTATAACGTGTTAATTACTGTTAGTATCGGTATTCGGATGTGCACGTCCCGCAATGCTGAGCACGATATGCTTGTAAAAGAAGCGGATGCTGCGATGTATGTGGCCAAGAAACAAGGCAAAAATGGATTTTTTGTCTTCCGGGAAGGAAGAAGCAAGCTCCCGAAAGAAAAATACGGCAATGTCAATCAGGCTAAGTCATAAAGCCAAGAGGCAAGGAGTTCTATTTCGTCCGCTTAATCAGTGGATCGACGATAGTTACTCCTTGCTTTTTATTTCCTATTAGCAATCGCTTTCCTCTATAGTGTCCCTATTTGACGGGCGTGTACAATTAGCCTGTGCGTCGGATTAATGAGCGGATCACAGGTAATAAGTGTAAGTATATTTTCTCCCGGGACACTATCTAAGACTGATAATTCTGTTGGCTCCACAATTAACGTCTCGTACACTTTATAAATAAATTTAGCGGTGCTCGTCTGCACGACAATTTCATCGCCAATTTCCACTTCATTCAGCCGATTAAATAATCTTCCGGTTGTATGGGCACGATGCGCTGCAACAGCCGCATTGCCCTCCTCCCCAAAAATAGCGGTCTCTCGCATATGTACAGCCGCATGCTTCATATTCGCCTTAGTAGCGCCATCCAGGATCGGTAATAAGACATCAATACGATCTATCGTAATCGTTGCAATGGGCTTGCCATTTTGAAAATCGTTTAATAGGGAAGCTGCCTCATCCTCGGTTTCTTCTCCTGCATTTAACATGTCATTTAGCTGTGCGTAGCTTTGCGCGGCCCCCATATTTACAGGCTCGGGCGTATCCATGAGCAGCAGCGCTTCTTTTAACAGCTTGTCCTGCTCCCGATCAGCCATCCATTCATTCCACTGCGGATAAATGAGCAGCAGCACTCCGAGCGCTACCAATATAATTGCGATTTTACGCAAATTCTTTCTCAACTCCCTCTGCTTATATGTCTATTAATTAAACTTAATAGGCTTCTCTATTATGCCGAGCCTGGCTCTACAGTTTCTCTACAGGCCGCACGCTTCTATAAAAAAACCTCCAAAACGAATGAAAAATCTTCGTTTTGGAGGTCGTATGTGTAGAGTAGAATATGTTCAGTATCAAGTTTTTCCTACTCTTATGGAGCTTGATGCATCAAGCTTAAGGACGTGAGCGTTTTTTTCTTAGCAATATAGCTCCGAGAGCAATTAATGCAGCACCTGCGAGCTGGATTGGCAATTGACTGGACTCACCTGTCTTCGGAAGTGTGCCTTGGGTATTCGGTGCTGGCTTATTTCCATTTCCATCCGAATCCTCCACTACCCCGAGTGGGATTTCATCCACATCAATTTCAAACAATATTTCCTCTTCGTTGCCGTCAGCATCTTTTACAATAATGGAGAAATCATCTTTGCCTGTATAGCCTGGGTCAGGCGTATACACCCATTGTCCATTATCGTCAACCGTTACTTGTCCATGCTCCGGTTGCTTGCCAACGTCTGTATTTCCACCTTTCGGAACGTCAACTTTACCTTCAACTGGCGTATTTTCCTTAGTCTTATCTTTCTCTACTACAGGAGTCGCCGTTGGTGCTGGTGTCGGTGTGCCTGGCTGAACAGGAGTTGGAGCCACCGGTGTTGGCGTAGGCGTCGCTGTTGGCGTCTCCGTTACAGCAGGTGTTGGTGTAGGAGATGGTGTTGCTGTTGGCGTTGGTGTCGGCGTTGGTACTGATGGGTTGCCCGAATTTCCACCTGGACTAGTTGGCTTATTAATTAGCCCAAGGTCAATCGTCAAATCTTCCCAGCCACGTGGCGCTCCTTCACCAATAACAATAACTTCTGTGTATCCATCTACCTGTTTGTTCGAATCTTCCTCAGCAGAAACGCCGTCTGCCTCAGCTTTCGTTATGGTGTAGCCAGTTGGCACAATAAATTTCACAAAATATTGTCCGCTTGGCAGTTGATCAAACAAATAGTAGCCGGGATTTCCACTCGCATCATTAGCTGTAATGGTTTCTCCAATTTGCTGTTTGTTTTGATCAAAAAGCTGTACGGTAACGCCATTGCGGCCATCCGCAGCCAGTTCATCCTGTTTGCCGTTGTCATTACGGTCAAACCATACATAATTGCCAATAACCCCTTTGGCAACTACGCCAAGGTCAATCGTATGATCAACCCAGCCAGCCGTCTCGTTAATAACAATTTTGGCTGTTATGCCGTCTGCATCCGTTGCATTGGAATCAAGGGCCGCGTTCGCTCCTTGCTCCGCGCTTGTTTTCACATAATCGCTTGGCAAAACGAATTGAACATAATATTCGCCTGCAAGCAAATTATCGAACAAATAATAACCAGGCTTGCCACTTGCATCATTCGCTGTAGTAGTTTCAGCTACAGGCGTACCTGTGCTGCTGCCTTTATACAGCTTAACCACAATGCCATTAATACCGTCTTTCTCATCTTCGTTCTGCAAGCCATCACGGTTGCGATCGAGCCATACATAATTCCCGATTTCGCCGCGTGGAACAAGGCCCAGATCAATCGTCAGATCATTCCAGCCTGCTGGTCCAATCGTAATGACCTCAGTTATTCCTTGGCCATCCGTTTTGTTGGAATCCACATCTGCCGCTCCAGCTTCCGGCTTCGTTACGCCGTATTCTGCTGGAATGACAAACTGGACATGATAATCGCCTTGCGGCAATCCAGCAAACAAATAAAATCCTGGCTTGCCATTTTCATCATGCGTCACAGTCTCAGCCAATACATGGTTTGCATCGTCATAAAGCTTAACGATAATGCCATTAATGCCTGTTTCCGCTGCATCTTGCAGCCCGTCTTCATTACGGTCAAGCCATACATAGTTGCCGATGGAGCCGCGCTCATCCGAAACGACAGGAATTTCATGCTCAGTCGTCACCGGTGGTGTTTCATCGGAAACAGCTTTAGCCACATTGATAATGGAAGCCGCTGCTGTATCTACTGACGTAACTTGATAGGAATACGTAAATTCCTTCGATTCCCCAGATTTTAGCGATGGAATGCTCGGTATGCCGGATACTTTCGTATCCGTAATCACAACATTCGTTAAATCGCGCTTGCCTGTATTCGTTACTTTAACCGTGTAGTTAATCCAGCTTCCTGCTGCTGTATCGGATACAGCGACTGCACTGCCTCTTTTCTCAATCTTGAGCCCGGCAGTCGGAATGCTAGCGTCATCCTTAATCGGATCAGGGGATTCATTGTAATACACGGTTGCTACATTATCCAAATCTGTCAAATCCAAATCAGCACTCGTGACGCGGTATACGCCTTCAAGCGTCAATCCCGCTCCTGCCGCAAGATTTTTAATGACAATAGATGGATTCGTTCCGCTGTTAGCCAACTGTCCAATAATGTCTGGTCTGTCATGGCTGCCGCCATTCAAGGCAATTTCCTCGCCATTATACGTCAGCTTAGTAAATTCAAAGCCAGCTTGCAGTCTGTCAAGCTCATCTGAAATTTTAAAATTATGCAAAGTAACAGAAGATGTATTTTTCAAAGAAAGCTTATAATGCACATCGTTTCCTACCACTACATATTGCTGCGATGGAGCAATTGTCGATGAGCCTTGCGTCACACTTGTAATTTCTTTCTCAAACGTGATGGTTGGGTAAGATTCGCCAGTAGGTGATGCTGTTTCGATTAAGCCCAAATCGATTGTCGGAATTTTACCAGCAGTACCCAAGCTGATCGTATCCGTACGATATGGCGTATAACCGTCTACTGAAGCGCCTTTCGTTACCAGGTTGGAGTCATTGTCATTCGTGTGGCTTGGATCTGCGCCATGCACATTGGCTGTCGTCGGCATGTAGCGATCTGGCAGCACAAACTCTACGAAATAATTGCCTGCCTCAAGCCCCTGGAACAAATAGTAGCCTGGGCTTCCATTGTAATGATAACCTGTCTTGCTTGACTTGAACGGTGACGTTTCACCCGCTTTGTACAGATTTACAGTAACGCCATTAATGCCTGCACCTTGGCCGCTGTCGCCTGGATATTCTTCATCCTGCGTGCCATCACGGTTGCTGTCGAACCAGACAAAATTGCCGATTTCGCCAAGCGGTACATGCTCGTCATTCGGGTGAATCAGGAAGCCTACTTTGTTAGGCGCTGTCGGAAGCATCTTGCTGCCTTCATCATTGCCTGCGCCGATTTCAGTTGCTTGAATGGCAAAAGAGTTCCAAGCTACTTCATTCGTAGGTGCTCCTACAGGGGCATCCATTTTCCAATCCAATACAATGTAGTCGCCTGGCGCAAGTCCAGATGCTCCATCACTGCCTACAATGTTCGACAGCTGGAAGTAGAGCGACTTAATGTCTGTCAAATCATCCTTTTGGTAATTGCCTTGCTCGATCCAGCCTTGCTTGCTGTCATTCACATTCGTGAAATTGACAACCTGCTCCTGATTAACCGACTTGCTGTAATATGTGGACAGCGTGTAGTTCACCGTTCTGCTTCCCGCTGCCGCGGAAGATGTAAAGGTTTTATTGCCGGACGAGAGTACTTCCGCCAAGTTAGGCTGCCACTGTGTGCCCCTTGCTTCATAAGGTGAACCACTGTTGACGCGCAGCGCATTATCGCCTACATGCGGCAAAATATCCAGCACATCAATGACGCCAAGTCTCGTATTGCCGCTATTGCGAACAGCCAATCTGTAATCCGCTGTTCCGCCTTCATACGTTACGCTGTAGCGCGGGTACTCGGTGTATTCAATATCGCCATCATAATCAAATGGCTGTACAGGAAGAGCTGGTTCTCCATCATACGTAGCATCATCTGAAGACCGGAAAACAGGCTCTAAATCGCCTTGATTCCATTTTGTCGACTGGACGAGCGATGCTTTGCGTACCGTTACATTTGCTGAGGCATGAACAAAAAATTCATTCGTTCCCGCTGTTGGATCAAAGCCCAGGACTGTATCTTTAATCGCATTGTTGCGTGTTTGCCACGCTGGCGAACTTTGCGGATTATCCTGTGCGGAATCCCCTGCATGCCAGAACTCTGTATTTGGATCACTTGTTGTAATATACATATCGTTCGTGTAGGTAGTACCTTGAGGCGTACCTGCACGGACCTCGCCTTTATAGCTGATTTCAAAGCTTGTGCCTGGATCAAAAGAGGTGCCGTCGGACCATGACCATTTCACAAGGGTCCGTCCAGTACCGTTCCAGTTTTTATCAACAAGCTCCAGCTGTGGAGCACTTGCTCCAGCAGGCGTGCCCGTAAACGTAAACGAGGCTGCCAGCGCCGCAGCAGGATCAGCTATTTTAGGATTCGTGTAATAATCAAAGCTTGTTGGCAATAAATCATAGACAACTGGATTAATATAAGGTCCCGTTGCTTTAATATCGTTGCGGACCGTAAGCGTGAACGGCACCGTGCTGAGTGGACGGAAATTTCCCGCTCCAATCGCTTTATTTGCTACAAGCCATGGCTTCTCATTGTTGATGTTGAAATCTGCCTGAGCCGTTTTCTGAGGCTTGTCATCCCATTGGCCCGGAATGGTAACGTTGAGCGCTTGATAATCCAGCGTGACTTGATTCGTTACTTGATCACCGTGAACGACAGGGGCGTTCGTGCCATTAGCAAAATCTCTAACGGTCCCTGTAATTTCAATGCCGCCAATTGTACCGCCTGGAGCCAGGGTGCTGAACGACCACTCCAAGGCAACCAAATATTCGCCAGCATTTAGCACAATGCGGTTCGTGCCAGCTGTCGTGCTCACTGTTATTGTGCCGTTAGGAGCAAGGCTGCCACTATACGCATGCCAAGTTTCAGTCACTCCATCGCTTGTTTTATAACGAAGCTGGGAAGTAAACACATTTGGCATTTTAATGCTGCTGTAGTCCATTTCCGCAGGCAGCACATCTGTCAATACCAGGTTCGACAAGGACGTATTTACATTCGTCCCCGTATTGCTGATGCCGCCGATGTTGAACTTCTGTGTCTGGCCATGCCAGCGATACTGGTAAACGCGCGACTTGGTTAGTCCGGAAACGCCAGATATCGGCTCTCCGAATTTAGTCGTTACATCAGCGTCAGGATCAGTGACCGAGCCGCCGCCTTCGAGCGTATAGCCGCTCAAAATTTCAACATTATTTTTGCGTTCCAGCGGTGTTCCGGTTGGATGACCATACCCTAAATCGTCAGGGAAGGTGACCGATACTTTCGCTTCGAAGGATTGTCCAGAAGCAAGCTCAATATTCGACCAAGTGACCGTGCGAGCTGTGGAATCATAGACTCCGCCTTCTGTTGAACTCACATATACAGCATCTGGCGGCAGCGTATCGACTAACGTCGCATTTTTCAAGCTGCCAGGGTTAGCATTGCCCGCTTCGCCTTTAATGCCTACCGTATACTCAACCGCTCCGCCAATAATCGGAACTGTGCTGCCAAATCCAGTAGCTTGGCTTTTATAAGCCCACCATTTGTCGTAGGTCGACGCTGTTGGCGTCGGCGTCGCTATTGGTGTTGGCGTTGGTGTCGCTACCGGATTGGGGTCCGCGTTAATCGTTACATTCGCCGATGCCGTCGTGCTTTCCGCTGAATCAACGAGTGTAATCGTCGCCGTATTCGTTGTAGGCACAACCGAGCTTGAGCCAGTCGGCTTCGCTTTTACGGGAATTTCCAGCTTCACCGAAGTACCGGAAGGCAATGGATGTGCATTGACGGTTAGAGTTTGGCCATTTTTCGTATCCCAGCCTCCATCCTCCCAGCCATCTACAATTTCAAATTGTGCCGGTACGGTATCAACTATCGTTACATTCTTACCGACATGAGTCGCTCCATCTGCCTGATACAAGATCGTATACTTGAAGGTATCTCCTACATTAACGGTGCTCACACTGGCTGTCTTTGTAAAAGTCAGACCAGTAATCGGTCCTGCCGCCTGTGCCGGTGCTGCGAATGGCTGTAATGCAGCTTGCAGCAGCAAAACGAGCAGCATAATCCAGGAAATCTTGTGCCTGATCGCTCTCTGTCTACTTGCGGGCATCTTATCAATCCTCTCTTTTTCTCTATCTCCTCTAGTTGCTCTCTTGTTGTAACTACTAAATAATGCCAAGTAAAAAACATTACCTTACGATTGCGATGTCTTTTTCCATCCTCTTCCTCCTTGCATGTAAATAAGAAAATTATATCCAGCCCAACTGTACAAAAACTTTACAAGCTTCCCTTCATTCGACAGCTTAAATAACAGCAAAAGAAGCTTCGTCCATTCCATAAAGGAAAGACGAAGCTTCTATGTGTACCCTTTGATATATAGGTTTATTTCCGTTTAATAGACTTTAGCAGCCGTATAGCGCGAGCTGTCTTTAATCATTTTACCCGCTTTCTTGCTGTTCTTCATGCCAGCATCAAGCGTCGTGTCGATCGTAATCCATTTGCCGTCTAAATAAACTTCATTCCAAGCGTGATAAATTGATACATCGGTTGCTTTGCCCATCACCATCTTGGCTGGAATGTCCAAGCTGCGAAGCATGCCCGCCATTAATGCAGCGTAGCCGTAGCAAATATCTTTCCGCGAACTAAATGTACGATCGATTTGAGGCAGATAATCGTTGGTTACCTTCGTTGCAAGCTGATGATCGTAAGAAATATTCGCTACAATATAATTGTAAATCGCCGTTACCTTCTCGGTATCCGTCTTTTTACCCTTAGTCAGTTCCAGTGCTTTCTTAACCGCTTTGCTGTTGCTGCTCCAATCGATATTTTGAATGGAATTCAAATAGACGAGGCTGCTATCACTCAAATTCAAAGTAACTTTGCCCGTTTGAACTGCTTTATATTTATTGGTTCCACTTACGTTTTCCAATAATGTAATCGTATATTCTCCATTGCCCAGTTGAAGCGCGAACCACTCTTCTGTCTGGTTTGTCCGGAGCGAATACGTATAATTTTTGCCGTCTTTGGCTACAACCAGCCTTGTATCTACGCCCGACTTAACCCCATAACGAATACCGATGCTTCCTTTATCCACATTGGATTCATCAAGCCAGCTTGTCCCAGCTGCCGCTGCCACTTGAGCAGTTGCTTGGGGGAACACGGACAGAATAAGTGCAAGTAAAATCATAACTGTTAAACTTTTGCGCATAAAAAAACTCCCTTCGGTGGCTAGGCTGCCATCTAAATAATAGAGAAGGCCCTTTAGCTTTGCGTCCCTGCCTTTCGACAGGTTTGCCGTTATCGTGTAAAGTTTTGTAAGAAGTGTTAGGTAGAAAAACTACCTTATATTAAACTATGATTATCTCTAGTATATACCCATCATTTGCAATAAACAATACGTTAAACCTTTTTTATTTCCAAGCTGAGGCTTGTATTTTCCGATTTTTTTTCATCCATCTCCGCTTTAACCGTTTCATAAAAGGCTCTTCCTTCCGCTCTTTAAGCATGCCCTTTACATCTCTTAGCAGGAGCATATACCGCATTTCATCTTCGTGCTTCAAGCTTTGAAATTCTTTCAAATGTTCTGCGCCCATCTCACTTCAACTCCATCATGCGTTTTATCAATCCAATTTCGGTTGATAAAATTCCTATACCCGAAACAGCGTCTAGCTGCTTTTGACCGTATAAAATTTTTGGAATCTCCAAAACTTCCTTGGTCCTGTCGACAAATAAAGCCACGCAAAAAAATCACGAATACCATCATCTACGATTCCCTCATTGTACTGATAAAGCTGACGCTGGTAGTTCAGGCGGCATATTTCCACCCCGTCCCACCAAAAAGAAAACGTGTTCCGCTTATCATCATGCTCCAGAGTAATCATAAATTTCCCTTCCGAAAGCTGGAAATACTGCTTGTCATAAAAAAACAAAGGCCCCTCAGAAGTAGCTGTAATGCCAATAAAATGACCTCTATGATGGGTATAAAAGCCACGAACGATGGTGTGATTGGTCATTTGATTCAAATTCAGCTGTCGTAGGTGCTGGGCTCCCTCGCTTATACAGCAAGCCAGCTCAGGATAGCGAAAATGGCGAATGACGTTCATTTGCCGCTTCTCGGTTATCATCATCTTCTTCAACCATTCCCATTCCTTTGAACATGCTATTTTTTTGAAAATGAAGCCCGTAAAGCTTGTCCGTCTCCATTTTCACCTACTCCTCCATTATAAATAGGGAAACTCTACAATTTCTCGACAAAATCTGACGTTTAATCTCGGAAAATTTACAAAATAGTCCTTACAACGTGCTAAAGCTGCTTTTCCACTCTTTATACCATTCTGTAATGTACGCGCTTGGCTGCTCGTTCAATTCTTCCATCAGCACGGTGGTTAATGCATGGTACTGCTGATTAACCATAAGATGATTCCCTTTGGACGCATACAGCTGCATTAAGGCAAAATAAGCCTCTTCCGCTTGCGCATGCTCCTCAATAATCCGGATATATCCGGCTATCGCTTTATCCAGTTGGCCATGCTCGACATGCCACGCTTCCAAGCGATAGGACGTATTCAGCCACAGGCGTTTCAGGCGCTGGCGCTCGCTTTCCGCCCACCAATAGTCATAATCCTTTAAATAATCGCCTCTATAAAGATTCATTGCCTCCTCGTATTCCGCAAGCGTTGCCGCCGCCAGCGGCGGTGCAGCAGCAATGCCCCGCTCCCATTCCTCTACATCGAGCACAACCTGATTCAGCGTCAATATGTATCCTTCTGTTGTATTGGCAATGTGAAAACACTTTCCAAATTGATCAAGCGTTTTTCTAATATGGTACACCGTCGTATACAGCTGGGCATATATTTTTTCCGTCCCATTATCAGGCCATAGCAAATCGATTAATATCGATTTTCTTACCAGCTGTTCGCGATGCTGGAGCAAATACAGAAACAGTTCCTGCGCCTTCGTCGTGCGCCACCTTATGGCTGCATCCTTTTTCCCGGAAAACTCCACACTGAACTGCCCCAATAGCTGCAAAACCAGATGCTGCTCTTCATTCGCTTTTTTCACTAGCTGTACAGTCTGCTCTTTCTCCTTCGCAAACGAGTCCAGGCGCCTCTGAATCCGTTCCATCGTTTTCATTAACCGCTCCGGATGAATCGGCTTGACGACATAATCCAGCGCATTCAGCTCAAAAGCTTTCACTGCGTATTCATCATAAGCGGTTACAAATACGATATTCAGCTCCGGCCTGACCTCAAGCAGCTGTTCTGCAAGCGCAATGCCACTGACTTCAGGCAAATTAATATCCAAAAATACAACATCCGGCAGATCGCGCAAAATCCGCTCTTTCCCGTTCATCGGATCCGCATATTTCCCCAAAACCTCGACATTATTTAATTTCACGAGTTGTCGCTCCAAGTAATCCAGAGCGAGGCATTCATCATCTACAAGGATAACCTTCATGCTTGACTCCTTTAATAATCGAAATAACCACTCGTTCACAAGCTCTGCCATGCTGACAACAATTATAATCCAGTTAAATAGTTGCCGCAATCATTTGGCTTGAATAGTCATTACTAATTAAGGAAAAATTGCATAGTAAAAAAAGCAGCATCCGCTAAACCTTAAGCAGGCTCAACGCTTGCTGCTCTTTCGATCTGCAGTTTGACTTTGCCCAAAGACAAAACTCGCTGCGTTAATGAATGGAATGGACGATCCAGCTGTTCTGCTAGAGAGTCTACCAGGCGTTGACGCCCAACTGTTCAATCGTTGCCTGAATAAAAGCCGGCTCGTCCTCCGGTGTACGGGAAGTAATCAAATTGCGATCTACCACGACTTCCTCATTGCGAAAATGTCCACCGGCTGCCTGCACTTCCTGCGCGAGCTCCGGATAAGCTGTCAGCGTCCGTCCCTGCAGCAGTCCAGCCTCCGCCAAAACTTGCGGACCATGACAGATGGCGGCAATGGTAATGCCCTTTTCATCAGCGTCTTTGACAAAAGCATGCACGTCCGCATCCTCCTTCAAGTGGGAGGGCGAAGCGCCGCCAGGGATAATAATCGCCGCATAGTCGCTTGCCTTTGCCTCATGAATCGCCAGATGCGACTTGTAGGCAACTGTCCCCTGCTTGCCCTTTAATTCCTCATTGCTGCGCAAGCTTATAATAACCGCATCATGACCATTTTTCACCATTTCATCATACGGATTTTGCATTTCTGAATCTTCAAAGCCATCGGCTAGCAGAAAAGCCACCTTCTTCATTTGCGTCATCCTTTACACGCTCCTTCTTGTTTGGGCTCTATGTTACTTTACCCTAAAAAAAGGATTCGCAAACAAATCCTATTGCTTAGATGCGATTAACGATACATGATCATCCTCCCGCAATAGTCGCATTCCTCGCTTTGCTGGGGAAGCAGAACCTTATTCGCACCGCAGCCAAGGCAACTGATTGTTTTCGGCACGGACGGAGGGGCAGGCGGTGGCGGAGAGCCTTGCCTAGCATTATGAACCGCTATCCGTTCCGCTAAACGGGCAGCGGCTGCCGCTTGCTCCTCGGCCTCCCACGCTGCTCTCCGCTCTTGCTCTTCATTCTCGGCCATACTTCTCTCAAGCTCTAGCTCTTGCTCCGCGCTCTGCAATTCAAGTCGCAGGGATTCTATTGCTTCCCTAAACGGCTTTTGGACTGGTTCACGTTCTGCAAACTGTAAAACAAGGTGAACTAAAATCCACGCTGGGAAAATAAAAATCACGGAATTAAAGAAGTATATTCAGCAGTAATTTTCGATCCAATTATATACACACCGATTTTCTCGCTTCTCTCTAGCATAACTCATCCCGCCTCTGTAGCTTCATCCATTTTCTTCTATTTTAATGATGTTCGCTCCCAAGTCTTGCTCTCTTCAGCTCATTTAGTTCGTTATTCACCTCAAGCAAACGCTGCTCCATGCTGGATATTTCCTCCTCGGCCCACTCCCAGTATTCTTCTTGTTTTAATCTATCTACCTTCCCCACCATTGCTCCTAATATAAATATGACCACCGCTGTTATCCCGAAATATTTACCGAAAAATAAAGCCTGCTCCGCGAAGGACTTCTCTCCTCCCCAATAGTGCGGTGTGAACAGCATGCCATTCACAAGGCATCCGATTGCAATGATTTTAAGTACCACCCATCTCGCTTCCCCCTCTTCCTTTCGTTACAAAGACGACACCCTGCTACCTAATAAAAAGAGCAGCATCCGTTAACCTCGCCGTAGGCTAAACGCTTGCTGCTCTAATCCCCTTCGCTCCTGCTGTGCAGGTGAGGCTCACATTAACTGTACACTAGCATCGTGCCGCAATAGTCGCATTCCGCGCTTTGCATAGGCTGCAGCACCTTTCTCGCGCCACAGCCCGCACAGCTGATATTTTTGGGCATGAGGGGTGGTGGAGGTGGAGACGACGGTGGAGGCGGGGGCGGTGAAGTACGGCTCTTCGCTTCACGCCTTGCCGCTGCCTCCGTTTCTGCGCGCATAGCCGCCAGCGTTGCTTCCTTCTTAGCCTCTTGCCTAGCCGCTTCTTCCGCCTCTTCGGCTCGTTCACGCTCTTCTCTTCCAAGCTCCTGCTCATGCTCCAGCTTCTGTAGCTCCAGTCGAAACTGGACTAGATATGGTTCTTGTTCATCTAAATATTTTTGCTTCCATTTTAAACGCCTGTTCTTCCTTACCCCGACACAAATAAGGGAAACACCAGGAAATAAAAAGACGACAATCCAAGAGGCTATGATACCATCTACTCCATAACCTGACTGGGGCAATGTATTAGGATATATGATGAGACCTAAAGCAGCCCACAATACCCCAATTGCCTTGTGCCAAAAACCAGCTGTCATTTTCATTCACCCCGTCTTTCGCTCCATATGGCATTGGAGCCTTTACACCTAGCGGTATTCAATATTTGCATGGCAATATTCACAGAGGATCGTTTGTTTAGGCCACAGCATCGTATGGTTTCCACAGCTAGGACAAGCAACCGACTTTCTCCCTTGCCCCGAGCTGCCCACAGGAGACCTTCCTTCCCTTGCCTGCTCCCTCTGCAGCCGCGCATGCCTCATTTCATCGGCCATTTTTTTAGCTTCTAGCGTGTTCTGTTGTATGGTAGCATGGCTCGCCCGAATGTTGGCAACCCATGCGGCATCATTCTTCTTCTCTCCTTTGGCAGCAAAATAAGCCAGCATAAAAAAGAACAGAGCAGGTAGAATCGCTCCAAAAATATATAACCCTACTTTTTGTGAAAATAAAAGTGAGCTTGGCCTATTATCATATTCCCCTAGCATATAGCCTACCACTAGCAAAAATCCCACGCCAATTATGCGAAACGTCAAACTCATGAAGCATTCCCTCTCTCCCAGCAGCAGCACGATTACGGCTTATGCCCGTCATCGCTGCTTTTGATAGCTGTCACGGCCCAATATTTGCGTCCCCGATGCACTGCACTCGAGCAGCAAAGGCGCTAAACTCTGCCAGCAAGTCCATGCCCGCATTCCGGACAAAACTTCTGACCTGCCTGCACTTCATGACGGCATCCCGGACATTGCTGGCGGCCGCTGCTGTTATTGGTGCCGCAATGCGGACAAAACTTGGCGCTTGCGGCCACTTGCTCCCCGCAGCTTCTACACGGACGCGGCAGCGTCTCGCCGCAAGCGCTGCAATTGACTGCATCGTCCGCACAATCCGCGCCGCAGCTTGGACAAGGATTATACGCATCGCCGCAGTTGGCGCAAAACTTGGAGTTTTCCCGATGCGGCATGCCGCATTTATCGCAATTATGAATCGGCCTTGGCGCTCCAGCCTGACCGCCAGCGGAGCTGCCCGCAAGCCCTTTGCCGCAGCTGTTGCAAAACTTCGCCTGCCCATCGTTGCGGCTCTGACAGCTTGGACAAACCTGAGCTGCGCCGGCTGCTCCATACAGCTGCTCGCCCAGCTGCCCAAATTGGCTGCCGAATATGCCGCCAATTCCCGCTCCCATACTAAGTCCGAGCGCTGCACCCATCACGCCAGCTTGCGAGCTGCCTTCGTTTTTCGCTGCGCCCTCCAAGGTGTCGAAGGTACGCTCCTGCTGGTAGTTGTAGCCGATAATATCCATCTCTGCTTTGCGGGCAAGCGCATCACGCAGCCGTTTCAGCGAGGCATCATCCTCTGGCGTACTGATGGAATCAATGAAGAAATTAACGAGTCGAATGCCGAATGGGTGCATCAGAGCGCCAACCCGTTCCTCGACATGCTTGGAAATTTCACCGATGTAGGCGTTGATTTCAAGCAGACTCACTTTTTTGAACACGAGATAGGAAGAAAGCAGCTCATTAATATTCATCATAATCATGCCGCGCAAATGTTTGGACAGCGTGTCCTGATTGAACAGCGGTAGCGTTCCAACCAGCTTGGACAAAAACCGGCGTGAATCCTCAATCGCAATGCCGAACTGGCCGAAAGCCCGAACCGGAATGACAATATTATATTTCGGGTCCTGCAATTGAATCGGCGACGCCGTTCCCCATTTCACATCGAGAGATACCTGCTTGTTCACAAACCACACCTCGGCCGAGAACGGCGATCTCCCGCCAAAAGGAATATTAACCAACTGGTTTAAAATCGGTATATTAAGCGTACTGAGCGTATGCCTGCCAGGACCGAATAAATCGAGCGCCTGACCGCCCTTGAATAACAGTGCCTCTTGCGTATCATTAACGATTAACTGCGTCCAAGTACCTAGCTCCGCATTCGGATATTTCCAAGCGTATACGTCCGGAGAACCGTCGTATTTGACCACCTCTACGATTGCCATTCCCTCTCACCTCTAACATGTCGACTTTTTTGTCTCTGCACTATCAAAACTTCTATCTCTATTATTTAATAATAAGAACAATTTTCCTGTTTTTCAACAAAATTATGATCCATATTCCACAGATTTAAGCTAATTTCTCCAGCATTCGACTTTACTAAGCAAGCCTAACCTAAAAAAAAGACATGGATCGATAATCCTGCCCCTCCCAGGCCAGTCTATCATCCATGTCTTATCGTTTAGGCTTGAGGCTATACGCCGAATTGCTCGATTTTGATCAAATTCGTCGTACCGGATAAACCAACAGGCGCTCCTGCCGTAATGACGACAAAATCTCCCTCAGCAAGCAGCCCGGTTTGCTCCGCATCCGCCATTGCCGCATGCAGCAGCTCGTCCGTCGTGCCAGTCTTCGTGCCCTTCACCGGAATAACACCCCAAAGCAGCGCTAATAGCGGCAACATTTTCTCGTCGGAAGTAATCGCGATAACAGGCGATTGCGGGCGATATTTGGATACCATCCGCGCCGTAAAGCCGCTTTCTGTACGAGTAAGAATCGCTTTCGCTTTCAGCTCAAGGGAAGAGCTGACAACCGCTTGGCTAATGACTTCTGTAATTGTCGTTGAAGCAAGCTGACGGCGCTCCTGGAAGCCTGCATAATAGTCCAACTGGGACTCCGCCTTAAGCGCAATAGCAGCCATTGTTGCAACCGATTGAACCGGGTATTTGCCCGCAGCCGTCTCGCCGGACAGCATGATCGCATCTGTTCCTTGCATAACCGCACCTGCAACGTCGCTCACTTCTGCGCGTGAAGGACGCGGGTTTACTTGCATGGAATCCAGCATATGGGTCGCAACAATAACCGGCTTGCCTGCTACGTTACACTTATTAATCATGTCGCGCTGCATCGAAGGCACATCCTGAACAGGAATCTCAACGCCGAGGTCGCCGCGGGCAACCATAATGCCATCTGAAGCTGCAATGATGGAATCCAGGTTTACGACGCCCTCTTCATTTTCAATTTTCGAAATGATTTGAACGTGGCCAGCACCGTGTGCTTGCAGCAGCTCGCGAATTTCCAAAATATCTTCCGCTCTTCTTACGAAGGAAGGTGCAATAATGTCGATGTTTTGCTGGATGCCAAAGTGGATATGGCGAATATCGCGCTCTGTTACGCCTGGCAGCGTCGTGCGGATGCCCGGCAGGTTAACGCCTTTGCGCGGCTTGATCAGACCGCCGTTTACAATCGTGCAGTGCACTTCCGTCGCTTCCACCGATGCCACCTCAAGATCAATCAGGCCATCATCAAGCAAAATCGTATTGCCAGGCTTCACGACAAGCGGAAGCTCGCTATAGTTAACATGAATGCGGCGGCCATTGCCGAGCACTTCTTCCGTCGTCAGTGTCAGCGTCTCGCCAGCCACCAGCAGGTAAGAAGCTTCCTCCAGCTTGCCAATCCGCACCTCTGGTCCTTTAATATCCAGCAAAATCGGCACGATTGCATTTTCAGCAGCAGCCGCTTCGCGAATCCGCTCAATCCGCCCGGCATGATCCTCCAGTTCCCCGTGCGCCATATTCAGCCGCGCCACATTCATCCCCGATCGAATCATTTCCCTTAAAATATCAACCGAATCACAAGCAGGTCCCATCGTACAAACAATTTTGGTTTTACGCATGAAGTCTCATTCCTCCTGAACATTTATACCCCTATTATAAACCTAGCCATTTCAACCGACTACGAAATATAGTATTCTAAATGTAATATAGTACTTTTTTGATGAGGAGGCCTATGGCCCAAATGCTGCAGGTAACAGCGGTTCGGCAGGACCGGGGAATGGATTGGTTTTACGAAAAAAATACAAAACATACGAACGAAGCCGCGTTGATACTGGTGAGCTACGGAACCGTCGTCTATTGGATTGAAAGCGAGAAGGTGATCGCCGAGAAAGGCGACCTGCTCTATATTCCGCCCAATCAAGCGTATTATGGCAAATGTGTGCCTACTGTTTTTCATGAGAAGTTTGTTGTTGCCTTAACGCTGTCTTCTGCTCCCGTATTGCCGCTGCTTCAGCGCCAGACGTGGGTGAAATCCCGCATTGGCATGTACGACATGCTGCTGGCCCGAATGAAGCATCTCCATGCGGAATGGCTGGAGCAAGCCGAGTATGCGCCTATTATCGCCCAGGCTGTCGTAACGGAATGGCTGGCGGTCTGGAACCGCGAATGGAATAAAGGCCCTGCAATGGCCGATACGAATCAGCAGGTAGAGCGCATGAAGCATTTTATTTTCAACCATTATCGTGAAAAAATTACGAAGGAAGAGCTCGGCAGCTACATTCAGAAAAGCCCCAACTATGCAGCTACCCTGTTCCGCCGTGTTACGGGCCAAACGATCAGCACCTTCGTTCATGACACGCGGATGAAAAAAGCGATCTATATGCTCGTCGATTCCCTGCTGAGCGTTGGTGAGGTTGCTGAATTTGTCGGCTATCGCGACGTTTCTTATTTTCAACGACTGTTCAAGCGTTTTACGGGAAGGACGCCGTCCTTTTATATGAAAGAGCGCGCCAAAACTCAGCCTTGAATCTCCCAATAAATCAAACATTGACAATGATTTCGATAAAGATTATCATTCTAAAAATCAGCCGATGCCAAAGCTAAAATTCAAGCGGCAGTCGGCGAGAAATCCGCAGCTGTCTTTTGGCTGACACAAAAAAACTTCTATATGGTAGATGAAGTCGTATCAAGCGGAGCTGTTCTTTATCAGGATCTGGGCCTCAAAGCTCCGAATCTGGTTGCCGAAGTGCCCGTAGAAAGCTGCGGCAACTGGAACCCCGAGGCCTTCAGGCAGTCAAAGCAGGCAATGTCATTGAGCTCGATTCGTCCAGCAGCTGGCTGTACAAAGGCAAAATCGCCAATGGGCAAATCATTGACGATGTGCTGAAAGCTATGGTGAAATAAGCATTTAATAAGCCGCTTACATTAGAGCACGCTGTATGATCGTCCTTGCTGGACGAGGAGGTACGGCGTTTTTTTAAAAATGGGCTTCGACTCATGGAGAATGGCGTTTTGCTTTTCCTTTTTTCAACAATAAGCACTGTACGCTTGTCCATTTAGCATTATAATAGGAAGTGATGTAATCACTTACATGGAGGTTGATAAACGTATGAGTTCGATTCCTTTGCATAAACGCGGCATTGAAGCGAGCCAGCTTGTTCTAGGCTGCATGCGCTTTGGCGGCGGCTGGAACCGTAATCCGATTGAGGCCGAGCACTTTAAAGAGGGCCATGAAGCCGTGGACGCGGCGCTGGAGATAGGCATCAATATGTACGATCATGCCGATATTTATACGTTCGGCAAAGCCGAGCAAGTTTTCGGCCAAGTGCTGAAGGACCGTCCGGGCCTGCGTGAGCAAATGATTTTGCAGTCCAAATGCGGGATTCGCCTGCAAGGCGGTGATGATGATCCGCAGCGCTTTGATTTTTCAGAAAGCCATATATTAAGCAGTGTCGACGGCATTTTGAAGCGGCTGCAAACCGATTATCTCGACATTTTGCTGCTGCATCGCCCAGATGCGCTTGTTGAGCCAGAGGAAGTAGCCAGCGCGATTTCGAAACTCAAGGCTTCCGGTAAAGTTCGCGCATTCGGCGTTTCCAATATGAGCCAAGGGCAAATTAAGCTGCTTCGCGCTTATACGGATGAGCCGTTTATCGTGAATCAACTGGAGCTTAGCTTGCTCAAGCATGGTTTTATTGATACAGGTTTGCATGTCAACCAGCTCGCAGCACGCGATAATGTCTTCCCGGAAGGGACGCTGGAGTATTGCCGAATGGAAAATATTCAGCTGCAATCGTGGGGCCCGCTCGCTCAAGGCATCTATTCCGGCGCGCCGCTGGGCGACAGCCCTGAATCGGTTGCTGCAACGGCTGCGCTCGTCGCTGAATTCGCGGAGCGTAAAGATACGACGCGGGAAGCGATCGTACTCGCATGGCTGATGAGACATCCCGCTAACATTCAGCCTGTTATCGGCTCAATCAATCCGAAGCGTATCCTCGCCTGCAAAGATGCCAATACGCTTCGTTTAACGCGCGAAGAATGGTACAGGCTGTATAACTGCTCGCGCGGCAAAGCGCTGCCTTAAGGATTATAAGAACAACGGTACTTATATATTTTAGAAATAGCTCATCATTAAAAATGCGTGAAAACCTCGCTTTCTCCAATTGCACGCAAAAAAGCTTCCAGCACCACTTTTCGTGGCGGCGGAAGCTTTTTTTCTCATTCATAATTCATTATCTCGAAACGACAACGAGCGACTGTGCATCAGCTTAAACGCCAACAGCGCGGAACCGATAAACCTTGCTTGCATAATCCTTATGGAATTGCGGCGTCGCAAGTCCAGCATACAGCAGCTCATCGCCGCCATACGTCTCGCCATTTTCTTGCCATACATAATCGCGGCTTGGATCAAGCCCTTTCAGCACAAAACGGCTCAGCGGCGGATTCGGCTCCTGCAAGACGGAGGTGTAGACAGCAAACGCCTCGCTCTTGTCTTTCGAAACGAACATCCATGCGGCAATATTGCCTTCAAATGGGCTGGACAGACGATAGAAATCGCCAAACTGTACGAGATGGCGGACTTCTTTATAGAGCGCAATCTGGTCTTTCACCGTTTCCTTCTCATCGTCGGTGAACTTCGTCAAATCCAGCTCATAACCAAAGTTGCCGGAAAGCGCCACATTACCACGCGTCTCAAGCGGCGTACTGCGGCCAACCTGATGGTTAGGAACAGCCGATACGTGAGAGCCCATCGAGCTAATCGGATAAACGAGGCTCGTGCCATATTGGATTTTCAGCCTCGATACGGCATCGGTATTATCGCTCGTCCAAGTTTGCGGCATATAATACAGCATGCCCGGATCAAAGCGTCCGCCGCCGCCGGAGCAGCTTTCAAACAAAATATGCGGGAAAGCTGACGTAATGCGCTCCAGCACTTCATAAAGACCAAGCATGTAACGATGAGCCGTCTCACGCTGGCGTTCGGCTGGAAGCCGTGCAGAGCCGATCTCGGACATATTGCGGTTCATGTCCCATTTTACGTACGTAATCGGCGCGCTAGCGAGAACATCCGAAATCGTTTTAACAATATATTCGCGAACGTCGGCACGAGACATATCCAAAATCAGCTGATTGCGAGCCTCTGTACGACGTCTTCCTTCGACATGCAGACACCACTCGGGATGAGCACGATACAGCTCGCTGTTAGGCGATACCATCTCCGGTTCAAACCAAAGGCCGAACTGCATATCCAGCTTGCGAATGCGCGCTACTAGATCCTCAAGACCGCCCGGCAGCTTGTTTTTGTCAACGAACCAGTCTCCAAGCGATGAATTGTCGCTATTGCGCTGTCCAAACCAGCCATCGTCGAGCACGAACAGCTCCATGCCCAGTTCCTTGCCAACCTTAGCAATATCCTCAATTTTATCCGCTGTAAAGTTAAAGTAAGTCGCTTCCCAGTTGTTGATCAAAATCGGTCTGCTCTCGTCACGGAAGCTTCCGCGGCATAGACGCGAACGATAGAGATCATGGAAGCTGCGGGACATGCCGCCCAGCCCTTCCGAGGAATGCACAAGTACCGCCTCAGGCGTCTGGAATTGCTCGCCCGGCTCCAGTCTCCAATTGAAATCAAACGGATTAATCCCAATAAACAATCTTGCAGCATGGTATTGGTCAACTTCAACGCCGCCCACAAAGTTGCCGCTGTAGACAAGGTTTACACCGTACACATCGCCATAATCCTCTGTTGCTCCTTCAGACAGCAGCGCGATAAATGGATTTTGTGCATGGCTGCTTGCGCCGCGGCGGCTTTCCACCGATTGCAGTCCCGGCTCGAGATGGCGCCGATGAATGTAACGCTCGCGTGCCCATGCGCCAGACAGCTGCAGCATATCGTAATGGTCATGCGGAAGGTCCAGACTCATACTAAGCGCCCGAAGCAATTGCAGCGTATTCTCGCCGCCATTTATGACACGAGCCGAGCGAGTAATCGCGTTATACGATTCAAATACGGTATAGAGCAGTACGACACGAAGACCAGAGTAACTGTCGGCAAGTGTAATTTCAAGCGTCTGTGCCTCGTCTTCGCCTTCTACATAGACAGATGGCAATCCTTCAAGCGCCGGCTTGCCTTGTACGATCCGGTGGGAATCGTAACGCAGGTCCGTTACCGTCGTTCCGTCAGCAAGCTGTACTTGATAAGCCGGATAACGGAAATCCGAGTTGCCGAATGCCGGATATTCCTGTGGAAGCGTATCAAGCGACACTCTTAAATCATCCGCTTCTGTTGAAGGACTGAACGAGCAGCGCTCCTTCAGCTCAAGCAGTCTTCCGAGCTGGCTGCCGCGTACCCGCTTGCCCCAATACACATGTGCCGGGTAAGCGCCTTTCACCAACGCGATCACATAGCTGGTTTCTTTCGATTGCAGATGAAAAAGCTGATTTTGTTCGTCAAAAATAATAGCCATTATTCATTAGCCTCCTTATTATGACCGGCTGTCCCGCTGCTTTCACGCGCCATTAGCGTCGTATTCATCATGACATGCAGCGGAACCTCGCGGCCTTCAATCCGTTCCAAAAGCAGTTGTACTGCTGTCTTGCCCATTTGCTCCGTATACGCCTTGACGCTCGTTAGCGGCGGCTGTACGAAAGCCGATACCTCAATGTCATCGAAACCGACAATCGCCATTTGCTCCGGCACCTCTACACCGTGCTCATGCAGCGCGTGAAGCGCACCGATTGCCATGGGGTCGCTGCCGACAAAGCATGCGGTAGGGCGTTCTTCCAGGCCGAGCAGCCCATTCATCAGCTCATAACCGCTGCCTGTTGTCCATTCCCCGGCAAGCACCCAATCCTTACGCAAAATACCGTGGGACTCCAGCAGGCGCAGCATATGCTTGCGCCGCGGCTCGTCGGCGGCTTGGTCTACTCCACCACCAATGTAGCCAATGCGGGTATGTCCAAGCTCCAGCAGATGCTCCATAACATCCTCAACCGCCTGCTCAAAATTCAAGTTGACCGTGTCATAATGCCGCAGCTTGCCCAGATGGTCAATCATGACGACTTTGTCGCCCTCATACAGCATCCGAACGTCACGCTCTGCAACCCCGCCAACGACAATGAGGCCATCCAGCTGCGGATGAGGCTCCATAGCTCCGCCAATGCGCCATACTTTAACGATGGCGATGCCGAGCTCCTCACAACGGCGCTCGATCCCTCTGCGAATGGACAGGAAATAAGGATCTATATCCTCATGTTCAAGCGTAAAGCTCAGCAATAAGCCCACTTGCAGCTGTGAACGCTGGCTTTCTTGCTTGAGCCGTTTTAGACGCGATGGCTTATACTGCAACTTTTCCGCTATCGCGAATATGCGCGCACGCGTCTCTTCGCCGACAGCGAGCGTCATATCGTTGTTAAGCACACGTGACACCGTCGCGGCAGACACCTCCGCCATAGCCGCAATTTCTTTAATCGTTGCCATTTCACCCACCACATTCGTTTAGTTAATAAATTTACTAAATAACTCTCGCTTTATTTTAGCAAATTTTTTGGCGCACAACAAGCTTTGCCTCCATGAACGAAAAAAGAGCCTGCCCTCGTACGGGAAGCTCCTGCTAGTCTTTCCTTATTTTACACATGACTGGCTTATCCTACTCTTTAACCTACTCTAAGGCATACAAGCTCTAAGGCATACAAGCTCTAAGATACATGCTTGTGGTAAAGCTCGATGAAACACTCAGCCGTAACTGGCGGACTATAAATATAGCCTTGCACCAGATCGCATTTATGCTGGCGAATAATTTGCAGCTCCTCGTCGGTTTCGACGCCTTCTGTTACAACCTTCATATTCAAGTTATGTGCGATTACGACCAGCGATTTAAAAATCATTTGCTTCTTGAAATCCGAGACAATGTCATGGATAAATGATTTATCCAGCTTCAGATAATGCAGCGGAATGTTTTGCAAGTAGCTAAGGGACGAATAACCCGTTCCAAAATCATCCAGAGAAAGACGAATGCCAAGCTGCTGCAGCTCGCGCAATATTTTCAGCGTGTGATCGGGATTGTCCATAAAAATCGTCTCCGTCAGCTCAAGCTCGATTTGCTCGGGTCTGACAGAAGCTTCTGTAATAATGGACTGGATCGTCTCCACGATATGCTTTTGCTGAAATTGCAGCATCGACATATTGACGCTGACCGTCAGCGCTGTGACGCCTTGCTGCTCCCACATCTTGATTTGTTTACATGCTTCTCGAAGCACCCATTCCCCCAGCGGAATAATGAAGCCCGTCTTCTCGGCAAGCGGGATGAAGTCAAGCGGCGAGATCATGCCAAACTCAGGATGGCGCCAGCGGATCAAAGCTTCGGCTCCGTATATTTGTCCGGATTTCAAATCCACCTTCGGCTGGTAATACAACACGAACTGCTCGCCCTCAAGCGCAGGAAACAGCCCATTTTCCAGCTCCTGCTCCCGCTTCGAAACATCCTTCATCGACGGGGAATACAGCCTGCTTGTATTGCGCTGCTTCTTGGCGACAAAAAGCGCGGTGTCTGCCTCCTTGACCATACGGTCGCCGGTTTCCTCCGTCAGCTCATGCTGCAAACTAATGCCAATGCTAGCGGTAATGTAAAAAAGCCGGTCATTCAATTGTATAGGCTCGGCAATTGCAAACAAAATATCATCAGCTACCAGCAGCAGCGGATTCATATGATTGACGTCATTCAGCAGCACAACAAATTCATCTCCGCCAAAACGGAACACCCGCCCATTAGAACCAACGGTCTGTTTGAGACGGTCCGCGAACTGCTTTAGCAATTGGTCGCCCATCGCATAATCGAGCGTATCGTTAATGACTTTAAAGCGATCCAAATCGATATACAGCAGTGCTGCCTGCTTGTTGCTGTAAGGCACAGTATGTATTTGCTCAATATGACGCGTATAGCCGTAACGATTGGGCAAGCCCGTCAGCAAATCATGAGTCGCTTGAAATTCGATTAATTCCTCGCTTGCCTTGCGGTGATCAATCATGCGATTGAACTGCTGCGCCATAAATTCAAACTCGTCCTTCGTGTCAATGTCCAGCTTCTGGTCGGTATCGCCCTCCACCAGCGCCGAGGACACATGGACTACTTTGCGGATGTTTTGGAGCACAATTTTGCGAATGAGCCAAATCATCAGCATCGTTGTGAAAATAAAAGCAACCAGCGAAATGATAATGGTATTGCTTAAGCCTTTATAATAGTCCTTGAGCATGTTGCTCTTCGGAATAATCGTTTCAAAATACCATGTTTGATCCTTTATATGTATCGGGTTGAGCAGCCTCATTACAGTTCCGCCCAACCTAGGGTCGGAAGTATACATAATGGTCATGGCCTGCTCCTTCAGTTTCTCCAACGATTCGCCCTTCGGCAAAGGCAAATAAGGCTTGGATACCAGCGCGCGATCAAGTCCATTAGCAAGGTAGCTGTCACCAGCCGTAATCATCGTCGCGTAGCCGCCCATAGGACGGATTTTCTCCACTTCCTGCTGCACCATGTCGAGGGATATATCCGCTCCAACGACACCTAGAAACTCGCCCTGCTCATTCAAAATCGGATAAACAAATGATGAAATTAAAATCCGCTCGCCATTTATTTCATAATAATAAGGCTCCATTAAAGCGAATTTCTTTGTTCGCTTGGGGATTTGGTAATAGTCTCCCTCGCCAATTTTCTCATAGTTTTTATTAGGATAGGCTACGAGCTTGTCGCCTTGACGCACAATATAGGGGACAAAACGTCCCGTGTCATCATCGTAGCTGCTTTTGTTGCGAAAATTCCCATCCTGATTATCGAACGCATTAGGCTCCCAAACCGTAAAAACACCGAGTATATAAGGCTGTTCCCGCACAAAATTTTCAATGAGCCTAACTGCCTCCGAGCGGTCAGTCCTGTTATATTCCTTCATTTGCTGCAACGATTGCTGCAGTCCTTCAAGTCTAATCAAGGCATCGTTCGTTTCAATGGACATCTTGGTTGTGTAGGCATTGGACTGATTTTGCGCAACCAGTTCACCTTGACGCAAGCTGACGTCGTAAAGCTTCATTAATTGAATGGAAGCAAGCAAAGTGAAAGACAGGATCATGAGGGCTCCCAAAGTGAAAATTAATTTATGTGCAATACCAACCCTCATTGTTTTCAAGTGCCTATCCTCCTCCAAATGAAGCTGCTTATTGAATCGACGAATTTTGCCAAATTATGATATAGTTCTAGTATACTTGACGCATTAATCCAAACACAACGCCAAATTAATTTAATATTTTAAATTACCACGACAAATTGCGACAATTATTGTCGAATCTCAATTTAACTGCTCTATCTGTTGAAAAAAAGCTGTTTTCCCGCCATTTCCGCTTGGCTACTGACGTTCAAAAATCTGTATTCCCTCTGCCTCGTTGCCTGTTATAGCCGAAAGCTCCCCTACATGTGATGGGAGCTTTCGCGCTTTCCGGCTATGCTTTTGAAGGCATATTGAACCTGTATCCGACAGTAAACCGGCTATATATTTACACATAATCAAGGTGAAACGGCTGTTGCTATCTTTTGGCGGCACAGCGCGTTTCAGTCCGAGAAATATAGTGAAAGGATTACGTTTGAATATCCTTTCCTATATTTCAAGGTGAAACGGCTGTTGCTATCTTTTGGCGGCGCGGCTACGCTTCAAGAAAATACGGCCAATTTAACGCCTGCTGTCGTCTGCCGTGTCCTTGGAGCGTTGAAACTTGCGAATATCCCCGCGTAGCTGCTCAGCGGTTTTCCCTTCTGTATCAAGACCATACTCCTTCGCTGCATCGCGCAGCATTTCCAAACGCTTGGCCCGATGCTCCGCTTTAAAGGCTTCCCACTTCGCTGGGTCTTTTTCCTTCGCTTCCTTCAGCTCGCTTTTTAATTGCTCGGGTGTCTTGCCTTCTACCGCAATGCCGAAATATTCAGCTATATATCGGAGCTTGGCAAGACGATACTGCTCGTGGCCCAGCGCGTGCTCACGATGATGCTTTTTATGCTCCTCGTGAAAATGGCCCTTGGCAGTTGGCAGCTTGCCAGGCTGTCCCTCCGCCTGAGGCTGTTGGGCGGGCTCGGCGGCATAGGCCGCGGGTACCGCTATGGCTGCTGCGAGCAGGCATGCCGCTGCTGACCTTACTATTTTTGACTTATTCATCCTTGGACACAACCTTTCTGCTGAGCAAAAGCGAAGAAAGGAATGGCTATTTTTAGAATCCTTCATCGCCATGCCTGAGTTCTTGATGCAAGAGGGAGAATCGCTTCAGCCCCTTTACTTGGTTATTTTGTCCATCAACGATTTAACATAATCATGAGGAAAGCGGAATAAACATAAAAAACGCCAGAGCTTCTGCTCTGACGTCTGCTGCTGCAAATTTAGCTGTATGTGTATGGAGAACGCCCATTTGCCCCGTTCTTACTGCTGGCTCACTTTATGCTTCAGATGAAGCGCCGTATTCCAACTGCTGAAGCTGTGTAATCAATTCTTCCCGGGAAAAATGCTCGCCTATAAACACAGCTACATCATTAACTTTGCCTTGCGGAGTTATTTTCATAAAATCGCTTTCCCCATAGGCATATTGGAACAAGAAGCGGCTCGCCGTATCCGTAAAGGTCACGATGCCCTTCGCCCGATAAACATGCTCGGGCAAACTTCTCAGCAGCGCTTCAAACTGAACGCTGTCTAAGGGCCCCTGCAAATAATGGGTCAGCACCATGACATGATCATGGGAATGGTGGTGGTGCGCATGCTGCTCTTCATGCTCGTGAGTATGATGGTGATGATCCTCATCATGCTCATGGGAGCAACCGGGGCCACAGGTATGGACAGCTTCAGCGCTCTCCTGCTTCGCAGGCGGCAGCAAGGCGGCGGAGCTTGCAATTACCGGTTGCTGAGCATCCAGCCAGGACCACTCGTCTATAATGCAGCGCATCGTTGCAACGATTTGGGCGTGGGCGTTCAGCTCCCGCAGCGCCTGCTGCGTTTCAACCAACTGCTCCGGCTCCAGCTTGTCCACCTTATTGAGCAGCAAAAAGCTCGCGCAGCGAATTTGGTCCTGCATCAGCTTAAGCGTCCGTCCTTTGCCGGCACGTGTACGCTTTAACAGCTCGGGGCCATCTACAACTGTAATAACCGCTCGCAGATCAATGCGCATATACATGGCCGCTTCGGTTACGCCGTCCAAAATCTCCATCGGATTCGCAGCGCCCGTTGATTCAATGACGATGATATCAGGCTGATGCTCATCCATCAGCAGCTTCATCTCCATGCTCAGATCGCCGCGAATCGTACAGCAAATACAGCCGCCCAGCAGCTCGGCCATCGGTACTTCATCTCCGACTTCTTGTCCATCCAAATTAATATCGCCCAGCTCATTCATAATGACAGCTGCTTTCTTGCCCTCAGCCTGCCAATAATCGAGCATGCGTTTCAACAGTGTCGTCTTGCCGCTTCCGAGAAACCCGGTCAGCAAATAAACCGGTACTGGTGGTTTGCTATTTTCCATCTCCAAAACTCCCGTATCCCATTATTGTCCTTCTACATAAGCATTATTATATCGAAATAGTTACGTTTTCGCACCTTAAAAACGGCCCCAGCTATGTAAAAGCCCGGAGCGCGGGATGCTCCGGGACGATTAAGCCTATTTCATGATTTTGCACGCTCAGGAAAGCTAGCGGTCTGAACGAAATAGCTTGCAGCGATTATGCAAAACCTAATAAAGTTATGAGCCATGTCCGCAGACATCAACATTTATTCATTAGATGAAAGCGCGAGTGATGATAACAAGTAGAATGAAAAGGACAAGGATCGCTCCTACGTTAGTAAAGGGGCTGCAGCCGTAGCCTGCACCTGCTAAATTGTAGCTCATTTGTTCAACTCCTTTTTGTTCAGATATACGTTCCTGCAGCTTGGCTCCTAAACGGCGCCGAGCCGCCTGATCCTATAACTGTACTATAGCCAGCAAGCGCGAGTAATAATAACAAGCAGGATGAAAAGTACAAGAATCGATCCTACGCTTGTGAATGCTCCGCCTACACCGCAAGGGGCACAGCCAATTCCAGCGTTCGCCACATTGTAGCTCATTTGTCCATCTCCTTTGGTTAAAGTACACAGTATCCTATGGACAAAAAGGGGAAACGGTATAGGCGCTTGCAAGAAATGTGCTTTTGCCTTGTTCGCAGGCGACCTGCTGGCTTAAGAAGCCTTTTATGCAAAAACCTTGTCGAATCCGGCTTTGGAGCGGCTTAGCAGCTCATCTGCTGTTCCTTCAGGAGCAGTCTGGGTCAATATCTCCTGTACAACTGGCCCCTTGTAGCCGATGTCTGCGAGCGCGGCAAGAAAGCCTTTCAGGTCAATAATCCCTTCACCAGGGTATAGACGGTCATTATCGAGCAGCTCATCGACAGGCAGATCGCGGGCATCATTAATATGAACGTGAACGACCTGATCAGCTCTGAGGCTCCGCAAATGCTCCGGCGTAAAGCCCGTCGTATGGCAATGATAGGCGTCCACCAGCAAGCCGACATTTGGCCGATTAATCGCCGAGATAAGAGCAAGCGTCTCCTCAACCGTCCATATAAAAGGGTTCGCCCATGCCGTCCGCAAATGATGCGGCCCGACAAACTCCAGCGCAAACCGAATGCCATACGCGTCCAAAACGTCGGCGATTAGGCGCAAGCGAGATACCGCAAGCGCTGTAAATAGGGCTGATTTGTAGTCCGTCGAAGGCAAAATGTACGTACAGCAGGCTGTACATCCCAGTTTTGCCGCAGCTGCCGCATGCAGCGGAAGCTGCTTCAGGCCCTCCCGAAACTGCTCATCCGTGCCGCGCCATTCAACATTCAGCCCTATGGAGCCTAAAGTCACCTGATGGTCAGACAGCAGCCTCACTGCTCCTTGCTCCCCATGCTTTTCTACAAGCGCTTTGGCATCGATATCCACGACGCCAAATCCATACTCTGAAGCTTTTGCAATCAGCTGTTCATCTGTTATGGAGCCTAATCCCGACTTGCTTAATCCTCTAATCATTCCCCTACACCTCTTCCCAGTTAAATAGCACACCTAAATATTCATCTTTTTTACTGCGTAATCCTTCATAGGCAGCAGGTGCATCAGCAGGACTCATGATGTGGCTAATGAGCGGCTCGATCTGCAGCTTGCCATATTGCATGAGGCGGAATACGACCTCAGAATTGCGTACAAGGGAATGCTTGACGAAAGCTTCCGGCGTTAGCGGATAACGCCATTCATGCGCTCCCTTGAACGTCACACAGCCGCGACCATTCAAATGAATGCTGTTCAGCAAATCGGTTACATTGCTTTGCAGTTCTCCCCTTGGACTGCCGAGCAGAATCGCTTCTCCATATTGGCCGACAAGCGCTACATTGTCCAAAATAACTTGCGGTACTCCGGTCGCTTCGATAAGTGTAGATACGCCTTTGCCGCCCGTCAACTCCATAACCTGCTTATGCGTATCCGCGCCTGCTTCAATGGCATGCTGGATGCCGCAATTTTTCGCGAGATCTCTGCGTTTTGCAGCTAAATCAATGCCAATAACCGAAGCGCCTTGAAGTCCGGCCAGCTGCGCGGCCATATTGCCAATTAGGCCAAGGCCCGTCACCGCTACATAATCGCCCAGTTCAATCGACGATACTCGCGTGCTTGTCATCGCTACCGTAGCCATTCGTGTAAAAGGAGCCCAAGCCAGCGGCAAGCTGTCCGGCACTTTAAGAAACACCCCGCTTGTCGTCGTCAGCTCATAATGGGAATGCTTGCCGTAATGGAACACCATATCGCCAATCTGGAAGCCTTCAGCCGCCTCTGGCCCCAATGCCACAATTTCACTTGCTGCCGCATAACCAGGCACAGAAGGCATAGGGAACCAGCTTTCGCCTCCGGAAAGACAGGCGAGCTCTGTGCCAGGGCTAATGAGCGTATAATGCTTTTTCACCAGTACCTGATTGCCTGTAAGCTCTGGAACCTGGGCTTGCAGCTCCTCCTGCTTTACTTCCACTTTCCATGGGGCTGTAAACTCAATCTGTGTGTTTTTCATGAGACGCACTCTCCCGTTATATAATGGTTGGACTATCCGCTTATGAGGCTCCGGATAGGACCGGAGGCTTCAGCCTTGAATTGGCTAGGCGTCAAGCCCGCCTCGCGTTTAAATATGCGGCTAAAATGATGAATGCTCGAAAATCCGCTGCCCGCCGATATCGCGGTCAACGTCTCTTTGCCCGCCATAATCCGTTTTTTGGCATGCTCAATGCGCACATACGTCAAATACTTATGAAGCGTGACACCCGTCTGCTCTTTAAACAAGTTGGATAAATAGCCAGCCGACAGCCCCGACTGCTCACTTATGCGATCATTATCCAGTTCAGGATCGGCGTAATGCTGCTGAATATAGTCAATGCATTGCTGGATCGGCGCCCACGCTTTCGCCTGTGTGCCTTCTTGACGCTCATGCCCGCTTTGATTG
Organism: Paenibacillus algorifonticola; assembly: GCF_050481745.1. Taxonomy (GTDB): domain Bacteria; phylum Bacillota; class Bacilli; order Paenibacillales; family Paenibacillaceae; genus Pristimantibacillus; species Pristimantibacillus algorifonticola_A. Next base: position 38,286 of record NZ_JBCNGR010000030.1, on the reverse strand, counting down.
CGCAGAAAAAGCACAAGCAGCTGCAGTGCGATTGCCTTAAGCTCCAGCTCGCTAGTAGCGCCGCCTTCTATGAATCTTTTTCGCATGATGAGAAACAGCCTCTTCAGCTCCATGCGGTCGGGCCCGCTGATGGCGGAAACCGGATGCAGGCTTTGCAGTAATTGCTCACGCTCTGGAATGACTTGCTGCTCGCCTGTCACAATGCCAATCGACTGCCAACGGCTGCGTGTATCATCATGGTATAAATCAAAGTGAAAAATATACTGAATCAGCGGCTCGCTCGACGTGGAGCGAATGAAATGCGTCATCAGCGGCGGCATAACTATCGCATCCCCTTCCCCGAGTTGATAGCGCACGCCATTTAAAATAAAATCGGCCTTTCCCTGCTCGATAAATGTAAACACATGGTCATAATCCAACCACTCGCCCGATAGCTCGGCGGATTTGGTGATTTTAACAAAACGCACGAATGGGGAAATATCTTTTAATGCTGCTGCCGAAAATGCCATCCGCTAGCCCCTCCTCCTGCGAAAATAGCTTATAAGCTTTATTTTAACATGGAAGAGACAAACGTTGGAGTGAGAGACAAACTAGCGATAATGGACTTGTTCGCCGATTAGGTTGCTTTCTACCATTTTATTTTAACGTAATAACGCTTCCATTTCTTTAGGGGAAAGCATGACTATTTAACAAAAACTACGATACATTTTTCACAAGGATGGGGTAGGAAAATAGACTTTGCTGGAGAATATAGTTCAACTGAGGACATCGTGCTTTTATATTCAAATGAAAGGAAGGTGACCCTGCCCATGTCACTTTTTTATTATATGGCCGCTAGCCATGAGCTTCCAACGGGCTCGTTCGGGATGAAAAATAAGACGATGACACTAATGGATTACGTCACTTATGTGAATCCAGAGGCTAAAAATCATGGACATATGAAAACTTTATTGGAGAAATATCCGAAAGGGGACAAACGGATAGAAATTTATGAAACCGAAGAGGATGCTGCGGGGTTATTTGTAAGCGGGCCTATGGAAGATCAAGATGCCTCGCATATTTTCCGCCTCCCCTATGTATATGAAGTACACCCGGATGGCGGCTCCTTCCAAATGAATGAGGAAATAAAGCGCTTGTATCCCACTGCCTATCCATGCAGCAAAAAATGCTTAACGGAGCTGTTCCATTACCTCGACCGCAATCTGGAAATCGGTGAGGAAATCGAGCTATTTTCCTGCTGGGCGGATGGAATGGAGCGCTTTAGGGAAGCCGCCAAGCTGGAGCCTGATCTGACGCTAGAAATATCTGAGCTGCTTCAAGCAGAGAGTTCGAATGGAGGAGGCAGCAGTACATCGTGGTCAAAAAGTAAGCTTGCGGCAAGCGCCGAAATGGAGAGCGTCTGGTGAGTAATGCAAAAGTGCGTCGAAATCGTAATTTCTCTCCATTTCTTTGTTCAGATTCTATTTGCAAGTCGGCAAAATAGATGGCAGCAGGCGGTTTATTGTTCTTTTTGTCCGCTTGCTTTGCGAAGCTCATTTGCAAGTCGATGCGCTTCTTGCATGCCTGCTGCATCGCCTTTCTGCTTGCATGCTGCCCAGGCGGGCTGCAAGTAACGTTTAATAAGATCATTAGCATCCTCGGCTTTCACGATATACGAGTCCTCCTTCGTTATATGGGCCATCGCAGCCGCAATCTGTGCCGCTGTTGGCCGAATGCCAGCCCGAAGCTGTGCCGTCGTCAGGCCGAACGTCATTTCAAAATGGGGATAATCCTTAAATGAAGTCCAGTCTCCTCCCCACGCAAAACCAAGCCGCTTCGCTTCATCTACTACCTCTGCCCAATCTGCGACTTTATTGGCATTGCCATCGCGCTTCGTATCCCAGTAAACCTCCTTCCCATCAGCGGATAGCAGCGCAAAATCTATTGCTACGCCAAAATTATGGTAGCTGTAGCCTCCTTTGGCGTTAGTGACAATGCTGCCCGCCGTCGTTCGGCCTTGCGCGTAGAGCTTGTCTTGCTCAGCAATTGTACGCAGCCCTTGCGTAATGACGATGGGCACACCGCGTTTATAGGTGCGCTCGGTCAGTCGCTCAGCTGCCGCAGCAACGACGGGCAATAAGCCTGTCAGCCGCGCCGCTGATTTATTTTTTACTTGCGTCAGTGTCAGCAACGTTGCCGCCCCCTTTGCCTTTTAATACTTCAACCGCCTGCTTAATAACCGGAGGAATTGGCGCACCGAGCTTCCCGCCGTTTTCGATGATGCTCAATAGTTCATTTGCAATATAAAAATAGGCGATCGCATCGCGGAACATGTGTCCGTCTCCCAGTACGCCGTCAATCAAATGGCCTGCTGCGACCATAGCAAATATAAATACCTTCCGTGTGATACCGATAAGCCCGATCTTGCTCTTAAGCTCCCCAGCTACGCTTGCTGCTGCCAATCCTGATATAAAATCAATAACTACAAATACTAGCAGCGCCCCGAGAACGCCAGACCAACCGCCATACAAGTATGTGGCAGTGCTCGTTCCGGTAGCCACCACCCACTTAATCAAATCAAATTTATCCAAAATCCTCATCCTCTCTTTATTCATAAAATAGCCCCGCCGCAGCAGGGCATTAGAATATTAAACAGGCTTTCTGTCAGTGTCCAAGCCGAGCTCTGTCAGCTCGCTCTCAACTGCTGGCTGCAGCTTTGCCGGAATCTGTGGAAACGTCCGCCTTCCTGCGATAATAAGCGTCACGTATACCGTCACAATTGCCATCCTGTAATCACCTCCTGCCCATAATAAAAAGAGCTGAAGCAACGTGTTAATAATCACGTTTGCCCAGCTCCTAGAAATGTCTCGTATAGATCGGCAACAACCTCCATTAAGGTTAGGTTTGACTCCCGCAGCTCCGCGACTTGCTCCGCTAATGCTTTAGGCTGCTTGATGCTCGTTCCCGGCTGTGAAGGGTCGGGGTAGGAAAATAGCAGAGTCGGCTCGCCAGTGACATCAACCCGGAAGCTACTGCACTCCGCGAAGTCCTGTGCGTATTGCCCATAATCAAGCTCCATATACGCATAGCTGCCTGGAACGCGCTCCTGCAAGGCGATATAACGCTCTGCATCTTCCTCCGGCGTAGGCCTTACAACGCCATCCCCCTGCATGTCGTTGGTGCAAAGGATAACCGTCCCGCTGCTGTCGTAATAGATTCGTTTTCCAAATTCGTTCATGTTAGGCCTCCGCTATATAATAATTGAACGTATATGATGCGAGTCGTGTTGGCAATCTTATCAGGGCTGCAGTCAGCGAAACGCTTGCCGCCGTACTATAGTAATCGCCTGTTGATGTCTGCCCTATTGATCCGGTCATTATGGTTTCGTCAATAATAGGATAGGTATTGCTCGGGCCATACGCTCCAGTATAGATGTAGGATACGCGACGCCGGAAGTTGTCAGGCGATATAACGGCATCGCAAATGATTAGCCCTGGCACAAAACCGTGTCCTGTAATTTCGATGTACTGCACGGAACTGTTTCCAGACAATGATTGGAATAAGGAGGTGCTTGACGAGCTTACAACACTGCCCGTTACAACTCGTTTACCTTGAATAAGAGTACCCATCAAACCGAAAGCCTCTTTGCCCGCCAGAAAATTCTCGGCTATAAAATCCGGGTCGTCAGCAAATATGCCCATGTAGCCCACGCCATTACCGCCGCCATTAAGATAAGCTCCTAACGGAGTACGTAAGTGCATTCTTCCTGCCGTTGGGCCTGTGGGTCCCATCTCTGCCCTTACCCACCCAGCATATTCCTCGCCACCGCGCAAGGGCATTGTTCCAGTCACTAATCCCGCTTCCGTCCCTATCGTTTTTCCAGCTAGCACATCAGCAGCCAGTGCCGTTCCATACTCACCCCCTTCACCCTGTAATGTAAAAGCCGTGCCATTATAAACGAGCGTGTAGATTGAGCCTGCTTTAAGCAAGCCTGCTGCCGGGGCACTGCCGGAAGACTTGAGAATTGCTTTTGCACCTAATCCGTTAATATTAAGTGTTGGATTTGCGCCACTAGCTGCATGCAGCTTAATAGTGACACGCAAGCCTTCCGTTAGCGCCGAAACTAGCCCAATAGCTGCTGCATACGCTGATCCTGTGCCGCTTGTTGCACCATATCCAAAAGTTTGAACCGTATCCAGCCTTGCAACATCATCTGCCGCGGCTGGAGCAGTTACCTTTGCCCGGCCATTCGCATCCCGCAAAATTGCACGATTGGCTGTCGCCGCCGTATCGGGCCTCATACTAATCCAATTCGGCGTAAATTCGAGATCGGCCGTTGTAGCTACCGCCCCGGTATCAAAATATTCTACCGAAGCATTCGTGTGATTAAAACGAATGCCCCGCGCTCCTAACGAGGCGTGTGTGTTGCTGTAGCGGTATTCGTTATTGTGAGCGGTGTAGCAGTTCTGGGCGAACAGAGCGAAGCCCGTGCTATTCGCACTCATATCCGCCCAAGTGCCCGCGCTTATTTCGCGCGCTGCAGCTTCTACAATCAAGGCCCCTGTCATTTTATCGCCAGCTTTACTCAATTTCTGCGTATTAAGTTCCCCTATTGCCCCAGCCGCATCCTTTGCCACCGTCGGTACTATTGACATATCTCCAAGCTCGGCCTTTGCGTCGTTCACTTCCTGACCCAGCTCATTCATATCCGTCTCGGTCACAATATCGTTAAATTTCCAATCTGTTTTAGCCATGTTTATGTTACTCCTCCTTCACAAAAATCGTTTGAATCAAAAGCGTGTCTGATGCGATGGGCAGGTTTACGGTGTTGTCGCTGACGGTACCGGATGCATTTTTAAGCTCAATGCGAGTGACGGTATCGACCGTGCCCTCCGGAATCAAATAATTCAGGCTTAGCACGCCATCGCTGGCCGATTTCACAATAAAATCCGTAATTTCATAAGCACCGCTATTGAGCACAACCTTCGTAATTTTTGAATCAATAAACTCCGCGACCTCCTGCTTAAACATTGACGTAATCACTTCACAATCACCTCTGCTTCACTATTCGTTAATGGCGTAACACCGAGCTGCCAGCTGCCGAGTTTAGTATTCCGTACTAGCGGAACTCCAATAATTCGTTCTTCCAAAACAACGCCATCCATAATCGCCGTCTGCTGCCGATACACGATATTGGCAGGTTTAATCGCCGAAACCGTACGCTCGACCTCTTTAAAAATATTAGCATCGTCAATCGCCGCCGTTACCGTCAATATGAAGTTCTGCACATCAACGGTAGCGACGCCTCGCCCTGTGCCGACAAGAAAGTCCAGCCGCTCCTGCAAATATCTCATCGTAAAAGGAGGCTTGGTCGAATATCGATTGACGATCCGTCTCCGGCGAAAATCCACGCTTTCCGCATTCGGATCTGCTTGGATGCCCAGCATGCGCTCCCTGCGTTTAATAGCAGGCAAGCTCGCCGTCATGACAAACCCGTCATCCAACTGCTGCAGCTCCGCCTGTTCCAGCAGAGCCAGCTCCACATCTTCCGTCGCTGCGAGCTTGATGAATTCCTTAATGTCCGCATACAGCTCCGGCCAATAGGATGAAACCGGCTTAGTCATGCACAACCACCGTCCCCAATAACGGGATTTCATCCTCAGCCAAAGCTAAATTGGCAGCGGCTCCGTTTAGCGTTGTGCCAAGTACATCCACCACTCCCGAAACAGTCAAAATACGTGCCTCGATTTGAGCAATGCGAACGGTAAGCTCCTGCTGATTCATCCATTCTTGGCGCAGCTCTAGCAAATAAGCGGAAATTTTATCCTCAATATCACTTTGAACTTGTCCTATCGTCCTACCTTCCGCAAGCATAACCGTTGTTTCCACGGCCACCTGCACCGCGTCGACACCCGTTACCGTTACCTCATGACCAATAGGCGCCATACCAAGACCTAGTCCACTGTTGATGGTTGGATCAACGGCTGTCTGAACTAGCTCAATGAGCGTTTCCGCTGGCTTTGTCCAATCCGCAGCAATCACCGTGCATTTGACGGTGCCGCCGCCATTCCAGACCGGGAAAATTTTCGCCCCGCCTACGCCATCAATCGAGCTGATCATTTGCTTGTAATCGGCAATATTGCCGCCAAACGCCGGCTCGTTCACGACGCTGTAATACCTTGCCCGCAAAGCCTCATCCGTTTCCGCTTCTTCGCCAGGCACCAAAATTTGCGCAAGCTCTGCACGAGCCAGCCCATCAACATAAGCAAGCGGCAGCAGCGCTCCATATTTCTGATTGCCAACGATACCCGCTGTCTCACAGGTCAACGTGAAAAGTCCCGTTCCGATTTTCCCTGTCACCGTATACCTCAAATCATCGAGGGCAAATCGGCTCTGCAAAGGAACATCTACAAGCTGCCCATTGCTGCCAAAAAACTCCCCTTGCCGCTGGGCGAAGGTCGCTGGCTGCCTTTCCACACCAAACTCGGCCGTCCGCCGCTCCAGCCACTCGCCCGTGGCCGTATCCGCGAACAAAAGCGCCTGATTCACATCAAGCTGCGCATACATCTCAGACAGCTCAGCAGCCGCCGGCGCCAGGGCATCATAAATAACGCTGCCCTCCCGCTTATCTACATCATCTGAAACCCGGTCCAGCATACGCTGTAAAATAAAGCTGTACGTAAATGCCTCATACACGGGCCATCACCTCCTCTTTAAAGCTTCCTTCATCGGTCACCACTGTAAAACTCACCGCTGCCTTGTCCCCCTCAACCGTCAGTTCAAAATCTGTCACATCCGCTATTCGATCATCCGCCAGCAGCGCTTCAGTAACGCGCCGCTTGAGTTCAGAGCGTACATAGAGATGGGAGGATTCATTCCATAAATCCAGCTCGGAGCCATAATCAAAGCTATAGATAAAATAGCGATATCGCTCCGTTTGCAAAATTTTGAACACCGCCTGCTTAATCGCACTGAGGCCATCCGTCATGCCGGACATACGCTTATTGGCAAAATCAATATAATACGTGTGGCTAGGCTCAATTGTCGGTTCGACCTCCAACTCGTCGATCACTGCACCTTGTGGTATCATGCGCTCACCCGATCCAGCACGACGAACTGTTGTCCGCCCTGAATCCGAAGCAGCAGTACAATATCATCCACTTCCAAAGCGCGGCGAATCCGCTGCACATCGCTCACGCCTTCCGGAATAATTAAAAAATCCTCCGAAAGCGTGAAACGTTGGTCAACGTTCACTTCCAGAGGATTCGTGCCGGTGACCCGGCCGATTAAAACAGCCACGGGGTTGCCCGACGCATGGGCGGCAGCGCCCGCTTTTTTAATTGCATCAAGCAGTGCCATCATATCACCTTCAATTCTAATGTCATCGTATGCGCGTCCGCTTCAAGCTTGTGGGAGCATTCATCGACCAGAAAATAGTGTCCAATGTCCAGTTCCTCAATGACAATCGGAACATAAGAGCCGGCACGCACACGCAAATCGCCAATCGCTTCAATGCTGAGGCTGCGCTGCTCCCGATTTTTCAGCTTCAGCAATTGATCCAGCAATTCATTAATTTGCGCACTGTTCATTTGCTCGTCGGCTACCTGATAAAATTGCAGCAGGCCCCATTTGGCGATATTCGCGCTGTCCTGTCCAATGTAGACGTCGCGCTTCCCGGTTTCCTTATTGTTTTGCACGATTTTGATTTTATTGTACGATTCGCTGTCGATTGAGTTTTTATAGCCAAAATCCGTCATCAGGCTCCAATCCCCAATGATAGAATCCGTCTTCATGTCCTCGATATTGCGAAGCGTCAAAGCACCTGCCTCATCGAACAATACAAAGTTGCCCTTATCATTAATCAGCGTATAGTCGAGCGCCTTGCACATGATGTCGAGCAGCTTTTTGTTGTCCTCAACCATGGAAGGAATGACATATTCCGTCTCCGCCAGCGTTCCTATTTTCAAGCCTGTATCCTCAGCAATTTGCTTAATCATTTGGGTGGCGGTTTTGTTGTTGAACACATACGTATCGCTCATCAGCAAATAACGCAGCTGGTCATACGCCTTGATCGTAACACTCTCGTCCCTGCCAAAATTGTACTCAAACACATAGCCGTAAAATATGACCTGCCCATCCTTCGACAATCGAACGACGTCGCCATTGTTGATCGCAAACGCTTGATGCTGGTACGGAGCGCCCTTAATAAGCGTAAAATCCAAGCTCGATGCGGAGCCTATCCGCTTCGTTTTATACGTTAGGGAAGGAACGAGATTTGTCACATTCCACACTTTTCCATTTCGGTTATCAATTAAAATTTCCAGCATCTCATCACCCCGGCAGCTTCAGCACCCTACCGATTTGCAGCTTGCGCAGCTCAGAATCGGCGATGCCATTCAGCTTCTGTATTTCCTTCCAACGCGACTCGTCACCGAGCTGCTTTTTGGCTACCCCAATGAGCGTATCGCCGCTTACGAGCGTGTAGGTTTTTGGGGTTTCCTTGGTCAGGCGCCCTTTTGTATCGCGTTCTTTACCGCCACTCTTCTCATGTTTTTTATAAATTTTGACAGGCCTTGCCTTGTAGAACACATACTTTTTCAGCCCCAGGCTGTATTCAATATCACCAGAGCCCGCCGCTTCCCGCCATTCAAACTTCTCAATGCTGACGGCAAGATTCAGATCGAAGGAGGCACCTGTGAAAATAAAGCGGATCGGACGCTTCTTTTTCATCCAGTCCTGGATCAAGGTCAAATAAACATAAGGCTCAAACAGCGTGTCGCTGGCGACAAACGAATAATTCGCTCCGGACGCAGGAAAAAAGCTGTCGAAGGAAATCTCCGTCAGCTTTGGGCTTTGTATTACATTAATTTCGCCAAGACCGGACACGTCGTAAGACTTGCCGCTAGTTGCGTCGCTAATTTGCAGCTCCGCTGGATTAACCGGCAGTCGAAAGCCGCTTTTCTGATTGTCATAGCTGAGCCAGATGCCGTACTCATGATGCTTGTTCGTAATCATTAAGCATACACCCCTTCCGCCGACGAAGCGATTTGCTCGTTCAAGGAACGCTCAATTCGGCTAATAATGGTGTCAATATCTGTACCATTGTTGATGTCGCCGGTTTGTACGCTCACAGTCGGCTGGAGCGATACGAAGTTTTGAATATTTTTCATCTCCGCAAGCTCTCGCATCGTCTTAAGATCCTCGCTGGCAATGTCGACGGTGTCATTGACCTTGCCGACTTCATCGACTTTGTTTACATTGGCAATGTCAGGTGTCATGCCAGCTCCCATGCCGGCTGCTGCTCCTGCGCCGTTGTTTCCACCCGGCATATCTGTGCCACCTGGCGTTTCAACAGTTTTAGGCTGCGTAAAACCTCCACCTAGATCAGTGCTAAAATCACCCAACTTATCAGTCATCTTTGTAGTCATATTTGTTCCCACATTAAAGCCTTTTTCAAACGATTCTCCTAAATCCATATTTTTCATCCGATTGTTAGAAAAATCCTTAACATCTTCATCAGACGTTGGCTTGAATTTTTCAAGAGAATCACTGTCAAGCTTTGCTATTATGTCCCATTCAGTTCCAGTTATACTATTAACCTTTTCTATAATCCAGTTAACCCCATCTATAAAACCATTAATAAAAGTATTGAAGTACCCCATTAACCCCACGAGAATATTGTAAACCAAATTTTTAATTGCATACCACGGATCAATGAGAAGATTAGCTATAAACTCCATGAAAGAAACAATAGCGTTCCAAAAAAGTGCAATAATATTATGAATATTTGCGAACATGGCATAAAAGATACCTACTACAAATCCAACTATATCCGCAACTGTCCCTCCAAAGGCAATGACCGCGGCTACTAATAATCCCACTACTAAAATAACGGCTAGTATCGGCAAATTCAACATTAACCATCCGGCTATCTGCATATAAAGAGGAAGCAGCATATTATATAATCCTAGGATCATAGTAGGAAGCAAAAAGACTGCCGCTGTTAGTAACATAGCAGCAATTGCCGGCCAGTAAGTTATTATATTCGTTACTACCCATAATGCTGCATCCCCCAGCATGACAAATAGTTCTGCTGCCAAGCTTAATCCGGCACTGAGGATGTCAAAAAAGCCTTGAAGCTGCCCGCTATTAAAAGCCTCCATAATTCTTCCAATTAATGGGGTAAGGACATCTAATGCCCCCATTCCTGCTCCAGCCAAAGATGTTTTCAAACTATTTGCAATTGTATCCATTTGACTTTGTGGACTGCTATACACAATATCCAATCCAGCTTTTCCGAGATTTGCATTTTCAAAAACTTGATTAAGGCCAGTCAAAAAGCCGTCCACATCGCCATTATTAATGTATGTTTGCGGATCGAAGCCCTGTGCTGCTTCCGATGAAATACCATATTGTCTCGTTAATAAGGTTGTATCGCCGTTCATCGCAGCTTTTATGGCCTCACTCGACCTGGCAGTACCTCCTCCATTTGGATCGAATGCAGCAAGCTGCATAGCCATAGAAGTCATCTTCGTAAATTGCTCGGTGTTCTCTGCCATTGGGAGCAGATTCATTGTATTTTTAATCGCCTCACTAGGGTCTATCCCTGCTGAAATCGCCTGCTGCCTTACCGCCTCGAAAACGGCTGTGCCTTTTTCCGTACTCCCAGTACGTGCAATTAACATGTCCTTTTGAGTACGTTCGCTTAATGCACCTTTCAGGGATATTGCTGCTAGCTCAGAAGCTAATTTCAAAAGCTGCGTTTTAATAGCACTAAAAGGAGTAAGAAACGAATCATCCACTGGTAATTTAAGTGCCAGTTTCATATCTTGAAATGGCTTAAGAATCATATCCTCCAACGGTATTTTTAACATATTACCAAATTTTGTTAATGGTGCAGGTAACGTTTGCTTCAACGGTGCTTTTACTACACTGCCGGATTCTTTTAGAGGCGTAGTTAGCATATCCTGGAACGACTTTTTAATTAGACTACTAGCGCCTTGTAGTGGTAAAGTGAACATATCCTTCAACGGCGCTTTTACTACACTGCCAGCTTCTTTTAGAGGCGCAGTTAGCATATCCTGGAACGATTTTTTGAATAGATTACTAGCACCTTGCAGTGGTACAGTGTACATATCCTTCAACGGTACTTTTGCTACACTGCCAGCTTCTTTCAGAGGAGTTTTTAACATATCCTGGAACGAATTTTGAAATACTTTTTCAACACTCTGGGCCATATTTTGCAATTTCAAATCTACAGCATTACCAGCATCTCTTAGTGGAGCTAGTAATAATTCATCCAAAGACAATTTCGGTCCACTTGCTCCCTTTAGCATACCACCTAGCCCCGACATACCTGAACCGCTGCTCTTGGCAGCAGTCGCATTGAAGCTGCTTAGCGTTTTACCCAGTGTTGAAACTACACGGTTCATCTCGTTCATCGTTTTGTTCAGCTTATTGAATTCCGAGGCTGCAGCAAACGTTTGCTGGGTTGAAGCGGCGCCGGTCTGCACCATGAACAACAGCGTATTTTTCAACTGATCCAGCATTTTAACAGCACTGGCAGCAGCACTAGCATCCAATTTTACCATATCGGCCATCCTTCCACCTCCTTACAGAACAAAAGCGCCCTCTAATAGAGAAGCGCCGTCCCGTTACCTTCATTATTTCTTCTTCATCTTGGCCCGCTGTTTTTTCTCGCTGTCGATGCGGACATCTATCATCGCGTAAATCGCCGCCCGCTCGCGGCGGGACATGCTCATCAGCTCATGGGGCAAAATGCGAAGCTCGTGGAGGGCGTAGTAAGCGTAATTCGCTTCCCCGTCGCCCTCTTTAATTAGTTTTTTACTTCATCGGCCAGCTCATTCAGGCTTTGATTGAAGCCATTGATTTCCTGCACACGCTGTACAAGCGAAGCATATTCGCCCGGACGCAGCATTTTGCGGAGCAGATGCTCAGCGCCCATCGTGCCGTACGATTTTTGCAGCTCGGCATCCTTCAAGCTCGGATATTGAATGCTGCTGACGACCAGCTTAGCCAAATATTCATCCGTGTTCGTCTCCGGCACGAAGGTGCCGTTTTTACCTTTCACTTTGCGGGTTGCGGATTTGCGGCATTCCTCGTTCTCCGCCTCCGTCATGCTGCGAAGCTCCCAGGCTACCGGGTTGCCGTCTGCATCCTTGAATCGCTCGGACACGACGAATTGCTCCGTCGCCTCCGCAGCTGTATTTTGCGCAAAAAACAAGCTTAAGTCACTCATTTGCTACCTCCATGGATTGGGTTTATTTTACATAATGCTATTTTATACGCGTGCTGGCGCTTTGAAGCTTTCAGCAATGTCGACGCCGTCGAAGGTAAACTCCAGCTCTTCCTCAAGCGCTTCACTCTCTGTATCGAGCTTGCCGATAATGACCTTGTTCAGGTTGACGTTGTACAGCACAACCTCCTGGCGGCCGATCGTCGAAGTCGGATCTTCGTTGATGATGTGGACATCAAAGTTCGTATCAATACCCGTTTTCACGTAATCGAGCATCATTTGGCGGAATTTCGACGTCACATAATACACCGTCATGCTGCCGGTACCCGACCAGCCCGTTGCTTTATGCTGCAATGCGCGATGACCCAGCGTCTTAATTTCCGCTTTCGTCTTCTCCACGCTCGCTTCAAGCGTTTTAATATAGAACATTTCCTCGTTTTGGCCGTTGATTTTCGCATAAGCGCGTCCCTCTTGCCCCGAAATCGTATCTCCTGCATGCAAAAATGCCATATTACTTCACCGTCACTTTCATGTATACTTTTTCAATGCTGTCAACCGGCTGGATGTAGACGTTAATGACGATGCTGTCGGAAGCCTCGCCCGCTTCAACCGTCAGGTCGGTTTGGGAATTAAAGTTTTGAATCGCATTGCCATCCTGGAGCAGCGTCAAATATTTCACGCATTCGCTGCGGAATAGGCTGCGGCCATCCGGGTTGTTATCGATTTTGCCAATGTATTGCGTCTCGAACAGTTTTTTCATGTCGGTCGCAATGCCGTCCAGCACGCGGATAACGCGGTTTTTCGCAAAAGAAGGATTTTTTCCCGGCACATAGGTAACCAGAGAGTTAATATCCTGCTCAACGATGACGCGGCCGCCGTTCGGTGTGAACAAAAACTCACCCGCACGCAAAGCCTGCTCGATTTGCGAATTCAAATAACGAACGTCGGCATCCACCGCACCTTCATACACGCTGTAAGTAAGCGACTCACTCATGCTTGCCCCGGAAGTAGCTGCTGCCACCCATACGGTTGCCTGCTCGGCATTTACAGCTGTGCCGTCTTCAAGCTTGACGCCGTTTTTCACGCTGATGATGCCTTCATAATCCGATAGTGGAGCATTCGCCAGCACGACCTGAATTTTCTTGCCATCATTTTCGCGCAGTCTGCGGGCAAAAGCGGCGTAAACCGACTTCAGCGAGCTATCACCAGACACAAGCGCCACCGTATTAAATTCTTGCAGCTCAACAGCTGCCAAATAATCCAGATGATTTTGATTCGTCACCGTGCCGTTCGCACCTCCAGCAAGTACGGTGCCAGCTGTTGCAACAAGCGAGCCCGTGCCGCTGAAATCGACGAAGCGATTGGATTCAAGAGCAGCAATCGCAGCAACCGTCTGCGAATCCACCTCAACACCTGCCAAATAAGTAACCACGTCGAATTGATCTTCATCATCCACATTGCTCTGAACCGCTACTGTAATATCGTTCCCCCGAGTACCGCCATATTTGGCTGTTGCAATCAGGCCGCCAATCGTTGCAGTCGCTTTCGTTCCTGCGTTCAAGCGGTAGAGCAGCAACGTTTGTGCCCGCTTCAAAGCCTCACGAACGAGCAGCACTTCCGGCGCGGTTACATCATAACCGAGCACGCTGCGCAGGTCGTCGCCTGCTTTAATGGAAATCATCGTTTGCGGCGCACCCCAGTTCAGCGCTAGCGCCGTTGATACGATGCCGCGTTCCCCTACGTTTGCTGCCGATTGCGGCTCAGCCGCAAAATTAATGTATACCCCTGGTCTTGCTTTCGTTTGCGTTGTCCAAGTTCCTCCTGCCATGATCTACATGACCTCCTTTTGTGAATATGCTTGTAATTGCTGTTTGACCTGCTCGTGGGAGTAAGTGCTCTGCTCGTCCAAAATGACGCTCAGCACATCCTTCTCTCCTGCGGAATACCTTGCTGCTGCCAGCAGCTTCTGCTTGCTGTGCTTTGCTTCCAGCGTGCCTTGCCGATTTTCCTGTTCGTTCACTGCTGCTTCCCTCCTGTTTCCTCCAAGCTAGCCTTGCGGCGCTGTCCCCGCCTCAATCGGCGATTACCGGCCTTGACTCTGCTGCTGTAAAGCTGCCTTCACCCGGAGCTACATGTCCTCACCCCCTTTCATATTAAGATATTTAAATTACTTATAATTATGAAAAGAGGATTTAAAATACCTCACAAGCATCGTTTGTTGCCGTTGCTCATTTGGTGACAATATCATAATAACACGGTTTTGGAGGCCGTTTCGGACACTGGGCGGACACTATACGGACATAAACCGGACAATCTCGGTAACCGCTTTTTGACGCCATCTGCGGAAGGTACGATCGACAATTCCGAGCTCCGATGCGACGAAATCTGCTGGCTTTCCTTCAATATAACGAAGCCTAAGCAGTGTCGCATATTCAGGGAAACAAGCTTCCAGCGCTTCCAGCGACTCATCGATCGTTTGCAGCTGACGCTCCAAGTCCTGCAGCTCGCTCAAACGTTCAATGACACCCTCATAACCTTCCGGCGCTGCGCCTGCCCTCGCCTCAATAACTTTAGCGATTTTTCGGCTGAGCTCCTGTACCAGCTGTTCTTCATCGGCATTGCCCGGCTGAATTTGCTTTACTTCCCTAAGCTGCGCTTTCGTTCCAGCGGGGTACCTCGTCAAATGCGTATGTGCCAGCTTCTCTAATTGCTGCTCCTGCTTGTCTAAATACATATAGGAAGGAAGTCCGCGCAGCTGGCGATGAAGCTCCTGAAGCTTGTCATCCTCATATACCGTGCTCACCGTCAGACCGCTTCCAACCTTTTGCTTCTCAATCAGTTTTTTTCTGGCGACAAGACGCTTGTACGACTTTAATTGCTCAATTGTCATTTTTTCTACGTCCATTAAAATACCCTCTTCCTATTTAATAAAGTATTTTTAATACCCTGCATTTTAAAAAAATAATAGCACAACCGCGATATTGACAATACCATTGTTAAAAGGTAAAATATAGTTATAGTATTAAAAATACGTTTTAGCCACTTAAATGGCTTATATATTCGCTTTCAAACGGTTCACTTGCTATTTTCATTAGCATTTGCGGAATCATTTCACAGCCGCTGTAACGACTGTGAATCTTATTATAATTGATATTTATAATACCGTCAAGTATTATAAATACCTTTTCGAGAGACGGAGGGTATTACCATGGCGATGGGAGCAAGGATCAAGCAATTGCGCACACAACGAGGGCTAACGCAGCAGGAAATTGCTGAACAGCTTGGCATGGGACGTTCAAATTTTGGACATATCGAAAACGATCGTGTCGTTCCAACTAGTGAGGATTTGCAGAAAATTGCAGACATTTTGCATACGACTGCCGACTATTTGCTCGGACGCCGCGATGCGTTTGCGGAGCATGTGCCGGAGTGGGCAACTGCCAAGGACAAACGGGATTTCAAAAAAATGCTGGAGGAAGACGGAGAAGTCATGTTTGACGGCGTTCCGATGAGCCAAGGCGACCGCCAGCGTGTCATGGACGTGCTGACCGGACTATTCTGGGAAGCTAAGCAGATGAACAAACGTGCTCCCAAACCAGAGATAACGGACAAAACAACAGATCATACCGAAGGGTAGGTGCTGCCATGGACAAACTAATACTGCGCCTTGTACGAAAATTCCAGACAAGAGATCCTTTTGTGATCGCAAACGGTTTGGGTATCCATATTCGTTATGCCGATCTGGGGAATGAAACGCGAGGCTTTTATTATAAGAAGCTGCGCCGTCGGTTTATCGTCATACACGAGCGTCTGCCGGATGACTGGCAGCGTTTTGTTTGCGCGCATGAGCTGGGACATGACCGCCTGCATCCCGGCTTTAGCCGTTTTTGGCTGGACGAGCAGTCCTTTATCAATGTTGGAAAATATGAGCGCCAAGCGAATAAATTCGCCGTCCGCCTGCTGACCTCGGGCGACACGATCGGCCGCTCGGAATCCATCGGCGAGCTGCTGCAGCGCAACGGCGTGCCGAAGGAAATGGATAAGTTTTATTTTTAGCTGCGGCCCCGTCCATCAGAGGTGGAACAACAAAGAGCTCCAGAACGCCAATCGGCGGCCTGGAGCTCTTTGTGCTGCAATCTTTTTATAAATACTTCTCCAAAATATTCACGAAAGCCGTTAACGTCGCCAAATCCGTCTCATCAAACCGCGAGAACAGCGGACTGTCGATGTCGAGCACGCCAATAACCGCTCCATCCCGCTTCAATGGAATGACCAGCTCGGAATTCGATGCGCTGTCGCAGGCAATATGGCCGGGAAATTGATGCACATCCGCTACTAATACCGCCTCGCCGCGGCTAACCGCCGTTCCACAGACACCTCTGCCCACTTTGATGCGCGTACATGCCGGCTTGCCTTGGAAGGGCCCGAGCACGAGCTCCTCCCCATCCAGCAAATAAAAGCCGACCCAGTTAATATCGCTCAAAAATTGCTGGAGCAGCGCCGAAGCATTGGCCAAATTAGCCAGCTGGCTGGGCTCATCTTCGATAAGCCCCTCCAATTGCTTCAGCAGCAGGCGCTCGTTCTCTTCTTTTGTTCCTGTATAAAGTTGTTCTGTAAACATGACTTACTCCTGACTGATTTTGATCGCTTGCTCCAAATCATAAATAATATCGTCAATGCCTTCGGTGCCGACAGATAAACGAATGAGTCCTGGCGTAACGCCGGATGCCAGCTGGCTTTGCTCATCCAGCTGCTGGTGCGTTGTGCTTGCCGGATGGATAATGAGCGACTTCGAATCGCCGACGTTAGCAAGATGGGAAAATAGTTCCACGCCATGAATCAGCTTTTTGCCTGCTTCTACGCCGCCTTTAATGCCGAAGCTGATAATCGCGCCTTGGCCCTTCGACAAATATTTTTGCGCCAGCGCATGCGATGCGTGGCTTGCGAGACCTGGATAGCTCACCCATTCCACTGATTCGTGCTGTTCCAAATAATTGGCAACGGCAAGCGCATTAGAGCTGTGGCGTTCCATCCGCAAATGCAGCGTTTCAAGTCCTTGCAGCAGCAGGAACGAGTTGAATGGCGACAGCGAAGCTCCCATATCGCGAAGCAGCTGCACACGCGCTTTAATAATATAAGCAATCGCACCAACAGCTTGCGTATATACAAGACCATGGTAGCTTGGGTCCGGCTCAGTCAGGCCTGGGAATTTATCATTTTGCGCCCAGTCGAATTTGCCTCCGTCTACAATAACGCCTCCAATGGATGTTCCATGACCGCCAATAAACTTCGTCGCCGAGTGTACAACAATGTCTGCTCCATGTTCAATTGGACGAAGCAAATACGGGCTTGGGAACGTATTGTCCACGATGAGCGGAATGCCATTCTCATGGGCAACCGCAGCAACCGCTTCAATATCGAGCACATCGCCGCGCGGGTTGCCAATCGTTTCAGCGAAGACCGCCTTCGTATTAGCATTAATAGCCTTGCGGAAGTTTTCCGGATCGGAGGAATCAACAAAATGCACCTTAATGCCGAGCTTCGGCAGCGTATGAGCGAACAGATTGTACGTACCGCCGTACAGGCTGGACGAGGAAACAATTTCATCGCCTGCGGATGCAATGTTCAGAATAGAGTAGGTGATCGCCGCTGAACCGGATGCCACGCCAAGAGCGCCAACTCCTCCTTCAAGCTCAGTGATCCGCTTCTCGAACACATCTGTTGTTGGGTTCATAATGCGTGTATAGATATTGCCAAATTCCTCAAGTCCAAACAATCTTGCCGCATGATCTGTATCTTTAAAGCCATAGGAAGTCGTCTGATAAATCGGTACCGCACGCGATTGTGTAGCGGGATCAATTTGCTGACCTGCGTGTACCGCTAAAGTTTCAGGTGAATATTGTCTTTCTTGCTTAGCCATTATAAAAAACCTCCCAGAACGTTAGTTTTTCCAAGCTTACGAATATAACACCCTGCGTCATCACTAATCCTACCATTAAAGTAGGAATTAAAAACGATTATAGCAGATCTATGCAAAATTATACAGTAGGGAGACAAGCTTTCCTACAAAAAAATATTCCGCCAGCCCTTGACAGAACTGGCGGAACACAGATTAAGCAACCCAAATTCTACTCTTACTCAAACGCCTCAAATGGCGTTACAAACTCCGGCATACCTTCGGCATAAGACGTATACTCATACTGCTCGAAAGCAATGGCGATTCCCTCATGCTTCAAGTAGAAGGAACGATTCGATTTAATGCCATCGAACGGTGCAATTAGCGGCAGCTTGCGTTCTTTAATTTGCTTGTTGATCGAAGCATTAATAATGGATAAGTATTTCGAATTGTAATCGGCAGCTTCCTTCAACGTCAGCAGCTCGCCGTTACCCAGATCAAATGTATAAGGCACGCGGAAGGTCATCCCATGCGCTCCGCCCAGGTAGGAGTAATAATCCACATACAGGCTGAGGCGCCCCTGTTCATTATAGGTCACGTTAAAAACGCCCTCGAAGGTCGCCTTGGGAAACGTTGTGCCCGGATTTTTCTTGATGTACGCTGCATTTGTGGCCGTTGCTTTAGTAAGGTCCTTCTGACCCGCTGCTGCGTAAGACTCTGCTTCCTGCTTCAAGAAGGTATTAATTTTCTCCTCAACTGTTTTATCCTTAAGGTCATCGATGACCGGATAATTAACGAGCAGTGTTTGCTTGTCGTTATTATCCTGAATCGTGCCCAGCGCAACCGTAAGCTCATTTTCCTCAATCGTGTTAATGACGACGGTCTTGCTGCCTTTCTCATAGGAAATGCCGTAGCCCATCCGCTCCAGCAAAAAACGCAGCGGCACATAAGCCGAGCCTTTATAAATAAGCGCTGGGTCGCCGTATGTCTTCTGACCATTGATAACATAGCTGCCATCCTCCGGATTTGCCGTTAGCTTGCGGCCTCTTCCATCAAGTGTAATCGTACGGCTATTCACATTCCATGTAATATCCAGGCCCAGCTTCTCATTGAGCGAGCGAATGCCAATATAGGTGCTGCCGTTAATGTTAATCGTCGGGATGGAATATTTGTAATCGTCAATGATAAACGGTTGTGGAACGACGCGGTAGGTTTGTACAGCCGTTGCCGTTGCCGCTGCTGCCTTCTCCATTGCGGGAAAACCAAATGCGGCAGGCGAGGCGCCTACTATAAGACTCGCTGCCAAAATCGAAGCAAGGGTACGTTTGTAGGTCATATTTTTAAAAGGATTCATATTCATATTCATCATCCATCTTCCTCTCCGTGAGTTCATTATCATTGTAGACGCATAAACCACCCTATAAGTTACAAACTGGCTTTTAAAAATAGGGCTTAGGCCCGGAGCGACGAAACGCTCCGCTACTTGTTCCGATCCACTTGTTCCAAGCTACTTATTCCGATTCACAATAACGAGCTTCATCTCCAGCATTTCTTCCACCGCATATTTAATGCCCTCGCGTCCTGTGCCGCTGAGCTTCACGCCGCCATAGGGCATTTGATCAACGCGGAACGTAGGAATATCGTTGATCAGTACGCCGCCCACATGCAGCGCATCCGCCGCATCAAGCGCTTTGCCCATATTTTGCGTAAAAATGCCTGCTTGCAGGCCGTAATCGGAGGCGTTCACCTGCTGAATGCCTTCCTCGATGCTGCTAATTTTATTGATCAGCACGATCGGTGCAAACACCTCCTTGCAGGAAACCTTCGCCCCTGCTGGCACCTGAAGCAGCACGGTCGGCTGCATAACCCCTTGCTCGTCGACTCGGCCCCCAATAGCCAGCCCGGCACCAAGCTGGACTGCTTCCTCCACCCAATCCATCGCCCGCTTCGTCGCTGTCTCCGAGATGAGCGAGGATACATCCGTATGCTCACTCAGCGGATCGCCTGTCCGCAGCGCTGCTGCCAAAGCCACAAATCTATCCACGAAAGCCTCATACAGGTTCTCCACGACAAAAATCCGCTGCAGCGAAATGCAAATTTGTCCCTGATACGAATAGGCTCCGGTTACACAACGTGCAGCAACAGCATCGACATCACTATCATGATCAATAATGACTGCGGAATTGGAGCCCAGCTCCAGTGTCACCCGCTTCAGCCCCGCCTGCTTGCGAATGCCTATTCCAACCTCCGGGCTGCCGGTGAACGTAATCATCTTCACACGGGAATCCTGCACCAGCCTCTCGCCAAGCAGCTTGCCGTCTCCACTAATGACATTGAGCGCTCCCGGCGGCAGGCCGGCCTCCTCGAACAGCTTGGCAATAAAATAAGCGGATAACGGCGTCTGCGGAGCGGGCTTCAGCACGACGGTGTTGCCTGCCGCAAGCGCGGGTCCCACTTTATGGGCAACTAAGTTCAGCGGAAAATTAAACGGCGTAATCGCGCCAATGACGCCGAGCGGCTCGCGCAGCGTATAGGCAAGACGCCCTTCACCGCCGGGCGCTGCGTCAAGCGGCACCATCTCGCCATGAATCCGCTTCGCTTCTTCCGCGGCAAATTGGTACGTTTGCACGGTGCGGTCCACCTCGGCGCGTGCCGTCTTAATCGGCTTTGCCGCCTCCATAGCTACGATCCGCGCCGCTTCTTCCTTGCGTTCCCGCAAGAGCGAGGCCACCTTGGCCAAAATCTCCGCCCGGCGATAGGCGGGCAGCTTGCGCATAACGGCTCCAGCTTCCAGCGCCGCCTCAATCGCTTGATCAACCTGCTCGATTGTTGCACTCGCAACCTCTGCAATCACCTCTCCCGAATATGGCGAGCGTAATGAATCGTACTGCTGTGCACTAGCTTCTTGACCATTCACATATAAATTTTGTTTCATTGGAGCCCGTCCTTTCTCTATCAAACCCGTTCAAACCATTCCCCATTCACTAGCCCTATGTAACTATTTATAACCATAATTCGGGCAATTGAAGCGAAATCCCTTCTAGCACGCTTGGTTCAAGCTTCATTTACATTCATATCCTTATACTTTCGCAATGGCCGTTGAAAAAGCTTATATTGAATTCAAGCGGGCGAGTCTTTACAATTATCAGGTACCAAATTACTTCTTTCACTTTCTTAAAGGTGGCTATTGCAAATGTTCAACCGACTTCGTACCGTTAACAAAAATTATGCGCTGCAGCTCGCAGCTATTTTCATCGGCTTTATTGTGTTCGGTATTTCTGAAAATGTAAAAGGACCCGCGATTCCCCGGATCCAATACGATTTCGCCCTCGATGAGCAGCAGCTTGGCTCCTTGCTGTCGCTAAACGCGCTCGGCTATATGCTCGCCTGTTCATTCACTGCTTTTCTGACACGCAGGTTCGGCGTCAAGCTGGTCACGCTGGTTGCATTCGGCTCGATGGTTCTCTCAGGCGTACTTATTTTCTTTTCCAAAAGCTATTCCTTCTTCGGGGCATCCTATTTCCTCATGTATATTGGCAACGGCATGCTGGAAATTGCGCTTGCGGTCATCGGGGCGCGCATCTTTGTGCGAAATGTCGGAACGATGATGAATTTATCCCATTTTTTCTATGGGCTCAGCTCAACCGTGGCCCCGATGATTGCCTCAGGACTCATTACCGTGAGCGTCTACGGCCATATGCTGGATTGGCGCGGCATGTATCTTATTATGCTGTCGCTCTGTCTCATTCCGATGATACCGACGCTGCTGAGCAAATTTCCCGGCGATGATCCAGCAGATGGGCCGCGCTCCGGCTTTCGGGAGCTGATGCGTGATCCGGCCTTATGGCTGATCGCGCTCATTCTCACCTTCGGCGTCGTGGCAGAGCTGGCGGTGGGAGGCTGGCTCGTCAACTTTTTGGAGAAGGCTTACGCTTGGCAAAATGTGTCCGCTGCCGGCATGCTCTCCGCCTTCTTCCTCTGCTTCTCCGGCGCGCGGCTGCTGCTTGGTCCGCTTACGGACAAAATCGGCTTCAATCTGTCGCTGCTGCTCTTCGCCGGTGTATCGTCGATCTGTACGTTTATCGCGGTGTGGGGCGGCGAATCGCTGGCGTTTCTATTCGCCGCTGCCGGCATTGGCATCGCCCCGATTTATCCGACCGTTATGGCGTTCATCGCGAGGCGCTATCCGCGCGGCAGCGAATCCGCCATTACTTTTACGGTCACAATCATGGGCATCGGCAGCGTTATTTTCAACTATTTGATTGGCGCAGTTACCCAGCTGGTGAAAAATACGTACGGTGCCGAGACGCAAACCGGCTTGCTGCGCGGACTTCAAGCCGGCTATGGCTTCATCGGCCTCTGCCTGCTCTTATGCGCGATAACCGGCATCATCCTCTACCGTTATTTAGCGGCGCGCAAAGAGCTGATCTAGCAGCTTGTCCGCCTGCGTAAAGCTGTTTCAGTCAATCCAATCTATCCTAATCAAACGGCCTGACCGATTTACGTGGCGCAAGTTTAAGCTCCGTGAATCAGTCAGGCCGCTTTCCTTTTACCAATCTGCTATTTTCCAAAGGGCAGACTTTGGCTTGTACTGCTCATCCAGCACCAAGGACCAGTTGTTTCTCCCCTTACAATTTGCTGAGCAGAAGCCTATTTTTCGTGTTTCTCAAAAAAAAGATTGATTAACCAACAAAACCGAGTATAATACTTGGTATATAATCTGAGCGGGGAGATAACGGACATGACAGTAGAAGCGCACACTCAAATTTGGATCAATGATCATTTGGATTTAATCAATTATGCTGTACAAATCGGAGATCAGGAATGGCAGGCTGAGCTTGTGGCTGCTTTGCAGGAAATGAATGTACCGAGCTATCCTTCGGAAGAAGTCATTAAGGAGCAATTATGGCATCAGTATGATGAGGTGCTCAGGCAAATGCTGGCTATCTACGAGCAGCTGCGAAATAGCGCATTTAAAGGGGATTTAAATATAGAGAAACAGCTGTGGAGCCTAAAGCTTAGAAGAGTTAATCTAGCAAAACAAATCAAGCAAGTCTAGCGATTACAACAATTATTTGAGCTGAAAATAAAAAAGGCAAGCAGTTGTCTGCTATGCCGCTAACTTTTATAAGGATTGACCAGTGAGGCTTAGGCCATCATTTCCTTTTTGTCGCGCATCATAGCCATCATACCCGTCATCATTTCGTCGCACTCTTGCATCTTGGACATCATCATATCGCTGTCCATCATTTCTTTGCTGTCCATGGAATCCATCATCATCTTCATGCATTTCATTTTGCACATCATTTCTTCCATACACATCATCATCATCATGTTTGTTGTCATTGTTTTCACCTCCACTTTCAAATTCACCATCTATTTTTCTCCCTTACTATAATCTATAAAAGATAAAAAAACAAGCTTTTTTAGTTGATTTCTAGTTGCATACTGTGTTATATTTATTAATTACTATTCTCATTAGACTTATAGGTATTGTTTTAAAGGAGAGAAATTATGCTAAAACCTATACCTTTCGGCATCATCGGATTTGGCTGGAGAGCGGAAGCATATTTGCGAATTTCCAAGCAATTGCCGCATTTATTTAAAATAGTCGGTATCGTGGTTAGAGATACGGCTAAATACCAGCATGCTGCTGATCAATGGGGCGTGCCCCTTTATTCAACGCCGCAGGAGCTGGCACAGCATTGTGAATTTCTTGTTGCAGCCGTCTCGAAAGCCTCCATGCCCCACGTCCTGAAGGAAGCAGCATTATTGGACATTCCGCTGCTGGCCGAAACGCCTCCAGCTTTTAACGACGAAGGCTATCAGCTCGTCTCCTCGCTTATCCAAGCAGACGCTCGTATCCAAATCGCCGAGCAATACCTTTTGCAGCCTCATCATCAAGCTAGAACCACCATCATTCAATCGGGAAGCCTAGGAGAAGTTCGACACGTTCAGGTATCGGCGGCACATGGCTATCACGGAATCAGTTTAATTAGACAGTGGCTTTCGGTCACCGATTCCAATTGCCACATTGTGTCGCGACATTTGGAACTCCCGATTCAGGAAGTGCCCCATCGAGGACGGGCTGCGCAAGACCGATTGGAAACCGAAATACAAGATATTTCTATTATAACTTTCGGAGATGGGAAAAGTGCCGTCCTTGACTTCGCACGTTCTCAATATTTTTCACCAATACGACATAATCGCATTCTAATACGCGGCTCTAAGGGAGAAATCCGGGATAATGAGGTGACACGCTATTTAGATGCCAATAACTATGAGGATCTATCAATTAGAAGAATGCAAGACGGCTTGGAGGGAAGCCTTGCGCCCCTTTCTCTCCGAGAATTGCGGGCAGGATCAGAATGCCTCTATCGCAATCCTTACCATCCTGCACAGTTATCCGATGAGGAAATCGCGATGGCCGAGGTTTTGACTCGCATGACGGCTTATGCAGCAGGTGGGGAAAGCTTTTATTCGCTAGCGGAGGCTTTAATCGATGTTCGTCTATCCCTGGCTATAGATGAATCGATTGCTACCGGCAATGAGGTGAAAGTGCTGTAGTCAGCTTGAGGAGAAGGCATGGCAATACTCCATTTTCTTCAGTACATCCAACAACCACTGCCATCAACATGGACAGTGGTTGTCATTACTAATTACTAATGACTAAATAGACACCGAATATGGCACTCTGCCCTTAAATTGCACAACCTCCCGAATACCCTTGCTGTACAGCAGCTCTATCGCTTCTGCAAAGCCTTGCTCTAAATGTCCCACCTGATGGGCATCCGAGCCAATGGACACTGCTCTGCCTCCCAAATCCACATACATACCCAGAATATACGGATGCGGATGAATCCAGCCTTGTCGGTAAAGTCCGGTTGTGTTCAGCTCCAGCACCTTTTGTTTTTCGATGATTAGAGTTAAGATATCGTACAAAATAGGCTTGCAAGCCGCTATATCCTCATCCTCAACCGGATAGGTCGTATATCGCGTTACATAATCCAAATGGGCCACGATATCAAAATTGTCCATCTGGTCGACAGCCTCTCTTACATGCCTAAAATAATGCTTAAGCCTATGCTGAATCGGCAGATCATGATAGGCTTTTTCAGAAAAATCAAGATTGCCGTCATTGTGCGCCGACAGCAAAATAACGTCAAACGGTTGCTGAGCCAAATATTCGTTTATGACAGCTTTATAATCGCTCCGATAGCCGACCTCAATGCCTTTACGAATCTCTATGTTATAACGCCGCGCCAGCTCCTCCGCTTCTTGCTTGTAGCTCTTCCAATCAATGAGAACATTCTGTTTAAAATATTTGCAATCATACTCTAAATGGTCTGTCGTAACGACAGCCGGCTTCCCCAGCGCAAGCGCATGTTGGACTAGCTCCTCCAGCGTTGAGCTGGAGTCAGGCGAATAGGAGGAATGCACATGCTGATCGATTAAAAAATTAGGTGTTGTCATCCTTTTCTCCTTCTCATTCTCATTCTCATTCTACTGAAACTGCAATAAATTGCGCCCTTCATCTGTCATATCGAACAAATGGATTTTATCCGGCCTTATATCAATCGAGACCGTCTCGCGCTCCTTTAACCGCTTCTCGTTATCGGTCAGCAGACGAATCATCATATCGGACTGTCCAGCCCGATCCGTCATCTTAACGAGCTGCCCACTGCCTAGATGTTCAATCAGATCGATCTCCAGCCTAATCGATGATTCACTTGGCTGCTCTGAAATGAACAGATCATGCGGACGTATGCCCAGCTTGACCGCCTTGCCTATATGCTGCGCCTCCAGTCTGCGCGACTGAGGGATTTCCAGCTCGAACAGCTTCGTCTTAACCCACTGCCGATCCTCTCTTTGCTCCACTATGCCATCAATCAAATTCATCGGCGGATTGCCTAAAAAGCTTGCGACGAACAGGTTATATGGATGATTGAATAGCTCACTGGGAGGGGCATATTGCTGAATTTTCCCGCCGTTAAGAATCGCTACTCGATCAGAGATGGCCAGGGCTTCCTCTTGGTCATGTGTAACAATGATAGTCGTTACACCTAATTTGCGTTGGATTTTTCGAATTTCATCCCGTACATCCAGCTTTAATCGGGCATCCAAATTGGACATTGGCTCATCCAGCAGCAGTATTTCCGGGTCCTTGGACAACGCGCGCGCCATGGCGACACGCTGCTGCTGACCGCCTGACAGCTGCGACGGCTTGCGATCGAGCAAATGATCGATTTGCAATATTTTACTCGTTTGCAAAGCACGCTCGTAGGCGTCCTTCTTGGCCATCTTTCGCTCGCGAAGCGGAAAAGCAATATTGTCACGAACTGTCAAATGAGGATACAGCGCATAGGACTGGAACACCATCCCGATATTCCGATCCTTCGGCTCCACATGATTAACCAGCTTATCCTTAAAATAAATTTCGCCGGAGGTTGGCTTCAGAAGCCCCGCCAGCATCATTAGCGTAGTCGTCTTTCCACAGCCCGAAGGGCCTAGCAGTGCGACAAATTCACCCTTTGCGATTTCGAGATTCAATCCGTCAACCGCACGGCCTCCATTTTGCTTGCCATCATAATCTTTCACAATATTCACAAGAGAAATCATACCTGTTTTGCTCCTCCCAAATTAACCTTCAGGAATATTTTTTGGGTAAAAATATAAAACACGATGAGCGGAATCGTATAAAACAAACCTATCGCTGTAATTAATCCATAGTTCATAATGACATTTTCCTTCGTTACAAGCCGCGACAGATAGCCGGCGAGCGTCAGCATATTGTCATCGAATATAAACAGCTTGAACAGAAACCATTCGCCGTAGGCGCCTAAGAAGGAGAACACGGCAATGGCCCCGATGCCCGGCAGCACATAGGGAACGAGCACCTTCATGAGTGCGCGAAATCTCGAGCATCCATCTACCATCGCTGCCCATTCCAAATCCCACGGCACCTCGTCGAAGAACCCTTTCATAATATATACTCGGCCCGGCAAGGAGCCTGTTATAGCAACGAGGATAACGCCTAAGTAGGTATTCACTAGGTCCATTTGCACTAAAATGAAGAACGTAGCAATAATAAGCGTAATGCCTGGAAAGGAGCGCATAAGGAACAGAAACTTCATCGCGGCCAGCTTTCCTTTGAAATCGAGCCGAGAGAACGCATACGCAGCCGGCACAGCAATGCCAATTTCAATTAATACAATAAGAAAAGAATACACTAATGTATTTAGAACAATGGGCCAAATCGCTGGCAGACGAACGCCCGCATACTCAACAGGCTCCTTAACGAAATGGAAGTTTTCAAGCGAAAATTGACCCGTCGCGCCATTAAAGGTAGCTGTAAGAAAATACCATAAAATCATGCCAATAATAGGCATGGTGAAGAGCAGCATATACGTGTGTACGAGCAGCTTTTTTACTATCGTTGTCGACATATTTGCCTCCTAATCTTCAATCCGTGATGGCTTTATCATTTCATCGAAATCAAACAGCCGCAGCAGCCATAAGGTCAAAACAAGCGAGATCAGCACAACCATAAGCGAAAGAGCGGCGCCATAACCATAATATTTTAGATGAAAGGCCTGCTGATACGCATATAAAGATAACGTCGTCGTGTCTCGCATAGGTCCGCCATTCGTCAGCAGCAGGATGAAGAAATAGGAGGACACAAAGCCAATAAGATCGGATATCGTAATATACATTAACGGCCATTTTAAGGATGGAAGGATGATTTTAGTGATGACCGATTTTTCACTTGCTCCATCTACTTTTGCAGCCTTATACAAATCTTCAGGTATCGAGCTGATTGCAGCAGATAACAAAATCATGCCTCCTGAAGTGGTAGATACAATCGTAGCAATGATTACAATAGCCATAGCGATTTTCGTAAACCATGAGACAGGATCGCTGTCTGGCTGGAATAAGAGCAGAAATTTATTGATCAGCCCACCCTCCGTGGGATCAAATAAATATTTCCAAAACGTCACATATACAACTGCCGGAATGATGCTCGGAATTAACCATAGGACACGATAAATGACTGCCGTCAATTTGCCCTTTAAGAAATATTGGGTTGCGATCGATATAAACAAACCAAAAAACAAAGAGAATACAAGCGTAATTACGGCAAATATAACGGTGTTCCATAAAATTTGCGGCATGCTGTAATCGGAAAATATTCGCTTGAAGTTATCAAAACCAACAAAGTTGATTTTCATGGATGCATTTAAATCGGTAAATGACATTATAATGGTCGCAATAGCCGGAAGAATAAAAAAGACTAGCACCAGAAGAGCAAAGGGCATAATGAATAAATAGGGGTACATTTTCTTGGCAAAAGGTTTCTTGTAAGCTGTCTTGACTGAAGTTACCGGGATCTCCATAATGAGATCTGCACCTGCTTCCTATAAGCAAAATAGATGGAAAGGTGCTCTTGTCATCAGAGCACCCTTCCTTGTATCATCGTTATTCTACAATGAGACTGTCCGCTGGCACGTTTTGCTTTACATCCTTTTGGAAAAGCTCGAAGGCCTCTGCTGCTGTTTGGCCTTTCGTCAGAATCGCATCAATGCCAAGCGTAAAGGATTTCATATAGACCGCATAATCCATTTGGGCTGGGCGCGTTTTCGTAAATTCAATTAAATAAGCATGATCTTTGTAAAAGCTCATTTCTTGGAAGCGGGCATCCTCCTGTGCTGCCGCTGTTACAGGCAGCTTGCCGCTCTTAAGCGTATGATTAACCTGCAGGTCTGCATCCAGCACATGCTCGATCAATTTTTGAACATAAGGCATCTTCTCATCATCTACAGTAGGTCCCACATAGATCATCGCAGGGTTGCTGTAGGATACAGGCTTTCCTCCCTGCTCAACCGATGGAACGGGGATCCAGATCGCATTTTCCTTAAACCATGCTTCATAGCCAGCCAAGTCCTCTTCCATGCCAAGTTGTGTACGCATCACTTGATAAAATTCAGTGCGGGCAAATTCAGCAAATAATTCACCTTTAATGAACAGCTCTGCCGCCTTGTCCGTATCAATCTCAGCAATACCCTCTGTCACTACGCCGCGCTGCTTCGCGTCCTGCCAAAACTCATAAACCTT
This sequence comes from Paenibacillus algorifonticola, assembly GCF_050481745.1. GTDB lineage: Bacteria > Bacillota > Bacilli > Paenibacillales > Paenibacillaceae > Pristimantibacillus > Pristimantibacillus algorifonticola_A. The sequence continues at coordinate 9,043 of NZ_JBCNGR010000030.1, read as the reverse complement.
CTGTGTATTTTTCGACAGTACCATCTTGTTCTGCTCCGCATTATAATTGAAGTTGCCGAATGTATAATTCCAGCCTTCAAACCTTGTATCCTCAACTCCAAACCCTACCTTAACCAGCTTTTGCTTCACAGCCGCATCTGCAAGATCTACAAGCTCACTGAATGTGAAGGTTCCGGCATCGACGCGAGCCTTCAGCTCATCCATTTGCGTCGCTGTCCAGCCCAAGCCTTTCAGCGCTTTGCGGCTAATGAACACGGGAGAAGCATCCATATCTTGAATGACACCATAGTAGTGGTTTTCGTATTTCATAATATTGTTGTAGGACTCCGGCATATTTTTGAACACGTCTGAATTTCCAACCCAGTCCACATCACGGATGAGTCCGGCATTCAGCTGCCAGCCAATATCCACACTGGAGTTAATAAATACATCCGCTACCTTATTCGCCTGTGCCTGCAAAATCAGCTCATCATCGCCAATGCCAGGCCACCAATCTATTTTTACCTGGACGTTTTCCGGCTTTAATTGTTCGTTCAAACGCTTTTCTGCTTCTATGAAGTTGTCCTTCCGCGCTCCCCATGTGTTCTCGCGAACGGAAATCACAACTTCTTTCATTTTCTCCCCGTTGCTAGAAGACTGTGCACCACCATTCGTAGAAGCGCCAGAATTTGAGCCTGTACCACATCCTGCTAACAAGGCTAGACTCGTAACTCCACTAACTAATCCAAAAGCAAACCTCTTCATGCTTTTAAACCCTCCTCGTTGTCCAGTTATCACTGGCTTAACTCAACTATAACGGAGAATTGTAAAAACTGTGTCAATTACACATTAATAAATTGTTTTTTTATTCTTTCATTTGCTATGATGTTGTTTTCATAAAAAATGATCTGTTTTATTTTGTGAATACTTGCTCAAGTGCCTGATCCAAAATCGCGATTGCTTCTTCCATTTGTGGAAGGGTTGTAATTAATGGAGGAACAAGCGTAATGACATTTCCGCCGGACACCTTGAAGCTTAGTCCGCGGGACAAGCATTCATAGAGAACCTTTTCAGCACCTGCAACCTCCTTCTCTTTCGTCTCGCGATCAGATACAAGCTCAATTGCCGCCAGCATGCCCTTCACCCGCACATCTCCGATTACGGTATACTTTCTCTGCAGCTCCTGAAGCTGCAGCGTCAGCCACTGCTCTATCTTTTGCGCGTGCTCAAGCAGGTTTTCCTGTTCGATGTATTCAATGGTAGCCAAAGCTGCCGCACAGCCTACCGCGCTTTTCTCATGCGTATAATGTCCGAGTGAAATATCGCCGGCAATATCCAGATGCGCTCTCGCAATAATGCCTGCCATTGGAAAAATACCGCCGCCTAAGCCTTTCCCAATAACGACGATATCCGGGACAATATCATAATGCTCGTGAACGAACATTTTGCCCGTACGGCCTAATGCCGTCGGTATTTCGTCCAGGATGAGCAGCACGCCATAATCATCGCAAATTTGACGCAGCCGCTGCATATAAGCAACCGTAGGAATCTGTACATCCGTGCTGCGAATCGGCTCTAAAATGACCGCGCACACGTCATCCTCCCGCTCCAGCATATAACATAAGTAATCGAGATTTTTGGCAGCTGCAGCTTCTCCTTCCCCAAAGATTGAACGATAGCTGTTATAGGGCATCATATGCTCCGTTCCCGGCATTAGCGGCCCAATCCCACTTCTGAATACAGCTTCGCCGCCAATGGATATCGCATCCAGGCTTGCGCCATGAAAGGAATCCCAGGTGGAAATCGTTTTGTGCTTGCCGGTTGCCCTGCGCGCCAGCTTCAGCGCAATTCCAATTGCGCTAGTGCCGCCTGGCGTAAACAGCACCTTGTTCAAATCCCCCGGCGCGAGCAGGGCCAGCTTCTGAGCCAGCTGAATAGCGACCTGACTCGTATATCGGCGCGGCAGAAACGGCAGCTGCTGCATCTGTTTCATGATGGCATTCATCACATACTCATTTTTGTAGCCAACCTGATGAACGCTGTTTCCATGAAAATCGATCACCTTGCGTCCATCCTGATCCTCAATGTATATGCCCTCTGCATTTACAATGACATTCAAGCATGGCGTAGACATAGACTGATGAAGAAAAAGCTTGCCGTCCTGTTCGAGTACAGCAAGCGTTTCTTCGCTTAAATGCTCGTCCTGCCATGCTTGACGGGCATCCGTTCCATTGATATCTCCTTCTATGCGGCTATTGATGCTGCGGTTTGCCATAAGGCAGCTCCTCCTTCCTCAGACGTTCATTGATTTGCTCAATCATTGCTGGCAGCTCGGACATGTCCTCAATAACGGCATCGGCTCCTGCTTCCATATAGCTCTTGCTCACAGCAGCAATGATATGTCGTTCCTCCTCTGGTGTCAGCTGCTGTGCCTCTGCCTCCGTAAGGCCAAGCATGGAGCTGCCTTTAACTATGCCAATCGCCCATACGCCAGCATTATTCGCTTCTTGTATGTCAGAAATCGTATCGCCAACCTTTATAACTTGTGCATGATGGCGAAGGCCAAGCTGCTTCATATTCTCATAAATCATATAAGGATAAGGCCTGCCCCTATCCATAACAAGATCAGGTGTTACCCAATGATCAGGCTCGTAGCCATATTCCTTAGCTGCTTTCGCTACGATAGACAGCATGGTGGACGTATAGCCTGTTGTCGCTCCAATTTTCAGTCCTTGCTGTCTTAGCTGCTGTATAGTGTCTATAACATAAGGATTTGGCTTACCGTATTGCGGGAGGATGCCCAGCAGTCTGGGCTCAAACTTCTCATGCAGCTCATCGATATCCATCTCCGTATAGCTGCGGCCAAATGCGGCCTGAAAAGCAGCTTCTATTCTTGGCATTTGCAGCAGCGCTTGAATATGATCCCGCTTGAGCTGCCCCATAGGAGCGCGAACCTCTTCCACCGTTACCGGAATGCCTGTTTCCTCGAAAACATCCATAAATACCTGTACTGGCGCAAAGCAGCCATAATCAATGGTCGTCCCTGCCCAATCTAAAATAACGCCTTCAATTTTCATAGTTGACCTCTCCAACATAACGTAATAGTTGCTCACTTAACCTCTCCATATCCCTTGCATGCACGTCCCCAATGTTTCCGATTCGAAATACACGAGCGTCTGTCAGCTTGCCAGGGTAAATAACAAAGCCAGCGAGCTTCAAAAAGGTATAAAAATGCTCAAACTCAAAAGGGATATGGGTCGGATACAAGAAGGTTGTAATAATCGGAGATTGCAGCTCTCTCGGTAAGTAAGCCGTAAAGCCAGCTTGCCTCAGCCCTTCCACGACGATTTGCTGATTGGTACGGTATCGCGCATGACGCGCTTCCACGCCGCCCTCTTCAGCCAGCTCCTTCAGCGCCTGAGCAAATGCGTGCACGACATGCGTTGGCGAAGTAAAGCGCCATTTGCCAGATCCGTTCTCCATCGTCTCCCACTGGTCATACAGATCGAGCGATAACGAGCGCGCTCTCCCTTTGCATTTCATAAGCTCCTCCCTTTTGCAAAGCATAAAGCTGAAGCCTGGAACACCTTGAATGCATTTATTTGCGCTGCTAATGATAAAGTCGATTTGCAGCTCCTCTACCCCAATCGGAATGCCGCCAAAGCTGCTCATGGCATCGATGATTGCGATTCGATGATTTCGCTTAATGACCTCCATGACCGCCTCCAGCGGATTCAAAATGCCGGTCGTCGTCTCGCAATGGACCATAGCGACATGCGTAATTGATGAATCCTCAATAAGCTTCCTCTCAACGACTTGAGGATCTATCTGCTCATTCGCTTTAAACTCAAGGGATGCATGTGGAATATGGAGCACCTTTGCTATATCCTCCATGCGCTTCCCGTAGGCGCCATTTTGCAAAATAAGCAGCTTGCCATCATTCGGAATGACCGAGCCAAGCGTCGCTTCAACCCCAAAGGTGCCGCTGCCCTGCATGAACAGAGCTGTATAGTGCTCCTGAGATGCGCGGCCAATCTCTAGCAGCTGCCGACGAATCTGCTGGACAATGGCTTTATAGTCATGATCCCACGTGCACCAATCCTTTAACATCGCCTCTTTGACCGTTAATGTTGTGGATAAGGGACCCGGCGTCAATAACACATATGGATTGCTCATAGCTCCTCCTATACCTGCCACTCGGATTTGGGATAGATCGGATTGCTCCACGCGACTTTTCCCCATGCATCTACACATTCCACTCGCACATATTGCTCATCATTTTGAATGAAATATTCCGCTTCGGTGATGGATTCGCCAGTGGGGTCCATTTCAGCCAAGCCATTGTGGGGAAAGGTAATAAAGCGAATACTCTGCACAGGAGAGCATTTGACCTTAAGCCTATCGTTCTCCATGCGAAGATCATAAATGGTCGGACCATTGGAGCTGTAATAACGACCTGCTTTCATCGCCTCAATAATCGCCTGCTGCTCTAATCGCTCGGTCTCTACGACAATCCAGCCGCCATAAAATTCGGAAACGGCCATATCCGTCGGACCGCCGTGGGCATCGTCTGCCGCAATGGCATTTACCTGCTTGCCTCGTTTTAAGACATAGTCCCAGTAGGATATGCCGTAGCCTACCGCCTCTTGAATTTCCGACTGATGATTATAGATTTCAATCGCTGCATAGCCCTCCAGCTGAAGCAAATCCTCTTCCCGATTTTTCGACCATTCTGGATGGTTCATAATGACGAGATTGCCTTTGCTCCTCATTTCGTCAATCAATTGCTGAATCGTATCCAGGTTCTCGTAATCAGGCTTCGCATGCACCTCATCATGCTGAAAGGGCTTCTCCGCCAGCAGCGAACGGTCCAATAGTCCATGCAAATGATACTGCTGGCCAGTCGTTTCACGATCCATCTCGCATGCCATTTCATAGCCGTCCAGCATAATAAAATCCCCGGTGTCATACGCATCGCTGTGAAAATAAATTTCATGGTCGCTTAAACACATAAAATGATAGCCTTTGGAGCGATAAGCCTCTCTCATTTGCTCTATCGTATATTCACCGTCACTGCGAATGGAGTGCGCATGAATGTTTCCTTTATACTTTTGCCGCTCAGCATTTAAAATAACAGCATCTCTCATCGCTATTCCCCCTCCGCCAAATCTGCCACAAAGATCGGATTAGACCACGCTATTCTGCCTTTCTCGTCCACACATTCAACCCGAATATATTGCATGCCCTGCTTAATCTTCATACTTCCAGAGGACATCAGCTCGCCCGTCACACGTTCCACGAGAAAGGGTCCGCGCAGCGGAAATGCTTTAAACATCATATACTGGCAGGGCGAGCACTCCACATGGACAACCCCATTTTCCACACGATAATCAAAAATTTCGGGACCCGAGCTGGAATAAAATTGTCCGTTCTTCAGTGCCGTGATAATCCCTTGCTGCGTAAGCTCCTCCGCCTCGACACATACCCAGCCTCCACCATACTCAGCAATTTTGCTGCCCTGGTCATGCTCATGCGAGTCATCAGCAGCGATACCAAACATGCGCTTGCCATTTTGAAGCGCATGATCCCAGTAGGCCGCCCCATAAGAAGAGCTGGGTGTCCATTCCGTTGCATGATTATAGATTTCGACTGCAAAAAATCCATCGTACTGCACCATATCCTCAAAGCGTGTCAAATGCCATTCGGGGTGATTGAAAATAACGAGATTGCCATGCGCCTTCATTTCATCAATCAGCTTCTGTGGGGATTGCGGCCCCTCCCAAGGAATGGGAACCTCGAATGCTTGCAAATGATGAAATCTCTCTTTCTCCGATTGCATTGTCGGATCATCCAGCACGCCAAAGTGGTAGCCTGGGTCTTCATCCAGTACTAAATTCAAGCCGCCTCTTTCCATGCCTGGCAGCACAATGAAGGATTCGGTGTCATAATCAGCCGTTCGAGCGAAAATATCATGATCGGTTATGCTGATGAAGTCATAGCCTTTAGCCTTGAAAGCAGCCACAACATCCAGCGCCTCCTGTGATCCATCTGACCATGTCGTATGCGTATGCAAATTCCCTTTGTACTTCCTCTTGCTTTTGTCTAAATACACGGCGTCCTTCATCGTCATCACTCCTGTTTTCCTAGTTATCCATTCGCTTAGCAAATAATTGCTTTTTATTGCTTTTATTTTTATTTATGTTGTTTCAAACATTCTACTGCGAAAAAATGACCAATACAATGCGATTCGAAAGATTTAACATAGCGATTACAATTTTGACACAACAACAAACAACATCTAAAAAAGCCAGCAGAGAAGAAGTGCTTCTCTACTGGCTTTTACAACGGATTGAACCATCTGATTGGACCATATGATTCGATCATTTCATTCGATCGTTTGATTCAAACCTTATACTTTTCTCATGCTTTACTCATGCATTGCTATTCAGTTGGCATCATCCATCTCGTATTCGTCTCTTCCAGCTGCGTCTTCCACTCGGCCGGAGGCTCCAGTTCCGAAATCACGATATCGACATTTTCAAAATCGCATATTTTCACCATGGATCGCTTGTTCCATTTCGATGAATCCGCCAAAATGATCGACGTTTCCGACTGCTGAATCCATTTGCGGGTCAACGTTGCTTTCTCATAATCATAGCTCGTAAATCCGTGCTCGATCGATAAGGCATCTACGGTTACAAAGGCTTTATTTACAAAAATATCCGACATATTAGCTTCCGCAATAGCGCCCGTGACACGGGAATGCTTCACATTCACCTCGCCGCCAAGCATAATAATCCGGCCATCGAATTGCTCTCTTTTTTTGAGCTCAATCAAGGCCATCATGGCAGATATCGAGCTCGTTAGTACGGTAACCTGCTGCTTTTGGGATAGAAACGGGATAATCTGCAGCGGTGTCGTGCCTTCATCTATAAAGATCACGTCATAATCGTCGATTAGTGAAAAAGCAAGATAGCCAATTTTCTCCTTCGCCTCTTGATTAATGCAGGCTCTTTCAAACAATGTAGGCTCTATTTCTACCTTCAGCTTGATTGCGCCTCCATACACCTTCTTAAGCTTATTTTCCTTCTCCAGCTCATCGAGATCTCTGCGAATCGTTTCCGTTGTAACCTCGAACATGCGCGCCAGGTCGCCTGCAATGACCTTCCCATGCTCATTCAGCAAGTTCATAATGCTTAGCTTTCTTTCTTCGCCTGCGAGAGACATCACAAACCCTCCATTCTACTTCTTTACTATACTCACGCACCCAGAGTGCCCTACATAGATGCTGCCGCTGATGGCGCTTCCGGACTAGGCCCAGCTAAATTCCGCATCCATTTCTGGGAACGATAACGTTTATACCCGATCAAAGCCTTGCAAATCTCTTCACATAAAAATAAAGCATACACCCATTCAAGCGGCAGATGGAGCACGTACACGCCAACAAATACTGCCGGCAAGGCAATGGCCCATGTTGTAATTAAAATCATGTTCATCGTAAACAAATTATCTCCGCCTGCTCTAAACATACCGACAATCCAAACATTATTCAAGAAAAATGCTGTCATAGCCAGTGCTTGCAGCAGAAGCACATTCCCTAATGATGCATGAACCTCCGCGCTTAGGTGAGGAAAAATCAAGGCTGCAAACGGCGAAACTATAATAATGACAACACTTATGATTATACCAGCAATGACCGAAATGCGAGTAAATCTGCGCGCATAATCCATCGCCTGCTCCGGCTCATCCTGGCCCAGCTTTTGTCCAATCATGACCTTTGCTGCATAAGCAAATCCGTGAATCCCCATCATAAAATATCCCTGCAGCGTATTCCCCAGCTGAAATGTAGTCAATGCTGCGATGCCCAATGCTCCAAAAGCTACCGCATACAGCATATTGCCAATCGACCACATTCCTTCGTGGAACATGAGCGGCGTGATCGTTTTCAATACCTGTTTGCGCAGCTGCAGAGGCAAGCTAAATAACTCGCGGACGCGAATGTTTACATAATAGGATTTACTATAAATGAAAACGAACAAAACCAACAGACTCGCACCAGAAGCGATTAACGTTCCCCATGCGGCTCCTGCAACCCCAAGCTTGGGCAAGCCCAGCCTTCCGTAGATTAGGCCATAGTCCAGTGTAATATTGACGGCCATCGCACATAGACCGACATACAAAGTGATCTTAACCTTCCCTATAGATCCAAGCGCCTGGGCATAAGCATCCCTAATTGCACTGATTAGAAAAACAAACGCCATAATCGTCACGTATTGAATACCAAGGGGCATGAGTTCAGCATCCTTAATAAATAGAGAGAGCATCGGCTCCTTCCAAATCGACACAGCAACAAATGCCAGAAGACTGATGCCGATACCCGTCAGCAGCATAAAGCCGAATGTCGCACGCAAAAGCGTATACTGCTGTTTTCCATAGTACTGGGTCATATAAGCGGTCATTCCATAAACGGCGGTAAGAATCATTGATAAAATGAAGCTGATCCTGCCCGCTGCGGCCGTAATCGCGACGGCTCCATCCCCCAAGCTGGTCACCATCAGCATATTAACTAGCGAGAATGAATTAGCTACTAGCATTTGCAGCACAGATGGAACGACTAATCCTTTCATCTCGCGAGTAAATTCAGACTTTCCGATCGTACGCTTCCTCAAGCCTATCCCTCATCCACATTCAAATTGTACGATATCTTGCATGTTTTTCACTTCGTTTCGATTAAAACGTCGTAGCTTTCATGTTGTTTTAATTGCTTTTTTGTTGCCTCATTTATCATACCTATTGTTTGTTGATTAATCAATGCAAGATCGCGAGAGAAATAAGGATTTACAAATACTTTAGTTTTTATCGTTAAAAGCTGAGCAATTAAATAAAAAAGCCCACCTCCTTAAAACTATTATCATAACAAGAGCATATAAGAAGATGATTTCACTTCAAATGGATATTTCTGTGCTATAATCAGTAGGCAATAGAAATGGCTTTATGGGCGGTCGGCTAGTCTCCCAGAAGGGAGGTGATGCCTTGTGACAGTATTTGAAGCACTCATGCTTAT
>NZ_JBCNGR010000029.1:0-19505 GCF_050481745.1 Paenibacillus algorifonticola | reverse complement strand
CGGGTCGTTCAGCGGTTTTTGTTTGTTAGACCGTATTCTATCCATTTAGAAACACAATTAAGGCAATACCGCACTATAATTAAAAGTGAAATTTTTACAAACTTATAGTAAAATAGACTAGTTCTTTTTGTATCCAAGAAGTATATGGGGGTTAATTATTGAATAAAAGTCTAGCAGTAAAGGTATGCTCTTGTTGTCTTATTATCCTGTCTATTTTGCTCAGCGCCTGCTCAATTAAGCAGGAAAATCCGCAAGAGCAGCGTCCCAGCGCAATCCCAATTGCCGAGCCTCTTCTTAGTTCAACAATAAGTCCTACAGCTAGTACTTATCACCATTCTTTAAGCGACTACTCTGGCAGTTGGACAGATGCAGTATTTAATCAGTATCTCTGTGATAATTGCTTTAGTGGAATTGATATTTATAGTACAGACAGCGATACAGGCAGCTTGTCTTTCTATTTATATAATCCTGATCGTGTGATGGACTCGTCCACCGAAATCAAGCTTACAGACAATGAAGGCTCTTTTCTATTGGAGGATGATGCGGGAAAAGGAACTGGTACGATAAAGCTGGAACCTGATCGCGTTATTATCACTTTAAAAATGGATACCGATATAGAAGGCGTTCTAGAGGCCTATAGTGGTGAGCGAACCTTTGTAAGAGACCCCTATATAGGACTGACTTATCTGGACCCTCTCACTCTAATGACAGACTACGTTAAAGACAAAGATGGGCTTAACAGCTTGAATTACATTTACGATGATTCAGCGGAATGGAATGAAGAGCTGAATGGCACTGATGAGCTGAAGGTTATAGTCGGATTAGATGACAAGGGAGAAATTACAAAACGATTCACGGTGAACAGATTGACGGGAAATATAGTGGAGCTACCCTTTTTTTGAGTATATCCCTCACAGTAATAAAAGAGCCCGCTCATCACTGAGCTGGCTCCAACTATAAATCATAAGTTATAAGTCATCTATTCCAATATTTCATTTGAAAATGCCGCTTACAGCTCAATTACCGTATATTTAATTTCCTGCTCTGAATTTGGCGCCATCGCATGCAGCTCGTGATCCGGTAACTCCCACATAGGCTTGGCAGGCATTTTATAGCTTTGCAAGTTCTCATTTGTCCGCCGCACGGCGTAAGCCTCTGCCTTGCCTTCAACCATCATTTCAATTCTGTTGACGTTGTTCAGGTCAACACCCTCGTTAATGGACATGCCCGCCAAATCAACGGTAGGAACCTTAATGGACCAGACGGATAACAATCCTGGCATAATTCGGGTACGACCATCACCTACGACGCCGCCTGCCTTAAAGCTGAGCTTCTCTCCATCAGGCTGAAGGTTCACCTCATATTGATACAAGCCTAAGCTGCTTTTATGAATAAAATCATGGCGCTTCGCTTCTCGGTCAAGAAAGGTGGACGACCCGGAATGCGCAAAATCAACATGCACTTCCCCGTCCGTCACACGCGCTCCAGGCAGCACAACCCGGCAGCCGCTCACCATCATATGTGCTTTTCCGGCGATTTTGCTCCGGATGAGAAGGTTGTCAAGCGATAGAGAGAATACAGCCGCATCGCCTGCACGCATCGCTGCAAACTGCTCTGGAAAAGTCTCCTCCTTAAAAATAAATTTAATATTTTCAAACGGCTGAATGGCGCTATCTGCGGTATTCAGCATATTTTTCAGCTTGACGACCACATCGGCATGGATACCGCTCAGCTCTGCGACATGGCTGTCTCTGATTTTCGGGAAGCGATCCTCTCCCAAGGTCATATAGCGGTATGCCTGATATTCCTGATACAGGAAGTCAATCAAGGCAAGCCTAGCCTGACTGAACCGTTCGAAAATGTACGTATGGAACAGCGGCAAGCTTGCATCCATGCCGTCACCCAGGTTTTGGCGCATATGCGCTTCATTCGCATGCAGCTCAATCAGCTCGGCTAACAGCTTCTCATCCTCCAGGAAATAGGCACTGTAGGCCGACGCTTTATTCTGATAATCCTCGACAACATTGAGGAATTCATAAAATGCGGCTCGGTATTCCCCCGCTCTTTCGGGCACCTTGTTGTAAACCGGCTTCAGCATCTCCTCAAATTGCTCCCGTGACATCGTCATCAGCGTCGAATTATATCCGAAATGATCTTGTGCAGCGTTCATCTGCTTCGTCAGGTCGATCAAGCCTCCGCCCTGCTCCCACAACGCACGGCCTGCTGCTGCGGTCTTCTTGACCGAATCCAACGATTTGGACAGCTCTTTCTCCTTCTCTTTCTTTTCCTTCTTAATCGTCTTATCGCTTTTGAAGGCTTCGTCTATGACGATCGTCTTTCCCTCAGACGCCAGATTGCTAATAGCGGATGCCAAGGCACCGCCAGCTCTGAGCGCTCCAACTACAGGAGCTACACCCGTAGCCAAAGATACGCATGTAACAACTATATCTACGGTTATCTTCAGCGACTCCACACGCAGCTCGTTTTTCAACGCCTCGACAAACGCGGTCGCTTTCGTTTGCAGCTTCTCGCCTTGGCTGTACACATCCTTCAGCATCGCGTCGATATTGTACTTAAGCTCTTCTCTCTCTTTGATAAGCAATACTCTACGTTTCTCTATTTCCACTGCTTTGTCTGAGGATTGAGCCAGGGCTTCCTTAATGACTCGAACCCGGCTGTCCTGATTGCCCTGCACGCTTAAATATTCCTTATATAGATCCTCCGCTTGCTGGGCTGCTGTTATTAAGTTGCCGCCAAGCTCCAAATATCGGTCGAACGGCATAAGCGGAACCCAGTTCCAAGGATGTCCAAAATAATCAAGCCCTTGGCTGAGCTGGGCAATTAGAATAGCAGCTTTGTTTCGCAGGGCAAGCCACTGAAGCGAAACCTCCAGCATACGGCTTTTGAAATCCTCAAAACGGTGCGCCTCATCATCATGCACCTCATGCAGCACAGCATAGCGAAGCTCTTCGAACCAATTCGCATCCGGCATTGTTTTAAGCAGCCAATCCAGCAGAACCCCCGCTTCTTCCAAGCGTTCCTCGCTGGAAGCAAGATAAGCAATGCTGGCTTTGTGCAGCGTGAGGATTTTCTGCTCCAGAGACCCCATCAGCCGCTGATCAAAGAATAGCAGCGTGGGAGCATTCTGCCGATGAATCATTTCAAAGCTGCCGAAGAAATCGGCATATTCAATAAGAGCAGCTTTGCCTTCGCTATCAATGCCACAGCGTCCCGGTCTGCCGTCTACCGCAGCTGCCTTATACTCGCCATCCTTGCCGTTTGTTCCGTCTAGTCCATTTTTCGCCCTATTCGTCTCACTGATAATATAAATATAATTTTTTTCCATCCATGCCGGCGCCGGCTCCTTATCATAAAAACGGCCCCCTTTGCCGCCCGTTCCTCCGCGTGCCCCCTTGCCCGGTTTTGTCTGCTCACCGGCCTTGCCCGCCTTGCTCTCCATCGTAATGTAGTGCTCATTGGCTGAAACTACGTAGCCGACAACAATATCCCCTCCGTTGCCGCCATCTCCAGATTTTCCGGCATTCCCGCCTTGGCCACCTTTGCCGGCGTCGCTGCCCGGCGTTGGATCGTCGTCAAAAAAAATGTTGAATTTATAGTCTACTCCTTTAATTCCGTCCGCACCTATGCCTCCGTCTCCGCCATCCTGTCCGCGCCCGCCTTGGCCGCCGTTAGCGACCAGCTTCAATTCGCCCTTCAGCTCAAAACGCTCCGCCGCCAATGTAATAGCGCCGCCATTAAAGCCATCTGAACCAGACTTGCCATTTGCACCGTCAGAGCCGCGCTCACCTGGCTTGGCTCCTGCAGGGCCATTTTCAGCATGGTTAGTCTTAGAAAAGTTGATTGAGGGTTCTTCGCCTGATGCATCGATGACTGCCTCTCCCTCAGAGGATATGATACGAGCATTAATTGTAATATCTCTTCCCTTTGTTTCAAGCTTGCCTGATAGGCAAATGGTATCCGCATGAATCATATAATTGCATTTGGTATCGCTTAAATATTCCGATGTCAAAGTAAAATCAGCTGCTGTTAAATAAATCGTATTGCCCTTCTTTCCACGCTGAACATTCGAATACTTCAATTGATTGGCTAGCCATTCTTGCTCTGTGTCCTGCTGCGCTAGTCTCTTCTCGTCGATATGATTTTCTTTCGTCGGCATTCCCTTCGCCCCCTGTATTTTCCTCATTTAATAGCGAAAAACCAGATTACTTGCATCCTTCTATCGGCAATATTCCTGTAAAAGCTTGTAAGCTTTCACTAAATACATCATATCAAATCGTTCTGAACGGATATTGAACCCTATTCTCCCTGTCAGCCGCGGATTGAAAATCAAATGATGTAGAGGAGCAGGCCCTCCACAGGATATAAAAAACAGGCTGCCACGAGGCAGCCTGCTGATTATCTTCTTTTTACTTTTTATGGTGCTAACAGCAAATTCAAATTATTGACGATTCCAGGCGTATATCGTTCACCGCTGCCGCCTTCACCAAGCATGCCATCGTAACCGTCGCCCCAAGCCCATAAGGTGCCATCAGCTTTTAGAGCGTAGGTGGTATTGCTGCCGCCCCCGTTAATCACGAGGACATCAGAAATACCATTAATGATCCCTGGAGTGTTTGTATTATTGGTATGGCCGAAACCTAACTTGCCGCTCTGGTTACTGCCCCATGCATATACATTCCCATCTTCATCTTGTGCAAAGGATTGATAATTCCCAGCACCGAGCAGAGTGATTTTAGGTAGGTCTTCAAGTTCAACTGGAACCAGCTGATTGTCATTCGTTCCGTTGCCTACTTGACCCATTTGGTTGAAGCCCCAAGCATATACGCTTCCTGTCGCGCTTAAGGCAAGAGCATGCTGGTTGCCCATTTTCATGGAAACGATATTCGTCAGTCCCGATACTTGAACCGGAACATTACTGCTTGTTGTCGTGCCGTTGCCAAGCTGACCATTTGTATTGTCGCCCCAAGCCCACACGGTTCCATCAGCTTTTAAAACGTAGGAGGAAGCGTATCTAGCCTGAATTTCGAGCACATGATCCAAGCCTGGTACTTGAACAAGCGGTGAATAATCTCCCCATGTCCATACGGTTCCATCACTTTTCAACACAAGTGAGTTCGTGCCACCTTCTGCTGAAATAGCGATAGCATGATCAATCCCGTTCACTTTTACTGGTGTACTGCTTGAGCCCCTGCCCCATTGCCATACGTCCCCTTTCGCAGTCAGAATGAGGGAATGGCCAAAGCCAGCTTGTACCGCAATAATATCGCTTGGCAGGTTAGGAACTGTAAATCGGTTAGGAGAAGCTGTCGTCGTCCCATCGCCAATTTGGGCATTCCAGTTAGCGCCCCATGTGAGCACTTGACCCATAGCGTCCAGCACAATAGCATGGTTCGACCCTAATGAGAAATGATTTTGCGGCAAAATAGCAATATCATTCACTTCATACGCCAGTTCCTCAGAGTCCAGACTCGCTTCTCGCATTGAATCTGCTGCATGTGCGGTTATCGTATGTGTTCCCGGCGATAAAGCATTCATTGCAAGCGTCAGCGTATCTGTTGTTGCCGTCCCAGAGGCCAGAATTGTCGTTCCATCTGTGTCGTAAACCGTTACCACGCTGCCAGCAGTCAGCTCGCCAATCGTAATCATTGGCAAGTGGTTCGAATACGAACCGTCTATTGAAATGACCGGCTGCCCCATTACGCTTTCTTGACTTACAGCTTTCGCTGCCTGTCCTGTTGTAGGAACCGCTGCATTTTTTGGTGTCACTTCAAAAGTAATGTATTTGCCAGCATCTTCGCTGCCAAGCACATACGTTAAGCCTTCAGCTCCATCAATTGCTGTATAATTAATCGTCTGTTCGAAGTCATCTGAGCGATACCACTGATAGGTGGTTCCTTCCTCTGCATCCCCATCGACATCCCAATAGTAATAATCCCCTGTTAACGTTTGTCCCACTGCAAGTACACCTGTGACTTGAACTCCTTCTACGTATGGTGCAACGGGGGCGTTTTTAACGATGTCAGTTGCTGCGCTTTTCACGGTTTCCCCAGTCGTTGGCTCTGCCGCATTCACAGGCGTAACTTCGAAGGTGATATAATATCCCGCATCTTCCTCGCTGAGCACATAGGTTGAATTATTTGCTCCATCAATTTGCGTATCATTCAAACCATTCTCATCATCCGAACGATACCATTCGTAGGTTGTTCCATCTTCCAAGTCGCCATCCGCATCTTGGTAAGTGTAGTTGCCCGTTAGCGTTTCTCCAACGGTCGCTGTCCCGCTAATAAAAACATCGGATGCCGTTGGAGCCAGTGGCACTGGCGTTGCCGTTGGTTCTGGCGTTGCTGTTGCACTTGGCTCTGGCGTTGCCGTTGCACTCGGCTCTGGCGTTGCCGTTGCACTCGGCTCTGGTGTTGCCGTTGCGCTTGGCTCCGGTGTTGCCGTTGCGCTTGGCTCTGGCGTCGCCGTTGGTTCTGGCGTTGCTGTAGCCGTCGGCGTTGCGCTTGGTGTCGGAGTTGCTGTTGACGGCACAGTTGTTGATGATCCCGTTGTTGGAGCTGCTGTTGGAGCTGGAGTAGCTGGAGGATTTTCAAAAGTCGTCCCCGCTCCTCCCGTATTAATGGTAGCCAGTACGATTGTACCTTGACCTAACATTCTCACGACCGTATCCAGCACTAGCGTGTTAACCCTGCTGGCTTGGCCCAGATTAACCGTCGAGCCTGTTGCTCCTGATTGGATATTCAACTGTTGAACCGTACCTGTCGGCAGGTCAACTTGAATTTGCTGAGCGCTGACATTGACCGTGTTGAACGAGCCTTGCAGGGTTACTTTCGAGCCTGCTGGCAGTGCTGTATTTACGTTTACATTGCCAAAGCCCGTTGCTGAGCCAGATTCCTGAATAATGGCAGAAGAATTGATCATAACAAGCGCAACAGTTGTTGAGCCCTCTGACACGATGCGTACAGTTCCCGTGCCTGATTTTTTGTCGATAACAATATCAATAAGCACCGAGTCGTTAAAATGGATACTGTTCTCGCCGCCGCCTTGAACGGTTACGGTTCCCGTTACTTTAACGTTATTCAAAAACGCATCACCCTTGCCGATGCCTTCTCCCAATAACAGGTCGCCATTAATGACCATGTTTTGCAGCGTCACACCGCCTGTGCTCACAACTACATCTTTATTAATGGTTTCAACTCCGGTAGCTGGGCCATAAGTTCCCGCCGTGTCATACACGGTAGCTTGCGACTCCATTGCCCGGTTCAGCGTTACTACCGCTTCTGCGCGAGTAATAAAGGCTGCTGGTTTGAACGTATTGTCCGCACTGTAGCCCTTCATAATTTCCTCAGCCACGACTGCCCCAATCGCATCCTTGCTCCAGCTGGCAAACTGATTCGCATCTGTGAAAGCTGCTGCCGTAGTGCTGGATGCCGGATTAATTTTCAGCAGACGGATGACAATTACCGCAGCCTCTTGACGGCTAATCGGCTTGAAGGCTCCGATTGTTCCATCCACATAGCCGGAAATGTAGCCTGCCTTCACCGCTTTCGCGATATCTGCATAAGCCCAGTTTGTAGCTGGTACATCACTAAACGAAATTTCCGTTTGCTCGGTAAAACCGAATGCACGATTGACCAGTGTTATAAATTCAGCTCTTGTAATTTGATTTTCCGGCTTAAAGCTGCCGTCCTCATAGCCTGTGATCAGCCCCTTGCTGATCCACTCTGAAACTTGGCTTTGTGCCCAATGCCCTTCAATATCGGCTGGGGCTGCCGCTGTCGTTGTGGCACCAAATGCCATACCAAACGACGACAACAATAGACATGCTGCAACTGCTGATGATACAAGCCTTTTGACTAGTTTATTCTTCACGATAGTCCTCCTAAATCATTCTCATTCACTATTTATTGGTTCTTTATTCCTACCAATAAATAAGTATAACTCTACCCAATGACAGCAAAATGACAAACTCCGACAAGGAGCATGTAAATCTGGTATAGAAACAGCAATCCTCAAAAAAAGCCCTTCGAACGAGCAAAAGCAGCCTTCCCGAAGGAAGGACTGCTTTTGCTCGTTTCTTGGTATATGTTAAGCAAACGTCATCATGGACAATAACTCAACCGCCGGCACCTTGATACTTGTTCGCACCATACATCCAGAGCCTATAGCCTGCCCAATGACAAAGGGGACCGACAATTGGCACCATCCACATTGCCCATTGTGGCAAAAGGGTGGCATCATTAGATAAAAGGAATGCAGCGGGATAAAAGCTAACAAAGGCGAGTGGTACAGCGACGGTAAGCAGTAACTGAATAAACGTTCCGAATATCGGCAAAGGGTACGCAATAAAATCTTTCAGTCTAAAAAACAGGGTGAACATAAAATGAGTTCTAATCCATATAAAAGAAACCGCACCGATTATGGTGAGGATTCCAGCATAAATCATAGCACCGCTGACAACGACTAATATTAAGTATATGTACTCGCTCAGCATCCATTGCATATTCAACTTCGAGATGGACCAAATCAAAACAGAACCGGAGATTAAAATATGGGCAATGTACCCTAAGTTGAAGCCTCTGCTTACTAGGTAAAGATACGGATTCACAGGTTTTATTAGCAAAATATCAAACGTGCCCTGTTTAACCTGGTTTTCCAATTCACGCATCTGTACAAAAGAAAAGGATGCCCCTAATGCATATGTAAAGAGACCGATGCTATACAGAAGGGCTATTTCAGGCCAAGTCCAGCCAGCTATCGTGTTAAACCTTTGGATAAACAACCAGATTACAATATAGTCTCCCGCATATGCGACGATTTGAGCAAAAGCGGAAAGGATGAAATCAGCCCGATACTCCATTCTTTCTTTTAATAGTAAACGAACCAGCTTGCCAAACAACTGCAGTGTCATGAATTTCCGTCCTCCTCTTTATCCGCCCTGCACAACTAAGCGACGCACGGCTCTAGTCCAAAGCCATTGAACGAGGACGAGTAATCCAACGATCCATCCTATCCCCATGGCAAGCACCTGCCACAGTTCACCGCTCGTTATATTGCCTAAATATATGGCAGCCGGGACGTAACCCATATACTGAAACGGCAGCATTTTCGCTATAGAAGCCCATGTAGGAGGGAAAAACCAAATGGGCAAAAAAGAGCCAGAGAAAATAGTAATTAGGCCTCCCATCATCCAACTAAGAGCAAAATGATTCATAAACCAAAATGCGAGTAAAGAGATCAAATAACCAAGAAGAAATGAAATAATCAGAGCTAGAATCAGTGCCAATAAAAAAGCGAAAAGATGGGTTAATGTCGCAGGTGGAAGTATTCCGAAAAACAACCCTGCTATCAGGAGAGACGGCGCAGCAGTGAAGGCTAGTTGATAGAGTGAATTGCCTAGCCCGTCAAAAAGCAAATATAACGGGTACGATAGCGGTTTGATTAGTTCAGAGGCAATCGCTCCCGATTTTAAGCTTCCATCTACTTTACTGCTTACACCATTTAACAACAGGGCAAAAAGCAGGGTATTGATAATGCTGTATGTAATCATTTGTTCAGCCTTAATACCAGCTACACTGCCGTTTCCAATAACAGCTCGCCAGATTTCAACCTGGATCAGAATCGTGACAAAGTTGCCCAGTAAACGGAGCCAAACCTCCGAACGGTAAGCTAGCTGATTAGAAAAAGCTTTCATTGTGAACATCAGATACATTCTCATTGCTAACCCACCTTAACCAATTTGGCGTTTTAAATCCGCTTCAGCCAGCTGCTGATAGAGCCGACGGATAACAGAATCAATATCCGCACTTTCAATTGAAGCGTCTTCAACGGGATACTTAGCCGCAATTCGACTCACAAGCTCAAATACGCTTGCATCACTTTTTGCAATAGAATAGGTTCGTCTTAACCCTTCCTCTTGGAGCAGTGTTATGCCTGGCATATCTATTACACCTGGTTCTTCCCGAAAATCAATGACAACCTGGCGCTCCTTCCCTAATCTATTGCGGAGCTCTACAACGGACCCGTCGTAAACGACGCTCCCTTTATTCACCACAATCATTCTTGGGCATATTTCCTCTATATCTTTCATATCATGTGTCGTTAAAACGATGGTTACTCTTTTATCACGATTTACAGTACGCAAAAACTGCCGAATTTGGTCCTTGGCGATCACATCAAGACCAATGGTAGGCTCGTCAAGAAACAGAATTTTAGGCTCATGTAAGAGCGCCATTGCAATTTCAACACGCATCCGCTGCCCTAGACTTAATTGTCTCACTGGTTTTTGAATAAATTCCTTGATGGCTAGCAATTCAACGCAAAATTCCAAATTCTTTTCAAACGTTATTGGAGGTATCTTATAAATGTACTTATGCAGATCAAAGGAGTCCTTGACCGGAAGGTCCCACCATAATTGGCTTCGCTGTCCGAAGACCACTCCAATTTGCCGGGAGTTATCTTTACGTGCTTGATGAGGCACGCTGCCGAGAACTCGCAGCTCTCCAGCAGTAGGCACCAAAATGCCGGTCATCATCTTAATCATTGTTGATTTCCCCGCGCCATTAGGACCCAAATAACCTACAGCTTCTCCTTCCTTAATGGAAAAACTAAGATGACGAACGGCCGTTTCTTCTATATACTCACGCGTAAATAAGCTCCTAACGGAACCAAGGAGCCCCGGGAATCTTCTATACTGACGATAGGTTTTGGTGATATCATTTACAGAAATAATAGCCATACCACAATTACGCCCCCTTTTTCACTTAATGTTTCACAACTTCTAAAACGGGCATATGGGTCCAAAAATCCTTCTGGTACGGCGGTGCCGTTTGCCAATGCGGGATTCTGCCTAGCAAATTATCTATGACACCTATAATATATCCAATATAATTGCCACTTCCATGGTTTTCATAAGGCAAATAAATGAGCAAGCTCCCATTGTCACTTTGAAAATCAGAACAGCCTTGCAGAACATCCTTTTCTCCCACATGGGCAAATTTAGATCTTTCAACGGGTTGAAGCCTATTGTTTTCTTTGCGAATAATAACTTGATGGGTGAAATAATCTGGGCATTCCAGATTCGAGTTTATAAGAAAAATCATTATTTCCTGATTTTCAGTAAGGCTATTTAATGTTGCTTCGGTAAGGTTTATACGGAGTATAAGCTGATTTCCCTCATATTTAAAGTTATAGTGTAAATCAAATTTATGATCGTTTACTAATAACTGATGCCACTGCTGATCGTTTGTTTTTATGGGCGCGCAATAATTTTTATTATGTTCGCTAAAAGCTGCTTTTTTACTCATTAAAGCGATCATTTTCTTACGTTGATCACTATCAAGAAACAATCTCTCTGTGATGCTGATATCCCATTCATAAAATGATTGATTAGGATGGATTGCCTCGTCTGTTTGTATACCATCAAGAAATGAAAGGTCGGTGCCGGCAAATATCTCTTTGATTTGCTTTATAACTAGAGCAGACTCTCTGCTCAATTTATACTTAGCCAATCCTTTATTTAAGTTATCCCTATTCAAGGTTTGCTCATATTTTTTCATAAACATGACAATATCAATATAGTTTTTAAGGGCCGGAATACGCTCATCGAAGCCCTCGGCATCATTGAATGCATTTTCAAGCAAGGCCATGCAGCTATGCTCGAGATCTAGGGTTTTTACATTTTCGCTGCCCTGGATATGAATAAATTGAGTGGATTCCAGAAAGGAAGTGATTTCTTTTATGGATTGATGCAGATGCCTTCCTGTCTCAAGTACAACGTATCTTCCAGAATGGGTCTGTTTCCAGTACTCGAAAAATTCATGACTATCTGGAGCTTTCAATATAGGCTTATCCAAATAAAAGAAGTCGTTTGGATCCTTCCTGTCTATGTGATACGTGTTTTTATTTCCTATGGCACTATGAAAGCCGCATACATTTAACAGCTCATTAATTTCATCCATCTCGTTTTCATCAATGAGTAAATCGATGTCCCGAGAGTCCCTCTTATAAGCATCGTCATAGATGAGGATTGATAAAGCGATGCCTTTGTTTAATACAATATTTACATCCATTTCTCTGGATTTATCAAATAATAATTTAATCTCCTTCATTCTCTCATCGATAATTTCCACATGGCTTTGGTAGATGGTTTCACACGATTCTTTTAAGCTATCCGGTAGGATAGGAGCTATATTTTCATAGGCTAAGGCAAAAATTTTATGCTGCTGTAGTAATTGGATTAAAATCGACCAATCCATATCCTGAAAACAATCCGCCGCTAGTTGCTGATTATTTATCACACTTTTTGACACTTCTAATACTGCCGCTTGCTCTCTCGTTAATTTCATATATCCTCCATCATACTAATGCGTTTTCAAGGGTTAGAAGCTTATCTTTGAACTTTTTCACATTGCCATAAGCCTTTCTCATTTTTAAATCGTCTGGGTTTATCACCCTTGAAAAAGGCAATATCGCCTTGCTTCTAACGATTAAGGAGAGCGTCATTTCATTACTTGGAATGACGCGATGAAAGCTGCCCGCTTCAAAGAAATAAGTGTCGCCCTCTACTACCTTAGAGCTGCGAGTTAATTCAATCTCTACTTTATCCATCTCAAGCTCCGTGACCTTATATTCTTCATGGGTATATTCACCGCATAGCATGATGACCGCAAAATTAAATCTATGATCATGAATACTTTCAAACGGCCATTTATTTTGCGGCCAGTAATGCAGACGACCACGAATTCCCGAATCCTCGCTGTTCCACAATACATATTTTTCAAATCCCAAAGGATGAATTTCCATGAGTGACGCTAAATTGCCTAATTGATCCTCCGATTCTTGACGCAATTCTGAAAGCCATTCTGTAACCTTCTGTAGATTCACCTGTTCCTTTAGCAAGCCGCACATTCGCTCTAATTCCGTTTTGCTTTCTAAGGTAAATGTACGGTCTACCACTTCAACAAATTTATTTAACTCCATACGAATAACCTCCCTTTGCGCTAATCATTGCTTTTACATTTAATATAATTTCAGAATGAATATCTTGGGGATCTCTTTCCCCATTAATAATTAAAGCATCCTCAGGCAATACCTCTTGAAAAGCTTCTCTCACATGAATAAAGATAGAAGGGTCCTTTTCTTCATATTTCAGATGCCCATCTCGGGCCTGTATTCGCTTAATGGTTATTTCGGGCTTAATATCTAAAAAAACAGTTAAATCTGGCTTCCTTATTGAACCATAAAGATTTTTAATATCATTTATATCCATACCCCGAACTTTGAAATAGGCATAAGAACTGTAAATATAGCGGTCAGATATAATATGAACGCCCGAGTCCAAACGCTGCTCCAAATCATACATATGGGTGATTCGATCAGCAGCAGACAGCATCGCAATCACTCGCATGTCATGGACCTGCCCATGATCAAGATAGGACCGTACTCTTGGATCATTTCTATATTGATCCGTTGGTTGCTTCGTGTTGTACAATTGCATATTATTATGTTCAAACCATTTAGTAAGCATACCGATTTGTGTCGTCTTTCCTGCTCCGTCCAACCCGCACATGGCAATTAATAGTCCACTCAAAATGTCATACCTCCATTAATATCTATTGAAGCCCCCCATATATAGGAGGAGTCATTACCGAGCAAGAAAGCGATTACATTAGCGACCTCTTCAGGCCTTCCGATTGTGTTGGACAGCGTTTTTTTGCGATGATAGTCGCGCCTCTCTGACGTTTGCACCTTCGACATGTCTGTATCTATAATGCCAGGCAATATGGAATTCACTCTTATTCCCTTCGGAGCAAGCGAAAGGCTAAGGCTTTTTGATAGTCCCAGAAGTGCTGCTTTCGATGATGCATACGCAGGGTCGCGACTTCCCACTTTAGCAGCTGTACTTGAGGTGCAAATAATGTTGCGTAAACGATCACAGCCTTGTTCTAGCAATAATTGCACGATAATAAATAAAGAAGTTACATTCACAGCGTGAACCTTCTGCCATAATGATAAATCGTATTGCGATAGACTAAGGTTAGGATATATTCCAGCCAAATGAACAATACCCGTTATGTTATTCAAATCATCTTTATATAAATCGAATGCTTTCCTGATTTGCTGCTCATCACTTAGATCGCAGTGTATAGGAAGGTCCACCGCTGTACAGCTAGTCTTCAAATCAATACCAACTACTTGAACGTCCCGCTCTTTTAACTGCCTTATTAGCTCTGAAGCTATGCCCCCTCCAGAACCCGTTATTAAAATTTTATCCAATAGATCACCCTTATACATTTATTTTCATTCTATCTCTTAATAAATCTTGCTCAGGCTCTTTCGACTTATTACTCAAGTATTTAAGAACCTTCTGATCGGTTCCATCATAAACTAAAGCAAATCTATCAACGACATGAATACCTGCGTTGCGTGTAGCCTCATATTTTTTTCTATTATTCCCTATAAGCCTAACCTCAGTTATGTTAAAATGATTGAGTATTGCGATAGAAGCTCTGTAATTTCTAGCATCCTCCATCCCCGTTCCCAATTGGGAATAAGACTCGACAGTATCAAGTCCTTCATCCATCTTATTGTAAGAAAGAAGCTTCGTGGCCAGACCAAAGCCTCGTCCTTCATGAGAGGCATGATAGGTAATAATTCCTTGTCCCTCAGCACTTATTAACTCCATCGCCTTGTCCAGCTGCCATTTACAATCACATCTAGTGCAATTAAACACTTCGCTTGTTATACAAGCCGAGTTAAAACGACATAATACGGGACCTTCCCAATCAACTCCCTTGCGTTTTACGACTGCCAGGTGTTCAACGGATTCTGAAGGCGCTTGCAAAAGATCCGTTATACTAAAACGATACAAGTCCATCGTCCCAAAGATGGTATGAATCTTCCCTTTGACCACATGATTGATTACAGTATGACTGACCACGATTCTTCACCCCTTCTTCGCTAATTATTCCAACAAATGACTCTTAATATTATAAATCGGAAAATATGTAAACAGATACCTTTACAATTGGTTAATATTTCATATGTTTATTAGTGGTCCATTTAATAGGATTTCCTATGGTGTATTTTGATGAACAAAAAAAGGACCTCATCTCCGCTTCCGAGACAAAGTCCTTGAACTTTAATTCATAATAAAATTTAATAAGCATCTGAATAATTAATGGCTAAGCCGTACCTCATTGATTTTATCTTTAGACTCTCTTGCAGCCTTCGCAATAAATTCATAGAGGATCGCGTCTGTTTTCTTCTCTTCCTTCGCACCGTTATAGATGATGCCTCTGGATGAGGAAACCACGGCACCTAATCCTTTTGCATCAAAAAATGGCTTTAAATCATTAGCCGTTCCACCTTGGGCGCCGAAACCGGGAACTAGAAAAATAGAGCTCGGCAATACTTTCCGCACCTTCTCAGCATCCATTGGGTAAGTTGCCCCAACAACCGCACCAATAAAGGAGTAATTATTTTCTCCCAGTGTTTGCTGCGCTATTTTGTTTATATCATCAGCCATCTTCATATAGAGCAATTCTCCATTTTCCAGCTTTGCATCTTGTACTTCATGCGAAGAGGGATTAGAGGTTTTCACTAGTAAAAATAAACCTTTTCCGTTTCTTCCAGCTTCCTCGATGAAGGGGCGATAACCGTCGCTGCCCAGAAAGGGGTTAACGGTAACCATGTCTCCTGCAAGGGAGCCATTCCCAAGAAATGCCCTTGCATATGCACTCGAAGTGGAGCCTATGTCTCCACGTTTTGCATCATTGATGACGATTAAATTCTTCGATTTGGCGTAGGCAATCGTTTTCTCTAATGCACGAATTCCCTCGCTTCCATAAACCTCATAATAAGCTAGCTGTGGCTTTACAGCTATTACATGTTCGGCCACTGCATCAATGACAATTCGATTATAATGATATATGGCTTCAGCAGCCCTTTGATCGCTAACCTCACCGCTATCCAATAAATAATCCGGGAAGTATTGCAAATCGGGATCTAACCCTACGACTAATACAGAATTTTTATGTAAGATTTCTTCAATGAGCACATCAGCGAAATTTTTCATTATTATACTCCTCTTATAAAGTTAGATTACCGATTATAGAAATGGCGTTTCTAGCTTTTCTCCGTAAGGCTGCCGTTTTCAATTATCCAATACATTTGGTCAACTTAGTGATTTATTGTATCACACAATGCATACACTGTCTTCCATCCTATACAAAAAATTCAGATTTTTCACTATATATCCTTTCCATCATGCTGCTTCCAGTAAGTGTCCAGCTCCCTCAGCAGCCGCTCATAAAGCATAGTTATCTCAAGTGACGGGCTGACACCCATTTCATCATGCAGCATATCTACAAATTTAATATATTGATGAACTAATCCTACTTTGTTTTTCTGCATGGCGTGGGCACTCATTAGCAGCTTTATTGTCTCCTCATCCAGCTCATTCATCAAGGTCTGTTTAGTTAATAGCCGAATGGCTGACGCCGTATCTCCTCGCTGGAGCAAGGCGCTGCACAGCCGCTGGGAGAAGGCGATATACATTTGCGAAAAACGTTCAATCTCACTCCATGCCCAAGGATAGGCTCGATCTCCGAACAAATCCCCGACATAAAGCTGCTCCAGTTCGAGTGCCTCCTCGATATTTTCATCATGGATCAGCCCCATTTGCTTGCAGCCTTCTTCAAAGCTGAACATATCAAAGCGCGCCTCATTCAAATTCAGACCATAATGAACCCCATCGGAATGCAAGCTCCCCTTAAGTCCGTTCGTTTCAAGCAGCTTGCGCAGCTGGTAGGCGGTTGTGTTCAAGTAGCTTTCGGCATTTTTTCGGGGCATACCGCCAAAAATGTCCTCTATTAGCCGCGCCCTCGAAACGAGTCGGCCTTTATGCAGCGATAAATAGCCGAACAGCTCAGCGCTTTTGCTCGTCTTCCATTTTACAATTTCATCATGGGCACTGCGGATTTCCATTCTGCCGAGACAATTGAACAGCACTTTGGTCGGGGCAGCTTTCGTTTCCTCGGCTGGCATAGTGGGAGCACCTTCGGATAACGCTTTGAGAATGGTCTGTCTAAGCCTTTCCTGCATGACGGGCTTCACCATATAGTCGTAAGCGTAGACGCCGAACGCGGGCAGCGCATATTCCTTATGCGAGGTCACAAAAACCAGCTTCGCCCGCGAGCCTTGCTCCCTTAACCGCTGAGCAAACTCCAGTCCGCTTTCCTTTGGCATACTAATGTCCATAAAGATCATATCAATCTCCTGCTTTTGCAAAAAAGCGAAGGCTGCAGCCGTCTCCTGAAAGCTGCCCATGATTTCAACTTCGTCGATTTTGCCCAGCATTCTGTTCATAATCAGGTGCATCGCCAGTTCGTCATCGATGATGATGACCTTCATCCTGTCCCTCTCCTTTCTGACTGTTCATGGGGATAAGCTGGTGCTGATGGAGGTAGAGGCAATGAAAAATAAAACGTACTCCCCTGCTGGGGCGCCGTGTCAAACCAAATCTCGCCCCCGTTCAAGTGAACGAACTCCCGGCATAAAGTAAGGCCTAAGCCAACGCCACGCTCACCCGCGGTTCCTATCGAAGGCACAGGATAAGCATCCTGCTGCAATAGCGAATCCACCTGCTCCACTGGCACTCCCGCACCTGTATCGCTAACCGAGACGACCATTTTGCCCTCCGCAAGCTTAGCTCTTAAACGAATGCTGCCTCCGTAATCCGTAAACTTAATCGCGTTGGACAGCAGATTGCGTATAATCAGATCGAGCATCTCCTTATCGGCGAAAATGAACGTCTCCTGTGGAATCTCCGATATAATACGGATGCTTTTGCTTTCGCTGCGAACTTGCAAGAGACGCGCATTCAGCTGTACCGTCTGGGCAAGATCCCGCACCACCGGATTAAACACCATGCCGCCCCGCTGGCTGCGAAACCATTCGAGCAGGCTTTCTACGAGAGTAAACGTCTTCTGAATTTGCTGGCCCATCTCCTGAACGATTTCATCATGCTTGCCCCCGTAGTCCTGCAGCTCGTCCTCCATTAGCTCCATTAAGTTCAGCGATACCGCAAGCGGATCACGGATATCATGGGCGACCACGCTGAACATTTTATCTTTAAACGTATTAAGCTCCTGAAGCTGTTTGGCATTTTCCTGCAGCCTTACCTCGTTGTGGACACTTTCAGTCACATCGCTTAATAGCAGCATCTGGCCGGCTGGACGCCGCCGGTTATCGTGTATAAAGGAGAGATGTAGGTTGTAAAACCGTTCATCGCCCTCCCTGGCAAGCTGCACTTTAGGAGCAACAGCGGGGCCTTGAGCTATTTTTTCAAGTAGAATGGGGTATTGTCCGAATATGCTGGCGGCAGGCTGACCGATCCAGCCATTGTGGAGTCCCTTTATTACCTTTTTCGCTGATTCGTTAAAGCTTGTCAGCGTGTAGTCCAAATCAAAGACCAAGACGGCATCCTGCATGGAGGCAAAAACCTTTTGCAGCGCAAGCGGAGCCAGCCTCAACATATTAAACTGATAGATGCCCCACATATAGAAGATGCCGGAAATTAAAAAACCAAATGGAGAAATATCATACGGAATATGAAGAATACCGCTCAAATAAACGAGGGTAAATCCGTATGGACCCCACGATCCAATAAACATGAACGCAATTTGCTTCCTCATGCGCGAAGCAGCCTTAAAAAACATTTGAACCAAGAGAATGATGCCAATGACAAAAAACGAATAAGCGTACACAACATGAAGGATGTAAAATGGCCCTTTTTCCAAAACAACCAATGGAATGCCTTCTGAATAATCCAAGGTCATGCTTTTGTAAAAGAGGTGATGCCATTCATTCGTGTGGTGGGCTAGAAAATTAAAGAAGGGTATAATGAGCAGAAGTAAGACGAGTTTTTTGGTGACGAGCGCTTGGCGACCGGTATATTGCAGCACCATGATAAACCATAATATCGTACCGAATGGAATACCTATATATTCAATGTGCAGCCAAAATCGGATATCCTCCAAAGTATGGCTTACAATTTCAAAGGCGTAGCCGAAAGTATAAAAGGCCCCCGTCAGCATCCCCAACCCATAGCTAACGGCAATGGGGAGCTCTCTTCTTTTGAAGCAGAGATAGCACATGATTAGGGAGCAGCAAGTGGCTGCCATGAGCATGGCAGATAGATATAAGTTGTTATACATGGCTGATTGCCCCCGTAGAAGACTGATCTTTATGGATCTCCTTCATATCTTACCAGAAGACTCGGAAAAAAAACATAAAAAAGAGCCAGCCCGCGAACGGGCTGACTTGATTAACCTGTTTATTGCTTTATTGATTTATTTGCTTTGCAGCGCCAAAATGTTCAGCAATACCGTTACTGCTTCCGCTCTTGTTGTATAAGCTTGAGGCGCGAATTGGTTCTCGCCTTTCCCTTGTACAATGCCGGCTTGCTTGGCGTAAGCCAC
>NZ_JBCNGR010000028.1:0-59276 GCF_050481745.1 Paenibacillus algorifonticola | reverse complement strand
TACCTGTGCATTGCCTGCTGTCGCAGTCAGCGCTGCCGGAGCTGCTGGAGCCGTCGTTCCGCCGCCATTGGTGGCCGGAAGAACAGGGAATGCGTTTTGCACCAGCATAACGAATTGATCATGGAACCAGTGGCCGGATACCGGAGCGTTAGGAAGCGCACCCGTCAATACACCATCACGAGTTGTAAACGTTGGATCACACATCCGGTCGAAGCCCTTGCCTTCATTGTTCGGAATTTCGGAACTGGAGCCGTCGGATTCACCTGGAGGCTTGACCCACACATAGGCATCCAGATGGGCTGCCCCCGGTGCCGCCTTAGGTGCTTCACCTATGCCTGCTCCACTGTTGTTGCACCAGTTCCCCCGATGATCCCGGCGATCGATACGCCCGGAATTCACGTAGGTGTTAATATCACTGCCTGTAGCCGATGTTGGACGGTTGACCCCTCCCCAGCCATTGCGGCTGGTATCAATCAGGAAGCCTATGCTTGCCGGCCAGCCTGCCTGCACAAACCCGCTATACAATGCAGCCGTAAAATCGGTTTCGTCAAAATACGGATTCCACTCATAAAACTTGGACGACTTGATCGGTTGTCCTCCGATGTTCAGATCCGGGTTGGACAGATTCGGTTCATTCAGCGGTGTGCTGTTCGCCGTATTGGTAATGAAGCCGTCTGCGCTATTCAGGCCAGCCGCTGTCCCCTGGACAACGCTGGTATACAGCGAGATTGTAGCTGTCCGGTTGTTATCCCATCCGAGCCAGCCAGAGTGACCGATATCCAGATAGTTGTACACATTCGGAATGGCATGCAGCTTGTCCAATGCATATTTTACGCCAGCTTCGTAGATGCCTGTTGAACTTGCTTGAGCACAGGCTGGTGTATTGAGATTGGTGACCAGATTAGGCAAACTATCCGGTTCAATGATGGCAATGATGCGAATGTCCTGATACTTGGGTTTGGCAAAAATACCTGCGATGACATCAATATAGTCCGTTTTGTAAGTCTGCAATGCAGCCTGCGTCAGTGGTAATTCACCGTTGGACGCCAGCGCATGGCAGTCCCGGCCCGGCAGATTGTAAATAACGAATGAAGCGGTAATCGGAGTACCCGCTATCTTTTGAGCCAGAGCAGCATCCAGATGCTCCTCGATACTTTTGCGTCCGGCATTGTTCGCACCGCCATTAATGGCGGCAATTCGGTCTATCCAAACTGCAGTAGGATAGGATTTGACCGTTTCCATCTTTGCTTTTAGCGACGTATCACTGGTAAGCGCGATGGATGTATCGACAAGAGAGGAATAATCCGGGTTCAGATACGCCGTAGCTCCGACAAATGGATTATTCTGATGCGCTTCCGCAGCCTGGATTGCCCCCGGGGCCATACCATGGAAAATCCCCGCCACAAGCAGCGATATTACAAGTATTTGCTTTATACCTTCACGTAGAGCCTTACCGCCTTTAGATTTGGTTTTCATTTTCATCATCATGGATCCACCTTTCCTTTGGTTAGATTTATTAAATATTCATAATTGATCTCTGTCTCGGCATGATGTGTATGCACCCTAGAGAACGTACGGATGAACTGTGAATTTTCACCTCCGGCTAAAATGATAGCGCTTGCAATAAGGCGGGCAGATAGCCTTTAAAGCTGCAAACAGAGCAATAGAAATAGTGACTGAATATGCAAATCAGTTTCCTTGGTGAGGGGGACCGCTTGTGGGAAATGCAGGTGATCATCAGTGCAAAAGGTTCAGGACATGTAACTGGGGCTCAAAAAGTAAGCGCTTACTTTTTGAGCCTTTAAAAAAGGCTTACCCTCGATATAGACTTCACATCGCATGTTCACCTCCTTATGAATCAATTATACTTTATTGATATATTGCTGTAAATTGAATTAATTAAAGTATTTATATTTAATTCCAAAAACTAGACAAAAATTAAGGGAGTTCGCTTCCCCATACCAATCATGGCCGCATCTCCATCTTTATCTCGGTTGTAAACACCTTATGAAATCTATGAATGAATATATACTCTATTTTTTTCTTATTGTCTCTTTTGAAATTAAGTATTTCATTTAATTTTGTTATTATTTTTTATATTTTGGTTTGATATATTATGGATGAGCTTATGATCGGTGTTAGTCAAGATAGTTTCCGTTAATATATAAATATAAGATCGCTATGGTTGAGCCTTAAAACCATCACCTTGTCGAATCGATTACAGATGAAAGAAACAAAAAAGAGACAAAACCAGCTGTTAGGCGTTTATAAAAACTCAGCTCTGCCCCCTACTAACCAATTAATCAAAAATCATGCGTATATCGGGCTTTTACCATATGAAAAATCCTATAGGCCCCTTTGTCGTAATGGTTCGACAACTGGGCAGGAAAAAAACCCCGACCTTTTGCGGTCGGGGTTTGCATCATGAGTGTTGGGGAATTTGAACCCTATCCAAAGTCCACACCTCGCTTGCTTCTAAGGGTGTACTCATTGTTTTGCTTTCGTTTGCGGGAGCACCCTGTACTAAACGGCCCTGTTCGCAACAATCTCGTCTATTTCACATTTCAGCAGCAGGTATCTATGGGCACTTCTCATGATCGGGACTTTTGTTAAGTGATATTTATCCACGAAGATCTTCATTTGGTCTTTGGAGAGACCCATTAATCCTCCTGCCTCCGTTACGGTTAATACAACTAGGTTGCTCGTTGCATTAAACGTCTTTTTTACTTTTAGATTCCAGTCTTCAAATCTGTTCATATTGAGTTTCCTCTCTCGTTCCTAATCGATCGGAATACTTCATTATATCATGACTTCAGACAAATACAGATTCTATTCCGAAAATCCTTTGCAACACAAAACCCAGCCCTCATGCGGACTGGGTTTTCATGGTGGAGGCGAGGGGAGTCGCGGGATATTTAGTACGAATTTTTTATAATACTAAACCATCGGTTGTAGCCCCCTGATTTGTCCCCAACGTGCTAGCTCAATCAGAATCGTATCTACATTAAAAATGTAGAGAATCAATAAAATTATGGAATACACTTCATTCCGTGCGGGTGGTCCTGCGAAGGGAAAAGAACCTATCGAATAGTAGAGGATAATGGCGAATACCATCGAATATGTGAATATGGTTATAACTATTTTTTTGAAGGGGTTATGCAATGTTCAGCACAAAAAAACTACATTCCAAATTCGAGACTTTTTTATTAAATTCTTCTGATTTATTCCTTAGTAAAGAAACTGAAGCCCTGTTAAATGAACTAAAAGGAAGTCTTAGTACAGACAGCCAACTGATTAACAGAAATAAATACTTCAAAGAAATTATTAAACACGGTGGAAAAGAGTTTTTTCTAATAAAAGGCATTAAGCATTTTCCTTATATCGGTCCTTCAATTATATTAGTACCGAAAAATAAAAAGGCAATTATGTTCCTAGCATTAAATAGCACTAAGCAAAAGTTTCTAGACCTCTATGACTCTCCAGAAATAATTAGCCTACTCCACATCCACTCGTATAAGAAAGGGGAAGGGAAGAAGTTAATGGAGGTATTTTTGCAAATTCAAAGAAGTTTAGATATACCTGGCTCGTTATATACTGAATCAATCGAACTAGTAGATTATTATAAAAAATATGGTTTTATAAATTTAGGTAAACTTGGACGTAATACTTGGGGAATCAGGTCCCAGTATCTTATGAAATTACCATAATCACCGATCTTAATTTAATCCGTTCTGAGAAGCTTCTTTTGAAGAATGAGCGCTACCATAAAAAACTTACTTTTCAGGTTTGCATCTTTTGTGATTCGAATTCCCTTACTCTTCGATAAAATGTTGGTTTAGATAATCCGGATAGCCCCATGGCTGCTACAGCTGTAAGCCGACCAGCCTTCCATTCTTTATAAGCACACAAAAATGTGTTATCAATTTCTTGTCTTGGCCGACCAAATTTCACACCAGTAGCCCGCGCTATCTCGATTCCCTCAGCTTGACGCTGCTGGTTCTTTTTCCGCTCTTGCTCAGCCACGTAAGCCAGCATGCTCAAAAATTGATCTTCCAAAAGTTTGCCTAGGTCACCCATTGTTTTAAATTTGCGAGAATCAAACAATGCTTCATTATCTAGGCAAATAATGTCCGCGTTCTGTTCCCGCGTTATGAACTTCCATTCGTTGATAATTCCATCATAATCACGGCCAAGCCGATCTAAGGCATCCATATAAATTAAATCCCCTTCACGAAGCATTAACCTCATCGCCTGGTATCCTGGTCGTTCAAAATCTTTTCCGCTTATTTTATCTAAAAATATGTACCGCTCATCAACCCCAAGCTCTCGAAACTTTAGGAGCTGTCGTTCTGGGTTTTGCTCCTTGGTCGATACCCTTCCATATGCTAGCTTCAAACTCGTCCCTCCCCGTTATTCGTTTCAAAAAGTGCCTAACTAAACTGATACGTCCCAAAATCCAATTCATGACCTTTTGATACATTAAAATCAAGCAAAAATAATAGTCTCAAAAAGCATGCTTTTCGAGACATAATATTTTTTCCTAGTAATGAGCTTGTATGCTATAATGTAAGAAATCCGAAAGCATCGGTCATTAATTAGGCTGCAAAGAAGTTCAAATCTTCTTTGCAGCCTTTAGTGTTTCTTCAATTAAAGGATTGATTATCTTGCATTTGACGCTGATCTAACGTAGCATTATTATCGACACTTTCATGTGCCGCCGGAATTGGTTCGAATCCAATACTCTCCTACTTGGCGATTCTATTAGAACACAACGTGTATTTACTAAGTCTATATGCTGGACTAGTAAGTGCTGCAGTTGCAAACCTACTTTTAGAAGCTTTATCTAAGAAGGGAATGTTGCTAATGAGCGCATCTGTTATATTGTTGTCCCTGGTGGCTTGCGGAGAGTTGGTGTAATGGTAGCACGGGTTATCATAGCGATACCTAGGGACAGCTTCAATATTATAAGAACAACCTTTAAATCTTTTTTAAAGTATACGACGTTATAAAAATTTAATGCCTGCCTTATCACGAACCAAATCATATCCCATTGAACGATAGAACTCATGAGCACTGGTTCGATGTTGTCCTGTTATAAATGATATAAACTCGCAATCTTCTTTTTTAGCCACCCGCTCAACATATTCCAGCATGGACTGGCCAATTCCTAGCCGTCGAGCATCTGGATGCACACAGACTGACCAAAGAGTCATCAATGGTCTAGTATCCCCTACAAAATCTCGTATCACCACTGCCATCACATAACCCTTTATTTTTCCAGCTACTCTGGCAGTCAACAATAAGTAATCGGGATTTGAATGTACATTCGGAAAATGACTCTCCATAAGTTTCACATCAGATTCCACTTGAAAAGCTTCCGAATAGAATACAGAAAATTCCATCATATCTTCAATGGATAATGTATCAATTTCAATCTTCATTTGTTTGCTCCTTATAAGAATTTCCCTACTACAGCAGAGCATAAACAAAATACAATTATACTTATAAACTGAGATGAAGATCTGTCTCCAAGATTTAATTTACTGGAGTCTTTCGTTAACCTTGCTGAAATCTCCGTTACAAGCGCTTCATACGCTAGCATAAACAACAAAATCGCTTTGTTCTCAGTTATTTGAAAAGCATAAAAGACAAGTGCATGCCCTATAACAGAAATACTTGCAGAAGCTATTACTGTCCGCGTATCCGTTCCCCATTTAAATTTTTTCAATTGAATGGCACTCATACAAATGAATGGAATCAACATAGAAAGACCGTATACCGACATTGCATTCCCGTAGTCTTCCGTTACAAGTGGAATATAGTAGTAATATCCAACCGTTGGAACAAAAATCAGGAGTAAACTAAAACCTACGCCACTCCAAGTCACTTGTTGACCTAGCTGTTTAAAATACGTGTATAAGCAATAGATACAAATAATCACCGGAACTACCGCCCAAGCGCTAACATTTGCATATAGCAATGAAGTAATCATAGCCGCAGCGCTTACTAATGCAGTCGTAAATGTGGCATTACTTTTGTTGTATAAAAAACCTGCACCGATGGAGCTTACAAACCCAATTAACATAAGCACATAAAAATACGGCTGCATAAACGCAGTCAGAACATTCTGATTTATAAACATTAGTCCTAATAGGAACATAAGTCCCCGCTGCGTAAAAGCATACAATGCAGTCAAACTCATAGTTGATGCATTTGTAAGCGATCGTTTAAATAAGTTACTCTTATAACCCCAGAGCACCAGTGAAATTACAATTAGCATATAATCCAAATGTCAACACTTCTTTCGTCGATATCGAACTCCTGGGCGCGCTTTACTAATTGCCGGTACCAAATTCGGAATTATAAGTGATGCAATGATCACATACCTCATTCCGCGTGATTGCATTGCATGTTGCACAACGAGGTAATACCCCCATTAGCAATGCATCTTCATAAAATGTGGCATATTCTCGCTCCAGCCGTTTAATTTCTTCATGATCTTTATTACTATCGGCCTTTTTTTTAGCAATTAAATCTCTATACAAGTGAATCTTATCAACCACAATTTGTTTTGGTTGATCCCTACCTGGAATAACGGGTACCGTGTACGTATTTTTTACAAGACTCATTAAATACCTCCTATTTGATTTCAAAATTCGTCCTATTGCTATTTGCTATTAAAGACCATAAAACCGCATTTGCAGTTGTACAGCCTTTACTTGGCGTAATTGTGCAACGAGCCAATGTCGAAGTTAGCTAATTACATCATCCCAGTCTTCGTTACCAGGACGGCGTTCAGCTACTTCTCGTTCGCCCCGTCGATTCGCATCTAATTCGACCCGAATCTCCCACCCATCGGAAGTATAATATTCAAAGCTTAAATCACGCCTCTGAAACTTCACGTTCTTGTAGCCCATTCCTTCTAACTCTTTCAACATGTATGTTCACCTCCTTGGTTTAAGGATAATAGGAATTACACTAGTGAAAGTCTGCAATTTGTCAGCAAAAAGTATGACTAAAATCCAAAGAAAAAAGGCAAGTAGCCGTAAGTGGCTACTTGCCCATTGTTATTTAGATTTTGCAGACCTGCCTATTTGCCGCTCAGATTCAATAATGTTAAGGGTTTGCTGCTAATTTTTTTTGAATGACTGAGGCAACTTTTCCGATAATAAATCCTATTACAATGTACTCTAAAATTGTTGCAGAAAATACATGTACCATCTGTACATATCTCAATACGGTTATTGTACCAATTTGTTCTTGAAAATTTGCTAGAGTTTCAGGAAGAGGTATCCCATATATTAATGAGAATGAAAAGTATAAGCTATCAGCAAAACTAATGTAAAAATCGTTGATCATGATTATCCCCCATAAGCTATACATCATTCCAAAAACAGGATGCGGTAGAATTAACAGCATAAGCAGAAATAATAATAAAGCGAATAATTCATACTTGATCCCCAATCTTGACCAGTCATTGTCCCTCCCAATAAATGAAATGCCATCAACACTTAAGTAAAACATGAGGTAGAGTAGTATTATTGACATTTCAGCAACTGCGATTATGTACAATAAAAGAGCAAGCGATGTATTTTCATACAATAAATAATCGTTTTCTAATGAGCCAACGATAACAAAGAAGACTGTTGATAACGGAGTGAAAAAGAACAAAAAATTAATAAGCTGATGTTTCTTTCTTAAGGCAAATAAAAAGATTGGTGAGATCAAGCCAAAAACAATACTAACCCACGTTAGAAAAATCATAGTAAATCCCCCTTTTTGTAAATACACGTTACTCATTCTTAAAAGTTACATATTACACCATAACATTTTATTCAATCTTACTCATTAATTATTTGAAGCTTGATTAAATAAAAAAAGGCAAGCGGCCAAATATCGGCCACTTGCCCGTTGTTTTTTAATGCAGAGAATCTACCAATTTTTATGGAAGCGGAAATACTCCGTCCATTTCCCATTAATTTTTATTGTAACATCTGTTTCCTTTACCACTCCATTCGAATATGTCGCAGTAAATACAAAAGTGTAAGCCCCATCCTTCAGCGTCTCCAGTTTCAAATCGGCGTTCTCATTGCCGAGGTATCCGGACCAGGTGATTTTATCGCTCGAGCTCAGCGTAGTCTGACCAATTTTAATCGCCTCAACGTCTACTCTGGCAGCCTTGGTCAAGCTTGCGCCGGTGTCAGTCGTGGCAGCCTGCAGCACAAATCGTTCGCCCGCCCAGAAGGTGGTGACATCGCGAAACTCTTTTGGCTTCTCTTTATTCCAAGTTAGCCTGTTCCGTTCCCACTCGTCGGTATGCAGTACTTCAGCCGTGATACCGAGTGGCAGCACTTTTATGGTCTTGGTCACCTTTACAGGATCTGCTAAGCCATCAGATACTGTGAGCTCCACCTCCCAATCGCCAACAATACTCGCTTTGAAGGTCGGTCCGGTAACGGGATAAGGATTGTTAAACGTGTAGGAATACATCTTAGTTGCACCTTTAGGATCCTTGACCTTATAGGTGACTGCCAGTTCATCTTTATCCGGATCATCGATACTCGAAATGATTGTTACCGTGTCCCCCTCGTACACCGGCTTTGGAGACCAATCAAAGTCACCAGTCGGCGGACGATTCGTAACAAAGTAAATATAAGCATAATGACCTTGGTTACCAGCTACATCATTATCGATTACCGTTAGCCGGTACTCTTGCCCTGGCACTAAGCTGGCCACCTTATACGAGCGTGTAGTCAACGGCAATGGGATACTATACTCAGCAGTCCCATCTTTATTAAGATCAATATTCGTCACGCTGCCATCGCTATTTACCTTCTGCATGTAGAAGGTTCGCAACGCATGTCCGGATGAAGGGGTCTCATCGCTAAATGCATTAAAGTTGACAGTGACCGCAGTTGGTTCGATAATCAGCTGCTCATCCACATCACGGGGCTTCACTGTATCAACAAAGAAATAGCCATTACCGCTATAAGGTCCCCATTCCAAACCGTCATGAGCTCGAGCTCGCCAGTTATGCAGCCCTTCCTGCAGGGCCGGCGTTGTATAGTTGGAGGATCCGGTTGCAGTGTTAGTATCCACTACCAGCGTACCGGTCGGATTATAAAACACTTCGTAATCAACATGCCTTATGACGTCGCCCTGCCTATCGGTGACGGCCACCTGCAGGTTTGGCTTATTGCTGTTTGTATAAACGGGCTCCGATGCTTTAACGCCGTTATAGTTTAGGAGTGTTGTTTGCGGCGGCGTGTTGAGCACAAAGTATACTTTGTTACTCAGCTCACTCCATGTCCCTTTTGAATACACACGTCCCTGCACCCTAACAGTTCTCCCTTTCTCAATCATCCCTTCAGGAATCTCGTAGGTCAGATCGTCTCCATAGAGCGTCGTGTTGAGCACGGTCGTATTATCGTCAGCATAGACCATATTAAGTCGATATTGCTCCTGTGGGTCATTCTCCTGGTCAGCATAAACCCACCGGACTGTCGGCTCGCTAATATAGACTGTCGGCTTATCCAGCGTGCCGTCCGGAACAACAATGGTCATGGTCGGTGGATTTTGATTAACCGGCGGAAGCTCATCCAGGTACACTCGTACCTCTGCCCAGAAACTCCAAGCGCCGTAAAGATCTTTCACCTGCTCTTGGATGATTAACTCCACGCCTGGGCGATTGTAAAGCAGCCTCTCACCTGCCGTCCAAGTATTCTCGTCAGCCCATCGTGTACGGAAGATTCGCGTATCCAAGCGCTCAGGAATGTCGGGATCATACGATTTATCGTATGTCAAATAATCCAACGCAGCTCCACCGGGATATACCGTGCCGGTAAAGCGCACATCAGGGACAGCAACTGGCCTGCGATGCACATACAACGTTTTGGTGATGGGCTCCGAGGACAATCGATAGCTTACAAATCCTGGATCATCTCCA
Source organism: Paenibacillus algorifonticola (assembly GCF_050481745.1). Classification (GTDB taxonomy): domain Bacteria; phylum Bacillota; class Bacilli; order Paenibacillales; family Paenibacillaceae; genus Pristimantibacillus; species Pristimantibacillus algorifonticola_A. Next base: position 49,330 of record NZ_JBCNGR010000028.1, on the reverse strand, counting down.
GCCTGGTGTGTAATTTCATACTTCCCTGGCTTGTCCAATGATTCCAAAACCGTGCTGAAGGTTTGCTCATCATAAATGCTGCGTCCGAGAGGGTTCGCAAAGTAATTAGGATCATGTGCATAATGCCAAGTCTCTGACCATTTAGGATCCGATTCAGGATCCTTGAATAGTTTTTTGTATAGTATGGTTTCTCCCACAAGAACAGCAGCTATAGTCTCCTCCGGAACAGAGTCGCCATAATTAGTGCGCTTAATATTGCTAAAGGCTGCTTGCTGCTGCCCAAGAGACAATATACCAGCTGATCCCTTTTTGTAGGTAGAGTCATTCACTTCTATTTTCTTCGCTCCGTTAATTGAAACGCGTAGCACACCAGCAAGGGACTCCAATTTAAATGCATATGGATAGCCCACGCTGCGTGTCATTGTAACCTGGGAAAGCACCGATTTTTGACCAGCCACGACCTTATATAGCGTCAGTGTGCTGTTCGTCCATTCCACTGTATACATATTTTTCTCATCTTGAATTTGAATAGCAGCTCCGATCGGTCTATCATTACTCAAATGATTAATCGCGATATCGAACTCTATTACCTGGTTACGCATAATGCTGTTTGGATCGTAAAGCAGGCCACCCCAAGCATCACTGTCGATTTCTACCGTGATATCGTCCAGCAGCCTCGGCAGCTCTCCCGTTGACTCCCCTTTAAACGGGATAACAACCTGCTTGCTTGTAAAGGATCCTGAGATTGGTCCGGTGTACGTTACTTGCGTGCCAGTTCCGATTACAGCACCGTTAGGCAGCACGCTGGAGGACCCGGTGAAAGTTACTCCGTCATAACCATTCCCATCCGTGTATTTCATCGTATCTGTTACAAAATAAGCCTTGTTGTCATAACTCTCCGTACCCAACATCGGCGTTTGATTGTTGGCTAATATGCCTGACCACTGCTGTATCTTTTGAAAAGCTGAGCTAGACCAGGTTGATTGCCCATTAACCGTTTGATAAGTCACCTTGTCAAATCTCTTCACGCCAGCTCCCAAAACCCAAAATTCATCGGAAGGCTGCGAAAAAGGACCAATTATGCCTAATTTCGGCCAGAGAATCTGCGTTGTTATCGGATCGCTTGGCGTCGGACTCTTAGCTTCAGCAGTAGAGAACGCCCCTAGCTTGTTGTATGGATTTCTCTGATCTTCGCTTGTAATGGATCCATCAGGAAGAATTAGAAAACCAAATGGAGTAGCCATAATGCCTGCCTTATTAACAGCTGTTTTGCCCAGCTTACTAGGGAACTTCACGTCATCGATCGTGCCGCTACTCTTTTCCGGGCGCGCGATACCGTTAGTCGCTGTATTGTAAGAAAGGACGCCGCTTACCTGAGAGTATCCATATCTCCCTGATTGAAACCACATGGACGTTACATACCCTTTGGAGCGATCAGCTGACATAGTGATCTCCGACAACATACCCAGCGGGATGCCATGGCTAGCGATTTGATTACCATTCGGATCTACGACATAAAACAACGCTGTCCAATCATCCTCCGTACCTCGCCTTGTATTAGCTGCCAGTAACACATTACCAGCTGCATCTACATCAATCCCCCCTATTTGGTACACGTTCCACTGATCAATTCCTGGATGCACCAACTTGGTCCAATAGAGCGTTTTTTGTGCCACAGAATACTTGGCCACAAATAATTTTTGCCGAATATCGAACGTCCTGCCGCCATTACTCTCTCGGTAAGCGACATACAGGAACTGCCGATCTGGCGAGAATGCCGTGCCGATTACAGTATTGGTCGGATCGTCCCAATAGCTGCTGCTTGTTCCCCCTGTAGCAGGAGGGGCTATTGTAGGGTATTCCTCGATCAGCTGTCCTGTCTCAATGTTATATAGGCGCAGCGTATCGCCGGAAACATTTAATGTTCCCGCTTCTAAGAAATATGCTTGTTTCATTTGAGATGGATGGTACTTATAGAAGCTTCCTTTGAATGTAATGCCCGGATGAACATAACTCTGCTCGATCTGGCCCGTCCAAACATCACGTATTGCAAATGCCCAATCCTTCGACTCTGACGGCCTGTAGCTATACGTATAATAATAGCCGGCTTGAGTCATGACAGTCATTTTATAGCCGGCATAAACTTGACCAAGGCTACCTTCCCACGCTGGCAAAGGCTTTAAGTTTTTGGCTAAATTATAGTTGCCATTAAAGTCAGCCCATACCGCGTTGCGCGTCGTTAAGCTGCTGCCGTTTACTTTCCAACTCGCCTTATTGGTTGTACCGCCTTCATATAGCGTCTTGTTGACCCATGAACGCAAAATGGAATCTGGTGAATAGGTTGTTACCGGTGGTCCACTGTCAGCGCCCTGATCTGGCTGCTGGGTAAGACCGTTTGCTGTAAAATCAACAATAGGCGCACGATTAATAATATCCGTCTCCGCTATATTGGACTTGCCCGATAAACCATAGTCTTCAGTAACCGTAGCTCGGTACTGACGCTTACCCACCGTTGTATAATTAGCGGAATGCGTAGTAGTGAAAGGCCCATCATAAATTACCTTCCAGTTTTCTTCGTCAAAATCACCATCGTTATCGGCATCATATCGTTCTTCCATGAGCAGCCTCTCCAACTTATCTCCGTCCGGACTGCTTGCATCGATCTGCAGCATGAGCCCAATATTACGCACCCCGGTTTCAGGAGCGATGACGGAAACAACCGGCGGTTGATCAGGTACGATTTCTAATGGATAAGTTGCCCATTCACTTACTCTTCCCTGCGAATCATAAACCTTACCTTCGAGCGTATAGGATCCAAGCTCATCTGGAGCTTTACTTGGCCAAGCCCCAACCGTATAAGGCCCAATGTCATTCTTCTTATACCGAATTTCAGACTTACTGAAATCGATCGTTACACCACGAGAAGCTAATGGACTGTAGGAGTTATTTAGATGATGCAGATTCGGAAACGGCCGGCCTTGAATCCAGCGCGTAACACCAGATATGATGGCAACCGGCTTGGGATCGTTAACGTATAAAATAGCCGTATCTGATACTGTCTCATATTCATTAGAAGCGACCAATTTAGCTGTATAAACACCAGCTATGTCAAATGTAATATTAGGTTGATTGAAATCATCGTTTTGAATAAAAGGCTTTAGGTTATTTGACAATTCCCAATGAGCTTCAGTGTATCCGCGACCGATCGCGGACAGTGAAGCTTTATCCCCCGTAAAGATTGAAGACGGATCCCATTGCGCTGAAACCTCAATAATGGGCCGTGGTGTAGGCGTAGGCTCGCTCGTCGATGGAGCTGGTGTCGCTGTTGGTGTAGCAGCCCCTGGCTTTGTCACCGTAGTGGAGCATTCTATTAATTGCTCCGCGCTTGTCCCATCAGTAAAATATACAATGGCTCGCATGACGTAGGTCTCCGTGTAGTTATCTTGATTGTCTAGTTTAGACTTAGGTATATTGAAATTAAATTTGTAACTTATACTTCCTTGAGCCTGGGAAATAGTTTGTGACTGCAGTTGGCTACCATCTTGAAGCCGTCCGTACACCTTCCACTCTTTGATCCGCAGGCTGCCTTGCTGTTTAATTGAGGCATCAATAGTTGAAACTACTGCAATATCTGCATTAGCAAATGTAACACTTGAAGGATCCGCCTTGCAGGTGCAATCCAAGTATGGTTCATCTACCGGTGGAAGCTTTTCAAATGTGACTTTCACTTCTCCTTCATAGTAATAGGTCTTTGCTACCCAGTTTGTTAGTGTCCTCATATCATATCTAAGTGTTGTTCCTTCTTCAAAGGCTATCGGGTTCGAACTTATAGGGGCTGTTGCGACTGTTAGTTGGCCAAACCCATCAACCCCCTTACCGAAACTTACTACCTTATGAGGACCATTTATTGGGGTAGCTTTTGTAATTTTAATTGACGATGGAATCACTGCTGATGACGGTACAATTACAGTTGAACTAAAATCATATGAGCTCGGCCCAGCAAATCCCCAACTCTCTGCTTTTGCCCACCCCTCAGCCGTCCTAACGTCCGAACCTAAAGATTGTCCAAGATTATCAACGCTCGGTAGATAGCCAGGGCAAATTGCAATCCCCCCACTCCAGCAACCATCCGGAGCCCCTGGGGTAGGAGTGACGCGATATGTCCGTCCTCCACCAGATTCAAACAACCACTCCCGGTGATTGGTGGAATGCCAGGTAGTCCAATACATTCGGGAGGTATAACCTTCACTACTCAAATCCATCTCACTTCCACTTAGCGTATCAATGGTAATCTTATTGCTTAGTATTCTGCCACTCAATTGCCCCTTACTAACCATGGAGAGTGTCTTATTATTTACTGTAGCTTTCCATACTTCATAAGATTTAATTTTGTACCCAGTAGGTACTGTAAATGTGTCACTTGAGACGTTACTCATAGTAGATGAAGAACTATATTTTGACGAGAAATTAAGCTTGTACGTATTCGTTATGTCACCTGTAGCAGCGTATGAAAAAGGCGTAAGCGGAAATCCGCTTACGCCTACCAGCAACACAAGAAGCATTGCTATTATTCGTTTTATTTGTACCATATGTCCTTCAGCTCCGTTAAGTAAATTTGAGATTTCTTATCCCCAAAGCCCATTCCAAACTTCTCCAAATGAATTGATACTCCGCCCAACTCTTTAATTTGATTTTTAATATAATTTTTGTCCACAAAAGCAAAATGATAATTATGACCCTCCACGCCTGCTTGCTTTAGGTTTAATAGTGTGGCGTTAGTAAATAAACCTTGTCGCTCTTGTAGAGACTTATCCGTATATCTGTACTTTTTATCCAAATAGGCAACACCAGAGTCTCCCGATATATACATGTAGAAGCTGCCCTCGATATTCTCTACACCTTCTGAATTAAGCAGGCTTTTTCCGATTAGTTTATATGCAAAAATATATCCTTTGCTTCCACTTGAGGTTGTCCCACCCAGATAATAAGTTGCTCCATCCAAATATTCAGCATAATAACCAGTTTTGTCCGACGGGTCAAGAACAATCAGCTTATCGATTGTCACCTGATAATTACTGCGAATCTTTTCGACATGGGGAAAGCTCACAAGATCATTCTGGTCGAACATTGTAATCATGTTATGTCGATGCCAAGCTATCTCCGCCGCGCTTGACGCGCCCTGATCTGTCGTGAGTTTTCCACCATTAGCCAGTTTGAGTAGCCGTGTAACAATTACAGCAGCCTGCGCTCGGGTAGTTGTCCCATCTGGATCAATGGTATCAGCCTTCGTACCGGTACGGGACAACAGTCCCGCATTCACTGCGCGGAACATCAACTCCTCCGCAGTTAGTTTAACGCCACGGTAATCGGCATTTGCACCACGGATTGCGAGTTTAGCCATCTCGACGCGGGTTACTGGTTTATTAATATCGCCCGTGAAATCACCAGCTGCATAAATTTTATTGTCCAGCAGAGCTGTCTGATAAACAGAATACCACGGTCTTCCAGCTGAGCTTGCAGCCGGCGCTATTTTATTTGTAAGTGCTATAACCTTTAGTAGCTCCGCACGGGTAATCGGATTTTGCGGCTTAAATGTCTGATCCGGATAGCCATTTAATACGCCCGCCTTTACTGCAGCCTCTATCGATTCCTTTGCCCAATGGCCCGAAATATCCTTAAAGGTCGGTGCTGCAGCAGCTGCAACTATTTCCTGTCCAGGCTTAAGTGTAATGCCGAAACCTGCCAGCATGCTGACCGCCAAAAATACAGCGATAATCTTCTTCATAACTACCACTCCCTTATATTGGTATGATACATATCGGTTCAATCAGCCAATCTATTAAGCAAATCTCCCGATAATACAATGTTAATGCACGAAACACGGCCACAAGTAAGCATTTAGTATGCAAAAAGTAAGCCTATTTCACCGGTGACAGCTTAACAATTTCCCTCTCAACCACTTCAAGAGCATCCTTTAATTTAGGCATCATATTATTGACCGTATCCAACATGGCTACTTCCATCACTTTAAGAGAGGATTCCATACTTTCAGGTGATAAAGCTAATTTAATTGAAGACATAATAGGGCTCTTTAACTTATTCGCAGCGTCAGCTGCAGCAATTTGTTGATTAACATTTAATGCAACTTGCAACTTATCAAATTCTCGATGTACTTCAAGAATTTTTTCAATAAGCTCTTCAAATTCCTCATATGGGAATAACGAGCTTTGCATAAAAACATCTCCGGAACGAAAGGAATTAAAATAGTATTTTTTACTCGTTTTAAAATACTCCAGATTAAGTTTTAACTCCATTCGCATATTTTTAAGAATTTTCTCGCGCTGAATCTGCTCGCTTTTCAACTGCTCGCTTTGTTGAAATTTCAAACTTGTCTTTGCCCCATACCTTGCTGCGTAAAGTCCAACCCCTGCACTAACAAGCATAATGCAAGCTGGCCAGATGATAGATGTAAAGATAGGCTCCAAAATAATAATTGCCATCGCTTCCTCTCTGATGCCTTAGATTCAAATATACATATTCTAAAGCAAATTCTAAAAATAAGGAAGTTTAGTCTAATATTCTTTTTACTACCATAACAGGAATCGTTTTCACACGCTTCTTCTTACGCTCAGGTAAGAACATAATAATGAGCCCCAATACTATGAAAGCTAATATGAGAATTTGTACAATTTTAATCAATTCGTCATAGATCATTTTGGCACCTCCAATATTTATTAACTTGAATTATAACCGTCGTAATTCAAGTTGTAAATAGCGAGCTGCCCTTTACAAAAAAAATAGCGAGTAGACTATTTAAAGTCTACTCGCTATTTTCAATATTCTCGGTGGCCTGCGAAACTTCTTCTAGGCTGAACTTTTTCACAAATTCTTCTGCTCTAGCCTCTTGATCTGTATTTATCAATGTCCCCAATTTAGTATTTTTCTCTTCAGCCTCCATTTCCAGAGCCCTCCATTGGGTATCCGTTAGGTACAGCGTTATTGAACGTTTGCGCTTTTTGGTTCGTGGTGTTCTGCCTGCACCTTCCCTGGCTCCTCCCCAACCCATAGTGATCTTCTCCTCGCTATAAAAACTCGTTTTTGTATGCAGCTTCCAACACGTCTAGCAAATCATCCCGATGGATGGTACCGATGAAGCCGGAAAAACGATCTTTTTTTAATAAACGTATCTTGCTCACGATTGCGAATGACGGCTCCCGCAAGCCCGCCTGCAGCCAATGCTCAATAGCAACCAAAATTTCTTTGTCGCTTTGAGAACGGCTCACCTTCACGGTAAGTACCTCCAACTCATCTGGAGATACATCAATGACGATGCCAGGTCGAACCTTGGCATCGTTGCTCTCCTCAAACGGAAAAAGAACCCAATACACATCTCCTCTATTATAGTGCAGCCTAGACCCTTCTTTCCTCCCCGAAGAGCTCGCGCTCCTTCTGAAGCGCTTCTTCGGTTTCTTTCCTTGCGCGCTCCCAAATATTCGGCAAAGCCTTCTCAAATTCCTCTAGGATTTCTTCCGCACGGTCTTCATTGTGTTTTTCAGACATCATAATGAATACCTCCAGTCGTTTAACAACTACTTTTTTACATTCAAAAGTAATCATTTTTGTTGACTATAGTATACACTTTCGGATTGGATTTATAAAGTTTACTCAACATACTCATGGCTGCTGCCCACGATATATTCAAAGTCGTCCGAAAGGCCATAATAGCGCGGATGCTTAACCTTGACCACCGCGACAACGGATGGACCTTGCAAGACGTCCATGTAGTAATAAGGTGGACCCGAGTTATAAAGCCGTGGAAATGAACCACTTTCTACTCGGTCAAAGAGAACGAGCTCGATGGGATCCTTCCAAGTGCTATTCCCCATAGGCTGCCATTCCGGGTTCAATCGATTAGAACGTTCAATCGATTCGCGGAAAACACGTTCTGCTGCTTCCGTGAATGAAACACGACCTTGTTCCAATTCTTCCTGATCGACTTGTATGGCCGCATCATGCGTGGCCACATCCATCGTTTCCTTTAATTGAGTGCTCAGCTTAATTTTCAAAGCCTCGTCGGAGCTTTGCACATTGAATGAAAGGATCACCGGTGTCATTAGAATTAAAATAAGTATCCACTTCATGATGTCTCAATGTGCTCGCTCATGATGCTAACCGGATAATAATAATCTCGCGGCTCATTTGCTTCAAAAAGATCGAAAATCTGTGTTCGGCCTTGCGGATACCGCAATGAAATTTCAATTAGAGCTCCCCGCTCCACCGTTGAAGACGGGCCTAAAAGCTCTACCTTTGATCGATCAAAATTCATTTTTTCTAGACTGGCTAATGTTTTCTCACGAATCTCAGCCGTCATACGACCTTCCAGTGCAACCAAATGAGCGGTCTCGAACGCCTTACGCTGCAGCATTTGATCTCGGTGCTGGACGGTTTGCTCGACAGAAGGCTGAAAAATGAAGTAAAGGAAATAGACCACTGTTAATAGCAAACCTATAATCGATTTCATAAAAAGAGCCAGCCGATCCAAAGACCGACTGGCAACCCTCCCTTTACTTATTATTTGCCGGGCATCGTAATGGACTTGCTGATTTCCCAAGCCGCCTTCTTCTGTTCCGTTCCCATTGCAGCAACCCCATCATCTTCATTCGAAATATTCGCAATAAACATACCGAACGTAAATACAATAGCCAGTACCGTAACAAGAATTTTTTCCATTTTAAATATTCTCCTTTTGTTAACCGATTTTATTGGGTGAAAACATAGGTGCCTTGATAGACATTGGTAACAACAATTGCAAAATTAACAACGGTCAGTGTAGCGCTAGAAGCTAGAACAACGCCTATATAATGATTAAGCTTCAGCTTTTTCCGACGCCGTTGACGCCTAAAATCCAGAAATGTTTCATAATTCTTCTCGAGCAAGTCGACGGCCTGCTCCGGATTAGACTCGCTGATTTTGATCAGAATGTCACTCAACGCTTTTGCTTCTTTTGTCCCGACGACTTCGCCGATTGCTTTGAAGGCGGCATTACCCTCTATGCGGTAATCGGACAACATCTGATCCATATCATTTCCGAGTACCGTCGTATACTCCCGGTATTCCTTCAGCTTGTCATAGACACTCTTATAATAACCTTCCGTTTCAACTTGATAATCATTGACCAACAACATATAGATTTGTGTGACTTCATTATTTTTTTGCTGATTTTTTTCTTTTCCCGCCATGGACAATAACAACCGTACAGGAAAGTAGCGACTCCTGGTTAGCGAGGCCAGATATAAAACCGCAATAATCAACATAAGTTTGGTCGGATAGGTCTTGTTAATGAGTATCCCCGCATGCATGCCTACAATCGCAACCATAAAAGCGATGTCGCGCCAAAAGCGATACGACCAAGCCGTCATTTTTTCGGGTAATCCAGCAAAAGAGAACGCATCTTTTAAATGGTCGTCCGTGTATAAAGCCTCAATTCGAGGACGATAGCCTCCCGCTGCTATTCTCATACTGTCCCAAAGCTTAGGCGGTGGGCTCCGCCTCCTCACATAATAAATCTCCCTTACAATAAAGAACGTGGCTATCATCATTACAAGGTAAAGCACAGCCTTGAAGCTTAGCACATACATGTTCCTACACCTCTATTTTAGGTTTGGATAATACGATTGACGTTAAAATCCCTACAAAAATCGCGATCACGCATAGGATAAGAGCCAACAGTGCGCGAGGTTCATCGAGCAGGATTTTCAGCATGGAAACGTCAATAACCAGGCTCAATCCATAAAGAGCAAGTGGTACACAAAACAAGGGAAATAAACCCATAATGACCGTTTCAGATGCATCGGACTTTTCAGATTCAACGATCTGGCCGAAGGTTGTCATATCACTATGGATTTTTTGCAGCGCCTTCTCAATGTTCAGGTTTTCTTTAGCCGCTTTGATGAACATAACGCCCAGCTGCCTTCCCCAACTGCCTGGGACTTGATAGGTAAAAAGCTCTACCGCCTCCTTTATGGCCATCTTGCCTTCAAGCTGCAAAACGGAAACCATCGAGCTCGCCGTTCGTTTCATTGGCCCCTCCAGCTCATCTCCCAATTCATATAACGTTTGATACAGATCCGCTTCGTGATGAGCAGCGCGATATTTCAACAACAGCTTCTCCACAAACGACATCAGCGCATAGCCATTCTCGTAGCGCAAAACATACAAACGAACCCTTAACCAGCAATAGGGGAGAAAAGCTAGGATGGTAGCATAACGAAAGGCATCAAAATTCCATAAAAAATGGAGCTGTAACGAAAATCGATCTCCCGCATAGCCCATTAATAAAATGGAGTAGACGATAGCAAAAAGGGTCATGCTCTTGGCTAGAAACTGGTTTACGGTATGACGGTTGAACCGAGGTGTCGTCGATCGCAACAGCAGCTCAAGATGTGTAAAATAACGTGAGCCTTTCTCTGCGTCCAGCGGTTTGACCATAAGATAGGCTGGTGTCCGCCACTTCAGCAGCAAACGTTCAAATACAACACCCGTTAGCCGGTAAGTAGAGTAGGCATAAACAAAAATGAGCAAAACTTTCATGACGCCCAAGGCAGCCAGATCAAATGACTGGAACATGGGTCAATTCCTCCTTGTGCTGAGCCGATGGTTGTCCCTGAAGGGGAAAGGCTCGCGCAAGTTCTTCTAGTTCCCTCAGAGCAGTTGTAGCGAGCAGAGGGTCCTGTTCAAACATTTTTTTTCGAATCGCATCTGATACTCCCGCGCTGAAGGTGTATTGTTCTGTACAGTCATCGTAGCGCATGAAGTCATGCGTGCTGATTTCATTTGTGAACGGATCCACACGGAACTCTGAAATCTGACAGAGTTGCTTAGAACCATCCGATCGTTCTCGCCACACAAAACCGATATCCAGATTGCCTGCCACTCGGATTAACTCCTCTTCATAAAGCCGGCTCGGGAATCGCTGTAGAATGAGCCGTGCAATTTGCCCTGGAATATTCTCCACTTGCTCGGTGTGATAAGTAGTAATGGTGCCACCTTTACCACGTTCGCAGGCCAGCATACACAATTCCGCTTCAATGCTTCGCAGCTCGGGAATAATGGCAAAATCATAGTCGGAACGTAGGACCTGCCGAAATACATCATCATAATCCGCTTCCGTTCGTACAATGAATTCTAAAATTTGATGATCCGGGTGAAGATCGCTTAATTTCAATTCCGAAAAATCATGTTCGATGACAACCGTCACCTTGCCCTTTTTTATCCTTTCCGCAGACATAGCTATCGTAAAGGTAGACTTACCGGATTTAGGAGCTCCTGTGTTAACAGCATTTAAACGAGCTTTCGAGAGAGCCAGTACGAATGCATAGATGTCCGCCGGCATGCTTCCAAGTCCCACATAATGTTCGATTCTCGGGTTTCTCATCGTATAATTCCTGAAAATGACCATTGGTTTCCGTGCCCGCGGCGGTATAATCATGGTCACGCGTGTCCCATCATCCATTTCCAGTTCGAGCGTGGGTTTAAACTGATTAATATGGGCATGCTCATCTTTCATTTTGATTTTGTTTATGACGTTTTCAATGACATATTCCTCTGATTCGTATTCGAAGGGCTGGAGGGGATCGCTCTCCCCAGGAATGTCAAAGTAAATCTTAGTTCCGATAATTTTAGCAGCCTCCGACTTGTGAAAGAGAGGATGTGCCCACCACAATGATATAGGACCCAAACCCAAGGTTTCTTGAAAGAGCGCTTCGGTCAATGATTTATAGTAACGAGGGTAAGATGTGCCTTGCAGTTGAGATAATCGCACAAACTCCTCGATTTCCTCTTTAAAAATACGTACCGCTTCTTTTTTCCCGATAACCGCATCATGCTGTAATTTCTGCCATTTTTGAATATCAGCTTCTTTACGTGCTTTCATTTTCTCTTGTAGATGTTTGATGACTTGCTTACACAAACCTTTAAAATGCATCGGATCCGTCTCATGTAGTTTTGCAGCTGAAGCTTCCGCCTCACGAGCGTGGATTAACTCGCTGATATGAAAGTCTTTCTCTCGCCACTCTACTTGCCGAGCAGTGCTTGCCACCATCCTTTTCGCCCTCCTTCCGCAAGTTGCGGCAATTTGTAACGTGCTTGCAAAAGCTCCGAAATGGCACGAATGCCTTCTAGGTATTGCTTATTGTCCGTCGTTGTAAGCAGCCGATGCTCCGCTTCGCAGAGATGACCTTGTTCGCCCAAGTCAGGCAACACACCAAGAGACGCAACCTCCATTTTCTTTTCGATTAAGCGAGCGTCGCCGCGTGTTGCATGGTAACGATTCAAAATCATCATGAACGACATTTTCTCTCCACCGTTAACAAGCTGAAGCACAGGACTGAACTGCTGCCACATGTGTAAAGCAGCCGGTTGTTGTGTCGTCACGACTACCCGCATATCTGCTTGCATGAGCGCTTGTAAACATAAGTTGTTATCCGGGTTACACCCTGCATCAATCATGACAATATCAAAGCGCGACCTTGCCGCCGCAATTAAATGCTCAATGGCATCTGCCGAATAGCGATAACGTTTGGTCAGATCAGCATTGCCGGCTAGATAATGAAACTTTGGAAAAGCATGCATATGACTCTCAAGCTCTTCCGGAGTTAGCACATGGATCTGGGTATGCAGTTGGTTTAGAAGGCTTCCCTTATACGCCACATACTGATCACCAGGCGTGAAAGCATTAAAGGAAAGGACGCCAATTTTTGCCGTCGTTGTACCAGCAAGCTGCTCAGCTAAGCCTAGAACGGTTGTTGTAACGCCAACCTGCCCCAGCGTGCCCAGGAAAGCGATCACCTTCCCTTGATAGACATCAGGCGCTATATAGCCGCCCAAGAAGCTGCTATGCAGTTTTTGAGCGATTTGTTCTACGGTATGTTTGGGAGGCAAGTCCAAAATACCCAGCTTCCTGCATATTAAAGATGCTTCTTCAGCAGCTGCAATATTGGCCGAATAGCTAATCAGATAAGCGATTTTGGAATCAGGAAATCGATCGATTAGCGACTCCAACTCAAACGGCTTGACGAACCGATCACTAATCACTACCAAAGTAGCTGAAACAGCGCCTGTTCCGGACACCAATTGTTCTTTTGTCAGGTTAGTAACATCCTCAACAGGCAGCTGCTTTAAGCGATCAATTAGCGCAGCATCCAGCCCAATACATGCGATTTTTCTCATGATGTGTACCCCACAATAAATTGATAACCTTCAGAAGCTTTTCGGGATAACTCCGCTAACTGTGCCGGCGTTAGCTCCAATTCCAACTTCCGTCCACGAACGGTGGCATCCACCCGAATATTCGGATTTTTATTTTGCTCGGATGACTCTACCTCCGATGCACCGGAATCCTTGTAGTAAGCCACAACCACGCCCGTTAGCACTTCAATATTCTCCCTCTTTACCGTTTGCCCCGTCTCGCTATCCACGGCCGCTTGATCGCCGTATACCGCTGTCAACGTTACTCGGTCCAGTCGGCGTAAGCTACCTGGAACAGACAGCAGCCATTCATCCGGTACCTCTACAATTTGGGCATCAGGCGAGCGCAATAAAGCCATTTTATCGACTCGATTAAGCGTCAACTGATCGCCTGCTTCAATCAGCTGGAGCGCTTCTTTTCCAACAAAAAGCTCCGACCGGTTGGTTGCCCCTTCAACAAGTAAATTGTTTTTCATTTTGACCAGGGCTAAATCATCCACTGTAATTTGCTCACGGGGCATAATCTGCCTCGAAGCCATGACTACCCAACTCGTATCCACATCTTTCGACCACTTGATGTCTAACATATACATCAAGCTCAGCGAGCCAAGCATGCATAGCACATATAAAAAAATACGATTTAACTTCTTGAATTCCATTCTCCACTTCATCCTAATTCCTCCGTGTCCATAATCTTGAGCCACTGTCTACGCAGCTGCTCAACTGCTACCGCAGCTCCCTGCCAGTAGATCACATCAAGTAGTTGTTCGAGCATAGCTTCAAACTCTTTTTTTGCCGATGGATCAACATGCGACTCTAAATTTGAAGGCCGAATGAGCAGCAGACACGTCTCTTCAAGGCTTTTCACTTGGCTGATCAGTTTGATGTCAGCCAAAACGGCAACATCCCGCTCCGTTAGTTGACGTCGCTGATTTTCCTTTCGTTGAAAGACATAACCATACTGCTCCATGAGCGGCAGCCAGCGCCGCAGGCTGCTCTCCGCCATATCCAGCCGATCTGCTACTTCTTTCATGGTCAGTTCAATCATCGGCTTCCCCCTTTCTGTAAACCAGCAGAAAAACACGTAACGGTGGTGAGCGTTTATTCCGGCTCATGACCATACCCTCCCCAAAAAGAAAGCTACCCGCATAACGGATAGCTTCATTACAAATTTGTGATAATCCAATCATAAAGGGATATGAACATCGAAAAGTACGCATTTAGTATGCAAAAAGTATGATCATTTTTCTGAAGCGCGACCCTCTGGGAAGTACTCTTGCATCCCTTCAACAATAAGCCCAATATGCAGGACCTCTTTTCGCAAGATGGCTTTACGTTTGGCTTTGAGAAAAACTTGTTCTATTTCCGCGAAGGTGCAGCCTTTAAACAGCTCCCTGGCTTGATTGACCACCTCTGCAGGCAAGGATGGCGCTTTCCAAATCTTCCGGATGTACATTTCAACATCCGCTTCCCCTGGTACCAAGAAGGTCATTTTGGTATCGAAGCGACGGCTAACCGCTGGATCGATGTCCCCATTAAGATTCGTGGCTGCCATGATCACGCCATCGCTATTAAACTCATCCATGCACTGTAACAGCGTATTGACTACACGAGACATTTCCTGCACATCCTGCTGTCCACCTCGTTTACGTGCAATGGCGTCAAATTCATCCATAAATACGACACAAGGCATCTTCTTCGCATACTCAAAGATTTTACGAATGTTCGTCGCTGTCTCCCCCAAATGGCTGGCAATTATCGTATCCAAGCGAACCATAACAAGCGGCAGCTGAAGCTTATAGGCTAAGTAATAAGCACTGATCGTCTTCCCCGTTCCAGGTGGGCCAAACAGGAGTAATTTTGTTGGTAACGGGATCCCTTCTTGGAAGAAGAGTTCCCGACTCTCATAAATTTCAAGAAGCTCGCCAAGCATTTGATCGTTTTCGTCACTCAAGACCAGCATCTTTGCTTTTTCTTTTGATTCAGCAGGCGTGTACAATGCCCCCATTGAAATCCCACTGTTCGTCGGTAACGTCTGCATCTGCTGATAGTGATGACGCTGCGTATATTTCTCCGCTTCCACTTGTATGGCTTCCGCCGTTATTTCATCGCCGGCCGCAACAAACTTTCTAGACAGCTGATTCATCGCTTGCTTAAATCCAGCGTGATCAGCTGCCTGTACCCGATCAATAATTTTCTTCAATTCAGGCATAATCGTTACGGCCATTAAATAATCACCCCAATAACAAAATGGGTTAAAAATAAAAAGGATAGTACCGCCGAGTGCAAAAGGACAACGCCGCCCGTTATGACTGCCCATTTAAAATACTGTTTGGTTAAGCTCCAAATGAAAAAAACAAATCCCACAATCCCTGCTACCGTCATTATCAGCCCTATTAGCACACTCATCATATGTTCGTTTCTCCTCCCTATTTGCAAATAAATGCCGCATTTTTTCAGTTCCCGTTTTTGGTTCCCGCTTTTTTCGTCATATACAAATCACAAATAACCCCTTATGTATCAAGGAGTTTCGGATTTTTTTTATTGGGAACTAAACCGGGAACTAATAACGGGAACTAAAGATGGGAACTAAAAAAATCAGGGAAGCTTTTTAGCATTCCGTTATGCCACTTCCGAGTTCTCTTGAAGGAAAGCATCCATCCGCTCTTCACTCCAGGCTAGCATGTATCCCGTCCTCGGACTGGTGGGAGCAAGCAAAAACCCTTCCATTACCAGCACCTGCATGTACTCAATAATTTTTTGTTTCCGGACTTGCAGAACTTCTTGCAAATCGGCAGATTTAGCAGCTCGAACGGAACATATATACATTTTCATTCTTAGCAGATCGCTGTCCGCAGTTGAATCCTCATCGGCATCGAGCTGCTGATCACGAATCAGTGGCCGCATATTGGTCGTGGAATCAAATGGCCCTATGATTCCTTCTTGCGTCATGCGCGTAGCATAAGCAGCTGCCTCAGAAAAACCGCAACGAAGCAATTTTTGGACATCTTTGATAGCTAAACCGCCTTTGGCCTTCACAACCTCCAAAACACGGTCGTATTCACTTAATTCGGTGAGACCCTCTTCCGCCGGTCCATTTATCGCCTGATCCGTTTCTGGCTCCACATCAGATTGCTGCTCCTGCCAGTCCCTTTCTTCTGACAATTCTTCCGATTCATTACCCTCTTCTATAGACCAGGCTGCTTGCCGATCCGCTTCAGACTTGCTAATCCAATCACGCTTGAGCGCTTCGAGAAAACCTGTTGACTCATCATCTTTAATGCTAATAGAAGCTGACTGGAAGCGTTCAAGGACGCCCCCGTTTATCATACTCACTCCGTCACCATAACCAAGTAAATGAGGAGCTCCTCCATCCAATAGCGTTCGATAATCAGCAGACGAATTCAACTTAAAGGCAATTCGGGAAGGCAAATTTGCCTTTATGACTCCTGTCACAACGTCCACACTTGGACGCTGTGTACCCAAAATTAAATGGATACCAGCAGCTCTTGCCATTTGCGTAATCCGCATGACCCCTTCCTCCACTTCCGCTCCACTAACCACCATTAAATCAGCGTACTCATCTATGACAACGACAATATAAGGGAGCTTTTCTTCGCCCGATGCTATTAAATTGTAGGCTTCAATATTCCGGACCCGCATTTTTTCAAACACTTCGTATCGCCGTTCCATCTCCACAATAACCTTTGAAAGAGCCTGCATCGCTCTACGCATATCCGTAATCGGCGGAGATAATAAATGGGGATAGCCGTTAAAAACGGAGAGCTCCACTTTTTTTGGATCAATGAGCAGGAGCCGTAATTCATCGGGTGTTCGAGTCAAAAGCAGCGAGCTCAATAAAACATTAATACAAACAGACTTCCCGGATCCGGTTGCGCCAGCAATGAGTAGATGAGGCATTTTCGCCAAATCGTGCAAGACAGGTTTCCCATACACATCTCTACCAAATACGACAGGGAGCGCTACTTTTTTCGCAAATTCCTGTAATTCACTTGCTAAATCTCGTAAATACACAAGAGCCCGCTGCTGCTGTGGGATGACAAACGTTGCAGCACTTTTAAACCTTGTCGTGGAGCGAATATCAAATCCTTTACTGTGGCCTAAGTGATTGGCTATGTCATCCCTCTTAGATGACAATTTACTTAACTGCACCTTGGCCGGCAACTGAAAGGTAACGGACTGCAGGGTTGGACCAGACATAATCTCCAGTAACTCAACATCCCCCTCAATCGTGAAGCCTGCCAATTGCAGTGCGTCCGAAAGGATGGGGCCTGCCGTCTCCATCGTCAAGGAAGATTGCACTGTAGGATTTGGATTAGCAGGTAGCATTGCATACACCCCGCTGAGCGCTTCTTTTGACATATTTATTACGCTCACAGATGCCGGTATTGTATCTTGTGAAGGAGAGCTTTGATTCGCTTGATGGCTATCTTGATAGGTCTCAACAGCTATCATTTTCGCAGGCTCTGCTTTTGGTTTAATTAATTGACGAAGAAACACAAAAAATTTTGAGCGATTATTCCAGCCCCAATTAATCGCTGCTGGAATGGCTACAAAGCAGGTGAATAGGAGTATCGAAAAAGGAATCACTTTTGCTGCTAATTGCTGAAGATTAGCAGGCACCTCCAGAAACTGTAGACCCACGCCAGCTACAAGTGACACACCACTCACCTTTGTAATAAACTGCCCAAAACTCTCTTTTTGAGGCTGCTCCTTGCCATCCATCCGCTCATCCTCCCTGCATCATATCCCTAATAAGTTCTCGGAGTTGAGCGCTCATCTGTTGCGCATTTTGGCGAACCAACGGCCACCACTCTCCTGCTTCATCGTTTGCAAAAGCAAACACATCGCTGATATTTTTTACAATCATAAAAATGAGAAAAAGACCGATGATATGCCATAACCATTTGGGAATCACGATGTTGGTTCCATGCCGATGCAAGAACCAAAGTACCAATCCAACGAGTAATACCAACGTATACATAGCATCATTCCTTTATAATTTTGAAATGGTCTTATAAAACTTGGACACACCAATCCACCAGCCAGCATGCTCTGCATAATAACCACGGGGGTTGTCTTTAGCGCTCAGCCATTCAATCGCATTGCGCCCGGCCGGCCGATCCTCAGAGAGCTTAACGATGGTCTTGGCCGCAATCAGTGCTGAGCGCTCAGTCGTCAGTGTCGCGCCACGGCCGCTGCACCAGCAGCCAAAGACATTCCACGGATTTTTAACGATAAGCGCTGCGTTTTTGCGATTAGCCGGCACAAACGATTGCTCCTGTCCTGTAATCGCTATAAGTAGATGGGGATCCACATTTTGCTGCCGTCCAGCTGCATCGATCGCTTGCAAAATGGCAACATCAGCTAGCGCTGATTTCTTCCCTTCCAAATAGGCTTTTACTTCTGCAATTTTAAGTGATCGATAAGACAGATCGCCTGGCAGCTGCGAACTAGGCTGAACGTAATCCAAGGGATTAACCCGCTTGCCATTTAGCTTAATTTCAAAATGTAGATGAGGCCCCGTTGATCGCCCCACCTTGCCAGCACCGATTAGACCGATCCGCTGCCCCTTACCAACCTGATCGCCCGGCTTTACATCCATCCGAGCGTCCAAATGCCCGTATATGCTGACGAGACCGCTGCCGTGATCAATATAGATCGCTCGCCCATAACCACTCACGTTACCAGCAACCGTAACCACACCGGCCGCCATAGCATAGATCGGCTGTAGCTCTGTTTTAGGAGCACCGTCCGCGATATCAATGCCACCATGCGCTTCCGCTCCTGCACCTATGTTTCGTATTCCAAAATAAGAACTAATCCTTGTAATGGTAGGGACAGGCCACATATATTCACTGCCATCTTCCTCTAGACGTACCGGCGCCCATCCCGCTTCCATACCTGTCTGATTACTCAGGCTTCCCTCTTGAGCGAATAATAAAAAAGGCAAAAAGGTCAAACCAATAATGAGCAGTACAAACAAAAGAGCTAAGATAATCGCGATAATGGCTAGGACGCTGGAAGAACCGAGAGCTGCAATGATTTGATAAACTTTCCTCGCCTGCTGCACCGTCTTTACGGTTTTCAGTACTTTATCTTGCATAAGCGCTACCCTACCTGCTTCAGGCCACGCGTTTTGTACAATCTACTTTCTTCAGCCGGCACAGTCATGAGTAACTCATCGAATTTTTTGTGATACTCCAAAACATATCGATTCGTTCCTTCATTTTCAGATATTCGTTCCTGAATCTCCAATGGAACGCTTGAATGATTAGCCAACTTACGGATGGCGGAGCGCTCCATATAGAAATAAACACGGACGCTTGTATTTTCCCACATACCTTCGCCTTCAGCCGTATCCAGCATAATGGCTGGCGTATTGGAGCCAAGGATCATCATGCCGTTCCATTTCCTAATAGCTGTATACCAGTCAAAAATCTCTCGCCGCATTTCTGGGTTTTTCGTTTGTCGTTGACCCTCATCCACCACAACAGCAGAAAAGCGGACGCCTTCAAATTTAAGCCACTGAATGTTGGAGTTAACCACTTCAAATGACATCGACATCTTTAATTGCGCTTGCTTCGCGAGTTCGTTTTTATCATCCTTACTTGTTTGCCCTCCGCCTACTTTATAGACAGTGAGTCTCGTTTTCTTAGATTCAAATTCTATTTTCTCTTCCATGCTGAAGATGCCTTTGTATATCCCAATGAAGTAAATACGAACCGCTTTATAAAGACTATCTGCGTCTGTGTTCCCTTCCGCAGCTGCCTTTTCGATCTCTCTAAATGCAAGGTGTATAGTGGGGCGTTCACCTTTAAAAGGCGCATTCCAGGTAGACGGGTTCTTTTCATCGATACCTGCTTGCTTCATCACTCGTTCAATAGCTTCGCCGCACTCAAACAGTTGTTCTTTTGTAAGACCATCTGCCAACAACGAAAAAGTTCGAACGCCGTTATCCATGGCTTTCTTGTATCGGTTACGGTTGAACTCTACGCAATCCAAGTCCAGCTCCGGTAGAGCTGCCATAATGGTTAACGGCTCAAAATATCGCCCTTGATCGGAAGTATGATCAATATAAGTACCGCCAACATAGGCGCATAGGTCTCGCCACTCCCCATCTAGATCAAAAACAAATACATAGATGCCCTCTTCTAACAGGGAAACAACAAGTGCTTTAAGGAAATAGGATTTCCCTTCTCCGGACTTGCCAAAAACCGTAATATTCTGAGCTCTCGGATCGTCCGGATCGCAAATGTTTTTAAAAGTGAATGATCCGTCCTCCGTCCGCTGCCCGAAATAAACACCTTGACCATCAGAAGAAGAACCTCTTGTCATGGGATAAGTGCGAGCCGCAACCGTATCTGTTGTCACTTGGCCATAATGATGCTTTTCGAAAAATTCACCTGCAGGTGTATGCATATCATGTGCAGGCCCCGTTTGCTTCAATGCCTCCATTTGCTCATACTCTAGCGCGTTTAGGGTGCCGTCTTTATCATCAAACCAGCGTTCCAGCTTAGCCTGCACGGCATGCAACTGATGCTTTTTGGGTGCCATAATGGTCAAGAACGTATGAACATCAATCAATTTACGATTGTCATCACTCTTGGCATCTCGCAGCGCGATAATGGTATCCCTTGCCTGCACTTCCGCCTTTCGCACGGGATCATCAGGCGGCGTCGAATCGATAGATTTATTCAGCCGCTTCAGTTTATTTTTCATGGATTGATTCCAGGTAACACCACTGCTCGCGTACCGGATTGTTTTACGCAAGGTAGCGCCTTCTGCTGTCACAAGCGCATCGAGCTTGTCCAAATAACCAGCCACAATAACGGGCGTATAATTTTGAATCATTAGAACACGAACGTAATGCCCGCTTTGCTTATCGGAAGCGTCGAGAACGTTGACCACCGTCTCGGTAGGAGCCTTTTCCCATCGTTTAATTAGCTTTTTCGTCGCGCTCAGCATCGCTAGCATCCTCCCTTTCTTGCCTTAACAGCTGCGCCGCCTCCGGATGCAGGGCATAAGGCCGGCCATTGAACAACCAACGACTAGCATCTGAAAAGAAGGGAATAGAATAGGTCACTGATTTATCCCATTGTTCCTTCACAACTGCACTCAGCGGAGCTTGCATCGTTTCTTTCATTTGATTCAGCCACACTTCTCCAGACCACTCCTCAGCCGCCTGAACCCATTGCAGCCAGTGGTGATAGTCGTCATCTACAATGGCTATGGCCGTACCCAAACGGAATAACGCCTCACGTCCAGGATAATGAAAGGGCAAATCAACGATGACCGTCCCCCTCTTTTTTAGCTCCGCCAACCTTTGCGCCAGCTCCTCCAAATGTAGAATACGCTTGGGTATAGGCAGCCAAAGCTCGAGTCCTGGCGCATTTCGTGTAATCCAAAGCTCCCAACCTTCCACTGGACTTTTAACCTGCAGTGGATTGAGGTAACTTAAAACACCCCGGTCCGGAGATAAATCAACTACAACCATTGATTTCTGCTCCTGGGCCTTTACCTGGTTCATGGTAACCGCCATATTGGCAGCCAAAAAAGACTTCCCTGTGGCAGCCGGTGAAGTCAGATAGGTAATGCCTTGAACAGGCGGTATGTGATTCGTTGACACTTTGGACTCTTGATCAGTTCCATCTTGCTCAGGTAAGGGATCATTAATCGGCTCTTTAGCCTTCTTATTGCGTTTTAAGCGCCTTAACTGCCTTGTACAAGCCTTAGAAGCAAAAACAAACCCGTTTGCCACTCTTTGTAGCAGAAACAAAATTGTGCGCCCTGCAGCCCCTAGCAATCGCAGGATAAACATACGCTTGCTCTTAACCGGTAATTCCTCAGACGAAGCAGCCACTTCGCTGAACTCCTCCGTTACGCTCTCTTGGATTTGCCTTTCTTCCTCGGCCATGTGTTCCAGTTGATCGACCGTGGACCCTTCTTCCGAATCCGACCAATCCCCTTCAGTAGATACCCACATCTTCCATGCTTGCGGATCCCACCAGCGACTCATGATTTCAGGCACTGCATAGCCAGATAAAATGGTGGAAGCATGTCCAGCCTCAGCTAAGGGATCCAACACCCGTTTTAATTTTTCTCGCAGCTCAGCCAGCATACGGAACCGTTTCAGTTCATTTTTATCTAATTCCTCTGGCTCATCATCCCGTTCTCGGATGTCGATGCGAAATTCTTTTATGGTCAATGTCAGGATATAGACGCTTCGTTTTGCAGTCTCCTTATCAGCTTGTCGTTTCCACAAGTCAATCCTGTTCTGCTTCAGCGTCTTCAAACCAAATGACTCAGTAGGCTGTTCCGATTTTTGTTTCCATAATTCCGTTTGATAATCGGGCACCATTTCCGCCGAAAGTCGGGCACTAAAACCTTCGGCTGCCATGGCTCTCAGAAATGCTTCAAAACCCTGGATTCGATTACTCTTCTGATTGTAAACAGCCGTTTCCCAGGGATCTGCAGAGAGTCCTAACGCTACATGAATGGTTTTACCATTCCGGTAATACCAACTCTCCTCTTCAATATTGTGAACAGGCTGCAGATCCACGCCCTGTTTTTTTTGCCGCATGTAATGCAACCGGCGACGGCGCCTATATGGCCAAGCCAGCATACGACTGATTAAACTCAAACCAACAATAAGCAGAATGCCAGGTATCTTCACCCAATACGAGAAGGGAAATATAAAGAGGAATACGCTACCGAGAAGCGAATTCCCCACAATCCAAATCATATCTTTATAATTTAGACCCAAGAAAATGACATCCTCACGAATATCTCCCATAAAGTAAGTGCTAAGCAGCTCGTTTTCCTTTTCGCGCAGTCGCTCCTGTTCCTGTTCAATATTATCGTTCATCCGCCTCCTCCTTTCTTCCCGTCTTTCGCTCTAATCATATCTGCCTGAAGTTGTTCAAAGCTGCCCATATTCATTCCTGTTAATGGTTGTTGGCCATTATCCACGGGCAAGCCATCCTTGATGACCATCGTTCTTCCTGTTCTGGTACGCCAATAAGGGATTCTGACTTGGCGATATGCCTTATGAATTTCTTCAAAAGCTTTTGTCTGGGATTCACGTACAAGTAAGCTATTCTCTGAAACATTTATTTCGAGTCCATCCTTTAATTCATCCGTCCCATGGCTCTGAATATATTGGTGTAAACTTTCAATATATTGAGATCCTTTTGGTAGATCAAATCGTACAAACATTGCACTTTCTTTACGCATCTCTTGCAAAATAGGCACCATGACAGGAATCATCAAATCTGGAATCCAAAGCTCGCCATTGACTAACTTGACCTGTTCCGTTGCAGGATGCTGTTTACCCAACCGCTGCAAGTGTTCGAACGCACTTGTTGCTTCGGTAGGGCTTAAGTTGTTGACCTTCGAATAAATCGGCAATTTCCCTTTCACTTGATTCATGGTATTTTCGGTTTCCTCGTTGCCGCTAAAACGTTTGACTACTTTCTTCTCAACATCTAAAAACACACCGTCTTTTTCATACCCGTGGCTAATGGTGCGAGCGATATTAGCCTTTTCAAATTCCTGCAGGATAGGCTTTAGATGTTCATTATTACTGACAAGCATTTCGCCTCGTTGATAATTCCAATCCACTGCTTCTCCATATTTGGCATGTAACGATGAAGCAAGCGTACGTGTTTCTTCTAGCTGATCTGGTTCGACTTTAATTACGGCACCTGGTGTAAAACCCTCTGGCTCTAGTTGATGAGCCACTTCATGCGAAGGTGTATCCATGATTAGACTAGTGTCATAATTAATCTCTGCACCAGCTCTACTCGCAACCACGGATCCCACTCTATTCTCCCAAACCTGTGGCTCAGCATATTTAACGCCAGAAAGGACTTCCGTAGCGCCTTTAGTCATGACCGCTTTTAATATTTTTTTCTGCCTCTCTCGTTCTTGCATTTTTCGGCCGACCTCAGCGAGTCGTTCACTTGATCGAGCCCAGCTTAATCCTTTATGCTGCAGATTTTCCATTCCAAATCGTTTACCTAGTGCATTTATAGCCATTGAAGACTTATTTCCGAATGCACCTAGCGTTTCCACCGCTTGACCTCCGTTTAGGCTCGTTGGCAAACGCGCAGCCTTCCAGCAAGGTTTTATCCAAATGTAGAAAAGCAGCACAACGAGCGCAATCGACGTTAGGGGAGTCGCAATAACAGGCGGAATGCCAATTGAAGCTAAAAATCCCAAATCACTACCATAATCACTTTGAGATTTTACAAAGACAGCCCAATAGGTCGCCATCAGCACACCCGCAATTTGAGTCCGGATATAAATGTTCAGGAATCCCAGTAACGTCTCTAATTTCCCGGTAAAGGCAGCATAAGAAATCCATACCCCTACAAAGATATACATAATGATGAACACAAGGATTTTGACTGAAGCAATTAAGAATAGAGGATATACGATGGTCATGGCATACATAACTAACGTAAGTATGCCGCCTTCTGAATCCGCCATGAGTTGCCCTAGCGTGAGACCTGCATAGGAAGGATCCGTCACCGTATCAATTCCGACGACTAGAGATTTTAGAACTTCCTCGCCTGATAATGCTTCGTATTGAATATCCGTTGTTCCGATAATACCGGCAAGTATGGATTGAGTGACAAAATTAAGACCTACCCCAATAAAATTCATGACGGTTAAACTTGAAAAATTTGCAAGGAAACACCAGCCGAACACTTTCAACAACGTTTTCATCTCTTTTTTGCCCTGGATTACCTTTATTGCGATAACTAGAATCGCCAGAAAAAGAGAAGATAAGCTGAGTATGGAGAAAAAAGACCAACCTGCTTGGACAAAACCAATCTCAGCTAGCCTCGGCGTAAACAAAAAGATTTTATTAAATGCCCCGTATACGGGGGTTAGCATTTCATCTGCGTAACTGACCACCATGCTATCAATCGCATCTTTAATGAGTTTACCGCTCATTAAATCTTTGAACGTCTGGGTTATTTCTCGGAACTGATTAGCCAGATCGTTAACCCAATCTGGTATATACCAGGATCCGCCTCCATCTTGCTCGCTACCTCCAGACGCAGACTCTTCGTTTTCTGTAGCAGCAGCTGCACTTACAACCGATAAGGCTGAGACTATCCACGCTAGCACTATACTTGCCACCCCAAATCTATAAAGACTTGTACCAATCCTTTTGCAATTAAAAATAGGCCTGAACTCATGAAGAGGAAAATAATCAGCAAAGCAACCAGCATCCTACCCCAGAACTTTTTATCATTAAGGGGCGCATGCCCTAAACGCACGCGCCAAAAAAATGCAATTAGTTTCCAAACCCAATAAACGAGAGCAGCGGTACAAATGACAGTGCCCGCCGATCCCGTTATAACGAGAAACCATTCCAATGTTTCTAATTGAGAAAAGTTTATGGTATAAATTTTCTTCATTTCTTTGATGTAATCGATTTTGAGCGAAAGCATTAGGCATCGCCGCCAGAGCCAATGTCCAGTTTAACCGTCCACTCATAGATGTTACCAAGGAAATCAAACAACGCTCCTGATACGATGAGGAAGACGAAAAGGATAATAGCACCTGTACGGATCCAGAAATCTTTGTCTTTGAAATTCTTTTCACCTTTATTAACCTTGTAAAAAAAGGAGATCAAGCCCACAACTGTCCAAACAAGCAGGACAAATATAAAGATGGTAATCGGGACCATGATGAGATAAAAAGCAAAACCTAGGTTATCAATGACCGCCCAGTTAAATTTAAAGAATTTTTTCAACCGGTCCATCGGGTTTTCATCCCCGGCAGCATACGCGATTATAGGAATCATCCAAAGCAAGAGCGCAAGCGGGAACCACGCCATCCATTTTTTCATAACCAACACTTCCCTTTGTAGGATTTCTGTAGGGTTTGAACCCCATTTTCTTAAAATGTCTATTTTTCTATATGATTTTTGTAGGGTTGAACAAAATTAGCGCCCAGCAACAGAAACTAATGGACCAACACAACCTAGCCACCCACCGCTCAGCGGATCCTCCATTATCAAACCAGCGAAGAGCAACTTTGACCTTTGGTAGCAGTAGAAACTGAATTCCTTCTTTCCCAAAGAGATCCCCGGCTAAGTGAGCCCACCAACCAACCACAAACCCCATTCCCGCACCCCATAATAGCCCATCTGCATGATGGCAAAAGGAAATGATGCCTATGCTCAGTGCGAGCCCGAACTCTGGCGTATGGATGATGCCGCGATGCTTAACCAATGGCAGCAGCAATAATGCCCCGCCTGCAAAAGCAGCCAGCCAGTGCCAATCGTAAAGCGCATATGTTGCAAGTAACAGCGCTCCACCGCCGAATAAAACTAAGCTGCGAAGTTTGCCTAATAGAAAGCTTAGGCCACCCGCTGCTGCCCATAAAGGAGCGCTATGGACCCAATTCTGATTCATATCTATCCCCAGCCGTGGCAACCCCCAAAGCGCACCTGCAACCAGTAACAGGAGCAGCCCTATTGAGCCGGCCATTCGCCGGTATTGAGGCGACAACTGGATTAAGTTGCTTGCTGTACTTGTTTTATGGTCTAGGTCAGGAGCCAAGCTACCTATCGCTGCAGCTACTAGATACAGCATAGATGCACTTGTTTGCAGCCCCCATGAAGGCATCATGATGAGCCCCGCTGATCCGACAGCAACTCCAAGCGCTAGGTGTCCTTTTTTATTCATAACTTCTTGATGTTGAATTTTAGCTCGTATTTTTGAATAATCGCAGCATCTAGCTCATTTTGACCATTCATACCCTTAAGCTGAATGATCAAATCGTGCAGATCAATCATTTTCATACTTCCAACGTCTGAAACTCGGAACTCTTTTGCCACACCTACAAGACCAGTGATCTTTACCGAATTTCCAATTTCGATTGATGTGCATGTAAATTCGAATGTCGTCTTATCTTCCTGGTAATTTCCAAGTAACAACTTACTTTCCGTATCCATCAAAGGTACATTAATAAACTTGTTTCCTGCATTCTTTAGCATTGCTTCACGATCCGTTTTCACATTGAACACTCCTTATAATTGATTGTTGTAAAGATGCTCTATCCTATTTCATCTTTTTCTGACGGCCTTTTTTCCACCTCCTTGGCCAATAAAAAACCATCCTTCATAATTCGAAGAATGGTTACTAAAAATTTGGGGTAATCAATTCACTTTTTGCTTTTCTGTCACTAAAAATAAGTTTTGCGAAATAGATAAACCCAATACCTATCAGTAATGGTATATATACTGTCCAAACTGTCTTGCCCCAAGTTAAAAACAGGTTAACAAGCACTAGAGATAGGAGTTGGCTTCCTGAAATGACCTGGTACTGTATATTCGTCCACTTCACTAAAGCCTGTTCTTTGAAGTTCTCTTGGAGATAATGAGAAACACGCATACTCACAAAAGAACTTGCAGCTCCGGTTACAAACGATAGGAGCCACAGACCTTCCCACTCTGTGATGAAAATCGCCAAATAAAAACAAGCAATGGTTAAGAAGGAAAATGCTAACCAAATTGATTCTGTCCCCTTTTTCAAAATGGGTTTTAAAAGATAAGATCCTATAACGCTTCCCAAGTAATACATAGCCACAAATTTAAACTGAAACTCTTTTTCTTTCCCCAATACTTCTAATACAAGGTACAAAGTTACTCCATTCACACTCTTTATCAAAAAAAGAAATACGAAATTGGATAGAAGTAATCCTTTAAATACCTTCTCAAGTTTTTCTAGTTCTATCTTTCCTCTCTTATTTTCGTTGTCTACTAAGGCATTAGCATTATCTTTATCCATAGCATTCTTCACCTTAAACAATCGCTCTTCTAGGGCAATAAGTGGTGGAATTAGAATCCCTAATCCTATAGCGAAGTAGAATACATATTTTATTTCGATATATCCGGTCAGAAATAAAGATGCGACGAAAATACAAATGAAGCTCATTAAACCAGTAGTTATTGTCCTTACCGTGAGAGCTTTTCTTATCTCGTCTTTTGGCAAAATAGACAGTTTTAGATAATACCAGGGCTTGAATACAATTTCTGATAGGGCTAACCCCGCAACGATGGCATATGGCAACCAAACATAATAAGTTTGCTCAAATGTCAGTAAATAAAATAAAAGCATGCCAATTAAAATGGTAACCATTCCATAAACCAATTTAAAATTAATCGTTTTATTTATCCTTTCAAAAAACTTAGAAATTACAATGTTCCCCCCGAAATACGCCAAATTCAGGGCAGTTATCGAGCCTACCGGCCCGCCCTGCATAGAGATGTATTTTTCCAAGCTTATCGTCACTAGCAAATCTAATAGCACCCAACCGGATCTTAAAAGACTCAGCCTGACTATTTTACCGGTATTACTCCCCATATTTTTAAACCCCTTTTTTACTCAGTACTTCTTCTATAGTGAACTGATCCTTGGCAATGGGCGCCGGTCTTCCCAAATAATAGCCTTGCATATAGCGCACGCCTTGAGCGAGGAGATACTCTTGCTGTTCTAATGTTTCAACACCTTCCACAATGAGCTTTATGTGAAGCAACTGGCAAAGTTCCTGCGTGAAACGAATGACGACTGCAGTATTTCGCGTAAGTTTAAGTCCCCGAACAAAAGATTTGTCCAGTTTCAAATATTCTGGTCTGAATGTCGGTGAGATGAGTCGATCCAGGTTAGAAAATTGTGTACCAAAATCATCAATACCAAAAACAAAGCCTCGCAAGGCCAATCGCTGCAGCTGATACAGCACGCGCTGATTGAACGGTGTTTTTTC
This sequence comes from Paenibacillus algorifonticola, assembly GCF_050481745.1. Lineage (GTDB taxonomy): Bacteria > Bacillota > Bacilli > Paenibacillales > Paenibacillaceae > Pristimantibacillus > Pristimantibacillus algorifonticola_A. The sequence continues at coordinate 20,275 of NZ_JBCNGR010000028.1, read as the reverse complement.
TGTGATTTCTAGAACAATCTGTTTTGTATTGATCGCTTTTAAATCAAGGCGAAGCCCCGCTATAAGCGACTTTGGATGAACATTTAAGAACAACTGCTGATCGCTTGTTAGCATTGGCAAAGCTTCATCCATGGCTCGCTGGATGATCGCTCGATCCATTAAAACAACTTGCCTGGCGTATCGACGAAATAACTCTGCTGCCGATTCTCCTCGAACGCCATGAACAAATGTTTCATAGCCAATTACCTGCTGATGGGTCATGTCCCAGATCGGTTGATAATGCAAATTGAAATCCATTTCGCACCTCCTATCGGTGAAATATACGTTGTAGAAGACTCGGCCTTTTTATAGAAACTGGTTCGACGAGCTGATCGAGAACAATGGCAGCCTCATCATGTGGATGGAAGGCATCAAAAGCCGGTATAGCTATGAAATGCCGGCCAGCATATGCCTCCAGCATTTCATCATAGGCTTCATCCGTTGTCATAGGTAATAAAATTCGCCACTTGTCCTGGCGCATATGGCTATTTTTCCGAATAAATCTAGCGAGTTCCTGTTGGCGCCAACTGCTGCTCGAGGCAACCAATACAGGTATGGTGGCTTGAAAGAATCTCTTCGCATGCAGCGTCGTATGAATGTTACCTAGGTCCACAATCAAATATTTAAAGCTTTCGGAATAGGCCTCTACCCACTCCATATCTGCTGTGTCCTTGAAACAGGTAACAGTGCCCATTTGAAAGCGTGGCTTGTGACTAAACTCACCTGCAGCATTAAAGGCCAGAAATTGAAAACACGGCTTGCTGCTAGCCTCCCACAGTGCCACTCGGCCATTCCCATGCCCAGCTAACTGGTTAGCAATACTAAGTGCCATATGTGTGCTCCCCGCACCGTCAAACAGCCCAGCAACCGCAATCACGATCGTATCCTGTATTTCGTGCTGCTGAAGCAAACTTTCCATTTCAGTGGTTTGTACCGATTCCACCCTTGGGTCGGGCAGCAGTGTAAGCCGCATATGTTCCGCCCAATTTTCAAATGGCCATACCCATGTCATGCCCTGTGACGCCCATTGACGGGCTATAACATGCGTATGCGCCTTTGCAACAACGGCTATGGGCACTTGAGGCGCAAGGCTTGCCATACGCTCTATACTGCCCGTCGCAAGCTCCTCTGCGATTACGATTACTGTTGGATCCGCATGCAATAAAACATGCTCCATCATTTCTTGTGTATCCACCACCTGCAGCAGCAGGGTTGGTGGCAAAATAGCTTCAACGCTTAGTCCACAAACCAAAACATGCAATCCTTCCACCTCCAGACGAACATGTAAAAACCGCCTGGATTTCTCCGGCGGCTTTGTTTGTTCGCTAATTATGATATTACCTACTATACAGCCTTTTTCCCCTTACGGAGTACGCATTTAGTATGCAAAAAGTATGGTCATTCTTGAGAAAGGCTTTGCTCAGCTGCATCGATCCTGGCTTTGGATACTTGATACCAGTGTTCACCAATCTCAAAGGCCTTATAGTTACGTCTCGTAAGAATGGCTGCTTCCGAGGCCACGCCGCTACCAGAGAAAAAGTCCACCATTTCAGCTCCTTCATCTGTGCTATTTAGGATAATACGCTTCAGCAGCTCCACCGGTTTTTCCGTCGGGTGAATGGTCTTATTACCATGAATACGCGGAATCCGCCAAATATCCGTATCCTTGCGCGTATTTATCCGCCGATTACGCTTGGCCGGCTTTACAGCGAAAATGATGAGCTCATGCTGAAAGCGATATTGCCAGCCTAGCCCCATATGCTGCTTGTCCCACACAATACAATTTTTCACGACAAAACCGATTAGCCTGAGCCAATGCACCATATCCGCATACATGCGCCAGTCTATAAAAATATACGCATGATGTCCTGGCTTTAAAATGCGGTAGGCCTGAGCCATCCATTGCATGCAGAATTGTTTATAGGCAGCCGGTGTTAAGTTGTCATTTTCAAATACTTCAAATCTAGGCTTTTTAGTTTTGGTTTGCGTCGTTCCCCCAAAGCGCAGGTTAAATGGGGGATCCGCGATAAAGAGATCCACTGAGTCCGTCTGGATATGAGTTTTGGCACCTTCAATGCAGCATGTATGATAGAGCATAGTTGTCCTCCTTTGATGATATGAATCTCCACCTTATACATACGCAAAAAAGGAACGTGAGTTCCCGTTTTGATGATGAAATCGATTATAAATCTTAACGTCTAAAGACAAAACGACTACGTACTTGATGAGCCTATAGTCAGCGCGGAACTTCCCGATTTTTGCCGAATAAAAACGAACTTACACTCTATTTAAATCGATAAAAACGGAAACAAGGCGAAATACGCCGATAAAAACGGAAACTATGAAAATACTGGCTTCGGTGCAGAGAAAAGGGCCATAATCCCGCCTAAAGACCAGAATATATGGATCGTTCATTCTGTTTTCTTTCGAATGAAGACAAAAAAAGAGAGTGGACGTGTAGGAAAAATAATATGGTTGTCCCGATAGGATGGAATAACAGATTCTAAGGCTGCTTGTTGAGCACAATAACAGGGGTTCATTCTAAAAGTAGGGAAGGAAGGGGAATAACGAAGAGACCCTATACTGCTGCTGCAGAGGGCTTTAGATGTTGGTTTTTTGTTGAAGAAACGTGGCCACACAGAAATGACGTGGAGGATCCGGAATAGGCGTCCATTGAGGCAGCTTATCCAGTTCCCATGCTATCCAATGGGCAACATCGCTAGGAGATAATCCGTTCAACCACTTATAGTAAGCATCCTGGACTAAATCTATGAAGCTGGCTGGATCCCGCTCCATCCGGAATGCCTTAGCGCGATAGCATTCGAGGTCAATGACTGACTCGAGCTCTTCCGTTTCTAAATTCGGCTTGCGATAATCCAGGCTGCCATATGCAGCTGGCCTAGCAAAGTTACGCTCCAGCTCTATTAAGGCTCCTTTACAAAGCTTTCGGAAGCCCGCTTTTGCTAGGCCCTTCAGTTTAGAAACAAATTCTGATCGGTTTTGTACATAGCGAATGACGCCCGTGTCCTTGGCAATGTTGAGCAATGCAGCCGTGCTCTTGTCAACGATTTCAAGGCGAATATCATTCAGCATTGTTTCTGGATAGTCACCCTGGAGGGAGAACTCCCGAATCCTGGCCATCACATACTTTATAGCCGTCTCACTTTTATTTTTTAGTAGAGCTGCTAAACGGAGGAGAGCTTGACCGTTTTTCCAAACGGTGAATGACTCGCATCCTATTGCGGTAAGATAGCCTTCTAGTCTTGCAATTAATTGTCTGTAGCTTTTTTTAGCAGGGAAAATAGAACGGTAGTGAATGCCTTGTATGTGCCTTGGCATCAAATCCGCGTTCACCTGAAACACCGCTTTGGGTTGGTTAAACACATTTCTCTCACTACGTGCTACTGAAAATAACGGCTGGCTCCCGACAATAGGTTGCGTGCCTAGGAGCTCTAACACTCTGCGAATATGGCTAGGCTCTTCTCTTCTTATAAGGTCACCCAGCTTGTCATAATTGAGCTGAAGCATTTTCCCCCGCTGATCGCCTTGCTGTCCGCAGGCATACATATAGAGCTTTTGCGCCGCTATTGGCAGCATGCCAAAGGCAGCCGAACAAACCAGATTAGGCAATAAGAAAAAACGCCCTAGCTGGCCATCTGATTCCAAATATGATTCAAGTTTTAAGCTCATTGTACCTGTATGTGACTCATTACCAACCGTAATCAGTTTATGCATCTCAAATTTTTCAAAAGCCGCATAGAACTGGTCCTTTGTAACAGGTGTTTCAAATATTTCTTGAAGCTTTAGATAGACAATATGTCGATTAACAAAATTTGAAATGCCATCCGTCTGAATACCCACTTGCAAGGTAATGGCTAGCTGCAGATCGGCCTTGGTGAGTTTATTAGCCAATCTGATTTGTCCATCGCGGCGTTGGCGAAATGTCTTGCGTGTAGGACAGGCTTCAATCCCTAACAACGCTTGAAGGTAACGGTAGCTGAACTTAATAGGAGATTGAAATGATTTCGATTGCAGGGATTTAGATGATTCGTTCAGCATGTTTGTCTTCTCCTTTCTCTATACTAATTTAAGCCTCTGGGCAATTTTCAAAACTGCTGCCGCCTTAACTTCATAATAATATTGTCGATTGTAATGCATTTGTTCAATCAGTAGGTTGTCTAGTGGTGGACGTTGTACCAAAAACTTTCTTTCTATGAGTTCTCGCTCTTCATATTTCAGCATGGCCAGCGCCTCTTCCACCGGAGTAATCTGCCATTCAAGGGATCGAAGTATCTGCTGTTTAAGCTCGATTTGACTTTCCTTCCGAATAAAAGCTTCTTCCAATGGGGAAGTGCTTGTCCGACCTCCTCCGATACTCCCGCCGTATGCCGCTGTAACCGTTGGTAATGCCGGCTGCAGGGTCATAGACTCCAACTCCTCTTTGATGCTATCTCGGTGACATCTTTTAACATAATACTCATCAAGAAACCTTTTTACTAAGGCCCGGTATTCCCCTGGACGTGTAACGGATATATCCATAACGATCTGTTGCTCATCGTAGGGAGCTGATCTAGTCTTAGATTGACCCGTTGATTTTAAAAAATCTTCAATTAAATGAATTTCCTCTCGAAGTTCCGGCGTCTCGATCGTACGGAGTTGTTTGCGCAATTTTCCCAGCTGCACGACTAACCAAGATAAGGGAACCGAAGTGATGTTCTGGGGGGTCACTATAATTTTCCGTCGCATATTTTGCTCCTCACTTTGAAGCGTTGGCGGCAAATCTAATGCCAATACCGCTTGCTCGTATTTTTGACCGCATGATGGGCACTGGTATAGCTCCTCAGTCCTGATTTCTTGGCATGCTGCATCACATGCGTTACATATCACAAAAACAGCTCCTTTCTATGGCTGCCATCATCAGGCGAGATTTGCCCCGTTCTCGCGACGCCTGGTTACAGGCGTTTCGGCTTCTGCCTACTCTTTCTTTAATTGATCTATCCCATAGGCCCATCCGCTCACACCTCTGAGTTGATAACGATTATGGATATATTGGATTTGTATAATAACCGCATCAGTGCCGTTAGGTAAAATAACTGTATCGCCATTGCTTATATGGTTTGGGATCATCGGGTCCAACTGCCCATTTTCAATTGCATCCGTTAATTCATCAAAAAAGCTTAATGCTCCTTCGCCACGCCAGAAGCTGCTTGCTTCCATACTGTTTTCCAAGAATGACAACAATTTTTGAGAACTAATCAATCTGTCGGTCACGTAAATCACCTCACAACATCCTAATCAACTATCCGGTCGAGTAAACTTCGTTGCTTCCAACCGTTTCCATGTGTAGTGGCGGCCAGTAAGTTTTAAAACCTGCTTTTCTGCTTTCTGGATCAGTATCCATGGTAATATTTTCCCCTAGATGAAATAATTAATTTCACTAGACTTTACGTTCCTCAAACTTTTGCATTATATTAACAGTAGAAGGAGGTGATAAAATTGACTGAACAACAAGCTGAAAAAATTATTCAATTACTAAGTCGAATCGCCGATGCTGTTGAAGGCATTAAATCAGACACTAGTACCATCTATAGTGAAACATATGATCTTGATAAGCATTTAGTCGCAATTAAAGAAGCAGTTACAAAATAGTCCTTCATTTAGCCACATATAGTTATGTGGCTACTATTTAGGTAATGTTCTTCAATATTCAGGAGTGTTCTTTGTTTCTTCTTTCTTCTTCGCGTTTACCTCGTGCCGCCCACTGGTACGATTTTGTTCTGTACTCACCAGCTTTGTCATAATTCCCTCTTGCCGCTGCTTGATAACATTTAGTTTGCCAGTGACCAGCTCTGTCGTAGCAATAAGACGGCGTGACTCTCCGCGCCATGGTATAGCCTCCCATGTTCCTCAATATTCATTGTGTTACGCCGTATTGTTGCTTCTGGTAGAGTTTGAATTTACGTTCTCGCTCTTTAGCTGCTTCATAGTCATACCATGAATAACCTACACCTTGGATAATTCGGTTATTGCAGCCGCATTCGCAAATTTGATTCAAGAACCCTTTTGCCTTCCGAAAATCCTTTTTGAACAATTTAGGCATCATCACGCCGCACCGAACGCACTCAAAAGTCATACCTCTTTCGGTTATATTCGCTTTTCTGTTCTGACCAGGCGGTGCTAAGCATTCCTCAAAAGCTATCAATTCCACCACGTACACCGCCTATTCATTTGTTCCATTGCACATCGGAACTCCCTTTGAATTTAAACGTGGAATATAGGGCACATCTCTATTTTGAGCAATATATTGACAACCCGTTTTCGTATCTGTCAGTATCCATCCCGATAAATCTTCGCCAAGGTACTCCGTTTTAAAATTCTCTTCAAAAGAAGATACGCTTTTCTCAGCAACAGCTTCCTCTACATCATTCCTAGCGAAGATAAGAGCTGCAAAAAATACCAAAGTGACCATTCCCAAATAAAAAAACCGCATGTAACCACCCTATTCATTTTGTTATATAAGAAATTGACTTTTCCAGAGCATTGAAAAACCGCTCTGATTCTTTTTTTCCTTTAAGGTCATGTTCAATAGGCGCTTGATACTGACCGAATAGATGCGTCAATACATCAGCACGTTTTCTTTCATCAAAACTAATTAATTTTTCCCACAAAATTTGCACATCTTCGATTGACATATTCATGAACACTCCTATTCATTCAATTACTTCACCTTCAGACAACGCTGGCACACTTTCTCTCCCGCTGGCGGTGTCAGTAACTCATCACCACCAAGCCAAAGAGTTTGGGTGAAGTTGAATGGCTTGCACTTCGCAACCTTGCCATAATGCTTAATCTCTTGCCCGACTAAATGCCACAATCCTGATTTAGATTGCATCCACATTTCATTGCCTCCATGTTGTTGTTTGGACTTTTTTAACGATGGGCCCAACGTTTTGAGATGGACGTTTGCTATTCATTGAATTACCTAGCAGAAGCCCAGTGATAGGTCACAGTCAAGTGTGACAAATTCATAGCGTCGATTTTGTTCAACAGATCGTCGTTGCCTACTTCCGACCTTATTAACTCACTTTCCGATCCACCTTCATCCACCAACTTGCTTCCGTCATGATTTTCATAAACCTCGATTTTCATTCTATTTCCTTCCTAGCTTTTTGCAGTTTAGCTTTTTCCAAAATTGGCTGATGATACTCAGCTTCGGCTTTCTCACGCGCTAAGATAGCAGCATCTAGATCATCAAAGTTGCCTAGTCGATGCGTTTTCCCTCCGATTGATATAAACGCCCGATATCTCTTAGTGCCTTTTTTGGTATACGCAACGTTAACCCCTTTTACACCAGTTGCTGTATTCTCACGAGTTTTTCTAATAAGTGCAGAAGGCATTATCCCGTCAACTCGATTTGAATCGAGTGATTCTTGAGATTTTTTATACCGATCCTTTCTGCATGCGCTAGATTTGCAGGACGTAATCCGTCCCTTGCGTAAAAGATTCATGGAGTAGACCCTTTCAGTTTCACATAATACGCAACGGCACAAAAACATTCGAGTATAGTTACTGCCCGGATCAACTTCTTTCAATACCAACATTGTTCCGAATTGCTGATCGATAATGTCTATGCGTTTTTTTCCTGGCATACTTTAAACACCCATCGCCTATTTAATATGTTGTATCGTCAGAAATAGTGATATTGTCTTTTCCAGCGTAAGTAACACGAGCAATTTTCTTGTCGGCATCCCTTATTTTCACGCTGCACCTATCAATCAGCTTAATTTCTATCGACTCTGTTACAAAATTCGCTTCAAGCCACTTCAAAATATAAAACTGCTCAACCGTTTCGGCTTTGATTATGATGATTACCTCCTATTGATATTGTTACTTTACAGTTTCAGATAAAACTTTCCACGCTTGGCTATCAGGATTCGCAAATGTGCGACTAACTGTTACTGCTGACACAATCCTTTGCTACTAAATTCCATTCCTCTTTCAACTGATCTTCACGACTCATTTCAATGCACGCTCCCAAGTTCATTAAAACAGAGTCATTTGGCCTTCAGTTATATTCAATTTAGCAACAGAATTAATCCAAGGGACTTCGGTCAGGACCTTCCCAGCTTCAGCCGTGACTTGCTTTGTATCTCGATACCAGTGTTGCAGCGTATCATTGTACATAGGATGGTCGTAGCCTGATAAGAGCACCAGCTTAGGGACTGGGTGAAAATCGAAAATAACTGCCATCAATACCACGTACCATCTGAATCATAGTGCCACCATTCGCCGTCAGAAAAATGCACATGCAAGCATTTTTCTTCTTTCATCCAAACGATTTTGGTAATGTTGTTTCTTGAATATTTTCTTCTCATTTCATCACTCATCGCATTGTGATGCTTTGAAAAGACACTCTCAAAAAGCTGCTGCTGCTCTAAAGATAAACGGCTAAAGCCTGTAGAATGAAACCCCATGAATTTAAACACCTCCTCTCACGCATGGTTCGTTCTTATAGTAACTATTTAAAATATATACTATAGACACTATTTTGCAAGTGATAATTACCTAGCAAAGTTGCTTCTCGCAAAAAAAAGCTATTTCGTGTTCGCACACATTGGAATACCATCTGCAGTTAGCCTCGGGGTATAGGCCACATCATTGTTCTGAGCAATATACTGGCAGCCCGTCTCAATATCAGTTAAAACCCAACCACGTGGACCACCTAATCTTTCTGTAGTAAATTTGACGTTATTTTCATTTTCAGAAGAAGAAGCCTGTTGATTTTCAAGAAACAAGCCACAACCCGAGCAGCAAGCTAAAATGACTCCGACAATCAGTATTTTCCTCATCGCTAACACTCCCGCTAAAATGTTTTGGCCGCCATCATCAGGCGAGGTCTGGCCGCTTTCCTCGCGATGCCTAATCATCATGAATAGGCATTTCGGCATTATTTATAAACGGCCCCTTGTATCCCAGCCATCGCGGTAAGCCCCCAGCAGGGAGACCTGCAACATTTCCACAAGATCCTCCACCTCATCATCAGGAAAGTAAGGAAGCAGGCGTTGTCTATAATCATTTAACTCATCTTTTATTTGAAGTTGGTATTGTTCTATTTCTTTTTTTATCTGCTGTTCAGCTGCTAAAGAATTTATTCGCCGACTATTGTTTTCGTGAATGACTTTCATATCATCTTTACTTGACGATTGAGTAAACCATCCCTTTCTTCCGCATCCTGGGCAAGACGTTACCTGCATGGTTGCCTTTGAGCACTCTAAGGTTGTTCGGCAATTAGGATCAATACAAATCCAGTTCATACCTTCACGCTCCTTCTAATTCAATTCTCTTTCCTTGGTAGCCTCATCATAAACTTCCAAGATGTTTCGTACGGTTTTAAGCGTCTCTGTAGGTGTCTTTCCAGTTCCTATGGCCCCCGCAATAATCCCGATAATATAGGCATCCATATCCCGTTTTGTCCGGAACCCGTTTGCAAAGTCACAAATAAGCTTTCGCGCATTAGCTTTAGGCAGTACAGCCATTCAAGTAGTCACCTCTTTTCACTCTCTGACTGTAGATGAGCGAGCACATCGCTCTCTAAGCTAGTCATGTCATCGTTTAGTCGGCTCAACAAACTATCTAAACGGCTTAACTGAAGCTTTAAATTATTTAATCTTTCGGTCATCGTCTGCCCTCCTACCTCGCTTTTTTTCATGGGGAGCATAAAAAACTATTGCTGATTTAGATAATCGTCGATTGCTTCAACGGCAGCAGCGACGGTGCTGAACGTCTGACTCACAAAATTAATATGATCGATAATATAACCCAACCGATCCGGAGTAGCTGGCGATGCTACACAAATATCTAAACCACGGTGAGCGAGCACTGTAACGTAATTAAAAGCCATAATACCAATCCCCTTTCAAAAAAAATTTCACTATGCTCATGACCGTATCATCTCACCAGGCCTTGATTTCTCCCTGATGCATTCACCGCCACTGAAAATGTCCGAACAGTCATACAGCGGTATAGACACCTCATTCCTCTTGTAATAGCGGATTACCGCGACCATAGCTGTAAAAACTATGGTTTCGGCCAGTTTCCCTCTGGCAGCTCTTCAGACGGTGCTACTTATAGAACCCTTCAATTTCTCCCCAATGATCTGAGACATTAGATAATGTCCTTCTTGCTTCTCGTTCCCGTTCCAGAGCTTTTTCGAATCGATCTTGATCCCGATATTCCAACACTGCATGCTCTATAAGGGAAGACATGACATCCGGCCTTAAAGCATCCAACTCCCAGCAATCATAACCAAATTGCTCGACATAACCAGGTGCGCGACTATCTTCGAGCTTGGTGGGATTGGGTGGTGGAAGAAATTCTTCAATTTGAGGCATGTTCAGTGCGATTCTACGAAAGACAGGGTTTGCATCAAAAGTATTTAGCCTATCCACGATATCCCTACTCATGTCCATACCGCTCGGGTCATGATCACCCAAGTGCAGAATGACAGCCTGACGGTTACTATGATTATGTATCCGCTGAGCTGCGACCCACATTTCAGATTGGCTGACATACCCCCGGCATGAAAAATAAGGGACATCTAGCCGGCCGCAAATCTGTCCTACTACTCCTATAAGAGCATCTTTCTCAACCCAAACCTCAATATAGTAATCCTGATCGGCCCATTTATCGACTAAATATGTCTGCGCAGCAGCCCTTATAATACTTCCAGTTGAATCCCAATGCTGGTTAGCCCTTAGATTACGTGTTCTATCCTCTATCGCAAGCCAATCAATTAGACCAGCCAATCGACCATTTGATACCAGGCTGCCAACATTGTTATAACTGCGTTCAGTGTTAGGTATAATATCTCTGGCCACTAGCTGATAAAATACTTGCCTTAATGTTAAGGAATAGCCCTGTGCCTGGTATTCATTTATGATTTCGTTAATTTTGGTTATTTGATCAAGGCTGCTAGCTCTGAAGTTAATTTCTTTATAGCGAATTCTCATAGGATCCTCCTGAGTCAACCTGCCATCATCAGGCGAGGTAGATTAGCTCCTCGCGACGCCCAGCCAGCAGTTGGGCGTTTCGGCTATTTAGCTTGCATTGCTTCATTAATGAGCTTGTCCAGTTCCTCGCTAGCTTGAATGACTTCCGGATGCTGCAGCTCATTGTATTTTTCAGCCAAGCTGTTCATCTTACTGCGCATTAGTTCTATTTGATCCTTTAACTCGGACATGACCATAATTAAGGTAAGGCCGCTCGTGACAGCCATGTCACGGCATACCGACCATTCTCCTTCTTTAAAACATTTGGATTTCGCATTTCATATGCGAATGGGTGATATCCCGTCTCGGTTGCCACCTCTTCAGGATCAGGTTCTACTACAGAATCGACTAGCGCTTGATGGAACAAGCAAAAACCGCTCATCCCTAATTGATTAGTAACATGCGACACGATTACCATTTGAATGCCCCTCCCTTAAAATGCGTATTCCAAATCTTCTTCCGGAATCAACTCTTGCACTTTGAAAGAGCTGATCTGTTCAATGACCAGCTCCTGTTTCGGGCTTCCCTGGCGCTGCTGAAGACTATGGTTACTCCCATGAAGTAACTGCTTGATTTCCCGCAACTCAAGCATAATTTCGTTGTTAGAATACTTATCTGACCCATTATTCTCTCTTAAATCCTGTTCAGCATGCCTGGCCATCCATTCTGAAAGCTTTCTGGACGCGGATAACTTCAAGATGAAATCATGAACCTCATCTGTAAATCGAAGCGCACTCACGTTAAACTGCTCCCGGCGACTCATTACACATCAACCTTTTGTTTAATCACATCGACTTTACGCTTCAGCACATTCTTGGCAACAATTTCACAAGCATAAATATTCAATTTTCTCGAATCTTCAGGGAACAGGTGGTATTTCTTCGCTACAGCTTCGCCCAAATACCCACCGAGAAAGGCCATCATATACTCCCGTAACGCCTGGTTCACACCGCCAATATGAACGTAATAGACCAGATCGCCTTGTTGGAAATGAAAGCTTTGTAGCGCCTTTTGCATGGCCACTTCCGCGAAATCTGCCAGGATCGGTTCTATAACATCCGTTAAATCATGCTCAGCATGCTTCACTGGATCCAGATAAAGATATTTGCGTGTTGCAATATGCTTCAGCACAAACTCCTCCAAAGCTCGAACATCTCTAAAATAGTCCATGAGCTTGTCCGTACGCAGCTTTTCCAGCACTGCCAGGTAGCTTTGGTCCGTTGAGCTAACAAAATCATCTGCTGATTGAGCTCCTCTTAAATCAGGCTGCAGCTTGCATAAATCCTGGCTTTGCCCACCAATGTCATCCATAACCACGAAGGCATCCTTAAAGCGCATCGCATCTTCCTTTGGATTCCCCTCCAAATCAAATTTGAGCGCATGCCTGGCGTTCTCGCCTTCAACCTTACATTGGGCTTGTTCGATTTTAAGATGCAGTTTGCGTTGAAACCCCATAGTGACTAGCTCAAAAGAAACTTCTGATAGGAATCTCTCCGACATGACGGACAGCTTCTCTTTGAAGCTACTCCCCTTTTTAACCAGCCAAACGGGAAGCAGCGTACCAAAATATTCAATGGAGATTGTATCCTCTTTCATATCGGGCTCTTTTGTCGCATGATACAACGCGATAGCAGCTAACCAAGTAACCCATACCGTTTGTGATTGCGTTTTGTCGTGCAGACTGTGTATGTGCGCGTTTCCCAGCAGATCGGCTTGTGCTTTCTTACCAGCCATGAAGTAGAGATGACCTTCTTCAATTGCAATCTTCAGGACCAAATGATTCATTAATGACTCGGCCGGTACGGTATGCGCGAACATACCTTGAAAGTCCTTCTCCGTAATTTCCGCAATTGAAGAAGGCATTTCAAAATAATGGCCATCTATCATAAACTGGCCAAGCGAATTTCCGAAATCAGCAACCATACGATTAATATTCAATTGTCATCACTCCGTATATAAAGGTTTATAAAGACAAAATGAGAGAAATAATAGAAAGGAAATATGAAATATACATTGCGTAGGTTTAGGGGAAGAGTGTAAGATTAGAGGTGTCAAGGCTCTAATTTTACAATGCAGTCCCTAAAGATGATCGACGCCAATCGGTCATCTTTTACTATGTGTATTATTTTTACAATTTCCACTATGCGCCTTTCGACTTAATGTTCTTATTCAATTGAATTTCTTTGTATGCTTTCTCTAGCAGAGTTCGTGGTATTTGAGAAATCTTTATATCTACTTTTTTCATCATGCAACCTCCAAAATTACACAATATGTGTAGAATCTTTTCAAAATGAATCTAGATTTTCTGCATCCTCTCTGAGATCATCTAAATTTACTCCTAATTCTTTTGCAATTATTGTGGCATGTTCAAAGCTTAGCTTATTAAGACCATATTCAATATTAAAATATCCCGCGCTAGAATTAAAACCTAACGACCTAGCTAAGTGAGCACCACTGATGTTGGATTTCTTTCTAAGCTCACGAAGTTTTTTCCTCTCCATTCAGCCCCTCCTATTCTACACGTATTGTGTTGATTTGTAGTATAAATATAACCTACACCAAATGTGTAGGTCAAGTTAAATCGTATCTTTTCGTGTAGAAAACAATTCTTTTTGTGATAGAGTGATAAACTAAATGAAGCGTACTTTGGAGGTGAGACAATTGACAATTTTGGGAAACAAATTAAGAAGTTTACGCGAAGAGAGAAATTGGTCAAAAAAATATGTTGCTGATAGACTAAAACTAAAGAATCCAAGCACATATGCCAACTGGGAGTATGGATTACGAGATCCAGATTCAGATACCCTTAGCAAGTTGGCTGACCTTTATGAGGTATCAGTTGATTACATTTTAGGTAGAAGCGAAAGCAAAACTGGAAATGTCCTGCCTGATTTACAAACAGAATACGTATTAAAGCAGCTCATTGAAAAATATAATATTGATATTAGCGACTCGACAAAAAAGATGAAATTAGAACAGATCATTCAACTTGTTTTTGCTGATATGAATCCAAAATAAACATCTTTACTTGCTCTATAATTTCTTGTGAATGAATTTTTTCCAATTCATCTATCTCACTCTTTAGTTTCATTATTTTTTCTAAGTCGCCCATGTTTAAATCCTCCGGATGTATATTTAAAATAATACAATAAGGGAGCATAGCACGATGACTGTCATTGTACAGACAGGCGTGTGCTTGATCCCTCAACTAAGGCAAAAGCGTCGTTTAACACAAGAGCAGCTAGCCGAATATACTGGAATAAACAGAACCAGGCTATCACGCCTTGAAACTAAACTGAGAGATGATATGACGCTAACTGAAGCCCAAGCCTTAAGTAAAGTACTTAAATGCAGCAAAGATGACTTATATACATGGCTCTGGCACATAGTTGAGGATTAAGCACGAAGAGTTTCTACTCTTCGCCCTTATACAGTGACCAATACATGCACGATAAGAATAGTCAATAAATATTTTTAAAATCTAATATAATATAACCCTAACATATATGTGGGTATAAAATCCCCATTTACCTGAATTTTCATGGTATTTTTGAACCAAAAATGGGGAGTGCTGCGTTTTTGTTTACTTCTTATAAAAAATTAAGTATAATATTTATCCCAAAAAAATAAGGTTTTTGAATTCTTGAAGAATTCAAAAAACCTTTTTTAACAAATGCTCATATTCACGAGTCTTATTTTTAGAGACAGGAACCCAAATGTCTGAAGCACCTTTAAAATATGCAGTGTTACCATAAATAGACTCTTCGATGAAATCTACCTTTGCAGTATTAACAAGAGTAGAAGGCATAAATAAATCGAATTTATACGGCATAAGCGCCTTTTGATAAGCTTCCATACTATGAAGTTGTATGTACTTACCATTAGCTGTACAAAAAAGTGGTATACCTGGAGGAGGACTAAATGATTTTTTAACTTTATTTAGCGTCTTGGGTTTAGGTGTCATTTCTAAATATAATACATCTTCGAGAATATTAAGACACTCATATTCAATTTTACCGTTAATAGTCTCGATATTTATACAATAAACACTAATTGGATTCATATTCCCAGCTAAACTGAATCATTCTGTTCTTCCTTTATCTTTGGTATCGTAACTTCACCTAACAACCATTTAAAGCGATTATCATCATTATCTTTGATTCTATCTTCTCTTATTAAAAAAAGTAGGGCTTCCGCAATCTTCCTTTTCATAATCTTACCTCCATCTTCTATTTATGAGTAAAGTTAGTGCTTGCCCCATAAATGATAATGATGCTGCAGGAAAAAGTCCAATAAAATTTAAAGATATCACAAGACAGGGAAGAAACTTATATCTTTGCGAATATTTCATAACAACAATTATACTTGCAGAATTCAGTAATACTATAAACCAAATATTTAATTCAACCATTGAGAAACTAATTAACATCAATAGTGAAATTAGAAAGCAATGATCTAAATTTTTAAGGTGAAATCCTCCTGTTTGAATTCTAATAACTATAAATGAAACTAGAGCGATACAGGAACTCCAAAAATAATTTGTTAAATACCCGAAGATGAGAACGGAAAAGATCACACCATAATTATTTAGCTTTATGGCTAATATAGCACTTAATCGTTGTACATTAATTTCTTCTTCCGGTTTGGTTGTAGCTAGCCATTCTGAAATCAACCTAGAAGTGTTAACTATTATGCTCATTTCTGTCTCTCCTATATGTCAAATAGATCACTGAACTGAACAAGACTATTGTAACTATGAGAAAGATGAGAATCATATTGTGTGAGAGCAAAAGAAACACTAGCAAACAAATTAACATGAGAGAAATAGAGGTGAAAAATAAAATCCGTATATGAGAAGTAGTAAGTTCTTCCTTTATGTAAAAATCGTGTGGAGGCCTAATAAACTTTGTTGTGCCTAAACGAAACTTAATAATAATATAGGCTATTAGATATGTCACAATTTGAGCTGTAAATTGTATTAACCTTATAACTGTATAGTTCGAATTATTTAAATCAATTTGAATAAAGCCCACCGATTTGACTATGAGACTAATAATGGTTTGAATAAGAAAATAACCTAGTACGCCAACTGCAAGTATTCTTATTGCTCTATGCCATCTAATCTTTATTAGATATCTCAAACATATTAGAAGCAGGATTACATGGGTAGAGGTATCAAGCAAGGAATAGCCTAGTATTTCTCTTATAAAAATAGATGTTAGAGCCAACATAATGCAAATAAAAAACAACTCTTTAAGATATTCTCTAATTGGATAATGAAAAATAGCCATCATCAAGAAATATATTGCAAGCGTATCTAAACAATCAAGAAAAAAATAGATGATATAGTCCACTTCACGCTCTCCCTTTAGTAATTCTTCAATCATTATTACATATATAGGACTGACTTACTATACACAATTAAGTGGCTAATATATTATAAAAAGACGTTCTTAACATGTCGGTAGGAGGAAAAATATGAATCGTGCTGCAATCTATACAAGGGTATCAACTCAAATGCAAGCGGAAGAAGGATTTTCTTTAGAGGCCCAGGAGACGATTTTAACAGATGTTATGGAGAGAAAAGAATTACAATTATATAGAGTTTATTCGGATCCTGGAATAAGTGGCGGGTCACTTAAACGACCGGGGGTTCAAGCACTAATTACTGATATGAAGGCTGGTAGATTTGACACCATATTGATACACAAGCTGGATAGATTAAGCCGCAATTTGGGTGATCTCTACTCCTTCATTGATATGATAAATAAATATAACGTACGTCTCATTATTGCAGCCCAAGGATCAGAGGAGATAGATACCCGATCGCCTATGGGTAAGGCATTTCTATTCTTCTCTGGGATTTGGGCGCAAATTTATTTAGAAAACCTCAGAGAAGAAACCCTCAAAGGATTAACAACCAAAGCTAAAAATGGTGGAAGACACATGTCCAAACCCCCGTTAGGTTACACATTTCACGACCGTGATGAGGATGGATATTTAAAATTAATCATTGTCGAAGAGGAAGCACTACTAGTTAGAGAAGTATTTAATCTCTATATAAAAGGTCAAGGAAGAACTAAGATAGCTCATCACATGAATACTATATCCAGACTAAAGGAAGGTGCAAAATGGGATGCAAAGGCCGTAAAAACCATTATCACAAATTGGACCTATGCAGGTTATAACCATTTCAAGCCGGAAGACTGGCCTGAAGAAAAACGCATAATATCCAAAGGTAATCACGAAGCCATCGTGTCACAAAAAGATTTTGAAGAAGTTAATAAACTTCTCCATAGAAAAAAAAAATCAGAAGCATCTCGCTCTTCCCATATGTATGCGTTTAGTGGTATTTTAAAATGCGGAAAATGTGGTTCCAACTATGCAGGAACGAGAACATCTTTACGGAGCAATGGCGTTAGGTATAAGGGTTATAGATGCATTCATAATTATTTACATAAAACATGCGATGCCTCTTCAATACAAGAAAATATAATCACTGAACTGCTCTTCCAAAAATTAAATTTTATCAATGATAACGTTCAGGAAAAACCAAAGCCTCTTAAAAAGGAAATTGTCGACTTAAAAAAGGAAGTTGAGAAAAGCAATCTGCGACGTAAGAACTGGATGCTTGCACTCGGAGATGGTAATCTTTTATCAGTAGACTATGCGATGTTAATAGATGAAGAAGACGCCCGAATGAAAAAAGTATATGCGAAGTTAAAAGAGGAAACCGAAATAATAGAACCAGAAATACCTATTGATGAGTTAATAAATGTTATGATAGGTATCCGCGAAAACTGGAACCTCCTAGAAGAAGAAACGCAGAAAGAACTAATTCAGTCTCTCTTTAAAAAAATCGAAATTAATAAAAACCAAGATGATAAATGGGAGATTACCGAACTACTCACGGTCTAATTTCAAACCAATAATTTGGGTTCATTCATCATCAATCTGGACACTCCCTCGACTTCAATTTTGCACGAAAAAAGTTCGTACAAAATTGGAGGCGAGGGGAGTCGAACCCCTGTCCGAAGATCACGCCACACAGGCATCTACGGGTGTAGTCACGATTTTGATGTCACCCAGGAGGACGCCTCGTAACCGGCTTCTTCCAAGGTCAGCCTGATTGTCTTCTTCAGCTCACCCCAGGCGGAGATGAGACAGCGTATCCCACTACTTGTTAGCCCCTAGTCTAGTCACATGGGCGATGCTAGGTAGGAGCACGCTCACAGTTTCTTAGGCTGCGAAAGCGTAGTTTGTTTGTTGTTTGCCATTTAATAGGCTTTAGCGTTGATGAAGTGGACGCGTCCCCACTACCCGCAACCCGCGCTCGTCCTATCCCCGTCGAATCCAAGAACGCCCCCGAGTTGGCATAAATGACTCATCCTTGTCAGCTCATAAGAGCCGCAATCAGATCATCATTTAGCTAAGAACTTGCTTCGTTACTTACTTAGTATAACACGATTCGAAGAATAATCCCTAAAATGTTATTGGTACTGTTAGCAAATTACTGCACGCTTTCCTTGAAAATCTACAGACGCTCTTCCTTGTGCTTGCACGCACGATCTCGCGCTTAACGTATGATCTTCTGCTTCTCGCGCAGCGCACGTTGAATATCACGCTGGGCATCGCGTTTTGCCGCGGAATCGCGTTTGTCGAACTGCTTCTTACCTTTACCTAACCCAATCAGAAGCTTCGCGTAGCCATTGCGCACATATATCTTGAGTGGCACAATGGAGTAGCCTTCCTGCTTGGATTGGCCGAGCAGCTTGTGAATCTGAGCTTTATGAAGCAGCAGCTTGCGGGCACGCGTCGGATCCGTTGGATTGTGACGATTCCCCTGCTCGAAAGGACTGATATGCAAATTGTGGATGAATATTTCGCCGTTACGTATCGTCGCAAATGCGTCGCTTATATTGGCTCGTCCGTTGCGGAGCGATTTAATTTCCGTCCCCATTAGCACCATTCCCGCTTCATACGTGTCTTCGATGAAATAATCATGGGAAGCTTTTTTATTTTGCGCAAGCTGCTTGCCGTCGTTCTTCTTGCCCATTCTTATCACCTCAACATCATAATTAGCTTCAGAAACTTGAAAAAGCCGCTAGATATATATTGTAGCAATTTTTGAAAATGAAAGCAAGAAAGCAGCTGCCATATTGTAAAATATGGCTTGCTCGTCAAAAGCATAAAAAGCCGCTCCGACCTTACGGTCGAAAGCGGCTAAATTTCGCAGTTGATTAAACTACTACAGTTTTACTACGTTTTCAGCTTGTGGTCCGCGGTTGCCTTGAACAACGTTAAATTCTACGCGTTGTCCTTCTTCCAGCGTTTTGAAGCCTTCGCCAGTGATTGCGCTGAAATGTACGAATACATCGTTGCCGCCTTCAACTTCGATGAAGCCAAAGCCTTTCTCAGCGTTAAACCATTTAACTGTACCTTGTTGCATTTGTAAAACCTCCAAAAATAAAATTAATATGCGCCTGTTTCGTTTTGAGAAACAAAAAATTCACACATTGAAAAAGGTCCATGACTGTAATGACACCCTTTTCAATATGTGAATTCAGGTCCATATCATCAATTGCTTTGAGTGTACTATACCCATATTCAAAAAGCAAGCGACAAGCTTAAATAATTTCTAAAGCTTGGCCCGCTGTACCAGCGCTGCTAAGCCTCTGTATGAGGGACAGCGCTGATGCAAGGGACTTTACAACTATTTTGTTTTATTTACGTTTTTTTCTAACAAAAGCTGCCGTTGAATTGCCGCCTCCGTTTTTCTTCTTGCGCTTCCTCTTAGCCGCATCTCCGCCTGCTCCAGCAGCATCTGACGAAGCCTGCTCATTAGAGCTTGCACCGCTTGGCGCTGAGCCTGACTGAGCCGCCTTGCGCCGCTTGCCGCCTTCAAAAACACGGCCGACTCCGCCGCTTCGCTCGCCGTCATCACTGCGACGGCTGCCTCCTCTAATCGGCAGCCCCCACATATCCGTGCGCGGCGCGCCTTCGCCGCCGCGCCCTTCGCCTCGATCCTGCGGCTCCGCCCGCACGATCCGCTGCGTTTGCTCCGCCGGCGCAAAGCTGCCGCCAGCGTCGCCCTTGCGCCCGCGGCGCGGCGCGTTCCCGCCGCCGCTTGCGCCTGGCGCAGCTCCGCGCCCAGCGCCCTTGCGCTGGCGCTTCGCGCCTTGGCCGGC
>NZ_JBCNGR010000027.1:0-13482 GCF_050481745.1 Paenibacillus algorifonticola | reverse complement strand
GGCCTGAGCAGCTGAGTTCCACCACAGCTGCTCCTCACCAGCGCCGCCATCCTGGCGCTGGCTCTCTCCTGCCGGACGGCTTAGCGCGTCCGACAACCCCGGCGCGGTATCATCGCCACCCGGCCGCTGCCCCGCACCAAGGTCGTCACGCTTGCCGCGTCGACGCGCCCCAACAGCAGCACCATCCTGCTGCCACGGGTTCTGTCCATTTCCGGCCAAGCCGCTACTTTGCTGGCCGCCATCCCTTGTTCTACCGCTGTTCGCTGCTTTACCGCTTTTCCCAGCTCTTGCGCCATGCCCTTCATTCCCAGCTCTAGCGCCTCTCCCTGCGTTGCCTGCTCCAGAGCCTTGCGCTCCATCGCCCGCTTTGCCGCCCTTGCCTTTAAAGCCACCGTAGCCGCCATTTGCGCCTTTGCTGCCAGCAGCGGTACTATCGCCCTTCGCTCTAGTGCTGGTGCCCGCACCGACACCGCTGCTGCGTCCGCCTTTGTTAAAGCCGCCACTGCGCCCACGACCGCCGCGCGAAGCGCCGAACCCGGCATCAGCGATACCTTTAAAACCGCTGCGAGGCTTCATATCGACCATTTCAAAATCAATCGTATGGTCATTCATATTCACATTGCCAATGCGGATTTTCACCTCATCGCCAATCCGGTATACCTTGGAGGTCCGTTCGCCGATGAGCACCATATGCTGCTCTTGGAAGTGATAATAATCATCCGTCAAATCGCTCAGACGAATAAGCCCCTCCACTGTATTATCCAGCTCGACAAACATCCCAAAGCTCGTAACGCTGCTGATGATGCCATCGAATTCCTCGCCGATTTTATCCAGCATGAATTCGCATTTTTTCATCTGCTCGGTGTCACGCTCCGCATCAGCAGCTACTCGCTCGCGCTCAGACGAATGCTGCGCAATATCCGGCATGCGGGCAGTCAGCGCCTCATTGCGCTTCTCGCTGAGCGCTCCGCCGCCTTCCAGCACCTCACGAATGACGCGGTGAATCACCAAATCCGGATACCGGCGAATAGGCGAAGTGAAATGCGAATAAAATTCCGCGGCCAGCCCGAAATGTCCCAAGCTTTGCGCATCATATTTCGCCTGCTTCATCGAGCGAAGCATCACAGTGGAAATAACCGTTTCTTCCTTCGCGCCTTTGATTTCCTCCAATAGCATTTGCAGCGCACGCGGATGGACCGAGTTGCCTTTGCCCTTCACCACATAACCGAAGTTAGCGGCAAACTGCATGAAATGCATCAGCTTCTCCTGATCCGGGTCCTCATGAATCCGATATAGGAAAGGTACGCGCAGCCAGTGAAAATGCTCGGCAACCGTCTCATTAGCTACAAGCATAAATTCCTCAATGATCTGCTCCGCGACGGAACGATCCCTTTTCACAATATCGACAGCCTTGCCCTGCTCATCTACGATGACCTTCGATTCCTGAAAATCAAAATCAATCGCGCCCCGCTTCATCCGCTGCTTGCGAAGCTTCATCGCCAGCTGCTCCATTAGCGTGAACATATCCAGCAAATCGGCGTAGCGCTCCTTCAGCTCGGTCTGCGGCTCCTCTTCGTTTGCAGTGAGCAGCTTGCGCACATTCGTATACGTCATGCGCTCCTTCGTCCGAATCACACTCGTAAACACATCATGGCGCACACGTTTCAGCGTTTTGGCATCAAACTCCATCTCGCAGGAAAGCGTCAGCCGATCCACCTGTGGATTGAGCGAGCAAATGCCGTTCGACAAGCGATGCGGCAGCATGGGAATAACCCGGTCCACCAAATAAACGCTGCAGCCTCTGCGGAAAGCTTCCTGATCCAGCTCGGAGTTTTCACGCACATAATAGCCCACGTCCGCGATATGGACGCCCAACAAATAATTACCGTTATCCAGCACCTTCACATGTACGGCGTCATCGAGATCCTTGGCATCCTCGCCATCAATCGTTACGATGACCTCATCCCTCAGGTCACGACGTCCCTGCTGAATAATTTCTTCCTCCGTTATGGAATCCGGCGCTGCTTCCGCCTCTGCATCCACCTCTTCCGGAAAGCCTTCCGGCAGCTGATGCTTGCGGATAATCGATAAAATATCGATGCCCGGATCATCCTTATGCCCGAGAATTTCTATAATTTCTCCTTGTGCCGCTGAACGGCCTTCCGGATAGGTCACAATGCGGACGACAACCTTTTGACCGGATACGGCGCCTTTAAATTCATTTTTGGCGATGAAAATGTCACGGTTAATCCGTTTGTCATCCGGCACAACAAAGGCATACACTTCATGACTTTCGAAAGTGCCGACTACCTGTGTAACCGCTCTCTGCACAATGCGGACAACCTCGCCCTCAAGGCGGCCTCCTGCTTGGCTCTTGGACGTCACACGCGCTAGAACAATGTCGCCGTTCATCGCGCTGAGCTGGTCATTAGCATGAATATAAATGTCAGGATGCTCTTTGTCGTCAGGCAGCAGGAACGCGAAGCCTTTCGCATGCACCTGCAATTTTCCGCGCAGCAAATTCATCCGTTCCGGAACGCCGTAACGGTCATTGCTCGTACGAAGGATTTTTCCGCTATCCTCCAGGTGGGTAAGCAGCTGTAAAAAAGCTTTAAAATCAGCAGCCTCCATCACGCCGAAATGCTGCTCCAGCTCCTGATAAGTCATCGGTTTATAAGCGGTCTCCCGCATAAAATCAAGCAATTCCTGCTCTTGTGTCATTAGTTTCCTCGTCACCTCATATACCGGAGGCCATTCTATCAGCACTTGCAACCGGTTGATAGATTATTATATATCATTTAGTATACACGAAATTACCCAATCGCATCCGCGAAACAACGAAAAAACAAAAAAAGTGGAGGAAGCTCCCCCACTTTTCACAACCAAGACAGAATATTACTGTTGTACGACGTAAGCAACAATGAGCGACAGGACGAAAAATCCAACAGCCAGTGCAATCGTCAAACGCTGCAGGAACAAATCCAAGCCACGCGCTTTCTGTTTGCCGAACAAATGCTCAGCGCCACCACTAATAGCTCCGGACAATCCCGCGCTTTTACCTTTTTGCAGCAATACGACTGCAATCAGGCCAACCGAAAAAATAACCAGTAAAATTTTCAAAGCTATATCCATTCAATCCACCTCCAGCATAGGAGCTCCATTAAAACATATAAATTGATTGTATCACAGCGTTTTACTGAAAACAACACTTTGCTGTTTAACCCTAACATTTCCTGCTACGGCTATCCCTTGACTGGCTGCGGACCTTGCATAAGCCTTTGCATAAAATGAAAGCTCATCTCTGCGCTTTTCAGCGACGTTTCCGTAAACTGCTGCTGCTCAATAATGATATATTTTACTCCCGATTGCTTGACCACCTCATACAGCTCGGTATAGCCGACATCTCCTCTCCCAAGCTCTGTATCCTTGCGCCCCTCCTGAAAATCTTTAAAATGGACGAGCGGCAGCCGATCCGAATAATACCTCACATATTCAGCAGGATCATAACCCGCCATGTAAATCCAGCCTAAATCCAGCTCTGCTTCCATTAAATCACTGGGTACAAGCTCCAGCAGGTGGACATATAGCGGCTTGCCTTCAACCTTTTTCCAATCCGCATCGTGGTTATGCAGGCATAGCTTAATGCCCTGCTGCTTCGCTTGCCAAGCACATCGTTCCAGAATTTCTGCCAAATATTTTATATCGTCCATTTTCGGCACCTCAGGTACAGGAACCCATGGCACAACCATATATAGCAGCCCCAGCTCATTCGCATATTCAACCTGCTTCTCGAAGTCTGAAGGAATTTTTTTAAAATTTTCAAAATTAAGCGGTATATGAGCGGACGGCGCCACAAGCCCCAGTGATTCCAAACGTTCTTTCAGCCTTCTTGCCGGCGCATGAAAATACCCCCCGAATTCGACCGCCTTATAGCCGATCTCCGCTACTTTGTCCAGCGATCCCAATAGATCGCTTTCTGTAATATCCCGCAATGAGTACATTTGCAGGCTCAGCACTTGTTTATCCATAAAATAACACCTCCTTTTCTGCTCAAATCCAGCAACCATTTATAAAATAGGCTCGTCATTAGAGGTAACCAAGGTGAAACGGCTGTCGCCGTTCTCTGGCGGCACAGCGCATTTCAGTCCGGGAAATATAGAGAAAGGATGGCGAAATCATTTCCTTTCCTATATTTCAAAAAACGTGCATGGATTCGCGCACTACTTATGCAGAGGGGGATACTGCTATGTTTATTATCATTTGTTTAGCCGGGATTATCCTAACCATGATTGTTCTCAAAAAAGCGGGCGCCTTATACATTTACTCCAAAGGTGTCTTCATTTCCGTCATCCTAACGCTCATAGCTGCAATAGGTCTTTCACAAAATTATTTGTACAGTCTGATTCCCTCATTGGAGGATGGTATTGCCGTTTCTAATTTTATTGCTTATTGGATTATAGGGGATGATGGCTGGTCGGTTCGGCTGTTTCAGCAGTATTCGGAAGGCTCATTATTGCTTGCTATTGGTTTGTTGGTTGTCTACATTATTGTGCATCGTGTGGAGTTGGCTGTTGGTCGTAAGACGGTACGGCGATAGTGGAAGGCTGATGAACAGGATCTGCGCTGCGTAAAAGGGTTGGGATTCGATCGCTGTTGCCTTTGGAAATCTTTGAACAATAACTGCTTTAGCAGTAGATTTCCAAAGACAAATGCGAACGCTCCGCTTCTCCACCTGGGCCCTTTTACTCCACTTGCCTTTTCATCAGCCCTCCACACCCTTTTTACATACCAAAAATCCCTGCTCCACAATATTTGTGGGCAGGGATTTTTTAAGTACATAAGTGCATAAAAGCTTATTCGCATGGATACTTGCTCATTTAGAAAAGGCCAAGGTACTGGCCGATCAAAATGAGCAAGCTGTCATTGGTTTAAGCTTATTTAAAGTTTTTGAGATTGTAGAATGCGGATTTACCAGCGTATTGAGCTGTAGCACCCAGTTGGTCCTCGATACGAAGCAATTGGTTGTACTTCGCTACGCGGTCCGTACGGGATGGAGCACCTGTTTTGATTTGGCCAGCGTTTGTTGCAACTGCGATGTCAGCGATTGTGCTGTCTTCGCTTTCGCCGGAACGGTGGGAGATAACCGCTGTGTAACCAGCGCGTTTCGCCATTTCGATTGCGTCGAAAGTTTCAGTAAGGGAACCGATTTGGTTAACTTTAACCAGGATTGAGTTGCCCACGCCTTTGTCGATACCGTCGGACAGACGCTCCGTGTTTGTAACGAACAGGTCGTCACCAACGAGTTGAACTTTGTCGCCCAATTTTTCAGTAAGCAATTTCCAGCCATCCCAATCGTCCTCGGAGCAGCCGTCTTCGATTGTGATGATTGGGTATTTATCGACCCAGGAAGCAAGCAGGTCAACGAATTCAGCAGGCGTGAAGGATTTTCCTTCGCCTTCCAGGTGGTATTTGCCATCTTTGAAGAATTCAGTCGAAGCTACGTCCATACCGAGGAATACGTCAACGCCTGGCTTGTAGCCTGCACTCTCGATAGCGGAAATGATTGTAGTGATTGCTTCTTCGTTCGAACCAAGGTTAGGAGCAAAGCCGCCTTCGTCGCCTACAGCTGTGTTCAGGCCTTTGTTTTTCAGAACCGATTTCAGGCTGTGGAAAATTTCAGCGCCGATACGAAGAGCTTCTTTGAACGTTGGAGCGCCAACTGGCAGAACCATGAACTCTTGTACGTCGATGTTGTTGTCCGCGTGCTCGCCGCCGTTGATGATGTTCATCATTGGAACTGGCAGAACTTTAGCGTTGAATCCGCCCAGGTAAGTGTACAGGGATACGTTCAGTGCATCAGCAGCAGCGCGAGCTACAGCCATCGATACAGCAAGAATCGCATTAGCGCCCAGCTTTGCTTTGTTCGGCGTACCGTCAAGCTCGATCATTTTGCGGTCGATAGCTACTTGATCAAGAGCGTCCAGACCAATGATTTCAGGAGCGATAATCGTATTAACGTTATCTACTGCTTTTTCTACGCCTTTACCAAGGTAACGGCCTTTGTCGCCATCACGAAGCTCAACCGCTTCGTATGCGCCAGTGGATGCGCCGGATGGAACGATAGCGCGGCCTTGGCCGCCGGACTCTAGGGATACTTCTACTTCTACTGTTGGATTACCGCGGGAATCCAATACTTCGCGTGCATATACGTCAACGATAATAGACATGTTTGAACACTCCTCTTAGTTTAATGATAGTTGTTACTTCTGAATCAGGGAAATGCCCGTCATTTCTGCCGGCTTGGAAAGCTGCATCAAATCAAGCACCGTCGGTGCAAGGTCTGCCAAAATTCCGCCTTCACGCAGCGTTGCTCCAGCAACCGTCACAATGCATGGCACCGGGTTGGTTGTGTGCGCTGTGAAAGGACGTCCATTTGCATCAAATACCATATCGGCATTACCATGGTCAGCTGTAATAATACATACGCCGCCTTTAGCAAGGACAGCTTCAACGACTTGGCCCAAGCATGCATCCGTTGCTTCCACCGCTTTGATTGTCGGCTCCAGCATGCCGGAATGACCTACCATATCGGGATTGGCAAAATTCAAGATAATCGCATCATGCTTATCTGCTTCAATCTCGCTGACTGCAGCTGCCGCTACCTCATAAGCGCTCATTTCTGGTTGCAGATCATAAGTCGCTACTTTAGGCGAATTAATCAGAACGCGAGTCTCGCCCGGCAGTTCATGATCGCGGCCGCCGCTGAAGAAGAACGTAACATGCGGATACTTTTCCGTTTCCGCAATGCGAAGCTGCTTCTTGCCGTTTTGCACAAGCACTTCACCAAGCGTATTATCAAGGTTTTTCGGCGAATAAGCGACAAAGCCGCCAATCGTTTCGCTGAACAGCGTTAAGCATACGAAATATAGATTTTTCGGAGCATGCTCCCCACGTTCAAAACCGCGGAAATCTTCATTCGTAAATACTTGTCCCAGTTGAATCGCACGGTCAGGACGGAAATTGAAGAAAATAACCGCATCTTCCGACTCGACAAGACCAACCGGTTTGCCATCTTCGCCCACGATAACCGTTGGCATAACAAATTCATCATAAACGGATTTCTCGTACGATTCAACTATCGCCTTGAGCGGATCGTTATATTGCGGGCCTTCTCCATACACCATGGCGCGGTAAGACTTCTCTACCCGCTCCCAGCGTTTGTCGCGGTCCATCGCATAATAACGTCCCTGCACCGTTGCAACATGGCCTACGCCAACCTCTTCGATCTTCGCGAGAAGCTGTTCCATGTAGCCTTTTGCGCTATCCGGGGCAACATCGCGGCCATCAAGAAATGCATGGATATAAACATCTTCCAGGCCTTCCTTCTTCGCCAGATCAAGCAGAGCAAACAAATGCGCAATGTGGCTGTGTACGCCTCCATCAGACAGCAGGCCGTAAAGATGTAGCTTCTTGCTATTTGCTTTTGCATGACGCACAGCGCCGAGCAGCGTTTCGTTGTCGAAAAACTCGCCATCGCGGATCGACTTGCTAATGCGAGTCAAATCCTGATACACGATGCGGCCTGCGCCGATGTTCAAATGGCCAACCTCGGAGTTGCCCATTTGTCCATCTGGCAAGCCTACCGCTTCACCGCTCGCGGTCAGCTGCGTATGAGGGTAAGTCGACCAGTAACGGTCGTAGTTAGGCTTTTTCGCTTGGGCAACTGCATTGCCTGTCACGTCATCGCGCAGACCAAAGCCGTCAAGAATAATTAATGCAACTGGAGCAGCCATCTTACTTGGCCCCCTCGATCAGTGCGATATAGGAAGCAGGCTCAAGGCTAGCTCCGCCTACAAGCGCGCCGTCGATATCTTGCTGACCCATATATTCAGCAACATTGTTAGGCTTAACGCTGCCGCCGTATTGGATACGAACCGCTGCTGCTGTAGCATCGTCATAAAGACCTGCAATGACGCTGCGGATATAACCGATAACGTCCTGTGCATCTTCAGAAGTTGAAGATTTGCCAGTGCCAATCGCCCAGATCGGCTCATAAGCAACAACGACTTCAGCTGCTTGAGCTGCGGACAAGCCTTGGAATGCCGCTACCGTTTGCACGCTGCACACATTTTTCGTTTCGCCAGCTTCGCGCTCTTCAAGCTTCTCGCCTACACATACGATAGGAGTCAGATCATGCTTGAATGCTGCATGTACTTTTTTGCTAACGATTTCGTCTGTCTCAGCAAAATAAGCACGACGCTCGGAGTGGCCGATAATGACATATTTTACGCCCAAGTCTTTCAGCATCACGCCGCTGATTTCACCTGTGAATGCGCCATTGTCCTCGAAGTGAAGATTTTGTGCGCCAATCGCGATCGTTGTTCCTTTAGCTGCTTCAACAAGAGAAGGAAGTGCCGTGAATGGCGCGCAGATCACGCTCTCTACGCCATCAACCTCTGCTTTGCCTTTCACGTCTGCGAAGAAGGAAGCCGCTTCAGAAACCGTTTTGAACATTTTCCAGTTGCCTGCAATAATTGGTTTTCTGCTCATATATATACCCTCCTGTACTGTATCGGTTGCTTATTTATCGTTAAGTGCTTCAACGCCAGGCAATACTTTGCCTTCCATGAATTCCAGGGAAGCGCCGCCGCCAGTGGAAATATGGTCCATTTTGTCAGCCAGACCGAATTTCTCAGCCGCTGCAGCCGAGTCGCCGCCACCGATAACGGTGTAGCCAGCTGTTTCTGCACATGCTTTCGCTACTGCTTGTGTACCATGGGAGAATGGCTCGATTTCGAATACGCCCATTGGTCCGTTCCAAACAATCAGCTTGGAGTTTTTGATCGTTTCTGCGTAAATTTCACGCGTCTTAGGACCGATGTCGATGCCTTCCCATTCAGCTGGAATGCCGTCAACGTCAACGATTTGCGTGTTGGCGTTTTTGCTGAAATCATCAGCTACTACGATATCAACCGGAATGAGGAAGTTTTTGCCCAACTTTTTCGCTTTCTCGATGAACTCAAGCGCCAGGTCAAGCTTCGAGTTATCAACGAGCGATTTGCCGATTTCATGGCCTTGTGCTTTGAAGAATGTGTAGGACAAGCCGCCACCGATAATGATGTTGTCGGCAATTTCAATCATTTTGTTGATAACGTCGATTTTGTCCTTAACCTTCGAACCGCCTACGATTGCTGTGAAAGGACGCTCAGGGTTGTTCAGCGCTTTGCCAAGAACATCAAGCTCTCTCTCCATCAATAGACCGGAAACAGCCGGCAGGTGGTGCGCAATGCCTTCAGTCGAAGCGTGAGCACGGTGCGCAGCTCCGAAAGCATCATTCACGTAAAGATCAGCAAGCTCAGCGAAAGCTTTCGCCAGCTCAGGATCGTTTTTCTCTTCGCCCGCATGGAAACGTACGTTTTCAAGCAGCAATACATCGCCAGCGTTCAAAGCCGCGATTTGCGCTTTAACATTTTCACCGATCGACTCGTCTGCTTTTACTACCGGTTTGCCAAGCAGCTCGGACAGGCGTGCTGCCGATGCTGTGTGGCGAAGCTCTTCTACAACTTCACCGTTCGGGCGGCCCAAGTGGCTTGCCAAAATAACCTTCGCGCCTTTTTCGATCAAGAAGTTAATCGTAGGAAGCGTCTCACGGATACGCTTGTCATCGGTAATTTTACCATCTTCGAGCGGTACATTGAAATCGACGCGTACGAATACCCGTTTGCCTGCTACTTCTACGTCACGAACACTTTTTTTAGCCATGAATGTAACCTCCTGATATTAGCGTGCAAAGCTTAACACTTTCTATATTCAAACAAAAGAAGCGTTCCCTCTTTATCAAAAGAAGGAACGCTCCCTCTTGGCTCGCGGCCAGAAGGCTCGCGAACCTGAAGCGGCGCTTTGTCGTGTTGACAAAAATCGCGCTCCTGTTAAGGTTTCGCTTGAATCGCATACGATGCCCCGGGAGCGCCGCGGATTAAGCGTATCCCAAGGGCCGGTGCAAGACCGGCCTGGGACGTAAAGCGTTCCATGTAATTGTGGGGGATATTTCCCTTGTTCTTACAGACCTTTGCTTGCGATATAAGCAGCGAGATCAACTACGCGGTTCGAGTAGCCCCACTCGTTGTCGTACCAAGAAATAACTTTTACCATGTTGCCTTCAACAACCATAGTCGACAAGCCGTCGATTGTGGAGGAAGCAGGGTCATGGTTGTAGTCGCTGGAAACAAGCGGAAGCTCGTTGTAGTTCAAGATGCCTTTAAGTGCGCCTTCGGAAGCTTCTTTCAGAGCAGCATTAACTTCTTCAACTGTTACGTTAACTTTCAGTTCAGCTACCAGGTCAGTTACGGAAACGTTAGGTGTAGGAACACGCATAGCCATACCGTTCAATTTGCCTTTCAGCTCAGGAAGTACAAGCGATACTGCTTTAGCAGCGCCAGTGGATGAAGGAATGATGTTCTCAGCAGCTGCACGAGCACGACGAAGGTCTTTGTGCGGTACATCCAGAACGGATTGGTCATTTGTGTACGAGTGGATCGTTGTCATCATACCTTTAACGATGCCGAATTTATCGTTCAATACTTTTGCAAACGGAGCAAGACAGTTCGTTGTGCAAGAAGCGTTGGAGATGATTGTGTGGGAAGCTGCATCGTATTTGTCTTCGTTAACGCCGATAACGACAGTGATATCTTCGTTAGTAGCAGGAGCGGAGATGATAACTTTTTTAGCGCCGCCTTTAAGGTGAAGCTCAGCTTTTTCTTTAGCTGTGAAAATACCAGTGGATTCAACAACGATTTCAGCGCCTACAGAAGCCCAAGCCAGGTTCTCAGGGTTGCGCTCAGCGAAAACTTTGATTTCGCGGCCGTTAACTACGATCGCGCCTTCTTTAGCTTCAACTGTAGCATCAAGAGTACCGTGAGTTGTATCATATTTCAAAAGGTGAGCCAGTGTAGCTGTGTCTGTCAAATCGTTTACTGCTACGATTTCTACATCAGCGTTGTTCAGAGCTGCGCGGAATACGTTACGACCAATACGACCAAATCCGTTAATACCTACTTTAACCATTGTTGTTTCCTCCTAGAGTGTTTTGGGATAAAAAATATATTTCAAGACATTTCGCATGCCGGATGCCATTATCTCGCCCGGCGCGCGAAGCATCAAGATCACTTGCCAAGCAAAAACGACTTCGTCGTCCTTCTAGAACGAGCAAAGAGCTTTGCCTTAGAATTCTAAGCGGATATAAGAATAAAACTTATAAATTCTTATATTTTTATGGAGCTGAGCCTTCAATAATTGCAATGATTTCTAATGCAGCTGCCTCATCGGTAACTAACACATCATTGTGTCCAAAACGCATAACTGCAGCGATCGCTTCGCCTTTGCTTTTGCCTCCGGCTACCCCGATAACTACTTCAGTCTTCACAATATCCTCAAGCCGCAATCCTACCGTCGGCATCTTGTGAACCACTTGCCCGCTGCGATCAAAATAAAAACCGTACGCTTCAGCAAGCGCCCCTTCAGCTTCAATACCCTGCATCGTTGCCTCATCGAGCTTTCTGCGTCGAGCCATCACCATAGCGTCTCCGATGCCGTGCACGACAATACGCGCCCTGCGGATCACTTCTATAATGTCCTGGATATTCGGTTCCTGCATAATGGGAGCATAAGCTTCCTCACCAAGATGATCAGGAACGTGAAGCAGCCGATAATTGGCACCTGTTCGCTTGGCCATGGTGGAAGCAATCGTATTCGCCTGGTAATCGACGCTTTCACCAAGTCCGCCTCTTGCAGGCACGAACCAATTGGTTTTAAGCGGCGCTTCGGCTGAAAGCTGATTGGCTACCTGAGCGGTCGTCGTACCGCCTGTGACGGCAATGACGTCGCCTTGCTCCATCGCTTTGCGCAGCACCTGTCCCCCTGCTCTGCCGAGCTCCCGCTTCGTCTGCGTGGATACATCAGAATCGCCAGCCACAACAACAACCTGACTCAGCCCAAAATAGCTTCTGATCTTCTCCTCAAGCTCCGTTAAGCCGAAAATCGTTTGCACAAAAGGTTCAAACTGTTGCAGCAATTCTTTTCCAGGTTCGCTGATTCTCATGCCGGAAGCATGAATTTCAAGCAAGCCCTGTGACTTTAGAAAGTCCGTTTCTGCTCTCAGCACCCTCTCCGTCATGCCGAGCGTTGTCGCAAGCGTTCTGCGGCCGATGAGATCAGAGAGCATAACCTGGTGCAGTATCCTGTAGCGCTTCCTCATCACGTCGAGCAAATCTGGCAGAAGCTGCTGCTGCAATTCAATCATCTGGCGCATCTTCTAATTATTCACTCCACCCGTACTAAGTTAAGCGAAACCAATACTCATGCATAGTGGTGGACCAAAAACGTCCCATACTTTCATTTTAAGTCCCACCTCTATTTTACCGAACTTGATCTAACATTTCAAGTCAACAATTTCATTTGAAACCGTTTACTGACACGATTTTATCAAATTTATTTTTAATAGCTGGCTTGATTTCTATTCACATTTAACATATACTAAATCTTGCTGTTACTTTTATACATGCGCCCGTGGTCCAATGGATATGACGTAGGCCTCCGGAGCCTGAGATCTAGGTTCGATTCCTAGCGGGCGCGTTCTGATTTATCAATAATGACATACATCGTGCAATCGTGTTTATGAAGCGTAGTATGTGGCCACCCTGATGAAAGGGTGGTTTTTTTATATCGTTTTTCAGCTGCAAAAAGGCATGCGATAGAGAAAAATCTGATTTGTCTGACTATCTTTGACTTTTAACGTTTCATCCGCTATTATGATGTTACGGCAATATCAATCTTGTTATTTTTCGGAGGAGGTTTACAGGATATGAATTTCGTCCCTATGGTTATTGAGCAAACTAATCGCGGAGAGCGCTCCTATGACATCTATTCCCGGTTATTGAAGGATCGTATTATCTTCTTGGGCTCGGGCGTCAATGACGTTGTAGCCAACTCCATCATCGCACAGATGCTGTTTCTGACAGCAGATGACCCTGAGAAAGACATCTCCCTTTACATTAACAGCCCTGGCGGTTCCATCACCTCGGGTATGGCTATCTATGATACGATGCAATACATCAAGCCTGACGTATCCACCATTTGTGTAGGTATGGCAGCATCGATGGGCGCTTTCCTGCTTGCAGCAGGCGCCAAAGGCAAGCGTTACGCGCTTCCGAACAGTGAGGTTATGATTCACCAGCCGCTGGGCGGCGCTGAAGGCCAGGCGAGCGATATCGAAATTCGCGCTCGCCGTATTATCAAAATGCGCGACCACTTGAATGGCATCCTGTCCGAGCGCACAGGCCAGCCGCTTGAGCGTGTGGAGAAAGATACCGATCGCGACTATTTCATGAGCGCAGCAGAAGCTTGTGAATACGGCCTTGTTGACAAGGTTATTGAGAAACTCTAATTGCCCCGCATTATTGTGGGCGCATAACAAAAGAAACCCGG